>JAKFCE010000008.1:0-355527 GCA_036676905.1 Chitinophagaceae bacterium
GGTCTTCAGGGGATCAGGAACGGTCGGTTTTAAGAAGGATTGGACGATTGGTGTTTCGGTGCCATGTGCGCACCTGTTAGTAATAAATGCAAAAGCGTGCCAATTTTTTTGCATGCGTGAAAAGCAGGGGCAAAAAAAAAGTCCACATAAAAATGTGGACTTTAAAAAATATTGATCGGGATGTTATTCAGCAATCACTTCAAATTCTACGTCGGCTGACTGTCCGTTGCCGAAATCGATCGCCGCCTTATAAGTACCGAGCTCTTTCACATCTTCAGTGATATTGATCTTCTTCCTGTCGATCTCATATCCTTTCTGATCCCTGATAGCGCGGCTCAGCTGAAGCGAAGTAACGCTACCGAAGATCTTGCCGCTGGTACCTGTTTTGGCGCCAATGCGAAGCGGAGACTCCTGGAGTTTGGAGATCACGCTGTTGATCTGGGCGAGCATGAGGTCTTCTTTCTTCTTTGCCACCTTCAGCCTTTCATCTAACTGCTTGCGGTTAGATGGATTGGCTTCTACAGCAAGACCCTGGGGAATCAGGAAGTTACGGGCATAGCCGTTCCTAACTTTCACCAGCTCGTTCTTTCCACCGAGATTGTCTACATCCTGAATTAAAATGATTTCCATGTGTTTTGTTTTTACCCAATCCCGCACGTGCGGAACTGTCACCCCACTGAGCGGGGATTAGGGCTGTTTTTATTTTAAAAGATCCGTTACAAAAGGAAGCAGGGCCATCTGACGCGCTTTCTTCACGGCGTCGCTTACTTTCCTTTGGAATTTCAATGAATTACCGGTGATGCGGCGGGGCAACAGTTTACCCTGCTCGTTCAGGAATTTTTTCAGGAATTCTACATCTTTATAATCGATGTACCTGATACCATATTTCTTGAAGCGGCAGAATTTCTTTGGACGCTTTTCCTGCTTGATTGCCGTCAGGTATTTGATCTCATTTGGACGTGCCATGATTAAGCCTCCTGTACTTTTTCGGTTCCTGTTGGTACGCCACTTCTCTTTTTCTGGTTATACTCGACGGCGTATTTGTCGAGCTTGGTAACCATGTGACGAAGCACAGATTCGTCGCGCAGAAGCTGGATCTTCAGCTTCTCATTGAAGTCGGATGACGCAGTAAATTCCACAACCCAGTACAGACCAGTGGTCTTTTTCTGGATGGGATACGCCAGTGATTTCAGTCCCCACGGGTTCTCCGCTACCACCTGGCCGCCGTTGTCGGTCACCAGGCTGGTGTATTTGCGCTGAGCGGCTTTGAATTCATCGTCGCTCAATACGGGGGTAAAAATCACCATCAATTCGTAATTGTTCATTACCCTGTTTTTGTGTTTAAAAATTAATTTGGAGCGCAAAGGTAAGGTTTGACGGCCGATTTTGGGGCGAAAGTTCCCGGTTTTTCAGCTAAGCAGCTGTTAAAGGAGAAGGGCGGCTGATAAAAAAACGTCCCGCATTCGGCGGGACGTTTTCTCTTGATGTTCCGTTCAATTACTGCTTGATGAATTTTTGAACGCTGAAATAGCCATTGTTGACAATGCTTAAGATATAAGTGCCTGAGGCTAAAGTAGATATGTTTATTGTTTCCGCCTGCCTGCTGCTGCCTACGGTTCTTGCAGATTCGTAAACCAGGTTGCCGTTCAGGTCATAGATCCTGTAGGCTACCTTGCCTGCCTTAGGGAGGAAGCTGAAGGCCAGCTGGCTGCGCACAGGGTTGGGGCTCACTACGAACTCGTTCTCCGAAGGGTCAACCTGGGGAAGAGAAGTGGCTGCCGACGTGGTGAAGGTCCATGCTGTCGCGCCAGACAAACCTGCGTAAGCATTATTAGCAATATCCTTAATGGCTGTATTTGGAACCTCTACGTAATACTGCGTAGAAGGTTGTAATCCAGGAACAGCAAATGTAACCTGCTGCGAATTGAAGGTGGCTCCACCGATCGGCACCGTTGCAACAAGAGCGTTGTCGGATACCTTCCTTACTGTGATGTTGCCTGTACCCACGTATACATTTTCGGAGAAAGTCATCGCGAAGGTGAACGTGGTTGGGATATTTGTGGCATTGTTCGGAGGGTTGGTACTTACCAGGGTCGGCGGTGTTACATCAGATGTAGTTACCGTAGTGAAGGTCCATGCAGTAGCGCCGGTAATACCTGCAAAAGCATTGTTTGCAAGATCCTTGAAAGCCGTGTTGGGAACTTCAACATAGTAAGCGGTTGCATTCTGCAGACCAGAGACACTCCACGAAGCCTGGGCGCCGGATACAGTTACGGTAGCAGCGTCGATGGTGGCAGCAACCGAATTATCAGATACCTTCTTTACCAGGATGTTTCCAGTTCCTTTCGCGATATTCTCAGAAAAGGTGATGGACATGGTGAACGAAGTGAGGATACCGGTAGCGTTGTTTGCAGGACTGGTGCTCACGACGGTTGGCGCTGTTACATCTGCCGGTGCAGCGAACTCATACCGCGTCAGAACAGGATAATGATCCGAGGTAGTGTTTGCGTAATTGGTGATGGTGGCCAATGATTCTATGTCGGTAAAAATGGTGGCAGACTCGTTGATGTAAGAACCGTCCAGCTCATTGGAGATCACAACATGATCGATCATTTCAGGGTTGTTGACTGTAGATGAAAGACCGGCATTACTGAGGATCAGCGTCACGGATTTATAGTGATTCGCATCGGTGGAGTCCACCACGATTGGCTGGTAGGAAGAAACCGTGTCGGCCCCTGTGGTAGGTGCGATGGTCCTGTCGAGGTCGTCGTTAAAATCTCCCAGCAGGATGATATTGGCTGAAGCAAACTGCGCGTCCAGGGTATCTTTCAGCTCCTGGGCGGCTGCCTTGCGGCGGTTGTAAGCGTCTATCTGCTCCGCGGTGGTGCCTGTGTTGGCCTTGCCATGGATCACGATGAAATGTACGGTCCTGGTTTCTCCGTTCTTGGTTACATCAGCAGTTACCAGCATGGGCAGCCTGCCTGTAGACCAGTTCGAAACAGCAGTGGCGCTTGTTTTCAACAGTGCCCTTGTAGACACGTTGGAGAACATGGAGGTCTTGTATACGAAGGCCGTTTTCTGTGCGCTGGCGCAGGCAGAAGCTGTGCTTCCACCGGAACAATAATCCGCTACCACATAGGAGTAACCGCCATTGAGCGAAGAAACGAGGCTGCCAAAGCGGGATACGTCCACCACTTCGGAGATACCATAGGCATCCGCTCCCAGTTGATCCATTACCTTCTTGGCATTGGCCTGCTGCAGGTTGTCGTCGGTGGGACCATTGCTGGTGCTGCCGAAATATTCAATGTTCCAGTTCACTACGTTAAGCGATGTGGTGGCAGGGTAGGAATTACCCTTCACCATCACCTGGTTGTTGCTGAAACCTGTTGAGGAGATCTCTATGTTGCCTGAATAAGCGGTGTTGGCCACCATCGGTACAAACCTGGCAGAAACCGTTTTGCTTCCCGCGCTGATCTCAGCAGGCGTGTAGCTCACGGAGGTGCTGAAGTTGGTGCCGTCTTTGGACACCTGGAAGCCTGCCGGTGCGGTCACCGTCACATTCGATGTCACGTCGTTGGCTACGAAGCTGAAGGTTTTCACAGCGGAAACATTTCCTGCGATCACTTCGCGGAAATCCAGCAGCCTGCCAGTCACTGCCAGGGTAGGAAGGGGTGCTACGGTGCTGTTGTATACTGTGATGTCATCGAGCGTCCACCGGGAAGCGGCTGACGTAGTGGATGTATACACCCAGGCGATGTACACGCTTGAGGTTTTGAATGCCGAGAGGTTGAGGCTGTCGGACAGCTTCCACGCGTCCGAATTCGGGGCAGGGAATTCGCCTGTAATGGTGGTCCAGGTAGCTGCGTTGGGATCGCCTGTTCCAGAGTAGTTGGTAGATACCCGGAGGGAAAGGCTGTTGCCTTCGAACCTGCTCTTGGAATAAAAATCAAGCAGCGGGATATTGGTGCCCGTGAGGTCGAACTTTGGCGAGATCAGCCAGTCTTCGTTCAGTTGGCTGGAGCCGGAGAACCCGTTCATCTCGATGGCGGAATCCGTGGATGGATCCACAGTATAGGTCCTGCCGAACTTTGTACAGGTCCAAACCTGTGGACCTGTTACGCTATAAGTAGAGAAACCCTGGGAAATATAATTGCTGCAGGTGTTAAAGTTGTAGGTAGTACCCACCACACCTGCTAAGGGCGCAGCGATGGTAGTGAAATTCCAGGTGCTATTGTCCAGGATGCCGGCAAAATTGTTATTGGCCTGGTCCTTAAAGGCGCCGGCGGGGATCTCGATATAATAGCCTGTGCCGTGGGCAAGGCTGAGCGGGAAACTGGCCTGGCTGCCTGCGATGGTAACGGAAGCCGTAGTGACGTCTATCGTTTGTACAACAGCGTTAGTAGAAGAATTTTTTACAAGGATGCTGCCAGTTCCTTTCTGGATCGTCTCGTTAAAACTAATGGTAGCAGTGGCGTTGATAGCCACATTGCCCGCATTGTCGGCAGGAGAGAGCGAGGAGATCGCCGGGGGTGTTACATCGCCACCTGCTACGGTGCCGGTGATGACGATGTCATCGATACCGATCCACTCGTCGTTGCCCGCTGCATTGGAAGAGATCATCCTCACTTCTACCATGGCCTGGTTGTCGGCATTGGAGGGAAGGAATACGTCGATATTGGTCTCCTGCGTGGCAGAACCAGCCGTAGTAGCATCGGCTATATAAGCCGAAGGCACGTTGATGAAATCGCCGGAGTTGCCGATCCTGTACTGGAGGGCCAGTCTTTGGGTGGCATCGTCGCCAGAACCATCGATGTCCCTTACCTTATACTTGACATTGATGTTGGTGGCTCCCGTTGTGTTCAGATAGATCACGATATAAGGAGCGTCCGCCGTACCGGAACCCTGGAGGGCGATGGTAGGATTGGTGATCTCAAACTCACCTACGCCCCCTGAAACAGATCCATCAGGATTGGTTTGGTTGGCGATCACATCTACATCATTGCCGGCTGTGCTTACTCCCAAAACAGTCTGTGGATCTACACCAGTTGCCGACGTCAGGCCCTGGCCCAGGAAGCCGCGCATGGTAGGAATGCCGCTCCAGTCGTCGTTGACGGTGATCAGGCCGGTGTTGGACCAGTTCTGTGTGAAGGAACTTGCCGAAAGGCTATGGTAAGTCTGGCCAAATGCGGTCACAGATACCATCAACAAGGCTAAAAAGTAAAATTTTCTCATATAAAATGTTAGGCCGCAAATGTAGAGCAATAGCCATGTCCGGGCGATTCGCCAGCGAAGTATTTATTAACAAATTTCTTAAAGGGTGGAGGCTGCGAAGGGCCGGATATCGATGACTTTGAGCTGAATGGACACCTGGCCGTTCCATTCGTTTTCTTCCAGGCGGTAAACCACGTCTACGGGTCCGCGAAGCAGGGTGATCTTTTCAGCCAGGTCGAAGCCGATGCCAGTAATGGTGCAGCCATTCTGTTTGAGCACAAACCGGAGGTGTCTTTCTTTTACCACGCGGCTGAAACCGGTGTCCATGACATTGCGGGATATGAACACAGGCTTGAGGTTATCGGGCCCGAAAGGCTCCATTTGGCAAATGATGCGGTAAAATGAAGGATTGATATCATGAAAGGATATCTCAGTGTCCACACAGATCTCGGGAATAAGGAGCTCGGGTGGGATGGAGGCCGCTACCACTTCCTCGAATTTTTCAGAAAACGCTTCCACCTGTGCGGGATCCAGTGTCATGCCTGCCGCGTAAAAATGTCCTCCATAACCCAGCAGGTGTTCCCTGCAGGCATGAATGGCCTCATACACATTGAAGCCGAATACGCTTCTTGCGGAGCCGGCTACAATCTCGCCAGAGCGCGTGAGCACCACCGTGGGCCTGTAAAAATGGTCGATCAGCCGGGAGGCCACAATGCCTACTACGCCCTTGTGCCAATGCGGCTGGTAAAGCACGGTAGTTTTCCGGCTGGTCATGCGGGGATCGGACTGGATGATGGCCAGGGCTTCCTCTGTAATGGAGGTATCCGCTTCCTTTCTGCTGGTGTTGTCGTCGTGCAGTTCATTGGCCCACTTCATGGCCTCTTCCACGGTCTCGGAGACGAACAGCAGTACGGCCTTCCTGGCATCGTCCATACGGCCGGCCGCATTCACCCTGGGGGCGATGATGAAGACCAGGTTCTGGATGTGGATCTCTTTGCTGATGTTGCCCAGGATACCCAGGGCTCTGATCCCCTCGTTGGGCCTTTCATTGGCTTTTTTCAGACCATAAAATGCCAGGATGCGGTTCTCTCCCGTCATGGGGACGATGTCCGCGGCAATGGCCGTGGCCAGCAGGTCGAGGTATTCGTAGGCGGCTTCCGGAGGGATGTTCATCCTTTCCATGAGCGCGCAGATGAGCTTGAAGCCAACACCGCAGCCGCAAAGTTCTTTGTAGGGGTAATCGCAGCCGGGCTGCTTGGGATTTAATATAGCGATCGCCGGGGGCAATTCTGCGTCGGGAAGGTGATGGTCGCAAACGATGAAATCCACGCCATGCTCCTTTGCATAGCCGATCAGCTCCGTGGATTTGATGCCGCAATCGAGTGAAATGATGAGGGTATACCCGTTGGCGATGGCGTGGTCGATACCGGCCTTGCTTACACCATAGCCTTCGCGGTAACGGTGAGGGATATAGAATTCTACGTGTTCGTAATGCCGTTTCAAGAAACGGTACATACAGGCTACCGAAGTGGTTCCGTCCACATCGTAATCGCCAAAGACCAGTATCTTCTCCTGCTGTTGAAAAGCCAGTTGCACCCGGTCTGCCGCCTTGCCCATATCGCGCATCAGCCAGGGGCTGTGCAATTGAGAAAGGGCGGGACGGAAGAAAGCCTTTGCCTCTTCGTAAGTATTGATCCCACGCTGTACAAGGATATCGCAGATGGCGGGGTGTACTTTCAGCGACTGGAAAAGTTCATCCGCTTTTGGACGATCGGTCTCACGCAGCCTCCATCGCTTCTGTCCGGGAATATTAGCGGTAATGATCATTTAATATTTTCTGTCTGTTACATAGTGTACCAGCTGTTCCAGGCCATCCCTGATTGGGGAGGGAGGAAAAGACCTTAGGATCTCGAGGCCTTCGTTCTTGTATTGTTCCATCTTAGCGCGGGTATAGTCGATGCCTCCATTCTCTATCACCGTTCTCACCACATAGGCTACTTTTTCCTTGTCCTTGCTCTGGTTTTTTACAATATAAACGATTTTCCGGCGGGTTGCGCGGTCTACCTTGTTCAAGGTGAAAATAAGCGGAAGAGTCAGTTTTTTTTCCTTGATATCGTTGCCCGTTGGCTTGCCCACATTGTCCACGGAATAATCAAACAGGTCGTCCTTGATCTGGAAGGCAATACCCACTTTTTCTCCAAATGCCTTCATGCGGCCTGCGATCTCCTCATCTCCCGTGGCCGAGTAAGCGCCGGCGGCGCAGGCGGAGGCGAGCAGGGAGGCGGTCTTGTTACGGATGATCTCGAAGTAAATGCTTTCCTCCAGGTTCAGGGTCCTGGCTTTTTCGATCTGCAGCAGCTCACCTTCACTCATTTGCCGCACGGCATCCGAAAGGATCTGGAGAATGCGAAAATCATTATTGTCGAGGCTCAGTAACAGTCCCTTGGCAAGGAGGTAATCGCCTACCAGGACTGATATTTTATTTTTCCATAATGCATAAACTGAGAAAAAACCTCTACGTTCAAGTGAATCATCTACGACATCGTCGTGGACTAACGTGGCTGTGTGCAGTATTTCTACAAGAGAAGCAGCGCGGTAGGTGGCATCGTTCACCTGGCCGCACAGCTTGGCCGAGTAGAAGACGAACATAGGCCTGAGCTGCTTTCCCTTGCGTTTGACGATATAGCGCATGATACGGTCCAGCATGGACACACGGCTGGTGACGGCCTCTTTGAACTTTTCTTCAAATATTCGGAGTTCGGTGTCTATTAACTTAACGGGGAGCTGCATTCGTAAATGGCGGAAAGGTACAACGTCAGCAGGAATTCAGGTCCGGTGGTACAAGAATTGCAGACTTGCTGCCGGCAAATTGTACCAGCTGACGCAGATTTGAACGTAAAAAAATTATAAAAGTTTGATTATTGTATGTCATGTTATATTTTTGCCAAACATTAGGACATTGTTTTTCAAAACTTAATTATTATTTATGGCAAGCAAAAAGTACTCATTTCTAACAGGAGCCCTGTGCCTGTTGGCATCGTACGGATTTTCTCAAACCACGACCACTGATGGCTACAGAGCTGATGACTCTTCTGTAGTTCCGTCCAGAAGAATGCCTCAGCACACGGAGTTCATGAATGGCACGTATAATTACCCAGCGAAACCAAGAAGCCAGTGGGAACTGGGTATCAAGGTGGGTAGTTTCACTGTTAGCGGAGACATTCCTTCACAGTTTGCTTCACCAGGTTTTGGTGTGCACATCAGGAAGGCTTTTGGCTACCTCTTTTCTGCCCGTTTGGAGTACATGTACGGAAGCGCGAAAGGCCTGAGCCCTTATGCAAGGGAGAATTACTTACGTAACACCCCATGGGTAGCAGCTGGTTATGTACCAGGAACAACTGTTATATATCCGAACTACAAATCAAAGGTTCAGGACGTAGCCCTGGAGGGTATCCTCACTTTGAATAACATTCGTTTCCACAAGACGAAGACCGGCTTTACCATTTACGCTTTAGGCGGTATTGGTGCAACCTGGTATGATGTGAGTGTGAATGCCCTGAACGGAAACGCCAGGATCGATTTCACCAACCTTCCCCCGGATGCTTACAAGAACAGGAAGTCTACCAAAGAAGAGCTGAAGAAGAGAATGGACGATTCTTACGAATCAGAGGCAGAGAACCATGGTGTTCGCCGTCCTAAGCTGTTTGGTGGCACTTACAAGACTGTAGGTCACTTTGGAGCAGGTGTAGCCTTTAAGATCAACAACAGGCTAAACTTCGCTATCGAAGACCGCTTCACTTTCACCAACGACGATCTGCTTGACGGATGGCGTTGGGCTGAGCAGGTTGGCCCAGGTGGACCGTATCCACAAGGAGCTCCTGTTCTCACACAGAATTTCGACACTTACAACTACGCGACTTTAGGTTTGAATATCAACCTGGGCTCTAAGGCTACTGAACCACTGTGGTGGCTCAACCCGCTGGATTACGCTTACAGCGAGATCCGCAACCCACGCCTGATGCGCCTGCCTAAGCCTGTACTGCCTGATACCGATGGCGATGGCGTTACCGACCAGTTCGACCAGGAGCAGACTCCTGCCGGCTGCCCGGTTGACACACACGGTGTAAGCCGCGATACAGATGGCGACGGTGTTCCTGATTGCCGCGATAAAGAACTGGTTACTCCAACTTATTGCCAGCCAGTTGACGCTGATGGTGTTGGTAAGTGCCCATGTCCAGAAGGATGTGCTCCAGCTCCTAGCGAGTGCGCTACCCTGTTGGGCTCTCTCCCAAGCATTTCATTCTCCGGCAGCGGCGCTTCACTGAGCGACGATGCGAAGAACATGCTGGCCTCTGTTGCTGCCCGTATGCGCAACAACCCAGAGTGTAAAGTTGTTGTGACCGGCTATTGCGCTTCAAGCAAAGCCGAGCAGCAGAGAAGCTGGGATAGGGTAAATGCCGTGATCAACCACATGGTGCAGAACGAAGGCATCTCCGCAGAGCGCTTCTTCTTCAACTATGGACAGGAAGGTGGCGATTGCAACACAGTTGACCTGCGCGCTGCAGCAGCTGACGAGCAAGGCCAGACTACAGTTCCGGCTCCTCACCCGAACCTGAGAAAGGGTAATTAATTTGCTTAGCTATAAATTGCGAAAACCCTCCTTCTGGAGGGTTTTCCTTTTCATTTATGGAAATCTTAACGCCCTAAACAACCCCGCTATTCTTATTTAAAGAATATTTGTCCAATCTAATTTACCTTTGCACGCTTTTATGAGAATTCTATCCCTGATCGTTTTTACCCTGATTTTAGCCGGATGCGGAAAAAGCCTTAGCGGCGTGCTGAAGAGCAAGGATCCCCAGTACCAGCTGCGTATGGCCGAGAACTATTACGCAAAGAAGAAATACAGCCATGCCCAGCAGATCTATGAGCAGATCATCCCTTATTTCAAGGGAAGGCAGGAATTCGAGGATATCTATTATAAATACGCCTATACGGCCTACTACCTGAGGGATTACCTGAGCGCAGAGAACCTGTTCAAGACCTATCTGCAGGTTTTTCCGAACAGCGCCAGGGCCGAGGAGATCGATTATATGCGTGCCTATACATTTTATAAGCAATCGCCCAAGCCGGAGCTGGATCAAACCAATACTATCAAGGCTATTGGCATGATGCAAACCTTCATCAATACCCACCCGGGCTCCGCAAGGAACCAGGAAGCTACCCGCATCATCGACGAGCTGAGGAAGAAAATGGAGATCAAGGATCAGCGGGCTGCCCAGCTTTATTACGACCTGGGCCAGTTCAGGGCCGCTTCTGTGGCCTACAACACCCTGATCACGGATTATCCCGATTCTGACCGCTCCGACGAGTATAAGTACATGGCCATCAAGGCCTATTACCAGTTTGCCGAGCTGAGCGTGGATGACAAGAAAGTGGAGCGTTTTGAGAAGGTGATCGAGGAATCCAACGACTTCATGGACCGCTTCCCCGAAAGCAGTTTCGCCAAGGAAGTGCAACAATTTATATCTTTGTCACAGAACAACTTAAAAATACTAAGCAATGAGCCGGTTAAGACGTCAAGTTAATACAGCCAACAACGTAGACACCCGTGACCTGAACGAGCTGAAGATGAAGACCGGGAACGTGTACGAGTCGATCTCCATCATCGGCAAAAGGGCCAACCAGATCAATATCTCCCTGAAAGAGGAACTGCATAACAAGCTGGAGGAATTTGCCAGCCATACAGACAGCCTGGAAGAGATCCACGAGAACAAGGAGCAGATAGAAATATCCAGGGCCTACGAGCGTATGCCCAATCCCGCTCTGCTGGCTACCCAGGAATTCCTGGAGGATAAGATCTACCACCGAAAGAACGAGGATGATCTTTTCCATTAAGAACTACTTCTCTTTTGAAACGCGATCTGCCAGTCAGATCGCTTTTTGTTTTTCATAGTATTTTAGTGCGGTGCTCAAAGGAAAAAAAATACTGATAGGGGTCACGGGCAGCATTGCTGCCTATAAAATACCCATCCTGGTGCGGCTGCTGATCCGGCAGGGCGCGGAAGTGAAGATATTGATGACCCCGGCCTCCGCAGATTTCGTCTCCCGCCTCACACTTTCCACGCTTTCTAAGAATCCTGTGCTCACCGAGCTTTTCGATGACGAGTCATGGGCCAACCATGTGATGCTGGGAAGATGGGCGGATGTGATGCTGGTGGCTCCCCTGAGCTGCAATACCCTGAGCAAGATGGCTACTGGCCGGTCGGACAACCTGCTGGTGGCGACCTATCTCTCCGCCACCTGCCCGGTGATCGTGGCTCCGGCCATGGACGAGGACATGTGGCTTCATCACAGTACAGCCGAGAACCTCGAACTGCTTCAAAAAAATCATGTTACCGTGATCCCTGTGGAACACGGCGAACTGGCCAGCGGCCTGGTAGGCGATGGAAGGATGGCGGAGCCGGAATCCCTGGTAGCCTTCCTGGAAGATTTCTTCCGGGTGAAGGAACAGTTAAAAGGAAAGAAAGCGCTGGTAACGGCCGGACCTACATACGAACAGATAGACCCGGTACGTTTTATTGGGAATCATTCCAGCGGTAAAATGGGTTATGCCATTGCCGACGAACTGGCGCGAAGGGGAGCGGAAGTGGTGCTCATATCGGGGCCTGTGCTGGTAAAAGCAAAAGAACAGAGGGTGAGGGTGGAAAAGGTCGAGGGCGCAGCAGCCATGCACGCAGCGGCTACAGCGCACAGTGACTACGACATCGCCGTACTCACGGCGGCAGTAGCCGATTATACGCCGGAAGAAGTGAGCGGACAAAAGATCAAGAAGACCGATGGCGAGCTCATCATTCGCCTGAAAAAAACAAAGGATATCTTAGCCGACCTGGGCAGGCAGAAGAAAGCAGGGCAGGTGCTGGTAGGATTTGCCCTCGAGACGGAGAACGAGCATGTGAACGCCAGGAAAAAGCTGGAAGAAAAAAATGCCGACATGATCGTGCTGAATTCCCTGCAGGATGAAGGCGCTGGTTTTGGAGGCGACAACAATAAGGTCACCTTCTTTTTCCGGGAAGGGCAGCCAAAGGAATTCGGCCTCCGCAGCAAAAAGCAGGTGGCCCGCGATATTGTAGATTCAATCTTAGAACTGACCGTATGATGAAAAAGATCGTCCTGACCATTATGATCGCCGCGGCTTTCCATGCTGCCAGTGCCCAGGAGCTCCAGGCCAAGCTAACGGTGATGTCAAACCGAGTAAGCACGCAGGTGGATAAGAAGGTGTTCCAGACCCTGCAGACCGCCTTGTCGAATTTCATCAACAACCGAAAATGGTCGAACGATACATATCAGCCGCACGAGAAGATCCGCGCCAATTTCCTGCTCAGCATCGACCAGGAGCTGGGACAGAATATTTATAAGGCTTCCCTCACTGTGCAGGCGGCAAGGCCGGTGTACAACAGCAGCTACGAGTCGCCCATCCTGAACTTCCAGGACAACGACGTGGTGTTCCGCTATGTGGAGTTCCAGCCCATTGAATTCAACGAGAACAGGGTACAAGGCACCGATCCGCTGGTATCCAATCTGACAGCGGTGATCGCCTATTACGTGAACATCATGCTGGGCCTCGATTACGATTCATTCTCACCGCGCGGCGGCGATCCTTTTTTCCAGAAAGCACTGAATATTGTAAACAACGCACCCGAAGGAAGGGATATCTCCGGCTGGAAAACATTTGACGGCATCCGCAACCGCTTCAGGCTGGTGGAGAACCTTACGGACAACAGGTTCACACTGGTGCATGACGCGATGTATGCTTACTACCGGTCCGGGTTTGATATGCTTTTCGAAAACGAGGAACAGGGAAGGGCCGGCGTGCTCAGCGCATTGAATTTCCTGAATACCATCAACAGGGAAAATCCGAACAGCATGATCCTGCAGGTATTCTTCCAGGGCAAGAGCGACGAGCTGGTGAAATTATTCAGCCGCGCCGATACCGACACGAAGAACAAAGCGAGAGAATTGCTGGTGAAGCTCGATATCACCAATGCTGCCGCCTATAAAGAATTAAGATGAAATGGATAACGGCCTCAGTGCTCCTGTTTTTCTTTGCTTCCTGCGATTCGGACCGGATGCCCGCGGATGTTTTGCCACGTGAAAAGATGGAACAGGTGCTGTGGGATCTGTTACAGGCCGATGAACTGGCTTACCAGGAGTTCCCTGAAGACAGTGCGGCCAGGCGTAAAGCCTCTGTAAAATATTATAGCCAGGTCTTTCACGTGAATGGTATCTCCGAGGAAGTGTTCAATAAAAGCTATAACTGGTATGCGGACCATCCTGCCAGTTTGAATAAAGTGCTTGATTCCTTACGCAACCGCTCCGCCTCACCTCCGCCCCCCGCTACTCCCAAGCCAAGGAAGCGCCTGAAAGAACTTATCCAGTAAAATGGTTGCGCTACTTGTAAACCATTAGGCTTTCCTATTTGTGAGACATTACCGGGAGAAAATAGGCGAAAAAACCGCCGGGAAGGATTATACTTTAGACTCCGGTTTTAACTACTACTGACGATGACCACCGGTTTTCACTTTGTTACCCACACGGTTCTCTTTGTGGAGGGCCAGCCTGTAGGATATAAAATTTTCCAGGAAGGAGACGAATTTTTCCTGGAACCTGCGGAGGTGCCTGACCATTCCATGCACCCACCTTCGCTCACTGTTATGCACGAACGTGACCAGTGGTCAGTGCATGGTACGCTCAGCCAGGACCTGAAGGACCAGGTGATCGAAGACCTTTCCGCCCTTTCCGTTCCTGCCACCTGATCTGTAACCCCTACGGGGTATCCCTGGTTGTTTGGGCTTTTTCTACAAGGCTCATGCTCCTACGGAGCAGATATGGTAAGAAAATAAATTCCTAAAACGTTGGTGAAACCCATCCTGTTTCAGGTAAAAGGGGAATCGTTCATCTTCTTCGTAGGGAAGCAGCCTTGAAGAATATTACCAGCCACGGAACTCCGCTCTTTCCTGTTTGAGGTAAAAGGGGAATCATTCATCTTCCCCATAGGGGAATCATTCATCTTCCCCATAGGGGAAGCAGCTTTGTAGAAGATAACCACACACGAAACGGTGCGCCGTAGGTGCACGAGACACGGGACGTAGCTCAAGCTCCTACGGAGCAGATATGGCAACAAAATAAATTTCTCTAATTTTTTGGTAAACCCCGATCCTCTTACTGGTGAAAGGGGGAAACATTCACCCTCCCCGGAGGGGAAGCAGCTTTGTAGATATAAGAACACACGCGAAAACGGTGCGCCGTAGGTGCACGAGACGCGGGACGTATTAACGCGGAAGATGAAAAATATAACGCTCATCATATATGATACCTGCCTTAGTTAGCATTTGCTTGTATTCCGAAATAAAATCTTCTTTTTGATGAAAAGCTTGTTGATTAGCAATGTATTTGACTGCGGAATCTAGCATGGATCGCGAGCAAGAAAACACAGAGTAGCCTTCCTGCCAGCGAAATGTGGATGAGGTCAATCCTTTATCATTAATCCATTTTGAACTGTTACGTTTTACATGACGCATTATATCGGATATCGATTCATCTCCTGACCATCCGATCAGGAAATGCAAGTGATCCGGCATACTGTTGATAGCAAGCATTTTGTTGCCTCTATTCTGTATGATTGCGGTGATGTAATTGTGGAGGTCCTTGCTCCACTTTTCTTCAATCTGTGCGGGTGCATTCTTCACTGCTATCAGGGCATGAAAGATCAATTGTGTATAGGTATGTTCCATGAATCAAATTTACAGTCCAGCATGCGGGGGGCTAAGTGCCATGAAACACGAATTCATGTTTTATTTCCGCTTTGAGTTGATGTTTTACTTCACAGCGCACGCTTCCTCCGAGGTAAGACCGGCAATGCAAGACGGGTGTAACCCCTACGGGGTAATTTTGGTAGATGGAGCTTGTTCTACAAAGCTCTTGCTCCTACGGAGCAGGATCAAATTTTATGGGGGGATCAGCGAAGACCAGTGTTGTTAGTTGAATCTGCCATTGATTTTCTGAGAAATTTCCTGATATCGTCGGGGTCCACGTTTTTTGCCAGGATGGTGCCGTCTGGTCCAATGAGAAAATTGGAGGGGATGGCGATGATGTTGTAGGCTTCCGCCACAGGGCTTTTCCAGGCCTGGAGATCGCTCACCTGGGTCCATTCCAGCTTTTCCGACTTGATAGCCCTTGCCCAGGCGCCCGGATCTTCGTCCATGGAAACACCCGTGATCACAAGACCAAGGCAGGCATAATCCCTATAGATCTTCCGGAGCAGGTTGTTCTCTTTCCGGCAGGGCTGGCACCAGCTGGCCCAGAAATGCAACAGGGTATAGCTGCCTTGTTGATAAAGAGGGCGCAAGGTTTTTTGCGCATCTGGTAAAGAAAGCTCCGCGGCCTTTCGACCCAGCGCAACTGCATAGCGGCCCTTTACTTCTTCATGCATTTTCTTTCCCTGGGTAGTATACTGTAGTTCTGGTTCCAGCAACTGGAACAGCCGGTAATAAAGGGTATCATCTGCTGCCGGGTCGAGATAAAAATACCGGTAAAGCATGCGAAGGCTGAGTAAGGAGGAAGGCTCTTTTTCTACCAGGCTGGCCACCTTGCTTCGTTTCCAGTTGGCAGCTTGTAGTCCTGTAACGTGGCCACCGGCTCTCGCCGAGGAATCCCATGAAGTTTCCAAAGCAGCAAAGCGGTTATTCAGTTCCGTACCATATGCCGAAATGCGCATACCTTCATCGAGAATGCGGATGGTGCCAGGCTCCAGGAAAAATGTGGTATAGGTGGCCTTTTTGCGGGAACGGACCTCCAGCGTAGCCTCGGCAACGGTATCGCAGAAGGTATTGTAGCTAAAGATGCCGTTGGAAATGGTGCCGGCCGTCAGTGCCGACCCGTTCACCCTGAGTACGACCACTGCGTTCTCCCAGGCAGGTAAAAATGCCTTGATGCTTACAGGGTAGGGCGACCGCTTCGGCTGTGCGCCTGAACTGAACGCGAAAAAGAGGAAGAGCAGCGAGATAAAACTGATTTTCAAGGAAACAGGCATCCCTGCAAAGATAGCGGCCCCCAGGGCTAAAACTGTTCAAGCTGACCGCGTTATGCTGTAGAGAAATATCTACAGGGTATCGTTTTTTACTTAGCCAATCAGCCCGGCAGCAGCATATTCCGCTGCGGGCGGCCTTAAGGCTGCGAGGCCTATTATTTGCGAATATTCTACTACTCATCCACTCCATGCAAGAAGAAGCCAGACTCGTCCCCCATGTGCAGCGCGCTGCCCGAATACTTATCAAGGTGATCCTTGGGCTGCTCCTTTTTGTGCTGCTGGTATTCCTGCTCTTACTGACCCCGCCCGTCCAGCGTTTTGCCACCAACCAGGTGGAAAATTACCTGGAAAAAAAGCTCGACACCCGGGTGGAGATCGGCAGTATTTCGTTTGGTCTTCCCCGCAAGCTCCACCTGGAGAACGTATATATCGAGGACAGGTCGAAGGACACACTGCTTTCCGGAGGCAGCATACGCGCGGAACTGGAATTCTTTGCTTTGCTGAACAATGAAGTGC
The DNA here is from genome assembly GCA_036676905.1 of Chitinophagaceae bacterium. Taxonomy (GTDB): domain Bacteria; phylum Bacteroidota; class Bacteroidia; order Chitinophagales; family Chitinophagaceae; genus Flavisolibacter. Next base: position 16,814 of record JAKFCE010000008.1, read on the forward strand.
GCATCCGGAGCATCGATTTTGACAACATCACTGCCAAAATAAGAAGGGAAGGAAAGGACACGGTCTTTAATTTCCAGTTCATTGTGGATGCTTTCACACCGGCACGATCGATCGACACCAGTTCCTCCACACCGATGGTGCTGGAAGCAGACAGATTTTCAATCAACAACTCCCGCATTTTATATAACGACGTGATCACGGGCAATGAAATGCTGGCTGTGATCCGGCATTTGTCGGCCGAGACCGATACAATCGACACTTACGGGATGCATTACGATGTACCCCTGGTTAAAGCGGAAGGCATGATGGTACGCTTCTACCAGCGTACGCCGCTGGCTACCGCTGAACCCGCATCGGTGGATATTGCCGAAGCGGCCAGGCCATCTGCAATGAAGCTGAAGATCGGCAGGGTGTTGCTCAAGGACGTGGATTTTGAATATGGGAACGATGTGTCCGCATTTTATACGGTGCTGGATATTGGCAACCTGGATTTTGTTCCCCGCACTATCGATCTCAATGAACGCCTTTTACACTTCGACCAGCTGGTGATCGATAATACCAATTCCGCCATCAGGCTCGGAAAGAAAGAAGCTGCCCGTCAACTGGAAAAAGAAGTGGAAAAAGAGATCGAGGTGCAAAAGCAGCAGGGCTGGGTGATCAGGGCCGACAATATTGCCTTAAACAACAATGTAATACAATTCGACAACGACAACCATCCAAAGACCGGTTATGGCATGGACTACTCCCACCTGCGCGGAGACAGCCTTACGCTGCATGTACGGGATTTTGTGATGAACATGGATACCATCGGCGGTGTGATCGCGAAAGGCTTCTTCAAGGAGAAAAGCGGTTTCCGGCTGGACGCGCTGGAGGCGGAAGTGCTGTACGCGCAAAACCAGGCCTTCCTCAAAAACTTATACCTGAAAACGCCCGGCACGGAACTCAAGCGCCAGGCCGTACTGGAATATGCTTCTTATGATGCACTGGTGAAAAATTTTGAAAAAACAGTGTTCGACCTGGAACTGGTGAACAGCCATATACAGGTAAAGGACATCCTCACCTTTGCGCCGCAGCTCCGTACCCATGCTGCCTTCAAAAAGCCTTATGATATCTGGCAGCTCAACGTGGTGGGCAGCGGCACCATGGACCGGCTGCATTTCGACGAGCTTCAGTTTGAGGGCTTGTCCAATACGAGCATAGATGCCAGTGGTACTTTGTCTGGACTTTCCAACCCCAATGCGGCCGGTGGAAATTTTGTGATCAGGAGGCTGCGCACATCGCAGACCGATCTTTCCATTTTTACCGGGCAGCGGTTGTCTACTCCCGATGTAAGGCTGCCTGAGACCTTTGAAGCGAAGGGCACGCTCTCGGGCAATATGGCCAACATGGCGGCTAACCTCAATATCTACACGGCTGACGGATCTGTGGCCGTGAATGGGCGTTTCAGGCAGCTCATGTCACCAACAAAAGCATCTTACAATACCAGGCTGGTCACCCGTGGCCTGCGCCTGGATAAGATATTACCAGCCGCCGGTATAGGCAGTTTATCAGCTAACCTGCAGGTTGCAGGCAGCGGACTCACTCCACAGACTTTCAATGCCCGCGTGAATGGCAAGATCCATTCTGTAGGCTACAACCGTTACAACTACAGGAATATCGCTGTGAATGGTACCGTGAAGCAATCGGCTTTCGACATCAAGGCCGATATCCGTGATCCGAATATAGATCTAACCGGAACATTTACGGGCAGCATGGGTGCTACTTCATCTTTCCGTGTAAACGCGCAGGTAGACAGTTTGAAAACCCTGCCGCTTCATTTTACCACGGAGCCTCTTGTATTTCGCGGTAAAGTGGATGCGGATATCCGGTCGCTGAACAAGGATTACCTGGATGGAGAAGTGCTGGTAACAGACGCGCTCATGATCACAAAAGGTGAAAGGCTGCCCATAGACACCATGACCCTGGTATCGGGACGTGAGGGAGGTGAGCAGTTCATCCGCCTCAACAGCGAGATCGCCAATGCGGAGATGAGAGGGCAATACCGCTTCAGCGAATTGGGCAGCATCATTCTGCACAACATCGATCCTTATTTTTCCGTGGCTTCTCCCGGGCAGCTTTCCAGGGTGAGTCCATATGACATCACTTTCATTGCCGACATACAGAACTCTCCCTTCCTTTCCGTGTTCTTTCCGGGCATGAAAGTGGTGCAGCCCATCCATGCAGAAGGCAGCCTCGCAACAGGCAGGGGACTGCAGGCCGATGTGAACACGGCTGCACTGGAAGTGGGTACCAACAAGATATCTGATCTGAGTTTACATATTACCACTACGCCACAGGGATTGCAACTCACCGGCAACATTGGCCACCTGGTGAGCGGCACTTCTTATGACATATATAATGCAGACATCACGGCCACCGCACTGAACGACGTGATCGATTTCAAGCTAGGCATTGATGATAAGGCGGCTAAAGACAAATACAATATCGCGGGCATCTTCAGGCAAACTTCTCCGGGCGTGTACTCGCTTAAGTTAAAGCCGGATGGACTGATGCTGAACTATGACATGTGGACTGTGTCTGCAGATAACGAGATCATCATCCGTCCAGAGTCTATTGGCGCCAATAATTTCACGCTCACCAGCGGCAACCAGCAGATGACGCTGCAAAGTCCGGCAGGTAGTACCGGTCCGCTGAATGCCAACTTCCGCAATTTCAAGCTGGGTACCATCACCGGTTTCATTAAGGCAGATTCTGCCCTGGTGGATGGCACCATGAACGGGAATGTGAATTTTGTGAACCTCATGAAGCAGCCCTTGTTCACCGCCGACCTGGTGATCAGCGACTTCAGCATGCGCCACGACACCCTGGGCAACCTGGATGTGAAAGTGAATAATCCTTCTGCCAACAACTACATCGCCAACATCCGGTTGACGGGCAGGGGCAACGATGTGGCGGTGACGGGCACGCTGAAGCCGCAGGGAACCGATGTGGCCATGGACCTGGACCTGGTAGTGAATGCATTGCAGCTTTCGACGCTCGAAGGCGCAATGGCGGGTGCCATCAACAACGCCCGCGGCTCGGTAGATGGCTCAGTAAAGATCAAGGGCACCCTGGCCCAGCCATCGATCCTTGGAGAGCTGGATTTCAACGACGCAACTTTTAATACGACCATATTAGGAAGCACTTTCCGCATCGACAATGAGACCCTGAAAGTGACTGAAAAGGGATTCATGTTTGACAATTTCATGATCAGGGATTCGATCAACAATACCCTTGTGCTGAACGGATTTGTGCAAACGAATAATTTCATCAACTACTACTTCGACCTGGATGTAGATGCGGACAACTTCCAGATCATGAATACGCAGAAAACACAGGGAGCCATGTATTATGGCTCGATGGTGATCTCTTCCGACCTGCACTTCGCCGGCACCGAGAAAAATCCCATCGTAGACGGCGGACTCACGATCAACGACCGCACCGATTTTACCCTGGTGATCCCCCAAAGGCAGGCGGGCGTATCGCATAGGGAAGGTGTAGTGGAGTTCGTGGACATGGAGCATCCGGAAGACGCGAAGCTTTTCCGTGCCTATGACACGGTTTTCAATTATGCTAACCTCATCGGATTTGACGTGGCGGTGAATGCAGAGATCAAGAAGGAAGCCATCTTCAACCTGGTGATCGACGAGGCCAACGGCGATTTCATCAACGTGCAGGGCGAGGCCCTTCTTACGGCCGGTGTGGATCCAAGCGGTAAAGTGACGCTCACCGGTTCCTATGTACTGGAAGAGGGCTCCTATGAACTTTCATTCAATTTCATTCGCCGGAAATTCAACATACAACAGGGATCCAAGATCGTGTGGCTGGGAGAACCCACAGGAGCTACCCTTGATGTGACTGCGATCTACATCGCCAATACTGCACCCATCGACCTGGTGCAGCAGCAGCTGAGTGCTTCAGCGGCTTCTCTCCGGAATTCCTATTTCCTGCAGAAGCTTCCTTTTGAAGTGCACCTGAAAGTAACAGGTGAATTACTGCGGCCGGATATCGGTTTCGACATCATCCTGCCACCGGAAAGAAATTATAATGTAGACAAAAGTGTGGTCCAGCTGGTAGATGCCAGGCTGGCGCAGATCAGGCAGGAGCCCTCGGAATTGAACAAGCAGGTCTTTGCCCTGATGCTGCTCAACCGTTTCGTGGGAGAAAATCCTTTCGAGACCAGCAGCGATGGCTTCAATCTTTCGAGTTATGCGCGACAGAGCGTAAGCAAGCTGATGACGGAACAGTTGAACCGGCTGGCCAGCGGGCTGGTACACGGAGTGGACATCAATTTCGACGTGGTATCCACAGCGGATTATACCACGGGCGAAAGAAGGAACCGTACCGACCTGAATGTTTCACTGAGTAAGCAGCTGTTAAGCGACAGGCTGACGGTCACCATTGGTACCAATATGTTATTGGAAGGACACCAGCCGGTGAACAGTGGCGGCGCATCGAGCCTGCTGGGTGATGTGTCGGTGAATTACAAGCTAAGCAAGGACGGGCGCTACATGCTCAGGGCTTACCAGAAAAACGAATACGAAGGCGTAGTGGAAGGATATATTATCGAGACAGGACTGGGTTTCAGCATCAATGTGGACTACGACCATTTCCGGGAGTTGTTCGGCAAGAAGAAGCCCATAGAAGGAATTGATGACAAACAAAAAGAGTTGACGGATGCGGGTGCAAACAAGTAAATGGTTTTTTTTCCTCGCCGGCATTGTGTTTCTTTTCGGCTGCAGTACCACGAAGAGCGTACCTGCAGGCGACCAATTGTATACCGGCGCTTCGGTGGAGCTGGACGTGCCATCTTCTGTGACTGCCAGGCAGAAAAAAACACTGCGACACGACCTGACCAGGCTCACGAGGCCCAGGCCCAATACGCGCTTTTTGGGCATTCCTTTTAAGCTCTATCTCTATAACCTTTTTCCGAACGCTAAGCCGGAGAGTTTTTTTGGCAGGATGCGCAGTCGCGCTGGCGAGCCGCCGGTATTGTTCAGCGAACTGAAGCTGGATAACAACGTGACCCAACTCCGGAATTTTTTGGAGAATAAGGGCTTTTTCAAAGCAACGGTTACAGGCGATACTACGGTAAAGAAGAAAAAAGCAAGCGCAGAATACAAGGCGGTCACGGGAGAGCAATACATGATCGCCAAAGTGGAATTTCCCAAAGACAGCGGCGACCTGGAAAAAGCCATCAGGGATATATCAGCGAAAACCTTGCTGAAAGAAGGTGCGCCCTTTGACCTGGATGTGATCCGGGGAGAAAGAGAAAGGATCGACGCCTTGCTGAAGGAGAGAGGATTTTATTATTTCAGTCCCGACTTCCTGCTCATCAAGGCGGACACTACCAATGGCAACAACACGGTGAGCCTCTACATGACCATCAAGGAAGGCATTCCTACGGTTTCCAGGGAGATCTACCATATCAACGATGTATTCATATACAGCAATTACAGGCTGAATACCGCGGAAGCCGACACCAACAAGGCGCATGCGGAATTCTACAAAGGCTATTACATAGTAGACAAGGAAAACCTGTATAAGCTCCGGCTCTTCGAGCATGCCATGCAGTTCAAGCCGGGCGAAGTGTACAACCGCACCGACCATAACCAGACCCTCAACCGCCTGATGAACCTGAATGTCTTCAAGTTCGTGAAGAACCGCTTTGAGCCGGTTACCTGGTTGGATTCGCCCATGCTCAACGCTTACTATTACATCACGCCCCTGCCGAAAAAAACTTTGCGGGCGGAGATCACCGGTACGACCAAGTCGAACAATTTCACGGGTACAGAGATCACTTTCAGCCTGATCAACAGGAATTTCCTGAGAGGGGGAGAGCAGTTCAGCTTTTCCGCCTTCGTGGGTTCGGAGATCCAAAGCAGCGGAGCCTTCAGTGGATATAATACCTTCCGCACAGGCGCCGAAGCAGGCGTTTCCTTGCCCAGGTTTTTCATTCCCCTGTTCGATGTGCGCAACGAGGGCGCTTTCACACCGCGCACCAATTTGAAGTTCGGTTACGACATCCTCAACAAGCAAAAGCTGTACACGCTGAATTCTTTCCGGGGTTCTTATGGATATACCTGGAAGGAGAACATCCGGCGGAACAACGAGCTCTACCCCATCAGCATCAATTATGTGCAACCATTCAATGTGACGCAGGCATATAAAGATTCAGTGCTGATCCGGCCGGAGCTGGCCCGGGCTACTGAGCGGCAGTTCATACTCGGTTCCTACTATACTTTCACTTATAACGACAGGCTGGCCGGACTGGTGCCGCTCAAATCGTTTTTTGTGAATGGCGTAATAGACATATCAGGCAATATTGCCGGTCTTGCCACCGGCGCCAACGCCAAAAAAGGAGAGGTGAAAGAGATCTTCAATGCGCCGTTTTCGCAGTACCTGAAAATTGAAGGGGATGCCCGCTACTATATTAAAATGGGTTTGCACAACACCTGGGCCAACCGCATCATCGTCGGCTTCGGTATGCCCTATGGCAATTCACTTCAGCTGCCCTATATCAAGCAATTCTTTTCCGGTGGTAACAACAGCATCCGCGCCTTCCGCAGCCGCACAGTAGGTCCGGGCGCTTATCATCCTGTGGACAGGAACTGGCGATATATTTCAGACCAGACAGGCGACATCAAGCTGGAGTTCAACACCGAACTGAGGCCACGCATTTCTGGTCCGCTCTATGGTGCCCTCTTCTTCGATGCAGGTAACGTTTGGCTTTACAACGACAGTGTCTGGACAGGTAAGTCGCAGGCCCAGTTCACCAGCAAATTCCTTAGTCAGCTGGCAGCGGGAGCGGGCGTGGGCATAAGGCTGGACATCGAGCTGTTCGTGATCCGCCTGGACGCGGCTGTGCCGTTACGCAAGCCTTGGGAAAGCAATCCCTGGGTGATGAGCCAGGTGGATTTCAAAGACAAATTCTGGAGAAGGGAGAACATCGTATTCAACTTCGCGATCGGGTATCCGTTCTAAGCCAGAGCTGCCCGCGAATCGTCAATCGTGATTCGTCAATCGTGAATGGTGAATGGTGAATGGTGAATGGCGAGGGCCTTCCGCTTCCGGCCAGGCCTGGAGGCTGGGTAACCCTGAACGACGAACCTTAAACTTTCCTTGATGCATCAATAGTTGCAGAGTGAACCAATAAAAAATCCCTTCCATTTGGAAGGGATTTTTTATTTATATAAGCTTTTGGATTATCCTTTCTTAGGAACAGCCGGCTTGTTCTTCACCTGCTTTTGTGCATCTGCCTTTACTGGAGCAGTTGCCTTCACGCTTGCATCGAAGTTGGCAGCATCTACCACTTCACCAGTAATACGCAGGATCATGGGTTGCTGGATGCCGGCGAGCTTTACAGTGACGTCTTTAGTGAAAACGCCCATAGCCGCAGCATTGTATCCTACTTTCAGTTTCGCAACACCACCTGGAGCGATGGGCTCTTTGGAGAACTCAGGCGTAGTGCAACCACAGCCAGCCACAGCGCTTTCAATCACGATGGGCCTTTCGCTGGTATTCTTCAGCTCAAAAAAGGTGGTAACGGGAACACCCTGCTTGATCTTGCCGAAGTCGTGCTTTTCGGAGCTGGTTTTCAGGACATCGTCGGCCTTGATCTCTTGTGCGGAAACAGTAAAGCCTGCTACCATCACAGCGGCCATCAGGAGAAGTTTTTTCATGTTATAGTATTTGTTGTTTTAAGAATTGAACAGAAGCGTTGGAAGGAGCAGCACCTGCAGGGGCCTTCCATACATTTCCCTTTATAATGATCTGTTTGGTCTCTGAACCGTTGTACTGGACCGTAATATATTTTTCGAAAGGTCCCTCCGCCGCGGAATTATAACCCACTTTGATCCTGGCAGTACCACCCGGAGCGATGGCTTCCTTGCTCCACTCGGGTGTAGTGCAGCCGCAGCTGGTCTGGATATTATCGATCTTCAGCGGGGTGGTGCCTGTATTGGTCACCTCGAAAAAATGGTAGACCGGCTTGCCCTGGGGCACGGTGCCGAAATCGAACTGGGCTTCCTTGAGTACAAAAACCTCTGGTTTAGCCGTGGCCGGCTGGGCAAAGGCGCCGCCTGCCAGCAGGGCAAAAAACAGGATAAAGAGGATTCTTTTCATGTACTTCATTGGTTTCCAAAAATAAAACAATCCGGCCGGAAATAGAGCCCGAAACGACAATTTGGGTTTTTTTAACGGTGAGCCCTTATCCCACCTATTTTTGCCTGATGGAAAACAGCTTAGAAACGGGGCAGTCCAGGGAGCAGCTATCATTCGACACTTTCCGCCAGGAAGTGCTCACCGATTATAGGTGGGTCTGCCTGAGCAGGGAGACCAGCCTGCTTGGACGCAAGGAAGTGCTGACCGGAAAGGCCAAATTCGGCATTTTCGGCGATGGAAAGGAAGTGGCCCAGGTGGCCATGAGCAAGTTTTTCCAGCCCGGCGACTTCCGCTCGGGTTATTACCGCGACCAGACCTTCATGTTTGCCACGGGGCTGGCTACCGTGGAGCAGTTCTTTGCCCAGCTCTATGCCAATCCGGATGTCAAACAGGATCCCTTCAGCGCGGGCAGGCAAATGAACGCGCATTTTGCCACCCGTTTTGTAGACGAGCATGGCGAATGGCTGGACCTCGTGAACCGCAAGAATGTTTCTTCCGATATAGCGCCCACAGGCGGACAAATGCCCAGGGCCCTGGGACTGGCCTTTGCTTCCAAGACCTTCCGTAATGTGAAACAATTAGCCGGGGAGACCGCTCTGTCCCGGAACGGCAATGAAGTTTGTTTTTGTACCATCGGCGATGCCTCCACTTCAGAGGGACATTTCTGGGAGACCATCAACGCGGCCGGCGTGCTGCAGGTGCCGCTGGCGGTATTTGTATGGGATGATGGCTACGGGATCTCTGTGCCCAAGAAATTCCAGACCACCAAGGCTTCCATTTCGGATGCTTTGAGTGGTTTTCAAAAACAAGAGGGAACCAATGGCCTGAATATATATAAAGTAAAAGGCTGGGATTATGCCGGCCTTTGCGAGGCTTTCGAGGAAGGCATCCGGCTTGCCAGGGAAACCCATACCCCCGTGGTCTTTCACGTTGAAGAGATCACGCAGCCACAGGGACACTCCACTTCGGGTAGCCATGAGCGTTATAAAACCCCCGAAAGGCTGGAGTGGGAAAGCAAATGGGATGGCATGGTGAAGATGCGCGAGTGGATCATTGCCAATGCGCTGGCGGTGGAAGAAGAACTCGAAGCCATTGAAGCGGAAGCCAAAGAACTGGTGCGCGGCCAAAAGCAAGCGGCCTGGGAGAATTACCTGCAACCCATCCGCGCGGAAGTTGAGAACGCGAAGCAACTCCTGGAAGGCCTGAATGGAAACCAGGAAGTGGCGGCATTGATCAAAGAGTTGGTTTCTCTCCGCGAGCCTTTGCGCCGCGATATATTGCGGATCGTGTATGCGGCCATCCAGCTTACCGGCGACAAAGGCGAACTGGCTTCTTATTACCAACGCCTGCTCGAAGAGAACAGGGATCTGTACAATACACATCTTTATAATGAGGGTCCGAAAAGTGCGCTGAAAGTAGAGGCGGTGCAACCTGCCTATGCTGCGGATGCACTGGTGGTGAATGGCTTTGAAGTGCTGAACAAATACTTCGACCAGCTTTTTGCCACCAATCCTAAAGTCTGCGCGTTTGGAGAAGACCTTGGTTATATCGGCGACGTGAACCAGGGATTCTCGGGCCTGCAGGCCAAGCATGGGGCGGAAAGGATCTTCGATACCGGCATCCGCGAGATCACCATCATGGGGCAGGGCATAGGCCTGGCCATGAGGGGATTGAGGCCGATAGCCGAGATCCAGTATCTCGATTACCTGCTTTACGGCTTGCAGCCACTGAGCGACGATGTTTCTACCATGCATTTCCGCACGGCCGGACAGCAAAGCTGCCCGCTGATCGTAAGAACCCGGGGTCACAGGCTGGAAGGCATCTGGCATAGCGGCTCACCCATGGGCGTGGTGATCAACGCGCTCAGAGGCATGTATGTGTGCGTGCCCAGGAACATGACCCAGGCCGCCGGCATGTACAATACCCTTTTGCAGGGCAACGACCCGGGACTGGTGGTGGAATGCCTGAACGGATACCGCTTAAAAGAAAGGCTGCCGGAGAACCTGCTGGAATACAGGATCCCGCTGGGTGTTCCCGAAGTGATCAGGGAAGGGGAGGACATTACCATTGTCAGCTATGGGTCCACGTTAAGGATCGTGATGGAAGTAGCAGAGACACTGGCCAAAAAAGGCATCAGCTGCGAGGTGATCGATGTGCAAACATTGCTGCCCTTCGATACCAATCACATGATACTCAGCTCACTGAAAAAGACCAGCCGCATCGTGTTCGTCGACGAGGACGTGCCAGGCGGAGCGGCTGCCTATATGTTCAATAAGGTGATGGAAGAGCAGAAAGGCTACCGCTGGCTGGACGTGGCCCCCCGGACCATAACGGCTAAGGCCCACCGGCCTTCCTATGGCAGCGACGGCGACTATTTCAGCAAACCCAATGCGGAGGAGATCCAGTCGGTTTTACTGGAAATGATGGCGGAATAAATACCTGTTTTTATACAGATATTTAAAAAGGATGATATATATTGTCAGTCCAAAACCTTCCGCATGAGCCTCCTCAAGTCCGTCCTTTTTCTTACCTGCCTTTTTGGTGCAGGCCAAACTTTCGCGCAAACTAATTTTCAGGATAAGATAGCAGACTGGAAAAAGCAATTTCCAAAACAGGACGCGGTTACCTACAGTTATAAAGAGACGGTAACCTTTCTTCCCAACTTCGATCCCAAGCCCGGCGAGGGAAAGGTGAAGACTTCGGTGATGAACGAGATCGTTCTCGTGCCCATGAAGGATTACATGAACTACGAGGACGCCTTGTTCTACAACGACGAGATCGCAATTGAGCAGCTCGCTATCCTCAATGCAGATGGCAAGCCTGCCAAGTTCGAAAAGAACTGCATGCCCTACCAGGAGGAAAGCATTTTTCACAGCGACGCCAAGTTTTGCGTCATCAGCTTCCAGATGGGAGACAAGGGCAAGGCCTATAAAATGACCTACCAGGAGAATTACCGCGATATCAAATACATGACATCGTTTTACTTCAACAGGCATTTACCTTCTGTGGAAAGGATCGTGCAGTTCAATGTGCCTTCCTGGCTGGAGCTGGACCTGCGGGAATTCAATTTCGCGGGCAATGGCGTGCAGAGAACTTCCGTGCAGGAAGGTGATATCACCAAGATCACTTTTACCTATAAAGATGTGCAGGCATACAAGCGGGAGCCGTCTTCCCCCAACCATGCCATCAGCTTTCCCCATGTGATCTCTGTAGCCAAGGCTTACAACGCCAATGGACAGCGCCAGGTGTTGTTTGAAAGCGTGAAAGACCTTTATGGATGGTACAGCAGCGTGTGTGCAGAGATCGGTAACAATCCAGAAGAACTCAAGGCCAAGGTGAACGAATTGACGTTCAACAAGAAGACCGATATGGAAAAGATCGAAAGCATTTTTTACTGGGTGCAGGACAACATCCGCTACATTGCTTTCGAGGATGGCATCATGGGTTTCAAGCCCGATGCCGCACAGAATGTATTGAAAAAGAAATACGGCGATTGCAAGGGCAAGGCCAACCTGCTGAAGGAAATGCTGAAGCTGGCGGGCTACGATGCCAGGCTCACCTGGATCGGTACTTCCGATCTTCCTTACGATTATTCCCTGCCCTCGCTTTCGGTAGATAATCATATGATCTGCACGGTGAACCTCGGAGGGAAGCGTTATTTCCTGGATGGCACTGAGGATTACATAGCCATCAACGACTACGCGCAGCGCATCCAGGGCAAGCAGGTGCTGATCGAGGACGGAAAAAATTTCGTCATCGACAAGGTGCCCCAATTCCCTGCCGAGAGGAATAAAGAAAAAAAGGTGATCAAAATGTCGATCGCCGAAGACCTGCTCACCGGTCAGTCTACCTTCGAATATAATGGCGAGTCGAAGATCAACGTGCAGCGCGCCTATTCCTCTATCCAGAACAATGATAAAATGGAAGCGCTGGCCTCTTTCCTGAGAAGCGGCGACGAGAACATAGAAGTAAGCAACATCAGCAATACGGATTTCAACGACAGGCAGAAGCCCCTGCAGCTCAAGTTTGATTTCAAGGCCAACAACCAGCTTACCCGCACAGGCAACGAGCTGTACGTGGTGATGGACTGGGAAAAAGATTTCGCCGGAATGGAGATCCCGGACGACAGGAAGAATGACTATGCGTTTGACCATAAATACATGATCACCACGCAGGCCGAGCTGGCGATTCCGGAAGGCTATAAGGTGGACTACCTGCCGGCGCCATTTAAGAAAAGCACACCCGAGTATTCCTTTGAGGGCAGCTATGTGAACAAGGGCAAGTCGATCGTGTACACCAAAACTATTTCTGTCAGCAAGGCCATCCTGAGGAAGGCCGAATTTGGCGAGTGGAACAAATTCATCGCCGCCGTGAACGAATTCTATAACGACCAGGTCGTGCTCAAAAAATAATCCTCTAAACCTCCATTATGCTTATTAGAATTGCCTTTGTACTGGCCATTGTTTGTCCTTTCCTGCTGCATGCCCAGGTACCCCAGCTCGGTGTGAACATCGAGCCTGAATTCAGCGTGACCGCCATCCCTGAAAAATGGAAGAATGAAAGCGCCGTGATCATCGCCCAAAAACAGGAGTTCCTGTTTACACGCGGTACATCCAAAAGCACCATGTACCAGGTGAACATACATGAGTACACGCACAAGCGCATCCGCCTGCAGGACAAGAACGCGCTGGAAACATTTTCCACCTTCATGTACACCACCATGGGCAAGGATGGAAAAGCAGAGTACAAAGTGGTGAAGGCCAGTGGTAAGGAAGTGATCGTGGACATGAAGACCGCCATCGAGGACGACAGCGATATTCCTTCTATCTACAAGCCCATTTATTTCAAGCTGGCTGTAAAAAAGATGAAGATCGCTATTCCTGCTCTGGAAGTGGGTGATATCATTGATTATACGGTGAAGTCTACGATAGCCTGGGATATGAAGGAGAATGGAGTTGACTTCACGCCTTTCATCTTCTCTTTGTCCAACAATTATCCTACTCTTTACCAGCATTACAGGTTCACCATGCCCAATGGAATGAAAGTGCGTTACCGCGCTTACAACGGAGCGCCCAACCTGAAGTTCGATTCAAAAGCCAGCGTGTATGGAGACAAGAATTCCTACCTGAGTTATTATTTTATGGACAAGGACAGGGAAAAAACGGTGGAAGAGCGCTGGAGCTATGAGCTCAGGAGCACGCCCAGCGTGAAGTTCCGCGTGGTGCTGCTGCACGACAACGATTCGGAAAGCAAGGGATTGGGAGAGGCAACGGTTGACCGTTCCGGACTGAGCATACAGGATGTGTACAAGCGCTATGTAGGCGCGGGATTGTATGTGACGCCAGTGGTGAATTCCCTGGTAGGTTACACAACTGAATACATGATGAAGAAGAGAGCGGAGAATCCGAAAATGAAGGAGGACGAGATCGTGCGCGAAACCTATTACTGCCTCCGAAAAGTGTTTTTGGAAATGTATTACAAAGGCCCGGTGCATTCCGAGCTGGAAAAATACATGACAGGCAAAAAGACCTATAAGAAGGTATTGGCCGCGGAAAAGAAGGACGTGGTCTCCCAGAAAGAAGAAAAAGAGGACGAGATCAGGATGAACGCGGTCACATTTGCCACTGCGCTGCGCATGGCCTTTGGCGCGCAGGGTATTCCTTCTGAACTTTTCGTTTATGTGCCGCGTAGATTGGGCGCCTGGAGGGAGGCGATCTTCATGGAAGAACTCGACTTCATGATGCGTGTGAAAGTGAACAGGAAGTATGTGTACCTCGACGCCTTCAATAATTTCGATGCCTTTGGTACTCCCTATCCTTATATGGAGAACGTGGAAGGCTATGCCATTGGCTACGACGAGCCGGACCGTTATTTCCGCGCGGTAGTTCCTTCTTCCAATCCCGCCGACCATGTGGACAGGGAAGACTTCGTTGTTAGTTTTCCTGCCGCCATGGATGTAGCCAGGATCGAAAAGACCAGCAGCTTCCTGGGCGCTGAGAAGATCGGCCGCATTGAGAAAGCCAACCTGGACCGCGAATACCTTAGCTATGATTTTGAGAAATACTTCAACGAGCCCAAGCAGAAGGGAAAGAAAAAGGACGAGATGGTGATCAACACTTCTTTTCAGTATGTGGATCCTGATAAGTCGGACCGTGTTACGGAAAGGAAAGAGGCTTTTGAAAAAGACCTGAAGGAAGAATTCGACGTGGAAAAGTATGAAGGTTTTGAACTGATCAAAGATGGCCGCTTTGGAGATTCAGCCTGGCTGAAATACAGGGAATTGTTCACGCTCAAAAAACTGCTGGCCAAGGCAGGAAAGAATTATGTGTTCAGTGTAGGCGCCCTGATCGGCGACCAGATCAAGCTGGATGAGAATGAACTCAAAGGAAACAGGCAGACCGACATTTGGATAGCTAACCCCCGTACAATAGAGAACCGCATCATGATCAATATTCCGGATGGATATACGGTAGACGGTATCCAGGACCTGAATATATCGGTGGATAATGAGAGCGGTTCTTTTGTCAGCACCGCGGTGGTGGAGGACAACAAGTTGCTGGTGACGACGAAGAAGATCTACAAGAAGAATTTTGATAAAAAGGAGATGTGGCCCAATTACATCGCCTTCCTCGAGCCGGCATATAAGTTTAGCCAGTTGAAAGTGGTCTTAAAGAAGAAGTAAGCAATAAGTAGTCAGTAGTGAATGCCGGGGTTGTCTCCGGCATTCTTTTTCAGGCTGTTTCCCAGTCAACTTGTCAACTTGTTAACTTGTCAACCCAGCGAAATGCTACTTTTGGAATATGAAATTCGACATCTATCAAATAGACGCCTTCGCAGAAAAAACCTTTGAAGGCAACCCCGCAGCGGTGGTACCGCTGGAACACTGGCCGGAGGCCTCTTTGATGCAAAAGATCGCGATGGAGAATAACCAGAGCGAGACTGTTTTCTTCGTGAAGCAGGACCCCTCCGATCCCCGTAGCGAAAGCTTTTATCATATCCGCTGGTTCACACCCGCGTTTGAGATCGACCTTTGCGGTCATGCTACGCTGGCGGCCGCCTACGTGATCAAGAATTTCATAGAACCTCCCGTACAGCAGATCATTTTCAGTACGGAAAAAGTAGGGGAGTTAAAGACCACCATACAGGACGGGCGCTTTACGCTGGATTTTCCTTCGCGCATGCCCGCGGCCTGCGATCCACCCAAAGAAGTATTGCAGTCACTGGGTATTTCCAATGCAGTGGAGATCCTGCGCTCGAGGGATTATTTCGTAGTGCTGCCGAATGAAGAAGCGGTGCTGGGAATTGAACCCGATTTCGGGCTGATGAAGCAGATCGATACGGTAGGGGTGATCGTCACAGCAAAAGGTCATGATTCGGATGTGGTCTCCCGCTGCTTTTACCCGGGCGCTGGCATACCGGAAGATCCTGTTACCGGTTCCGCCCACTGCAATATCGTTCCTTACTGGAGCGGCAAGCTGGGCAAGACTAAACTTTCCTGCAGACAAGCTTCGGCCCGCGGCGGCAACCTGGATTGTACCCTATCGGGTGACAGGGTGCTGATGACGGGAGGCTGCGTACTTTATATGAAGGGAGAGATCGAGGTCAGCTAAGGAATCTCTCTTTTACTTCCGGCGAAGGGATCATGCATTCCTCTTTCTTGCCAAACCATTTATACCTGTTTTTTGCGATCAGGCGGTAAATGGGATCGCGTACGAATTGAGGGATCAGCCAAATTACCTGGGTCCATTTCCAGTACCAGGGGAGCATATTAAAGACCTTCAGGGCTGCCTCTGTGTATTTGTAAAGATGGCCCTTGTGCAAAAGCAGAAATGAATCCGGTTTCTGGTCCGCAATACCAAACTCCTTCCTGATGCGCTCTCCGGCTTCCGATTGCAGCGTGGCAAAGCGTAGACGTTTTTGCTTATCATGCCTGATGATGAAATTGACACTGGCGTTGCAGAAATTGCAGACACCATCGAATAAGACAATGGGATGTGGCTGCGTTTGCATGATCAGACAAGGTTATGGAAGACCTTCTGCACGTCCTCGTCCTGCTCCAGCTTGTCAACCAGCTTCAGTACGTCCTGTGCTTGTTCTTCCGAGAGGCTGACGGTGGTAGTGGGTATCCATTCTATTTCCGTGCTGATAGGCGTGATGCCTTTTTCCTCCAATGCTTTCTGCATGTTGCCGAAATCGGCGAAGCCGCATCTCAGTACCAGGATGTCCTCGCCATTTTCATCGGTGCTTTCTCCCATTTCTTCCAGGCCCTGGTCGATGAGCTCGAATTCCAGCTCTTCGTGGTTAATGCCTTCTGGCTTTAATTTGAACACACCCATTTTTTTGAACTGGAAGCTCACGCTGCCGCTATTGCCCAGGGTGCCGTCGCCTTTATTGAAAATAGATTTTACGTTGGCTACGGTTCTCACGTGGTTGTCGGTAGCGGTCTCCACAAGTATGGCCACGCCATGGGGACCGTATCCCTCGTAAAGGATCTCGTCGTAGTTGATCAACTCTTTTCCCTGCGCGCGTTTGATGGCAGCTTCCACACGGTCTTTAGGCATACCCACACTGCGGGCATTCTGGAAACAGCGGCGGAGGGCAGGGTTGGTGGCCGGATCAGGTCCGCCCGCTTTCACGGCTATGATGATCTCTTTACCAATTCTTGTGAACTGCTTGGCCATGCGATCCCAGCGGGCAAACATGGTGGACTTTCTTACTTCAAATATGCGACCCATGGAGTATGTAAGATTGAAGATTTAAGATTGAAGGTGCAAATTTAAGACTTAGGGGCATGAAAAAAGCCGCTGTTTAAGCGGCTTTGATAATATTAGCAAGGTTTAGGCTTCCATTGGATTCCGGGGTTCACCATCTTCCTTTGGTTCTGGCCGGCCGATCCTTGTGGCATACCAGATAATGTGGCCTACCGCCAGGATGAGAGAGATGTAGAACAAGGTCCTGTCTTCTTCAAAACCTACCACGTACTGGTGCAGCAGACCGGCAACCATCAGCAGGATGGCCATGACCATACCTGTGATGCGGGCGATCTTCATGCCCTTGCGGCTGGTAGATCCGTTACCCAGGTGTGAGTTCTTGGCGCCATAGACCAGGTAGATATCCAGGCCGATCAGCATCCATACCAACAGACGGATCCAGGTGTCCATGGGCAGGAAGACCATCATGAAGAGGCAGGTGAATATCCCGAGGATAGGAATGAGTGGTACCATGGGTGTTTTGAATGCGCGCTTTACTTCAGGCATCTTCCTGCGCATCACCCATACGCCGATACATACAAGAATAAAGGCGAACAGTGTACCGATACTTGTCATCTCACCTACAACGCGGGCAGGAACGAAGGCTGCGAACAGGCTCACGAAGAGCATGAACAACAGGTTGTTCTTCGCCGGTGTTTGTGTTCTTGGGTTCACGGCTGAAAATACTCTTGGGATCAGTCCGTCCTTACTCATACTGAAGAATACGCGGCTTTGGCCCATCAGCATCACCAGGATCACCGAGGCATAACCTGCCAGGATGGCCACGATGATAGCGCGGTTCAGCCATGGATAATCGGGTTGAATGGTGCCTGCAGCATCTGCAGTTCCCATGTGATCGATGGCAACCGCCACAGGCGCGATGCCGTCCTTACCCGCAAATGTGGTATAGCTGGTCACGCCTGTCATCACGTGGGCGAACAGGATATAGAGCACGGTGCATATGGCCAGTGAGCCCAATATGCCCCAGGGCATGTCGCGCTTTGGATTCTTGGCCTCCTGGGCCGCGGTACTCACCGCATCGAATCCTATATAGGCAAAGAAGACAATCGCGGCCGCTCGAATGATACCGCTGAATCCGAATTCACCAAAAGTTCCGGTGTTGTCGGGGATGTAAGGAGTATAATTGGCGTTGTCGATGTATTTCCATCCAAGAATGATGAATACCAGTACTACTGCTACTTTCAATGCTACGATGATGCCGTTCACCACTGCGCTTTCGCGAGTGCCCTTCACCAGCAGCAAACTCATAAGTACAATGATGAAAACAGCGGGGAGGTTGATGACGCCACCGTCCCAGGGCCCCAGCGTCATGGCGGTGGGCAAGTGTACATCGAAACCTTCGAGGAATCTCACCAGGTAACGGCTCCAGCTGATACCAACGGTAGCAGCACCCACGGCGTATTCCAGTACCAGGTCCCATCCAATGATCCATGCAAGAAATTCTCCCATGGTAGCATAGCTGTAGGTGTAGGCACTACCCGCCACCGGGATCATGGATGCGAACTCCGCATAACACAAGCCGGCAAAAAGACAGCCCAGTGCAGCTACAACAAAGGAAATGGTGATGGCGGGACCGGCGTGGTTAGCCGCTGCCATACCTGTAATAGAAAACAACCCGGCGCCAATGATGGCTCCAATACCCAATGCGATCAGTCCTCCTGCACCCAGCGTACGCTTGAGGGTGTGCGTTCCTGTCTCCTCTGCCTCGTTCATCAGGGCAGCCAAAGGTTTTCTTACGAAAATGCTCATAACGTTGGTATTTGATTTTATTAAGGGCCTTGAATGTCAAACTCTAAGCGAACGGTTCCAACAGCCCGGACAAATATCATTAAATATATCTCTAAACCAAAGTCATTCATCAAAAACTTATGCTTTATGCACTTGTTTTCCCCGTCCTAACGCAGTGAGATAATACACGGGTATACCTGCTAATGTGATCAGCAATCCGGGCCAGGTGAACTTTGGTTTGTAGATGATCAGCAGGATACAGAAGGTGAGTCCCATGAGAATGTAAATGATGGGAAGCACAGGATAGCCAAAAGCCTTGTATGGCCTTTCGGCATCCGGTCTTTTTTTGCGCAGTATGAAGATGCCTGCAATGGTGAGGATGTAAAACATCACCACCACGAATGAGATCATGTCGAGCAGGTCGCCATATTTTCCGCTCAGCGCCCAGATGCAGCAGATGATGCACTGCACCCAAAGGGCAAACTCCGGCACCGCATTCTTGTTGAGTGTACCTGTTTTTTTGAAGAACAGCCCGTCTTTCGACATGGTATAGTATACGCGGGCGCCGGCGAGGATCAGGCCGTTGTTGCAGCCGAAAGTAGAGACCATGATCAGGGCGGCAATGATGCCCGCGCCTGCCGATCCAAAAATCTCCAGGGAGGCTGCAGTGGCCACGCGGTCCTGCGGAGCAAAAGCGATGTCGGTCATCGGCAGCACATGCAGGTACATGAGGTTGGCGGCCACATAAATGATGGTCACGATCAGCGTTCCCAGGAAAAGGCTGAGGCCAATATTCCTTTGCGGATTCCTGATCTCACCTGCAATGAAGGTGACGTTGTTCCATGCATCGCTGCTGAATATAGAGCCTACCATCGAGGCGGCGATGGCACCGAGTACGGCCAGTCCTACCACTTCTGTAACCGAAGTATTGCCCGCAGTTCCTGCTAACGATCTCATGGCAAAAGGATCATCCCAGTTTACTGCGGCTCCTTTGCCGGAAGCGAGTAAAAAACCAAAGATGATCAGTCCAAACAGCGCCGCGAGCTTGGCTATGGTAAAGGTGTTCTGTATGAGTTTTCCCTCCTTTACACCCCGCGTGTTGATATATGTGAGAAAAATAATAACACTCACGGCGAGCAGGTGAGCCCACTGTATTTTGAATAATCCCAGGTCGGCTATGATGTTTTCATCCCTTAATTCAAGGGCGGGAAAAAAATGCCCGGCGAATTTGGCAAAGGCCACAGCCACCGCAGCGATCGTTCCGGTTTGAATGACGGTAAAGAAACTCCAGCCATATAAGAAACCCACCAGCGGGTTGTAGGATTCTTTCAGGTAAACGTATTGTCCGCCTGCTTTAGGGAACATGCCGCTCAGTTCGCCGTAGCTCAGAGCCGCGGTGATGGTCATGAAGCCGGTGATCACCCAAACGAGGATCAGCCAGCCGGCGCTGCCCACATTGCGGGTAATGTCGGCGCTCACGATGAAGATACCTGAGCCGATCATGGATCCTGCCACGATCATGGTGGCGTCCATCAGTCCCAGTGATTGCTTGAACGAGGTCTTTTCTTCTGCCATACAGTTAGTTTATGCTCCTCCGGGCAAAGAAGGATGGGGAAAAATACATAAACTCCTATAAATCGCTCCAGTTAGTTTGATGCCCGGGATTAAAACTTCCATACTTCCCTTTTTTTTCCGACTTTCGGACCCGAAGCAAACTGAACGCTATGGGAAAAGGAAACAGGCTTACACTCTATATCATCATTGCCATGATCCTCGGAGGCCTGGTTGGTTACCTGGTGAATTCAAATTACGGGACAGAAACACAGGCAACTTTTGCCAAGAATGTGCAGCTGCTCGGCACCATTTTTATCCGCCTGGTGAAGATGATCATTGCGCCCCTGGTGTTCACCACGCTGGTGGTGGGCATAGCCAAGCTGGGTGATATGAAAACCGTGGGCAGGGTAGGAGGCAAGGCCATTCTCTGGTTCATTACCGCATCGCTGGTTTCCCTGCTGCTCGGTATGTTCCTTGTCAACCTGTTCGAGCCCGGTAAATACATCGACCTGAATGTGACCGACAATGCCGGCCTTCAGGACCTGATGGCCAAGAAAACCGGATCGTTCACTATTCAGAACTTCGTGGAGCACGTGATCCCTGCCAGCTTCATTGATGGCATGGCCAATAATGAGATCCTGCAGATCGTGGTCTTCTCCATTTTCTTTGGCGTGGCTGCCGCGGCGATTGGCGATTATGCCAAACCTGTTATCCATGCCCTGGAGATCGTATCGCATATCATTCTGAAGATCGTGGGCTATGTAATGGCCTTTGCTCCTTTCGGCGTATTTGGCGCCATTGCAGCTGTTGTGGCGGCAAAGGGTTTGGGCATCTTCCAGTTCTACCTCATCTACTTTGGATATTTCTTATTGGGGATAGCCATATTATGGATATTGCTTCTCGGCGTTGGCTACCTCATTCTCGGCCAGAGGATGAAGGAGCTCATGAGAAGGATCAGCGGACCTCTGTTCATTGCCTTCAGCACCACCAGTTCCGAAGCCGTGTTTCCCAAACTCACCGAGGAGCTGGAAAGGTTTGGCTGCCGCAACCGTATCGTTTCTTTTGTACTCCCGCTGGGTTATTCTTTTAACCTTGACGGTAGCATGATGTATATGACCTTTGCCAGCCTGGCCATTGCGCAGGCTTATGGTATCGATCTTTCTCTCGGCACCCAGCTCACCATGCTACTGGTATTGATGGTGACGAGCAAGGGTATTGCGGGTGTACCGCGCGCATCGCTGGTAGTGGTGCTGGCCACCTGCGCTATGTTTGATATACCGCCTGAAGGGGTGGCGCTGATCTTGCCGATAGACCATTTTTGCGATATGTTCAGGAGCATGACCAACGTGGTGGGCAATGCGCTTGCCACCAGTGTGGTGAGTAAATGGGAAGGAGAGCTGGAATCTTAATAAAGAATTAGAGCAACATGGATCTATTACAGATAGTATTATTGAAAGGGGGATTAATTCAGCAGTTCATTGAATGGATCATCCAGAACGGTGGCCTTTACCTGCTCATTTTCGTAGTATTCGCGGAAACCGGGCTTTTCATCGGCTTTTTCCTGCCGGGTGATTCGCTGCTTTTTGCCGCAGGCATTTATCTCGATGACCTCGCCAAGGAACTTCCGGTGGGCCAGCACTATTCCGTAGTGCTGCTGCTGGTGATGGCGGCATCGATACTTGGAAATATTGTGGGCTACTGGTTTGGTAAAACTACCGGCCCGTTGTTGTACGATAGAAAGGAAACCTGGCTGTTCAGGAAAAAGCATTTGATGCGTGCCCGTGACTTTTACGATCAGTATGGAAAGGCAACCATCTTCATGGCCAAGTTCCTGCCGATCATCCGCACGTTCGCGCCCATCATCGCCGGTATCGTGGGCATGCCTGTGCGCAGTTTTATATTTTACAACATTGTGGGAAGCATTGCCTGGGTATCGAGCATGATGCTGGGTGGTTATTTTTTGCAGTCCTGGGTGGAAAGGCAATTCGGCTTCAGCCTCAAAGATCATATCGAGGCCATCACCATTGCGATCGTTCTGGTTACTACATTACCCGTTCTCTATAAATTATTCTTTGCAAAAAAGGCCGTGGTGCCCACCGATACAGACAACAAATCGTGATCCATGCGCGCTCAACCCGCTTCTGCTTCCAATCGTAGTATACTCAATATCGCGGTGATCGTGGCTGCGTTGGGTTATTTCGTCGACATCTACGACCTGCTTCTCTTTAGTATCATCCGCGTAGAGAGCCTGGCTTCACTGGGTTTGTCGGAAGAACGCATCACCACCGATGGCGAAAGCATCATCATGTGGCAGATGGCCGGCCTGCTGCTGGGCGGCATCATCTGGGGTGTTATGGGCGACAAGCGGGGGAGACTGAGCGTACTCTTTGGGTCCATCATACTGTATTCACTCGCCAACATTGCCAATGGTTTTGTGACCAATGTGGAAGATTATAAACTCATTCGCTTTGTAGCCGGACTGGGCCTGGCGGGCGAACTCGGTGCGGGCATCACGCTGGTATCCGAGCTCACGCCAAAGAACAAGCGCGGAATTGCCACTTCACTGGTGGCGGGCATTGGCCTCACCGGCGCCGTGGTGGCCTTCATCATGAAGGAGAACTTCGACTGGAGGACCTGTTATTTTATCGGGGGCGGACTGGGCCTCATGCTGCTGGTGCTGCGGATCTCTGTTTTTGAGTCGGGCATGTTCCATGATGTGAAAAAACTCAAGGTGCAGCGCGGTAATTTCTTCATGTTCTTCACCAGCCGGGAGCGTTTCCGCCGGTATATATTGGGCATATTGATAGGCATGCCCACCTGGTTCGTCATTGGCGTACTGGTTTCTTTTTCCGGCGAGTTTGGAAAGCAAATGGGCATACAGGAAAAGATCGACCCGGGCAAGGCCATCATGTATGCCTATGCAGCCATCTCCATCGGCGACGTGCTCATTGGATTTGTGAGCCAGTGGTTTCGCAGCCGCAAGAAAGCCCTTTTTCTTTTTTACGGCATCACTGCCGTCTTCATGGTGCTGTTCTTCACTGCGCAATGGAATGGTACGGCGCAGGGCATGTACTGGATCTGCGCAGGCCTTGGTTTTGGTACCGGCTTCTGGGCCATCTTTGTTACCATGGCCGCTGAGCAGTTTGGCACCAACCTGCGCGCCACCGCAGCCACCACCATACCCAACATGGTAAGGGGCATGCTCACCATATTCATTCTTCCGCTGTTCCAGGGATTGAGAAGCATTACAGATTATTATACCGGTGGCTGGATCGCCGCCATCATCATCATGATCATTACCGTGGTGGCCGCCATCATGTCGGTGGAAACCTTTGGCAAGGACCTGAATTATATTGAAGGAGAGGAAGTCATTCCATCACCCTAAGACTATGAAGCTGCTGATCATAAGGTTTAGTTCTATCGGCGACATTGTGCTCACCACCCCTGTGATCCGCTGCCTGAAGAAACAAGTGGCTGGCGTGGAGATCCATTACCTCGTGAAGCCCCAGTTCCGCGCCGTAGTAGCCAACAATCCCTACATCGATAAGATCCATCTGCTCCAGGAAAGCTGGGGGGATATGATCAGCGAACTGCAGAAAGAGCAGTTCGATTACGTGATCGACCTGCATCACAACGTGCGCACTTTGCGTGTGAAGAAAGCATTGAAAGTGCCGGCCTTTGCTTACAACAAGCTCAACTTCGAAAAGCTGGTTTTCGTGAAGCTGAAATGGAACGTGATGCCGCCTGTGCACATAGTTGACAGGTACATGGAAACTGTGTCGGCATTTGGTGTGAAAAATGATGGGGAAGGGCTGGACTATTTTATCTCTCCTACCGAGGAGATCACTGATAAAGACATTCCTACGTCTCACCAGGCAGGTTATATAGCTTTTGTGATCGGCGCTTCTTTTAAAACCAAAAAGATGCCCATTGAAAAGATCCGGGAGTTCTGCCGCCGCATCGACCATCCTGTGATCCTCGTGGGCGGTCCTGATGATGTGGCCGAAGGCAGGGAGATCGCAGCTGTTGATCCGATCAAAGTGTATAATGCCTGCGGCAAATTTTCACTCAACGAAAGCGCCGACCTCGTGCGCAGGTCGAAGCTGGTGATCGCTCATGATACCGGGTTGATGCATGCCGCCGCGGCGCTCAAAAAACCTGTGATCGCTGTCTGGGGCAGTACCACGCCTTCATTTGGGATGACGCCCTATTACGGCGAGAATTACTACCGGGTGCAGCCCGATCCTTATGATGACCTGCAGGTGCACAAACTCTGGTGCAGGCCCTGCACCAAGATCGGCAGGCATACATGCCCGCAGGGTCACTTCAAATGCATGAAGAAAATATCAATTGACCTATTGGTTGAAAAGGTGAATGCCCGACTGGGCCGCCGCTAAAATTCGAATTCGGTGACCGTAGTGTCGTGCAGGATGTGCTCAATGAAGCGGTTATGATGTTTTTCACTTCCTTTCACGATCCAGTTCCCCGCAATATTCGGTCCGTTCTTGCTTTGCTTCAGTCGCCTGAAGCTGAGTTTGTATTTCCTGAAAAGCAGTTCGTACTCGTGCAGGAGATTGTCTTTATAGGGACTAACGATCCTGTAATTTCTTGTCTGGTTGATCTTGTCGATCACTTCCTCCAGTTTGGTGAAGATGATGAGTGATACCAGTACAATGAGGGTAGAAGCGATGACCAGTGTATAATAGCCGCCTCCTATGCCCATGCCCAGTGCGGCCGTGGCCCAGATGGTAGCGGCGGTGGTGAGGCCGTTCACTTTGTTGTCGGTGAGAAAGATCACGCCCGCGCCCAGGAAGCCGATGCCGGTGACGATGTTGGAGGCGATCCTGTCTTCGGTGCCTTCGGTGATATAGATGGAAAATGTAGTGAACAGGAAAGAGCCGAGGCAGATGAGGATCATGGTACGAAAGCCGGCCGACTTGCTGCGGTACTCGCGCTCAGCGCCGATCAGTCCGCCCACCACGATGGTGAGCAGGAGGCGTAGCAATAGTTCACTGAGAGAGGGCATGGGGAAGTTTTCTTAAAATTAGTGAAAGGATGAGAAAGTTGATATAGTTGATAGAGTTGATAGAGTTGATGGGGTTGAGAGGTGGTAAGAACCTGATCTTTATGCCGGCTTCACTTGAGGCAGTCAGCTTTTCCCGCTGATTTCCGCAGATTGAATCGCAGATCGCGCAGATTACGGCCCCACCCCTGCCCCTCCCGAAACGGAGAGGGTTGGAGACCGTCGACACGAATGACCGGCTGTTTCCTTTATCAACCTTATCAACTCTATTAACATTGTCACCCTATGCACTCGCCTCGCTCAGCTCCAGCCAGCGCAGCTCCTTTGCATCCACCGCCGCATTGATCTCGTTGATGCGGGCCGAGGCCTTTTGCAATTCATCGTAAGCCAGGTTCTCTTCCAGCTTTTTTATAAGCGCAGCCCTTTCCTGCTCCAGCGATGCCAGCTCTTTTTGCAAGGTATCCAGCTCACGCTGCTCACCAAACGAAAGCCTCCGCTTTTCTTTCGCAACCGGTGCCGGTGCAGGGGCAGGTAGAGGAGTTTTCTTCGCAGAAGATTCGTCCTGCTCTTCCTGCTTCACAGTCTCTCTGTATAGACTGTAATTGCCCGGGAAGTCGCGGATCACACCATTGCCCTCGAATACAAACAGATGGTCTACCAGCCTGTCCATGAAATAACGGTCGTGGCTGATGATGATCACGCAGCCGCCGAAATCGAGCAAATAGTTTTCCAGTACGGAGAGCGTCGGAAGATCCAGGTCGTTGGTGGGCTCGTCGAGTACGAGGAAGTTGGGGTTGCGGAAAAGTATCGACAGCAAATGCAGTCTTCTTTTCTCACCACCACTGAGCTTGCTGATATAAGTGTATTGTTGTTCGGGAGGGAAAAGGAAAAGACTCAGGAACTGGGAGGCGCTCAGCGTGTCACCATTGGCCAGGGGGAAATTTTCCGCGATGTTCTTTACAAATTCGATCACGCGCATGTCTTCCTTCACCACCAGTCCCTGCTGCGAGTAGTTGCCGAAGACCACGGTATCGCCAATATTCACCTTGCCGCTGTCGGGCTGCTCAATGCCTTGTATAATGTTGACGAAAGTAGATTTACCCGTACCGTTCCTTCCTATGATGCCCACTCTTTCGCCTTTGCGGAAGGTGTAGTCGAAACCATTCAGTATGAGTTTGTCGCCAAAACTTTTGTATACCTTTTTCAGTTCGGCCACCTTGCCGCCCAGCCTGCTCATTTTGCTTTGCAGCTCCAGCTGTTGAACGGCCAGCTGTTGTTTGGCCTTCTGCTCTACGGCAGCGAAAGCGTCAATTCGGCTCTTGCTCTTGGTAGTCCTGGCCTTGGGTTGCTTGCGCATCCATTCCAGTTCCTTGCGGTAAATGTTTCTTGCTTTATCTACAGAAGCAGCCTGGCTTTCTATGCGGGCCGCTTTTTTCTCCAGGTAGTTGGCATAATCACCCTTGTGTATGTAGAGCGTGCCGTCTTCCAGCTCCCAGATCTCATCGCAAACCGCGTCCAGGAAATACCTGTCGTGCGTCACCATGAGCAGGGTGCTGTTTTGCTTATCGAGATAATGCTGCAGCCATTCCACCATTTCCAGGTCGAGGTGGTTGGTGGGCTCGTCCATGATCAGCAGCACGTGCTTGTGCTCGAAGCCGATGTCGACGAGGGTTCGAGCAAGTGCTACTCTTTTTCTTTGTCCGCCGCTGAGGGTAGTTACTTTTTGCTGGAGGTTGTTGATATTGAGCTTGCCCAGGATCTGGTGCACGCTGCTTTCAAAATCCCAGGCGTTGAGCTGGTCCATTTTCACCAGCAGCTCGTTCATGGCTTTGTCGTCGCCGGTCTCCACCGCCAGCTCATATTCTTTGATGGTGCTGATCACCGGGTGAGCGTGATGGAATATATTATCTAAAACGGTGGAGTTATTTTCCAGCACGGGCTCCTGCTCAAAGAAGGCTACATCCACATCCTTGTGGATCCAGATCTTTCCTTCGTCGGGCGGTTCCTGCCCTGCGATCATTTTCAGCAAAGTGGATTTGCCGGCGCCGTTGCGGGCTACCAGGGCGATCTTGTCGCCCTCCGAGATATGAAAACTAAGCTCTTTGAAAAGTGGTTTAATCCCGTATGACTTCGCGATCTCCTTTGCCGACACGTAATGCATGGCACAAAGATAGGTAGGCCCCGCCGGAGGCGGGGCGTTTCCGGTTTCCGGTCCCGACGCCTCGCTTCAAACGAGGGTCGGGATGCCGACCGCAAGCGTCGGCATTTCCAGTTTCCGGTTTTTAGTTTGGCCCTTATCAGGGCCAGGTTGATTAAACTTAGGTGCGGTCGCGATCGAGGCCCTTCAGCCAGTCGATCACTTGCTCGCGGGTCTTGCCCAGCTTTGTCTGCAGGCGGCCATAGAGTTCATCTTCCTTGCCGTCCTCATATCGCAGATCGTCATCAGTCAGATCGCCATGGGCCTGCTTCACGCGGCCTTTCAGCTCATTCCAGCGTCCTTTTAATTCAAGTCTGTCCATATAGAATGTTTAGGGAAAAAGCTGAAAATGTTGTGCCAGCGCCGCCCTGGCGGGTTGACTGGTTAACTGGTTGACTGGTTGACTGGGGAACAGCCAGGTAGCGTTCACCGTGTTTTAGCTGCTGAAAAATTACCTTATAAAGTCTCTTTGAAACCAGTAATGATAACCGGAAACCGGAAACTGGAAACTGGAAACCGGAAACTGTTCAGTTGGGTCTTCTCAAATGTGGCAGGGACTACGCGGGGTTGACTAGTCAACTATCCCCCGGCAACATGAATAATAAAGAATGATGCAGCACCTCAGCTTTGATCTTGCTCACCCTTCCCCTGTATTCGCCGTCCACCTGGAAATAGCCGGGCTTCAGGAGGATCAATTCGCAACGGGTGGTGGAAAATACCTCGATCCGGTTGGGGTGGAAGCTTTTTTCCGTGAGCAGGGCCTTGAGGAGCTCTATCACATTCAGCTTGCGCACTACCACCACCTCGAACTTCCCGTCGTCGATCTGTCCGTCGGGGTTGATATTGGCGCCTGTACCGTATTTCCTTGCATTGGCGATCACCACCATATAGGCCTTTCTCAGTACGGTCTCTTCGTCGGTGCGCACGGTGACATAGAGCTTTTGTTTCTCCCAGAGCACGCGCAGCACAGCTTTGGCGTATCCAGCCATGCCCCGGGTTCCTGATTTTTCAAACTGCTTCACCAGCATGGCGTTGAGGCCAATGTCACTCAGGTGGATGCAGATCTCCTTGTCATTGATGAGCACCGTATCGATGGGTCGCTCTTCACCATTCACCGCGATCTCGAGCGCCTCGGTAACATCGATGGGGATGCCGAGTTCCCTGGCCATGCCATTGGCCGAGCCGGCCGGGATGATGGCCACGGGGATATGCAGGTGCCTGGCGATCTCGGCTACCAGCTTCACCGTGCCGTCGCCGCCCACCGCTACCAGCCTGTCGGGCATGATGGATTCGGCATGATGGCGAACAGAAACCTCATCGTTCTTGCCAGTGAGCAGGAAAAAATCCATATTGTGGGGGGATTCCCTGAAATATTCCCTGATCTGTTCTTCCCAGTCTGTTTTTTCTCTGCCTCCTGATACGGGGTTGATGATGAACAACAATTTCAGGGTTCGGTATTTCTGCATGTTTATTGATATCTCTTAACGTTATATGGCAATTGATGAACCAAAGAAAAGTTTTCGCAGCCGGCTCCTTCAATGGTTTGGCCTGACAGATGAGCTGGTTGTAAAAGTATATCACGGTTATGGACATGCCAACAGCCTGGTGATCTATGGGCATGTTTTGAAGCAAAGCCCGCTTCCCCGGCGCAAATACCGCAAGAATATCCTGAACAATGCTTTCGCACTCCTGCGTCTTTTTATGGTGAAGCCCTATCCCTGCGCGAAGCTGCGCACGCACTGGCAGGGCCGGGAATTGAGGACGGAGGCCGACGATACAGGCTTTTTCAAATTCGAGTGGAAGGATGATCCGCCGCTGGAGCAGGGCTGGCATACGATGGTGGTTAGTGTATTGGGCAATGGGAATTCAGGTAATGGGAAAAGGAGAAGTGGGAATTTGGGAAATGGGGATCCGGGCCATGAGGAGCAGGTGCTTGCCGAGGGCGAAGGCTCGCTCTACATTCCCCACGATACGCAGTATGGTTTTATTTCGGATGTGGACGATACCTTCCTGATATCGCATAGCGCCAACCTGAGGAAAAGGCTGTTCGTGCTTTTCACCGAGAACGCGCGGAGCCGCGATCCTTTTGAGGGCGTGGTTAAACATTACCAGTTGTTGTCACTGAGCCAGACGGATAAGGATTCGCCCAATCCATTTTTTTATGTATCGAGCAGCGAGTGGAATTTGTACGACTACCTGCTGGAGTTTACACGGGTGAACGAACTGCCGCGGGGCGTTTTCCTGCTCAATATGCTGAAGGAATTCAGGCAGCTGCTGAAAACAGGACAGAACAACCACCAGGGAAAATTTACCCGGATCGCGCGGATACTGGAAGCCTTTCCCCACCAGCGCTTTGTGCTGCTGGGCGACAGCTCACAGCATGATCCCAATATCTATGAGGCCGTGGTAAAACATTTTCCCAAACAGATCCACGCGGTCTATATCCGCGACGTGCACCGGGCGAACAAGGAAAAGGCGGGCGATGTGCTGGTGCAGATCGAAAGCGCAGGCGTGCCCTGTTGCTTTTTCAGTCATAGTTCGGAAGCCATAGCGCATTCGCAAAAAATTGGGTTGATATCAGAATACGAAGCCGTGAAGACCGCCGCGGTAGCGGATGAATTGGAACGTACGTAGGGCCGCCATGCCTGGCGGCCTATCAAACCCACCCCCTGCCCCTCCCTGAAGGGAGGGGTGAATATTGTAGGGCCACCATGCTTGGTGGCCTATCCGGTTAAAAACGAAGATTAAAAAATGAATAAGGAACCAGTACCCGAACAACACGAAGGCACGGAAAGCAATACAGAATCTGTAAAGGAGTTTGCTTCGGAGCAAGAGGCAAGTGCATTTTTTACCCAGGCCGCTGAAAGATTGAAGAACGTCAACGAGTGGCATCACTATGCCGGTAAGCTCACGGCTGATTTTACACTGACCGATCAGAACGGCGAGCCCGTGCAAAGGGCTGTGCAGGTGGGTGATCATTTCCGGATCGATATTCCCGGGCCGGGTCCGGCTACGGGCGGGGGCTACGACTGGGTGCAGGTGGAAGCCATCGATGAAAAGCCGGATGTGCTCACTATCCGCGTGCGGCCGGCCACGAATCCTCAAAACGAAAGGCATGACGTGGCGCATTTTTTTGCTGACAGCGCTACGAGTTCGTTTGTGGTGGTCCGTGAGGGCAGGAAGGTAAAGGCGGCTGTATACGGCCGGAATGAAAAGCCCAATGTGGATGCGGAGAAGGCGGTGGATAAGGTGAGGAATGCGGCGGTGGCGACGGGAGCGGTGAGTGGTTTTGCCAAGCTGCAGTGGAAGAGTTTGGTGGAGGGGCTGCTTAAGGTTTGAGCTTCAGTTTATAGTTTATAGTTTATAGTTTTTGTACTATTTTTTCGACCGGTCCTTGAATTTAGGGCCGCGGATATCACACTTGTTTAAATACTCCATCAGGCGTGTGAGCATTTTAGTTATTTCATCCGCCAAAGAATACAGCATCTTGAATTCTTCTTTGGTAAAGTAATCATTATCCAGCCCACGGTAAAACTGCGATTTTATTTCATCAGTCTCACCCTTAGCATACCCTAGAGAATTGATAAACTCATTTGTTCCGCTACGGCCAAAGCCTTCGGCTATATTGTCCATTATCGACCCTGCCGTTCCTCTTATCTGATCTTTGAAACGAAAGTCTGATTTGATCGGATCTTTGAAGGTATGAGGGTATACTTTACGTGAAAGTTCCCGTGCTTTTTGCCACACTTTTAGGTCCTCAAACCGTTGAACTGTTGCCATAATTAAAGTTTTTTGAAAGCTAATCAGAAGCTCAATGATTGTTGTGTGATTCCACACACGATTTGGTGTTTTTTTTCTGTTCAACTATAGACTATAAACTAAAAACTATAAACTCCTGGCTGACAAAAAGACCGGGGTAAACAGAGTTTGGTTGAGAAAATTCGAATGATCTCATCGTGTACATAGTACACATTAAGCTAGCATGGACTGTGTATATTTATTCCAGGCTTTTTTCAGTTGCCGTTAAACGAATAATGGTATGAAATATTTTCTCCTGATACTGATCTCCCTGGGCTTTGTTTCCTGTCAGCAGGAAGCCGGTTCAACCGCCCCGGTGGAAACCCAACCAGTCCCTTCCCGCGACACCATCATCGTGAAGCGGCAAAAAACATTGAGCGGACCCAACGAGGTGGGTTTTTACTCGCGATACTATTATTATAACTGGGTAGTGGGCAAAGACACCCTGCCTTATACACTCAGTGTGAGTGAATACGAAATGGATGGCACGGTGAGCCTGCAGCTTTTTCATAAAGATCCCATGCTGTTCTCCACGACGCTGGAAATAATCAAATCGGGCTTTGGGCGGGTCAGTGAAGATTTTGACCTGTCAAAGTTGAAATACGTCTTCTTCAGGTCCCCGGCCTATTATCCCGACCTGACAAAGCAACTTTCCCAGGAGTACGAGCAGCAATTTGGCTGGAAGGAAGTGGGTTATCAGAAGCTGGACCAGTTTCTTTTGGGATCTACAATCAATTCCCAGCTCAATGAGTTATTCAGTCCCCTGGGGATGAAAGTAACGCGCTACGGCATTGAAAAAGCCCGTATCATGAACAGGGAAAGTGTGGGTTTGACGCTGGACCTGCCGGAGGTTGATTTCTCCGCCTATCCCGAATACATGATCCACGGCGGCGGCCTTTCGGTGCATGTAACACCCATCAACAAATGATCATGCGCAGCCCATTGTTTTGTTCTTATTTATTGATACTGTTGCTGGCAGCAATTGTACCAGGACTGGCTGATGGCCAGGAGGTTTCTTCTCCGGATACGGCAATCGTTGTCATCAAAGATCCAACCCAATACTCCAGGGCCTTTATCCAGAAGCTGAAAGCCTTCGATTACTCCTCTCATTACGAGCTGCGTGACAGCATGCTGATCATCGGCCGGCTGGATACCGCCTGGTTTCCTACCGATCTTCCGCTGGAAAAAGAGCGGATACTCACTGGAGTGAAGGCCGGTAAAGAATACAGGCTCGCCGTAAGACGTATCAGCTACACCACGGTCAGTTACGAACTAAAGGTCTTTAGGTCCGGAAAACTATACTCGGCATACAAGGGCCTGGCCGACCTGGAACCCGGCTTTTTCCTGGGAGCGGAAACGGATGAAGACGAGCGCACGGGCAGTGCTTATCTCTCAACCGAATATTATTCCCGTACCAATCACTGTGACCTGGCTCTGAGGATCGGGATCAATGATCAGTCGCAGTTATGCGCCAGGGTGAAGGCTGGCTGTGCAGACACGGCGAAGAACATTGCTCTTTCCGACTGCCCTACGCTATATTCAAAATAGTATCTTAGTCACATGCACCCCGACATAAAATCTTACAACAACAGGCAATCGGCCTCCGACAAAAAGATCTGCAACGAGCTGGCCAGGATCATCGACGAAAACCTGCCGGATGCCGAGAACAAGATCTGGCATGCGCATCCCGTCTGGTTCCTGGACGGCAATCCCATTGTAGGCTACAGCAAGCTGAAAGACTCCGTACGCCTGCTCTTCTGGAGCGGCGAAACCTTTGAAGAGAAAGAGCTGACCAAAGTGGGCAAATTTCCCGCAGCGGAAATGAGATACACCGATGTTAGCGAGGTGGACGAGAAGAAGCTGAAGAAATGGCTGAAGAAGGGGAGGGAGATACAGTGGGATTATAAGAATATTGTGAAGAGGAGGGGCGTGTTGGAGAGACTGAAATGAACAGCCAGGACTCCATGTTCAAGGTTCAGGGTTCAGGGTTCAGGGTTCAATGTTCAGGGTTCAATACTCAATGTTCATGTAACCATGACCGGATCGGCGCAGGTCAGTCAACTCCCCAGAATCACGTAAATTAGCCGCATTACCATGCACCTTCAAAGATTTCTGCTTATTATACTTATTAGCTTTTTTTCCTGCGGCGAGACTGACAAAACGGTCGTGGCTAAAAGCCAGACCGATACTTCCATGCAGGCCACTCCTGTACAGGATTCATTCTATGGAAGCGACGTAAAGTCCGATGACTATGACGAAAACTTTGACGATGAAGAATCCAAAGCAGACACCCTGGTCATTGATTCCAGGTCGGCGGTGTTCTTTCAGCCGGATAGCCTGGCCATTGAAAAAAAGTTCAAAGAGCTGGGTGATGACTTCCTAGTTGGAATGGACGACTACTTGTACTACATGCATTTATCAAGAGAGCACCTTGAAAAGAAAGGAGTTCCCATCGTCGATACGAAGGGCTATAGCTATCTGAAGTTTCTGATGGCTGACGGCAGCTCGCAGGTGGTTGACCTCAGAAAGCAGGAAGACCTTTGGGGAGTCTATTTGTTCGATCCTAAGACGAGGCCGCATTATGCGGATATACTTATTATCGAAGAAGACTATGAAAAGTATTTGGGTCAATAATAAGTGCAAAGAAATATGCAGGACATTAAGGCATCTTCCCAGTCAACTTGTTAACTAGTCAACTTGTCAACCACCCATCAACGTGTACTCAATACACATACCGCACTTATACCCACTGTTAGACGCAGCCGCTTTTGTTCTCCCAATCCTGAAAATCCTGGTCATTCCGGTAATCCTGGTCAAAAAACCGTAGAAATACGGTTGTGGGGAGGCCGTGACACTCATATTTTCAGGTTTTATACAAACATCAGAGATTACTTATGATTTCAAAGGAGTTGGAGGATTATGTTCTTCAGAAAGAAGCTGAGATTGGGAAGGTAAAGGATATACGGGTAGATGATTCTTATAAAGGGGGAACTGATTACTTCCGAAACAATGCGGATATAGATTACTCAAGAGTACTTTACTCTTCATCGTGCCGTCGTCTTCAAGGAAAGATGCAGTTGTTTATACCCAAGAGTCAGGTATTTTATAGAAACCGATTGACTCATAGTCATGAAGTAGCCCAAATAGCTAAATCCATAAGTAAACGGTTAAAACTAGAGGATAGTATTACAGTACAAACTTGTGCATTGGCCCATGATATAGGAAATCCACCATTTGGTCATGCAGGAGAGGTTTTTTTGAGCACCGTTTCACCTGATAATCCTTATGAAGGGAATGCACAGACATTTAGAATTTTAAACTTTGTAGAGGAAAGACATCATGATTTTAATGGATTAAACCTAACTATCAGAACCATGTTAGGTGTAGTTAAATACTTCAAACCAGAAAATGAAGTGCATACTGATGATCAAGGAACAGTAATGAAGGTGCGTAACAAAAAATTTTTATACAATGAGGATTATAACCTAGTAAAAAAATGGCTTGAACAGTACGGGATATCCCATAAGACGATTGATTGTGAGATAATGGACTTGTCCGACGAGATTGCATATGCCATTCACGACTTGGAGGATTCATTAAAGCTGAAATATTTTACAATTGATGAGTTGTTATACGAGTTTTCAATTAGGCCAGAATACAAGGAGGTATTAACGGACTTCAAAAAGTTTAATGTTCTGGCGAGAAAGTTTGCGGAACAAGCGCATGTTTATGAAACTTCAGAAGAATACGCGATGCTATATCGTAAAGAGTTGACCTCAATATTAGCTCACGCATTTGTTCGAGATGTGGATTTAATTAGAGGGAAGCTAGGATATAAGTCACTTGGTTTACTGATTAAGGGTTTAAAGAAGCTAACATTCGAGGCAATTAAAAGACAGCCCGATATTATTGAATATGAACAATTGGGTAAACATATCTTGACAAAATTATATGAATTATTCACCGATAAGGAGTATAATCGAGACATGGTATTATTGCCTGGTAATTATAGAGATCCAGAAACTTGGGAGAGGAAGGTCCAAGACTATATAGGAGGGATGATGGATATTTTTGCGATCCAGCAATATGAGAAATACTTCGGAAAGCTTGAAAGTAAAGGGATTTATTTAAAATAACAATCTGTAAGTTCTTTCAGTTCAAACCGATCTCTGAAAGACGAGAGTCGTCATTAAAGCTTTTTTCTTTAAGTTTTTTTCTGGTATTTGAATGATGGGGTGAGTGTGCAATAGGGTCGCTGAACGGTATTAGTGAGAGTTATCATTTATGTGTCGTGTACATCACCAGAAGATATATATTTTCTACCGCATGTAAAAAATGCCATAACGGCATCGCCGAAGATGTAGGATGGCTAGTTTAGGGTTAATAATGTTTTCAACATCCGATCGATGGTAACAAACTAACAAAATAGAACAGACTGTTTATGAAAATAAAAAGGATTTCGATAGAAAATTTTCGCTCTATAAAGAAGGCAGAATTTTTAGCAAGTGATTTCAACATTTATGTCGGTCAAAACAATTGTGGAAAGACTAATTTTTTTGAAGCTATAGAGTTCTTTTTCAATGGAGCAGGTAAAACAAAAGTTGATGATCTTAAATTTAAAAGGGTAGAGACAAATGAAATTATTGTGGAGGTGGAGTTTATCGGGGCAATAGAGGGTGCAAACCAAATGCAAAATCTGACTAATAAAACAAAAATTCAAAACGCATTAAGCGGCTCGGACGCCGTAGTTTTTCGACGGGTTAGTTCGTATCCCAAAAAGCGAACGATGATGGTCAATGGTGTCGAGGTGCAGCCCGGAACTGGTTTCGATGCAGCATTAAATGATTTTCTGCCAAGGTTCGAATACGTTAGCACAAAGCAGTATTATGATACAGTGGCGAGATATTCTAAAACTACTCCAATAGGTATTATGCTTTCTGGGGTGTTGGCAACTATCCTAGAAGCAAATCAACAATATCAGGATTTTCAGGCTAAGTTTTCCGAACTGTTCGAAGACGAAGGCTCCCAGATCAAAACAGAATTCGAGACTATGGGTAATAAGGTGAAACTGCATCTTGAAAAACAATTCCCAGATTGTTCCAAAGTAAGTTTTGAGGTATATGCACCGGTATTCGATGACTTATTAAAAAACTTCGAAACTATCATCGACGATGGAGTAGAAACTACTGCGGAGGAGAAAGGAGATGGAATGCAACGTGCGTTGATGATGGCCATAATCCAAGCATATGCAGATTTCCGAAGGCAAAATGAGGATGTGGGCAAATCTTTTCTGTTTTTTATTGATGAAGCAGAATTGCATTTGCATCCTTCAGCCCAAAGAAATTTAAAAAATGTTTTACATACCCTGTCTCAAAACAGTGATCAAGTCTTTATTAATACACATTCATCGGTATTTGTTGCCGACAACTATCCGCAACAATCATTGTTCAAAGCTGAAAAAAATAATGGTGAAACTGAGATTAATCTGGTCACAGATTTTGAAAAACCTTACATTGTTTTCGACCTTTTAGGAGGAAGTCCTGCTGATTTGCTGTTACCCAAAAATTTCATTATCGTAGAAGGGCAGAGTGAGTATGAGTTGCTTACTAGAGTAATTATGAGGTTTTATGCGGACGAACCTAGCATCCAGATAATCAAAGCAAATGGGGATATAGACCAAGCTGAGCGGTCAATTAACGCGATAGAAAAGTCATTTTCTCCTCTTAAATCTAGTATATACAGGGACAAGATAGTGATATTACTCGATCACCCAAGTGCACACACGCAAGCTGGTGTAGCACAGTTCCGATTAAATTATCCCGAGTTAGACAGAAATAACCAGTTATTTGTGTTGCCTCACAGAGACATCGAACAATATTATCCGAATCAACCAGATCCCGTTTATGGAAACTGGCAAAAGACACAGGCTGAACTTGATGCGGTTAACGCAGCCGGGGTGCGTACATTTACAGGCAAAAAGAAAAAGCAATTGGCGAAGTACGTTGGTGAGCATATCAGCCAACAGCAGTTTGAGGCAGAGTTGCAAATTTGTTTCGAGGCATTACAACGATGTTGGGCCTTAGCTTTCTGAATATTCGCTAACATCATTAATTTGGTAACAGAAACTAGATGGGTGCAAGCTACCTACCATTTCTTTGCGCCTTCCATCTTCGTGGTTAAGTGGTAGTTTACCACCTTCCCACCACCTTCAAATTCAACTGAAAACAGTTTTTAGTTTAAAGTCTATAGTTTATAGTTGCAATTGCCCGACTAACTACGGACTAAAAACTACAAACTATAAACTCGAATTACCAGCGCCCAACTATCTTAAGGTTTAACAGCCTCGGAGTTAACCTATTCGGCATGGTGAACGTATTATTCGCGAAATCCTTGATGAGTAAATAAGAGATCGTGTTCGGACGATCGATCAGGTTGAAGACCTCCAGGCTTAACCAGAGATTGTCGAAGTTTCTAAATGGACTGCGGCTGCGGCGCTGGCTCTTGTCGCCGTCGAGTAGGAGGGCGCTGAAACCAATGTCTACGCGGATGTAGGGCTCGATGCGCAGGGCGTTGCGGTATTTCACGCTGCCGGGAATGTTGTAAGGCAGGTTGCTGCCGTATAAAGTGTTCAGGTAGACTTTAAAGTTCTTGTTGGTAGAAAGGTAGTCCTGGAAGAACATGCCCAGGGTGAACAGCCTGTCGGTAGGACGGCGCAGCCAGCCGCCTTCCACTTCGGTACTGTCGATGGGTTTGTTGTTCTCATCCAGCGTGTACTGCATGTACCTGTCGTTCTCCAGGTCTTCTCTTGTTCTCATGATGCCCAGCGTGATCCAGCTTTCAGCATCCTTCACGATCTGGCCAAACAAGCGCATCTCTAGGCCGGTAGCATAAGCCTTCGCTACATTTTCTCCGAAGTAGCGAAGCCGCACGTTGTCGATGTCATAAGGCACCACGTCAGAGATGGACTTATAGTAGGCTTCGGCTGTAAATCTCAAGGGCCTTCCCCAACCGGCGAAGTTCAGGTCCATGCCGCCTATGACCTGCCAGCTTTTCTGGGCTTTCACGTCGGTGTTCAGGCTGCCATCATATCTTCTCAGCTCGCGGTAAAAAGGCGGCTGGTGGTAAGCGCCTGCAGCGGCACGGAAGACCACGTCGCTTTTCCATCCCGGTTTCCAGGATGCGCCTACCCTGGGGGAAAGCAGGAACTCATTATTGAGGTCGTTGTAATTGTAACGCAGGCCGGCCTGCAAAGTGATAGACCTGGCAGAATCCCTGAAGGCCAGATTATCCTGCACATAGCCGCTGAAACGGTTCACGGAAAGATCGGCCTTGGTACTGGCGTATCGGTTCATCAAAAGCAGGTCGGGATTGTGCGGCAAAGAATAGCCCGCTGAATCCTGGTATTCCCATTCGTGCAGCTTGTCTTTGATGTCCGTGCGGTTGTAGCCCAGACCCCAGAGGAAGAAATGCTTGTTCTTATGCAGGCTGCCCTTGTGCGCAAAGCTGTGGTCGGTGATGTTGAGGGTGTTCCTGGCATAGGTCTGGAAAACGCCGGCGCCCAGCGGACTCACTATGGCGCCAAAGGAGCTGCTTGATTTATCAAAGTCGCGGTCGCCGAAAAGATAGGCGCCGGCTATGTCAATGTTTTCTTCTTCATCGTTCTCAAACCGGGCGGCGAGGAATTTCAGTTTCAGCGTGCTCACCGGCTGGTAGGTGGTAGAGAAGCCGATCATCCTGGTGGTGTAGGCATCCTTTTCCCTTCCCTCGAAATAAATATCCACGCCCAGGTTGGCGGTGAAGAAGGGGGAGAAAACGGAAGAAGTGAGCTGGCTGTATTGCGGTGTCAATGCGAATTTGGTGCTGGAGATATTGCCCAGCATTTCGGCCGACCATTTTTTGGAGAACTGGTAACCGACCAGGGCTTGCAGGTCAGACGAGGAAGGCACATAATTGCCTTGTGTTTCCTGGCTGCTCAACAAATTGCGGTTGCTGCGATTGCGCGCACCGATCAAAAAGGTCAGGTTGTTTTTGGCGGCTGTTCCTTCGAAGTGCACACCCTGCTCCAGCAGGCTGAGGTAGGCCGAGCCTCCGTATTTTTTCGGTGTGTTGTACTGGATGTCGAGCACCGAGCTCATTTTATCGCCATAGCGGGCCTGGAAGCCCCCGTTAAAGAAGTTGATGTTCTTCACCATCTCGGCATTGATAAAGCTCAGTCCTTCCTGCTGGCCGCTGCGCACCAGGTAGGGCCGGAAGATCTCGAAATCGTTCACGTAGATCAGGTTCTCGTCGTAGCTGCCGCCGCGGACATTGTATTGCGAGGTGAGCTCGTTGTTGGAGCCCACGAAGATCTTAATGAGACTTTCCACGCCGGTGACGGGTGCTGGAATTTCTATGGTGGTCTTGGGGTTGGGACGGATCAGTCCGGCTTCCGTTCTTTCGCGCTGGTCGGTGATGATCACTTCTTCCAGCGTGGCGTTGCCCGGCTCCATGATCACGGTCACGCTTTCTTCTTCGCCTTCGGACAAGAGGAAATTATATTGGTTGGTCTTGTAGCCGGTGTAAGAAAACACCAGTGCGAAAGCCCTGCCGGCCTGGGCGCGGATCTTAAAATAGCCGCTGTCGCTGGTGACGATGCCTTTCTGCTGGCCCAGGATCACCACGGATACGCCGGGCATGGGCTGGTCGTTTTCATCCCTGACCACGCCGCTGACAGTGGCCCATTTGGTCTGGGCTAAGGAGGTGAAGGCAAAGAGAACGAAGAGCAAAGCTAGGGCAATGCGGCCGAGGTTATTCATGCTGATTAAAAATACGGCTTTTGGGCTATTCCGAGGCTCCTAACTGAGGGCGGCTCTCGTTAATGTCATAACACCAGAGTAACACGAAGTTGCACGAAGAAATACGAAGTTGCGCGAAGATTATTTGGCTGTTCTTTGTGAAGCTTCGCTGACCTTTGTGTAACTCCGCGTAATTCGGGTGGTATTATTAAAGGAAAGCCAGCGCTTAGTTTTGATTTTTGCTAATACGCCCAATCCGAAGACATAATGGAAAAATGATAGTCCTTTCCTCCTCATCATTCCACAAAGAATTCAGTTCGGAAAGTATTTCATTAACGGGCGACTCACCTTCCTGCTTAATATATGTTCGCGTAGCTGACCATGTCTCCAGGTAGCCAACAAAATCTGATTTTCTCCATTGTAGCCTGGCGACGAATTCTTTTTGGGGCAAGGGATCAAAGTTGAATTCCACAGTCTGGTATCTTTCATCCACGAACCTTCTTTCCTTTTCCCAGTAAGGGCCCGTGATGTCTTTATAAAAATGCAGGTAGAGGTCATTTAAGTCATTCTCCTCAAAAAACAAAGTATAGTAACACCATACCGCCACCACGCAACCGCTTTTCCCAACCCTTTTAGCTTCCTTATGAAATGCCGGCCAGTTGAGCCAATGATAAGCGGTGGCTACGGTGATGAGGTCGAACTGGTTGTCATCGAAAGGGACTTCTTCGGCAGGGGCCTGTATATAGGTGATGTTGTCTTTTTGTTCCGCCTGCTCCAGCTGGGCGGCGCTGAGGTCGGTGGCAAACACTTTTTCAAACCTGTCGGCCAGCATGGAGGCCGCCTGGCCGTTGCCGGTGGCACAGTCCCAGGCCTGCTTACGCTCATGCACAAACGAAACAATGTAGTCGATGAATTCCGCCGGGTAGCGCGGGCGGTAGCGCGCATAAAGGGAAGCATGACCGGAAAACAGGTCCTTGGCCATTTTATAAACTTTTCAGCTTCGCGATCGTGGCTTTGGGGTCGGAGGAGCGGAAGACCGTATTGCCCGCCACCAGCACGTCGGCGCCGGCATCGATGATCTCCTTGGCATTCTCCAGCGTCACGCCGCCATCGATCTCGATTTTCACAGAAGGATTGTATTCGCTGATCATTTTTTTCAGCTCGCGGATCTTGTTCAGCGTTTGGGGAATGAATTTCTGTCCTCCGAAACCGGGATTCACGCTCATCAGGCAAACCAGGTCGATATCGGCGATCACATCCTTTAATAAAGTAACCGAAGTATGCGGATTCACCGCCACGCCCGCCTGCATGCCCAGGGATTTGATCTGCTGGATGTTCCTGTGCAAATGGTTACAGGCTTCAATGTGTACTGACAACACATTAGCCCCGGCCTTGGCAAATGCTTCGGCATAGTTCTCGGGTTGGAGGATCATCAGGTGCACATCGCAGACCTTTTTGGTGGCCTTGCTAATGTGTTCGATCACGGGGATGCCAAAAGAGATATTCGGCACAAACCTTCCGTCCATCACATCCAGGTGAAACCAATCGGCCTCGCTTTCATTCAGCATTTCGCATTCACTGGCCAGGTTCAAAAAATCAGCGGAAAGAAGGGAAGGAGCGATCAGTGCCATGGGTGGTTTTGAACAAATTTCAATGATCGACTGTCAAATTCCAAATCAAAGCCGGTCGGCCGCGGTTTTTGCTTCGGTTAGGGTTTTGTCCAGGCCAAATGCGCGCTGGTAATTCAGCTTGGCCTCTTTTTTCTGTCCCAGCGCTTCTTCCGATCGGGCCAGCCAGTAATAACCGTTGGCATAGGTGGGACTGATGGTGGTCACCAGCCGGAAGGCGGCCAGCGCTTCCTTGTATCGCTTGCGGTCGTAATGCAGCTCGCCTTTTTCCATGTGGGCGTCAATAAAATAATAGTCGTGGCGGATGGCATCTTCCAGCAGGGTCAGGGCCCTGGCATCATCGCCTTTTTTCCGGTAGTAAAGCGCTTTGAAATAATAAGGCTCGGCATGGGCCTGCCGCACATCTGCCTTGATGAGTGAATCGGAAAGCTGGAGGGCTGCCTCGTTTCCGCTCATGGCATATTCAAAGGCCAGGTTGTGCGCCAGCTCGGGATCGAAAGGGGCGTAGGAGTAGGCGGTCTTTAATACTTCCAGGGCTTCGGCTTCTTTGCCCGTGGATTTCAGCAGCTCATATTTCAGCAAAAGGGCATCGAGCTGGTTGGGATGTGCCGCAATGACCTCGTTGCTGATGCGCAAGGCTTCTTCGTGGCGGTCCATCGCCTGGTGGCCCCTGGCCAGGGCTATGCGCAAGGAAATGCTTCCGGGTAATTGTTGCGAGGCTTTTTGCAAAAAGGCAATGGCGGTGTCGGCGCTTTTGTCCTGGTAGATGGTGGCCAGGCTCAGTCCATATTCTTCTTTCGGCGCCAGCTGCCAGGCTTTTTTGATGTCGGATTCCGCCAACTCTTTCTGTCCGTCTTTGTACAACAGGGATCCCCTTCTATAATACAGTGCGGCATCCTGCGGAAATTTTTCGATGCTGTCGGAGATCACCTGGTAGGGAGGCTGTTGAAGAAGGCCGGCGGCATCATCGCTATCGTTGCAAGCGCATACGAAGATGACAACAAGGGCAAAAAACGCTTTCTGCATGGCCAAAGCTAAATTTTTTGGGTGAGCATATGACAATGCCATGACTACGAAGCCCTGCAGCCGGGTTTATTTTTACAGCGCTTTCACAAACTCCAACTATGCACGCTTTATTCCTGTTCTTTTTTACCGCCTTCACTTCGCCATCCGCAGCAGGTGAATTCTTTCCTGCCGATACTGTGGTCTATCCCGAAGAAAAGCATTTCAAAAACATGCAGCAGCTCACTTTCGGCGGCGACAATGCCGAAGCCTACTGGAGCTATGATGGCAAGCAGATCGTGTTCCAGCGCACCGCGGTGAAGGATGGTGTGCCCTGCGACCAGATCTTCGTGGGCAATGTGCCTAAGAAAGGCCAGGCCTTTCAATACAAAATGATCAGCAGCGGAAAGGGCAGGACCACCTGCGCCTATTTCGCCCCCGATAATGGCCACGTGATCTACGCATCCACCCACCTGGCGGGCGATGAATGTCCGCCTGTGCCCGACCGCGCCAAGTATGGCAACCGTTATATCTGGCCCGTATATGATAGTTATGACCTGTTCATCACCGATACGGGAGGTAAAAGGATCAAGCAGCTGACCGAGACACCCGGCTATGATGCGGAAGCTACCTTGTCGGCCGATGGCGAGCGCATGATCTTCACGTCCATGCGCAATGGCGACCTGGATCTTTATGTGATGAACCTGAAGACAGGAGAAACCACACAGGTGACCACAGAGCTGGGTTATGATGGCGGCGCCTGGTTCAGCCGCGACGGCAAGCAGATCGTGTGGAGGGCCAGCCGTCCAAAGACCGAAGCGGAAATCAAAGAATACAAGGAGCTTTTGGCGGAAGGCATGGTGGCCCCTACCAAAATGGAAGTCTTTATAGCCAATGCCGATGGCAGTCAGGCCCGGCAGGTGACCACACTGGGACAGGCCAACTGGGCGCCCAACTTCATGCCCGATGGCCGCATCATTTTCTGCAGCAACCACGAATACCCCAGAGGGTTCCCTTTCAATATGTACATTATAGGACAGGATGGTAAAGGACTGGAGAAGATCAGCCGCGACAAGGGCTTTGATGCTTTCCCGATGTTCAGCCCGGATGGAAAGAAGATCCTGTTCTCCAGCAACAGGAACAATAAAGGAACGAGGGATACGAACCTGTTTTTGGCGGATTGGGAAGAGTAGTTACCACTTTGACGCAAGGACGCGGAGACGCGAGGGAACGCGAAGAAACAGCCGTCCCGATAGCTATCGGGAGTAGAACCGATGAACAGATGAACAGATGAATGAAGTTCTGCGAGATCTGCGCATCAATCTGCGTCATCTGCGGGAAAATTGACCGCACTAAAGGAAAACGCCGATACCAGTAGGAACGCTCCTTTCACCTTTCACCTTTCACCTTTCACCTTTCACCTTTCACGATTGACGATTGACGATTCACACCGTCAACGGTATTTTGGCTATTTTTGATCCACTGAACCCTATACTATGAAACCTATCCTTTTTATCCTGCTCTTAAGCCTCTCTTTTACTGCCTGTGACAAGACCATCGAAGAGATCCTTCACCTCGGCGAGAACAACAAACCCGTGGGTGTTTCTGCCAATGATCTTTTAAGCAGCTCCAAATACACTTCTCTCAAGATCGAAGTGGCCTATATGCCCGGCTTTGCTCCGGATGCGGATGCGCTCACTCATTTGCATGCATT
Organism: Chitinophagaceae bacterium; assembly: GCA_036676905.1. GTDB lineage: Bacteria > Bacteroidota > Bacteroidia > Chitinophagales > Chitinophagaceae > Flavisolibacter. The sequence continues at coordinate 61,205 of JAKFCE010000008.1, forward strand.
TCTCACCGCCAGGCTGAACAAGCCCGGAGGCATCACCATCACCACGCGGCAGATACCGGCGGCTTCATCCACCACGCTCAGTGGCAATGACGTCATCAACATTGAAGAGGAGCACCGGGTAGGCAAAACCGACGCCAGCGAGATGCACGTCTTTATTCTTTACACCAACGGCCAGTATACCAGCGACAATGTGCTGGGCATTGCCTACAGGAATACTTCAGCAGCCATTTTTGGTAAAAAGATTCACGACAATTCCGGAGGGCTTGGCCAGGCCAGCCGCACCAAGCTGGAGGCCACCGTGCTGGAGCACGAAGTAGGTCACCTCTTAGGACTGGTGAACATCGGCACGGCCATGCAAACGCCCCACCAGGGAACGGGCCATCATTGCGACAACAGCGCCTGCCTGATGTACTATGCAGCCGAAACCACGGACATTTTAGGATTCCTGGTAACAGGCAATATCCCCACACTGGATGCGAATTGCGTGAACGACCTGAAAGCCAACGGAGGGAAGTACTAACAGTAAACCGTAAACTGTAAACCGTAAACTTTTCTTTGTAGATTCGCTCTTACTAAACCAACCACATGAACGATAGCCTGTACAATGGACTCCTGCACTTTCACAGCTTTGGAAGGTGGATCGTCCTTGCCCTTTTGCTCGTTGCTATTTTCCGCAGCCTGTCTGCAGGCAACAGCAACTTCACGCACCGTGACCAGAAAATCGGACTGGTGCTCACCATCTTCGCCGACATCATGCTGCTCATTGGCGTGTACCAATATTTTGCCGGCAACTGGGGATACAGGCAGATCGAGAACATGGGAGGCATGGGCGAAGTGATGAAGAATCCTACGGCGCGCTTCTTCGCTATCGAGCACATGATAGGTATGCTGCTGGCCATCATCCTGATCCATATCGGTAAGGCACAGGGCAAAAAAGATCTTCCGCACCGCACCAAGCATACACGTACCTGGATCTATTACCTGCTGGCATTGCTGATCATCCTGGCCACTATTCCTTGGCCTTTCCGCGCCATCGGAGAAGGCAGAGGCTGGTTTTAATCGGTTTACAGTTTACAGTTTACTGTGGATGGCATCTCCATTTGATGTTGTGTACTAATTTCTTGGTTGTAGTTCTATTACTTCGCAGTCGCGGATATCGCTGCCATCGATCGCGAATCTTACTATGGTTCTTACCTGGTGCCATCCCTGCCTGCCCGCTGCCCCGGGATTCATGTGCAGGCACTGCAGGCTTTCGTCGTACATGATCTTCAGGATATGAGAATGACCGGTGATGAAGAGCCCGGCCTTTTGCGCGGCCAATTCCTTCTTCACGCCCGGCGCATAGCGCCCAGGGTAGCCGCCGATGTGCACCATGTGCACCTTCACCTGCTCGCAGAGCCAGGTGAGCTTTTCGGGGTAAACGGCCCTTACATCCATTCCATCTATATTTCCAAACACGCCTTTCAGGGGAAGAAACTCAGCCAGTTTATCGGCGAGCTCCAGGCTGCCGAAGTCGCCTGCATGCCAGATCTCATCGCATTTTTCGAAATGTTTGAATACGGCCTCGTCAAGAAAGCCATGCGTGTCCGAAATGAGGCCGATCCTTGTCATGGCCTCTAAGGTCGCGCTTATGCCATTTATAAGTCATAACTTTATGCCTCATTTGGTTGTTCAATTTCCTTTGATACGATCATCGCCCCCTGGCGTAAAATGCTTTATATGGAAATTCAAATTCAACCTGAGCACAAGCAAAAGCTGGCCGAGATCTACAAGCGGCTGAATACACTGGGAAGCAAGGAGAGTTCCTTCTCCACCGTCGAATCACTTTTTTACGAGGCCATCAACATTTCCAGGCAGTATGGGAACGATGTGTCGGAAAACGACCTGCTGGCCTCCCTGAAGGAGGTGGAGAGCACGGAATACAAACTCACGCAGGCTCATTACAAAAAAAGCAACCAGCGCGAACTGGCGATCAAGAAGTTCATGACGAGGTTCAGGAGCAAGATCCATCCTTTTATTTAGTTGACTGGTTCATTGGAGTGAAAGGTGAAACGTGAAAGGTGAAAAAAGCGTTCCTGCTGGTATCAGCGCTACCTTTAGTGCGGTCAGCTGAACTAGTAAATAGAGAAAAGAGAAAGCTATTCTTCCTGATCTATAGTGCCTTTGCGTCTTTGTCAAACGAAGCTTCGGTATAGTTTTTTATACTAGTCTAATAAACATTCTATGAGCCAGGCCTTTGTAAAAGAAAGTGATGAGCAGTGGCTGCATGAGATCCAGCCCACCATGAATGCACTGATCGCCTTCCTCACCAGGGAGAACAACGGCATCCGGGTTTATGAAAAAAAGAATTACCTCGACCCCAAGGGCCGGCAGGTATTCGAGATGAGCAACGGCCTGGGTTATACCAAGGATGAAGAGGGCCGCTGGATGGTGGTCTAGACTCACTTCTCAACGAAAAGCCCGTCCAGCAGCTGCTGGTCGAAATGCTTCACGGGGTCGTTCATCATGTTGTGGTACACTGCACTGATGAAGATGGTTTGGGTAGCGCTCAGTATCGTGGCTATCACCATGAAACCCAGTACACCCACCGCAATGCCGGCGATGAAATGGATGGTGGTCCCCACGATGATCGCCAGAGCCAGGATGGCCAGTGATCCCAATAGTTGTATCAATACAAAACTGAAAGTAGCACCCAGGCTCTCCCCCCATTTTTGCTTCATCAGCATGGCCGAACGCTTGAAGGCGCCCAGCGGTCCCACATTCTCGTAGGCCAGCACCGGCACCACGAAGAAGGTGGCTATGCTCCATACCACGCCGATCAGGCCGGTGATGATCTTTCCCAGCCAGCCCAGGTTTTCCTGCAGGATCCTCAGCAGCGTACCGACGGTAGCAGCAAAAACAGCCCAGGCGGCGATGGTGCCGATCCGGGACATGCTGTACTCAAGTCCTTTGCGGATGGTCACTTCCTCGCCATAAAAATAAAGCCGGGTGCAGTGCACGAGGGCGGTATTGAAAAACACCACGATGAAATAATTCACCAGGTAATAGAGGAAGGTAAACAGGTAGGTAGTTAATTGGTTGGTGCCGTCAAAGTTGATGTTGTCTACATCCCATCCAGCGCTGGCCATGACGGCCACGCCAAAGGATCCCAGCAGCAGGATCATGGAAATACCGGAGAGGATGGGGAAGATGATCAGCTCCTTGTTGGCTTTTAAAACCTTGAAGCTGTTGAGTGTGATCGTCCAGCCGTTGGAGAATCGGTCGAGGAAGCTCATGGAATTGGATTTGGTTGGGCATAAAAATAATAAACTATATGATCTATGCTACAAGGGTTTTCCCTTGAAAATGCAGTAAATTTGGCCATGCCCCTGCATCGGAATTTTACTTACTGGATCGATAAGAGGAAGTGGAAGTACGTCTTCCTGCTCACCACCCTGCAGCTTTCGGGGTCCTGATGTTCAATGTTCAATGTTCAGGGTTCAGAGTTCGGGGTTCAGGAGTTGGTCTTCCACTCAGCACCCAACAACCAAAACCCAATCTTCTCCCGATAGCTATCGGGACTTCAATCTTCAATCTTAAATAGTTCTTTATGCCATTCTATCATAAATCCGGAACCATTCCCCACAAGCGCCACACGCAGTTCCGCAAGCCGGACGGGGGACTGTATTCCGAGCAACTGTTCTCTACCGAGGGATTTTCTAACGATTATTCCCTGCTTTACCATATTCACCCCCCTACGCAGATCATCAAAACGGAAAAACCGGTTGACGTGTCCCCGAAGATCGCCGAGGAAAAAATGCTGAGCCACCGAGCCTTTGACGGCTTCAAGGTGAAGCCCGCCAAGGATTACCTGGACTCCCGGGTACCCGTACTGGTGAACAACGACTGCCACATCGTGCTGGCGGCGCCCCAGAAGAGCCTCACAGATTATTTTTATAAGAATGCCGATGCAGACGAGGTGATCTTCGTGCACGAGGGCAGCGGCGTGATCAAGACACTTTATGGTGAGCTGACCTTTGGCTACGGCGATTACCTGGTGTTGCCCCGGGGCACTATTTACCAGATCCATTTCAACGACGGGAACAACAGGCTTTTCATCGTGGAGTCTTTTCACCCGATCCGCTTTCCGAAAAGATACCAGAGCAAATACGGACAGCTGCTGGAGCATGCGCCTTTCTGTGAGCGCGATCTGCGTACGCCTCAGAATCTCCAGACCTTCGACGAGAAGGGCGATTTCATGATCAAGGCCAAGAAAAAAGGCATCCTGTACAATCTTCATTACGGCACCCATCCCTTTGATGTGGTAGGCTGGGATGGATGCTGCTATCCCTTTGCGTTTTCGATCCATGATTTCGAACCCATCACCGGCCGGGTACACCAGCCACCGCCCGTGCACCAGACTTTTGAGACCAACGCCTTTGTGATCTGTTCTTTCGTTCCAAGATTATACGATTATCATCCCAATGCCATCCCGGCGCCCTACAATCACAGTAACATCGACAGCGATGAACTGTTGTATTATGTGGACGGCGATTTCATGAGCCGAAAGCACGTGACCCGGGGTATGATGACCCTGCATCCTGCCGGCATTCCCCATGGTCCGCACCCGGGCGCCGTAGAGAAAAGCATCGGCGCGAAGGAGACAAAGGAATTAGCGGTCATGGTGGATACCTTTCATCCCCTGATGCTTACAAAGCAGGCTTTGGAGATCGAGAATGATCATTACGTGATGAGCTGGGCGGAATAATCACCCACCCCCTAACCCCTCCCTGAAGGGAGGGGTCTTACCACTTACGTCTATTTAAACATTCCTTAAGATTCCACCTGCTATTTTCGGCTCATAATTAATCGCAAGTTATTATGAGGAATTTCTACGTTTTACTGGCAACCGTCCTGATCGCTTTTTCCAGCTGCGGTCCTAAGATCTATACGTCTTCTGCTTTTTCTACTGCATTGGCCAGGCATAAGACCGTGGCCATCCTTCCGGCGGAAGTGACCATGCAACTCCGTCCCAACCAAACCAGGGACCTCACGCAGCAGCAGCTCGACGAGATGACCATGAAGACCGGCTACGACATCCAGGAGAAAATGTATGGTTGGTTTTTGCGCATGTCGAATAGAAAAGAATATACAGTAACCTTCCAGGACGTTACCCGCACCAATGCTTTGCTCAAGGATGCCGGGATTGAATACAAGGACCTGAAAACGACCGACCGGGTGAAGATCGCCAAAGCGCTGGGTGTGGATGCGGTGATCCAGGACAGGGCCAACATGGAAAAGCCCATGTCGGAAGGCGTGGCCCTGGCGGTAGGACTGGTATTAGGCACCTGGGGAAGTACGAACCAGGTGGAAACCACGGTAAGCATTCACGACGGCACCACCGGTGATCTTTTGTGGAAGTTTGATTATGAGGCTTCCGGTACAGTAGGCTCTTCCAGCACCAAGCTGGTGGATGCACAGATGAGGAAGGCTTCGAAGAAGTTTCCTTACACGGCTAAATAGTACATCCCTTCAACTTTCACCTAATCAACCAGTCAACGAGTCAGCTTGCATTTTTTGCCAAATCCCTGTTTTGAACTAATTTATACCCTCAAAACAGCTTTGTATGATCAAGATCACAGACTTAAAGGAAGGAGACATTTTGCAGGTCATGGATTCCGGCGTGGAGCGGCAGGGCGTGGTAAGGGAGATCAGCCGGGACGAAAACCAGGCTTTGATTGACACGGGCGTACAGGAATTCTGGTTCTCGCCAGAGGAGATCGCCCCCATCCCCCTGACGGAAGACCACCTGGTGAATCTTTTAGGCTTTGAAAAAGAAGCAGTTGCAGATGGGGTGAAGTATAAAAAAGGTCCCTTCAGGGTATTGATCCACGACCCGGGGAACAACACCAACCTGGAGGTCTGGTACAGGGAAGACAAGAGACATTTTAAACATCCTTTATATGTCCACGAGCTCCAGAACCACTACCTGGACATGACCAAAGTGCACCTGGAAAGGGCCACGGCGCATTAAATCCTCTTAATTTTTTGAAAAATTGGCATATTTGGTCCCGCCACGGCGGGATCTTTTTCATTTTTAGCTTTATTTATCTATCTTTGCCCGCCCGGACGAAAAAAACGGAAGGTAAACACAATTTTATACCTGTCTGTTTACGTCGGGAGGTCCCAAAATCAGTATGTCTAAACAGCCATTAATCAAGCAGGACGGAGTTATAGTAGAGGCCCTGTCCAACGCAATGTTCAGGGTAAAGCTTGAAAACGGGCACGAGATACTGGCGACCATCTCCGGAAAGATGAGGATGCACTACATCCGTATCCTTCCAGGCGATAAAGTGGGAGTGGAAATGAGCCCTTACGATCTTTCGAGAGGCAGGATCATTTTCAGGTATAAATAATAAACAAAGAAACTGATCAAAATGAAAGTCAGAGCATCCATCAAGAAGCGTAGCGTCGACTGTAAGATCGTTCGTCGCAAAGGCAGACTGTACATCATTAACAAGAAGAATCCCCGCTTTAAGCAAAGGCAGGGTTAATCTTAAATCTTCAATCAAAATCTTAAATAGTTATCATGGCTCGTATTGCCGGCGTTGATCTACCAAAAACAAAAAGAGGCGAAATAGGACTTACCTACATCTTCGGTATTGGCCTTGCCACTGCCCGTTACATCCTCGATAAGAATAATATCGACAGGAGCAAAAAAGTGAACGAGTGGAACGATGAGGATCTGAACGCGATCCGTAACACCATCACCGAAGAATTCAAAGTTGAGGGCCAGCTGCGCTCCGAAGTGCAGATGAGCATCAAGCGCCTGCTGGATATCGCCTGCTACCGTGGCCTGCGTCATCGTAAAGGACTGCCTGTAAGGGGACAGCGTACGAAGACCAACAGCCGTACACGTAAAGGAAAGCGTAAGACAGTTGCCGGTAAGAAGAAGGCAGCTAAGAAGTGATTCCTCGCTGTGCTCGGAATGACAATCGTTCCGAAAGCAGCTTAATAAACGCACCGAAATATTTCCCCGGTCAATACCTGATACCAGGGTGCAGGAGGAGGGTTGACAGGGATCATCCGCCGGAGGCGGATGGTGAATAAAAAAAGAAGACTACCTAACATGGCAAAAGCACAAGCAGGCGGCGGAAAAGGACAACAAAGCGCCAAAGCCGCAGCAAAAAAGAGGATCGTAAAAGTTGATTCGTACGGCGATGCACACATCAGCGCTACTTTCAACAACATCATTATCAGCCTTACCAACAAGAACGGCCAGGTGATCTCCTGGTCATCTGCCGGTAAAATGGGCTTCAGGGGTTCCAAGAAGAACACTCCTTACGCAGCACAGATGGCTTCTGCAGACGCAGCGAAAGTTGCCCTGGACGCCGGTGTGAAGCGTGTGGATGTTTTCGTGAAAGGTCCTGGTGCAGGAAGAGAAAGCGCCATCCGCGCCCTGGCCCAGTCTGGTATTGAAGTGAACATGATCAAGGATGTGACCCCGCTGCCACACAATGGCTGCCGTCCTCCAAAGAAGAGAAGAGTATAAGAGATTGCTGATTTCGAAATTTGGGAATTTCTGGATTGAGATTTTAAAATCTAAATCTATAAATCTCAAAATCGACAAATCAGAAATCTAAAGACATATAGCCTGAGGGTTTCATTTACTTAAAAGGTGCTCCATTAATTTTTACCGCTTTTACGGATGGACGCACCGGTTTTTAAAAAGCGGAAATGAAATAAATTATGGCACGTTACACTGGTCCCAAGACCAAGATCTCCCGTATTTTCGGTGAGCCCATCCTGGGCAATGGCAAATGGTTATCTAAAAACAGTAACCCTCCCGGAATGCACGGCGCACAGCGCAAGCGCAAAACACTGGGTGAGTATGCACTTCAGCTTCGCGAAAAGCAAAAAGCAAAGTACACTTACGGTATCCTCGAGAAGCAGTTCCGCAAAACATTTGAGGAAGCTTCCCGTCGCAAAGGCGTTACAGGTGAAAACCTCATCAAACTCCTTGAAGCACGTCTGGACAACACCGTGTTCCGCATGGGTATCGCTCCTTCACGTCCTGCTGCCCGCCAGCTGGTAAGCCACAAACATGTGACCGTGAATGGTGAAGTGGTGAATGTTCCGTCTTATCAAATGAAGCCGGGAGATATCGTTGGACTGAAGGACAAATCAAAAGACAATACAGCAGTTACCAGCCCTATCCGTGGCAAGAATCCAAAGTTCTCATGGGTAGACTGGAACGAAACCACCATGGTAGGTACATTCATCATGTATCCTGAAAGAGACCAGGTTCCTGAGAATATCAAGGAGCAGCTGATCGTGGAATTGTATTCGAAATAGTGAGTAGTGAGTACTCAGTAGTGAGTGCGTAAACTAGCAAGGAGGGTATCAACCAGCCTTCACATTAAAATTCAAAAATTAAATCTTAACGCTACATGGCAATTTTAAATTTTCAGAAGCCCGACAAGATCGTTCTCCAAAAGGTAACCGATTTTGAGGCGCAGTTCGAATTCCGTCCCCTGGAGCCCGGCTATGCTGTTACCATTGGTAACGCTCTCCGCCGTGTGTTGCTGAACTCACTGGAAGGCTACGCCATCACAGGTGTACGCATCGAAGGGGTTGAGCACGAGTTTGCCACCATCAAAGGTGTTTCTGAAGACGTGGTAGAGATCATCCTCAACCTGAAGCAGGTTCGCCTGAAGAAAGTGGTTGACCACGAAGTGCAAAACGAAAAGATCACGCTTTCTATAAAGAACCGCGCTGAGTTCACCGCAGGCATGCTGGGTGAAGGCACGCAGTCTTTCCAGGTCATGAACCCGCAGCTCCTGATCTGCACCCTCGATCCTTCCGCTAAGCTGGATATCGAGATCAGCATCGGAAGAGGCCGTGGTTATGTACCTGCAGAAGAGAACAAGCCGAAAGATGCGGCCCTGGGCTTCATCCCGGTTGACGCTATCTACACGCCGATCAAGAATGTAAAGTACACCATCGAGAACACCCGTGTGGAGCAGCGTACAGACTACGAGAAGCTGGTGATGGAAGTTAACACAGACGGTACCATCCATCCGGAAGAGGCCGTGAAGCAGGCCAGCAGGATCCTGATCCAGCACCTGATGATCATCACCGACGAGAACATCACTTTCGACAACAAAGAAGAGAAGAAAGAGGATATCGTTGACGAGCAAACGCTGCAGCTGCGCAAGGTGCTGAAGACCCCGCTGGAAGATCTCGATCTTTCCGTACGCGCCTTCAACTGCCTGAAAGCGGCCAAGATCAACTCCCTGAGCGAACTGGTACAGTACGAGCAGGAAGACCTGATGAAGTTCCGCAACTTCGGACAGAAGTCACTCTCTGAGATCGAGCAGGTGCTCAACGAAAGAGGACTTCATTTCGGAATGGACCTGAGCAAGCTCGGAGTAGACAGAGACGATTATTAAACATTTATAGATTTCGAAATTTTGAGATTTCGGGATTTGGATTTAAAATCTAGAAATTCCGAATTCGAAAAATCAGAAATCTTTCATCGTAGGCTACAATTCCTGACACGGTGTAGCTGAATAAAAACAAAAGTCATGCGTCACGGAGACAAAACAAACAACCTCGGTCGTAAGAAAGCGCACCGCGAGGCGTTGTTAAGCAACTTAACTTGCCAGCTGATCCAGCACAAGCGTATTGTAACAACCCTGGCCAAGGCCAAAGCCCTCAGGGTGTACGCCGAGCCGCTGATCACCAAGAGCAAAGAGAACACTACCCACCAGCGTCGTGTGGTATTCAGCTACCTGCAGGACAAGGAAGCTATCAAGGAATTATTTGATACAGTAAGTGCGAAAGTAGCAGGCCGTCCCGGTGGTTACACCCGCGTCATCAAGCTGGGCGCCCGTGTGGGTGACAATGCTGAAATGGCGATGATCGAGCTGGTAGATTTCAACGAAGTATACGGAAAGGCAAAGCAGGAGAAGAAAGAAGGCGCGAAGAGAACCCGCCGTGCCGGTGGAGCGAAGAAGAAGGCTACAGAAGAGCAGCCGGAAGGGGAAGCAGCCCCAGCCACTCCAGAGGCTACCGAGCAGCAGCCGAGCTAAGCAAATTCAAGGAAATATCTTTAGTCCCGCCTCGGCGGGACTTTTTTTTGCTTCGACTGGTTGACAAGTTGACAAGTTGACAAGTTGACTTGGAACAGCCGGATCTTCAGGAGTCCATTTTATCATCTGCGGATTCTCCAAGTCAACCAGTTAACCAGTCAACCTGTTAACTTGTCAACAGTTCGCTCTGCAGAGCGGAAAGTTTCCAATAAAAAACTCTCTAAAATCAAATTGCGCCTTTTCTTTGCAAACTATGGAGCAACACACGGCATTACTGGTCCTTGCAGACGGCACTACCTGTTACGGCAAGGCTTACGGCGCCATCGGCACTACCGGCGGCGAGATCTGTTTCAACACCGGCATGACCGGCTACCAGGAAGTTTTTACCGATCCCAGCTATTTTGGCCAGGTGCTGATCATGAACAATGCGCACATTGGCAACTATGGCGTAGCGGCCGTTGATGTGGAAAGCGACCAGATCCAGATCCGCGGACTGATCGGCAGGAACCTCGAAGAACTCTTCTCCCGCGCCATGGCCGAAATGTCGCTCGACGAATATTTAAAGAAGCAAAATATTGTGGCCATAGAAGGCGTTGACACCCGGTCGCTGGTCACGCATATCCGCAACAAGGGAGCGATGAACTGCATCATTTCTTCCGAGATCCTCGATCCGGAAGTGCTCAAAAAGAAAATGCAGGAAGTTCCTTCTATGGACGGACTGGAACTGGCCTCCGAGGTGAGCACAGACCAGCCTTATGAGCTGGGCGATCCTCAGTCCGATATCCGCATCGCGGTGATGGATTATGGCACCAAGAAGAACATCCTGAACTGCATGGTGGAGCGCGGCGCTTATGTGAAAGTGTTCCCTGCCAGGTCTTCCCTCGCAGACCTGAAAAAATTCAATCCCAACGGTTACTTCATTTCCAATGGTCCCGGCGATCCGGCGGCTATGGATTATGCGGTCAATACGCTGAAAGATATTCTCAAAGAAGACAAGCCCACTTTTGGTATCTGCCTGGGACACCAGCTCCTGGCCCTGGCCAATGATATTCCTACATTCAAGATGCATCATGGCCACAGGGGCATGAACCACCCGGTGAAGAACCTTGTGACAGGCAAATGCGAGATCACTACACAGAACCATGGCTTTGGCGTAGATCCCGAAGCGGTGCGCAAGTCGCCGAAGATCGAGATCACGCACGTGAATCTGAATGACCAGTCGATAGAAGGCATCCGCGTAAAAGGGAAGGACGCGTTCTCGGTGCAATACCACCCGGAAAGCACACCCGGCCCGCACGACAGCCGTTATCTTTTTGATGACTTCATCAAGATGATACGTGATAGGAAAAGTTGACTAGTTGACTAGTTGACTTGTTAACTGGGTGAACCGTAAACCGTAAACCGTAAACTGTAAACTGTAAACCCTCCATGTTCCCCGAACTCCATACGGAAAGATTTCTTCTTACAAAGGTGACGGAAGCCGATCTTCCCTTTCTTTACGAGGGGTTGAGCGATCCGGAGGCCATGCCGCACAACGGGGTTTATTTCACCAGCCTGGAGGAAACAAAAAAGCAGCTGGCCTGGTACAACCAGAATCTCTCTTCAGGCACCGGCATCAACTGGAAGGTAGTGAGCAAGGCAACCGGCGAGCCTGTGGGCGTTGTTTCCATCTATTACTTCAAACCCGAACATAAAAAAGCCGAGCTGGGCTACTGGTTGTTACCCAAATTCTGGAGGCAGGGTATTGCAAAGGAGGTCTTGCCTGTTATCATCGACCATTGGTTCAACGTAAAAGGCCTTCACCGCCTCGAGGCTTTCGTGGAAGAAGGAAATGATGCCAGCATAGCGTTGATGAATGCATTAGGCTTTGTGCATGAAGGAACCATGCGCGACTGCGAGATCAAGTTCGGGAAGTACATTTCCTTGAGGGTATATAGTTTTATCCGCTGAGACCTTCATTCCTTTTTGCTTCGACGAACATGCTCATGCAGTTTGCCCGCACTTTAAACGCGGAGAACGCAAGGAAGCGCAAAGTAAGACGCAGAGAATATTTTTTAGATGCTCTGTTCTGCGAGATCTGCGCTGCAATCTGCGCGATCTGCGGGAAAAGGAACCGCGTCGAATAAATGTATGGTGAGTAGTAGTAGTAAACTAACGCCCTGTGATGATGATTCTTCGTATTTCTTCAAAGCCTTGATCACCACTGATACTGATCCAATAAACGCCCGCTGCCCAGCGGCTGGCGGGGATCCATACGGAGCCGGTGCCTGCTGCCAGGTCGGTTGATCGCACTAATTGCCCCAATGAATTGTAGATCTTCACCACCATCGCTTGTGGCTGGCTGTTAGGCAGCACGATATTGAAATTGCCGGATGTTGGGTTAGGATAGACCAGCACCTCGGAAGAAACTTCGTCAGGCAACTGCAGGGTGGTCTTGGTCTTTGCCAGTATCCACATCTCAGGGTCGATGATCATGGTGTCCGGGACAAAGCCGGGATCGACACGGAAGGACTGTCCGTTCGAAGTATGATTGACCGTGAGGATCGTATCCCTCACACCGTTGCTGAAATAAAGTGGAACGGGCATTTCGTAAAAGTCAACGGAAGGGTGAGAAGTGCTTTGTGAAAGGGTGACCTCCACCTTTTTTGTGCGCAGCATCCTCCAGTTGGCGGTATAGTTAGGAAAACCTTCTCCATAGATCCAGTCGTCGAAGAATTCGTTAAGGTCCTGGCCGCTCTCTGCTTCCAGGTGGCGCTGCAAGTCGGCCGTCCTGGCCGTCTTGTATTGCAGTAATGGATCATTGAGGTAGTTTCGGAGCGCCCTGAAAAACGCGGCATCACCCAGCTTCCACCTCAGCATATGCACCACGTAACCACCCTTGCGGTAGGTGAGGCGGCCACTGAAAAGACGGTTGACGTTGGTGGTATCGTTTACAAATACAGAACCGTCAGGTAAGCTGGTAATGCTGTTCCTCCAGCTCGTGAGCATGGGCAGCTTGTTAGCCGGGGTAATGTTTTCCGTATAGATGAATTCGAGGTAGGTAGCAAAACCTTCGTTCAGCCAGAGATCGGCCCAGCTGCCGCAGGTGATCTTGTCACCGAACCACTGATGGCCCAGCTCGTGTGCCACCAGGTTCACACCTACAGAGGATAAGAAAGTATTGGTTTGATGCTCCATGCCGCCGCCCCAGCTGAACTGAGTTTGCGCATATCTTTCATTCGAGAATGGATAGGAGCCAAAATGCCCGGAGAAGACGGGCATGGCCAGCTTGGTGATGTTGAGCGCCGCCAGGAATTGCGCGGTGTTCTCCGGATAAGAATATAAGGCCAGTGGCAAAGGATTGCCCGCGTTTTGAGCCACATCCGTATTCACATTATAATTGGTGATGGCAAAGGCCACAAGGTAAGTGGCGATAGGATAGCGGTGCTTCCAGTGCGCTATGCGATTGGCGCCTGAGAAATACTCGCTCACCGGCAGCCCGTTCGCAGAAGAACGGTAAGCACCGGGGTTGGTGGTGATGATGTCGATCGAATCAGCCTTGTCCTGCAGCATGTCTTTGCAGGGCCACCAGGAGCGGGCGCCGTAGGGTTCGGATAGCGACCACATCACGGGCACGCCACCATGTGTGGCCTGGTTGAAGGAACCGAAACCGACATTGGGAGGAACGCCCTTATAAAAAATACTGACAGAATCTTTTGTAGCTGACGATAGGGTCGCAGGAAAATTGATCTGCAGTCCATCCGGGTTCACCCTGCTAAACCCGATCTTATTGCCATGATAGAGGATGCTGTCCACAGTGAGCGCCGTTGACAGGTCCATGGTGATCTGACTGGATGGGGACAGTATGGTAAAATAGGTGGTGACAGACCCATCGATGTACCGCACGGCGGGATCCATGGTCCAGTGGCAGCGGTAATAGTGCACATCATAATTGCCGGAAGAGACCGAGGCGACTCTCGCAGTCCTCGCCAGGAAACCAGCTCTTTCTTTTGCAATGATCTCTTCCTGCATGTCTTGCCCATGGGCAAAAGCGGCAAGAAAGAGAAGGGAGAGTAGGAAGGTCGTACGCATGCTGCCTGAAATTACTGAAAACTCTCATGGGCCGGTATCAAAGGAATGGTGACCGGCAAGTTTTATATTCGTGTTATGAAAATAGCCATCATCAATGGGCCCAACCTGAACCTGCTGGGCAAAAGAGAGCCGGAGATCTATGGCAGCCAGGGCTTCAACGAGTTCCTGCCCCTGCTGAAAAAGGAGTTCCCGGGCGTGGAGTTCACCTATTTTCAAAGCAACGTGGAAGGGGAGCTGATCAATGAGATCCAGAAAGCAGGTAATTCCGCGGACGGCATCATATTAAATCCGGGAGGCTATACCCATACTTCGGTGGCTATTGGCGACGCCGTGGCAGCGATCAATGTGCGCGTGATAGAAGTACATATTTCGAATATCCATGGCCGTGAGGAATTCAGGAAGATCTCGCATGTTTCTGCTAAATGCATTGGAACCATCAGCGGACTGGGACTGAAAGGATATACCCTCGCGGTCAGATGGTTCATCCAGTAAGCCAATTATTACCGCTTCCAGGAAGGATTTAATTTTTGAAGCTGCTCGAAAGTGCCATCCACGTGCATCAGTCCGTAGATCACCACGATCTTGTCTGCTTTAGATGCTTCAATCTCCCTGGCCAGGTATTCATCCCTGTAGTTGATGATCACATCCTTTACATTTTTAGTAGGAAGTTTTTGTGAACGCACATATCCGGCTGCAGCGGAGAGCGGCATGGAAAAATCAGTAGCCGTGAGCTCGATGAAGCCATACCTCCTCTCGTATTCATTCACCATGCCGGTGATGCTGACATCCACATTCAGATCTCTTTCATCCGTTTTCAGCTCGTGAAAACGCGGCTGGTCTATTGTGTTCTTAAAAAAACCTTTTTCATGGAAGTGCTGCGCGTACTTCAATGTATCCGGAAAAAAACCCAGCATTTTGCGAAGCTTGCGCAGGTACATGCTCATGACAATGGAGTCGCGATTGGAGGAAGTTGCATATTGCCGGTGAAAATTCGTTCCCCGGACCCATTGATAATTTCGATCCACATCTTCAACCGTGGGCATGCTGTCCTTGGTGCCTTCATGAAAGACAACGAAGCCCAAAGCTTTCAGCGAATCCGCTTTCCGGTACACATCGGCATAGAATTCAGGCTGGCCAATGTGCACCATGGGAATAAAATAAACTGTCTTCTGCTCCGAGCGGAAGGCGATGAGCTCAGCTTCCTCCTTTTTCACCTGCTTCAGCACCTTTGTGAGCGTGCAGGAGGAAAGGCCGGTCATCACCATCAATATGAAAAGCGATCTGATCATAGTTTGCTGATCCTCACTTCGCTGCTTTCTGTACTTCATCCAGCTTGGCTATATAAAAGCTTCTTCCATGTGTGCCCAGCACGATCTCGTTCTCCCTGGTCTGGATGGCTATGTCGTGCACGGGTACTGACCTTGGGAGGCCTTTGTTCCAGGTCATGAAGGTCTTTCCCTTGTCGAGGCTTACATACAATCCTCCGTCGGTACCTACATAAATAATGTTCTCGTTCTTCGGATCTTCCTTCACTACATTAATGGGTTCTGCAGGCAGGTCTTTTCCAATGGCTGTCCAGGTGGCACCATGGTCTTCGCTCACAAATAAATAAGGATTGAAGTCGTCGTTGCGGTAGCCGTTCAAAGAAGCATACACGCGGCCTTCTTTGTATTTTGAAGCGGTGAGCCTGCTTACCCAGAGTCCCTGGGGCATCACAGTTTGTTTCTTTTTGCCCGTGGTTTGCGCGCTTACCAGTGTCCATGTATAGCCACCATCCTTTGTTACCTGGATGTTGCCGTCGTCGGTGCCGGTATAGATCAATCCAAAACGAAGCGGGGATTCGGAAATGGTGGTCATCGTGGCATAAGGCACGTTACCATCTTTGGAACCTCTTGTGAGGTCACCGCTCAGCGTGGTCATGCTGTCGCCACGGTTGAAGGAGCGATGGAATTTCTCGCTGCCAAAATACAGAACGGAAGGATCGTGCGCGCTGAGATGAATAGGCGTCTGCCAGTTGAAGCGCAGGGGCTTTTCACCCATCTGGTGACGGGGTGTGATCCTCCTGGCCGTGCCCCTTGGGTTGGTGCGGTTCAGGCGTGAGTAATTGCCAAACTGGAATCCGGTATACGTGGTGACGTTGTCGGTTGTATCTACCTGCACCTGCATGCCATCGCCGCCCATGATGCTCTTGAAGGGATAATCGCCGCTGTCGTGCCAGTCGGGCGACTCGCGGTGGGTGGATGGACCTACCCATACGCCATTGTCCTGCAAACCTCCGTATACATTGTAGGGGCGTGCATTGTCTACCGTTACTGTATAGAATTGTCCCACAGAAGGGGAGTTGGCTTTGAACCAATGCTCGCCATCGTCGTAAGTAATATTCACGCCGCCATCGTTGCCGTTCACCAAATGGGAGTCGCGGTTGGGATTCACCCAGAGCGCGTGGTGGTCGGCGTGCACATTGGCCTTGTCCATATTTTTAAATGTTTTTCCGCCATCTGTTGATACCTGTGAGGAGTAGCCCAGCGCGAACACTTTGTCTGGATTGTAGGGCGACACATAGATCTTGGAAAAATAGTAACCGTAAGTGGAATTGATCGGTACTTCTTTTTCATTCGTCTTTCTCCAGGACTGTCCTCCGTTGTCGCTGCGGTAGATCTCAGCGCCGATGGGTGTTCCTTCGAAGCCGGTGTTCTGGTAGAGATAATCGTACAGGGCTGTTGGTTTCAATTGCCCGGTAGAGACCATTTCCTTCAGGATAGCTGCGGTGTATTTCGGTGTCAGCCGGTTGCGCTTCAGCATGGTATCGATCTTCGAAGAATTCAATGCAATGAACTGCTCCACGGTAAGTCCTTTCAACTGGGCGAGCTCGTATACGGTTGAGTCTTTTTTTGCTGTATCGGGTTTGGCTTGCTGGTTGTCCAGGATGGCGTAAACGATCTTTGGATCTTTAGGATACACAGCGATGCCGATCCTGCCTACGATGTTTCCAGTAGGGAAGCCAGAGCCTTCTTTGGTAATAGGCATCCAGGTATTGCCACCGTCGGTGCTTTTGTAAATACCGCTGGTAGCGCCGCTGGCCTCGAAGCTCCAGGCCCTACGGGTACGGTACCAGGCAGCTGCATAGAGCTCGTTGGGGTTCAAAGGATTGATATCGAGGTCTACAACACCCGTGTTGTTGTCGATGAACAGGGTTTGATTCCATGTGCGCCCGCCGTCCGTTGTTTTATACACGCCGCGTTCCGCGTTCGGTGAATACAGGTGTCCCAGTACGGCAACCCATGCGGTATGGTCGTCAGTGGGATGCAGCTGGATCTTTCCGATATGATGAGATTCAGGCAATCCCATGTACTCCCAGGACTTGCCGTTGTCGCTGCTTTTGAATACACCCAGCCCTGCATAAGAAGAGCGGCTGCTGTTTACTTCGCCGGTTCCTACCCAGATCGTGCGGGTCTTCCAGTTCACCGCTATATCGCCTATACCGATCACATCGGCGCTGTCGAAAATTGATTTGAAAGAGATACCGTTATCCCTGGTGTGCCAGAGTCCTCCTGTAGAATAGCCTACGTAGAATTCAGTAGGATCCGCAGGATTCACATCGAGGTCGGAAACGCGGCCGCTCATGATAGAGGGACCTATGTTCCTGAAAGCTACCTGGTTAATGGTTGACCTTTGCTCCAGCGCTTTGCGCTTTTCAAGGCCTTTTAGCCTGTCGGCGCCGCTGGTAGCTACCTGGGCATTTGTGAAAAATGTAACGAAAACGAAGAGGAGTAAGAGGCTTGGTTTTGGTAAATTTGAGATCATAATCCGTTTTTAAAAACATCGAAATAGGAACCATTCCAAACTTACTAAACTATGCGGTATCTTCTCATGTTGGTTTTATTTGCTTCCACCGAAAGTTTTGCCCAGTGCAAGGAATTCATCCTTACGTCCAGGGGCGACACGCTGAACTGCGTTGACATGAATGGCAAGCGCCAGGGTCCGTGGATCGTGAAGGTGGAGGGCCTTCGCGGGGAGAGAGGCTACGAGGAAGAAGGCTTTTACGAGAACGGCGTGAAAGAAGGAGTTTGGCGCAGGTATTCTCCGGAAGGGGATATCATGTCTGTAGAAAACTACAGGTGGGGTCAAAAGAATGGAAAGAATGTGTATTTCGATAACATGGGACAACCCTTAAGGGAAGAAAGCTGGAGGGCCATCAACCCCCAAAGTCCTTTCGATACCGTGGATGTTTACGATCTCAACGATCCCACGAAGATCACGCACAAGCAGATCATCAGGGTGGAGCCCAGGCCATTCAAACATGGCGTATGGACCTACTACGATTCCCATCGGGGCACTGTGGAAAGAAGGGAGGCCTGGAAAATGGACAAGCCTGCCAGGCAGGAAGGCGATGAGCTGGTGCCATTGGACGTGACCAATGCGGACGCTACTGTGAAGAAAGAAGAAAAGAAAGCACCTGTAAAGCCCAAGGAAGTACTGGAGTTCGAGAAGAAGAATTCAGGCAAGAAAAAGATCAAGGTCAAGGACGGATCTACAGGTGGCTGAGCCCACCGTCGTGAATCGTCAATCGTCAATCGTGAGTTTGAGCAATATTCCGAAGCGACGTCATTGCGAGCCCCGCAAATGCGGGGTGAAGCAAGTGAATGGTGAATCGAAAGCCCTCAGGAGATGACGGTACAATCGCAAAAGTGAAATTTCACCTTTCATTTTTCACCTTCCACGTTTCCCTTCAAGAAAGTAATTATAGAAAAAGTACAACTGGTACTTCACTGCATTCTCCCAATAGATCCAGCTATGGCTTCCCGGCCTTTCAATGTATTCGTGCGGGATCTTCAGTCGCAGCATTTTTTCATGCAATAGTTTGTTGGAAGAAAAAAAGAAATCGTCTACGCCGCAGTCTATGAGTATGCGCAGGTCGTTTACGCCGCCATGTGATTCTATCATGTTCACCATAGAATAGTTCTTCCAGTTCTCCGCGTGTTGCAGGGTATCGCCCAATCTTTTCATGATGTCGAAGCGGTTCCTGCTTTGATACAGGTCCATGCCTCCGCTCATGCTGCCTGCCCCGCCGAACACATCGCGGTGCCGGAAGCCAAGAAAGAGCGCACCATGTCCGCCCATGCTAAGGCCGGTGATGGCTCTTGCCTTCCTGTCGCGGATGGTGCGGAAGTTTTTATCTATCCATTCAGGCACTTCTTTCGCCACGTAAGTTTCATAGCGCATGCTGCTGTCCACAGGACTATCGAAATACCAGCTGCTGCGGTGGCCATCGGGGCAAACGATCATCACCTGGAAGGCGTCGGCATAGTTGGGTAAATAGGAAACTTTTCTGATCCAGTCGCTGTATTTGCCGTCGTAACCATGCAAAAGATAGATGACGGGGTAGGAGGCCTTTGTTTTTTTGTAGCTGTCAGGACGGATCACCACGGCCTTGAAAGAAGCCCGCATGGCCGTGCTGGGGATGGTCACCGTATCTACTGTGCCGGCAACTGCGGTCAGCTGGATGAAAAGAAATGCAATGAGAAAGCTTTTGCTCATGAAGGAAAGATACTAAGAGGGGAGGAGGTGGAATGTGTACTTGGTACACATCGTGAATGGTGAATGGAAAGCTTTCAGCGGTTCCAAGTCAACCAGTCAACTAGTCAACCGCCCTGCGGCCTAAAAGCTAAAGCTGACCTGCTTCTTCGGATGATCAAGCTTGTGGCTTTTACGCTCACCCGCCACGGTTACATGCATGATGTTGATCTGCTGGTCGGTGAGGTCCTGCAGCAGGCTGTTGGTGAGGTCGAGGGTCTTTACTGAGGGTACATTTTGGCCTTCCAGATAGACGTACACAGCTTCCCTGTCTTTTTCAAAACCCAGGTAGCTGAGCGCCACCTGCTTTCCATTGACCGAGAGGGTCAAATGTTTCCTCATGTACTCTTCCATCAGCTGGTTGGTCTTTTCCATCTTCGACTGATCGGAGAGGTCCACCGCTGTCTTGAAGTTTTTTTTCAGCACATCTTCCATATCATCCGCGAAGATCTTGCAGCTCACTTCCACGGTCTTGTCTTTGGCATTATGGTTCACCTCCGTCACGCTTACGTAAAAAGGGTGGGCGAAAATGAAAATTCCCAGTAACCACTTAAACCACAACAAAGCCATTGGCGTAATTAATTTTAAGAATACAAAACTCTGGTTTATTTTGAACACCTTAATATATAAAAGGTTAAAAGAGCGGGATGAGTGATTTTGGGTTCTATTTCAGGCTGGGATGGGAGCATATCATGAGCGCGGATGCGCTGGACCACATCCTTTTCGTGTGCGTACTCACAGCGGTTTATGCATGGCAGGACTGGAAAAAGGTGCTGATCCTGGTGACTGCCTTCACTATCGGCCATTCGATCACCCTGGCTCTGAGTACGATGGAACTGCTGGAGATCCCTACCGACCTGGTAGAATTCCTGATCCCCTGCACCATCGTGATCACGGCCATTGCTAACCTTTTTGAAAAAAAGAGCAGCAGGAGAGGGCCATGGCTCAAGTATTTTTTCGCTCTTTTTTTTGGACTGATCCACGGCCTGGGATTCGCCAATACACTGCGCTTTATCCTGGCCAGCGACCAGGATCTCGGTTGGGCGCTGTTTGGATTCAATGTAGGACTGGAAGTAGGGCAGATCGTGGTGGTGATTGTTTTTTTAGTGGTAGCTGAGCTGTTGCTGAGAACATTCAAAATTCAAAGGCGGGACTGGACTATCTTTATATCCGCTGCTGTCTTTGGACTGGCCTTACAAATGGCCCTCGAAAGAGTTTAGTAAATTCCTTATTAATCATATAAATACAAGAAAATGAAGAAAATTCTGTTTGCCTCTGGATTACTGCTTTTGGGCAGCAACCTGGTAATGGGGCAAAACACACAGAACAATCCCGGTTCCAACCATGCGAACAAGTTCGAGCAGCTGGGCTCTATCCTGCCTACGCCGAATGAGTACCGCACAGCCAGCGGAGCGCCGGGTCCCAAGTACTGGCAGCAACGCGCCGATTATAACATCAAGTGCGAGCTGGACGAAAAGAACCAGCGCCTCACCGGCAGCGAGACCATTACTTATTACAACAACTCCCCGGACGTACTGCGTTATCTCTGGCTGCAGATGGATGAGAACGAGCATAGCAGCACCAAGAACGCGAACTATCAAACCAGCTCCAGCATGCCCCGCACTGTAAGTTCTCAGCAACTGGAGAACCTGGAAAAGCAAAAAGAGGAGAATGGCTATGGTTTCAATATCACCAGGCTGGTGGATGGCACAACGCACAAACCTTTGAAAAGCGTGCTCAACAAGACCATGCTCAGGGTGGATCTTCCTGCTCCACTGAAGCCCGGTCAGAAATTCATCATGCACATCGACTGGAATTACAAGATCCCCAACAGGATGACCCAGGGTGGCCGCGGTGGCTACGAGTACTTCCCGGAAGATGGCAACCATCTCTTTACCATCGCCCAGTGGTATCCACGCCTTTGCGTGTACAGCGACTACGGCGGATGGCAGAACCAGCAGTTCACCGGCAGGGGAGAGTTCACCCTCACCTTCGGCAACTTCAAGGTACAGATGACCGTGCCCGCTGACCACATTGTAGGATCCACCGGCGAAACCAGCAGCTACCAGGCCAACCTCACCCCGGCTCAGTACGCCAGGTGGCAGAAAGCCCAGACAGCAAAAGAGCCTGTAGAGATCGTTACACTGGCGGAAGCTAAAGAGAACGAAAAAGAAAAATCTACCGCCAAGAAGACCTGGGTCTTCACCGCGAACAATGTGCGCGATTTTGCCTGGACCTCCAGCCGCAAATTCATCTGGGATGCCATGCCTACTTATGTGGAAGGAAAGAAAGTGATGTGTATGAGTTTTTATGGCAAGGAAGCATACGGACTTTACCGTCCTTATTCTACCAAGGCAGTAGCGCATACCATCCGCTCTTATTCCAACTTCACCATTCCTTATCCATATCCCGTTGCACAGAGCGTAGAGGCGAATAACGGTATGGAATACCCGATGATCTGTTTCAACTACGGCCGCACGGAAAAAGACGGCAGCTATTCGGAGCAGACCAAGAATGGTATGCTCGGTGTGATCATCCACGAGGTAGGACACAACTTCTTCCCCATGATCATCAACAGCGATGAGCGCCAGTGGACATGGATGGATGAGGGCCTGAACACCTTTGTTGAATACCTCACGGAAGAATTATGGGATAATAAATTCCCTTCACGCCGCGGTCCTGCATTCAGCATCGTGGACTATATGAAGCTTCCCAAAGACCAGCTGGAGCCGATCATGACCAACTCTGAGAACATCATTGGCTTTGGTCCGAACGCTTACTCCAAGCCGGCTACCGGACTGAACATCCTGCGCGAGACCATCATGGGCCGCGAGTTGTTTGATTATGCATTCAAGGAATACGCCCGTCGCTGGGCCTTCAAGCATCCTACACCCGCTGATCTCTTCCGTACCATTGAGGATGCCAGCGCTGAAGACCTTGACTGGTTCTGGAGAGGCTGGTTCTACAGCACTGATGTTACAGATATTTCGCTGGACAGTGTGAAATATGCGAGAGCAGACTTCAATGCAACCAGCAACATGGTAAGAGAGAAAGATACTACGATCAACATGGGACTCGCCAAGCCCCAGGTACCTTCCTTTGACGATATTTCCAAGGTCCGCAACCGGCAGGATCCCAACATCAGGTTCGAGACTGATAAGGATACCTCGCTGCGTGATTTTTACTGGAGATATGGACGCGGTCTCGAGCCTTATGATTCTGCAAAGTATGCTACCATTATTCCGGCCAATGCTGAGGCCATGGATGAAGCCACCAAACAGCGCTTGCAGAACAAGCATTTCTATGAGCTGAGCTTTGGCAATAAAGGCGGACTGGTGATGCCTATCATCATTGAGTGGACATTCAAAGATGGCACCAAGGAGATCGACCGCATTCCTGCCCAGGTATGGCGCTACAACGAGAACAAGGTGACGAAATTCTTCATGAAGGACAAGGAAGTGGCTTCCATCAAGCTCGACCCGATGAGAGAAACTGCCGATATCAACGAAGGCAACAACAGCTGGGGTGGTACTTCGGCCGAAGCTTCCCGCTTCCAGGTGTTCAAGCAGAAGCAGGGCGGTCCGGCAAGAGGTTCAGGCGTAGGTCCTAACCCGATGCAGAAGGCCAATGAGAAAAAAGGATTCTGATCTCTGCTCTAATACTTTTGAAACCACTCCGCCAGGGGTGGTTTTTTTATTGTTGTTTGACCAAGATGCGACGAGCTCGGAACGCCTGAAGTCTCTATCCCGCGTACCCCGCGCTCCCTGGCGTATTAGCGCCCTCGCGTCTAAGAACATGGATTTTAACCGGAAACCCTTAGGAGTTATTAACGATTGTTAGTTATTTTTTGAAACGGCCTGTGGGCACTACTTACTAAGTCGCTTATATTTATGTAACCCATTCCTATGGCTGCTTTCAATCGACGATCGTTTTTGCGAAAAGCCGGTATTGCTTCCGGTACAGCTTTATTGGCTTCTTTCACGCAGCCTGCATGGAGCAGGGATCTTCAACGGGCTATCAAAGAAGCGGCCAGCACACCACCCGACGAACTTGCTACCGAGGAAGATTTCTGGTATTACATACAACAGTCATTCACCGTTTCTCCTTCTATCATCAATCTCAACAACGGTGGCGTATCGCCCGCTCCGCGCACTGTACAGGATGCAGTGAAAAGATTTTATGACCTCTCCAATGAAGCGCCGAGCTACTACATGTGGCGGGTGCTCGACATGGGCAGGGAAACACTGCGCGGCAACCTGGCGCGCATCGCCGGCTGCGATGCGGAAGAGATCGCCATGAACAGGAATTCATCGGAAGGACTGGAGACCATCATATTTGGCTTACCACTGAAAGCAGGCGATGAAGTGGTGCTGGCCAAACAGGATTATCCCAATATGGTGAACGCCTGGAAGCAAAGAGAAAAAAGGGATGGCATTGTATTAAAATGGATCGACCTGCAGCTTCCCTCGGAAGATGAAAGCTACCTGGTGAGATCTTACGCTTCTGCGTTCACACCTGCAACAAAGCTGGTGCACATTACGCATGTCATCAATTGGAATGGACAGATCTTGCCCGTGAGAAAGATCGCTGATGAGGCGAAAAAAAGAAATATCCAGGTGCTGGTAGACGGAGCGCACAGCTTTGCCCACCTGCCATTCACCATTCCCTCGCTCAATTGCGACTATTTTGCCACCAGCTTACATAAATGGCTGTATGCGCCCATCGGCAGCGGCATGCTTTATGTAAAAAAAGATAAGATAAAGGACATCTACCCGCTTTTTGCCAGCGACGATCCTCTGAAAGACGACATACGCAAATTCGAGCACCTTGGCACCCGGCCTTTTTTCATTGAGCAGGCCATTGGCAAGGCGGTGGAATTTCACGAGATGCTGGGGTCAGAAAGGAAGTGGAAGAGGTTGCACTATTTGAAAAACTATTGGATGGAAAAAGTGAAGGATCATCCGAATGTTACACTTCATACCTCCATGGAACCCAAATGGGGAGGGGCGTTGGGCATGGTGGCCGTAAAAGGGAAGAAGCCTGCTGACCTGGATACCTTTCTTTTTAACAATTATAAGGTCCACACAGTGAGCATAGAGTGGGAGAATATCAAAGGAGTGAGGGTGACACCCAACGTGTATACCACCACGAATAACCTGGACAGGCTGGTTGAGGGAATCCTGAAGTTCGCTTCCACCGCTTAAAAAGGACTTAAAAATAAAGGCAAGGTTAAACTTAGCTGAGCGTTGATTGTCAATAGAAGAGCTATTATATTTAGTTTACATTTGTAAAAGCGAAGGAAATAAAGCATGCTAAATCCTAAAGGAAAACTGATCATGGTTGGCGGTGCTGAAGACAAAGGCACGGTCCCTGAAAACGGTGATCATTATAAAAATAATCTCAACTTTTTTGGGCTGGGTATCCTGCGCCGCATCGTGGAGGAAGCTGGAGGCGCCACTGCCCGCATTGAAGTGATCACCACGGCTTCCACCATCCCGGTAGAAGTAGGCAATAATTACCTGCGCGCATTTGGAATGATCGGTTGCGAAAACGTGGGCATGATGCACATACGCGACCGCTCCGATGCCGCAAGGGAAGAATACCTGGAAAGAATTCAGCTTTGCGACGCGGTGATGTTCACCGGTGGCAACCAGCTGCGGCTCACCGCTACTTTTGGCGGCACGGAATTCCTGCGCATCCTGCTCGACAGGTTTTCAACTGAACCTTTTGTAGTAGCCGGCACCAGTGCGGGCGCCATGGCTATGAGCAATACCATGATCTACGAAGGAGATGCTGCGAAAGCCCACCTGAAGGGTGAAGTGAAGATCACTACCGGCCTCGGCTTCATCGACGACGTGATCGTGGACTCGCATTTTGAAAAGCGTGGGCGCTTTGGAAGGCTGGCCCAGGCTGTAGCTTCCAATCCCTCCTGCATAGGCATTGGGCTGGGTGAGGATACGGGCATGCTCATCACCGATGGCAAATACATGGAGGCCATTGGCAGCGGCCTGGTGATCATCATCGACGGACACGATATCAAGCACTGCAACATAGCCGATATCCCCTACGGCAACCCTGTAAGCATAGAGAATCTGAAAGTGCATTTCTGTGAGAAAGGCAACGGATATATTCTCGGCGAGCGCAGGTTCTTAATGGAGGTGCGCGAAGGCGCCGTAGTGAAGAAACAGGTACACGTGGAATAGCGTTCTCCTCAGTGGCTGTTCCCAGTTAACTAGTCAACTGTCTACACCGCCTTCACCAGGTAGTAGTGCTTCTTTCCCTTTTGTACCAGCAGATATTCGTTGTAAAGAAGGTCGGAACCTGAAACGGTCGTTTGCAGATCGGCCTTTTTTCGATTGATGCTCACCCCTCCATTCTGTATCATTTTCCTGGTTTCGCCCCTGCTTGGGAAGATGGTGGTATCTGCAAGGAAGCTCACCACATCCACACCCGCCAGCAACTGGTCCCTGGAGTAGTTGATGTGCACGATGCCTTCCATGCTTTGCAGGTCTTCCACGCTCAGGTCTTCGATACGGGAACTTTGCTTACTGAAGAGCTTTTCTGTAGTGGCTACCGCTTTATGGTATTCTTCTTCCCCATGTACCAGCCGGGTCACTTCCTCAGCCAGCTGTTTTTGCAGCCGGCGCTGTGAGGGGTCAAATTCATGTGAGCGGACGGTTTCTTCGATCTCCTCCTTGGAAAGGAAGGTGAAAACCTTGATCCATTTGGCAGCATCCACGTCGCTTGCATTGAGCCAGAACTGGTAGAACTGGTAAGGGGTGGTCTTTTCTGGGTCCAGCCACACATTGCCTTCCTCCGATTTGCCAAACTTGCCTCCGTCTGCGCGGGTGATCAGGGGACAGGTAAGGGCAAAAACTTCTCCCCCTGCCTTTCTCCTCACCAGCTCGGCGCCGGTGGTAATGTTGCCCCACTGGTCGCTGCCGCCCATTTGGAGCCTGCAGTTCCTGTGCTGGTAAAGCCAGAAAAAATCATAGCCCTGGATGAGCTGGTAGGTGAATTCAGTGAAGCTGATGCCGGCATCTCCCTCGATCCTCTTCTTCACGCTGTCCTTGCTGAGCATATAATTCACGGAGATATGCTTGCCGATGTCGCGGATGAAATCCAGCACATGCATACCCTTGAACCAGTCGTAATTGTTCACCATCTCGGCCGCCCTGGGGTTGGCTGGGTCGAAATCCAGGAATTTTTGTAGCTGTTTTTTCACACCGCTGAGGTTTTTCTCGAGCACTTCTTCGCTCAGGAGGTTCCTCTCGCCCGATTTGCCGCTGGGATCGCCCACCATACCGGTGGCGCCGCCTACCAGGGCAATGGGTTTATGGCCGGCCCTCTGCAGGTGCATCAGCAGTACAATGGGCACCAGGTTGCCTATATGAAGGGAATCCGCGGTGGGATCAAAGCCTATATAGCCTGTCGTGGGCTCTTTTTGCAGCTGTTCTTCCGTTCCCGGCATGATGTCCTGCACCATGCCCCGCCACCGCAGTTCTTCTACCAAATTCATCTTCAGAAATTTAGTTCACAAAAGTAAGGGAGATGGCATGGCTTTTTAATGCTATTAGAGTTGATTTATCACTAAAAACGGCGTTAAATAGGCGGGAGAATGCAGTTTAGCAGTCATTAGACTTTAAATTTGTAGACACCCGGTCTATGTTAAAACGCCAGCCTAATTCCAAAATCGTCCGAATGAAACACAGCTATCTGTTAGCTTTCTCTTTTATAGTCGTTTCCCTATCCAGCCAGGCCCAGTTCAGAAAATACTCCAACGAGTTCCTGAATATTGGTGTAGGCGCCCGCGGTCTTGCCATGGGCGGCGCCCAGGTGGCATCGGTAAAGGATGGCACCAGCGGTTACTGGAATCCCGGCGGACTGGTATCTGTGCAAAATGCGCCGACGGTGAACTTGATGCACGCGGAATATTTTTCCGGCATCGGCAAATTCGATTATGCCGCGCTGGCCCTCCCGCTTTCCGGCAGCAAAAGAACTCTGGGGATTACAGCGCTTCGCTTTGCGGTAGACGATATTCCAAATACACTCTTCCTGCGTGAGCCGGATGGCACCATCAACTACAACAACATCCAGGCCTTCAGCTCATCGGATTACGCCTTCCTGGTTTCCCTGGCCCAACAGATCAGGGAGAAGGGAAAGAACAAAATGCAGTTTGGTCTGAATGCCAAGATCATCCACCGCAGCGTAGGCAGCTTCGCCAAGGCCTGGGGTTTCGGCCTCGATGCAGGCCTCCAGTTGGACGCGAAGAAATGGAAGTTCGGAATCGTGGGACGCGACATCACCACCACCTTCAACAGCTGGTCATTCAATTTTTCAGAGAAAGAAAAAGAAGCCCTCTATCTCACCAACAACGATATTCCGGTAAGATCTACGGAAATGACAGCACCCCGCCTGATCGCTGGAGTGGGCAGGGAATTCCGGATGGGCAAGAAAGCCAGCCTGCTGGCAGAAGCCAACCTGGATTTTACTTTCGACGGACAGCGAAACACGCTTGTGAGCTCTCAATCCGTGAACGTGGATCCGAAGCTGGGTTTGGAAGCCAACATCAACAACGTGGTCTTCCTGCGCGGAGGCATTGCCAACTTCCAGCGTGCACTGGCCGATTCTGATACGGTGAACCAGGAAAAGGTCTGGATCTATCAGCCCAGCGCGGGCGCAGGCTTCAGGCTGCAGAACGTGCGCATCGATTATGCTTTTGTCAATCTCGCTAACCAATCAAGTGCCCTTTATACACATGTCTTTTCACTGCAGGTGGAACTGGTGAATAAGAAGAAAACAGCCAACAAATGATCATGTACGCCCAACGCCATATGAAACGCATCCTTTTTGTCCTTTTGTTGTTGCCGGCTATCTTTTCGCAGGCACAGTACAACAATGAATGGATCGACTATAACAAGACTTATTACAAATTCAAGATCAAAGATGGCGGGCTGCACCGTATCCCTTTTTCTTTGATCAATGCTGCGGGCCTTGGCAGTGTACAGGCCCAGGACTTTCAGCTTTGGCGTAATGGGGTCGAAGTGCCAATTTATACTTCTGTGCAGACAGGCGCACTGGGAAGTACCGACTACCTGGAATTCTGGGGGGAGATGAACGACGGCCTGGTGGATTCGCAGCTATTTCGCTCCAAGGATTACCACATGAACAAAAAATGGAGCCTGCAAACCGATTCGGCTGCCTACTTTCTCACCGTGAATCCCGGCGGTCCCAACAGGAGGCTGGTACCCACCGCCAACAATGTTGCCGGCAATTCGCTTCCCCCTGAACCCTATTTCATGTTCACGGAAGGAAAATATTTTCGGGAGAAGATCAATCCCGGTTATGCGGTCAACGCCGGTTTGAACGTATATGGCTCCGACTACGACAGGGGTGAAGGCTGGACCTCGCATGATATCAATGTGACCACTCCCAATAATGCTACGTTTCAAAATCTTTATCCCTATCTCAGTGGCCCAGCCGCGCAGTTCAAAATAGCCCTTTCAGGAAATGATCCTACGCCTCACCGGTACAAGGTGCTCATGAACAGCGACTCCATAGCCGGCGGCAACGTTGACTATTTCATTCATAAACGAGATACATTCAGCTTAGCTCCTTCAAAACTCACGGGAACCGTCAATGTACAGATACAGAACATCACCGGCGGGAGGTTCGTTGTACATCAATATGAGATGACGTATCCGAGGGAGTTTAATTTTGGTGCCACCAGCACCTTCCAGTTTTCGCTGCCTGCATCACCCTCAGGGAATTATTTGGAGATCACCAATTTTGTATACGACACTCCGCCTGTTTTACTGGACCTCACCAATGGGAAGAGATACATTGCGGATGTCAGCAATCCTGCTGTGATCAGAGTCGTGCTGGAACCTTCTTCCGTCCCGAGGAAGCTGGTTATGATCAGGATGGCCGCATTCAATATAGCCACTGTAACCAGCCTGAAACAAAGGAGTTTTACCAATTACGCATTGCCCGGCAATGCTGCAGACTATATCATCATCAGTAACCCAATTCTTTATAACGGTCCTGGTGGCACCAACCCGGTAGAAGATTACAGAACTTACCGCGCATCAGTAGAAGGTGGGGGATTCAATGCCAGGATCTACGATATAGCGGACCTGGAAGACCAGTTCGCCTTTGGGATCAACAGGCATCCTGTAAGCATCCGTAACTTCTTAATGTATGCGCGTGCAAGTTTCCCCACAGCACCCAAGCATGTTTTCCTGATCGGGAAACCTGTGCATTACATGTCGTATCGCCTCTATGAAGCGCATGGTGACATGCCTAAACTGAATCTCGTGCCTACCTGGGGCTGGCCGGCATCCGACCTGATGTTTGCCGCTGATCCGGGATCCGCACTTCCCAAAACCCCAATAGGCAGACTTTCCGTTGTGGCACCACAGGAAGTAACAGCTTACCTGAACAAAGTGAAAGAGTATGAACTCGCGCAAAAAACGCAGTCGCCGCTGATAGCCGACAAGGCGTGGATGAAAAACGTGGTGCATGCCGTAGGGGGTGGTAATGCCACCGAGAATGCTGAACTTTCGGCTTATCTCGATACCTACGCTGCGATCATATCGGACACCTTGTTTGGCGGAAAAGTAACCAGCTTCACAAAAACATCGGCTGATGCCGTGCAGCAGATCGGTGGAACTTTGTTGCCACAGCTTTTCCAGGAAGGCATTTCCCTGCTCACTTATTTCGGCCATTCTTCTTCAACAGGTTTTGCATTCAATCTGAATAATCCGGAGCAATACAATAACCAGGGCAAATACCCCATGTTCCTGGCGCTGGGTTGCCTGGTGGGCGATTTCTTTGGTTTCACTGTAACCAGGCTGCAGGGTTTTTCCACTCTGTCGGAGAAATACAACCTGGTGCCTAACCGCGGTTCCATTGGATTCATGGCCAGCAGCCACTATGGGATTCCTGAATACCTGGATATCTATACGTCGAGGCTCTACAAATCATTTGCAAGCAAGGATTATGGCAAGTCGGTGGGATTGCAGATTCAAAATACCGTGGCGCAAACATTTGCCTACACCACCCAGGAGGATTTTTATGCAAGGATCACTACGCAGCAATCCATCCTGCACGGCGATCCTGCCCTTAAGTTGAACAGCCATCCCAAGCCGGATTATGCTATTGAAGATCCGCTGCTGACCATTACCCCTGGATTTGTCTCCGTAGCTGACCAGACTTTCAACGTGAAAGCAAAATTTATTAATCTTGGAAAAGCTATCAACACCAACCTGGTAGTGGAAGTGAAGCGAGAATTTCCCGACCTCACCACCCAGGTGGTATTCCGTGATACCATTCCTGGCATACGATATTCAGATTCTATTTCTGTGAATCTTCCACTGGATCCGATCCGTGACAAGGGAACCAATAAGATCACGGTGACCATTGATCCTGAGAATATGGTGGACGAACTATTTGAAACCAATAACTCGGTAACAAAGAATGTTGTAGTGTTTGAGGACGAGGCAAGACCTGTTTATCCTGCCAACTTTGCGATAGTGAACAAGCAGAATATCCGTTTTGCTGCATCTACGGCCAATCCTTTCTCCGCTTCGCGCTCTTATAGATTTGAAATAGATACTACGGAGAAATTCAATTCTTCTTTGAAGATCTCGGCAACGCTGAATTCCAGCGGAGGCCTCCTGGAGTTTGCTCCGTCCATCACCTTCCTCGACAGCGTGGTCTATTACTGGAGGGTGGCGCCTGTTCCATCGGGCACTACGCCTTTCAACTGGCAGACCACTTCCTTTGTCTACCTGCCGAACTATGACTATGGATTCAACCAGTCGCATCTCTACCAGCATATGAAGTCGGAGAAGGAAGGCATCGTCCTCGATTCATCCGGAACCTGGAAATTCTCCAACGTGAACAACGATGTCTTTGTGGGGAATGGACTTTGGGGCTACAGCACCTTTAACGACTTGAGCATGTCGGTATACATCAATGGTGAAGTGACCATGAGTAATTCATGTTCCGGCCACATCGGATCGCTTGTCTTCAATGTGATAGACCCTGTGACCTTCAAGCCATGGCTGAACACGACTGGTGGTGCCTACGGCAGCATCTCCAATACCTGCCATCCCACCAGGAAATATAATTTCGAATACATCTACAACGATACCTCCGGCCGCCGCAAGATCATGCAGTTCATGCAGCAGGCGGTACCCAATGGCGCTTACGTGATCGTGAGGAATTTCTCGAGGCCGCCGGCCAGTGTATTCATTGATCAATGGAAGGCGGACACTGCCTATCATGGCTCCGGAAATTCCGTGTACCATTACCTCAAGGCAGCCGGACTGACAGCCATAGATTCTTACTACAGGCACAGGGCCTGGATCCTGATCTATAAAAAGAACGACAATGGCTTCACGCCGGTTTCGGTGATGGGAGAGGGCTTGTACGACAACGTGACGCTTTCGGCCAACATGATCTCCGCAGGTGTTTCGGGGCATATTACCTCTCCTGTATTTGGTCCTGCAAAAACCTGGAAGCAGGTGCAGTGGAGAGGCGGTACCATCGATCCCGGCGCCGGTGACAACGCAACCATCAACATCATCGGGATCCGGCATAATGGTTCAGCGGATACTTTGTTCTATGGCATCACCCCGGCGCAGGCAAATTTTGATATCTCAACGGTGAACGCTTCCGTCTATCCCTATATCAAGCTCAGGATGAAGAACCAGGATACCGTGTACCATACACCTTACCAGCTGCGGTATTGGAGGGTCACTTCCACGCCGGTAGCCGAGGGAGCCGTGGCACCTAATCTTTACTTCTCCATGAAGGATACCCTGGAGCTGGGTGAGGCCATCGATTTCAAGCTGGCTTTCAAAAATATCGGCGATGCTAATTTCGACAGCCTGCTGGTGAAAATGGTGATCACCGACAAGAACAATGTGACACATGTGTTGCCGGTTCAGAAGCACAGGCCGTTGAATGTTGGCGACACGCTGCATGTTCGTTACCCCATCGACACCAAGCTTTTCCAGGGCATGAATACGCTGTATGTACATGTGAACCCCGATAACGACCAGCCGGAACAGCACCAGTTCAATAATTTTATTTACAAGACCTTCTTCGTTATTGGCGACACGCTCAATCCGTTGATGGACGTGACCTTTGACAATGCACACATCCTGAATGGCGACATTGTTTCTGCCAAGCCTTCGATCGTGATCAAGCTGCAGGATGAGACCAAGTGGAGGCTGCTGCAGGATACCAGCCTGGTGACGATCAAAGTCCGTTTCCCGGATGGAACCTGGCGGACCTACAATTACGACAACGATACCCTGCAGTTCATTCCGCCGCAGGGATCCAACAACATAGGCAACATGGCCACGGTGAATTTCAAGCCCCATCTCTTCCAGGACGGTGACTATGAAATGGTGGTGACAGGCAAGGACAACAGCGGCAACGAGGCAGGGGGCATGGAATACAGGGTGGCCTTTAAGGTGATCAACAAAGCCATGATCTCCAACATGCTGAACTATCCGAACCCATTCACTACGTCCACAGCCTTCGTGTTTACAATAACCGGTTCGGAAGTGCCCCAGAATATCAAGATACAGGTGCTCACTATTACGGGCAAGGTGGTGCGTGAGATCACGAAAGAGGAGCTGGGCCCGCTGCGCGTGGGAAGGAACATCACTGAATTCAAATGGGATGGAACCGATCAGTACGGGCAGAAGCTGGCCAACGGTGTATACCTCTACAGGGTAGTGACCAACCTCCATGGAAGGTCGCTGGAGAAATACAAGGCGGAGAACGACGATACCGACCGCTATTTCAACAAGGGCTATGGCAAGATGTACCTGATGCGGTAACAAAAAACCTTTATGAAGCCCCCCGCTCAGCGGGGGGCTTTTTATTTGGTTAACTTTGCGCTTCTTATGGCTAAAATTGCGATCAATCTTACTACGGGCACCCTGCAGAAAGAGGAGATCATTGTGGGCATCGACCTCGGAACGACCAATAGTCTCATTGCTATCATCCACCCGGACTCAAAGCAGCCGGTGGTGCTGAGAGAACATGATAACAGCTCCCTGGTGCCATCCGTTATCCATTTTGGAGAGGCCGGAACAGTCTCCGTGGGAACCGAGGCTAAGCAATACCTCATCACAGATCCTGCGAACACTATCTTTTCGGTCAAGCGACTGATGGGAAAATCTTACGGCGACCTGGACGCGTTAGGTCATGTCTTCACTTACAAGGTCATCGACGATGGATCGGATAACCTGGTAAAGATCCAGGTGGGCAATAAATTTTATTCGCCCATCGAGCTTTCTTCTTTCATCCTCAAGGCCCTGAAAGAAAGGGCTGAACATATACTGAAAACACCTGTGAACAAGGCGGTGATCACCGTGCCTGCCTATTTCAACGACGCCCAGCGCCAGGCCACCCGCGATGCGGGAAGACTGGCAGGCCTGGATGTGCTGCGCATTGTGAACGAACCCACAGCAGCCAGCCTGGCTTATGGCGTGGGGTTAGATCCCGCGCAGACAAAAACGGTAGCTGTGTACGACCTGGGCGGCGGCACTTTTGACATTTCTATACTTCGTATCAGCAACGGCATCTTTGAAGTGCTCTCCACCCATGGCGACACTTACCTCGGCGGCGATGATTTCGACAATGCCATCGTGCAGCGATGGATGCAGCAGCTGTCTATTTCCCGCGAAGAGCTCAATGCGCATGCTTCGCTGTCGCAGGAACTGAGGCTCAAGGCGGAAGCTGCAAAGCACCATCTTTCGGGTGCAGATAGTTTTGAGGGTGAGCTGGCCGGCCACAAGGTGGCGATCACAAGGGAAGAGTTCGAAAAATTGATCGGGTCACTGGTAGAACGTACCATCGAAAGCTGCAAGCAAGCCTTGAAGGATGCCGAGCTCGAAGTGGGTGACATTGAAGAAGTGATCATGGTGGGCGGATCCACGCGGGTACCCCTGGTGAAAAAAAGCGTAGGGGAATTCTTCCGGAGGCCTGTGCATGATGAAGTGAATCCCGATGAAGTGGTAGCACTGGGCGCGGCCATACAGGCGGATATTCTGGCGGGGAATAATAAAGATGTTCTGTTGCTGGACGTAACGCCGCTCTCATTGGGCATTGAGACCATGGGCGGACTGATGGACGTTCTGATCCCGCGGAACTCCAAGATACCGGCCAAGGCCGGCAGGCAATACACCACGCAAAAAGACGGGCAAAGCGGTATGCGGATCTCTGTTTTCCAGGGTGAGCGCGACCTGGTGGCCGACAACAGGAAGCTAGCGGAATTCAACCTCACCGGCATTCCTTCCATGCCTGCAGGCATCCCTAAGGTGGAAGTAACCTTCCTGATCAATGCAGACGGCATCCTGGTAGTGCAGGCTAAGGAATTGCGTAGTGGCGTCGTGCAGTCGATCGAAGTAAAGCCACAGTATGGTATCACGGACGCGGATGTAGAAAAAATGCTCATGGACTCTATCCAGCATGCGAAGAGCGATATGCAGCAGCGCGCACTGGTGGAAGCGCAAACGGAGGCCAGGATTCTGATAGATACTACCAGGAATTTTATTTCAAAAAACAAGCATTTACTCACAGGTCCGGAGATCGAACAGAGCACTATAGCACTGGACAAGCTCGAGGCCACCGTAGCCGGAAGCAACAAAGATGAGATCAGGGCGGCGATAGAAGCCTTGAACGAGGTGACCTCTCCCTATGCCGAAAGAGTGATGGATGCGGCAGTACAGGCAGCCCTCAAAGAAAAGAATATCAATAACGATTTCGCCTGATCACTTCGCTATAAATCCATCAGCGATGCTTTGTCCTGCAGGCCGGAAGCTTTCGCAGGGGTCGTAGGCGCAGGGTAGTGGCAGATCACGACATTCCCTGCCTTCTGCCGGAAGATGGATCAGCGTGCCGTTGCAATGCACTTCAGTGTAAGGGATCGGCCTGATGCCCAGGGGTTGCAGCCATTGACCGGCGCCCTTGTACTTGCTTACCCTGTATCCTCCATAGACCAGCAAAACGAAAGCGAAGAATAAACCAGCAAGCTTGAATACCAGGGGGGCTGCGCTGACCTTTAATTCCTTCTTATAAAAAAATGCAAGCGCGAATAACGGTACCAGGTAACCGATACCAAAACGGGTATCCGGTGCCAGCAGGAACCAGGCAGCCAGGGCTATGACCAGCACAAGCAGAGCGGTCCCTGCTTTTCTATCCTTATTCTTTAGCAGTTCAACCAGGCGGAACGGCATCCACAACAAAGCAGCGAGGGCCAGCAGCAGAATGGATTTGTCCGCTACTGTCTTTGCCTTCCACCATAGGGGCATCCATTGTGAGAAAGGCATGTCCAGTTTTTCCCTGACCTTTTCGCGATCGTTGGCCACAACGGGTATCCTGCTATAAGCGGTAATGTCCTCCTTCACCAGCAGGGTGCGGGATGCGGGCAAGGTGTGTGCGTAGCCGGGTAGCTGCGTTATCGCCGCGGGAAAGAGCACATAGCCCGATGTGATTGCGCTGCGAACCAATACCGGGGTGATGGTCAAAGCAGTGATCGCCAGCATCAGGAAAGCTGTCGCCGTTTTTTTCCTCCCTACCAGGGAAATGCCTGCCAGCAAGGGGAGCAGCAGCACGGGGGCTACGGATAGTTTCATGGCAGTAGCCGTGGCAGCAAATACTGCAAGAAGAAAAAGATCCCTTGCAGATGAAGGTGCCGAAAGCCAGGTGTAGAAGGCCAGCCAGGTGAAGACCGCTGCAGGCAGGTCGGGACTCATGGAGGTTGCCGTGAGCCTGGCCATGGGGTAGTACCAAAACAAGATCATGGCAAAGACCAGCCAGCCGGCCTTTTGCCAGGTTTTTTTCTCGCTGCCCATACCTGATATAATAAAATAAAACAGGGCGGTGAGCAAGGTGAGTGAGATATAGCTGTAAGTATGGTCGCTGGTGTATTGGAATAAGGCATTCAATAAAAACCATGCGCTCTGGAAACCGTAGCGCTCGTGCAGGAGGGCCAGTCCAGGTACCACCGGGTAGTCTTTGATCCATTTCACCGTTTGTGCATGATAGCCCAGCGTATCGGGGTGATTTACTTCCGCTACTGACATGACCAGGAGGCAGGCTATCGAAGCCAGGAAAAGGCATCGTTCCGCGAATGGCATTGTTAGCCACGACTCTTTGATTTGCCGGAATGCATGAACAATAGACCGGTCGATCACCGCGAGCAGCAAGGGT
Organism: Chitinophagaceae bacterium; assembly: GCA_036676905.1. GTDB lineage: Bacteria > Bacteroidota > Bacteroidia > Chitinophagales > Chitinophagaceae > Flavisolibacter. The sequence continues at coordinate 98,161 of JAKFCE010000008.1, forward strand.
AAGGAGAAGATGACCAAATTCCACGGCGATCCCAGGGGGAAAAACAGGGAGAATCCACCGGCAAAAAACGCAATGGCGCCCATGCCGGTGAACACCACCAAAGAAGGGTGGGGCAGTGGGGTGCCTGTTTTCCAGCCTGCGAGCTTCATGACCATCCTGCCCCAGCACCAGCATAGGAAGGTGGATAATAATAGACCCAGGATGGACAGGAGCATTATTTGAGATTAAGGCTTCGTTGAATGTATTTGCCCAGCAGGTCGAATTCAATATTCACCTCGTCGCCTTTTTTCAGCAGCCGGAAGTTGGTGTGCTCATAGGTGTAAGGGATGATGGCCACCGTAAAGCTTTTCTTTTTCACGTTAAATACAGTGAGGCTTACGCCATTGATGGCAATGGAGCCTTTTTCAACCACCAGCGGCGCAAATGCCTTCGAAAATTCGAAACTGATCTCCCGGCTGCCATGCTTTTCCTCAATATCTGTACAGGTGCCGGTATCGTCTACATGCCCCTGTACAAAATGCCCGTCGAGGCGGCCTGAAAGCTGCAGGCTTCTTTCCAGGTTCACGATGGTATCGGTGCCCCAGTGTTCCAGGCTGGATTTTTTTAAAGTCTCCTCCACGGCGGTCACCCGGTAAACCTCCCCGCGGATCTCCTCCACGGTAAGGCAGACCCCATTGTGCGCCAGGCTCTGATCTACCTTTAATTCACCTGCCAGCGGCGTTTCTATCCAAAAAATGCGGTTCCCGTCCTGCTTTGCCACTTCCCTTACCCTGCCGGTGGTCTCAATAATGCCTGTAAACATGGTTTAAAGATCGGTTTTTTGCATTTTATTTTGGATTGAAAGAGGATTGATTCCTATCTTTGCCCTCCCAAAAACATCAAAGGGGGTATCACGCATGTTAATTATCGACTCAAAAGATTGCGAAAACATAGACAAGGCTTTAAAGAAGTACAAGAAGAAATTCGAGAAAGCCAAGATCCTTCTGCAATTGCGCGAAAGGCAGTCATTCACCAAGCCTTCCATCAAGCGCAGGACGCAGGTATTGAAGGCAGTCTATAAGCAAAAGATCGTCACAGGACAAATAGAGCCTTAATCCAGGCCATACTATAAGATATAGATAGCTGCAAAGTTTTGTACTTTGCAGCTATTGTTTTTTATGCCCGGAACATCCCATATCCAGCCTTTTCTAGATTATCTCAAATTCGAAAAGCGGTATTCCCGGCACACCCTCATCTCCTATGAGAACGACCTCGTTTCTTTCTTCAATTATCTCCATACTGCATACGGTGAAATAGAGCTGGGCGCTATCACTCATTTATATATCAGGAGCTGGCTGGCTTCCCTGAAGGATGCGGACATGAAGGCCAAGAGCATCAACCGGAAGATCTCCACGCTTCGCTCTTTCTTCAAATTCCAGATGCGGGCAGGGAAGGTGGCTGAAACGCCCATGTTCAAGGTGGTAGCCCCAAAGAATGAGAAACGCCTCCCTCAATTCATCCCCGGGAAGGATATCCATACGCTTTTTAATTACGTGGAGTTCCCCGAAAACTGGAAGGGGCGAACCGACAGGATGATCTTCCTGCTGCTTTACCAGACCGGCATGCGACTCAGTGAGATGATCAACCTGAGGGAAATGGACGTGAGCACCTCGGGTCCGTCGTTGAAAGTGCTGGGAAAGGGCAATAAGGAGCGGGTGATCCCTATTAGCAGGGAGTTGGCCACAGAGATCGAAGCTTACTGCAAGGAAAAGAAAGCCCTCCCTCCGGGCACCGACGCCCTTTTGGTGACCGAAGCCGGCAAAAAACTGTCACCGAGAAGTGTTTACGACCGGGTAAGGGCCGGGTTGCAGGGGGTGACCACTATCGAAAAAAAGAGTCCGCACGTGCTCCGGCATAGTTTTGCCACCCATCTCACCAACGCGGGTGCCGACCTGAACGCGGTGAAAGAACTGCTGGGTCACAGCAGCCTGGCGGCCACCCAGGTATATACCCATAATACCATTGATAAGCTTAAAAACATTCACAAAAATGCGCATCCAAAGGCCTGATAATCAACTTTTGGCACGATAAAAAATAAGCTATTTTTCTCTTGGCGGAGCGTGCGATCTGCGTTAATTTCATAGTGTACCGCTTAGGCGGATCAGCTCTTTGATTGCTTCACGATTTAAATTTGAAATTCTATGAACGTTCACATTCATTCAGTGCATTTTGACGCGGACAAAAGACTATTAGACCATGTTCAGGAAAAAATTCAAAAATTAACCCAGTACCATGACAGGATCATTAAGATCGATGTGTTTTTAAAATTAGATAACGTAGTTCATACCATTAAGGACAAGATCGCTGAGATCAGGGTGCATGTGCCGAGAGCCGATTTCTTTGTGAAATGCACCAGTAAATCTTTCGAAGTTTCATTTGACGAAGCCTTCGATTCCCTGGTCAGCCAGATCAAAAAAAAGAAAGAAAAGTTGGCAGCTTAATTCAACAATCCCGGTAATCCGGGATTTTTTGTTTAAATCCTCCAGAAAATTTGCAGACATTTTTTTCTGATAAGCAAATTCCTTTACCTTTGCCTTCCCAAAAAACAGGGTAGTTCTTTGTATAAACATATTCAGCAGGGTAAGTTGTTATCCTGGTGAAGTAGCCACCTGGCAGATGCAGGTTAACCGCATTGCCATGGGGGCCATTGTCGCCACCTTAGCTCAGCTGGTAGAGCAACTGATTTGTAATCAGTAGGTCGCTGGTTCGATTCCTGCAGGTGGCTCAATACTGGCGTAGATGGGTGGAAACACCCTCCAGGGGCAGGTTCCAGAGCGGCCAAATGGGGCGGACTGTAAATCCGCTGTCTTTCGACTTCAGAGGTTCGAATCCTCTCCTGCCCACTTTGTCCGCGAATCCGCCCAGGCGGTTAAGTTGGTCAAGTTCTTTAAAATCTGTTCTCCGAAGGCTTCTGAGGAGGGCAAAATGCGGAAGTAGCTCAGTTGGTAGAGCGACAGCCTTCCAAGCTGTAGGTCGCGGGTTCGAGCCTCGTCTTCCGCTCAGAAGGAAGTCAAATGAGTCAAGGGAGCATATAAGTCATGAGACATAGGCTTTTTTTGACTTTTATGACCTGCTGACTTCAATGACTATTCGTAAGCCGTTGTAGCTCAGTGGTAGAGCACTTCCTTGGTAAGGAAGAGGTCTGGGGTTCAATTCCCCATAACGGCTCAGATCCAGTGAAGAGAGATGAGTGTAAATTGAAAAAATTCAGGCAACAGGAGAGGGAGTGAACCGGTTGCCGAGATAAAGAAATCCTTTTCACCTTTGTGAAAAGGAATAAAAGAAGAAAACAAACATTTTAACTCCACAACTAAAAAACCGATAAAGATGGCTAAAGAGAATTTTAAGCGGGACAAGCCGCACGTTAATGTTGGTACCATCGGTCACGTTGACCACGGTAAGACCACTTTAACCGCAGCTATTACATCTATCCTTGCTTCTAAAGGCATGGGTAATGTGGCTAAGAAGTATGATGAGATCGATGGTGCTCCTGAAGAAAAAGAAAGGGGTATCACCATCAACACTGCGCACGTTGAGTACCAGACGGCTAACCGTCACTATGCTCACGTTGACTGTCCCGGTCACGCTGACTATGTGAAGAACATGATCACAGGTGCTGCGCAGATGGACGGTGCTATTTTAGTTGTGGCTGCTACAGACGGTCCTATGCCGCAAACAAAAGAACACATTCTTCTGGCCCGCCAGGTAGGTGTTCCTCGTATCGTAGTATTCATGAACAAGGTTGACCTCGTTGACGATCCCGAGCTGCTTGAACTGGTTGAGATGGAGATCCGCGAGCTGTTGACTTCATATGGTTTCGATGGCGACAACACGCCAATCATCCAGGGTTCTGCAACCGGCGCTCTTGCTGGCGAAGAAAAGTGGGTGGCTGCTGTTGACCAGCTGATGGAAGCCGTTGATACTTATATCCCGCTGCCTCCGCGCCCAGTTGATCTTCCCTTCCTGATGTCTGTAGAGGACGTGTTCTCTATCACAGGTCGTGGTACGGTTGCTACCGGCCGTATCGAGAGAGGTCGCATTAAAGTAGGTGAAAGTGTTGAGATCGTTGGTTTGATGGAGGCTCCATTGACATCTACCTGTACAGGTGTTGAGATGTTCCGCAAACTCCTCGACGAGGGTGAAGCTGGTGACAACGCCGGTCTGCTGCTCCGTGGTATTGAAAAGAACCAGATCCGCCGCGGTATGGTAATTTGTAAGCCAGGCTCTATCACTCCTCACACGGAGTTCAAAGGCGAGGTTTACGTACTGAGCAAGGAAGAAGGTGGACGTCACACTCCATTCTTCAACAAGTACCGTCCCCAGTTCTATTTCAGAACTACAGACGTTACCGGTGAAGTTGAACTGAACCCTGGTACTGAAATGGTGATGCCTGGTGATAACACCAACCTCACTGTGAAGCTGATCATGCCGATCGCGATGGAAAAAGGTCTGAAGTTCGCGATCCGTGAAGGTGGACGTACGGTAGGTGCAGGTCAGGTAACTGAAATCTTAAAATAAGAGCCAAAGCCCCCTGGGCTTAGCTTTTACGCAAATGATTTTATACATTTGCACTATATTCTAAAAGCTGTCAGCCCCCTGGTTGATAGCTTTTAGCTTTCTACGGGAAACCCTCCCCGGCCCTCCCTGAAGGGAGGGAGTCAGAGCAGTGAGGTGAGTGGTGAGTGGTGAGTAACAGGAAACCGGAAACAAAAGATACGGGCATAGTTCTCCCGATAGCTATCGGGAGGCAGAATAGCGGGAGAGATGATAGCTGTTTCAGTATGAACTGGAAACAGGAAACTAAAAATACGGGCATAGTTCAATGGCAGAATAGCGGTCTCCAAAACCGTTGATGGGAGTTCGAATCTCTCTGCCCGTGCAAGGAAGTTCAGCGTTCAGGGTTCAATGTTCATTTTTACGGTAAACGCAAAACCCCGAACCCGAGCCTAGAACCTTAAACCAATAAGACATGAATAAGGTATCGAATTATTTCCGCGACTCATACAAGGAGCTTCTGGAAAAAGTGACCTGGCCAACCTGGACCCAGCTGCAGCAGTCAACTATGATCGTACTGGCAGCTACCCTGGTGATCACCTTGCTGGTTGCCGTGATGGATTTCGTTTCTAAGGGCGGACTGAATTTTATTTACACATCATTTTTTAAATAATGGAAGAAACAGTTCAGCAGGAAACCCAGCCCCAGCAGCAGGATACCAAATGGTACGTGCTGCGCGTGGTGAGCGGTAAGGAACGCAAGGTGAAAGAATACCTTGACAAGGAGATCTCACGTGGCGGATGGAGCGAGATCGTGAAGCAGGTTTTCCTCCCCGTAGAAAAAGTGTACAAGGTGCAGAATGGCAAAAAGGTGATGCGCGAGCGCAACTACTATCCAGGCTATGTGATGATAGAAGTGGTGGACGGCAAGCTGAATGACGACCTGAGAGATACCATTAAGAATACTTCCAACGTGATCCACTTCCTGGGTAAAGAGAACCCGATCGCGCTGCGCAAGGCCGAAGTGAACAAGATGCTGGGTAAGATGGACGAGATGGCTGAAGCAGGTGGGGTGAGCATGAGCGAGCCATTCATCGTAGGTGAGACCATTAAGATCATTGAAGGACCATTCAACGACTTCAACGGTACCATTGAAGAAGTGAACGACGAGAAGAAAAAGCTGAAAGTGACCGTGAAGATCTTTGGACGATCAACGCCTGTGGAACTCAATTACATGCAGGTAGAAAAGATCAGTTAAAAAGAAATAATAACTTTAAAGCCATCACGCTTGGAGCGTGATGGCTTTTTTTATATCGATCCATGAAGGTTCGCCTCAGGTTCCTGCTGTTCTATTTTCTGTTCTGGCTCGCCTTCTTCCAGCTGGCCAGGCTTGCCTTCGTGCTCTATCACAGCCAATTGGCCGCAGGCATCCCTTTTTCCGAAATGCTTTCCAGCTTCTGGTACGGACTGAGGATGGATGTTTCGCTTGGCGCTTATCTGTTTATCCTTCCCTGCCTGATGGCGATCCTGAGTGTTTGGTTCCACTTCTTCCGGCGCCCGCTGCCTTACCTCCTATATACCAGCCTGGTGATGGGGGTCTTGCTGCTGATCGTGCTGAGCGACCTTGAGCTCTATGGTCACTGGGGGTTCCGTATCGATGATACGCCCATAAAATATTTATCCAGCCCCAGGGAGGCCTGGGCCTCGGTGAGCCATCTCCCGATCTTTTGGATACTGCTTGGTTACATTATCCTTTGGTTCCTGTTCTCATGGATAACCAGGAACTTCCTGCGGAGGCAGGTAAGGTTCAACAACGAAAAGCGGGGGAAGCTGCTCACCACGCTCGTCCTCGCAGCCATCCTGCCCCTCCTGGTGATCCCCATTCGCGGTGGACTGCAACTCTCGCCAATGAACCAGAGCTCGGTCTATTTCTCCAGGCACAATTTTGCCAACATTGCCGCCATCAATGCGGGGTGGAATTTCATGCATGGCATGGTATCCGCAAGCGGGGAGGAGAACCTATACCAATATATGCCGGATGGAACCGCCAGGCAGGTAGTAGACAGCCTCTATCAAACAACTTCTTTACCCGGCAATTTCACCGCTGTGGCAAAGCCGAATTATATTTTCATCATCTGGGAAAGCTTTACGGAAAAGGCCATTCACCTTTCAGTAGGCGGCGAGCCGGTGACGCCGGGATTCAACAGGCTTCGCAAAGAAGGACTGTATTTTTCCAACACCTATGCCAGCGGCGACCGCACCGACAAAGGCTTGTCGGCCATCCTAAGCGGTTATCCGGCCCTGAACAAGTCTTCCGTGATCCGCAAACCGAAAAAATTGGCAGGTCTTCCTTATCTCACCAGGCTATTCAAGGAGAAAGGTTATGCCACTTCATTCTATTACGGAGGAGAGACGGAATTCGCCAACATCAAATCCTATCTCTACCAGCAGTCGTTCGACAACATCGTGGACAAGCATGCATTTTCGAAAGATCAGCAAAACTCCAAGTGGGGAGCGCATGACGGCGTGGTGATGAATTTGATCAGCAAGGATCTGGCATCCCTGCAACCTCCTTTTTTTCTTTCCTGGCTCACACTCACCAGTCATGAACCTTACGAGGTCCCTGAGAAAAGCATTGGCGGAAACGATCCTTCGGAAAAGTTTTTGAACTCGATCCATTATACCGACAAGGTGGTTACCCAGCTGGTGGAGTATTGTAAAAAGCAAAGCTGGTGGAGCGAGACCATCCTCGTGATCATCGGCGATCACGGACATATCTTACCGCAAAGCAAAGACCGCAGCCAGGACTTTCGCATACCCATGCTCTGGCTCGGTGGCGCACTGAACAGGCAGGGCGTGATCGACAGGCCAGTGAGTCAGCTTGATCTCTTTAATACAATTGCAGGCACACTGGATGCCAAAACCAAAGCGCCTTTCAGCCGCCCGCTCTTCGACAGCTCATCCGCTTCCTTTGCCTTTTTTACATTCAACAATGGATTTGGATTCACCGATTCTTCCGGTGTAGTTGTCTTCGATAATGTGGGAAGAGCGGTCATTCATCAGGAAGGACGGTCCACCGACCGTGCTCTTCGTGCAGGGAAGGCTTTGCAACAAATAATTCATGATGATTATTTACGCCGGTGATCGCTGTTAACGAACTGTGAACGATTTTTTTTGTTGATAAGCGGTAACCTAATGGGCAGGTCGTGCGTATAATTTCGAACTGAATACCACAACCATGAACCGGCCTATTTTACTCCTCCTTTTATTCTGCGTCTCACTGAATGTTGTGGCGCAAAAATCACCAAGACAACTTTCTGCTACCAGGACCACTTCAGCCATCAGGATCGATGGTGTGATCGATGATGAAGCATGGAAGCAGGCAGTGCCCGCTACGGGCTTTACCGAGCAGAGGCCCAATGCAGGCCAGCCGGAAAATCACGAAACGCGATCAGAGTTCTATTTGCTGTATGATAATACTGCCATTTACGTGGCGGGCTTTCTCCATGAAAGGACCAGGGACAGCATTGCCAAAGAACTGGTAGGGCGCGACAGGGTAGGTGTGAACGACTATGCAGGCGTGATGCTGGACACTTATAATGACAAGATCAACGCAGTTGGCTTTTATGTTACACCGCTGGGAGAGCAATTCGATTGCAAGTATTCTCCTACCAACGAAGACATGTCGTGGAGCGCTGTTTGGGATAGCGAAACGAAGATCCACGAGAACGGCTGGAGCTTCGAGATGCGGATCCCTTATTCCGCCCTTCGCTTTGTAAGCAGTGCAAATCAAAGCTGGGGCCTCAACCTGGTACGCGGCCGTACAAAATCGGCACAGCAATTTTTTTGGAGTCCTATAGATCCGAAAGTGGGTGGTTTTGTGAACCAGGGAGGAGAGTGGACCGGCATTGGAAATATTGAGGCACCCGTGAGGTTATCCTTTTCTCCCTATCTCTCTGCCTATGCCAATCATTACAAGCCGGATAAAAAAGATCTGCGCACTTCGGTGAATGGAGGGATGGACGTGAAATGGGGTATCAGTGAGAGCTTTACTATTGATATGACCCTGATCCCTGATTTTGGACAGGTGCAAAGCGATAACCAGGTACTTAATCTCTCTCCGTTTGAGGTACGCTATTCAGAGAACCGTCCCTTCTTCACCGAGGGTACGGAATTGTTCAACAAAGGGAATTTATTCTATTCCCGCCGCGTAGGCAGCCGGCCCATCAATTATGGAGCTGCCAACGCCTTTGCGCAGGAACATAAGGGAACCGTGTTGTCTAATCCCCAGCAGTCCAAACTGCTGAACGCCACCAAACTCTCGGGCCGCACCAAGTCCGGATTAGGCATCGGTGTATTCAACGCAGTGACCAAGGCCATGTTCGCGGAAGTGGAAGACAGCCTGAAGCAGGTGCATAAGGTTGAGACCAACCCGTTGACGAATTATAACATCATTGTGCTCGATCAGAACCTGAAAAACAATTCGTCTATCAGCCTGGTGAACACCAGCGTGCTGAGGGAAGGTTCGGCTTACGATGCCAATGTTACGGCGGGCATGTTCCGGCTGAACAACAAGAAAAACACATACAGGCTGGCTGGGCAGCTGAGTGTGAGTCACCGAACAAAGAATACAGCCGCATCCAACGGGCTCACCGGTTTCGAAGAAAATCTTGAATTCGGAAAAACAGGAGGCAGGTGGAACTTCCAGTTTTCACATGAGATCTCCGACAACAAATTCAACAAGAATGATCTTGGTATCATGAATACCAATAACTATATCAGCCATTATTTCTGGACAGGTTATCGCTGGATACAGCCGGGAAAATGGTACAAGCGCGCCCAGCTGAATTTCAACATTGGCCACAACAGGTTGTTCCGAAAGTACGAGAACCAGCAGCAGGAGAGCATGTTCCAGAGCTTCAATATGAACATCAACGGAAACACGCAACTAAAAAATCTCTGGTGGACGGGCGCCTTCATAGGCTATGTGCCGGCGGGCAATGATTTTTACGAGCCCCACCACGCAGGCTGGTCCTTCAGGTCAACAGAGAGAGTGCAGTTCAGCACCTGGGTGGAAACCAACTCAGCGAAGAAATATTTTGTGAGCCTGAACTACTTCGTAGGGATCAGGGACCAGTTCAATAGCCGCAACCACGAGATCAATCTCACCCACCGCTACAGGTTCAACGACAAGTTCTCAATGAACCACGAGCTTTATCTTAATCCGTTCTCGAACGATGCCGGCTATTCTGCTTCCCGTTACAAGACCGTGAACAATACTTCCGTGCTCGACAGTATCTTATTTGCCCGCCGTGACCGCGTGACCGTAGAAAATGTGCTGGGCATCAAATACAGTTTCAGCAACAAATCGGGCATTACCGTGAGGGTAAGGCATTACTGGAGCGAGGTGGATGTGAAAGAGTTTTATTCACTCCGGCCCGATGGCACGCTGGCAGCCACCACTACCAGCAGTCAGCCTGGCACATCGCACGCGAATTTCTTTAACGTAGATGCGCAATATTCCCTCCAGTTTGCCCCGGGCAGTTTCATCAATATTGTCTGGAAGGATGAAAGCCAGTACTTCCATAGCCTTTACGCTTCGGATTATTTCAGGAACTTCAACAAGACCTTGTCGGAGCCTCAGAACAACAATCTCTCCATCAAGATCATATACTACCTCGATTATCTCGATCTTAAAAAAGGAAGAAAATAAAGAGACCGCCCGCGAGGGCGGTTTTGTATTTCTGGGCAGAGGGTATAAATTGTAGCGCTAAACCGGAATATGCAGCGACCCCCCTGGAAAAAGATCGGCTATTTTGTTTTCCTGCTTGTCTTCACTTTCGTCATCCTGGAGATCATCCTGCGCATTTACAATCCCTTCCCTTTCCGTGTGAAGTATAACAAGATCATGCTGCCGGTGAACCAGGAACTGCTGATAAGAAACAGCATCAATCCCCGGCTTGACCGCGAGATCATCAACAGGCGGAATTCGCTGGGCTTCCGCGGTCCCGAGAAACCAAAGAACCTTGACAGGGTGCTCAGTGTGATCACCGTAGGGGGCAGCAGCACCGAATGCCATTTTCTCACTGAAGGCAGGACCTGGCCGGACCAGCTGGCGCAAAAACTTTCGCCCAGGTTCCACCCATTCTGGTTGAACAATGCCGGCTTTGACGGGCATTCCAGTTTTGGACACCAGGTATTGCTGAATGACTACCTGGTAAAGATCCGTCCGCGTGTGATCGTTTTCCTGTTAGGGAATAATGAGATCGAGAACGACCAGCCGCTTTTTCACGACAAGCTCAATATCCGGGGAGCCTATCCCGACCTCAAGCATTTTATTTTCAACAACAGCGAAGTGCTCACACTGGGCCTGAACATCGTAAGAGGGTGGAGGGCAAGGAAGGTAAATAATACAACGGACAGGCCTATGGAGCTGGTGAATTATCAACCTCGTGAATTCACCGAAGCCGAAGTGGAGGCGCGGTTAAAAAAGCAGGATCCTTATCTCACGCAGTTCCGGCAAAGGGTCTCCGCGCTGATCGACACCTGCAAGGCACATGGCATCCTGCCCGTTTTTCTAACCCAGCCCAGCCTCATGGGTGAGGTAAAAGACAGCATCACCGGGGCCGACCTGGGAAAGGTGCCTGTGGGCGATGAATTCAATGGCAGCCTGTTGTGGAAGGTGCTCAGCCGGTACAACCAGGTAACCAGGGAGGTTTGCGAGCAAAAGCAGACTGACCTGGTGGATATGGCTTCCATGCTGCCGAAATCCTCTCTCTATTTCTACGACAATGTGCATTATACCAATGAGGGTGCGGAGAAACTGGCTTCCATCCTGGCTGTGGAAATGGAACGCATCTTAGCTTTACGTTTTCCGGAGTTCTATCTTCCACAAAAAAACTGATACTTGGTCATCCTCGGAATCTCTGCTTTTTATCACAATGCTGCCGCTGCTATCGTGCGGGACGGCGAGATCGTTGCAGCGGCGGAAGAAGAAAGGTTCACGCGCGTGAAGAACGATCCTTCGTTCCCGGCAAAAGCGATCCGGTATTGCCTGGATGATGCAGGCGTATCGCTCGACGAGCTGGATGCGGTGGTTTTCTACGACAAACCTTTCCTGAAATTTGAAAGACTGCTCGAGACCTATCTTTCATTTGCCCCAAAAGGTCTCAGGTCTTTTCTACAAGCGATTCCCGTATGGATCCGGGAGAAGATATTCCTGAAGGACCTTCTTCACAGGTCGCTGAAAAAACTGGAGCCTTATGATAAGAAAAAGCTGAAGTTATTATTCACGGAGCACCACCTTTCGCATGCCGCCAGCGCTTTTTATCCCTCGCCCTTCGAAGAGGCTGCCATCATCACGATGGACGGCATAGGCGAGTGGGCAACGGCCACCATTTCAAAAGGGGAGGGGAATGGCATCACCATGCTCAGGGAAATGCACTTTCCTCATTCCATTGGCCTGCTGTATTCTGCGTTTACCTATTACTGTGGTTTTGAAGTGAACTCGGGGGAATACAAGCTGATGGGACTGGCGCCCTATGGAGATGCCCAATCTGATGCGGTAAAAAGCTATATCGAAAAGATCCGCACGGAGCTCTGCACCATCTATGCCGATGGCTCCATCTTCCTGCACATGGAAAAATTTGAGTTCCACACGGGATTGCGCATGACGAACAATACCGCCTGGGAGAAATTGTTTGGTTTCCCCCGCAGGGAGAAGGATGCGCCCATGCAGCAATATTATTGTGACCTGGCCCTGGCAGCGCAGAAGGTCACAGAGGAGATCATCTTTAAACTCGCAGCGGAAGCAAAAAGGATCACAGGGAAAGAGAACCTTTGCCTGGCAGGAGGCGTAGCGCTTAATTGCGTAGCGAACGGCAAATTGTTGGAGCAGGAACATTTCAAACATGTTTTCATACAGCCTGCCGCCGGTGATTCCGGCGGAGCCCTGGGCGCGGCCCTGGCCTGTTCACATATTTATTTCAACCAGCAAAGACGCATTCAGGCCCCGGATGGGATGAAAGGCGCTTTACTGGGTCCGGCTTATTCGGAAGAAGAAGTGGTTCGAGTGCTCAGGAAAAATAAGGCAGCCTTCACCCGCATGGAAAACGAGGATGCCATGATCGATGCCGTGGTGATGCTCCTCCTCCAGGGTAAAGTGGTTGGCTGGCACCAGGGCAGGCTGGAATTTGGCCCCAGGGCGCTGGGAGCGCGCAGCATCATTGCCGATCCCCGACACCCCGAGATGCAAAAGAATCTGAACCTGAAAGTGAAATTCAGGGAAAGCTTCCGGCCCTTTGCGCCGATGATCCTTGCCGAATACGCGGAGGAGTATTTTCACCTTTCCCAGCCTTCCCCCTACATGCTCATTGCCCGGCCCATTGCCGCGGACAAGCGTTATCCTTTGCCTGCGGATTTTTCCGGCTGGAGCATCAGTGAAAAACTGGCCCTTCCCAAAAGTGTGCTGGCGGCGGCCACCCATGTGGACCACAGCTGCCGCATTCAAACCGTGCATCATGAGACCAATCCGCTTTTATGGAAGCTGCTCGCGGCCTTTTATAAAAGCTCGGGCTGTCCCGCGCTGATCAACACCAGCTTTAATGTAAAGGACGAGCCGATCGTGAATACGCCTGCAGATGCGTTGGAATGTTTTAAGCGGACCCAGATCGATCACCTGGTGATCGGCAACCTGTTCGTCTCGAAGTAATTACCTTTACCGCATGGGATTTTTTCGCGACATGTGGATGTTCCTCCGGGTAAGGAAAAAGTGGTGGCTGGTTCCCGTGATCATCACGCTTTTACTGGTGGGACTGCTCATCGTGGTAGGGAACAGCTCCTTTGTGAGTTCATTCGTTTACACATTATTTTAATATGAGGGAGAAGCAGCTTGAAACCGCCCTGGCCTTTGTGCTCATTCTGCTGATCGTGGCCTGGGCTACGGAAAGCCGGGTGATGCTCCCCTGGATCGTGGTGGCGGGCTTTATCCTGGGCGCCTTTCCCTGGGTGCTGTCGAAGTTCTATACAGTTTGGACTGCCCTTTTATCGGCCGTCCATTTCGTGGTGAGCAAGCTGGTGCTTTCAGCCATTTTCCTGCTGGTGGTGACCCCGCTGGGATTTTTCGTAAGGAGAAGCCGGAAAAGGACCCTGGTACTGAAGAATAAGGGGAGGGATAGCCTCCTGGTGAGCCGGGAAAAGGTCTACAACCCGGCGGATCTGGACGAACCCTGGTAGATTTATGGGTTTGTTTAGAGATTTTTAGCCCTTATTTCCTTAAATCTTTCTATTTTTGCACCCCCAATTAGCTCTTTAGAAGTTTTTTATCGAGTTGAGGAATTTGGGAGTCTCGCCTTAGGCTAGACGCTTGAACCAATAAATCAAAAAAAATGGCAAAAGAAATCAGTGGCTTTGTAAAGCTGCAGTGTAAGGGTGGCCAGGCCAACCCCGCTCCACCGATCGGTCCTGCTTTAGGTTCCAAGGGTATCAACATCATGGAATTCTGTAAGCAATTCAATGCAAGGACCCAGGATAAGATGGGAAAAGTACTTCCTGTTCTGATCACAGTTTACTCCGACAAGTCTTTCGACTTTATCATCAAGACACCTCCTGCCGCCGTGCAGCTGAAGGATGCCGCTAAGATCCAGAGTGGTTCGAAAGAGCCTAACCGTTCCAAAGTAGGCAAGGTATCGTGGGCGCAGATCGAAGAGATCGCAAAAGACAAGATGCCCGACCTGAATGCCTTTACACTTGAAAGCGCCATGAGCATGGTAGCTGGTACGGCAAGAAGCATGGGTTTGACCGTTGAGGGAGGCCCCGCGAAGTAACCTGGATTTTTTACACAAACTTTTAAAGAAATTTAAAATGGCATTCATTCCTAAAAAAAGAAAAACGGCAAACGCAAAGGTTGATGCGAACAAAGTATACAGCCTGAAAGATGCTTCCACGCTGGTGAAAGATATCACCACCTGTAAGTTCGATGCGTCTGTTGACCTTCATATCCGCTTAGGCGTTGATCCTAAGAAAGCCGACCAGGCCATTCGTGGTACGGTGACCCTGCCTCATGGTACGGGTAAAACAAAGAAAGTATTGGTATTGTGTCCCCCGGAATTTGAAGCAGCTGCCAAAGGCGCAGGTGCTGATTTTGTGGGCCTGGACGAATTCGTTCAAAAGATCGAAGGTGGATGGACAGATGTGGATGTGATCATCGCCACGCCTTCCGTGATGCCTAAAATAGGTCGTCTTGGTAAGATATTAGGTCCACGTAACTTGATGCCTAACCCTAAGACCGGTACGGTAACAAATGATGTAGCCGGTGCGGTGAACGAAGTGAAAGGTGGTAAGATCGCGTTCAAGGTAGATAAGGCAGGTATCATCCATGCTTCTATCGGGCGTATTTCTTTCACTCCCGAGAAGATCGCGGATAACAGCCAGGAGCTGATCAACGCTATCATCAAGGCTAAGCCTTCTACAGCGAAAGGTACTTACCTGAAAGGACTGACCATGGCGAGCACCATGAGCCCTGGTATTTCAATCGACACTAAATCTTTTGTTCACTAAACCCTCCCCGGCCCTCCCTGAAAGGAGGGTGATGAAGAGGCACAAAACGAATTAAAATGAATAAAGAACAAAAAAATGAGGTTATTGAAGCGCTGAAGGAGAAATTCTCCCAGTACAATAACTTCTATATCACCAATACGGAAGCGCTGAGCGTAGAGCAGGTTTCCAAGCTTCGCCGTGTTTGTTTCAACAAGAATGTTGAAATGAAGGTGGCTAAGAACACATTGATCAAGAAGGCGCTTGAGTCTTTGAACGAAGAACGTTTTTCCAATGTATTCGATTCTTTGCATGGCGTAACTGCCCTGATGTTCTCCGAGAACGCCAAAGAGCCCGCCCTGATCATTTCTGATTTCAGAAGGGATACCAAAGGCGAACTGCCTTTGCTGAAAGCGGCTTTTGTTGATGGCGACGTGTTCGCGGGCAACGACCAGCTGAAAGCGTTGACCACGCTGAAGAGCAAGAACGACCTGATCGGCGAAGTGATCGGACTGCTGCAGTCTCCTGCGAAGAACGTGATCTCTGCCCTGAATGCAGGCGGCAAGCTCGCCAGCCTGATCAAGGCCGTGGAAGAGAAAGCAAGCTAGTACAGAAACTAAAAATACATCCTAAGTCTTCGGGATTAAGTGAAGACGATCAATAAACCTCCGCCGGAGCATTAGCAATGAAGGCGGTTATTTAAAATGTAAAAAATGGCTGATTTAAAAGCATTCGCAGAACAACTGGTAAACTTATCAGTTAAAGACGTAAACGAGTTAGCAAAGATCCTGAAAGACGAGTACGGCATTGAGCCTGCAGCTGCTGCTGTGGCTATGGCTGCTCCTGCTGCAGGTGGTGGCGCTCCAGCTGCTGAAGAGAAAACATCTTTCAATGTGATCCTGAAAGCTGCCGGCGCTAACAAGCTGAACGTAGTAAAGATCGTTAAAGACCTGACTGGTCTCGGTCTGAAAGAAGCAAAAGACCTCGTTGACGGCGCTCCAAAGCCTGTTAAAGAAGGTGTTGACAAAGCAACTGCAGACGACCTGGTTGCCAAGCTGAAAGAAGCTGGTGCTGACGTCGAGATCGCGTAAGTGATCGGGCAAGCTCTTTGCTCAAAATAATAGCCCCTGTCTTCTGGCGGGGGCTTTTTTATTGGAGGCTGAAATAGTGACGGATCTTTTCGTACAGGCCTTCATCCACCAGAGCGATCTTCTTCAGGTCGTCCAGGCTGGTGAAGGGCCCGTGCTGCTCCCTGTAGTTCACAATAGCATTGGCCAGGTTCCATTTAATATAGGGATGTGACTTCAGTTCCTCCTTCGTTGCGGTATTCAGGTTAAATTTCCTGATGCCGCCGGCATCCACCCTGATCAGGGGTTTGATCTTCTGGAAATTGCTGTCGGGCAAGCCGTAGGTCTCGCCCACCTGGTCCACACTATAAAACCCTCCCAGCTTTTCGCGAAAGGCCAGTATCCTGCCCGCCAGTTTTTCGCCTATCCAGGGCAATGCGATCCAGGCTGAACTATCCGCCTGGTTGATGTCCAGGATCTTTTTCTCCTTTTTCTCTATTTCCCGGGTGGGAGGTGGAAACCGTTCGTTCTTCCAAACCTGGGTTTCCCTGGGAGGAATGGAGATATGGGCTTTTACGCTTTCATAAAAGCCGGGCGGCAGGCCCCAGATCTTCTGCAGGTCGGCAGGCTGGTAGAAGCGGCCTCCCTTTTTCCTGTAATTCTCTATGGTCCTGGCCACCCTTGGGGGCAGGCCCAGGCGGGTCCAGCCTTCCAGGCTGAGCGTGTTGGGGTCAAAATCAAAAAGCTCCGAAACTTTTGTTCCAGGGAAAGTTACTTCCGGCTGAGTGGGATGTTCAGGCAGGGTGGAATCGATATAGGCCAAAACCCGGGCGGTAACAACGGGTTGCGGGGGCCGGAACCTGGAATAAATCACAGGTATTAAATAAATAAATAATATAATGAGAAGTAAGCTGATGATGCCCGTCCGCTCCTTCCTGGAAAAGCCCAGGTATTCCTCCGCCACTTTCCTCCAGCCCATGCAATTCAGGTGAAAACACAAAATATACAAAAAACTAATTCGGCGTGCTCTTTGAGGGCCAGAAAAACTTGCTGTTATTCACTAAAAGCTTACTTTTGCAATCCTTAAGTTTTGGCCAAAAACATTTTGACGTCGCAATTCATGCTTAAATAGTTGATTACCACAGCCTTTATTTTATATCAAAATAAGGGCCGGGTAGCTATTTGCTTTACTTGCGCGGCAGACACATAAAACCGGTTTTTTACCTATGCCCGCTACTACACTCAATCAGAGGATCAATTTCGGTAAAATAGGAAACATCGCAGACACACCCGATCTTCTGGCTGTTCAGATCCAGTCTTTCAAAGAGTTCTTTCAACTTGAAACAACTCCCGACAGGAGGAACGTGGAAGGTCTGTTCCGTGTGTTCAAAGAGAATTTCCCTATTACCGACACGAGGAACATTTTCGTCCTTGAATTTTTAGACTATTTCATCGATCCGCCACGATACACTATTGAAGAGTGTATGGAGCGCGGCCTCACCTATGCGGTTCCGCTGAAGGCGAAGCTGCGTTTGAGCTGTAACGATGAAGAGCACATCGACTTCCAGACGATTGTACAGGACGTGTTCCTGGGCAACATCCCATACATGACCCCAAGGGGTACATTCGTGATCAATGGCGCTGAGCGCGTAGTGGTTTCACAGCTGCACCGTTCTCCAGGCGTATTCTTTGGTCAGTCTATTCACCCTAACGGTACCAAGATCTACTCTGCCCGCGTGATCCCCTTCAAGGGCGCGTGGATGGAATTCGCTACCGACATCAACAATGTGATGTACGCGTACATCGACCGTAAGAAGAAATTCCCGGTCACCACCCTCCTGCGTTCTATCGGTTTTGAAACCGATAAGGACATCCTGGAGCTCTTCGGCATGGCCGAGGAGGTGAAAGGAGAGAAGAAAGCCCTGCAGAAGTTCCTCGGACGCCGCCTGGCTGCCCGCGTGCTGAGAAGCTGGGTGGAAGACTTCGTGGATGAGGATACCGGTGAGGTGGTTTCCATCGAAAGGAACGAGATCGTGCTTGAGCGCGACTCCATCCTGAACGAGGAAGCGATCGATACGATCTCCGACATGGATATCAAGTCTGTATTCATCCAGCGTGAAGACGTGGGTGGAGACTACGCGATCATCTACAATACATTGAACAAGGATACTTCCAACAGCGAGCTCGAGGCGGTGCAGGTGATCTATCGCCAGCTCCGTGGTGCCGATGCGCCGGATAACGAGACCGCCCGTGGTATCATTGATAAATTGTTCTTCTCCGACAAGCGTTACGATCTCGGGGAAGTGGGCCGTTACAAGATCAACCGCAAGTTGAACCTGCACGCTCCATTAGAGCAGAAAACATTAACGAAAGAAGATATCATCGAGATCATCAAATATCTCGTACGCCTCACCAATGGTAAGGCCGAGATCGATGACATCGATCACCTGTCCAACCGCCGCGTTCGTACGGTGGGTGAGCAGTTGTATGCGCAGTTCGGAGTGGGTCTTGCCCGTATGGCCCGTACCATCCGCGAGCGCATGAACGTACGCGACAACGAGGTATTCACACCTGTGGACCTGATCAACGCGCGTACGCTTTCCTCTGTGATCAATTCCTTCTTTGGTACATCACAGCTGTCGCAGTTCCTCGACCAGACCAACCCGCTTTCCGAGATCACCCACAAGCGCCGTATTTCCGCGCTCGGACCAGGTGGCCTTAGCCGTGAGCGCGCAGGTTTCGAGGTTCGTGACGTACACTACTCGCACTATGGCCGTCTTTGTACCATCGAAACGCCGGAAGGTCCCAACATCGGTTTGATCTCCACGCTTTGCGTGCACGCGAAGATCAACGAGATGGGCTTTATCGAGACGCCGTACCGCAAAGTGGACAATGGCAAGGTGAACATGAAGCAGCTCACTTTCCTGAGCGCCGAAGAGGAGGATTCCGCCAAGATCGCCCAGGCCAATACGCCGCTGGACGAGAAGGGCAACTTCTCCGAAGAGAAGATCGTGAGTCGTGAGACCGGCGACTTCCCTATCCTCGACAGGAATGATGTAGAGTATATGGACGTAGCTCCGAACCAGATCGTTGGTTTGAGCGCCTCCCTGATCCCCTTCCTTGAGCATGATGACGCCAACCGTGCCCTGATGGGATCGAACATGCAGCGCCAGGCGGTTCCGCTTCTGCGCCCGGATGTGCCCGTGGTAGGTACAGGCCTCGAAGGCCGTGCTGCCCGCGACGCAAGGATCCAGATCCACTCCGAAGGCGATGGCGTGGTAGAGTTCGTGGATGCCAACGAGATCCATGTCCGCTACAACCGCAATGAGCAGCAAAGGCTGGTTTCATTCGAGGACGACCTGAGGATCTATAACCTCACCAAGTTCATCAAGACCAACCAGGAAACTTCCATCAACCTGAAGCCTGCCGTGAAGAAGGGCCAGAAGGTGAAAGAGGGAGACTTCCTGACAGAAGGATATGCTACCAAAGATGGCGAGCTCGCACTCGGGAAGAACCTGAAAGTGGCCTTCATGCCATGGAAGGGATACAACTTCGAGGATGCGATCGTGATCAGCGAGCGTGTAGTGAAAGAAGACATGTTTACTTCCGTGCACATTTCCGAATATGAGCTGGAAGTACGCGATACCAAGCTGGGTGAGGAAGAACTGACGCCGGATATCCCGAACGTATCTGAAGAGGCCACCAAGGACCTCGACGAGAACGGTATCATCCGCATCGGCGCCCATGTAAAAGAAGGCGACATCCTCATCGGCAAGATCACTCCAAAAGGAGAATCAGATCCTACGCCGGAAGAAAAACTGCTGCGCGCCATCTTTGGCGACAAGGCAGGCGACGCGAAAGATGCTTCGCTGAAAGCACCCAACGGTGTGGAAGGCGTGGTGATCGACAAGAAGCTTTTCCAGCGTGCGAAGAAAGATAAGAACGCCAAGGTGCGTGAGAAGACAGCGATCGAGAAGCTGGAGAAAGTGCACGAGAAGAACGTGAGCGACCTGATGGACGTGCTGCTTGAAAAGCTGCAGACCCTGTTGAAGGACAAGCCATCTGCCGGTGTAAGCAACAACTTTGGTGAAGTGCTGATAGGCAAGGGCGCGAAGTTCACGCATAAGAACCTCGCCAGCATAGACTACCAGAATGTGAACCCACTGGGCTGGACAGGTGAAGCCAAGATTGATGACAACATCAATACGCTGCTGCACAACTACAGCATCAAGTTCAACGAAGAGCTGGGAAGATACAAGAGAGAGAAGTTCAACATCTCTATTGGTGACGAGCTTCCTGCCGGTGTACTGAAGCTGGCCAAGGTTTACCTGGCTGTGAAGCGTAAGCTGAAAGTGGGTGATAAGATGGCGGGACGCCACGGTAACAAGGGTATCGTAGCCAAGATCGTTCGTGCGGAGGATATGCCATTCCTCGAGGATGGAACTCCGGTGGACATCGTGCTCAACCCATTGGGTGTACCAAGCCGTATGAACCTCGGTCAGATCTATGAGACCGTACTCGGATGGGCCGGCGAAAAGCTGGGTATTCGTTTCGCGACCCCCATTTTCGACGGAGCATCTACAGAAGACATCGCCAATTATATTGAAGAAGCCAAGCTGCCAACATTCGGACACACTTATCTCTATGATGGTGAGACCGGTGACCGCTTCGACCAGAAGGCCACAGTGGGCGTGATCTACGTGATCAAGCTGCACCACATGGTGGACGACAAGATGCACGCACGTTCGATCGGACCTTACAGCCTGATCACGCAGCAGCCTCTTGGTGGTAAAGCACAGTTCGGTGGACAGCGATTTGGTGAGATGGAGGTTTGGGCACTCGAGGCTTATGGTGCCGCCAACATCCTGCAGGAATTGCTCACACTCAAATCGGATGATATCATCGGCCGCGCGAAGACCTATGAGGCGATCGTGAAAGGTGAGAACATCCCGAGAGCGGGTATCCCTGAATCGTTCAACGTATTGGTGCATGAGCTGAGAGGTCTTGGACTGGACCTGAAGTTCCACGACTAAGAAACGTGAATCGTCAATCGTGAGTAGTGAGTAGTGAGTGATTTGGATGTAAATCTTAAATCTTAAATCAAAAATCTTAAATCGCTTTATGGCCTTTAATAAAAGAGATAATCGCCCAAGACCAGTCTTTTCAAAGATCACCATCGGCCTGGCTTCACCGGACAGCATCCTGGAGAAGAGCTTTGGTGAGGTGTTGAAGCCTGAGACCATCAACTATCGTACATACAAGCCTGAAAGAGACGGTTTGTTCTGCGAAAGGATCTTTGGTCCAGTAAAAGACTATGAGTGTGCCTGCGGAAAGTACAAGCGTATCCGTTACAAGGGTATCGTGTGCGACCGTTGCGGTGTGGAAGTAACAGAGAAAAAGGTTCGCCGTGAGCGCATGGGCCACATCAAGCTGGTGGTGCCCGTTGTGCACATCTGGTACTTCAAATCACTTCCTAACAAGATCGGTTACCTGCTGGGCATGAGCTCCAAGAAGCTGGAGAGCATAGTTTATTACGAGCGTTTCGTAGTGATCCAGCCAGGACTGAAGGCTGAAAAGCACAGCGTGGGCGACCTGCTCACGGAAGAGGAATATCTCGACCTGCTGGACACACTGCCGAAGGAGAATCAATACCTGCCTGACGAGGATCCGCAGAAGTTCATCGCCAAGATGGGCGCCGAGGCCGTACATGATCTCCTGGGCCGCATCGATCTCGACCAGCTTTCTTTTGACCTGCGTAACGCGGCAGCCACAGAAACCTCCCAGCAACGTAAGGCCGACGCCCTCAAGCGCCTGTCTGTAGTGGAGTCTTTCCGTGATGCACAAACTAGAATTTCTAACCGTCCCGAGTGGATGGTTATGCAATACATTCCTGTTATTCCTCCTGAGCTGCGTCCCCTGGTTCCCCTGGACGGCGGCCGTTTCGCATCTTCCGACCTGAATGACCTTTACCGCCGCGTGATCATCCGCAACAACCGCCTGAAGCGATTGCTGGAGATCAAGGCGCCAGAGGTGATCCTCAGGAACGAAAAGCGTATGCTGCAGGAAGCGGTAGACAGCCTGTTCGATAACAGCCGTAAGTCCAACGCCGTGAAAGCGGAAGGCGGACGTGCGCTGAAATCACTTTCCGACGTACTGAAAGGAAAGCAGGGCCGTTTCCGTCAAAACCTTTTGGGTAAGCGTGTGGACTACTCCGGACGTTCGGTGATCGTAGTAGGTCCTGAGCTGAAGCTGTACGAGTGCGGTCTTCCCAAGGACATGGCGGCTGAATTGTTCAAGCCATTTATCATCAGGAAACTGATAGAAAGAGGTATTGTAAAGACCGTGAAGTCTGCCCGTAAGCTGGTAGACAAGAAAGAAGCGGTAGTTTGGGATATCCTCGAAAACATATTGAAGGGTCACCCTGTTCTTCTGAACCGTGCCCCCACGCTGCACAGGTTGTCTATCCAGGCCTTCCAGCCCAAGCTGGTAGAAGGAAAGGCGATCCAGCTGCACCCATTGGTAACGACGGCCTTCAACGCCGACTTCGACGGTGACCAGATGGCGGTACACGTGCCATTGAGCAACCCCGCGATCCTGGAAGCACAGTTGCTGATGCTGGCTTCACACAACATCCTCAACCCGCAGAATGGTACGCCTATCACCCTTCCTTCACAGGACATGGTGTTGGGTCTGTATTACATCTCCAAGGGTAAGAAATCCACTCCCGAGCTGATCGTAAAGGGCGAGGGCAAGGCTTTCTACAGCGAGGAAGAAGTGATCATAGCCTACAACGAAGGCAAGCTTGACCTGCATGCGCACATCCGTGTAAGAACGAACGTGAGAGAAGGCGACGAGCTGGTATACAAACTCACTGAGACCACGGTAGGCCGTGTGATCTTCAACCAGTTTGTACCGAAGGAAGTAGGTTTTGTGAACGCACTGCTCACCAAAAAGAACCTTCGCGAGATCATTGGCGATATCATTGAGATCACCAACGTTCCCAAGACAGCGAAGTTCCTGGACGATATCAAGCAGCTCGGATTCCGTATGGCCTTCCGTGGCGGTCTGTCATTCTCTATCAACGACCTGATCATTCCTGAGATCAAAGAAGAACTCCTGCAAAATGCGAAAGGTGAAGTTGATGAAGTGTGGGAGAACTATAACATGGGTCTGATCACCAACAACGAGCGATACAACCAGATCGTTGACATCTGGTCGCGCGTGGATACCCGCATTACCGAAACGCTGATCCGTGAGCTGGCAACAGACAAGCAGGGCTTCAACTCTGTGTTCATGATGCTTGACTCGGGTGCGCGTGGTTCCAAGCAGCAGATCAAGCAGCTGGCCGGTATGAGGGGTCTGATGGCCAAGCCAAGGAAATCCGGTTCAACAGGATCTGAGATTATCGAGAACCCCATCCTTTCCAACTTCAAGGGCGGACTGAACGTATTGGATTACTTCATCTCTACCCACGGTGCCCGTAAGGGTCTTGCGGATACGGCCCTGAAAACAGCCGATGCGGGTTACCTGACCCGTCGTCTTGTGGACGTATCGCAGGATGTGGTGATCACTGAAGAGGATTGCGGAACATTAAGAGGTATTGCTACTTCAGCATTAAAAGATAACGAAGACATCATCGAGCCACTGTCCGACAGGATCGCCGGCCGTACATCTGTACACGACGTGTATGATCTTCAGACAGAAGAACTGATCATTGCTGCCGGCAGCGAGATCACCGGACCTATTGCCAACAAGATCGAAGAGCGCGGTATTGAAGTGGTGGAGATCCGTTCCGTACTGACCTGCGAAGCCAAGCGTGGTGTTTGCGTGAAGTGTTATGGTAAGAACCTGGCAACGGGTTACCTGGCACAGCGCGGCGACGCTGTAGGTATCATCGCAGCCCAGTCGATCGGTGAGCCTGGTACACAGCTGACCCTCCGTACCTTCCACGTGGGTGGTGTTGCGGGATCGGCTTCCGTAGAATCTACGCTTCCTGCCAAGTTCGACGGTACCATCCAGTTCGACGGTGTTCGTTCTGTAGCCACTACCAACAACGAAGGCGATAAGATCCAGGTGGTGATCGGTCGTACTGGTGAGGTAAGGATCATCGACGAGAAGAACGACAGGCTGCTCATTACCAACAACGTTCCTTATGGCGCTACCCTCAATGTAAAGGATGGCCAGAAGGTGAAGAAAGGCGATATCATCTGCACATGGGATCCGTTCAACAACGTGATCGTAGCCGAGCAGGTAGGTACGCTGAAATTCGAGAACGTGCTGGAAGGTATTACCTACCGCGAGGAAGCCGACGAGCAGACAGGTCACAGGGAGAAAGTGGTGATCGAGACCAGGGACAAGACCAAGATCCCATCCATCATTGTAGAAGGAAAAGAAAAGAAAATATACAACCTGCCAACAGGAAGCCATATCGTTATCGAAGAGGATACCGAGGTAAGGGCCGGACAGGTGATCGTGAAGATCCCGAGGGTGCTTGGAAAACTGAGAGATATCACCGGAGGTCTGCCACGTGTAACTGAATTGTTCGAGGCGCGTAATCCTTCCAACCCCGCTATTGTTTCTGAGATCGATGGTGTGGTGAGCATGGGCGCCGTGAAGCGTGGTAACCGCGAGATCATTATCGAAGCAAAAGATGGTGTGACCAGGAAGTACCTGGTGCCGCTGACCCGCCAGATCCTCGCGCAGGACGGCGACTTCGTAAAAGCCGGCTCTCCATTGTCCGACGGTCAGATCGCTCCTCAGGACATCCTGGCCATCCAGGGACCGTTTGCCGTACAGCAGTACGTGGTGAACGAGATCCAGGAGGTGTACCGACTCCAGGGTGTGCGTATCAACGATAAGCACATCGAGGTGATCGTTCGCCAGATGATGCGTAAGGTTTCTATTGTTGATCCGGGCGACACCAAGTTCCTGGAAGAGGACCTGACAGACAAGTTTGAATTCCTGGATGAGAACGACTACATCTACGACAAGAAGGTAGTGACCGAATCCGGCGATTCAGCCAGGCTGAGACCGGGACAGATCGTGAGCTTAAGGGAATTGCGCGAAGAGAATTCCATCCTGAGAAGGAACGATAAGAAGCTGGTGGAATACCGTGACGCAAAACCTGCGACATCGGCGCCAACCCTTCTTGGTATCACCAAGGCCTCCCTGGGTGTGACCAGCTGGATATCTGCCGCTTCGTTCCAGGAAACAACCAAGGTGCTTTCTTCTGCGGCCATTCAAGGTAAGACCGACGATATGCTCGGACTGAAGGAGAATGTGATCACAGGTCACCTCATCCCGGCAGGTACAGGTCTGCGTGAGTTTGAGAACATGATCGTGGGCAGCAAGGAAGAATACGAGTTGTTGCAAACGGCGAAAGAGGCCATGACCTTCGACGAAGAAGAATAAGATCAACTTCTATAATTGTAAAACCCTCCGCCTGAGCGGAGGGTTTTTTATGTTCCAACATTAAATTTCGATATCCCGATAACTATCGGGTAACGATCTACGGTCAAACTCTCCGGTTCCTGCCAGTAACGGCTGCCCAGATGGCGAGAGCGATGATGGCGCCCACCGTAGCTATGAGTATGCTGTAAAGATTGAACGGCCCTGTGACCTCGCCCCAGCCGAACATGGTGGCTATCCAGCCGCCAATGACAGCGCCTATGATACCGATGACCATGGTTACGATGCATCCCTGCGGGTCTCTCCCGGGGCGTATGGCTTTGGCGAGTGCTCCAGCTATTAATCCTAATATGATCCAACTGAGAATTCCCATGATTTATGAATTTTTATGTGAGGAATGCTGGTATAGATGCAAATGGCGTACCCTGTTAACTGTTTGAAAAAGTTGAGCTTTTAGCTTTAAATGGAGGATTTTGCCCGTTAATTTGCACCGGGTCGCAGATCCTTCGTTTTCAAAAAGATAAGAATTATGAAAAATGGTTTACTCATCCTGAACGGTATACTCCTTTTGGCAGTGGGAGTGTTGTTCTACCTGCATTTTAATTCTTCATCTAAGCCGGATGCAAAACCTGCAACGAGCACAGTGAACAATTCAGCGCCCGATGGCGATGGCGTACGCATTGCGTATATCGAAATGGATTCTCTTGAAAACTCTTTCGCGCTCATCAGGGATGTGAAGAACGAGTTGGAGAGGAAAGAAGTAGCCATGAACAATGAGCTCACCGGGCTGGAGAAAAAATACAGGTCCAAGGCCACCGAATACCAGGGCCAGGCAGCTACGATGACCCAGGTGCAGTCGGAAATGGCTACCAGGGACATGATGCAGCTGGAGCAGACCATCAAGAACCGCAAGATGGCCCTTGACCAGGAGTACCAGGATCTTTATATGCGTAAGATGAAAGATGTGAAGTCGCGCATAGAGAACTTCCTGAAGGATTACAACAAGGATAAAAAATATACCTATATACTGGCTTATGAGCCTGGCCTGTTCTATTACCGCGATACCACTTACAACATCACCGGCGATGTGATCAGCGGGCTGAACAAGCAATACAAAAAGTAAATCGCGCATGCCGCGGATTGCGATTTATTCACTTGCTTTGCTTTCAAAGCGGGCATAGATGGAAAATTTCCAGGAACTTTTTTCTTCTTTTAAAAACATCCGGATCGGTGTAGTGGGAGATGTGATGCTTGACACCTACATGTGGGGTCATGTGGACCGTATCTCTCCCGAGGCACCTGTGCCCATTGTGCTCATCGACCGCAAGGAACAGAGGATCGGGGGCGCCGGCAACGTAGCCCTAAACCTGCAGTCGCTCGGAGCGCAGCCCTATGTGATCACTGTCACCGGCGACGACGAGGACGGCAGGCAGCTGGAGGAGCTGTTTGTAAAAAACAAGATCAATACAGCCTATAGCGTGAGCAGCCGTGAGCGGATCACCACCAACAAAACAAGGATCATCAGCCGCAACCAGCAGATGATGCGTCTGGATGCCGAAGTAACAGACGATCTCACCGACGCGGAAGAGAAAAAGCTGCTATCCGGCCTGCAATCGTTTATCAGGAATGAGAAGCCCGCGATGATCATCCTGGAAGACTATAACAAAGGGGTGCTCACCGAAGAACTGATCTCCGAAGTGATCAGCATTTGCAAGGAGGCGGGCGTACCCGTTGCCGTAGATCCTAAACGCAAGAATTTCTTTGCCTATAAAGGCGTGGATATTTTCAAACCCAACTTGAAAGAAGTAAAAGACGGTTTGAATATGATCTTTACGGAGGCCAGTGAAAACCTGCTCGCCGGTATCCACAAGGACCTGCACAAGCAGCTCGGGCACCATATTTCTTTTATTACACTTTCTGAAAAAGGAGTTTATTATAACGACGGCGAAAACTCAGCCGTCATTCCTTCGCATGTGCGTGCTGTATCCGATGTGTCCGGTGCGGGCGATACGGTGATCGCAGTGGCCGCGCTCGTATATGCTGCTACCCGCAATGTGCATCTCATGGCGGAAATGGCCAACATCGCAGGTGGATTGGTATGCGAAGAGGTAGGTACGGTGGCCATCGACAGGCAAAAGCTCCTTCACGAATGCGAGCTGCTTCTTTCCTGAATTATTTTGCTGACATCCAGGCTGAAAAATATCGTGAAGTAAGCTTTCACAGCCGCAAAGAGCAGGATGAATATCAGCCCTCCTCCCAGGGAGATCACCAGGGCGCCCAACACTACGGTAAACTGTTGAACAAAGATCCGAGAATAGGGCTCGAACATGATAGCAAATACCGGCTTGTTCAAATGGTCCTGGTCGCGTATGTAAGCAGCAATGTTTTGGTAGGCATAGGCCAGTGCGAACAGGACGATCAATAGCCAGGCTTCATTTCCGAGATACTGACCCGGCCGGGAGAGTATGTCCAGGATGCCTGGAGAGCTGGCCTGTCCAAAATGCGCTGCCTCCAGGAAGAGCGTGGTTTGAATAGCCACAAAGATCCCGTAATGCAGAAGGAAAAAGAACATCAGGAAGAGACCGGTTTTAGCTGTTTCAGAACCGCCTGTCCCGGGATCGTTTCTGCGGAAATAAGTGGCGATGCCTAGTTTGATAAATGTAAACAGGCCAATGATTATGGTCTCGAGGCAGTAAGCGAGAAATACCTGGTAGGGATCCCATCCTGCGAAGAGAACACCCGCGATCGGCGCGAGGTTGGCTGCCAGCAGCAACCAGTCGGATTCAGTTAGTTTTCGTTTAAACATGAAAATTTGCCACCTTTGCCTGTTGGCGGGTCAAGTTTCAAACCTAAATAAAAAATGGCAAAATTCACTATAGCGGTACACGGGGGAGCGGGGACGATACTGAGGGAGGAGCTCACGCCCGAAATGGAGCGCCAATACCTGCAGGGGCTGGATGAAGCCATTGAGGCAGGGTACAGAGTGCTCACGGAAGGAGGCAAGGCGATGGATGCGGTCATGGCGGCCACCGTGGTGCTGGAAGACAACATTCTATTTAACGCGGGCAAAGGTTCGGTATTCAATAAAGAAGGCGGGCACGAAATGGACGCTGCGATCATGGAGGGAGAACATTTGGAGGCAGGGGCTGTGGCTTGCGTGCATAATATCCGCAATCCCATTTGCCTTGCTTATGAAGTGATGCGAAACAGTCCGCATGTATTCCTTAGTGGTAAAAGCGCCGAAGCATTTGCACGCGCCCACCATGTAAAAATGGAACCTGACAGTTATTTCTATTCGGAGTTCAGGCATCAGCAATGGCTGGCCGTCAAAGATTCTGATGAATATCTCATCGACCATTCGGCCATTGATGCGGATGCCAGGGACAGGAAATTTGGAACGGTAGGAGCCGTGGCTGTGGACCAGCAGGGGAACACTGCTGCCGCTACCAGCACGGGAGGGATGACCAACAAGCAATTTGGAAGGATAGGCGACAGCCCCGTGATCGGCGCCGGCACTTACGCCAACAACCGTACCTGCGCCATCAGCGCTACCGGCCATGGTGAAATGTTCTTGCGGGCAGTGGCGGCATACGATGTGAGCTGTTTGATGGAGTACAAGGGCATGAGCCTGGAACAGGCCATGGGCGTGGTAGTGAATCAAAAGCTGCCTGCTCTCCAGGGAGAAGGTGGCATGATAGGCGTGGACGCACAAGGAAATTTTTCTATGATCTTCAACAGCGCGGGCATGTACCGTGGCGTGCGTTGCAGCGATGGCTACCGCGAAACTTCTATTTATCGCTAGTGGAAAGTAGTAAGGATACATATCATCCGCCATCGTATTGGGACCAGGTAGCCACAGAGATCTCGCGGAGAGAAGAAGGAAACTTCATCGCCGGGGATGACGAGCCTTATTACCGTTACAAGCGAAAGAAATTCCTCAGGATTTTCCGTCAAATACCATTCAGGGGGAAGTCGGTCCTGGAAGTAGGTTGTGGCCCCGGGGGTAACTTGCGTGAGGTGGCAAGGGTAGAGCCAAAAAGATTGGTAGGGGTGGACCTGTCCAGGGAGATGCTGACACTAGCCGACCGCAACCTGGCTGGCCAGGCGGCAGAGCTCTTTCCTGTGGAGCAGGGAAGATTTCCTTTTGAAGACAGGAAATTCGACATCGTGTTCACGTCTACTGTTTTGCAGCACACCACGAACGATAAGGAGCTGAGGCGAACGATCGAAGAGATGTGCAGGGTGAGCAAGAGCGATATTTATATTTTTGAGCGCATAGAAAAAAAGATAAGTGGCAATGAGACCTGCCTGGGAAGAACCGTGAGTTTTTATGAGCACCTATTTGCAGAACACGGTTTTTTGCTTGTGGAAAAAAGATTTCTGCACATCCAGGCCAGCTACCTCATGGCAGGCATGGCCCGCAAACTGCTCAACCGCCGTGATCGGAAGGAAGGTGAAAAACTTTCTTCCTTTTCGCTGGCTTTGCAGAAAATGTTATTGCCTCTTACTAAATTGATCGACCGGGTCTACAGGGAAGAAAGAGACCTCGCTATGTTACATTTTAAAAACGAAGGATGATTAAATATGCAGTGATCGTAGCAGGAGGTTCAGGAACCAGGATGGGCGGTACGCTTCCCAAACAGTTTCTACCATTGGCCGACAAGCCTTTGTTGTATTACACCATCCGCGCCTTCCTGGATGCGTACGACGACATGCAGGTGATCGTGGTTTTGCCCCTGGATTATATTGAGACAGGCAAGGAAGTGATCGACGCCTGGTTTGATCACAGCCGGATACAGGTTTGTGCAGGCGGAGAAACCCGGTTTCATTCTGTGCAGAACGGTCTCCAGCTGGTTACGCAGGAGTCCATCATCTTCGTACACGACGCGGTGCGCTGCCTGGTGAGTACAGAGTTGATCCACCGCTGCTATGAAGCAGCGCTGGAAAAAGGAACCGGCATCCCGGTGGTGCCGGCAAGGGACAGCATACGCATATTGACCGATGGCGACAGCAGCTCAATTGAAAGGGAAAGGGTGGTACTTGTACAAACGCCCCAGACCTTTCACAGCGGCATCCTTCTTCCCGCCTATAATATCGATCACAAAGAAAAATTCACCGATGAAGCTTCCGTGGTGGAAGCCTTCGGCCTCAAGCTCCACCTGGTGGAAGGAGAGGAAACAAATATCAAAGTGACCACGCCCTCTGACATGTCGATCTGTGAAACGCTGTTAAAGAAAAAAGGAGTATGAAACTCCGGTCGTCTTTAAGAAGTATCCTGGAACGCAGTTCCCGATACCTTGAGCTTCGATATTCTCCCGCCGTGCTGAAAGCCTGGTTCCTGTTGCGAAAAGATGTGGCGAAGGAGTTAGGCGAGCAGGAGGAATTGTACCGGTCGGTGCTGGAAAGCAACCACCGGCGAAAACTCGTTTTCGATATCGGCGGTAACGAAGGCTTTACCGCAGCGGTGTTTTCAAAGCTGGCGAGAAAGGTAGTGGTCGTTGAGCCTTCGCGCCGCAATTTCCGTATACTGAAAGCCCGTTTCAGGGACAGGCAAGACATAGTGATGCTGAATGGGGCAGTGAGCGACCGGGCGGGTGTAGCTGGTTTTTATGAAAACGCTTTTGATCATGCCTGCAGTACACTGAACCCAAGGTGGCAGACCATTCAAACCAGGCAGGAAGGAAATTTCAGAAAATACGACGTGGAGATATTCACACTGGATCATCTGATGAATATCTATGGTGTCCCGGATTTTATTAAGATCGATGTGGAGGGCCATGAGGAAGAAGTGCTAAGCGGCCTCACCAGGCCCGTAGAGATGCTTTCATTTGAAGCCATACTGCCGCATTTTCGCCAGGCTATGGAGAACAATGTCCGTTACCTGGACACGCTCGGGAAGTGTTCTTTTAATTTCGCGGAGGACCATAGGATGCACTACCGTGAATTTGTTCCGGCTGAAACCTTACTTGCTGCCTTGGCTCAAAAAAACAACGTAACCCTGGAGATATTTTGCCGGTCAGCTTTTTAGCAGCCTGAGCGGGAAAGGCAGCCTGTTCCACTTCACATGAAAATAGGGTTCTACCTTACTGGTAAAGTTCCTGTAAAAATGCGCCACCCCTTCGAGATCTGAGCCTACAAAATCGAATACCAGGCCACTGCCCGAAAATTCCTTCAGGAGCTGATCCATCAGGTAATGGTTTGCCTTGAGCTTCCTTCCCTCTGTGGTGGTTGCCGACACGAGGAGATAGATCCTTTTCTCATCACGAATACAAACAACAGCAGACAGCATGCTGCTTTGCCGGCGCACTTCTCTTACCAATACCTGACCCTTTGCAGTGTAAATATTAAAGAGTGTCAACAGTTTTGCGAGCAGCCCGGAACCGGTATTTTTCTTTTGGCTCAGGGATTCATAGTAAAGCCCCACTGCTTCTGTGTGATCCTGCGATCTCTGATAGCTAAGTTTATTGGAAGCTGCTTTTTTCAGGTCATAACGAAGATCGGCAGGGTAGGTGGCCTGCAAGGCTGAATGGTCCTGGTTGAGGCGAAGTATGAAGTTGGTCCTGCTTTCTCCTATTCCCGTATTGCCGAAATTGAAATAGTATTCTCCGTACCGGAACATTTTTTTCATCATGGCCAGCACTTGCTCAGTTTGCAAGCTGGTTGGGTGGTCTCCAATGAGTCCCAGCTGCTGCACATAGGGAGGCGGGTAAATGTAGCTGATGCCGAATTTTCTTTTCCAGGGAAGAGCGCAGATCACCTTGTAGTCCCGGTCTGCCAACGCGTGCCAGTTCTCTGCCATGCAGTCGAGATAAGTGGTCTGGGCATACATGAGGCCGTTGGCGGAATCGCGCACCCGCTGGTCCCAGCGTTCATTGTCGATCTCTTCGCGGCGGAGTAATTGAAAGGCTTCCTGCATGGCGATCAAAATACGGCTTTCACAAAAAAAGGCCACAGTATCCTGTAGCCTTTCTTCGTTATTAGAAAATTACTTGCCTGATACTGCCTTGTTCACCAGTTCGGCCGCCTCGCTGAGGAGGATGGCAGACTGAACTTTCAGGCCGCTTTCGTCAATGAGTTTCTTCGCTTCTTCCGCATTGGTACCCTGCAGGCGTACAATAATAGGGATATCAATATTGCCCATGTTCTTGTAGGCATCAATAACGCCTTGTGCAACGCGGTCGCAACGCACGATACCGCCGAATATATTGATCAGGATGGCCTTTACTTTGGGGTCTTTGAGGATGATGCGGAAACCAGCTTCCACGGTTTGCGCATTGGCTGTTCCGCCTACGTCCAGGAAGTTGGCGGGCTCGCCGCCACTCAGCTTGATCATATCCATGGTGGCCATGGCCAGGCCGGCGCCATTCACCATGCAGCCCACATTGCCGTCGAGCTTCACGAAGTTCAGGTTGTGTTTGCCCGCTTCCACTTCAGTAGGATCTTCTTCTGCAATATCACGCAGCACGGCCAGGTCGGGGTGGCGCATCAGCGCGTTGTCATCCAGGTTCATCTTGCAGTCTACCGCGATGATGCGGTCGTCGGCAGCCTTGAACAGCGGGTTGATCTCCAGCATGGCGCAGTCGAGACCTACATAAGCGTTGTACAAGTTGGTGATGAAGCGGATCATGTTCTTCGAAGCATCTCCCTTCAGTCCAAGATTGAAAGAGATCTTGCGTGCCTGGAAGGCCTGCAGGGGACCAGAAGGATGCACCCACTCCTTGAATATTTTTTCCGGCGTCTTATGCGCCACTTCTTCTATATCCATTCCTCCCTCCGTGCTGTACATGATCACGTTCATGCCTTTTGTCCTGTCGAGCAGGATAGAGAGGTAAAATTCTTTTTTCTCGTGCGGACCATCGTAATACATGTCCTGAGCAAGCAGGATCTTGTTCACCACCTTGCCGGCCTCGCCTGTCTGGATGGTCACCAGGGTGCCGCCCAGTATTTTTTCAGATATGTCGCTCACTTCGTCGAGGTTCTTTACCACCTTCACTCCATTCACGCCGGTCTCCCTGATCTTTCCCTTGCCTCTTCCACCAGCGTGGATCTGTGCCTTGATCACGGCAAAGTTGCTTCCGTATTCTGTTTTGATCTGCCTGTATGCTTCTTCCGCCTCGTGGACGCTGGAAGCAGCGATGCCTTCCTGTACGGCAACTCCATATTTCTTCAAAAGCTCCTTAGCCTGGTACTCATGCAAATTCATGTAATCGAGATTTGCCGCAAAAATAGCGATAGGCGGTGAAGTTTGGGGAGGGAAGTTGATTTCAAGTTGATAGAGTTGATGGAGTTGATAAAGTTGACAGGCAAGTAATGTGTACCTAGTACACTTTAGTATACACTGAAAGGAGGCCAGGCGGTTATTTCTGCTGGTTTTTGCTGAACTTGGGGCATGCGGCAGAGATCGGGCAATTCCAACTATCGGTTATCAACAATCATTTTCAACCCGCCTGCTTTTGTCCTGTTTCTTGTTCTTTTTGTTTCCTGTGCCCCACCCCGCCTGCCTTTGCCTGAACGGCAATCCAAAATGACAGGAAGCAGTTTTTACCAGGCAGTGGCCGCTTTCAACTGGAAGCAGCGGGATTCACTTGCATTGAAGGAAATACTCGCCGGCAATATGCCTTCTTTCCTGGCAAAGTTTGTCCCGGTGCACATCAGCTTCATCGATTCGGTCAGCAGTAAAAATATTAAAGCCACCATCTATGTGTCGCCAGACTATTTATCGGTAGGGAGTGATGAGGACTGGGTCAGGGTGCCCCTGACCCCAATGGCCTCCCAGCAGATCGCCGATGCTTTCAACTGCTTCCTGCCCACCAGGAAAATATCCGACGAGATCTACAGGTCTGCTGCATGGAAGCTCGATCCTGTGCCTATGTATGCCTTTCGCGACAGCAGTCCTACCATGTACCAACACCACCTGATCATTGAGGGCCAGCGAAAGCAGAGGAAGGGATTGATAGCAGGCATCAAGAAAGACCTGGTGATCTCGGGAAAGATCACCCGCGATTCCCGGCAAAACCGGGTAGCCATTTATGGCTGGCACCTGCCGACAGGAAAAGCCATCCAGCCATTGTACACCGGCCATGTGAACTGGTACGTGGACTACAGCCATGGCACCAGGCTGGTATACAGGAAAATGAAGGTGGACGGGAAATGGATGGATTATACGGAAGTGATGGGGAATTCCCTCTATAAAAGGCTGATCTGCGACGAGGAATATTGTGATTTCTATAAATATCCTTATTAGTTGCCGCCGGCTATCTTTGCCGGAATGAATGTTTACGAGAAATTAACGGAGGCGGTAAAATTCCTTGAGCCGTACAATTCAAAAAAAGCAAGGATAGGTGTTGTATTAGGGAGTGGACTTGGCAATTTCGTGAAAGAGATCAGCACAGACAATGAGATCAGTTATGACAAGATCCCCCACTTCCCGGTGTCCACAGTGGAAGGCCATCACGGCAAGCTGATCTTCGGTACCATTGATGGACAACCGATCATAGCTATGGCGGGAAGGTTCCATTTTTATGAAGGCTATTCTGCCGATGACGTTGTTTTTCCAGTGCGCGTCATGAAAATGCTGGGCGTGGAAACCCTGCTCATCTCCAATGCTGCCGGTGGTGTGAATACAGAATTCAGGATCGGTGACCTGATGATCATCAATGACATCATTTCCTTTGCTACCGTCAATCCACTCATTGGGCTCAATGACGACAGGCTGGGACCCAGGTTCCCGGACATGAGCGAGCCATTCAAAAAAGAACTGATCATAAGGGCTAAAAAGATCGCCGCCGACCTCGACATCGAAGTGAAAGAAGGCGTGTATTTTGGCGTGACAGGTCCCACTTTTGAGACGAGGGCCGAATACAAGATGATCCACCTGCTGGGTGGAGATGCCGTAGGCATGAGCACGGTACAGGAAACGATCGCAGCCAACCATATAGGCATGCAGGTATTTGCCATGAGCGTGATCACGGATATAGGCATCCGGGAGGAAGAGAATACGATCACGCATAAAGAAGTGCTGGAAGCGGCCCACCAGGCCGAGCCCAAATTCACCGCCATCTTCCGTGGATTAATCAGAACACTCAATTAGTGTCTACCAGGATCTACATAGCGGTTTGTGCAGCGCTGCTGATGGTGGCCGGAGAGGTCTCGGCCCAGCGCGTGATCACACGCACCACCGACCGCATTGGTACAATAGGTACGGGCGGTACAGGCGGCACAGGTACAACAGATAGCCTGAAGAGAAGGGATCACCTGGAAGACAGCATCACTATTCATTTTTATTTCCCCGACACTACCAGGTCCTACCAGTTCGACAGCTCCATCAACGAATACAACGTTCGCTATCCTATTCCAGCCACTTATCATTTCCTTGGCAATCCCGGAACGGCTGCCAATTCTATTCTTTTCCAGCCTTCCATGGTGGCCGGATTCGATGCAGGCTTTCATGCTTACGATCTTTACAAATGGAAGCTGGACAAGGTTCGCTTTTTCAACACCACGAGACCCTATACGGAGTTGGGTTATACCCTGGGCAGCCAGACGCAGCAACTGATAGAAATACTGCATACGCAGAACTACAAGCCTCACTGGAATATTTCCCTGGCTTACCGGATGATCAACAGCCCGGGTTTTTTCAAGAACCAGAAAACCGCGCACAACAATTACCTGGTCACGTCCTGGTATAATTCGCCCAACAGGCGGTATAACAATTACGTGGTCTTCCTGGGCAATAAAATGCAGGCCGCTGAAAATGGTGGCATTCGCAATGACCGCGACTACCTGGACAGCAGCGTGTTTGACGACAGGTTCAGTGTGCCTACCAAGCTCGGTGCGCAACAGGATTTCAGCCGGAATTTTTTCGATGCCAACATCACTACCGGCAACCGCTACAGGGAATTCAATTTTATGATGCGCCAGCAATATGACCTGGGGCAAAAGGATTCTATCGTAACGGATTCTACTGTGATCCCTCTTTTCTTTCCCAGGCTAAGATTTGAGCATACACTGAAGTATGGCAAATACAAATATGAGTTCAGGGATGCGGCGGGAGATTCAGTGTATTACAGGAATTATTATGGCATCACATTCCCCACACCAACAGATACCATTGAGCGCAGGGACGACTGGCGCGAGTGGAGCAACGACTTTTCCATCTACCAGTACCCCGACGCAAAAAACCTTCACCAGTTCATCAAGCTGGGCATAGAGCAGCAGGTGTATACCCGTTTGAGGAATGCCGAAGGCAGTTTTTCCAACATCATCACCCATGGTGAATACCGCAACCGCACAAGGAACAAAAAATGGGATATGCTCGCTTCTGGTAAACTATGGCTGAATGGATTCAATGGCGGTGATTATCAGGCGAGGATCACCCTGCAGCGCTACATCAGCACCAAAGTGGGCAGCCTTCTGGCAGGTTTTGAGAACAGCAACCGCTCGCCGGCCTTCACCTTTGACCAGCGGAGCGATTTTTACCTGGACCAGCCTAAGACCTTTGACAAGGAGAACATCACCCACCTCTTCGGTGCCTTGCAGAATCCCTTCCTGAAGCTGCAACTCAGCGCCGATTATTATATGGTGGGAAATTACCTGTATGTAAAAGATTTTTACAGGCTCGAGCAGGAAAGTGACCTGTTCAGCTTTCTCCGTATCAATGCTCTGAAGACCTTCTCACTGGGCAGGGGATGGAACTGGTACGCGGAAGTTTACCTGCAGCAGAAAGCCGGGAATGCGGAAGTGAACCTGCCGCTTTTCCTTACGAGGAACAGGATCGTGAAAGAGGGAAAATTCGGATACCGCAACCTCAATCTTGCCATGGGCGCTGAGATCAGGTATCATAGTCCTTACAAAGCGGATCATTATTCCCCTTTACTTGGCAGATTCTCCTACCAGGATACCCAAAGAATAGCCAACAGGCCCGATATCCATGCTTTTTTGAATTTCCAGATCCGCAGTTTCCGCGCCTATGCCCGTATGGAGAATCTGAATAGCATCCGTTTCCGCGACGGCCGCTTTAAGGAACACAACCTGGCGGCACCGGATTACCCTTATCCCGGCCTGGTGATGCGCCTGGGTATTTACTGGAGTTTTGTTAATTGATGCCCTTCGGCCCTTGTTCCCTCTTCCTTCTATTGCATTCTGCAAAACGGTGTTTATCTTTGTTTTAGGCCAAAAAAATGAAGAAGTTCCTCCTTTCTGTCCTCTGCCTCGTTTTTTTCGTAGTGAATACGGGCTTCGTCGTGAACCTTCATTTTTGCATGAACAAGCTCCATTCCTGGGAGATCGGCAGCCAGACCTCTGAAAAATGCGATACCTGCGGCATGCCTACAGCCGGGAAGAATGGCTGCTGCCACGATGAGGTAAAGGTGGTAAAGCTCCAGCAGGACGTGGTGCAGGCACATTCATCAACCACGTTGCCTTCTCTTCCTTTTATTGTTGCCTTTACATCCACTTATTTACATATGCCGGTCCTGGAAACAGAGATCCGGCCGGTTCTCCAGGCGCATAGTCCGCCTTTGATCAATGCCCCAAAGATCTACATAGAGCATTGCGTTTTCCGCATATAGGAAGTTTCCTGTCCCGACGCAGCGAAGCTGGTCGGGATGCCGACCGTAGCGTCGGCATTTCCTGTTTCCTGTTGGATTTTACAACGGAGACACATAGTGGGGTTTTCAGAACCGCAACAAGAAACCAAAAACAATAGACTAACTCAAACAATAAACTTCAAATTATTCTATAATGAAAACGTTCAAACTGATTTTATCCGCTATATTTTTCCTGGCTTTTAGCTATACAGTAACTGCACAGGAAAAGACAGAAAAATTCAAAGTGTCCGGCAACTGCGGGATGTGCAAGAACAAAATTGAAAAAGCTGCCAAGGCCGCCGGCGCCACCTACGCTTTGTGGGATGAGGACAGCAAGGAGCTGGAAGTGAAATTCGAATCTTCTTCCACCAATGCTGCCAAGATCCAGCAAAAGATTGCCGAAACAGGTTACGACAACGCAGGCTTTAAGGCTACCAACGAGGCTTATGACAAGCTGCACGGCTGCTGCAAATACGATCGCGAAACTGCTACTGCCGCAGCTTCCTGCTGCGAAGGTGGAAAATGCACCAAGGAAGAGTGCAAGACCTGTTGCGCTGACGGCAAGTGCACCAAGGGCATGGAGTGCTGCGCCGATGGCAAATGCGCCAAGGGCGACGATTGCTGCGCAGAAGGCAAATGTTCCATGGACAAGCACAAAGAGAAATCTAAAAAGAAAGGTTCACTCCGTAAAGCATAAACATGAAGAAGATCTTAATCCTGATCATAGCGGCGATGGCCGGCTTCACTGCTGATGCCCAATTTGCCAAGGCGAGCTTACAGGCCAGTGGCCTCACCTGCTCCATGTGTTCCAAGGCCGTGAAGGAAGCATTGGAGAAAGTACCTTTTGTTGAAAAGGTGATGGTGAATATCAAGACGCAGGAATACAGCCTGACATTCAGCCAGGGCAGCAAGGTAAGTTTCGACGACCTTAGCCTGGCGGTGGAAGATGCTGGTTTTTCTGTGGCCAGCCTGAAAGTGACTGCGAACGTGGAGCAGGTGAAAGCCGGCAAGGACGAGCACGTGAAGATCGGCGACTCCTATTTCCACTTTCTCAACGGCGAGGGACAAACGCTGGAAGGTCCGGTAACCTTTACCGTGGTTGATAAATCCTTTGTCACTGAAAAAGAATTCAAGAAATACAGCGGCGAAACCGCTATGGAATGTGTGAAGACAGGAAAAGCTGCTTCCTGCTGTAAGGAAGACGCCATTGCCGAGGGTTCCCGCGTTTATCACGTTATCATTTAATTCATAAAGCCTCCGCTCTGCGGGGGCTTATTTTTTTGCATGAAAAAAATTACTGTTTTCATACTCATACTGCTTGCCTATAAGGCAGGCGCGCAGGAGCTCTATCCATTCAGCGAGCCTGCATCCAATATGCCATCGCGTTCAATTTCGCTGAAATCCACCTCCATGTTCATGAAAGGCGTGCATGAGAATAAGGTTTCCCAGCGCCATATGCCCGAGGTCATGTTTGGCCTCAACCGGAACTGGATGGCGCATGCTTCGCTTTCATTTTCCGACATGCACGAAGGCTCTTTTATTTGGGAGGGCGCGAAGCTGTATGCCAAATACCGCTTTCTTTCTAATGACGACGTGCACAAGCATTTCCGGATGGCTGCCTTTGCCGCCGGGTCCTATTCACGCAACCACCTGGATCATAACGAGCTCAATTTGATGGACCAGAGCGGTGTGGAAGCCGGGCTGATCGCCACGCAGCTCTGGAAGAAGCTGGCTGTATCGGGTACAGGCGCCATGATGCAGGTGATAGACGATCTGAGGGGTAAGGAGGGTTATGACCAGCAATATGCATTCAAGGCCATCAATTATTCGCTGTCTGCCGGCTATCTTGTGCTGCCCCTGGAATACACCAGCTACGATCAAACGAATTTGAATGTATATGTGGAGATGCTGGGAAGCAGGAATATCGACTTTCCAGAAAAATACTACGTCGATCTGGCGCCTTCCATCCAGCTGATATTCAAGAGCACCTCCAAGCTGAACCTGGGCTACAGGTTTGAGCTGGCCAGCGATATCTATCGTTTTTCAAAGGGCGGCTTCATGATCAGCTACGAGCATATTTTCTTAAACGCGTTGAGGTAACCCACCCATACCCTCCCTGAAGGGAGGTAAGATTAAAACTAAAAAAAGCCCCCGCTACTGCGGGGGCTTTTTTTAGTTATCAACTTTATCAACTCTATCAACCATTACCTCAGAAACAACAGCTCCCTGTATTTCGGCAGGTACCATTCGGTATCATCGATCAGCTGCTCCAGCTTGTCGGCGTGGTATCTTACGTCGTCAAAAAACTTCTCTTTCACATCGTGGCAATAGGCAATAGCCTTCTCGCGCGTGCCTTCTATGTTGTTGCATTTTTTCCTGGCCTCGATCATTTCATCCACACGCACGCTCATTTCGTTGATGTGGTTGGAGATCTTCTGCAGCATGGCCGTCCTTTGTGTGCAGGCGCCTTCCGAAAGGCCTGCTTCTTTCAAACCGCGTACGTTATCGATCAGGATGTTCTGGTACCTGATGGCGGCAGGAAGGATATGGCTGGTAGCCAGCTCGGCCATCACCCTGCTTTCTATTTGTACTTTTTTGATGTACTTCTCCAGCTCGATCTCGTGGCGTGCTTCCAGCTCAGCGTGTGTGTAAACGCCATTGCTTTCAAACAGCTTCATGGATTTTTCGGTTACCATGGCATCCAGCGCTTCAGGCGTGGTCTTCACATTGGGTAAGCCGCGGCGCTCCGCTTCTTTTTCCCACTCGTCGCTGTAACCGTCGCCTTCAAACAATACCTTCTCGCTGCTCACAATGTATTCGCGCAGCATGTGGATCACCGCGATCTCTTTCTTTTCTCCTTTTTCTATCAGGGCATCCACGTCTTTTTTGAACTGCTTCAGGGTTTCCGCCATGATGGTGTTCAATACGGTCATGGCATTGGCGCAGTTGGCAGTGGAGCCTACAGCGCGGAACTCAA
Organism: Chitinophagaceae bacterium; assembly: GCA_036676905.1. Taxonomy (GTDB): domain Bacteria; phylum Bacteroidota; class Bacteroidia; order Chitinophagales; family Chitinophagaceae; genus Flavisolibacter. Next base: position 139,265 of record JAKFCE010000008.1, read on the forward strand.
ATTTATTACCGGTGAAGGCAAAAGGAGAGGTCCTGTTGCGGTCTGTGTTGTCCATAAAGAGCTCAGGAATGCTGCGGTGCAGGTCCATTTTCAGAGAGGATTCGTCCTGCTCGTCGAACTTGTCGCCCACGCGCTCCTTTACGTCATTGAGCACTTTGGTCAGGTATCCGCCAATAAAGACGGAAATGATGGCCGGAGGCGCTTCGTTGGCGCCCAGGCGGTGGTCGTTGCTCGCCGAAGCGATGGCTGCGCGCAGCAGTTCCGCATGATCGTGCACGGCTTTAATGGCGTTCACGAAAAATGTCAGGAACATGAGGTTGGTCTTCGGCGTTTTGCCGGGTGCCAGCAGGTTCACTCCCGTATCCGTGGCCAGGCTCCAGTTGTTGTGTTTGCCGGAGCCATTGATGCCTGCGAATGGTTTTTCATGGAGCAATACCTTCAGCTTATGTCTTTGCGCCACCCTGGTCATCACATCCATCAGCAAAGTGTTGTGATCTACGGCCAGGTTGGCTTCTTCAAATATGGGGGCGCACTCGAACTGTGCGGGCGCTACCTCGTTGTGCCGGGTGCGCAGCGGGATGCCCAGCTTGTAAGATTCTTTTTCAAAATCGCGCATGAAGGCATAGACGCGCTCTGGAATGGAACCAAAATAATGGTCCTCCAGCTGCTGTCCTTTGGCAGGGCTATGTCCAAATACTGTTCGGCCGCACATCACCAGGTCGGGACGGGCGTTAAACAGGCCTTCATCCACTACGAAATACTCCTGTTCCCATCCCAGTGTGGCTGTTACTCTTCCAACGTTCTTGTCGAAATAATTGCAAACATCCACAGCGGCGTGGTTGATGGCCTCGAGGGCTTTCAGCAGCGGCGCTTTATAATCCAGCGATTCGCCGGTATAGGAAACAAAGATGGTAGGAATGCAAAGCGTTTTTCCGTAACCGATATCCATGATAAAGGCCGGAGACGAGGGATCCCATGCCGTATAACCGCGGGCTTCAAAGGTGGCTCTCAGTCCGCCGCTGGGGAAGGATGAAGCGTCCGGCTCCTGCTGGATCAGGGCATCGCCTTCGAATTGCTCGATGGGGGTGCCGTCGCCTTTGATGGTGAAAAAGGAATCGTGCTTTTCGGCGGTGCTGCCGGTGAGCGGCTGGAACCAGTGTGTAAAATGGCTCACGCCCTTGCTTTCGGCCCAGGCACGGATGCCGTTGGCGATCTGTGCAGCCATGGCGCGGTCGATCTTCTGTCCCGACCTTACCGAACCTTTCAGGCTTTTATAGGCCTCGTCGCTGAGGAACTGGCGGGCTACCTCGTTGGAGAAGACGTTCTCTCCAAAAATGGCCGTGATCTTCGTGCTATAATCCGGTGGGATCGGGCTCGAATTCAAAAGATTGTTCAGTGCATGGAATCGGAGTGACATAGACTTCAATTTTCAGCAAAGAAAGACTAAACCCTGCTAAAAAACATGAAAAATTTCCTGCTGGATATGCACAATTTGTGGATTTTGGCAGAAAAAAATTAAAAAAATCGACAATCTCGGCTAAAAAATATCGGGGAATGACCAGAAAATTATATATAGTAATTATTAATTATATATTAATCAGCCTGCCTAACCGGGGCCAGTTGAGGGAAGCCAGCACCGGGGTTAAAAGAAAGGGGAGGGCAAGGCTGCGGTAGCGCACGATGGCGCCCAGGTTGTTCACCGTATAGCCTACCATCAGCAGTACGGAAAAGCCGAAGAAGATACAAAACAGGATAAAGGCCTGGTCGCGGTTCCGCTCTTTCCGGTGATAGAAAATGAGGAGGAGAAGGAGCAGGAGGTAGAGATAGGTCTCGGCGGAGGCGGCCAGTGACTGCAGGTCGTCAATATCCCAGATGCTGGGACTCAGCACAGTCACATAGATCACCTGGGGCAGGAGGGTTAAAAATCCCTGGAAGGTGGGCTCGAGCTTTTCCACCGCCACTTCGGCCCGTCCCCTCATGTTGAGAAAGGAAGCCTGGCGGTCGGCTGTGACAGCAGGCAGATCCATGGAGGGGTGAATATATTTTGCCGTGAAAAATAAGGTCACGAAGACCAGGTAGAGCGCAAGGAAAACCAAAACAGGCCGGAACCTGAGCTTGTGGGAAGCAAACCAGGCGATCAGCGCAGGTACCAGCACCATCACCATAAAATTCCTGAGCAGCAGGATCAACAGCAAGGAAAAGATCACTACCACCCACCTGTACAACCTTGGACGCGGATCCCTGAGTCCAAAATAGAGATGGAACACGATCAGGGCCACGAAAAGAAAGATCAGTCCTTCTTTGTGCACCCCGCTGGTCCAGAGAATAAAGGAAGGCAGGAGAAAACAACCGATCAGCACAGGGATCTTTTGCAGGGGAAAAACATTTTTCATCACCTGGTAAAGGGCGGTCACTCCATAGAAGGTGATAAAAGAATAAATGATCACATTGAGGTAATAGTAGCCAAAGCTGAAAATGTTCAGGATGCCAAGGAATTTGAGAAAGGCATTCAGCTTCACATCGTTCCACCAGGAATCCGTAGTGGAGAAAAAATTGCCATAACCGTCGGGATAGGTAGAATGAAGAAAGCCGGTGAAAAATTCCACCGGATCCCTAAGGAGCAGGTGGTATTCCGCCACGCCCTGCCAGTGCATGGACCAGGTGTCGGAAGCTTCGGCCACATTCTTATAAGTAAGGCCCAGCCAGGCATAAAAAATACCAGCAGCCACCTTCAACAGGAAAAGCAGGACCAGTTGTACGGAACTTAGCTCAGTTCGCCTGAAAAATCCGACCCTGGTCACCAGCCAGCTAAAAAAAAGCAGGTAAACAGGAAAGAGAAAATAATGCAAACCCTTCTATTTATCGTGCAAAGTAAGAAAAACCATCACTCAGCAGCGGTGGGCCATCTTCGATTTTATACTTCCTTGGTGTTCTCTTAGCTTTGCCACTTCTTCAATTTTATGGATATAACAGTAAAGACCGCTGAGCAGTTAAGACTCACCGCTGAGGAATTTGAGTTGATCAAAAAAAAGATGGGAAGAACGCCCAACTTCAATGAACTCTGTGCTTTCTCCGCCATGTGGAGCGAGCATTGCAGCTATAAAAACTCCATCCGCTGGTTAAAGACTCTTCCCCGCGAAGGCGGTAAGATGCTGGTAAAGGCCGGTGAAGAAAATGCGGGACTGATGGATATCGGCGACGGCTACGGTGTTGTATTCAAGATCGAGTCGCACAATCACCCTTCGGCTATCGAGCCCTACCAGGGCGCCGCTACCGGTGTGGGTGGTATTCACCGCGACATCTTTACCATGGGCGCAAGACCCATTGCCGCACTGAACTCTCTTCGCTTTGGCAACCTGGAAGAAGAAAAAACCAGGCATTTGTTGTCGGGCGTTGTGCATGGCATTGGACACTACGGCAACTGTTTTGGTGTGCCTACTGTTGCGGGCGAGATCTACTTCGACGAATGCTATCATACCAATCCGCTGGTGAATGCCATGAGCGTGGGCATAGTGAAAGTGGGCGAAACGGTTTCCGCCACGGCGAAAGGGAAAGGCAATCCCGTGATCTATGTGGGCAGTGCTACCGGCAAGGATGGCATCGGCGGCGCTTCCTTCGCTTCTGCAGATATCACTGAAGAAAGCGCGGAAGAATTGCCGGCGGTCCAGGTGGGCGACCCCTTCCAGGAAAAAAAGCTGCTTGAGGCCTGCCTCGAGATCATTGCCACCGGCGCCGTAGTAGGTATGCAGGATATGGGCGCAGCCGGCATTATTTGCTCCACTGCGGAAATGAGCGCGAAAGGAGAAGTGGGCATGCGCATCGACCTGGACAAGGTGCCGCGCAGGCAGCAGCAAATGAAACCCTGGGAGATCCTCCTGAGCGAAAGCCAGGAGCGCATGCTGCTGGTGGTGGAAAAAGGAAGAGAAGAAGAAGTGAAGAAAGTGTTTGACAAATGGGACCTGGAGAATGCGGTGATCGGGGAAGTGACAGAAGATGGTCTGCTTGATTTCTATATGGATGGCATCCTCGAAGCCCGCATTCCTGCCTATGAGCTGGTGCTGGGTGGGGGCGCTCCGCAAAACGAAAGGGAATACCGCGAGCCTGCTTATTTCCAGGAGCTCAAAAAATTTGATATCAATTCCATTTCCATCCCTAATGACCTGAGAGCTGTGGCCGAAGAGATCGTGCAACTGCCCACGGTGGCGGGCAAACGATGGATCTACAACCAGTACGACAGCATGGTGGGAACCAATAATACTTCCACCAATGCGCCCACCGATGCGGCCGTAGTACTGGTGAAGGAAACAGGCAAAGGCCTGGCGGTGACCGTGGACTGCAACAGCCGCTATGTGTATGCCGATCCTTACAAAGGCGCCATGATCGCTGTTTCTGAAGCGGCACGCAATATCGTATGCAGCGGCGGCAAGCCCTTGGGCGTGACCAACTGCCTGAATTTTGGCAACCCCTTCGATCCGGAGGTCTACTACCAGTTCGTGCATGCCATCAAGGGCATGGGTGAGGCCTGCAGGAAATTCGATACGCCTGTTACCGGTGGTAACGTGAGTTTTTATAACCAGGGTCCCGACGGTGCCGTATTCCCCACACCAACGATAGGCATGGTGGGCACCGTGGAAGATCTGAAAAAAACCATGACGCTTGGGTTCCGGAAGCAAGGCGATCTCATCTTCCTGCTGGGAGAAATTGTCAACGACATCGGCTCTTCTGAATACCTCCGCCATATCCAGGGTGTGGCTGCCTCACCGGCGCCCCATTTCGACCTCGACAAAGAGTTCGACCTGCAGCAGGTGATCATGAAAATGATCGCGGAGGGGCTCATTCTTTCTGCGCACGACATCAGTGAAGGCGGACTCTTCCTCACGCTCTGTGAAAGCGCTTTCGTGCAGGAGCTGGGCTTCGACATCAAAACATCGGGCGACGTACGCAAGGACGCCTTCCTCTTCGGCGAATCACAGAGCAGGGTGGTGGTTACGGTAAAGAACGATAGTGCCGCCATAGAAAAATTCAGGAAGGCTGCTGGGAAAACCACCATCACTGAATTAGGTAAGGTCACTCCAGGTGCCTTGTTGATCGACGGTGAAGACTGGGGACATATCGGTCCCTGGAAGGAGCTGTATGAAACTTCTATCGAGTCGCAACTGGCTGCGGAGATATCGGAGATCTAGTTGACAAGGTTGACAGAGTTGATAAAGGATCGCCCCCCTTAGTACGCTCTTTTTCACCTTTCACGACTCACGACTCCCTCCCTTCAGGGAGGGATAAAGGGAGGGCTCAGAAACTTGCCGGCTCAGTTTTGTAGATCACACCGTCTTTCATCACGAAAACCACGCGGCCAAAAGCATTGCTGTCGGTGAGCGGGTTTCCGTCCACCGCTACTATATCGGCCAGCTTGCCTGCTTCTATGCTTCCCAGCTTGTCTCTCACACCCAAAAGTTCTGCTGCGCTCACCGTCGCTGCTTTGATGGCTTCCATAGGCGGCATGCCCGCCTCGATCATGTATTTGAATTCCATCCAGTTCTTTCCATGCTTGAACACGCCCGCATCCGTACCGAAGGCGATCTTCACCCCTGCCTTGTAGGCTTTGGCGAAAGTTGCCTGGATCATAGGGCCCGTTGCCAGCGCTTTGGGCACCACGATATCGGCATAATAACCGGGGATCGTTGCTGAATCGGCAACCGACTTGCCCGCAGTAATGGTAGGTACATAATAGGTACCATGCTTTTTAAAAAGCGCGATCGCCTCATCGTCCATAAAGGTGCCATGCTCAATGGATGTCACACCCGCACGGATCGCGCGCTTCATGGCTTCGGCGCCATGCGAGTGGGCCGCCACGGTCATTCCATAATCTTTGGCCGTCTCTATTACAGCCTGTAGCTCTTCTTCAGTGAACTGCGGATTGCTGCCACTCTTCGCCAGGCTGAGCACTCCGCCGGAAGCCGTTACCTTGATGAGGTCGGCCCCATCCTTATATCTTTTCCTCACTGCTTTTCTTGCATCTTCCACACCGTTGATCACCCCCTGGTCCGGACCGGGGTCACCCATCAGGTCCGCCCGGTAGCCATTGGTAGGATCGGCATGGCCCCCTGTAGTGGCAATGCTCTTGCCGGCGGTGTAGATCCTGGGACCGGTGATCAGGCCTTTATTGATCGCATTCCGTAGCGAAATGTTCACTCCACTGCCGCCGAGGTCGCGGACCGTGGTGAAGCCAGACAAAAGCGTCACCTCTGAAAAAGCCACGCTTTGGAAAGCATAATCGGCCGGATTCATGGTAAACCGGTTCGCATGCCCACCCCGGCTGGTTTCGGTTTCCATATGTACGTGCATGTCCATCCATCCCGGCATCACCGTTTTATTTTTCAGTTCTACCAGTTTGTCCGAGGGGCCGCCCTGCTTAAAACCGTTATCTACGGAAAGGATCTTATTCCCCTCCACCACAATAGTGACGTTGCTGCGCGGACTGGCGGAGATCCCGTCGATGAGGGTGCCGCACTGGATATAGGTTTTCTGTGTCCATGCGGAAATACTGAAGAAGACCGCGGAGAGAATGAGGATCGATCGCATAAAATAGGTTCAAGTTTAAATATAGATTGTTTCCAGTCAACAGGAAACTGGAAACCGGAAACTGGAAACACACTTCCCCTGTTCAGTTTATGGGCATGCGCAGGCTATTCACTGTAAATCAAACCATAAACTGTAAACCGGTTTTCCACACCCTGTTAAATTTAGTTTTTCAGAGCCAAAATTTGGGTAGGTTTGCATGACCTTTCGGAATTGAAGACCATTCCCCTGGTCGCTTAGAAAAAGTCAAAAAAGTCATATTAGTCAAGATGTCAAAGAAGTCTTATCCGGCTGATTTGACTTGCATAGCTGATGCGGCCCATTTGACTGAAATGTTTATAGTATGGCAAAGTATATTTTCGTTACCGGTGGGGTAACATCTTCATTAGGAAAGGGCATCATTGCCGCCTCATTGGCCAAGCTGCTGCAGGCGCGCGGGCTCAGGGTAACCATCCAGAAATTCGACCCTTACATCAATGTGGACCCCGGTACACTGAATCCTTATGAGCACGGCGAGTGCTTTGTGACCGAAGACGGTGCGGAAACGGACCTCGATCTCGGCCACTACGAAAGGTTCCTGAATATTTTTACATCCCAGGCCAACAATGTGACCACCGGGCGCATATACCAGTATGTGATCAGCAAGGAGAGGGAAGGGGCCTACCTGGGCAAGACCGTGCAGGTGGTTCCGCATATCACCGACGAGATCAAGAGGAGAATGAAGCTGCTGGGACAGAACAATGAATACGACATCATCATCAGCGAGATCGGCGGCACCGTGGGTGACATCGAATCTCTTCCCTATATAGAAGCCATCAGGCAGCTGCAGTGGGAGCTTCCCGACGAGGACCTGCTGGTGGTGCATCTTACCCTCATCCCTTACCTCAAGGCTGCCAAAGAATTAAAGACCAAGCCTACGCAGCACTCTGTGCGCATGCTCAGTGAAAGCGGGGTATTCCCCGATGTGATCGTGTGCCGTACCGAGGAGCCGATCAACAACGATATCAAAAGAAAGATCGCGCTGTTCTGCAACGTCAAGCCCGAGGCGGTGATAGAGGCACCCGATGCCAGCACCATCTATGAAGTGCCTTTGCTGATGCAGAATGAAAAGCTCGACCTGATCGTGCTGAAGAAACTAAATATCGGCCAGTTTGGCGAGCCCGACCTGAGCAAATGGAAGGAGTTCCTCGACAAGCTAAAATACCCCAAGCACAGATTGAACATTGGCCTGATCGGCAAGTACGTAGAGCTGCAGGATGCCTATAAATCCATCCTGGAGTCCTTCATCCATGCCGGCGCCATGAACGAATGCAAAGTGTCGGTGATCCCTATCCACTCGGAGTTCATTACACCGGAGAATGTGAATGAGAAGCTGGCCAATCTCGACGGATTGCTGGTAGCACCCGGATTTGGACACAGGGGCATCGAAGGAAAGATCACCGCTGTGAAATTCGCGCGTGAATCGGGTCTTCCTTTCTTCGGTATCTGCCTGGGCATGCAAATGGCCGTGATCGAATTTGGCAGGAATGTGCTGGAGATCAAGGACGCGCATTCCACCGAAATGTATGCGGATACCCGCGATGCAGTGATCAATATGATGGAAGAGCAGAAGGCCATCACAACCAAAGGCGGCACCATGAGGCTGGGGGCTTATCCCTGCGAGATCGCAGAGGGCACACTGGCCCATAAGATCTATGGCACCACTTCCATCTCCGAGCGCCACAGGCATCGCTATGAATTCAACAACCAGTTCCTGGAAAAATATGAAATGGCAGGCATGGTGGCCAGCGGCAAGAACCCGGAAACGGGACTGGTGGAGATCATTGAGCTGCCCGAGCATCCTTTCTTCATCGGCTGCCAGTATCACCCCGAGCTGAAAAGCACGGTAGAGAATCCGCACCCGCTTTTCGTGCATTTCGTAAAGGCGGCCAGGAAATTCAGCGAGAACAGGCTGCTGGCGAAAAACCCGGTGATGCAGGGGGAGAACTCTTAGGTTTCCAGTTTCCAGTTTTCGGTTTCCGGTTTCCAGTTTCCAGTTTCCGGTTTCCGGTTTCCAGTTTCCAGTTTCCGGGGGTTAGAAGTCCTGCGGGAGGGCTATCAGGGGATTTTTGCAGTTTTCACCACTCACCTTTCACCTTTGCCTATATTTGCCACCCTTCAGCATAGGTCTTAAATAAAAAAATAAATGAATTTTGATCGTAATACGGTGATCGGCTTTGTGGCCCTGGCCGTGCTCTTTTTTGCTTATTTCTATTACAACAGCCAGGAGCAGGCAGCTTACCAGAAAGAAAAGCGCAGGCAGGACTCCATAGCCGCTGCCAACGCGCCCAAGCCGGTACCCACGGACCCAGCCAGCATCAAGGCGGATTCCCTCCGCGCCGACAGCATGAATACCCGCGCAACCGCCGGTGAATTCGACAGCTTCAGCCGCGGCACGGAAACCCTGCTGGAAGTAGAGAACGAAGTGCTGAAGATGGCCTTCACCAATAAGGGCGGCGTTCCAAAATGGGTGGAGCTGAAGCAGTTCAAAGGACCCGATAGTAACAGGGTGAAACTCGCTGCCAGCGATTTCGACCGCTTCACTTACCGCATCAATACCTCCGCCAACCTGGCGTCTGATATCACGAACTTTTATTTTACTGGCGGACAGGCTACAAAGAATGCCGACGGCTCCACCATGGTCACCTACCAGTTGAGCGCACCCAATGGCAAGACCGTTTCCCACCAGTATGTGATCCCCAGGGCAGGCTACATGGTTGACCTGAACGTACAGATCAACGGGGTAAGTCAGTTGCTGACCGGCAACGTGGTGAACTTCACCTGGCAGAACAGGGCATTGCAGCTGCAGAAAGACCTTGATTACGAAAAGCAGCAATCGACGATCGCTTATCGTACCGGCGGTGACTATGACGATGAATCTGCTTTTGATTCCGACAATACCACATTTGAAGACCCGGTGAACTGGGTAGCGGTAAAGCAGCAGTTCTTTAATGCGGCGCTGATCGCCAAAAATAATTTCACATCAGGATCTATTGAGTGGTCAAGCCCCTCCACCGGCAATACCGTGGTGCAGGCCATTGCCAACATGAAAATGCAGCTACCGGCCGGCGATAATGCCACCATCCCGCTTGCATTTTATTATGGTCCTACCGACTATAAGCTGCTGAAGCAATATGGTAATGACATGGAGAACATGGTGAACCTTGGCAGCGGCATCTTTGCCTTTGTCAAATACATCAACAGGTGGATCGTGATTCCCGCTTTCGACATCTTCAAAAAGGTGACGATGAATTACGGTATCGTGATCCTTCTGCTCACGCTCTTCATCAGGCTGCTCATTTCACCACTGACCTATAAAAGCTATTTGAGCGGCGCCAAAATGAAGGTGTTGCGTCCGGAGATCGAGCAGTTGAAGGCCAAGCACGGTACCGACCAGCAGGCCATGAGCATGGACCAGATGAAGCTTTTCCGTGAAGCCGGTGTGAATCCGCTGGGTGGCTGTATTCCGGCCCTGCTGCAGATCCCTATCTTCTTTGCCTTGTATAGTTTCTTTAACTCCAGTGTGGATCTGCGTGGACAGGGCTTTTTGTGGGCCGATGATCTTTCTCAATACGATTCCATCGCCAGCCTGCCCTTCACCATTCCTTTTTATGGCGACCACGTGAGCCTGTTCACCATCCTCGCGGTGATCACAAGCTTCCTGATCTCTATTTACAGTATGAGCATGACGCCGGACCAGAGCAACCCGGTGCTGAAATACATGCCTTATGTATTTCCATTTATCCTCCTGTTCATCTTTAACAAGCTTCCATCGGGACTGACCTGGTACTATACGGTATCCAACATCATTACCCTGGGAATGCAGTTTGTGATCCAGAACTATATCATCGATCACAATAAGATCCTGGCCAAGATGGAGGCGAACCGGAAAAAGCCCAAAACGAAGTCAAAATGGCAGGAAAGGATAGAGCAGATGCAGGAGCAGCAGCGTAGTTTGCAGGAAAAGCAGCGGCCCCGCAAATAATTAACACCGGCTACATGGCTGTTGGGGTGTTCCTAAGCAACTATTTAGGATATTTATACCGTCTTAAGAGGATATAAATCAAATGAAACACTTAACCATTCTTTCTACTGTCCTGTTGCTGGTGATCACTGCCTCCGCGCAGAAAAAGCTCACTGAAGGCACTATTTCGTATGATATTGTGATCAATACGAACTCCGACAAGCCACAGGCGGCAGACTTCCTGGATGGCGCTACCAGCACCGTATATATCAAGGGTACCAAGAGCAGAACCGAAATGGTAAGCTCCCTGGGCACCCAGGCCACCATCATCGATGGCTCCAAGGGCGCTATTACCGTTCTGAAGGAGTATGGCACCCAGAAATACATGATCCCCATGACCACCTCGCAGTGGAAGGATGCCAACCAGAAGTTTGAGAATGTGACCTTCACCTTCAACGACAATGCTACCAAGACCATCCTGGGCTATAAATGCCGCCAGGCCATAGGCAAGGTAGCCGATGGTACGAGCTTTACAGTTTGGTATACTACCGACCTGGTACCGGAAACCAATGATTTTCAGTACGCTAACAGGTCCCTCCCGGGCCTGGCCATGGAATATGAGTCCAACATGGGCAGCCTGAAAGTGATCTACACGGTCTCCAAGATCAGCTTTAACCCGGTACCTGCAGCAAAGTTTGACCTGCCTAAATCAGGATATCGCGTGCTGACCTACGAAGAAAGTAAAGGAAATTAATAGCGGGAAGCGGCAGGGTTGAAAACCACCTTGTCCAGTACCACTTTTTTCTTCAGCGGCATGATGTAGGTTGTATTTCCCCTTTGATAAGTAACCACCGTATTGAGTACCAACATGTTGTTATTGGCTGGAGGCGTACTGAGCAGATTGCTGCCCCTGTAATTGTAGCCGGTGTTCAATGAGAAAGTCTTGTAATTATAAGCTGGCTTATGGGTAAGCAGGCTTTTCTTGCTGGAAGTTTGCTTCTGTCTGCCATCGCCCAATGTAGCAAAACAAGCTGCTGAAACACAGATCATTACAGCTGTCATCAGCTGGTGTTTCAGTTTAGTTTTAGCTATTTTGGCGGAGCGGTTCATTGCGAAACAAAGATAAGATAAAAAGTTAACATTTTCCCATAATTCCCAACATTTGTATGAACGGCAGACCCTGTCCATTTGTTACAAAAAACTTGGTCTTTTTTATGCATTAGATTATTTTGTAGAGGAAACTGCGGAATGACTACTGACCCATACCAGAACGATAAGGAGACGATAAAAGAACTTTTGAAGCAATATGAGAGTGTGCGGCAGGGCAACTCTTCCTTTTTCTTCGAGGAGGAGGCATTTGAAAAGATCATAGATTATTACGACGACCAGGAAGAGACCGGCAGGGCTTTGGAAGCCGCCGAGATCAGCATTGAATATTTCCCTTTCTCCTCCTCACTGCTGCTGCGCAAGGCAGATCTCCTGTTATCATCAAGAAAATACAACGACGCGCTCGAGGTGCTGCACAAGGCAGAAATGCTGGATGGTACGGACGTGAATCTTTATATACTCAAGACGGATGCCTACCTGGCCCTCGACCAGCAGGAAAAGGCGGTGGAGATACTGGAAGCCGCTATTGAACATTTTAGTGGGGAGGAGAGGACCGAGCTTTTGTTTGAGCTCGCCGATGTATACGACGACTACGAGGAATTTGACAAGGTATTTGATTGCCTGATGGTGATCCTGCAGGACGAGCCTACGAACGAGGAAGCCTTATACAAGATCTGTTTCTGGACAGACTTCACCGGCAGGAATGAAGAAAGCATCCGGCTGCACCTGGGCATCATCGAAGAGCATCCTTACAACGAGCTGGCCTGGTTCAACCTGGGGGCTGCTTACCAGGGACTGAAGCTTTACGAAAAAGCCATTGACGCTTATATGTACGCGGTAGTGATCGACGAGAAGTTCGACTATGCTTACCGCAATATGGGTGATGCCTACATCAGGCTCCGGAAGTTCAGGGAAGCGATTGAATCGCTGGAAAAAGTGCTTGAGCTTTCGAAGCCGGAGGAAGTGATCTATGAAGCCATTGGCCATTGCTACGACCGGATGAAGAATTATGCGCAAGCAAGATTCCACTACCGCAAGGCTTCCCACCTCGCACCCGACGACAGCAAACTCTATTATAAGATCGCCTGTACTTATTATAATGAAAGCCAGTGGCCCAGCGCCATCAAGCAACTGGAATCCGCCTTGCGCATTCACAGGCAGCAATCGGAGTACAACCTCCTCATGGGCGAATGCAAGCTGCAGATGGGCCTGATCAAGGAGGCTGTGCAATATTTTTCCACCGTGGTGCGGGTGAAACCCAGGACCACGGCAGGCTGGGAAGCGCTGATCCGCGCGCTCTACCAGGCTGAATATTTTTCAGAAGCAAAGCAGCAAGCATTAGCAGCCCTGGAGAATACCAGCAACAAGCCTGTATTTTTTTATTATCTCAGCGCCATACTCTTCGCATTAGCCAAACCCAAGGAAGCACTCATTTATCTCGAAAAGGGTCTGGAGCTTGCTCCTAAGAAACTGAATCTCTTTGTGGCCCTGCATCCTTCTATTCTTCAAAATCCCCAGGTGGTTGACCTCGTCGCGCGCTATAAGCGGGGGAGGAAGGGGTAGTTGGTTAACCAGTTAACAGGGCGCCTGAATGGAGCGCTGTGTCAAAACCAGGCATTCGATTAATGTGTATTTTGTACACATTAAATCAACATCCCGTATGAACTTAGTCAACTATATCAACTTTATCCACTACTAATCCTCCCTATCAGTATTTTTGCACGCAATTTCAAGTCTAAACCGCGTGCAATGAATTTTAACCTCTCCCAGATCCCAGACCGTCTCAAGCAACCACGTACCTCCGGCCTCACCATGGTGATGGACAAGGGTCTCAGCGTGGAAGAAGCAAAGAACTTCATGAGTGTTTCCCAACCTCATGTGGACCTGGTGAAGCTGGGTTTTGGAACTTCCTTCGTTACGCCCAACCTGGAAAAGAAACTGGAGGTCTACCGTTCCTACAATGTGCCGGTCTATTTCGGTGGTACGCTCTTCGAGGCTTTTTTGATCCGCAACCAGTTCAACGATTATATTTCTGTTTGTAAAGAATTCGGCATCCAGTACATGGAAGTGAGCGATGGATCCATTACCATACCCCACGCAGAGAAATGCGGCTACATTGAAAAGCTCACCAAGCACGGAACCGTGTTGAGCGAAGTAGGTAGCAAGGATGCGGCCCATATCATTCCTCCCTACAAATGGATCGAGCTGATGCGCGCCGAGCTGGAAGCCGGTGCCACTTATGTGATCGCTGAAGCCCGTGAAGCCGGTAACGTGGGTATCTACCGCGGCAGCGGCGAGGTAAGGGAAGGACTGGTGCAGGAGATCCTCACGCAGATCCCTGAAGAAAAGATCATTTGGGAAGCGCCGCAAAAAGCGCAGCAGCTTTACTTCATCGAGCTGATCGGCTGCAACGTGAACCTGGGTAACATTGCGCCTACGGAAGTACTTCCGCTGGAAGCCATGCGCATTGGCCTGCGAGGCGATACCTTTCATTTATTCCTGAACAAAGACAATGCAAAATGAAGGAATACGGATTGATCGGCCGTCCGCTCTCTCATTCCTTTTCCAAGAAATATTTTACAGAGAAATTCGCTAAAGAAGGCATCAGGGATTGCCGGTACGAGAACTACGAGCTCGATTCCATCGCCGGCCTTCTGCCTTTGTTGCAGTCACACCCTGCACTCTGCGGCCTCAATGTGACCATTCCCTATAAGACCGCTGTCATCAGTTATCTCGACGAAGTAAGCCCGCTGGTAGGCGAAATAGGCGCCTGTAATTGCATTCATATCAGGCGCGGAAAATTATCCGGCTATAATACCGATGTGCCTGCCTTCAGGGCTTCCATAGAAGGCTGGCTGGAGCCGCACGACAAGAGAGCCCTGGTACTGGGTTCAGGCGGAGCGGCCAAGGCGGTGAAGAAGGCCCTGGCCGATCTTTCGATCGACTACCATGTGGTTACCCGTGATCCTGGCGGAACCGAATTCAATTATACCGAGCTGGACAAAGAGGTGATACAGGATCATACCATCATCGTCAACACCACTCCCCTGGGCATGTATCCCGACGTGGACAGTTGTCCGCCTATCGACTATGGTTATCTCACCGACCGTCATTTATTATTCGACCTTGTGTACAATCCCACCAAAACAAGATTTCTCCTGGAAGGAGAGAAGCGCGGCGCGCGCATCATCAATGGCTACGAGATGCTGGTGAGGCAGGCGGAGGAGAGCTGGAGGGTGTGGAACAGCTGAAAGGTTTCCAGTTTCCTGTTTCCGGTTTCCAGTTGGTGATTCTGCGAGATCTGCCGGCTGTTTAATCAGCGTGATCTGCGGGAAAATGGAACAGTCGGATGGGTGAGTAGTGAGTGGTGAGTAGTGAGAGACTGCTAATTTGTAAGCTTACTAACTTCTTGTTTTCGCGTCCTCGCGCCTTAGCGACTAAGTTTTGAAGCCGCTGCCTCCGGCAGCGACACTACCTTCCTCGTATCATAGTCAAAGGTGACCATCCTGGTCTTTGCTAAGGCAATCAGTTTCTCTTTACCATCTTCCTGCAACGCCAGCTTGTAATAAAGGTTGAAGGAAGCGGATGTGAAATCATCGGCCAATACACTGGCCCTGATCACATCTCCATAGAAGGCTTCGTTCTTGAATTCCACGGCCGCATCGGCCATGATCAGGCTTACGCCTTCGAGGGAAAGTTCCGCGTAGCCGAACGACTTCATGAACTGCATGCGCGCTTCATGGAGGATGGAGAAAACGGAGTCATTGCCCAGGTGCCCGCCGTAATTAATGTCGGTGATGCGCACAGGGATATCTGTTGAAAAATGAAAGGGCTTGCTGATGGTTATTTTCACGCGGCTCATGTAAGTATTAGTCGGTTAAACTTGGCTTGATGGTGCAAGATAGAGGGTACAGACACAATTCACCTTTCACGCAAATCTTCAATCTTCAATCTTCAATCTTCAATCTTCAATCTATTTGTGCTCGCCGAACACCCCTCTTAGCACATCCGCTATCTCGCCCAGCGTGCAATAATTTTCCACGGCTTCTATCACTGCCGGCATGAGGTTTTCATTGCTCACTGCTTTCTGCCTCACATTTTCCAAACTAGCCTCCGCCTTTGCTTTATCACGACTGCTCTTCATCTCCTGGATCTTCTTTACCTGTCCGTCGCGGATGCTATCGTCTACCCTTAACCTTGGGATGGGCTGCTCGTCGGCCGCCTGGAATTTGTTCACGCCCACAATGATCTTTTCGCCTGTTTCAATATGCCTTTGGTATTCGTAGGCGCTTCTCGCTATTTCGTTCTGGATGAAACCCTGTTCAATAGCAGGCACCGATCCACCCATAGCATCGATCTTGCCGATCAATTCCCAGGCCTTGGCCTCAATTTCTTCTGTGAGGTTCTCTACAAAATAAGAACCTGCCAGTGGATCCACGGTGTCGGCTACGCCGCTTTCGTAAGCAATGAGCTGCTGCGTGCGCAGGGCTATCCTGGCAGCTTCTTCGGTAGGCAGACTCACCGCTTCATCATAGCCGTTGGTGTGCAGCGACTGCGTGCCGCCCAGCACGGCAGCCAGGCTTTGTATGGTCACGCGGGTGATGTTATTCATGGGCTGCTGCGCAGTAAGCGTGCTGCCGCCTGTTTGTGTATGGAAGCGGAGCATCATGGCCTTGGGATCCTTTGCGCCGAGCTCCTTCATCATCTTCGCCCACATTCTTCTTGCCGCGCGGAACTTGGCCGCTTCCTCAAACAAATTATTGTGCGCGTTGAAAAAGAAAGAAAGCCTTTTACCAAACACGTCGATGTCGAGTCCTTTTTCCAGCGCGGCCTGCACATAGGCCTTGCCGTTACTTAAGGTAAAAGCGATCTCCTGCACGGCGGTACTTCCGGCTTCGCGGATGTGATAACCGGAAATTGATATCGTATTCCACCTGGGCAGCTCGTGGCTGCACCATTCAAAAATATCGGTGATGATGCGCATGGACGCGCGTGGCGGATAAATATAGGTGCCCCGTGCTGCGTATTCTTTCAGGATGTCGTTCTGTATGGTGCCGGTGATCTTCGAAAGATCGGCACCCTGCTTCTTGGCTTCGGCTACATAAAAGGCAAGAAGAATAAAGGCCGTGGCATTGATGGTCATGGAGGTAGACACATCCTGCAGCCTGATGCCTTTGAAAAGCGTTTCTATGTCGTGTAAGGAATCTATCGCCACACCTACCTTGCCTACCTCACCTTCTGCTAATGCATGATCGCTGTCGTAACCTATCTGCGTGGGCAGGTCGAAGGCCACGCTGAGTCCCATGACACCCTGTGAAAGCAGGTAATGATATCTCTTATTGCTTTCTTCCGCCGTGCTGAATCCCGCATACTGGCGCATGGTCCACAAGCGCCCGCGGTACATATCTGCCTGCACGCCGCGGGTGAAGGGAAACTCGCCAGGCGGTTCCAGCTCTCCCTTCCATTTCGGGTAGACCGGCTTGATCTCGATGCCCGCGTCTGTGAAGATCTTTTTTTCGCTCATGGTATAATTTCTAATGCAGGATCTTTTTGGCCTCGTCGTTCAGCGTGGTGGATACATAAGTATGCAACGCACCCGTTTGCTCGTTCATCAGCGCCTCGATGATCTGCCGGTTCAGGTCGCCTGCTTTGGCATCGGGGGCTAAGGTCTTTGAAATGGAATTAATGATCAGCATGTTCTGGTCGCGCAGGTTGCGCACGGCCTCCCAGGCTTTCTGTGTGACATAGATCTGCTGCGAGGCATTGTATTCAAACTCCACCCTGATGTTCTCCAGCAGCAGCGATTGCATCTCCCTGGCGGTAAAATGCGGCTGATAAACGCGGTTGATCAGGTTGGGCAGGGCTATTCTTTCTGTCAGGATCACCAGCCTTTCGTAGGCCTGCAACTGCAGGGGACGGAAAGAGGTGTCCGGAGCGGGTGGGGGCGGCGTTTCCTTCTTATTCATGCCGGCCCTGAAAAATGCAGCTACGGCCATGGCAAAGGCTGCTATGGCGATCCAAAGGGTGATTGAGGTTTCTTCCATTGATTGGTTTAAGTGCTCAAAAATAATGTGAAACTTCCCAGTAAAGCAGATGTGTCTTGAACAGGACCGGGGAATGAGGTAAATTTGTGGTATGGAAACAGCAATCAAGTCGCCTGTGAAATTCACTCCAGGCGCCATAGAAGAGATCCGGAGGATCATGGCGGAAGAAGGCTTCGACAAGGGCCAGGTATTGCGCGTGGGCATCAAGGGAGGTGGCTGCTCCGGCCTCACCTACGTACTGGGTTTCGACCAGGGAACAGAGAATGACCAGGAATATGAATACGAGGGCGTGAAATTCGTAATGGACAAGGCCCATGAAATGTACCTCCATGGCATGGAGATCAACTGGGAGAACGGGTTGAACAACCGCGGTTTCGATTTCAAGAATCCCAACGCTTCTTCTACCTGCGGCTGCGGTACCTCTTTCGCCGTATAACCGATCTTTTCAATAAAAAGAAAAATCCCCCGCTACTGGCAGGGGATTTTTTTATGGCTATTCGTTTTATTATTTATTCGCTGTGGCGGGCTTGGCCTTTATGGATGTTCTCTTGTGAGGAGTAAGGTCTTCACCCAGCACTTTCTTTCCCCCCAGGTCCACCAGGATCGGCGCGGCCACGAAGATGGAAGAATAAGCACCAACGATCACACCGATCAGCATCGCGAAAGAGAAACCGCGTGTTACCTCGCCACCGAAGATGAAGAGGATGAGGATGGTGAGGAATACGGTGAGTGAGGTCATGATGGTACGGCTCAGCGTATCATTGATGGCCGCGTTGATGATCACTTCCTTTGGCTTGCCGGCCAGCTGGCGGCTGTATTCACGGATACGGTCGAAGATCACCACGGTATCGTTCATAGAGAAACCGATCACGGTGAGGATCGCCGCAATGAAGTGCTGGTCGATCTCCAGCGGGAAGGGCACGATCTCCTTGAGGAAGGAGAACACGATCAGCGTTACCAGTACGTCGTGCAGGAGGGCTGCGATCGTTCCCAGGGAATATCTCCAGTCGCGGAAACGGATAAAGATGTATAAAGAGATGATCAGCAGTGACCAGAACGTCGCCCACTTCGCACCATTCACAAGGTCATCCGAGATGGTAGGAAGTACAGTGGTGGATCCCATGATATGGTTACTGGCGAACTGTGCCTGGTTGGTGCCCGGAGGTAAATGATTCCTCAGGCCTTCCAGCATTTTTGCCTGTACAAGCTCACCTGTTTGCGGGCTTGAATTGTCGATCTGGTAAGCTGTAGTGATATCCAGCTGGTTGGCGGCTCCGATGGTCTTGATCACCGGGCTTTCACCCAGGGCAGCAGCAAGGTCGTTCCTTACTTTCTCCACATCCGGAGCTTCGTTGAAGCGCACTACATAGCTGCGTCCGCCTTTGAACTCTACTCCATAGTCGAAGCCATTGAAGAAGGCGGCCACACCGAGAGCAAGTACCACGAAGGAAATGATATAGGCAACTTTCCTGTATTCGATGAATTTGAAATTCGCATGCTTGAAGATCTTCTTGGAGATCGGCGTGAAATACTCGAGGTGCTTTTTCTTGCTGGTAAACCATTCTGTTACCCAGCGGCTCACGAGGATACCGCAGAACAGGGAAAGAAGGATACCTATGATCTGTGTAGTAGCAAAACCTTTCACGGGACCAAGACCGAATGAGAAAAGAATAATAGCGGTCAGCAAGGTCGTGATGTGTCCGTCGAGTACCGGTGGCAGTGAGCGGCGGTAACCTTCGTTGATGGCGGTTGCATAGGTTTTGCCCCTTGTCAGTTCCTCCTTGATCCTTTCATAGATCAACACGTTGGTGTCCACGGCCATACCGATGGTGAGTACCAAACCGGCGATACCAGGTGCGGTGAGTGTAGCACCCAGGCCAGTGAGTACACCTATGGTGAAAAGCAGGTTGAGGATCAGTGCGATGTTGGCGATCCATCCGCTGGTGTTGTAGTAGATCAGCATCAGCAGGAAGATCACGATGAACGATATGATGAAGGCTGTAGCTCCACCACGGATCGCATCCTTACCCAGTGTGGGTCCTACCACCTGCTCCTGCACGATCTTGGCAGGCGCGGGCAGCTTACCTGCTTTCAGGATGCTGGCTAAGTCTTCTGCTTCCTGCGGGCTGAATTTACCGGTGATGCTGGAATTGCCTCCAGTGATCGGCTCATTCACCATGGGTGCGGAATACACTGTATTATCGAGAAGGATGGCGATGGCCCTTCCTTTGTTCTCCGTTGTCATTTTGGCCCACTCCCTGGTACCGGCAGGGTTCATGCGCATGGTCACTTCGGCCTCGCCGGAAGTAGGATTGAAATCGTTTCTTGCATCGGTGACCATTTCGCCCTCTACAGGCGCCTTGTCGCGGCCTTCTGTTTTGATGGCGTAAAAGGCAACAAACTTGTTCTTCTTGTTTTCCACCATGTCGGGAATGCCATAAGCAAACACCACGTCGTTGGGGAAGTTCGCGCGAACAGCAGGACTTTCCAGGTAAGTGCGCACAATGGAAGTGTCTTTGATCATCACATAACCCAGCTGGCCATTGTCGATGGGCGCGCCGGTTTGCGGATCCACATTGAACTGGATGTATTCGCCGAGTGTTTTACGGGCAGTGGATGTGGCCGTGTCGCTGGTTTTTACCAGTTCTTCGATAGAGCCTTTTGTAGTATCAGTGCCTGTGGCAGCAGTAGTGTCTTTTTTCGTAGTAGTATCAGCTGCCTTGCCACCCATCATGATGTTGAAGGCTTCGTCGGCTTTCTGAATGGAAGGAGCCAGCTCACTGATGTTGTACACTTCCCAGAATTGAAGGTTGGCAGAAGACTGCAGGAATTTTCTTACCCTTTCCTGGTCCTGTATACCGGGCAACTCCACGGTGATGATGCCACGCTCTGCATCGGGATTGATATTGGGCTGGGCCACACCAAACTGGTCGATCCTGTTCTGCAATACGCGGAAGGTTCTTCCAAAGGCCTGCTTGGCTTCGTTCCTCAATTCAGCACGTACTTTATCATCGGAGTCGGTGAGCTTGATGCGGTCGTTGCCGGGAGTGGCAAAGAGTCCGGCCAGCCTGGCATTCGGTGCCAGCTTCTTGTATTCTTCAGAGAACAGCGTGATGAAATCGGCATCGCTGTTTTTCTTTCTGCTATCGGCATTGGCCAGCGCCTGGTTGAAAGCGGGATCCTTGGAGTTGTTGGCCATTGAACGCAACAAACCACCCAGCTCTACTTCCATGGTCACGTTGATACCGCCCTGCAGATCAAGACCGAGATTCAGCTCGTTCTCTTTCGCCTGCTGGTAGCTGATGGCACCTGTGGGACCATAATGCACGGTCACATCTTCTGTACTGTCGAGTAAGCGCTTCAGTCGATCGCGGTAGGCCTGATCGCGTACCTTGGGATCGGCATTCTTGTAGTTAACATCGGCAAATTGCTTTGCCTTCGCTTCCATCTTTTTTTCATGGCTACGGACCACCCAGGTAAAGGATAATTCATAAATTGAATAAACGACGAGCAGAATAGTAAAAAAGCGGACCAAGCCCTTTAATTGCATAAACAGTTTTTTTAAGAGTGGGCAAAGATAGCTTTTTAGCGTTAATTTCAGCAGGTGAAAAAGGAGGGTGGGTTGAATATATAATCTACTGTTTGTAAGTGGGTTATCTTTTTATTTTACAGGCTTATGGGACTAAAAAATCAAGTTTTAACAATCCTCCTCTCCACCTTGATCCTGTTCGCCTGCCTGCCCGGAAAAAAGACAATCACGCCTACAAAAGAAACCAGGGGGAAGCCCGGCGGCCGTACTGACAGCCTCCTGGCCTCGATCCTGCATGCCCATCCGCAGTATTTCGACAGCATACTCCGCAGGCCCGGGCAGAACGATATCCAGGTGATCTATACCCAGATCGACAGGAACGAAGACAACGAGCCCAGGTTCACCTATTATTACTACGGGGTAGACCCGCAGCGGTATTTCTACCCGGCATCCACAGTGAAATTTCCTGCTGCCATCCTCTCCCTGCAAAAGCTCCGTGAGCTGGATATGCCGGGCCTGAACCGGCAGTCCACGATGATCACCGAAGCTGGATACAGCGGACAGACGGCTGTTTACAACGAACCGACCTCTATTGATGGCCGGCCCACGATAGAGCATTATATCAAAAAGGTCCTGCTGGTGAGCGATAACGAGGCATTCAACCGCCTCTATGAATTCCTGGGGCAGGAATACCTGAATGCCACCCTCAGGAAGATGGATTTCGACAGCACGGAGATCATCCACCGCCTGGAAATTTTTCTCAATGAGGACCAGAACAGGCATACGAATCCTGTACAGTTTTTTGATACTTCGGGCAGCCTGCTTTATGCGCAGCCCCTGGTCAAAAGCGGTCTCGCGCATCATACCAGGCATACCTTCCTGGGCAAGGGTTTTTTCCGCGGCGGCAGCCTGGTGGAGCAGCCCTTTGATTTTTCCAAAAAGAACCGGCTCACCCTGCCCGACCTGCATTCGATGGTGCAGGGTATTATGTTTCCCGAAGGAGTTCCGGCAAAGGAAAGGTTCTGGTTGGAGGAAGAAGACCTGCAGCTGCTGAGAAAATATATGTCTATGTACCCGCGTGAATCGAGTTATCCTTCTTACGACAGCAGCTACAATGATGCCTATGTAAAATTCCTGATGTACGGATCGAAGGACCCGGTGAACCCAGAGGTGCGCATCTTTAATAAGGTGGGAGATGCTTATGGCTTTCTCACCGATGCAGCCTACATCGTGGATTTTGAAAACGGTGTGGAGTTCATGCTCAGCGCCACCATCCATTGTAATTCGGACAGCGTGTACAACGACAACAGGTATGACTATGAAACCGTGGGCCTGCCATTCATGAAGCACCTCGGTGAGGTGATCTACCAGCACGAGCTGAAAAGAAAAAAAGAACACCGGCCCGATCTTTCGGCCTTCCGGTTTGATTACGGGGATACGTTGGTCCGTTGACTGGTTGACCTTGAGTCAACCACTTAGACGCGGAGGCGCGAAGACGCGGAGGCACGCGGGAACAGCCATTTCACGATTCACGATTCACGAACGGGCGGTTACGGCGGTTCGTTATCCCTAAGGCCTTACATTTGCTCCATCACAATCGATTGCATGCAATTATCATCATTACTCAACCGGTTCAGCGAGCCGGAGACATTGAAGATGGCCAGGCTGGGAAGAGAGTTGAGGGCGCAGGGTCACGACATCGTTGATCTCAGTCTCGGCGAGCCGGATTTCGATACGCCGGCCCACATCAAAGAAGCCGCGAAACAAGCCATTGATGATAACTGGAGCCATTATGGCCCCGTGGTAGGCTACCCCGACCTCCGGCAGGCGATCTGCGATAAATTCAAAAGAGACAACGGACTGGATTACGCGATTGAAAACATCGTAGTATCTACAGGCGCCAAACAAAGCCTGGCCAACGCCATACTCAGCCTGGTGGATGAAGGCGATGAGGTGATCATTCCCACGCCATTTTGGGTGACCTATGCGGCGCTGGTACAATTGTCGCGCGGGGTGGTGAAAGAAGTAAAGAGCACACTGGCGAACGGGTATAAGGTTACGCCGCAGCAGCTAGAAGCGGCCATTACGCCACGCACCCGCTTGTTCATTTTTTCCTCTCCCTGCAATCCCAGCGGCGCCGTATATAATAAGCAGGAACTAGCAGGCCTGGTGGAAGTGTTTGCCAAATACCCCGACATCACCATCATCTCGGATGAGATCTACGAATACATCAACTATTGCTCCTGCCATGAAAGCATTGCGCAGTTTGAGCAGGTAAAGGACAGGACTGTGGTGATCAACGGGCTGAGCAAGGGCTTTGCCATGACTGGTTGGAGATTGGGTTACCTCGCTGCGCCAAAGGAGATAGCTAAGGCCTGTGAGAAACTGCAGGGACAATTTACCAGCGCGGCCAATGGTATCACGCAAAGGGCGGCGATCGCGGCACTCAATTCTCCGCTGGATGCCACGATGGATATGGTGAAGGAATTTACGCGGCGGAAAAACAAAGTGATGGAGCTGATGGAAGGAGTGGAGGGATTTGAATTCACAGAGCCCGATGGCGCTTTCTATGCATTTCCCCGGGTGCAGAAATATTTTGGAAGGTCAGGAAATGGCGAGAGTATAAAAAATGCCGACGACCTGTCGATGTACCTGCTGCACAAGGCCCATGTATCTACTGTTACCGGCTCTGCCTTTGGCGACCCGGATTGCCTCAGGATCTCATTTGCCAATCACATGGATAAGATAGAAGAAGGTTTCCGGCGGATCAAGACCGCACTTGAAAAGCTGTCTTAGCTTAGACGCAAGGACGGAAGGACGCTATGTTACGCTAAGACGAATTTTCCTCGCGCTGCTTTCCGTCTTTCCGCCTTTGCGTCTACATTAACGGGGGGCTTTAGATGAACGCCTCAAAGCTAAATCCAACAGTTTTTTGTGCAGCTCCAGTACCTGAGGTATTACGGCTTCCTGCTCATTGTTGATGATCACTGCATCGCAGAGGCTCATTTTAATTTTCTCGTCTACCTGCCGCCGCATTCTTTTCATCACTTCTTCCCGCGAGATGCCATCGCGCTTCATGGCCCTGCTGATGCGGAGGTGTTCGGGCGCGCTTACACCAATCACAAGATCAAGTCCTGACTGGGACCCTGATTCAAAAATGAGCGCCGCTTCCTTGACCACGTAAGGAGCAGTTTGGGCTGCCATCCAGGCTTCCGCGGCGCGGATGGTGGGCGGGTGCACCAGTTGGTTCAGCAGCTCGAGTTTTTTGGGATCATTAAAGACCTGGGCCGATAGTTTTTCCTTCTGGAACTGGCCGCCTTCGTAGATCTCTTCCCCGAAATGCTTTTTGATCTGTTCTGCCAGCTCCGTGTCTGAAGTGTAGAGTCCTTTGGAAGCCTGGTCGGCATAATACACGGGCACTTTGAGCACCTCGAATAGCTTAGCCACCGTACTCTTCCCCGAGCCGATACCGCCTGTGAGGCCTACTTTTAGTGGTTGACTAGTTGACAAGTTGACTAAGTTCGTTTAGGCGCGAAGTCAACTCAAATTCACCATTCACCTCCCGATAGCTATCGGGAGACCATTCACGATTGACGATTCACGATTGACGATAAAGGTAAGGCATCAACGAAAAAAGCCCCCAAGGGGCTTTTTTCTATATCAACTTTATTAACTCTGTCAACTTTGTCAACTACTTAGCTGCCGTCGGCGCCGTAGCCGCTTTGTTCAGCTGGTTGGTCCATTCCAGGGAAATGGAGCTCTTTTCCATTTTGATATAGCTGCCGGGGCTGATCTCGAGGTTGATCGTTCCGTCGTCATTTACTTTATTGATAGTGCCATGGATGCCGGCAATGGTCACCACTTTATCTCCCTTCTGCAGGTTCTCGATGAAGACCTTTTGTTGTTTGGCTTTTTTGGATTGCGGACGGATGAAGAAAAGCCAGAACACCAGGATCATCAGACCCATGAAGATCGGCGTCATTCCGATTCCGCCGGAAGGCTGTGCCTGCAATAAGAACAATTGTGCTTGTAATAAAAACATGTGCTTGTATTGATTGTTTATTTTTTGAGTACTTCCACGTTGAATACCAGGTCGTAAAGATTCTGTTTGGTATTGGCGCGCACGGTCACTGCTTTCTGCTGGAAGCCGGGCCTGCCTTCACTGTCGAATTTTGCCTTGATGATACCTTCGCCCCCGGGCGCGATGGGTTCTTCTGGTTTTTCAGGAACGGTGCAGCCGCAGCCCGCCGAAGCGCTTACGATCACCAGGGGCTTGGTGCCCGAGTTGCGGAAACGCCAGCTCACTTCCAGGATGCCGCCTTCCTTGATCTTTCCTTTATTCACAGTAGTGCTGTCCAGCCACTGGATGTCGGCGAAATTGGCCGAATCTGTTTCCGCCGCCAGGTTTTGCTGGTTGCGGATGGAATCCTGGTTCACTGCGCCTGTGGCATCGTGGTTATGGTCGTTGCTGTTGCAGGCCAGGAAAATGGCCGCTGTCAAAATGTATAAAACCGCTTTCATAATTTTTTTGGTTGGTGCAAAAGTAAAGATTTCAACTCCTTTTGAATTCTGTTTTATGCAGCTTGCCCTGTTCTACCAGGTCTTTATGAATGTTGTCCAGTATACCGTTCACAAACTGCCCGCTCTGATCGGTGCTGTATTCCTTGGCCAGCTCAATGTATTCGTTGATCGTGACCTTGGGTGGAATGGTTTCAAAATACAGGAATTCTGCCACGCCCATTTTCATCAGGATCATGTCCAGCGCGGCCAGCCTTTCCGCGTCCCAGTTCTTGAGGCGGGGGAGGATGAGTTCCAGTAAATGTTCGTTCTTATCGATCACTGTGGACAAGAGGGAACGGGCGAATAGCAGTTTGTCGGCCGACACCACCTGTGAGAAATCTGCCGACCCGGGTTTTTGCAGGTAGGCCTTCACCAGCTGTATGGTCATTTCAGCATCGTCGTCCCAGTTACTGAAATGCTCTTCCATGTGGGAGATGAAGGACTCGTTCTTGAGCAGCAGATCGTCGAATATGTAAAGCAGGATATCCTGTTCACCTTTCTTGTTCCTCTCTTCGGTGGAGATATAGGTCTTATAGGTCTCGGTAGTGGCGAGCTCCTTATAGATCTTTTTTACCAGTTCCCTGTCGATCATGTTCTGGGGCTTGGCCACATCCCACACGGCCCGGAGGGAGGCGTCCTCCCGGATCTTCCAAAGCCACTGGTTGCCGGCGATCTTGGTGTTCACGTTCAGGTCCTGCGCACTGGGTACATGGCGGTTGCTGCGCATGTAAGCGTCCTTTTCCGCATAGGCAGCTACTTCGGTGATAAAATAAATAAGGTATTGAAGAAGGTCCTTCGAATGGTCGAAATGCTTTTGCAATAAGGCCTGCGGTTCTCCTGGCTTCACACTGTCACGGGTACTTAAGGTGTATAAGGTCTGCATCACCTTCACCCTGATATTCCTTCTGCTGATCATTCTGTTTAAGAGCTTTTGAGCCGGCAAAGATAGGGGAAGGCGGAGCAGTTTACGGTTTACAGTTTAGGGTTTAGGGTCTAGGGCTCAGCTTTTGGAAGCCGGAGAGGCTTTTATGGTGAGTGTGCAGCCATCAGGTAACTGGAAACTGGAAACTGCCGTTTTATCCGCTTTATGACAACTTTGGCATTTCCATTTTTCTTCCCGCCCGCGTTTTCCCGCTGAGACCTGACAGGAACTGAAATTTTTGCATAAGCAGTCCTAGTGGCATGTAATTGGCGTACCTTGCGTGCCCGGCGAACCCGCCTACCGGCTGGCTCCGGGCAATTCCTAAAATCTTAAACCAAAAATTATAAGTATGGCTAGCAATGTAAATGTTACTCCACTGCATGACAGGGTGATCGTGAAGCCTGCCGCGGCAGAAGAAAAGACTGCAGGCGGTATCATTATTCCCGACACAGCAAAAGAGAAGCCCCAGCGCGGCACCGTGATCGCTGCAGGTCCCGGCAAGAAAGACGAGCCTGTGACCGTAAAGCAGGGTGACACTGTATTATATGGTAAGTACGCCGGCACCGAGATCTCCATCGAGGGCGACGACTACCTGATCATGAGAGAGAGCGACATCCTCGCTATCGTGTAATAAACAACAATCAATCATTTAAACTGAATAAACAAATGGCAAAACAACTGTTTTTCGAAACTGATGCCCGCAATAAGATGAAGAAGGGCGTTGACGTGCTCGCCAACGCGGTAAAAGTAACCCTTGGCCCCAAGGGAAGAAACGTAGTGATAGAGAAGAAGTTCGGCGCTCCTGCCGTGACCAAGGATGGTGTAACTGTAGCTAAGGAGATCGAACTGGAAGATGCCATTGAGAACATGGGTGCCCAGATGGTAAAGGAAGTGGCTTCTAAAACTGCTGACGTAGCAGGCGACGGAACCACCACTGCTACTGTGCTGGCTCAATCCATCATTACAGAAGGACTGAAGAACGTAGCGGCAGGCGCCAATCCCATGGACCTGAAGCGTGGTATTGAAAAAGCGGTGAAAGCCGTTGTGGAGAACCTGAAGTCACAGTCACAGGCTGTAGGCGACGACAATAAGAAAATCGAGCAGGTAGCTACCATTTCTGCCAACAACGACAGCGAGATCGGCAAGCTGATCGCCGAAGCGATGCAGCGTGTTTCCAAAGACGGTGTGATCACCATCGAGGAAGCCAAAGGAATTGAGACCACGGTAGAAGTGGTAGAAGGTATGCAGTTCGATCGCGGTTACATTTCTCCCTACTTCGTGACCAACAGCGAGAAAATGCAGGCCGAGCTGGAGAATCCTTTCATCCTGATTTACGATAAGAAGATCAGCAGCATGAAGGACATCCTGCACATCCTGGAGAAAGTGGCCCAGCAGGGTGCACCCCTCCTCATCATCTCCGAGGACCTCGAAGGCGAAGCGCTGGCTACCCTGGTGGTGAACAAGCTGCGTGGTACGCTGCGTGTGGCTGCCGTGAAAGCCCCGGGCTTTGGCGACAGGAGAAAGGAAATGCTGCAGGACATCGCTATCCTTACAAAAGGTATCGTGATCTCTGAAGAGCAGGGCTACAAGCTGGAGAACGCCGATCTCACCTACCTCGGGAAATGCGAGCGCGTGGTGATCGACAAGGACAATACGACAGTAGTAGGTGGTAAGGGCGAGAAGGATGCCATCGCTGGCAGGATCAACCAGATCAAATCCCAGATCGAGTCTACTACCTCCGATTACGATAAGGAAAAATTACAGGAGCGCCTGGCTAAGCTCAGCGGCGGTGTGGCTGTGTTGCATGTAGGTGCTGCCACAGAAGTGGAAATGAAGGAGAAGAAGGACCGTGTAGACGACGCCCTGCATGCTACAAGGGCTGCCGTGGAAGAAGGCATCGTGCCTGGCGGTGGTGTAGTGTATGTACGTGCAATTGACGCGCTGAACAACATCGAGACCCTGAATGCCGACGAGGCCACAGGTGTGCAGATCGTTCGCCGTTCACTGGAAGAGCCGCTTCGCCAGATCGTGGAGAACTGCGGAATCGAGGGCAGCGTGGTTGTGAACAAGGTGAAGGAAGGCAAGGGCGACTTTGGTTTCAATGCACGCACCGAAGAGTATGAGAACCTGATCGCTGCCGGTGTGATCGATCCTACCAAGGTGAGCCGCATCGCGCTGGAAAATGCCGCTTCCATAGCCGGAATGCTGCTGACCACGGAGTGCGTGATCGCCGATAAACCTAAGAAGGAAGAGCCCCATATGCATGGCGGCGCTCCTGGAATGGGTGGAATGGACTATTAAAATGGAGCCCGGTCTCCGGAGATATTACCCCGCCATCCACCTGGAAAGCGGGGTTTTTTTACGGCCAAAATTTTTTATCCACCGCATGTGGATTGTGTTAAATAATCCGTAAATTGTATTGTTTTCACCTAAACCGTGGACCAGCACCGCCGACTAAGTACCCGTGTAAACCTTAACCAATTTCAGTAACTTTTTAAATCTACGATTATGCTGAACAAATTGATCAACTGGCTGAGGACACGCTTCTCCACAGGTAAAGGAAAGAACGCAAAATCGGGATTTAACCAGGACAACCATTTCCTGATCTTTTAACGGCCTCATCCTATCCGTTCCAGACTAAGTAAAGGGTTCATAGTAAGTATTTTATGTAAGGGTTTTTTCCTGCCATGGCTTGCCGTATTCATACTCTGGCAAGCCATTTGCGCATAGAGGCGAAAACAATCTATATGAAGATCAAACTAGTTTCGACAAGCCTGGCTTTATTGCTGATGACAGGATCAGTGCTGGCCCAGGGGCAGCTCCGTGCGGGCATCAACCTGGCCAATGTTTCCGTGAACGATAATGGAAGGGTAGAAGACGCCAACTCCCTCACTTCTTTCCAGGTGGGTTTTATTTCCGACGTTTCCCTGGGCAGCAAGATGCTGTCGCTGCAGCCGGGGATCCTTTTCACAGGAAAGGGATCGAAGATCCAGAATAAGAAATCCGGTGAGATCGGATATTTCAAGCAAACCACCAATCCCCTTTATGTGGAGATCCCGGTGAATCTTGTGGCCAAAGCGCCGATCGGTGGCGGCAACCATTTCTTTGCAGGTGCCGGACCTTATATAGCTGTAGGTGTGGCAGGCAAGGTAAAAACCGAGGGCACCAGCATTGTGGGCAATTATAGCTCGGAGCGCGACGTAAAATTTTCAGATGACGATCCCACAACCTTTAGCCAGGAAGAAGGCGCAGGACTGGGTATCATCAAACGTTTCGACTATGGCTTGAACGGAACCCTGGGTATCGAGGGGAACTCGATCGTGCTGGGTGTCAGCTACGGCCTTGGACTGGCCAAGCTCCAATCCGGCAGCAACAATAATGAGGATAACAACAACAAGCACAGGGTGTTAAGCTTTACCCTTGGCTTTAAACTCTAAAAGAAATTTCTCTCCGAACCGCTAAGGCGCCCCCCAGGGGCGTCTTTTTTTTTGCCTTCCATTCATCGAAAAAACGTCGGGGGGCTTCCGGAATTCTCCTAACTTACCAGCTCAATCAAATTCGCCGCAAAAACACGCTTATGAGTAAATTCTACCTGAAACTTATTGTTTCCTGCATTTCCCTGCTGTTCTCTGTATCTGCTTTTTCGCAGATCAGCGTTACGGCCACTACAGGCACTACCGGTCCTACAACCTATACCACATTGAAGCTGGCCTTTGATGCCATCAATGCCGGCACACATACCGGTGCGATCACCATTTCGGTCACGGGCAATACTACGGAGACAGCCCAGGCCTTATTGAACGCTAGTGGAACGGGTTCATCTTCCTATACCTCCATCCTGATCAAACCGTCTTCAGGTACCACGGCCACTATCACGGGCGCCACCAGTACCACCCTGATCGATCTGAACGGCGCAGACAACGTGACCATTGACGGATCCAATACTGCGGGAGGTACCACCAAAGACCTGACGATCTCCAATACCGGAACCAGCAACACCATCAGGCTGGTCAACGGGGCTTCCAATAATGTGATCAAAAATTCGCTGATCAAAGGTGCTACCACTACATCCGGGGTTATCGTGATCTCAAGTTCCACTGCTACTGCGGGTAACAATAGTAACCTCGTACAAAATAATGATATCACAAGGAGCGGGGCCGGCCCCATGGCTGTGGGTATTTTCAACACAGGTACTTCAGGCAAACCTAACTCCGACAATATTTACCGGAACAACCGGATCTCTGAATTTTCCCTCAACGGTTTCCTGGATGGGAATGGTACATCTGGATATTCTTCGAACACCTTAGTGGAGGGGAATGAATTTTTTCAAACAACCACGCGCACTACAGCTGTCACCGCTATCAGGACAAATCATGCTACAGGCATTGTTAACCTGACCATTTCAAAGAACAAGATCTACGACATGCTTTCGTCCTATACCGGAACCAGTTTTACGGCGGGTATTGACCTCTATGATGCTGCATCGGTAACTATTGTGAACAACATCATCAACCTTGACGTGGCCACTGCTTCTGTATTGATCGGGATAGCCCAGGAAACGGGAGCGGGCGCCGTGATCAAAGTATATTATAATACCGTGGTGGTGAAGGGAACTACTACCGGAACAAATGCTTCTTACGCTTTCATCAAGAATTACTCCAGCACAGGAGATGATGTGAAGAACAACCTGTTCATCAACACGCGTACGTCTTCCGGAACCGGCAAGCAATATGCTACGGGCAACATTGAGACCGGCACCATGTCATCAAATAACAACGACCTCTATAGTGTTGGAAATGCCAATAATATTGTGGGTGTAACCACCGCCGGTGACCATGCCACACTGGCGGCTTGGCAAGCTGCCACCAGCCAGGATGGAAATTCTGTAAGCGTTCTCCCGGTCTTTGTATCGGCTACCGATCTCCACCTGAATGCAGCCAGCAATGCTGGTCTCGACAGCAAGGGCGTTTCAGTGAGCGGAGTCACCACAGACATCGATGGTGACACAAGAAGTGTAACCCCCGACCTGGGTGCAGATGAAATGCCTGCTTCAGCAGACGTTACCGGTCCTTCCATATCATTCGATGCTTTATCATTTACTTGTTCTCCGTCCGACAGAACGGTGACTGCAACCATTGCAGACGCTACAGGAGTGCCCACAAGCGGCGGACTGGTTCCAAGGATCTATTATAGAAAAGCAGCCGGTACCTGGTATTCCCAGGCTGGTACGCTTACCTCGGGGAACGGCACCTCGGGCACCTGGACCTTTACTATTGTGAACGCAGATATGGGAGGCGTTACCAACGGCAATACGATTGAATATTATATCATAGCGCAGGACATCATGGCAACACCGAACATCAGTTCGTCGCCTGCCGGAGTGACCGCAACCAACGTGAATACCGTCAGCAGCCATCCCGCTTCGCCGGCTTCTTACATTTTTGGCGCCGCATTAAATGGAACATATACGGTGGGTGCAGCAGGTGCATACACCACCATCACTGCTGCTATAGCCGCCTATAACCAGGGTTGCCTGGCAGGCCCGGTTGTATTCAGTCTTACCGATGCCAATTACGGTGCAGGGGAAACCTTCCCGATCGTGATCAGCAGTTCCCTGGCCAGTGCCACTAATACCCTTACGATCAAACCAGCGCCAGGTGTTAGTCCTGTCATTACGGGATCGGGTACAGGCGCCATCTTCCATCTGAAGGGCGCCGATTACGTGACCATCGACGGTTCCAATGTGGTTTCAGGCACCACGCGCAATCTTACCATCACTTCATCATCGGCGAATACCAGCGCCATCGTGTGGATCGCCAGTGAGAATGCTTCTAATCCCGCCACATATAATACGGTGAAGAATACGATCATGTATGGCAATACTTCTTCCTTGCCGGTGGGAATTCTTGCGGGCGGATCTGCTTTCGGTACTGAAGCGGAAGCGGCCAATTCCAACAATTCCATCATCAATAACCAGGTATTCAAAGCACAGAACGCCATTTATGTTTATGGTAAGGCAGCACCTGCCGATGATGGCTGGCTGATCAGGGGCAACGATATCGGTTCGGCTACGGCTGCCGATAAGATCTTGCTCAGGGGTATCTATGTGGTGAACATGCAGAATTTTGTCATTTCCGGCAACAATATCAGTGGCGTGGTTACACCTACTACCTCCACCACGACGGCTACCGGAATCAGCCTGGTGCTTTCGCTCGCCAACGGCCAGGTCTATGGTAACAAGATCAGCGATATCAAGAATACGAATACCGGAGGCTACGGAAGCAATGGTATCCAGCTCGCGGGTTCGGCCACCAGCTCCAATGTGCTGGTGCACAACAATTTTATTTCAGACGTGGCTTCTGTTGGATTCGCTGGTGCCGGTGTAGGTGATAATGGTTATGGCATCGTGGTGAGTGGGGGTACGGGCTATAGTATCTATTATAATACCGTGCTGATGAACACGAACCAAACGCTTACCACGGGACGGCCTTCAGCCATGCTGATCACTTCCGCTGTAACAACAACCGGCGCAATCAACCTGCGCAACAACATGTTCGTGAATACGCAAACAGTGGGAACGGAACGTTACACTATTTATTCAGCGGCAGCCAACACGGTCTTCGCGGCCATTGATCACAATAATTATTATACCACAGGGCCGAACCTGGGTTACATCGGAACTGCCCGTTCCAATCTTGCTGCCATCCAGGCAGGCTTTGGCGGCAACACGAATTCCGTATCGGCCCTTCCTGTTTTTGTTTCTTCCACAGACCTGCATCTTGCTACTTCGGGTAATACCGCGGTGGAAGACAAGGGTACGGCCATAGCAGGCGTTACTGTTGACATCGACAACGATGCGCGCCATGCCAGTACACCAGATCTCGGTGCTGATGAGATCGTGACCGTCTGTCTCGCCCCCGCCATCACCACGCAGCCCACGGCACAAGCCGCCTGCGCAGAAGGTACGGCCACCTTTAGCGTAACCGCTACCGGTACCGGTTTGACCTACCAGTGGAGAAAAGGTGGTGTGAACGTTTCAGGAGCAACATCTTCTACGCTGACCCTGAATAATATTTCTGCAGCCGATGCAGCTACTTATGATGTAGTGATCACCGGCGCTTGCGGAAATGTGACTTCAGCTGCAGTGACGTTGACTGTGAATCCTAAACCAGTTGCCTCCTTTACAGCCGCGGCCGGCACGCCCTGCAACAGCTATACATTTACCAATACATCCACCATCGCTTCGGGTTCGATCGTTGCTTACAGCTGGAATTTCGGCGATGCAGGTACCTCCACTTTGCAGAACCCTACGCATACCTATACAGCGCCTGGAAATTATAATGTAACGCTCACTGTTACTTCCAATAGTGGTTGTGTCAGCGTAGTGTTCACGCAGGCCCTGGTGGTGAGTGCGCCCCCGGCGATCACCACGCAGCCCACCAATCAAACATCCTGCACGGGAGGTAACGTGAGCTTCACTGTAGCAGCTACAGGCAGCGGCCTTACCTACCAGTGGTATAAAGCGGCAGCCCCCATTACAGGAGCTACAGCAGCCACTTATACCATCACTGGTGTTACGGCAGGCGATGCCGCCAATTACTATGTTGTAGTGAGCGGCACCTGCGCTCCTGCAGTGACTTCCAGTACGGTGAGCCTCACGATCAGTTCTTCTCCTGTGATCAATACACAACCGGCACCCGTTACAGCCTGCGCGGGCTCAACGGCTACGTTCAGCGTGGCGGCGACCGGCTCGGGTCTTACCTACCAATGGAGAAAAGGCGGCAGCAATATCAGCGGCGCCACTTCATCTAGTTTTGTGATCAACCCGGTGAGCGGAACAGATGCAGGCAGCTACGACGTAGTAGTGACCAGCACCACCTGTGGAACTTCTGTCACGTCCACCGCTGTGAATCTTACAGTAAATGCGGCTACCAGCATCACCACACACCCTCTCAGCCAATCGGTTTGTCCGGGTGCGAATGTGTCATTCACCGTAGTGGCCTCAGGCAGCACACTCACATACCAGTGGAAGAAGAACGGAGCGAACATTTCCGGCGCCAACAGCGCCACGCTGAATCTCACAGCAGTAACAGCGGGAGACGCAGCTTCCTACACTGTGGAAGTAAGCGGTGGATGCGGAACGGTAACCTCTAATGCAGCTGTACTTACAGTAGGATCCGGCACGGGCTGGACCGGTACAGTGAATAACGACTGGAACAACGCCAACAACTGGTGTAACGGTGTGCCAGGCAGTACAACCGATATCACTATCAACGCAGGCACTCCGAATGCGCCCACCATCAACAGTGTGGCCAATGTAAGGAACCTCACCATTGCCTCCGGCGTTACACTTACGATCACGGCGAGCGGCAGACTGAATATTTACGGTAACTATACCAATAACGGCACCCTTTCGGCCAGCAGCGGCACGGTGGCCTTCCAGGGCAGCAGCATGCAAACCGTATCCGGTATTTCAGCCGGCACTATCATCATCAATGGCGCAGGAATTACCCTGGCAGGCGGACTTACCGCCGGCACTGCACTCACACTGACAGCGGGCAATATCATTACAGACAATAACCTGGTGACGCTCAACGGCTCCACTGCAGGTAGTGTTTCCAGCCATATTGTAACCAATGGTACCGGATCGGTACTGGCCAACAATGTAAACAATGCTTATACCATCCCGGTGGGTCCTGACGCCGCTTCTTACAACCCGGTGCTGATCAGCAATGGCCAGGCAAAGAACTATTCTGTGAAAGTGATCACTGGCATTACGCCTGCGATCCTGAACAATGCAAAGGGGATCAACCGCACATGGGCGGTGATACCCAGCAGCGCCCCTGCTGCGCCTG
This sequence comes from Chitinophagaceae bacterium, assembly GCA_036676905.1. GTDB lineage: Bacteria > Bacteroidota > Bacteroidia > Chitinophagales > Chitinophagaceae > Flavisolibacter. The sequence continues at coordinate 174,861 of JAKFCE010000008.1, forward strand.
TAACCATCACGCTTCAATATGCCGATGCGGAGGCCAATGCTTCTGCCACCGGTTCAGCGGCCATGGATGTAGGCGTGCACAGCGGAACAGCCTGGTACCTGGTTTCACAGGCTGGTGGCGTCACGCCAACCGGCACAGCCGCCAGCAGGCAGGTGACCGTGCAGACCCTTGCTTTTGGTCCGATGGCAGTTGCCAACGTAGGTGGCATAGGCACCCTCACCTCGTTACCGGCCATCGATGCCGACATTACGAGCGCGGTCCTGATGCCGAATGCCTTTGAGTCAGAAACCCTGTTGAAACTGCAGGTGAAGAGGTCGATGAAGATCAATTGGGTGATCACCGATGCCAGCGGCAGGGTGGTGATGACCTTCAGCAGGCAGGCAAATGCAGGCTCAAATGACATTCCGCTGAAGCTTTCACATCTTTCCGGGGGACTCTACTTCCTGAAAGGCTACAATGAAAGAGGAGGTACTGGGGTTCTGCGAATGATCAAGCTATAATATATATACAGTTTTCAGATCCCTCTCCGCCACAGCCGGGGAGGGATCTTTGTTTTGGGGCTATCTTCGCGGCATGCGTTTCATGAAACTCGCCGGTATCCTGGCTGCCCTTATCGTGATCATCAGCGCCTTCTTTCCATGGGTAGTGATCGAAAGCAGGGACCTGGTGGTATCGGGCGTGGACAATGCCGGCCTGAATTACGGAAAAAGAGGCTATTGGCACTTCGTTTTCTGCGGCCTCTTCATCATTTTTTCTCTTTTCAGGGGAGTGGAAGCCCGCAGGGTGAATGTGTTCGTGGCAGCCATCAACCTGGCCTGGTCCCTGGCTAATCTGCTGGTGTTCAAGTGTGAAGGAGGGGAGTGCCCCGTAAAGCAGCCCGCGCTCTATATCAGTATACTCGGCTCCGTTTTGATGATGGTGGCCGTACTCTTCGCGTCCGATCCCCTGCCTCCCGCTGAAAAGCGATCTTAGCCGCATATTTCACCGAAAATTTTAACATTTTCAACAAGTTTTTTAGGGGTGAATGCAAAAAGAATCTAATTTACAGATTCGCTTAGTAAAAACACGTACACACTTATTCAAAACTGCCTAATCACTGCTTATGAGAAAGCTTTACTTGCTGCTTATTGTAATTTTTTGTGCTTCTACCTCGTGGTCGCAGACTGTTTCTAACTACAGTTTCGCCACCGGCGCCACTGGTTCACTCACAGCTGACAAAGATGGTAATCCCATTGACATGAGCGTGGGTACCACCCAGTTGATCGCACCTTCCACTAACTCCGCGGCATCAGTTTCAACACTCATTGGTTTCGATTTTTATTTAATGGGTGTGTCGCATTCCACATTCAATGTTTCTTCCCATGGCTTATTGGGGCTGTCCACCGCCATTGGTACAGGAAACAATATCTCAGGAGGCACAGGGCCCAGGATTGGTGCCATTGTAGGTGGCACATCCGGTACCAGCATGGCCACGCACGCTACGGGCCAGGTGCATTCAAAAGTATTTGGCACCGCTCCTAACAGGGTGCTTGTGGTAGAGTGGCAGAACATGAGTCTCACCAGCGCCAGTACCACGGCAGACGCTACCTTCCAGGTGCGTCTATATGAAACCTCGGGCATCATCGAATTTGTGTATGGCGAGATCAATGTAGGTTCCGGGAGCATCTCAACGGTGAAGGCAGGATTTTCCACAACCTCTTCTATACATTATACGATTGCTTATGCAACGCATACAGCAAGTACTACCTTAAACACATCGCAAACCCTCGCTACTGGCCCGCAGGCTACCCTGACGAGTGTGGCAGATGGTAGCCGCAGATATTATAGGTTCACACCACCAGTACCTGCAGACCCAACAGGTCTCGTGGTCACTCCTGGTTACAGCTCCACTGTTCTAACATGGGCAGACAATGCCACTAACGAAGTGGGTTACGACATATATCAGTCAACCGACAATATCACATTTACCAAGGTGGCCACCACGGCAGCAAGTGCTACCACAGCAACCATTACAGGGCTTACTCCCAATACATTATATTATTGGAAGGTGGTCGCATTTTCAGAAGGTGCGGTATCAGCCGAGATCACCGGTAATGGTACCACGCTTGCGGCATGTAGTTTTCCTGCCGGAACAATCACCGTTCCTGGCAGCTATCCTACTATCACCGCCGCTGCAGACCAAATTAGATTATTGGGCTTGAATGGTCCCGTGCTTATTGAGCTCCAGGCAGGCTATACAGGGGCCGGTGAGACCTACCCGATCGTGCTAGGATCATTCCCCTGTGCAGGTGCAGCCAACTCTGTGACCATTCGTCCGGCTGCAGGGGCAACAGGGTTATCTATCACCAGCGCAAGCGCCACCGGTACATTAAGCATCGATAATGGAAGCTATATCACAATTGATGGCCGTCCTGGCGGAGTGGGCACTACAAAGGATATGACCATTGCCAACACTTCAACCAGTGGTTATGCCCTCCAGTTTGTGAACGATGCATCGAACAACTTGGTTCATTACGCGGTCATTCGCGGTGTGGCCACCGGCACAACCAATGGGGTTGTCGTCTTCAGGTCAACAACGGGTTCAACCGGGAACGATAACAATACCATAGACAATTCCGATGTGCGCGATGGTGCTACTACACCAGCGAACGCGATTTATGCATCCGGCTCGTCTACCAACACCAACGACAACAATACCATCAGCAATTCCAACATTTTCAACTTCTTTTCCGCAGGTTCCGCTTCCAACGGTATCCTGCTCTCTACAGGAAGCAATGGATGGACCATCTCCGGCAACCATTTCTACCAAACAGCTGCCAGGACGTCCACAGCATCGAATCAGCATACTGCTATCAATATCAGCAACACTTCTGGCAACGGCCACCTGGTGTCGGCGAACAATATCGGTGGATCTTCACCTTCCACTCTCGGAGCCGCATGGACCTTGTCGAATACCACATTCACCAACAGGTTTGTAGGTATTGCAGTTTCCACAGGTTCTACTACAGCCACCAACGTTACCGGCAACTTCATCCGGAACATCCTGACAAATACCAATTCCAGTGCATCAACCGCCAACGGTAACTTTTCAGCTATCTGGGGTTCCAGCGGCGCTGTGAATATCACCAACAATACAATAGGCAGCCAGACAGCTACTTCTATTACTGTTAATCTCGCGACTAATTCCGGGGGTGCCGCCAATCTAATTGCCTACTCAGGCTCGGGTGCGGTAACCATCAGTAACAATATCATTGGAGGAGTTTCCGCTACGTCGGCAACAACAACTGTTGGTGAGTCTATCAATGCCATTTATGTGAGCGGGGGTACGCCAACGATCACCGACAATACGATCGGCGGAACCGTGATCAACAGCATTACATCATCTGTTGTGGTCACCGGTACTACGGTGCAGGCAGTTACCGGTATCAATGTCACCAGCGGTGTTTCTGCGATTATGTCTATCACAGGAAACACCATTCGTAATCTTCGCCAAGCGGGAACAACTACTTCCACCAGCGCGGGGGTACGCGGTATCGTATATGCCGGTACAGGCAAGGTAACGATCACGGGGAATACGATCTCGGTTCTATCCGGCGCTACTGGCAATACCAGCACTACGTCTGGTGTCGCGGGCGTGATCGGTATCTGGCATTCTGGTTCCGGCCTTAATGGAGGAACGATAGGCACGAACACCATATTTACGTTATCGAACACCAATACGGGCGCCGTGCAGTCAAATGTGGCGGGAATTGGCATTGGTAACGTGAGCGGACTGATGGTAGACCGTAACAGGATCTATGATCTGAGAAATGCTTCTACTGGTACAACGGCCACAACACCTCCTACTGCCATCGGCATCATGTACCGCACAGGAGGACTTACAGGGCCAGTCATTTCCAACAACATGATCTCTCTGGGCGATGCACAGACAACTAATACCGAATTCGTAGGTATCATGAACAATGGTACTACGAACGGGTTCTCCGTTTATCACAATACAGTAGTGATCAGCGGTACGGCCACGAGCGGTGCTCTTCCCAGCTTTGCTTTCTTAAGAGGAGACAATAGCGGTACAGCGGTGACCACACCTGTAGATATCAAGAACAACATTTTTGTCAATACCCGTAGCGGCGGAACAGGCAAGCATTATGCGATAGCCAACCAAAGCACCGCGGTAAATGCAGCCGGATTTGTGAGCAACTTCAATGTACTCAACGCTGCTAACCCGGCTACGGTTGGACTTTGGGGCAATGCGGACATGACCTTTGCTGCATGGAAATCTACGACAGGCCAGGATGCACAAAGTGTTTCTGGTATTCCTGTGAGCTTCACCAACGTAGCTACCGGCGACCTGCATATTACTATTGCAGGTGCCACCCCGATCGAGTCGGGGGGTATCGGCGGCCTGGGTATTGGAATAGACTACGATGCAGAAATCAGAGCAGGCAACCCCGGCTATGCAGGTACTGGCATTGCGCCAGATCTTGGAGCCGACGAGTTTGCTGGTACACAGGCATCTCCTTCTGTTAGCAACCTGGTGATCACACCGGCGACAGTTCAGTGTGCAGCTACCGCAAGGACGGTGGATGTGACGGTGACAGCGGGCACTTCAGCTATTGCTACAGTTATCTTATATTATAGTTATGATGGAGTGGCGCAGACACCTGTCACAATGACGAATTCTGCCGGCAGTACCTGGACAGGCACTTTGCCAGCAGCTACACCGCCGAATGCACTGGTGTCCTATTATGTGACAGCTACAGATGCCAACGGATACAGCACCACCGTAGTGGGCAGCAGTTACCAGGATGCGCCACTCCTTGGTTCTACCATCACCTCAAGCGCTACACCAACAACTATTTGCGTGGGAGGATCTTCTAACCTTTCTGCAAACGTTACCAATATTGCTACGGTCACAGCCGGCAATGGCGCCACAACGAGCAGTTCGGCGGGCAGTTCTCCATTCTATCATGGCTGGGGCGGTCAAAAGGTACAGTACATCTTCACACAGGGAGAATTGGCGGCACTGGGCTTAACAGCCGGTCCCATCACCAATCTTTCTTTAGAAATATCTACCCTCGGTACGGCCACACTGAATGGCTTTAGCATCAGCATGACCAATACGGCACAATCTTCCTTTGCCTCAGCCAATGCCATTACGCCTGTTACCCAGGTGTATGCAGGTCCGGGCGCCAACAATGCGCAAACGCTTGTGCTGGGTGTGAATACTTTTGCTTTGAACACAGCATTCAACTGGGATGGTACTTCCAATGTGGTTGTGCAGTTCTGTTACAGCAACGAGAACACGGGCGGTACATCTTCTTCCGTAAGGATCGATGCGCAGCCATTCACATCTACCATGTATGTGTATGCCGACAACCAGACTGTGGCGACCATTTGCGGTGCGCTCACTACGATCCCTGCAAGCGGTTCGAGTGGTACCAACAGCAACCGTCCAAAGATGATGTTCACAGGTAATATGGCACCTGCTGTTACCTACAGCTGGAGCGACGGCACCAGTACAGTAGGCACCGGCGCCAATCTTACTGTGTCGCCTACAACAACTACTACTTATACGGTCACAGCTTCAGAAACCAACGGTTGCGCTATTTCGGCTGCACCGGTAACTATTACTGTATTGAGTGTTCCAGCTGCGCCTACAGGTACTAACTCCGTACAATGCGGTGTGGCAGTTCCCGGCGCATCTGTTTCCGGCACAGGAACTATGATGTGGTATGATGCCGCAACTGGCGGAACCCTGCTGCAAACTGGAGGTAATACTTATACATCTTCTATCAGTTCAACAACGACCTTCTATGTAGCTGCGTCCAACGGTACTTGCGAGGGTCCAAGAACAGCAGTTACAGCCCTCGTTACCACACCGGATGCGGTGGTGGCATCGAGGAATACTAATAATATCTGTCCGAATGCCTCAGTGCAGTTAACTGCGACGAATACAGGTACCAACAATACCTATACTTATTCATGGACAGCATCACCTGTAGCCGGCAGCGGCATTCCAACTTCACTGCCAGGATCGCCGGTAACGGTTACTCCAACAGCTGCTGGTACTTACACTTATACAGTTACAGGAAGTGAAACATCTTCCGGTTGCGCCACTACGGCAGACATCACAGTAACGGTGATCGCACCTCCGGTGATCAACACGCCTACCGCGTCCCTGGATACTATTTGCGCGGGCGCGAGTACGGTGCTGACAGCCACGACAACGAGCATTGGAGCCGGTACAGTTACGCTGGGCACCGGTACTTTAACCAACCTCGCTTCCAGCACAACTTCTTTAGGTTATCCTGCGCCTTTCGGTAACTACTACTGGGGTGCGAAGAACCAAATGATGTTCACTGCTGCGGAACTCACAGCGGCAGGGCTGATGGCTGGCGATATCACATCCATAGCATTTGACGTGGTGACGCCTTCAACGACAACCCTGGATAATTTCGAGATCGGCATTAAAACAACCGCCAATTCCAGTCTCACGGCTATGGAAAGCGGCTTCACCGTGGTGTATACCGATCCGGCATACACACCTTCGTCCACGCCAGGTTACGCGGCCAACACAATCGTCTTCTCCACGCCATTTGCGTGGGATGGAACTTCGAACATTGTGATCCAGACCTGTTTCAATAATCCCAATTTCACAACGAGTGCCGTCTTTAACCAGTCCACTACATCCTATGTATCAACGAGGGTATACAGGGCGGACAATGCAACGGTTTGTCCTTCACTTTCTACTTCATTCAGCTATAGTCAAAGGCCGAACATGCGCCTCGGGGGCATTACCAACCTCCAGAACGCGGGCAGCCTTACATGGCAGTGGAACCCGGGTGCGTTGAGCGGCAACTCTGTAACAGTGAGTCCGACCACCACCACTACCTACACAGTAACAGCCACGGATCCGGTAACAGGTTGTTCAAATACCGCTACAAAGGACATCGTTGTTACCCCGGTAACTGCCACGGCTACTTCTAACGCTGGTGGCACGGTTTGCCAGGGAACTTCTGTTCAACTGACAGCGGTACCAGCCGGTGGCGCACCGTTTACTTATTCGTGGAGCGATGGGACCAGTGTGGTAGGTACTACCGAAACCGTCACTGTTTCTCCGACCGCAACGACTTTATATACAGTTACAGTAACCGATGCTTGTAGCAATACAACTACTGCCAACGTAACAGTTACCGTGAATAATCCCGCAGTTACTTCTACTACACCGGGAACACGCTGTGGAATTGGAACGGTAACGTTGCAGGCCACAGGCGAACCGGGTGCTACGCTCAACTGGTACGCTGCAGCAACCGGCGGAACTCCTTTAGGTACCGGTACCAGCTATACTACACCTTCCATTGATGCCACTACCACTTATTATGTGGGAGCAAGCAATGGTGGAAACAACCAGAATCTCGGAAGGCTGGCTCCTGTTTCAGGATCAGGTACGAGCCTGACCACATATGGCCAGGATTTCACCATAAATGCTGCCACTACGCTGAACAGTGTAGACGTGATCTCAACAACAGGTACTTCCATTACCATCTCATTGTATAGCGCCAATGGTGCAGCACAGCTGCAAACCACGGGTCCCAATGCGGTTGTGGCCGGCTCCACCAGCACCATCAACCTGGGCTGGGCGCTTGCGCCGGGCACCTATCGCCTTGTAGCCAATGGAATGACCGGCGATTTTATTCGCGAAAATTCAAGTGTTACTTATCCGATCACGCTGGCAGGTGTGGGCCAGATCAATGGTTTTGTTTCTTCCATCACTGGAACGGTGAGCACATCATCCAGCTATTACTTTATGTATAACTGGAACATGTTTGCACCTTGCGAAGGCACCAGGGTGGCAGTAACAGCCACTGTGACCACGCCTCCGGATTTCAATATTTCAGGAGCGACCACGGTTTGTCTTGGTCAGTCTACTACCCTTACCGCAACCAGCGCGAACGCAGGCTACACTTACTCGTGGTCTCCAGGCGGTGCTACCGGCAGCTCCAACCTGGTAACGCCAACCGCTACTACGGAATATTTTGTTACAGCCACAGATGCATCCGGCGGACCGGACAATGGTTGTGTTACCATTGACTCTATTACCGTTGTAGTGAATCCGCTGCCATCGCTTCCTGCTATCACAGCCGCTACCAACCCCATTTGTAATGGCCAGTCTACACAGCTGGAGGCCAATTCACAATACGGTATAGGCACCATCAGGATCACTGAGCTAACCGCCTTCAGAACAGGTGCAGGGCAAACCAGCCCTTATCCTTCTAATGTAGGAACAGGCGATGACCTGGTAGAGATCAGCAACCTCTCGGGCCAGTCTGTGAACTTGACCGGCATGGTATTAGAAATGTGGACGGGAACTACGATGAACCGTACATGGACAGTTCCTTCCGGAACCACACTTCCGGCTAATGGCGTAATGGTTGTGCACCTGGGTTCCGGTACTGATAATGCAGGAAACTTATTCTTCAACACGGGCGGATCCAATTCGTTGTCATCCAGCACGGCTGCCGGTTTATTGATCAAATACGACGGAGCCATTATAGATGTAGTTGCAGCCAATAGTTACAACTGGCCTGCTGCATCGGGCGTCACTGCCACAGACTGGTCTGGAAACGTTCCCAGCTCTTCTGGCTTTGCGGGTATCAGCAGAACAGATCCAACAGATAACAACCTTGCATCCGACTGGACGGTTTCATCTGCTGCGGCTCCACAAACTGTGGGCAGTTATGATCCGTCACTGGCGCCGATCGCACCCACAGCACTTAATTATGCATGGACGCCAGCAACAGGTTTGAGCAGCACAACGATCTCTAACCCGGTTGCTTCGCCAACAGCAACGACGACCTATACCCTGGTAGTAACAGAGCCAGTCACCGGTTGTTCAAACACGTCTAATATCACCATCACTGTGAACCAGCTTCCAGCGATCACCACCCAGCCCAGGGATACTATTTTCTGTGCTGGTGGCAATGCCACTTTCACTGTGGCAGCTACGGGTGATGGCATCACCTACCAGTGGAAGAAGAATGGTGTTGATATCCCAGGTGCTACTGCAGCAACCTACCTGGTAAATAATGCTACACCAGCCGATTCAGGAAGCTATACAGTGGTGGTTACAGGAACCTGTGCACCTGCTGTTACTTCGAATGCAGCGGTTCTGGCACTGTATGGCCAGCCTACAATCACTGCTGACCCGACTGCACAAACATCATGTGTAGGAAGTGCAGCAACATTTACAGTGACAGCCACCGGCGAGGCCATTACATACCAGTGGAGAAAAGATGGCATCGACATCACGGGAGCTACTTCTGCTACCTACACCATTCCATCTGTAGTTATGGGAGATGCAGGCAATTACGACGTGATCGTAAGTGGAACCTGTTCGCCAGCTGTTACATCAGCAGCAGTTGCCCTTACAGTGAACCCGGCTCCTTCCATTACGGGTGAACCTACAAGCGTCAGCACATGCGAAGGCACGTCCGCTTCCTTTACCGTAACTGCAACAGGTCCGGGCCTTGCTTACCAGTGGAGAAAGAATGGAGTGAATATTACTGGTGCGAATGCATCCACTTATTCTATCCCGGCTGTAGCAGCCTCGGACGATGGCAGCTATGATGTGATCGTATCGGGTACATGTACTCCTTCAGATACGTCTAACGCAGCCACGCTGACGGTTCAAATATTACCGGTGATCACAACGCAGCCGCAGACACAAACTGTTTGTGCTGGTCAAAATGCCACCTTCACCGTAGTGGCCTCTGGTACAGGTCTTAGCTACCAGTGGAAGAAAGACGGTACGGATATCCCAGGTGCAACCTCTGCTTCATTCACTATTACATCAGCGGTAGCTGCTGATGCCGGTAGCTATACCGTGGTGGTGAGCGGCACATGCGCACCTTCGGTAACTTCCAACGCAGCCGTGCTTACAGTAGACCAGGCTCCGGTGATCGGCACACAGCCTTCATCACAAACTGTCTGCTCCGGATCGAACGTAACATTCACAGTTTCCGCTACAGGCGTAGGCCTTACCTACCAGTGGTACAGAAACGGAACAATAGCTATTACAGGTGCTACTTCAGATACCTATACTATTACAGGTGTAACAGCAGGCAGTGCCGGCCAGTACCATGTAGTGGTGAACAGCTCCTGCGGAACAACTGTGACATCTTCAGTGGCCACACTGACGGTGAACACACCACCGGCGATCACAGTGCAACCTGCCAGCCAAACAGCTTGTTTGGCCAGCACGGTGAACTTCACTGTGACTGCTACCGGCACTGCACTTACTTATCAATGGCAGAAAAACGGCGTTGATATCGCCGGCGCCACTTCATCTACACTTTCCATCAGCAACGTGTCTGCTGCCGACCTCGGTAGTTACACCGTGGTAGTGAGTGGTATTTGCGGAACGCCGGTTACATCCAGTGCAGCCACATTGGCTGTGTCTGCCACCAACACCTGGTTGGGTGTAGCCAACAGCGACTGGAACAATGCCGCCAACTGGTGCGCAGGTGTGCCTACAAGCACCAGCGTGATCCTGATACCATCAGGTACGCCTTTTACAGCCACCCTCCTTGCTAACGGCAGTGTGCAAGACCTGACCGTTGGAGCCGGAGCCACCCTCACCATTGGTGCAGGCGGCGCGCTGAACGTATACGGTAACGTTGTAAACAACGGAACGGTTACAGCCACCGCAGGTGCCTTAGTTTTCAGGGGTACTACGCCACAGTCCATCCCTGCACTTACTGCAGGACATGTGGTAATGAACGGCACTGGTGGTGTTATCCTGGGCGGCACCCTGACGATCAACAATTCGCTGACGCTGACCAACGGTCATATTACGCTGGGTAATAACAACCTGGTGATGACTGGCGGATCTATGGGAACTGTAGCCAGCCATATCATTACCAACGGAACCGGTGTAGTAACCGGCAACAACGTGGGCACAGCTTCGGTTGTCTTCCCTGTAGGGCCTGATGCTGCTTCTTACAACCCTGTAATGATAGCGAACGGTGGTGGCAGGAACTACTCGGTAAGGGTAGCTACCGGCATCAACCCGGCGATCTTCAATGCGGCAAGAGCGATCAACCGCACCTGGAATATTACAGTGAATACGGCTCCCGCAGCACCTGCTTCGGTAACCTTTGGCTATGCCGATGCCCACGCAAACGCTTCAGCAACGCCAAGCGCGAACATGGAAGTAGGCCGTCATAATGGAACAGCATGGCTGGTGATCACACCTGCCGGCGGAGTAGCTCCATTCGGAACCGCTGCCCTGCGAACAGTGACAGCACAGACAGCGGCATTCAGTCCGTTTGTTGTATCCAATACGGGAGGCATCCTCAATCCGACATCGCTGCCCAACATCGATGCAGATATTACCAGCGCAGTGCTGATGCCGAATGTGTTTGAGCACAGCACCCTGCTTCGCATGAACGTTCGCAGAACCATGAAGATCGACTGGACCATTGTGGATGCAAGAGGCCGCGTGGTGATGACCTTCAGCCGAAATGTACTGGCTGGTCAGAGCGACATCCAGCTCCTCCTTGGACACCTGGCGAACGGAACCTACTTCCTCTCCGGTGAAACAGAGAAGGGGAAAACAGAGATCCTGAGGTTCATCAAGCTTTGATAATCACTTAGAAAATAGAGATCCCCCCGCTTTAACGGGGGGATTTTTTTTGCTTAGCTGAATCTAATCCGTTTCTAATTCTGCCCACTGGGGAAAGCCTTTAACTTGCCACAGTGGTCAGGATAAGCTTTGAGTCTTCTCTATCCAGACCTCCGGGAGAAAAAAATCCAGTATTCTTGCTTGGGATGCATTATAAAAAAACAATATCTTTAGCGCCCTGAAAGGTGAAGGCTGGCTGTATAATGCCTGCCGGTCATCCAAAACTAATGCCATGGGAAAGCTTAATGATATAATTTAGCGCCTCCCGGTTAAAAAGAGGCCATTAAATATTATAATAACTGTTTATGAGAAAATTCTACTTAGGTTTAGTGAGTGTCGTATTCCTGTTTGTTTTTTCTACCAGCGCCCACGCGCAGCTGGCTGGAATCAAAACCATTCCTGGAGATTATGCGACCATCGCCGACGCAGTGACTGACCTGAATGCCCAGGGAGTGGGAGCCGGCGGCGTAACATTCAACGTGGCTGCTGGTCATACTGAAATTTCTGATGTTCCTGAGATAACAGCTACAGGCACAGCGGCCGATCCTATTCTGTTTCAAAAGTCGGGGGCTGGCGCCAATCCAATTATCACCCGCCTTTCGCCCGGCACCGTAGCTTCATCAACTTCTCTTGGTGCACATGGTGATGCGATCATCGTAATCAATGGGGGAGACTATATCACCTTTGATGGAATAGATCTCCGTACGGACAATGCTTTCGCCGCGAGCGGAATGATGGAGTATGGCTACTACCTGAAAAAGGCATCGGCAACGGACGCGCCTCAGAACGTATCCATTTTGAATTCTTCTGTCATCCTGAACAAGGTGGCAAGATATTCGGCGGGTATCTATGTATCTAATATTTCGGGCACTGCCAACGTTACAGTGACTGCCACCAGCGGCAGAAGCGAGAATATCAAGATCAATGGCAATGCCATCAGTAATGCATACATAGGCATCCTGATCCGGGGCTATGCGTCTGCTACTCCCTATGACCTGTATGATCAGAATATAGAAGTGGGTGTAACCGCGGGAAATACGATCACCGATTTCGGCGGTGGTGCATCTACGGCCTACGCGATCTATGGTATTTACCAGAACAATATTAAGGTCAACAACAATATCATTAACGGCGGTGCGGGAACCACAACCATCACGTACGGAATTTTCCTTTCTACAGGAAACAATGCCACCGTGGACATTACCGGCAACCAGGTGCAGTTGGCTTCTGCCGCTACGACCTCCACTGTTTATGCCATCAACAATGCCATGGGCGGATCAGGGTCGGGCAATTCCGTGACGATCACTAATAACATTGTAGAAAACTTGTCATGGCCAACCGCTACATCCGGGGCTTTTTATGGGGTGTACCAAACCGCATCGGCCGCTGCAGTAACCATGTCCGGCAACATCGTCAGGAACAACCAGAAGCCCGGCACAGGGGCCAGCTACTACGTATACAACAGCAATACGGCCGCAAATGGAACAGCCAACATGTTCAACAACCAGGTCTATAACAACTCCACTACTGGTGCGGGTTCTATCTATGGAGTTTATTCCAACCCGGTTTCGACGACTATCGTGAATATGTATTCTAACACTGTGTATAGTTTGAGCAGCGGTGGTGGAACGGTTTACGGTATCAACAAAACAACAGGCGCTACCAATGAAGTTTATAAAAACAAGGTCTATGACCTCACCAGCACAGGAACGGGTGGAGATGTGTATGGCATCTATACTACATCCGGCACCACTACCAACATATACAATAACCTGGTAGGTGATCTTAAAACACCGGATGCTACCGGTACGAATGCTCTGATAGGATTGTATATCAGCACAGGTACGAATGTGAATGTCACCTACAATACGATCTACCTGAACGGCACCAGCAGTTCGGTAACCACATTCGGCAGCAGCGGCGTCTATATGTCAAGCGCCACGCCGGTTGTAGAATTGAAGAATAATATTATCGTGAATATCTCCACGCCTGTGGGCACTTCTCTCACGGCAGCGTTAAGGAGAGGAGTTACAGACCACTCCAATTATTCCGTGAACTCCAATAACAATATCCTCTATGCAGGCGCTCCTTCGGCCAGCAGGGTGATCTTCACCGATGGAACGAATACAGACGAAACCCTGGCCGCCTTCCAGGCAAGGATCTCTCCGGCAGAAGCCTCTTCACGTACAGAACTGCCTCCTTTCATTAGCCTTGTTGGCGCCTCACCTGATTTCCTTCATATAGATCCCACCGTGCCTACAAGGGCGGAAAGCGGCGGAATTCCCGTGAGCATCTCTGACGATTATGACGGGAATGCGAGACATGCGATGACACCCGATATTGGGGCAGATGAATTTGCCGGTACGCCTTTGACGGGGTGCAGCGGAGCGCCCACTTCGGGTACCATTACTGGGGCTACGAGTGTTTGTTCCGGTTTCGCAACTACGCTGACGCTGAGCGGCCATACCGTGGCTGCAGGCGTTACCTACCAGTGGCAGTCTTCCACTACTTCTGGCAGTGGATTTACGGATATTACCGGTGCGACAGGCGAAGCTTTCAATACCGGGGCGTTAACTACGAATACGTATTACAAGGTAGTGATCACCTGTACGAATACCTCTCAGTCGGTTACCACTGCAGAATTCCTGGTAAGTGTGAATCCTTCACCTGCGGTTACTGCAGTGGCAGCAAGCCCGGTGATCTGTAATGGAAATACAACCGATCTCACGGCATCCGGTGCCAACACTTATACCTGGACACCTTCCACAGGATTGAGTGCTACTACCGGGTCTACGGTCACTTCTTCTACTACATCGTCCAGGACCTATACGGTTATTGGTACGGATGTAAATGGCTGTAAGGACACTACTACTGTATTTGTGACCGTGAATCCGGCTCTAACAGCTACGGCAAGCGCCACACCGGATGTGATCTGTAACAATGCGAACTCCCTGTTGCTCGCAACGACCAACTATCTGAATTACACAGCTACTCCTATAGCGCACAGCCCTGTAACACCCACAGCGGGTACTACCATTTTGGTACAGAATGGTACTGCTGCTGTTCCGCAAACATCGGGCAACCTGGATGACGGCCGCTGGGCGAACATCACCATACCGTTCACCTTTAAATATTTTGGAACGGATTATACGGCAGTCTCTGTCAGCACGAACGGCTTCCTTACTTTCGGTACAGGAACGCAGGCTTCTGGCTTCAATACGATGCTGCCTTCAACATCAACACCTAACAATACAATTCATGCCGTAACCGCTGACCTGGACTTCAGGGCGCCTTCTACAGGGACCATAGAGTACTTTGTTGAAGGAACAGCTCCCAACAGGAAGTTCATTGTCAATTACACCGGCGCTACATTCTTTGATGTGACCCTGAATGATAATCCGGGTGAAGCTACTGTACAAGTGGTGCTGAATGAGACGACCAACGAGATCGAGATCCATAGCACTTCGGTTACCAACACCACGGTGAACAAAGCGCAGGGACTGGAGAATTCGAACGGTAGCATAGGTGTAGTAGTGCCCGGCAGGAACAATACTCCCAACTGGGGCGCCATGCCGAGCGCTTATAAGTTTTCAGAAACTGCACTCAACTACTCGTGGTCTCCTTCGACCTTCCTGAGCAACCCGGCCATCAGCAACCCTGTGGCCACCAGCATGACTACTACAACCACCTATACGGTTACCATCACGGATCCAACTACAGGTTGTTTTGGATCTGCTACCACTACGGTAACGGTAGGAGCACCACTTTCGGTTGCTGTCACAGCCAGCAACGCTGTGGTATGTTATGGTTCAGGGGTTACCTTGAATGCGACACCAACGGGTGGAGGAGAGCCTTATACTTATTCATGGAGCGATGGTACTTCAGTTGTAAGCACCAGCCAGTCGTTCACCGACACGCCACTGGTGAATACAACCTATACGCTTACTCTTACTGACAACTGCGGAACCATTGTGAACGGGCAGGTTACCGTGAATGTGAACAATCCTGCGGTAACATCCACCACGCCTGCTACAAGATGCGGCCTGGGCACAGTTACCCTGCAGGCAACAGGTGCGGCCGGCACTACCCTGAACTGGTATGCGGATGCGACCGGCGGAACTCCGTTGGGTACGGGAACTTCGTACACCACACCTGTGATCAACAGTACTACCACTTATTATGTGGGAGCATCTGAACTGGGTGGATTGCAAACAGGAGGACGTGTAGCACCCACCGGAACAAGCAGCACTACTGCCTCAACATATGGACTTGTTTTCGACCTCAGCACAGGCATTATTTTGCAATCTGTAGATGTGTATCCCGATGGAGCCACTGGCGGAAACGCCGTGATCGAGCTGAGGAACAGCGCGGGCACCACGATCGCCAGCACAACGGCAGCCATCCCTTCGGGAGACGGGCTCACGCCACATACAGTGACGCTCAATTTCCCTGTACCAGCGGGTACGGGATACAGGCTCCTGGCGATCTCAAGTCCTGCGATGATCCGCGAATTATCGTTGGGCGGTTTCCCTTATGCCCTGGGTAGCGCGGGTGCCATCACCAACGGTTATATCAGCGGAAACAGCACGACCTATTATTATTTCTATAACTGGAAATTCCAGGCGAGCTGCGAGGGTCAGCGTGTTGCTGTAACAGCTACAGTGAATACTGCGCCTGCGATCAGCCTGGCGGCCACCAGTAATTCCATTTGTGCAGGACAGTCTACGACCATCTCCGTTTCCAGCGCCAATTCAGGTTATGCCTACAGCTGGTCAAATGGGGCTACCGGCAACAGCATCACTGTGAGTCCAACTGTGACCACTAAGTATTATGTTACCGCTTCTGATGCCTCTGGCGGTGCAAGCAACGGTTGTGTGATCGTTGATTCTCTCACCATCACGGTCAACCCGCTTCCCACTCTTCCTGTGATCACAGCGGCTTCTACTACGATCTGTAGCGGCAACTCAACGCAGCTGGAAGCCAGCGCGCTTTATGGATATCCTTCCATCAAGATCACTGAACTGACCCAGCTACGTGCAGGAGATGGTGAAACAACCCCTTATCCTTCTTTTGTGGGACCTGGGGATGACCTGGTGGAGATCAGCAACCTCAGCACCACGGCGGTGAATATTTCCGGAATCAGTCTTGAACTTTGGAACGGCTCTACGCTGAACAGGACGTGGAATGTGCCTGCAGGTACTATTCTTCCGGCCAACGGAGTTATGGTGGTACACCTCGGTTCAGGTACAGACAATGCTGCGAGCCTGTTCTTTAACACCGGCGGCACTTCTAATATTTTGACATCGTCGGAAGCTACTGGTGTATTGCTCCGTTCAAGCTTTGGCATCGCGGATGCAGTGGCCTCCAATGGCTACACCTGGCCATCAGCTTCAGGCATCACGGCCAGCGATTGGTCTGGTGATGTTCCCAGCTCTTCTTCAGATGCGGGTATCATCAGAACAGCGGCCAACGATAATAATACAGCCAGTGACTGGATCGTTTCAACACCAACGACTCCACAAACAATAGGAACCTATAACACAGGATATAATACCATAGCGGTAACAGCATTGAATTATACGTGGACGCCGGCAACTGGCCTGAGCAGTACCACTATCGCGAACCCGGTAGCTAGCCCTACCGCTACGCAAACGTATACTGTAACGGTTACTGAACCTGTGACAGGATGTTCCAGCTCTGCCAACGTTACGATCACCGTGAACGAAGTAACGGCCATCACTACCCAACCTGCAGCGCAAACAGCATGTGAGGGCAGTGCGGCATCATTCAATGTGGTAGCTGCCGGAACGGGTCTGAGCTATCAGTGGAGGAAAGGCGGCACTGATATAACAGGCGCCACAGCATCCACACTTACATTATCAGCAGTATCCACAACAGATGCTGGCAACTATGACGTAGTAGTGACCGGCGCTTGCGGAACTGTGACGTCTTCAGCAGTTGTGCTTACTGTGAATATTGTAACAACCATCACTGCCCAGCCAACAGCCCAGGCAGTATGTGAGAACAGTGCAGCAGGTTTTAGCGTAACAGCTACTGGAACAGGCTTAAGCTACCAGTGGAGAAAGAATGGCACTGATATCAGCGGAGCAACCGGCAGCAGTTATGCTATCGCCAGCACTACGCAGGCAGATGCCGGCAATTATGATGTAGTGGTGACAGGCAGCTGCGGAAGCGTCACTTCCACATCAGTGGCTCTTACTGTAAATGCGGCCACTGCCATCACCGTGCAACCCCTGGCACAGTCAGCCTGTGCAGGTGGTACTGCTACTTTCAATGTAACAGCTACAGGTACCGGAACTCTTACATACCAGTGGAGAAAGAATGGTGCAGATATCAATGGAGCAACCGCCAATAGTCTTACGATCGCCAACGTAGCTGCGGCAGATGCAGCAAGCTATGATGTGGTGGTGACCGGAAGCTGCGGCAGCGTGACCTCTTCAGCCGTGGCACTTACCTTGAGCACCCCGGTTTCCATTACCACCCAGCCTGCTGCCCAGACAGTTTGTGATGGCAGCACGGCTACTTTCACCGTTGTGGCTGCAGGTTCAGGACTTACTTACCAATGGCGTAAGGCAGGCACGGATATTTCCGGCGCCACTGCCAGCAGCCTGGTGATAGCAAACGCCAGCGCTTCTGATGCAGGCAACTACGATGTAGTAGTGACCGGCTCTTGCGGAACCGTTACGTCAGCAACAGTTGCCCTTACGATCAATCCGGTTACCACCATCACTGCACAACCTGTTGCTCAAACAGTTTGTAACAGCGGTAGTGCTACCTTCTCGGTTACAGCAACCGGCTCTGCACTCACTTACCAGTGGAGAAAAGGCGGCGTGAACATCAGCGGGGCTACCAGCGCCAACCTGCTCATCAGTCCTGTCCTGGCTACGGATGCTGCCACTTATGATGTGATCGTTACCGGCAACTGTGGTACCGTAACATCGGCTGCAGTCACACTTACAGTGAACGCATCCACGGTGATCACAGCACAGCCAACAGCTCAAACGGTTTGTTCCGGATCGAATGCCAGTTTCTCTGTTACTGCCACGGGGGTAGGGCTAACCTACCAGTGGAGAAAAGGCGGAACGGCAATCACGGGCGCCACCAGCAGCACGCTCACTATCAGCAACGTAGCGGCAGCCGATGCCAACAACTACGATGTGGTGGTGACAGGCACTTGCGGAACAGTAACTTCTAACGCCGTTGCGCTCACAGTCAATACATGTACCTCTGTACCGGTGATCGACACCGAGATCAGCAAAGTAGTATTGATGCCGAATGTGTTTGAGAACAATACGCTTCTGCGGGTAAATACCGTAAGGTCAACCAGGATCAACTGGACGATCACGGATTCAAGAGGCAGGGTGGTAATGACCTTTAGCCGCAGCGTACAGGCAGGCCAGAGCGATATCCAGCTGCTTCTCGGACACCTTTCGAACGGTACTTACTTCTTAAGGGGTGAAACCAGCAAGGGAGCGACAGAAGTATTGCGTTTCATTAAATTGTAAACAGATCTTTTAAAATAGAGATCCCTCCCGCACCAGCGGGAGGGATTTTTTTTGGCAAACACTCACCACTCACTACTCACTATTCACCATTCTCTAGCTCTCCCAGGCTCTTGCCGATGATGCCAATAGATTCCTGAATCTGCTCACTGCTGATCACCAGGGGTGGTGCAAGCCTGATCTTATCTCCATGGGTGGGTTTGGCCAGCAGGCCGTTCTCTTTCATTCGCAAACAAAGCTTCCAGGCTGCGTCTTTATCGCGATGCGTGATGACGATGGCATTGAGAAGTCCCTTGCCCCTGATGATGGACACCAGCGGTGACGCGAGTTCCTGCAGTCCTTGGCGGAATTGAGCGCCGAGTTCTTCCGCTTTTTTATCGAGCTGTTCATCTTTCAATACAGCCAGTGCTTCCATGGCAACACGGCAGGCCAGTGGATTGCCTCCATAAGTAGAGCCATGTTCTCCTGGACCTATGGTGAGCATCACCTCGTCGTCTGCAAGCACGGCGCTTACTGGTAGTACGCCTCCGCTGAGGGCCTTGCCCAGGATCAGGATATCGGGCCTCACGTTCTCATGATCGCAGGCCAGCATTTTTCCGGTGCGGCAGAGACCGGTCTGTATCTCATCGGCCATAAACAGCACGTTGGCCTCCCTGCAAAGAGCGTATGCCTGCGAAAGATAGCCTTCGTCGGGCACCATCACGCCGGCCTCGCCCTGGAGTGGTTCTACCAGGAAGCCTGCGATGTTGGGATCCTGTAACGCTTCCCGGAGGGCAACAAGATCATTGTAGGGGATCTTGATAAAGCCAGGTGTAAAGGGCCCGTAGTCTTTGGTGGATCCAGGGTCCGAGCTGAATGAGATCACCGTGGTGGTGCGGCCGTGGAAATTATTTTCGCATACAATGATCTTTGCCTGGTTCTCTGCGATCTTTTTTTGTCGGTAGCCCCAGCGCCTCGCGAGCTTGATGGCAGTTTCCACTGCCTCCACTCCGCTGTTCATGGGCAATACTTTCTGGTAGCCGAAATAGCTGGTCATATATTTTTCAAACTCACCCAGCAGGGAGCTGTGAAAGGCGCGGCTGGTGAGGGTGAGCCTGGCCGCCTGTTCGGTCAAAGCCCGGACGATACGCGGATGGCAGTGGCCCTGGTTCACGGCGGAATAACCACTGAGGAAATCAAAATATCTTTTCCCTTCCACATCCCAGAGGAACACGCCCTGGCCTTTTTCAAGCACCACGGGAAGAGGGTGGTAATTATGTGCTCCGTATTTTTCTTCCAGCGCTAAATAATATTGGGTATCCCTTGCAGTGGGAATGACTACTGACATAGATTAAATTTAAAGTTGAGTAGGAAAAAAGGCGCGAAAGAAGAGGAACTTAGTGATTGAGGAGATCAAGGTTCTTTTGTAAAAAAGCGCGTTCCATACTGCAAAGTAAAAACAAATTATGGATTATATCATCCCGCCCGCCACCACCATTGGTCACGTGCACCTGAAAGTAGCTGATATTGAAAGGTCGTTAAAGTTTTACCGTGACCTGCTGGGCTTCCAGGTAATGCAATGGTATGGCACGCAGGCCGTTTTTCTTTCTGCCGGCGGATATCATCATCACATAGGCCTGAACACCTGGCATAGCAAGGATGCGCAGCCGGCACCTCTGCGTGCGGCAGGACTTTTTCATGTGGCCATCCTCTTCAGGGAAAGAAGGGAACTGGCGGTTGCCCTGCAAAGATTGCTGGAGGCAGACTATCCGCTTACAGGTGCTTCCGACCATGGCGTTTCCGAGGCTATTTACCTGGATGATCCGGACAGCAACGGGGTAGAGCTTTACTGGGATAAGCCAAGAGAGAGTTGGCCTGTGGATGCGGAAGGGAATCTTCAGATGGAGACCAGGCCACTGGACATGGAAGGGTTGTTAGCTGCGGCCCGGTAGCTGGAATATGGAATAGGTATTTGGAAAGCTCATCTGCGGCGGCGCCTGCTCGAAGATCCCATAAACGGCAGATCCGGAGCCGCTCATAGAAGCGTATACCGCACCATACCTGTACAACTGTTCTTTCACATTCCCTACGGCAGGATATTGCCCGAACACTGAATCTTCGAAATCATTACCCAGGTTTTCCTTCCATGTGTCTACAGGCATGGAGATCAGTTCTTCGATCTGTTTGCCATGCTTGCGGTAGCGGATATTCCGGAATGCAGAAGATGTGGATACATGGATGCCGGGATAGATAACGGTAATGAAGAACCGGGAAAGGTCCAGGCTCACCTGTTTCAATATCTCGCCCCTTCCCGTGGCCAGCGAGGGCTGGTTGGCGATGAAGAAGGGGCAGTCGCTTCCCAGGTCCAGGGCCAGTTTTCCCAGTTCCGCTTTGGAAAGGCCAAGATCGAATTTAGCGTTGAGCAATTCCAGCATGAAGGCCCCATCGGCGCTGCCGCCTCCCAGTCCGGCACCCGAGGGAATGGCCTTGTGCAGGAAAATTTCCACGGGTGGAAGTTGATGTTGTTTTTTTAAAAGGTAGTAGGCTTTCAGGCAGATGTTCTCAGCATCATCCAGGGCTATGCCTGTGACCCGGATCCGTGTTTCCGCGTCGGCCGACCTCACTACTTCCAGCGCATCACTGACCTGGATAGGGTAGAAGAGGGTTTCCAGGTTATGGTATCCATCCTGCCGGCGCTCAAGTATGTGCAGGCCGAGATTGATCTTAGCGTTGGGAAAAACTATCAAGATTTTATTTTGAGCGGGATCAGCTTTTGCCTTTTTTCCGGGCGTTGATCTCATCCCTTATCGCGATCGCGCGGATGTAATCTTCCTGTTCCAGCACCTCGTTCAGCAAGGTGTCCAGTTCTTCCGGGGTCATGCTTTTGAGGTCGTCCTTGTCGGATGTAGTGGTAGGGATACGTTCTTCTTCGCCGCCGCTTCCCGACTTTTTCTTTTTGGTGGCTGCCTGGTCTTCCATCAGTATGCCGGCGCTTTCCAGGATATGCTCGAAAGTGTAAACAGGACAACCAAAGCGTACGGCCAGCGCCAGTGCGTCGGAGGTACGGCTGTCAATTTCCACGGTATCGTTGTCGGAAGAGCAAACAAGCTTGCTGTAGAAGATGCCTTCCTGCAGGTCGGAGATGATCACTTCGTGCAGCTCAATGTTGAAGGCGGTCATGAAATTCTTCATCAGGTCGTGGGTGAGTGGCCTGCTGGGTTGCATTTTTTCAAGGGCAACAGCGATGGCCTGGGCCTCAAAGCCGCCGATCACGATGGGTAAGCGTCTCAATCCATTCACTTCTCCCAGGACAACAGCATACGAATGAGTTTGGGTGATGCTGTGTGAGAGGGCCACAATTTCCAGTTCTATTTTCTTCATAACCGATTAAAAAACCAAAGCTGCTTATGTTTACAAACCTACTGATTTTGAATCAATAAAATGCCTCCATGGCGGAGGCAAGGATCAGGCTACGCCCTTGATCTTCTTTACCGCTTCCACCATTTTAGGCACCACTTCAAAGGCGTCTCCCACAATTCCGTAATCGGCAGCCTTGAAGAAAGGAGCCTCGGCATCTTTGTTGATCACCACGATCACCTTGCTGCGGTTTACTCCGGCAAGGTGCTGGATGGCACCACTGATGCCAATGGCAATATAGAGGTTGGGTGCAATTGCAATGCCGGTCTGGCCCACGTGCTCATTATGCGGTCTCCAGTGCGCATCCGCCACGGGGCGGCTGCAGGCCAGTGCGGCACCGAGCAGGTCGGCAAGCTCTTCTACCATTTTCCAGTTTTCCGGACCCTTGAGTCCTCTTCCGGCGCTCACCACTACATCGGCTTCCGTAAGCGCTACTTTGCCGCTGGTCTTGGTGGAACCCGTAATCTTGATCGTTGGTGCATCCACGGTGGCATGAAAGGCCACTACCTCTGCGGCACCCTCTCCTTCGCTGATGGCGAAAGCATTGGGGTTGAGCGACACGATCTTCACATCGGTGGTCACTGAAACATTGGCGTAAGCCTTTCCTGAAAAAACGTTCTTGCGTACCGTAAAGCCTCCCGATGTATCAGGCAGTCCCACAGCGCCCGATACCAGTCCGGCTTTCAGCCTTACCGAGACCCGGGGAGCGAGGCTCTTGCCTGAGCTGTTGTTGGAAAACACGATCACTTTAGCGCCCGTTTCCTGGGCTGCCTGGCTGATGACGCGGGCGTACAGGCGGCTGTCCATGGCAGTGAGCTGGTCGCTCTGCACCTGGTGCACTTTTTTGATCCCATATTTGCCAAGTCCGGTGAGGTCGCCGGGGTTACCCAGAACGATGGCTTCTGCCACAACTCCGGTCAACTCAGCGATCTTAGCGCCATAGCTGGCTGCTTCCAGCGATGCTTTTTTCACGTGTCCATCTACGTGATCTATGTATACCAGTACGCTCATTTTTCGTTTACAGTTTACAGTTTACGGTTTACGGTTCTCTTCAATCTTCTCCCGATAGCTATCGGGACTTCAATCTTCAATCAGATGATCCTTGCTTCCTCGTGAAGTATCCTGATCAGTTCCTCCACGTTATCCGGCGACACGAGCTTCACACCTTCTTTTGCGGGAGGCAGGCCAAATTCCTTCACTTTGGCCAGGGGCTCTGCTGCTACAGCTTCCACTACTTTTAGTGGTTTTGTGCGGGCGGCCATGATGCCGCGCATATTGGGGATCCTGGCTTCCGCCATTCCTTTCTGGCAGCTTACTACCAGGGGTAAAGATGTTTCGACGGTCTCTTCTCCTCCCTCGATCTCCCTTTTCACCGTAGCGGTGTTTCCATTCAACTGGAAACTGGTAGCCAGCGCCACGTACTGGAGGTCCAGCAACTCGGCCACCATACCGCCTACTGCGCCATTGTTGTAATCGATGGTTTCCTTGCCTGTCATGATCAGGTCGTAGCTACCCTGCTTTGCCACCTCGGCGATCTGCACGGCCACGGTATAGGGATCGGTAGGATCGGCATTCACCCGGATGGCTTCATCGCCACCCAAAGCAAGCGCTTTGCGGATGATGGGCTCGGTATCGGCACCGCCTACTGTCACCAGGTGGATGGTAGCAGATGCATCCGCTTCTTTCAGCTCAATGGCTTTCACCAGCGCATACCATTCATCGTAGGGATTGATGATCCATTGTACACCTGTTTCTGCGAATTTCGTGTTGTTATCTGTGAAGGCTATTTTTGCCGTTGTGTCCGGCGACTTCGTGATACAGACCAGTATTTTCATGCAAAATAGTTAAGCGGTTTAGTTGCTTATGCAACCAACAGGCTGCAAATATAGAAGTTATTATAGCCCAAAACCCAAGTGATGAACAGAATTGACCGGCTCAGGGAGTTCCTGGAAAAAGATCCTAACGACAGCTTTGTGCAGCATGCGCTGGCCCTGGAATATGTAAAGCAGGGCGACGATGCGGAGGCCAGGAAACTTTTCGAAAACCTGCTGGCCGCCAATGCCGGTTATATCGGAAGTTACTACCACCTGGCCAAGCTCCTTGAGCGGCTGGGAGAAAACGACCAGGCTATCCGCATTTACGAGACAGGCATGGAAAAATCGAAAGAAGCCGGTGACCAGCATGCATACAGTGAGCTGCGCTCGGCTTATGAAGACCTCATTTATTAAAACCGAACTTGGATCTCACAAACAAATACCTGGACATCATTCGCCGGCTCGGCCTGGAGAAAAAGAACCTGTTGCTGGCAGTCAGTGGGGGCGTCGATTCCGTTGTGCTTGCCCACCTTTCGCAGCAGGCAGGCCTTAGCTTTTCCATCGCCCACTGCAATTTCCAGTTGAGAGGGGAGGAGAGCGCAAGAGATGAGTCTTTTGTGGCTGCCCTGGCCAAAGGCATGGGGAAGCACCTGCACGTGAAGCAATTCGATACAAAAGCATACGCCGATGCACAGAAAATTTCCATCCAGGAAGCGGCAAGGCAACTGAGATACGAATGGTTCGGCCAGCTGGAAAAGGAAGCCGGTGCCCAGCATACCCTGGTAGCCCACCATGCCGACGACAGCATAGAGACCCTGCTGATGAATTTTTTCAGGGGCACGGGCCTGCAGGGACTGACCGGCATTCCAGTGAGCCCAGCAAATAATGTGTATTCGGTACACATTGTGCGTCCCTTGCTGGAGATCCGGCGTGAAGATATCATTGAGTATGCGAGGATGCATGGATTGAGCTGGGTGGAGGATTCTTCTAACCAGTCTTCGGATTATACCAGGAATTTTTTTAGGAACGAAGTGATACCGCTGATCCAGAAGGTGTATCCGCAGGCGGAAGACAACCTGCTGGACAACACCATCCGGTTTCAAAAACTGGCGGCGCTATACCAGCCTTATGTAAAAAGCCTGAAGGATAAAATAGTGGAGGAAATGCCGGGAGGCCAGCGCAGGGTGCTGCTGAAGAAATTGGTTTCTTATCAGCATACTTCGCTTCCCTTCGAGATCTTCCGCGAATATGGTTTCAATGAAAAGCAGGTGGAAGGCATCATGGCGCTGGCCCATGCACAAACGGGGAAATTCGTTGAGAACAACGAATGGCAGGTGATCAGGCACCGCAATGTACTCGTAGTGGCTCCGCGTGTTTCAGCCACTGGAATGATTGCAATTGCCGATGTAGGGGAGACCAGCTTTCCTGGTGGGACATTGAAACTGGAGTGGAGCCATGCGCCCTGCATCACCCCTGATCCATTTTCAGCAGAGCTGGATGCATCGGTGATCGAGTGGCCGCTGGTGCTGCGACAATGGAAGCAGGGAGATTATTTTTATCCATTGGGTTTAGGGAAAAAGAAAAAGCTGGCCAGGTTCTTCATCGACCAGAAACTGTCCAAGGCCGAGAAGGAAAATGCCTGGGTGCTGGAAAGTGGCCAAAAGATCCTCTGGGTGCTGGGCATGCGCATCGACGACCGCGCCAAGGTGCGGCCGCATACAAAAAAGGTACTGCGGCTGCAATACTTACATCCCTAGATATTCTTTTACGCTGCTGATGAAGTAAGGAATGATCTCGTATCCCGCGAGGTAGCCTGCAGTAATAATGAATGCCACCCCATACAAAGCTCCCCAGATATGGGCGGAATGATTGATGTTATCGCCTCCCTTCCTGTCCATAAAAATAGAGATCAGCAGATAGAGGGGCGCGAAAATGAAGCCCGGAATGCCTATAGGGATAAAGAAGATGTAGATCTTTTCGGTGGGCGCGATGATGAGTCCTGCAAAGATCACGGCACTCACGGCGCCCGAAGCGCCCAGGCTCCGGTACTGGTAGTTGTTCCTGTGCTTTATATAGGTAGGAAACAGGGATATAAAAAGTGCGCTCACATACATTCCCAAATAGATCCATTTGCCGCCATCCGGGAAAAAGGCCATGAACACTTCCTCTACCAGCCTTCCGAAGAAATACAGCGAGATCATGTTGAAGATCAGGTGACCGTAGTCGGCATGAATGAGTCCGCATGTGAAGAATCTATACCATTGATTTTGCCGGGTGATCGCCGGTGGATAAAAGATCAGGTCGCCCATGACTTTGGGACTGCTGAAGCCTCCCAATGAGACCAGGGTGGTAATGATAATGATGATGATGGTTATTGATAGTTCCATAGTTGTTTATGTTATGTCGTCAATCGTGAATCGTCAATTGTCAATCTTCAATCCTCAATCTTCAATCTTCAATCTTCAATCTTCAATCTTCAATCTTCAATCTTCAATCATTTATGATGATATTTCTCGTTGCGCAAAATAGTGCAGGCACGGTAGAGTTGCTCGGCCAGGATCAGTCGCACCAGCTGGTGGGGAAAGGTAAGCTGAGAAAGCGACCAGGCCAGTTGTGCCCTTTGCAGCACCGGCGCGTCAATTCCATAAGCTCCACCGATCAGGAAAACCAGCTGCTTTGTACTCTCGTTGGCTTTTTGGCCAAGAAAGGAGGCCAGCGAGGCGGAACTGAACTGCTTTCCTTTCTCGTCCAGGCATACCAGTACATCATCAGGGCGCAGCATGGCCAGCACAACTTCACCTTCTTTTTTTTTCAGATCAGCTTCTTTCATGAGGCCGGCATTTTTAGGAGGGGGTATGATCTTCCATTCGGCTGGATAGTAGTTCATCAGCCGCTTCGTAAATTCTTCCACCCCGGCACGGACGTAAGATTCATTCGCTTTTCCTATGGTCCAGAGTGATAACTTCATGTGTGGAAGCCCGGCATTCAGACATGCTCAGCCGTGGCACAGTTAATGATTAAATTTCTAAAATTTCAGTTATGAAAAGGATCGTCTTCCTTCTTAGCCTCGCAATAGTAATGATTTTTACCCAATGCGATTCGCTGAAGAACCTGCCCACCAATACCAGCGGTGGATTGTTCTCGCTCAATGGCAGCTGGCAGCTTTTCACGTCTAATGACAACCGCGCCATGGAAGGCACCATTGTGACCGTAGTGCCTGGTTTCAGTGAGGCCACTATCCGCACCCTGAACAACAATACCTATTGCATGCGCGAGCGCGATGCGATGTGGCGCAACATCCGTTCTATGGAGGCGGAAACTTTTTCTATCGACCTGCTGGTGACCAACTGCAACGGCACGCTATATAAACCCGCGACCATCACCGTAGTGAACAGTAATGAGATCCGGTTGACCGGGCATACTGCCATGAGCACGGAGCTGGTGCAGACCTGGAGAAGGACGGCCGCCCAATAGCTTTAGGGTTTGCTTCAATAGCCCATCTGGAATAACTTTAGCAGGCTCCAAGTGAGGGCCGGCGGAAGCATGAGTTTTGCATGACTATTGCAATCCACTCCGGTTACATGGATAAGGAAATCTAAATAGGAATAAATGAGATCAGCGCTGGCTTTGTTGTTTTTCTTTTTCTTTCTCTCAGATGCGGGTTCCCAGCCGCGTTCAGATTCGATGGCGATCGCGGCGAGTACACGCTATGGAGACCCTGCTTTCCTGAAACGGATCCTGATGGGGAAGAACTACAGGGATGTATGGCGGACACCGGTAAAACTGCCCGTATTCCGTATGAAAGAGCAGGGGTTCAAGATCCTTGAGCTGGGCGGTGGCCAGCAGACCAAGTCACTGAGGCTGGAGGATAAGCAGGGCAGGGAGTGGGCACTGAGGACCATAGATAAAGATGTGGAAGGCGCGCTGCCCACCTTTCTCAGGAATACGATCGTAGAAAAGGTGACGCAGGACATGGTGTCGGCTGCTCATCCTTATGCGCCCCTCACCATTCCGCCGCTGGCCAGTGCCATGGGGCTGGTGGTGCCGAGGCCGGTATTCTATTATATACCCGATGATCCGGCCTTTGGAGAGCACAGGGCGCTTTTTGCCCACACTGTGTGCATGCTGGAAGAAAGAGAGCCAACTCCCGACCAATCGGATACCAAAAGCACGAATTCCATCCTCGAGGACATGATCGAAGAAAATGACCAATCGGTCCAGCAGAAGGAGGTATTGGTGGCCAGGCTGCTGGATATGCTCATTGCCGACTGGGACAGGCATGCCGACCAATGGCGGTGGGGCTTTGTTGACTCCGGGAAGGTGGAACATTATTACGCCATTCCCCGTGACCGGGACCAGGCTTATTTTGCTTCAGGTGGCTTGCTGATAAAACTGGCCCGCAAGCTGGGGATGAAGCATTTTGTTGGTTACAGGTCCCAGATGGAAAAAACGAAGAACCTGAATTATAAGTCATGGAAATTCGACCGCTTTTTCCTGAACGAGCTCACTGCGGCCGATTGGGAGCAGGCCATCCGTGAAGTACAGGCTGCTTTAACAGACGAGGTAGTGGACAACGCCTTTAGGAAGCTTCCTCCGGAGGTTTATCCCCTGGGTGGAGCTGACCTGTCCGCCAGGTTCAAAACCCGGCGTGACGACCTGATGCGGGCGGGGATGGGCTATTACTACTGGCTGTCTAAGACAGTTACCATTACGGGCTCCGACAAAGGCGAGATCTTTTTGATCACACCCGGAGAAAAAGATTTGAAAGTAGAAGCCTGGGACAAGGACGACAACGGAGGCAAGGGGCGTAAGCTCTATTCCAGGCAGTTTTCTGCTGAGGAAACCAAAATGGTCAGTTTCAAATCCCTGGGAGGCAACGATAGTTTCCAGGTACAAGGAGAAGAAATATCCCGCATCCGCATCCACATCTATGGAGGCGAGGGGGAGGATTCCTATGATCTTAAAGGCTTGAGGGTCAAATTAAAAGAAAAATAGCCTACCCCTGAAGAATATTGCTATGCCCCCTCTCCTTCAGGAGAGGGCCGGGGTGAGGTTTTACCCGGCCGGATGTCCGCCTCTCTTCCTGCTATTGCTCATGATGATCTCTTTGGGGACCTTCATTTCTATAGCATAACCGATATCTTCAGAAAGGTCTGGGTCGTTGATATTACTCACCCACCTTCTGCCTTCTCTTTTTAGTTCTATATGACGAGGGGGCGTGCTGTCTGCCCTACCATTAAATCGAGCTAAATGTGCAGTACAGACACCGTCATTCCTCACCTCTACATCGTAATGCGCCAGGGCACCACCATGCAACACTACTGCTGTAACTTCCATAGCTTTTTTATTTTATAAGTTAGTATAAGGTATCATCCAAAGATGATGCCCTTATTATCAGAGCGAACAGCCTGGAAACCTGAGGATTAGAATAATCACATTTGGATTTTTTGTGGAATGTAATTCATACGTGGAAACATTGTGGATTTCTCCAATTTAACATTTGCCAGGGCCTGAAAACAAAGGGTTTGAGGCCGGGCTGAAATCCTTATTGGACGGGCTTTTTCCCCATTTTACCGCCTAAATCCGGGATTTTCGAAAATTGATTTTTCCGGTTACCATTTTAACAATAACTTGCTAGGGCTTTGAGGGGACTGTTTCTAAGGGAAACAACTTACCGTTTTACTGACAAAAAACACAGAGAATTATCCAAATGGGCAATCATTTTTAAGGGCTCGGCGCCTTCACTGCACCGAACAAACGATGATTGTTGATTTGGGTTTTTTTTTTCCTTCTCAGGCAAAGGCGGATCCGCCATTCGCCGCAACAGTGTTAATACTAAACCTCTTATACGACAATTAAACAGGCTGCAATGAGAAGATCTTTACTCCCAACTTTTTGGAAATGTTTACTGATTTGTTCTGCTGTGCTTTTCTCCATGCGATCGTATTCGCAGGTGGATATCAGCATAGGAACAGGTACGACTGGAAACACCGACATCAGCTATCCCGCTCCTTTACAGGATTTTTACGAGGGAAGCCGTGCCCAGTATCTTTATCTCGCCTCTGAACTGACGGCAGCGGGAATGGCGCCGGGCACCATTAACTCCATCAAGTTCAATGTAACCAACACCTATACAATGGGTTCCATTGAGCAGTACACTATTAAAATTGGTACCACAACCACCACCAGCCTTTCTGCTACGAGCTGGGAGCCGGGGGCAAATACCGTATTCGGGCCGGTGGATTATTTACCCACGGTGGGCGTGAACACATTTACTTTCACTGCCCCTTTCTTTTGGAATGGTTCTGATAATATTGTCGTAGAGATTTGTAATGGTGCGCTCAATACCACCTCCGGAACTTTCTGGACGGATAATGCTTCAACCCCCTGGACAACGGGTCTTTCTTTCAACGGATCCCATACTTACAGGGCGGATGACCTGGATAATCTTTGTAATACAGCCACAACTACCAATACGGGAACCCAAACCACCCGTCCTAATATAATCTTCTCATGGACGCCTGCCACAGCCTGTTCTGGTACGCCAACAGCAGGAACCGCTCAAACCTCAGCAACCAATACCTGTACCGGCCAGAATTTCACGCTTTCTCTCACCGGCAATACCATTGCTTCGGGTATCACCTACCAATGGCAGTCTTCTCCCGATAACGTAACCTGGACCAACGTGCCGGGAGGAACCACTTCCTCCTTTGTTACTTCCCAAACAGCTTCTAACTACTACAGGGCAGTTGTAACCTGTACAAACGGCGGTGCTACGGCCACTTCCACCAGTGTGCAGGTAACTACGCCACCGGCTGTTTCGGGTACATTCACTATTAATAAAGCGGTACCTACGAATATTGGTACCGGCACTTTCAACAGCTTCAACGACGCTTATAATTATATCAAGTGCGGCATCAATGGTGCCGTGGTCTTTAACGTGCTCGCAGGAAGCGGTCCTTATAATGAGCAGCTGATCATTGCACCGGTACCCGGAGCCTCTGCAACCAATACCGTTACTTTTAACGGTAATAACAACGTGATCAGTTACGGCTCCACCAATACCAATGAAAGGGCGGTGATCAAGCTGAACGGAGCTGACTATTTCAGGTTCAACAACCTGGTGATCACAGCATCCGGAACTACCACGTCAGACTATGGATGGGGTGTTCAGCTGATCAACGATGCGGACTTCAACATCTTTAATGGCAATACCATTAACGTGGATGCCATCCTGGCCTCCACCAACTTCGTAGGAATTGTTATCAGCGCCTCCCATACTTCAGCCACTACCACCGGTGCAGGAAGCAAATCGGATAACAACACCTTCAGCAACAATACGGTCAATGGAGGATATTATGGTATTACAAGTGTGGGCAGTACTGCTGCTGCAGATATCATATCTAACAACAGTTTTACCGGCAACACCGTGCAGAACTTTTATCTCTACGGTATGTACATTTCCGGGAATACCGGAACTCTGATCGAGGGCAATGACCTGAAGCGTCCGGCCAGAACTACCAGTGGTTTCTCCACTTATGGTATTTATTTCACCGGCTCATTGAATTCAAAGATCTCCAAGAACCGTATTCACGCCATTTTCGACAGTGAAACCACGACAACGAGCGATTTTTATGGCATCTATGTTACAGGATCTGACGCTACCACCACTGAACCGAATGTGATCAGCAATAATGTCATCTATGAAATAAAAAGTAATGGAGGCATTTACGCATTGTATAACAGCAGTTCAAATAATGCCCGGTATTATTTCAATACCATCTCCCTGGATCATACGGCAAGCAGCAGCACCGACATCACAAGGGGATTCTACCAGATCACCACAGCCTCGGGCATAGAACTGAGGAATAATATTTTTTCCATTACAAGGGGTGGATCAGGAACCAAGCATGTGATCTACATGGCAACTGCAACTACCACCTATCTTTCAAATAATAATGACCTTTATATATTATCAGGTTCCAGCAATTACACAGGCTACAACGGCACTAACAGGGTAAGCCTTGCAGACTGGAGAACGGCATCTTCACAGGATGGCGCTTCGATAGCTGTAGATCCTTTATTTGATAACCCGGCTGCAGGCAGTTTCAAACCCACTTCAGCCGTGGTCAACGACCTTGGTGTTCCCATAGCAGGGATCACTACCGACATCCTTAACGTGGTGCGCAATGCTACTACCCCGGATATTGGCGCATTTGAATTTACCGTTCCTCCCTGTACGGCTCCGCCAACAGGAGGTACAGCAACTTCTACTGAGACCACGGTTTGTAGCTCTTCGGTTCCCTTTACCGTTTCAGCTACCGGCGCCAGTGTTGGTACCGGACTTACCTACCAGTGGCAGCAGTCTACCGACGGTGGCACTACCTGGACAAACATCGCTGGGGCGACCTCATATAGCTATTCATCCACAGGTATCTCCGCAACTACTATGTTTAGAAGGCAGATCACATGTTCATCACAGACTGCTACTTCCACAGCAGTTACCGTGACTTTGAGCAGTCCGCAATATGTGGCGCTTCCTTACTATGAAAGTTTTGAGACTACCTGGATAGACGGTTGCGCTACCAGGGATATTCCAAATGTCTATTGGAGAAATACGCCACCCACTGGTAACGACTCCTGGAGAAGGAATGACGATGGAGCTTCTGCCTGGACCAATACGTTTGGCGGGTACACTCCGACGGCTTCTGACGGCAGTTATTCTGCGCGGTTCCATAGTTACCAGGCACCAGATGGCGCCAAGGGCAGGTTCGACCTTCACGTGAACGCGAATACGGCTGCGGCCAACAAGCGCCTGCAGTTCGATGTGATCAATACGACTGGCGATGACAGCCTAACGATTTTCATTTCTACCAACGGCGGAACCAGCTTTACCAGGCTAGACAGCACCGGTGATGCAGACGATTGGAGGACCAAGACCATCCTATTCAATTCCATGTCTGCCACCACCATTATCCGGTTTGAAGCCACTTCTGACTTTGGCTTCACAGATATTGGCCTTGATAACATCAGCGTGATAGACTTCGCTGATTGCAGCGGCACACCAGTAGCGGGTACAGCTGTCACTTCATCGGCTATGGTTTGTACTGAGCCTTTCACCCTGTCTCTCACAGGATCCGGAACGGCCGCAGGTTTGCTTTACCAGTGGCAGAGTTCTACCGATAACGCCACATGGACTGATATTCCCGGGGCAACTACATTCAACTATACCACCAGCCAGGTAGGTACAACCTATTACAGGGCTGTAGTGACTTGTACATTCTCCACTCTTTCCGGGACCTCAACTTCCGTACAGGTAGTTTCGCCCACCCCTGTTTCCGGAACATTTACTATCAATAATGCCAACCCTACTAATATCCCAACAGGCACCTTCAATAACTTTAATGATGCCTACGACTATATCAAGTGCGGTATCAACGGACCTGTGGTGTTCAATGTACAAACCGGAACCGGCCAGTATACCGAGCAGCTGATTATGAATCCTGTGCCAGGTGCTTCTGCTACCAACACGGTAACCTTCAGAGGAAACGGTGTGGCCACCATCGGTTTTGCTTCTGCCAATGCCAACGAGCGCGCAGTGATCAAGCTGAGGGGCGCTGACTATATCATTTTTGACAGCCTGGTGATCAATGCAACTACCGGAACTTATGGATATGGCATACAACTAATGCCAAATTCCGACAGCAACGTGATCAGCAACAACATCATTAACCTGAATACGTCTGCTACTACGCAGAACTTTGCAGGTGTGGTGATCAACTTCAGCGAGGCGGGTCCGATATCTACCGGCAGCGTATTCGCTGATTACAACACCATAATGGGTAACACCATCACCGGGGGTTATTATGGAATTACCCTCACGGCCACTACAGCAGGGGCCAACGGTTACAACAGGATCGTGGGCAACAGGATCTCTGATTTCCATAATTATGGAATTTATACCGCCGGCAGCTATGGAACCATCATTGACAGCAACTACATCAGTCGCCCTGCCAGGACAACGGTCAGCGACTTCATCGGTATCTACCTGACAGGTGTGCATGTGAATGCCCGCATTACCAAGAACAGGATATTTGATCCTTTCGGAGGTGCACCCACAGCTACCAACGCCTTTACAGGAATCAGCTTCAATGGGGTAGACGCCCTGATCGGCAGCGAGAACATTGTAAGCAACAACCTGATCTATAATGTAACTGGTAACGGCGCCCAGACAGGTATCTCTAATACCAGTTCTGACAATGTGTATTATTTACACAATACCATTGCATTGGATCATGCTCCGTCTACAGCTTCAGGAACCACGCGTGGATTTTTCCAGACCACCACGGCAGGCGGTATCTATTTCTTCGACAATATGGTTACCATCCGGAGAGGTGGAACGGGTACGAAGCACGCGATCTACCTGGCAACTGCCACTACTTCGCCGATCATGGACTATAACAACTATTACATCAATGCTGCCGGCACCAGCAATTTTGTTGGCTTCAGTAGTGGCGCTAACAGGGCTACCCTGGCAGACTGGCAAACAGCTACTGGCCAGGATGGAAATTCTTTGTCCAGGGATCCTTTCTATACCAACCCAGCCACAGGAAATTATAAACCACAAAACGGGGCGATCGATGATAAAGGAACTTATGTGGGCATCAATGTAGATATTGAAAATGCTTTAAGAAACTTAACTACGCCAGATATCGGTGCCTACGAGTTTACAGCCCCGCCATGTACCATGCCGCCTGTAGCAGGGAATACCGTATTTAGTGATACCACGGTATGTCAAATGAGTCCGGTAAGACTGAACCTCAGCATCAGCGCCTGGGGTGCCACTCAAACCTTCCAGTGGGAGCGTTCTGCCACTGGAGCGGCGGGTTCTTTCACCAGCTTTGGTAGCCTGCTTAACGATCCGGACACCACCATCCTTGCAGATACCAGCATGTTCTACCGTGTAGCAGTGACCTGCGGCGGTGTGACTGTATATTCTAATGAGCTGCAATTGCTGGTGAGCCCGGCGCTTCCACAGGGAACTTATACCATTAATAAGGCTTTGCCCACCAACTATGTGCCTGGTACGGCTGGCGGTAACTTCACATCATTCAATGATGCGAAGGCTGCCATGGGTTGCGGCATCCTTGGACCGATCGTGTTCGATGTTGTGACCGGTTCTGGTCCCTACAACGAGCAGCTCAGGCTGGATTCCATTCCCGGCACCTCTCCTGTGAATACCATTACCTTCAATGGTAACGGCAATACGATAGCCTTTGCGTCCGCCAACAGCAATGAAAGGGCGGTGATCAAATTGAGCGGTGCGGACTACATCATCTTCGACAGCCTGGTGATCGATGCCACCGGTGGTACGTATGGCTATGGTGTGCAGCTGCTGAATAATTCTGACACTAATATCTTCCGCAAGAACACCATCCTGACCTCAACAACAAATATCAGCGCAAACTTTGCAGGCATAGTGATCAACTCCATCGATGCAGGTGCCGTGTCGCCAGGCAATACCCGTACAGACGGTAACTGGTTTGACATGAACACCATCGTAGGCGGATACTATGGTATCACAGCCGTAGGTAACACTACAGCTGCAGGCGCCATCAACGATAACAGGTTCACGAACAATACCATCAGTGAGTTCTACAACTATGGTTTCTATGTGCAAGGCACATATAACACTACAATAGAAGCGAACACCTTTACCAGGCCAACGAGGGTGACCTCACCAGCCAGCATTTATGGTGTGTATGTAACAGGAACGCTCAGCAACAGGCTGAACATCACCAGGAATACTTTCCATACTTTATTCGGCGGCGCGCCAACGACAACGAATACCCAGTATGGCATTTACCATAACAGTGTGGACGTGGGTACAGGCAATGAGACCATGGTTACCAATAACCTGTTTTACAACCTGGTGGGCAACGGACCGGTCTATGCGCTGTACAACCTGAGTTCAAGCAATGTTTGGTATTACCATAATACCATTTCGCTGGACGATGCAGCCAGTACGGCTACAGGCCTCACAGCGGCATTCTATCAAACCACCACTGCTTCAGGCCTTCAGTTCAAGAATAACATCGTCACCATCGACAGGGGCGGCCCAGGCAACAAGTTTGCCATTTACCTGAACACAACCGCCACCAACCTCGATGCAGACTATAACGATTATTACCTGACGGCTGCCAATGCCTATGTAGGTTTCAGAACAACAGCACACGCTACACTGGCTTCCTGGAGAACGGCTACCGGCGACGACGCGAATTCCGTGACCATGAACCCGCTGTATACGGATCCTGCTACAGGAAACTATAAGCCACAACTGGGTGCCATAGACAACATGGGTACGCCGCTGAATGTGATGGTGGATATACTTAACCAGCCACGCAGCGCTACTACTCCTGATATAGGTGCTTATGAGTTCAGTCCGACACCTTGTACCACACCTCCAGTTCCTGGTGTGGCTACCGTGACCCCGGCTGCCGGTATTTGCCTGGAAGCGCCTATCGAACTGGATATCACCGGACATTCCGCTTTGGGATCGATCACTTTCCAGTGGCAGTCGTCTTTCGACGGTACTACAGGATGGACCAATATCAGCCCGGTTCAATTCTTCCCTGAGTTCAGTACAACCGCAGGTACGAATACATATTTCCGTGCGGCAGTGACCTGTAACGGTAATACGGTTTACACCAACGTTACAAACGTGGTGCTGAATCCGATCCTGCTCTCAGGTACATACACTATCAACAACACCACGCCAACCACCTACGTACCCGGCGCTACCAGCGGTAACTTCAATTCCTTCCAGGAAGCAGTGAACGCTATGCTTTGTGGTGTGGGCGGACCGATAGTTTTCAACGTGGCAGCGGGTACTTATAATGAAAAGATCAATATCCCGTATATTCCGAACACCAACGCCACCAACACGGTTACATTCAACGGTGTAAGCGGAAGCCCGTCTTCTGTGAACCTCTCTGCTGCAGGTACTCTGGCAGACAATTATACTCTGCGTCTTGACAGTACCCGTTATTTCACTTTCCGCAACATGACGTTTACAGCAACGAATGCCACCTACGGAAGGGTGATAGAGCTGGTAGACAGTGCATCGCACATTAACATTGTTGGAAACAATATCGTGATGCCGGTGGTCACTTTGGCTTCCAATAACGTATCGGGCGTGATCATGTTCGACTACGAGGGTGTCAACGTCAATGTCTTCGGCAATACGGTAACCAATGGATCGCATGGTATCGTACTTACTGGTGGAGGTATTACGGATCTCACCAAGCCTGGCCATGTGATCGACAGTAATACGGTGACCGGTTCCTATGTGTCCGGTATCTATACCCAGTATACCAACAGGCTGCCGATCACCAGGAATACGGTGAGCTTCACCACACCTGTGCAGCTGGATGCGGTAGCGATCTATGCGAACTACGCGGATTCCGCTTTCCGTATCAGCAATAACACTGTAAACATCAGCAACACATCCAACCGCTCGTATGGTATACGAGTGAACAACTCAAGATCCGTTGTTGGAGATTCATCCATTATCAATTCCAACAGGGTGGTAGCTGCAGCCAGCAATACCGGTATTGTTTATGGGCTTTCCGTGAGTGGTTCGAAGACCATCAATGTGGTGAACAATACTGTGGCTATCAATGGCACCAGTGCCACTGCATACGGTTTGCATCATTTGAACAACACATCAGACATCAACTGGTATAACAATACAGCCAACTTCACCAATTCCGCTGCCGCCGGCTATGCGGCCTGGTTCAGCAACACGGCCACTGGTAATTTCCAGGTATTCAATAACGTGTTCTCCAATAAAGGAGGTGGTGCAGCCCTGTATGTAAACAATCCAGCTTTCTTCACGGCAGATTATAATATGCTCTTCACTACCGGACCAACACTGGTAGAAGTGGCCACTGGATCTGTTACCGATTTCGCCTCCCTTAAAGATTGGGTGGGAACATGGAACTGGGACAGAAGCTCCATCAGCTTTGAGCCCAGCTTTGTCGCCGAAGATGACCTCCGTCCAAACCTTACCGATCCCAACGTTTGGGCCATGCACGGAAGGGGAGTGCAGATCAGGGGCAATGACTATGATTTCAATTATATATACCGCCCTGATTCATTGACAGCCGGCGTTCCTGACCTGGGTGCCTATGAGTTCTATCCAACAGTAGATCCTGCGATCTTGCTTGCTTCGGCACCTCCTGCTCCGAATACCACACAGGTATTCAGCTTTGGTACGGATACCGTGATGAGGATCACCTGGGGACCCACAGCTCCTTCGGCTGTACAGGTGAAAAGGTTCTCGGGAGTTGTGCCTTCAGGTCTTCTACCTGGCACCGACTCTATGTTCTTCTACACCAAAGTGGATGTAACCGGAACGAATGATCATAACTACGGTGCGAAATTGTACTATATAGATTCCTGGAGAGGATCCATCCCACAGGAATGGATGATCGGCCTTGGACGCACTACGCCAAGCAATGCGTGGGTAGTGGGGCAGAACAGCAAGGTGGATGTGGGCAAGAATGAGATCAGCCAGGACGCGCTCATATATATGGACCGCTTTACCGGACTTGTGAATGCCTATGCAACACCTGACTCGGACGACAGCAGTTCGAACAGGGGCAAGGATTTCTGGATCGGTTACCAGAGAAGCAATGCCTTCTCTGAAGGAAACAGCCAGCAAATGGTATTGTATTTTGGCGCAGGCGATTCTCCTGCCAACGTAACTGTTACTATCGAGGGTACATCAGGAACGCCATGGGTACGCAATTACCTTGTACCGGCAAACTCTTCACTGTCAAGCGACTTCATACCGAAGGTCG
The DNA here is from genome assembly GCA_036676905.1 of Chitinophagaceae bacterium. Lineage (GTDB taxonomy): Bacteria > Bacteroidota > Bacteroidia > Chitinophagales > Chitinophagaceae > Flavisolibacter. Next base: position 214,144 of record JAKFCE010000008.1, read on the forward strand.
GTGTGGACGATGCGCGACTTTTCAATCCAGGGTTATATGCAAAGCTGGGTATACACATTACCAGTGATGTACCGATCGTGGCCTATGCACATACCTATTCTGGCGCCAACTCAGGGGCCACTATGCTCATGCCAACACCTACATGGGGTTATGAGTATTATGTTCTTACTTCCCGACAAAACTATTCATCCGCTTCTTCTTCGGCCTTCCACTTCGTGGCAAAAGAAGACAGTACGTGGGTGGAAGTCAACCCATCCAGGGCCACAAGGAACGGAATGGTACCTAACGGTGGCACGCAACCGAATGGAAGCTACCTGATCAAGCTGAATAAGGGCGATGCATTCCAGGTATTGGGTGCCATCTTAAGCGGATCAGAAGGGCATGACATGACCGGCAGCTATGTGAAGTCTATATCGAACGCGCAGGGCGAGTGTCATCCGATAGCGGTATTCTCAGGAAGTACCAGGACCGGTATCGGTTGCGGCACCAGTGCTGGCGGCTCCGGCGACATGATCGTACAGCAGATCTTCCCTTACCAGGCATGGGGAACCACTTATCTCACGGCTCCAACAAGCAACCAGACGGGTCCGACCGCGACCAGCAATATGACCAATATCTATCGGGTAATGGTGAAAGACCCAACCACGGTTGTGAGACGCAATGGTGTTATCATTCCGGCTGGTACGCTCATCGCATCAAGATATTACCAGTTCGAGAGTAACGTAGGCGAGCTCATTGAAGCCAACAAGCCGGTGCTGGTCGCCCAATACATGTCATCTTCAGGCTCTTGTCCGAATACAAGCGGAGACGGCGATCCAGAGATGTTCTATATCAGCCCGTTACAACAGTCGATTAAAAAGACCCAGTTCTACAGGAACAGGGAAGACAATATTGACCTGAATTTTATAACCATTGTCATTCCAACAGAAGGTCTTTCTTCATTGAGGATCGACGGCATCAATTACCTGGCTTATCCGGCCACTGACAGATTCGTGAACGTGCATCCAGGCAAGCCGGGTTATTCTATAGTTACCAAGAAATGGCTGGCAGGCGCTGCCCCCGGAGCCAGCGGCTCCAGCACGGTGGAAAGCGATCATCCGTTCACTGGTATTGTTTATGGAATCGGTTCTGTTGAAAGCTATGGCTACAATGTAGGTACGCTGGTGAAGAATCTAAATAACCTGAGTACGGTTGATAACACTTTGAACGTGGGAACTTCCGCAACAGAATATACCTGTAAGGGCGCTCCATTCCAGGTTACAGCCCTGCTGCCTCTGGTTCCAGATTCACTGCTGTTCCAGTTCAGCCTGGTGGCTAAACTTAGCCCTTCTACCGATGTGATGCTGGTAAACCCAATACCTTCGGATACTGTAACGGTGAACGGAGTAGAGTATTATGCATTCGAGCTGAGCCAGTCCTTCACCATCGACAGCGCGGGCACCTTCCAGATCCCGATCCAGTTCTGGTCGCCGGAGATCGAAAGCTGCGACAAGCGCAAGGCAGGAGCCATCATTGTACAGGTTTTACCGAAGCCCATCACGGACTTCACCATCACTTACTCCAGTGGAAATCCACAGGGTTGTGAGGGCGACATGGCCACATTTACCGGTGACATCATTACCTCCAATGGTATAGCGCTCAACCAGTGGCAGTGGACCTTCCATGATGCTTCAACAGCTAACGGACAGGTACAATCCAGAACCTATACTGCGCCAGGAACATACGATGTGAAGCTTAGGGGTGTCACCGCAGACGGTTGTATCGCCGATACCACCAAACAAGTGGTGATCAACGCTAAGCCCGTGGTTACCCTGGTACAGGATAATATCAATGCTTGTCCTGGCGACAACGTAACATTTACAATCGCGAGCCCGATCGCAGGCGCCACTTATAACTGGTATGATGCGGCTACAGGCGGCACGCTACTGGGAACCGGCACCAGCTTTACCGTCACCGGTGTAACACCACCCATGAGCTTCTATGTAGAAGGAATCAATAATGGCTGTCCGAGTGCAGCAAGAAAACAGGTTACTGTTTCACCTACTTCGGCCCTGGCGCCGGCGGTAGTAACGGTAAGTGCAGCCACTGCTACTTCAGTCACCTTTAGCTGGACGCCGGTAACAGGCGCCGTGAGCTACCAGGTTTCTGTAAACGGAGGCGCATTTGGAACGCCTAGTTCCGGTGCTGCTGGCACAACACATACTGTAAGCGGACTCGGAACCCTGACATCCACAAGCATCGTGGTAAGGGCACAAGGAGCTACTCCTTGTGAGGTGAGCAATTCTGCACCAGTGAGCGGATGTACCAATTCATCAGCCACTGTAGCGCCGCTTACCCAGGAGATCTGTAAAGGAGCCAACGCTACATTCACCGTGACCTCACCGGAGGCAGGCATTACCTACAACTGGTATAGCACGGCAACCGGCGGAACAGCACTGGCTACAGGTGTTAGCTACACAGCCAACAATGTCCAGGCAGCTACCGATCTGTATGTAGAGCAAACCAATTCAACAACAGGATGCACCAGCACCACGCGCACCAAAGTGAGCATCACGCTGAGCCCAGACCTGGCAAACCCGGTGGTTACTGCAGATTCTATCCGCATCAACTCCATCAGGTTCACATGGCAGCCGGTGGCAGGTGCCACAGGATACCAGGTATCGCTGGATAATGGTACCACCTGGATCGCTCCTTCAGGACCAGGACTGGTGCATATTGTAACAGGATTGCGCCCGGCACAGGAAGTGACGCTGATCGTGAGAGCTTTGGGTGTGTGCGGCAATACAGAAACAGAACTGAAAGCCAGGTCATTGCCAGACCGCCTCTTTGTTCCGAACTCGTTCTCACCGAACGGCGACGGACTGAATGACAGGCTGATGGTTTATGGCTATGGCGTACAGGATATCAGGTTCATGGTCTTCAACCAGTGGGGTGAGAAGGTGTTTGAAACCACCAGCCAGTCGGCAGGATGGGATGGCATGTACAAAGGAAAGGCCCAGCCTTCCGGCGTCTACATGTATGTGTGCACGGCAACACTCACTGATGGAACCAAGCTCGATATGAAGGGATCGATCAACTTAATCAGATAATACCGCCCCTAATGAACACCTGCCTCAGAATTATCATTGGAATCGTACTACTGTTCAGTGGTACCGTAGCGTCCGCCCAGGCCTTTACCAACAAGGGTACAGAGTTCTGGGTGGGCTACGGCCACCACCAATTCATGGAGAATGGAAGCAATACCATGAACCTTGTTCTTTACCTCAGCGCCGAACAGGCAGCTAATGTCACGGTGCGGATATGGGGTAGTAGTACACCATTTCAACCGGCAGGTTATGTGAAAACTTATTCAATTGCTGCGAATACAGTTATCCAGACCGAGAACATGCCGAAAGGCGGAACAGATGCCGGACCCAGCGGTTCCAATCCAAATTTCGATGCCCGCCTTTTTGATTATCCAACACCGATAGGTACGGGTGGGGAAGGCCTGTGGCAGAAAAAAGGCATTCAGATCACCAGTGACGTTCCTATTGTCGCCTATGCCCACATTTGGGGATCAGCTTCATCGGGCGCAACCATGCTGATGCCAGTACATACCTGGGGTTATTCTTATACGGCGGTGAACAGTAAGCAAGTGTATGCATCTGATTGTTACTCGTGGATGTACGTCGTGGCAAAGGATGATAACACCAAGGTAAGGATCACACCATCTGTAGTTACAAAAAAAGGTAAGCCTGCAAATGTTCCATTCGAAGTGACTTTGAATAAGGGGGAGATGTACCAGATCATTGGTCAAACTACCGGATCAACCGGACTCGAGCTGACTGGCACAACAGTTGAGTCGATCTCGTTCTCTGGCTCCGATTGCCCAAAACCTATCGCGGTATTTTCCGGAAGCAGCCGCACTACCAATCCGGCTAGTTGTGGTAGTAATGGGGGGGATAATGATAACCAGCAATTATTCCCGCATCAAGCCTGGGGAACCAAGTTCCTTACCGCACCTACGTCAAGCGCATCGAACCCGGCCAGCTTCGGTATCAATACCTACAAAGTGGTGATCAAAGAAGCGGGGACGGTAGTAACAAGGAATGGGGTCACATTAACAGGACTTTCCCAAAACCATTACGTTTTTGAAAGCAATACTGCTGACCTGATCGAATCGAATAAACCGATCATGGTAGCCCAGTTCATGACAGGAGGCGCAGCTTGTCTGGGCGGTAATTCCCTGGGTGATCCTGAAATGATTATTATCAGCCCTGTAGAGCAGGCGAGCAAAAAGGTAGCGTTTTTCAGGAACAACAGACAGGGGATCAGTACCAACTATTTCACAATGATCATCCCGACTGCGGGATTGCCTTCATTAAAAATTGACGGAAGCAACAGCTATGATCACAGCTATGCGCATCCAAGACAGGCGGGGTACTCTGTTGTAATTAAAAGATGGAATGGTTTTGCAGCATTTCCTGCTCCCCCTCCCGGCCAATGCGTGGTGCAAAGTGATTACCCTTTCACCGCCATTACTTACGGTTTGGGGAGTGTGGAGAGTTATGGCTACAATGCAGGTACGAACATCATTAACCTGAATGGTATCAGCGAGATCGACAATGTATTCGACAGCGTAAATACTTTCAATGAATACACTTGCCGTAAAACGCCCATAAAGATATCAGCCTGGATCGCCTATCAGCCTACGAACCTGCTGTGGAAACTGAGTAATTTAAGCTCGGTGCTGAGCCCTGCTGTCGACGTGAATCAATCGGCACCCGTGAGCGTAGGTACAAAAGTGATCAATGGCATCACCTACTACAAGTACGATCTGCCAGGCGAATATATCTTTAGCCAACCTGGCTTATTTTATTTGCCTGTAATAGCAACTTCACCCACGGTGGGCTCCTGTACCAAGACCGAAGAACTATCTCTTGAGTTCATGGTGAAGGAAAGCCCGGTGACCGATTTCACTTATGTGCAGACTTCCAGTTGCGGCAACCAGGTGAGTTTTACTTCACCTTCGACGGCCGCAGTAGGTTTTACTTTGAAAAATTGGAGATGGTCTTTCCCGGATGGCACGAAAGACAGCACGCAAAACCCAGTAAAATCATTTGCCGCCGCAGGCACTTACGCCGTTTACCATAAGATCGTCAGTTCAGAAGGTTGTGTGGGCGATACTACTAAGAATGTGATCGTTACTTCCAGCACTACCAACCCGTTGACAGCCACAGCAGCCAACGGAACGATCTGTGAAGGCGCCAGTACCACGCTCACTGCCGCAGGAGGCACAACCTATACCTGGTCGCCGGCCACCGGCCTGAGCGCCACCACCGGCGCCACGGTAACAGCAAACCCGACTACAACAACTACTTATACCGTAACAAGCGATGTAAGCGGATGCAGTTACGCTCAAACCGTAACGGTAACCGTGGTGCCTAAACCGGTTGCACCTACAGTGACCACTCCGGTGGACTACTGCCAGGGCGCCACAGCTACTCCACTGACAGCCACAGGGGCGGCAGGTAATACACTCACATGGTACACGAATGCCGGACTGACAGGCGGAAGTACTACGGCTCCAACACCCTCTACCGCTACCGCAGGCACCACTACCTACTGGGTTACACAAAAAACTGCCGAAGGTTGCGAAGGACCATCTGCCCTTATTGATGTAATTGTTCAGGCAGCTATTGCAGGCAATGATAATGTGGGACCAGCGCAGGTGATCTGCGGAGGCACAGCACCCAACTCTATTGGTTCAGCGGCATCACCCACTGGGGGATCCGGAGCTTACACCTACCAGTGGGAAGAATCTACTGACGGTGGTACCACGTGGACCGCTATCAGCGGTGCCACAAGCGCCAACTTCAACCCTCCCGCTGCTACGGGCAGTATCAAATATCGCCGTGTGGTGACCTCTGGCCTCTGCACTAATACTTCGAACATAGTTACGGTTACTGTGCAGGGTTCCCTTACAGGCATCAATATCTCAGCCGACCAAACTATTTGCCAGGGAACTATGCCAGTTCTGCTCCTGGGTGAACAACCCTCCGGCGGCGATGGCAGCTTTGCTTTCCAATGGGAAAGTTCTACAGATAACAGCACCTGGACCGCCATCGGCACCGCCACCGGCAAAGACTACCAGCCGGGCATGCTTGCCGACACCATGTACTTCCGCCGGAAAGTAACCAGCGGCATCTGCACAGGTACTTCCAACGTGGTACAGATCAACGTAAATGCCCAACCGAACGGCACGATCGCCGGGCCTGCGGCTGTTTGCGAGTACGATACTTATTCAATTAATTTTAGTGCTTCAGTGGGCACACCGCCTTTCAACCTTTCCCTGACTGTTACCGGTCCGGGCGGATACAATACAACGCTCACCCCAACCATCACCGGCATGGGTCCTGCGCCAATAGCCATCCTGCCGGCCAACAGCACACCAGGTAACTATACTGTAACATTCAATAGTATTACAGATAGCTATAATTGCTCCCGCAACAGCGGACTGGCACCGGTGAATTTCACAGTGAATCCAAAACCTGTTCTTGCTGTGTCGCCGAATGCAGCGATCTGTAACGGCAGCAGTACCACTCTTACTGTTACCGGGGCCTCTACCTATAGCTGGAGCCCGGCCACCGGCTTAAGCGGCACAACAGGAGCTTCTGTCACTGCCAACCCAACCGCAACTACAACATACACCATTGTTGGCACTGCCAGTGGATGCGAGGCCACGGCTACAGTAACTGTTACCGTGAATCCTGTGCCTGCAAAGCCCACTGTGACCACGCCGGTTACTTATTGCCAGAATGGTACAGCAACAGCGCTTTCGGCCAGTGGAGCTGCAGGCAATACCATCACGTGGTATACCAATGCAGGACTGACCGGTGGCACCACTACCGCGCCAACGCCTTCAACCGCAACAGCCGGCAACACAACTTATTATGTAACGCAAACCACCCCGGAGAACTGCCGCAGCGAGGCAGAGACCATCACTGTCACCGTGCAGCCTTCGATCACAGGCAATGTCATCAGTGCGGATCAAACTATTTGCCAGGGCGGCACACTCAATGATATCATCCAGTCAGGCTCACTCAATGGAGGAAACAGCGCCTTCACTTATGGATGGGAGCAGTCTTCGGACAATGGAGCTACCTGGACAACTGTGTCAGGAGCTACTACATCTTCTTTGACTCCTTCCGCAGCCGCCGGTACCATGAAATACAGGCGCATGGTGAACAGCGGTGAGTGTACCAGCACATCCAATGTCGTGACCATCACGGTACATCCTGCTCTTACTAATCTTGCTGTCAATAGCGCACAAACGATCTGTGAAGGCACGGCCCCTGCTTTGCTTGACGGACAAGCTGCTGCTGGTGGAACAGGTGCCTACACCTATGAGTGGATGTCTTCTGCCGATGGAACCAACTGGACCACCATTGGAGGTGCAACAGGGGAGGATTACCAGCCGGGTGCACTCACAGCGAACACTTATTATCGCCGCAAAGTGACCAGCGGTCCATGCTCCGAATTTTCTGCGTCTGTACTGATCACAGTGGATCCAAAGCCAAATGGAACGCTGACTCCATCTACAGTTTGTAAATATGATCCGGCTTCTGTAGGTTTTACATCGTCTGCGGGCACTGCCCCTTACACTGTTGTACTGACCATCAGCGGCCCGGGCGGTTATTCGAATACTATTACACAGTCTGTCAGCAGCACCGCTACCATCCCCGTGCTGCCGGCTAACAGTACTGCTGGAAGTTATACCGTTACGTTCACGAGCATCACCGACAGCAAAGGCTGTGTGAGGAATTCCGGTCTAACCAATACAACGATCACAGTCAATCCCGAACCGGCTGTAACGGTTACACCGGATGCATCCATTTGTGCGGGTGGAAACACTACGCTCACCGCTGGCGGCGCCACTACTTATAGCTGGAGCCCCGCCACCGGACTGAGCAGCCCCACCGGCGCGACCGTAACTGCGAGCCCTTCAGCAACCACTACTTATACAGTAACAGGAACTAGCAATGGTTGTACTGCTACGGCCACCGTTACCGTAACGGTGAACCCTGTACCTGCCAAGCCCACGGTGACCAGCCCTGTAAGCTATTGCCAGAACGATGCAGCTGTACAATTATCGGCGACCGCTGCTGCCGGCAATACACTTACCTGGTACAACAATCCCGGGCTCACAGGAGGCAGCGGCACGGCGCCAACGCCATCTACAGGTACAGCTGGATCATTTAATTTTTACGTAACGCAAACCAACAGCTTCAATTGTACCAGCCAGGCTGAAGTGATTGCTGTAACCATACAGCCTGCAATTTCAGGCAATACCATTTCTGCCGACCAATTGCTTTGTTCTGGATCATCTGCTAACCCCATCGGATCCGCAACGGCTCCCACGGGCGGTAACAATACTTATACTTACCAGTGGCAGCAGTCTACTGACGGCGGTGCCAACTGGTCGAATATTTCCGGCGCCACCTCAATGTCTTACTCACCTGGTGCGCTGGCTAATACAACCCAATACCGCAGGAATGTGGTCAGCGGCATGTGCAGCAGCACTTCCAATGTGGTCACTGTTTCCGTACAGGGCGCAGTGAGCAACACAGGAATCACCGGCAGCCAGTCGGTCTGTTATGGATCTGTGCCTGCCATGCTGGATGGTCAGCCCGCAACCGGTGTCACTTACCAGTGGCAGCAATCAGCCGATCTGAGTACATGGACCAACATTGCTGGGGCTACCTACGAAGATTACCAGCCCTCGGCCCTTACCGCCACAACACATTACCGCAGGCAGGTAAGCAATGGCGCCTGTTCTTCGGTTTCTGGTACTGTGACGGTTACAGTGAATGCACTGCCTAACGGAGCATTAACAGGTGTAACAGTTTGTGAATACGATCCTGCTTCAGTGAGCTTTGCCTCCAGCGCTGGCCAGGCGCCATACAACCTGCAGCTGAACATTACCGGACCAGGCGGTTATAACAACACCATCAATACTTCTATGGCCTCAACAGGCAGCATTCCTGTACTGCCGGCCAATAGCGCACCGGGAACCTATACAGTGAACTTCACAAGCATTACGGACAACAACGGTTGTGTGAAAAACAGCGGGCTTTCACCTGTCAGCATTGTGGTGAATCCAAAACCAGTACTGAGCGTACCGACAACGGTTCCTGCCTGCCAGGGTACCAGCACCACGCTTACGGTAAGCGGTGCCTCCACCTATACCTGGTCGCCTGCGACAGGACTCAATACTACGTCAGGGGCTACTGTAATAGCGAATCCATCCGCTACCACTACTTATACAGTAACAGGCGTAAGCAATGGCTGTTCTTCAACGGCCAATGTAACCGTCACAGTCAATCCAAGACCCACGGCTTCTTTTACTGTTGACAATGACGTATGCCAGAACAGCAACGCCACTTTTGTACCGGCCACGACCAGCGGTAATGTCACATCTTGGAAATGGGATTTCGGTGATGGTACGGGCGTGCAGACTTATAACGACGGGTATTCTTTCACCAGGTCTTACGCTACTGCCAGCACTTTCAATGTGAAGCTGGTGACCGTGGATGCGAATGGCTGCGTGAGCGATACCGCCAGGCAAACGATCACCGTGCGTCCGCTGCCGGCGGCAGACTTTACTATGCCTGGTTCCATTTGCCTGCCGAACGGGGTAGCCAACTTTACAAATACTTCTACAATTGCGGATAACTCTGCCATGACCTGGTCTTGGGACCTGGGAGACCAGTCGGCTCCTGTGACAGTGAAGGATCCTTCACATGTGTATCCGGCCAATGGTCCCTACAACGTAACGCTTACTGCTACATCGGCCTATGGCTGCGTGAACGTGATGAGCAAGCTGCTTGGTTCCGAAGTGTTCTTCGCGAAACCGGTGGCCCAGTTTGATGTAGCTCCCGAAGCGCTCTGCCAGGGAATGGACAATGTGTTCACTGATATGAGCACCGCGGCCAATAGCAGCATCAAGACATGGAACTGGAATTTCGACGACGGAACCGCTTCCAACAAGAAAGATCCTGTGAAGAGGTATAAATCACCGGGTGTGTATGAAGTGTCACTGGTGGTGAAGAACGCTGAAGGCTGCGTGTCGGATACGGCCTGGAAAGAAGTGACAGTATACCTGCAGCCTGTAGTGGATGCCGGACCCTCCTTTGTGGTTACATTGGGTACTATAGTGAACTTCCAGCCTAAGGTGAATGATTCTACCATCAACTTCATGTGGACGCCAGCCGCTGACTTCAGTGATCCAACGAAGTTGAGGCAGACGATCGTAGCGCAAAAAGACCAGACCTACACGCTCACTGCGATAGGCGAGGGTGGATGTACCGCGTCTGATGACCTGGTGATCAAGATTCTGAATCCGGTGAAAATTCCAAATGCCTTCTCTCCGAATGGCGACGGCATTAATGACACATGGGAGATCCCCTACCTGAAAGATTATCCTGGTGCTACCGTGCAGATATTCAACCGGTACGGCCAGCAGGTATATTTTAGTTATAGCTACGGAAGGCCCTGGGATGGAAGATATAATGGGAACCCGCTTCCTGTAGCCACTTATTATTATATTGTAACGCTCGAGAATGGCTTTGCGCCCATCTCCGGCTCAGTAACGATCGTGAAATAAAACTGTTCAATAATAAAAAACTGACAATGAGAAAATCTGCTTATGTTCTACTGGCTCTCTGCCTTATCGGCGGAAAGATCAATGCGCAGGTCGACCCGCATTTCTCCCAGTACTATGTGTATCCCTCCTGGCTCAACCCGGCCCTGACAGGGATATTCGACGGCGACTACCGCGCGCAAGTGATCTACCGCAACCAGTGGGGCAATGTGAGCAGTCCTTATTCCACGCCAGGCTTCTCCCTGGATATGACCACAGGCAAGAACGTGAATGTGGGCGCCAGCGTCCTGAAGCAAACTGCAGGCGACGGCGGATATTCTTATACGACCGCTTATGGTAACGTATCCTATACCGGCGTGCAATTGGGTAAGTCGGGCATGCAGAGGCTGGTCTTCGGCATCCAGGCCGGCATGATCCAGAGACAGTTCGATCCGGGAAAACTCACTTTCGGCGACATGTGGAATCCTACTACGGGACAAACCACCAATCCCACACAGGATATGCTGAACAACAATAAATCTTCATCATTCGACGCGGGAGCCGGCGTGTTGTATTTCGACGGCCAACCTGGTAAGAAAGCCAACCTGTTCGCAGGCTATTCTGCAGGCCACCTCACCCGTCCTGAAGACCAGTTCCGTGCTTTTGGCGATTCCCGCATCCCGGTTCGTCATACCATTCATGCAGGTGTACGCTTAAGAGTGAACGAAATGTTCAGTATTACACCCAACGCCTTATTCCTGAAGCAGGGAACGGCTTCGGAGAAAATGCTGGGTGCTTACGGTCAATACAAAGTGTCTTCATCAACCGATCTGATGCTGGGCATGAACTACAGGTTCAACGACGCCTTTTCACCTTACATAGGATTTACCTTCGGCAACATGGTACTGGGTGCGAGCTATGATATCAACACTTCCGAGCTGGGCAAGATGGCAAAAGGCACCAACAGCTTTGAGCTGAGTCTTTCCTTCATCGGCAGGAGATCGCTGAAAACGCCACAGGCTGAATTTGTTTGTCCAAGGTTATAATCAAAACTAAAGTTGACCCATTCAATCTCATATAGCATGAAAAAAATATTACTGACTGTTGTTGTTATCATGGGGGCCTGCTCCCTGCATGCGCAGTTCACCTACGATTATTTGAAGGCAGCAGACAATTACTTCCGCAATAACGACTTCTATTCTGCTTCGCAGTATTATGAAAAATATCTTGGCATCAACGGTAAGGATCAGCCCGCCGGATACAATCCTTATGTGATCCAGACCTCTTCGAAAAAATCGTCTACGGCACCCACCTCTACCCGTGAGCAGGCCATATACAGGCTGGCTGTGAGCTATCACAAGCTGAATTATCACGTAAAGGCCGAGCCTGCTTTCGAAGCCGCGCTGCAGCTGGATAAAAATGAATTCCCCCTGGTTCGCTACCAGTACGCCGTCACGCTGCGTGCTTTGGGAAAGTTCGCCGAGGCGGAAGCTTCCTTCCAGCAGTTCCTTGCCGAATACCAGGGCAACGACCTGCATACTGAAGCTGCTAAAAAAGAAATACTCAACCTGAAATTCATCCAGGCTGAGATGGGCAAGAAAGATCTGAACCTGTACACGGTCAATAAGTCTTCCGGCAACATCAATACCACCGGCGCCAACTATGCACCGGTATGGATGGATGCCAACACGCTGGTATTTACTTCCACCCGTCCCGACAGCTCTGCGCATAAAAACGACATTCACACCAACCGCTTATATAGAGTAACGATGTCCGAGGGTCTGCCTGGTGAGATCACCATGCTGAACATCCCGAGGGAGAAAGAAGTGCACCAGGGCGTATCTACCCTGACTGCCGATGGCAATACGATGTTCCTTACCCGCTGGACAGCAGAAGGTGATGGAAAGAAAACATCTTCTCTCTATCGCAGCACTCGCAGCGGTAACGACTGGTCGGGCCCCCAGCTGGTAGCCGGGCTGAACGAGACTGGCAGTAGCTCCATGCAGCCCTGTGTGATGCCTGATGGTCAGCACATCCTCTTTTCCAGCGACCGTGCCGGAGGGCAGGGTGGCTTTGATATCTGGATGGCGGACCTGAATGCTGACGGATCTGTTTCCAACCCGGTAAACCTGGGCAGCTCAGTGAACACGGCTTTTGACGAGCAGGCGCCTTATTTCCACGCAGCCTCTAATACGCTGGTATTTTCTACCAATGGAAGAGTAGGCATGGGCGGTTTTGACCTGTTTTATTCTACTTCCAATATGGGCAACTGGACCGAGCCTGTAAACTTTGGTTATCCTGTAAATTCAGTAAAGGACGATCTGTATTTTACGAGCAAGGGCAATGCGAAAAATATCCTTGGTGATGTAATGCTCAGCTCGGACCGTAACGCAGACTGTTGCCTGGAAATGTATACGCTGCGCAAAGAGCGTCCGCTGAAGCATATAGCCGGAATTGTAACCGATTGCGAAACCAACCTGCCATTGCAGGGCGCCACTGTAAATATTGTGGATGAAGCAACCAATGAAACGGTGACTTCCATCGTTACAGGTACTGACGGTTCTTATTCGCTTACGCTGGAAGATTACCGCAGGTTAAAGGCATTTGCCGCCTACGTGGGATACCATCCCAACTCGATCAATTTCTACCAGCCAACGGATGTAGAATCCCTGCAGTTGGATAACCCTGCCTTATGCCTGAGAAAGATCCCTGAGGTAGGGGAGACGGAAGTGATGGAGAACATTTATTATGAGTTCGACAAGGCGGTGTTGCTGGATGAGTCATTTAGCTCCCTCGATAAGCTGGTGGATATGCTGAATGCCAACCCGAATGTGCGCATTGAGATCGGCGGGCATACCGACAGCAAGGGCAATGACGACTACAACCAGCGGCTTTCTGAAGCCAGGGCAAAGAGCGTAGTTGACTATCTTGTGAGTAAGAACATCGATCCGGCCAGGCTGACATCGGTTGGATATGGTGAGAAATTCCCTGTGGCACCGAATACGAATCCTGATGGCACCGACAATCCCGAAGGCAGGCAAAAAAACCGCCGGACTGAGTTCAAGGTGCTGAGTAAATAATCAGCTATGAAAAAGGTTTTATTATCCGTATTGGTCCTGGCATCTGCTGCCGCCGTAAAGGCCCAGCAAAAGCCTCACTATACGCAGTATGTCATCAACCAGTATATCATCAACCCCGCGATCACCGGCATTGAGAATTATATCGACATCAAGGCCAGCCATCGCCACCAGTGGGTAGGCATACAGGATGCGCCTGTGACCACTTATTTCACGGCGCACGGTCCTATTGGTAAAAAGGATTTCCGTACCACGGCCACTTCTATCCAGGTGCCTGATGAGAATCCCAGGGGTACCAATTACTGGGAAAATTATACGGCAGCAGAGCCCCACCATGGTGTGGGCGTGCAGTTCGTGAACGACCGTACGGGCCCCCTGAACAGGATGGCTGCTTACCTCACCTATGCCTACCACATGGGACTAACGGCTACGACCAGCCTTTCCGCTGGTTTCGGTGCAGGGGTGACCAGCTTGAACCTGGATGCGGATAAACTGAATTTCAATGTGCCTGTAGATCCGGCAGTACACACCAGCGGGGTGATCAACCGCATCAAGCCCGACATGAATGCCGGCCTCTATCTTTATTCAGCGAACTATTTTGTAGGTCTTTCTGCCCAGCAGATCGTACCCCAGCAAATAGATTTCTCGAACGACAGCATCAAGCGGTCGGAAGAAGGACGTTTTGTGCCGCATATGTTTGCCACGGCTGGCTACCGTTTCGGCCTGGGCGATGATTTCAACCTCATCCCTTCCGTGATGATGAAGTATGTGAACCCCCTGCCTTCGCAGGTGGAGTTCAACGCCAAGCTGCAGTACCGCGACCTGGCATGGGTGGGAGCGGGCGTTCGAGTAAAGGATGGTTTTTCCGGTATGGTGGGAATGAATATCTCGAATGCACTGAATGTTGGCTATTCCTACGATTACACTACCTCCAAACTGAATAACTACAGCAAGGGTACTCATGAGCTGCTGATCGGGTTTATTCTCGGCAACCGGTATGGAGATACTTGTCCGAGAAATGTGTGGTAAACCGAGAGTTGACAAGTTGACTAGTTAACTGGTTGACTGGGACACAGCCGGGTTGAGATCATAGTGGGGGACTGGCATGATTCTTTTATAATTGACTGTACTACACGTCTCAAATAAAAAAACAGAAAAAGCTCCGTAGCCGAAAGGATAGGGGCTTTTTTCATGCCCCACCCCTCTCCAGTAGGAGAGTGGAAATACTCTGTCAACTCCGTCAACTGTATCAACTGTTAAGGATACGCCTGTCCTTAACAACCCTCCACGTTAATAAAGCCGCAGCGATCTGCCAATATTTTCCCGGATTGTTCGGGGCAAGGGAATTACCGTTAGCTTTAGATCATTAGTATTTGATATTTAGTTATTTAGATTATGGCATTTATAGATAAGGTTCTCGAAGTCCCATCCTACGGCTGGACGAACGAAAAAGGCGAGCTCTCGATCCCCACAACGAAACAACTTTTCCTGCATGCTTGGAAGCGCATGAACGTGTTGAAAGACCGCAGAAACTGGATAGCGGCCATCAGCTGGTTCATGGCCATTTGCATGCTGCCGTTCTTTGTGGTGTTTTTGACCAATTATATTTCGGTGCCGCTTGTAGCCATTTTCATACTCTACAGCATGGTCATCATCAGCACCCATGCAACGGTATGGTACCATCGCTATGCTACCCATAAATCTTTCAAGTTTTCTCATCCAATCTGGAGGTTCATTACCCAGCACCTAGTGATCCGCACCTTTCCTGAAGAAGTCTATGTGATCTCGCATCATGTGCACCATTCCAAATCCGACCTGCCGGGTGATCCTTATAATGCCAGGGCGGGCGTGTGGTACTGCATGCTTTCCGATGTGAACCACCAGAGCATCGCCAGGGACCTTCCTGAAGCTGATTACAAAAAAGCGACTCACTTTTTAAAACATACAGGCATCCGCATGAACAGTTATGCGCAATACCTGAAATGGGGTTCGGTATCAACGCCACTCTATACTATTTCCATGTGGCTGCTCAACTGGGCCATGTGGTACGGGGTACTTTATCTGGTGGGTGGACATGCGCTGGCTACCACGCTGTTCAGCGCCGCCATGTTCTGGTTCGTGCTGGTGCGTGCATTTAACTATACAGGGCATGGAAAAGGAGAGGAGAAGCACCAGGATGGTGTAGACTTCGACCGCAGCAACCTTTCCGTGAACCAGATGCGCCCGGGACTTCTGGCCGGCGAGTGGCACAACAACCACCATTTGTATCCCGGCAGCGCCCGCGCGGGGTTTTTAAAGCACCAATTAGACCTGGCCTGGGTGTATATCTGGGTGCTGCATAAGCTGGGCATGGTAAAGTCATACCATGATTCCAAAAAGGATTTTTTGAAAAGATATGTAGTCCCTGCGCCGGCAACGGTACAGCAGGTAGTTCCCATGCAGGAAGCAGAGAAGGCTAGCTAATGTGTACATGGTACACATTTAAACAAACACGGGTAACAGGCTAGGCATAGCCAGCAGTAACCCCTTCTAAATGAGAATTTTAAGAACGCGTTTTCAAATCTCTTTGGGAAGATTACCCGAATCCTCTTATTTTTGCAGCCCACAAAAGGCCCCGTAGCTCAATTGAATAGAGCATTTGACTACGGATCAAAAGGTTTCAGGTTTGAATCCTGACGGGGTCACAAAGATCGCCTCTGCCCAAAGCAGAGGCTTTTTATTTGGACGCATGCGAGCTTGCTCGCAAATGCGGACAAATGAAAAGACTCGTGGTGCCGCAGGCACCCGCTGCGCAGCAGCGAGCTTTGGCGCCTCACCCCCGGCCCCTCTCCGCGAGGAGAGGGGAGAAGAACTTTCTTCTGACCGCGCAGCCATCCTACTTCCTGGATCCCCTCGCCGCCGCGCTATGGCGAGCAGGCCTGAAGGGGGGAAATGATTAGTCATGAGTCGCCTTCCTGCTTTCTTCCGGGACTATCACGCTTTTTTCTTTTTCTAATTGAGCAATTATCCTTTTGGCAGTAGCTAAACGGATATTATTGTTCTTGTTTACAAGTTTGTGTATGATCCAATGCTCCAATTTGTGGTGCAGGGGTATGAGTAAAGCGGCCAGGCAGACCATGATCCCTAACATCAGTACGGGTGAATGGTGTGTCAGATCACCAATATAAGGATGCAGTAAAAGATTCAAAAACTCAAACACGATCAGCAAAGCAAGGATACCCAGGAACTTAATATGGTGCTGGTTGGCAGCTGCGGAATGACTGATCAGGAAGAAGAATATAATTAGCGAAACAATGCCCAGTGCTATGGCGGCGTATTGCAAGTTGTTCTTGCGTTCCGCTGCCAGTTTATCCTGCTTCATTAGCTCTTCCCCCTCCTCGACCTGGCGTTGCAGCGCGGTATTTTGAATAGCCAGCATTTTTTGCGTGTTGAAAACCGTATCCCTGTAGCTGTTCACCATTTTTGAAAAGTAATAAGCGCTGTCGTTCCGGCCCATGGCTTCGTAGGCATGCTGTAGTAGACTTGCCAGGTCGATCACACTTATTTTATCCATTGATTGAAATGCAGATGCCATGCCCATCCTGCCGAAATGAATAACCTCCCCAAACCGCTTTTCCCGGAGAAGATAGGAGCCATAATATTTTGTGGAATATGACAAGCCCTGCATCTGTAATGAATCATCTAATTCAATTGCTTGCCTGTAGTAGTCCTCTGCCATTCGTTTTTCGTTCAGCAATTCGTAGGTTCTGGCCAGATCGGCTACGATAGCCGATTTGTAATAAATGTCATCTTTATCTTTTGATTTCAAAACTGCTGCGTAACCAAGTTGCAGGTAATAAAGTGCTGAATCGGGTTGATTCAATCCTATGTAGGCTATGCCTGTGTTATCATAGGCATTGGCAAGCGCCCCATAATATGAATTCGGTGATGAAGCGGCAGCGGCCGAGCCAGGCGGGTTGGCAAGAAGCACATCCAGTGCTTGCTTCCCATACTTTATAGCGCTTTGGTTATTGCCTACCTGTGTATAAGTAAAACTAATATTGCCGGCGAGGGATCCAACCCTGAAAAAATCGCTTTTGTCTGCCAGGGCGAGTGCTTTAAAATAGTAATCCAAGGCGGGCGCGAAGTCGCTGGCATTTAAAAAGGCGTTGCCAAGCAAATTGTATCCCCTGCAAAGCAAAGAATCGTTTTGAGCAGCCTGGGCCAATCGCAGACATTGCTTGGCCACATAAAAAATACTGTCCGATTTTCCTTCATTTCTATACTTGTTATAAAGGCTGCTGTAATATTTGAATGCTGCCAGGTTATCCGTAGGGGGTTGTGTAAACGCGGTGGTAAACAGCACAGAAACAAAAATCAGAAGTATCGTCTTTTTCATAAGCAGTGGTTCCTATGGTTGCTCTCCGTTTCGTTCCAGTTGCCGCCGATAGTTTTTAAATATAGCCAACTTCAAGGCCGAAACCGCAGGAATGAGCTTTGGCGCCGCTCTCTCCGCCCAACGGAATAGGGTGGGAGATGGGAATTGCTGAATGTAGAAAATGTCAATACTTAAAGAAAAACGACTTGGACCGGGGCCTGCACATGTTCAATATGATGTCCGCATTGGTTTTGAACACTTGTCCTGCCGGTCCGTCAATAGTGAGTGAAGTGATCACGGACTTGTCGCGGAAGACAAAGAGAAAAGCTTTCTTTTTGATCGTGAAATCGTATGAGTTGCCAGGGGTGAAATGCGCGGGGTTGAGATAAAAATAGCCAAACAGCGTATCGCCGGTGCCATACCTGAAGTTGACAATGCCCATGGACTTGAAGCTGAGTGAGGTTTTGTGAATTTCGCCCTTCTTGTCACTGATCTCCATCATCAGCTTGTTGAAAGACCCGCTGAAACGTTTTTTATGGATCACGGTCTTCATGACCAGCGTGGGTGCATCCGGACCTACATCAAGATTCCAGCGATTGGTGAACAGGTCCCTGCCTGTAAAATAATCCTGCAATAGCCCGCTGCCATAACTCACACCGTAATGAAAAGCGGAGTCCAGTTCTTTCTCCTGGGTATCGGTGAGTTTTCTTTTTGCTTTTTTGTAATGAACGAGCCTGAAACTTCTTAATAGGAAATGGCTGCCGAAGGCCAGGTCGTAGTTGGCCATCATATTGGGCACAGGGATGGTGATCTGCGGACCGTAGGTCCTGTTGATCACTTGTTTGAGAAAGGTATTGATGTTCCCATATTTCTCGTTGATGATCTCCAGCCTTTCCTGCCGGTTCTTTCTTTTAAAAGGGAGCTGGAAAAATTCCTCGAAGAGTTGGGCGGCCTCGAATTCTTCTTCCCTGTAAAACTTGCTTCTGCCTTTGAGCTCCTTGCCTTTTTCCACGAACAAAATGCTTTCGGCTCTCTGCTCCAGCTTTCCATGTTGTTTGCGTGTGTGCGGCGTTTCTATAAAATAACCAGCATTAGGGTACACGTATTTGCCGTGCCCGCCAAAGTCGGCAGCCACATGGGTCAGCCAGCCCGCAGCAAAGGCCATGAGGCTTGTATCGCCGGAAGCAATGGAGCTTTCCAGCAAGATCCTGCAAAACGAGGCCGTGCGGTAATAATGCCAGATATCGGCCTGGTTGAGGAGGTTGGCTGTCTTTCTTCCTTTGGTGCCCTTCTTCGTAATAGGTATATAGGCCAGGTCGGGACCAATGGCGCCCCAGGCTGCGTACACAGGATATTTTTCCATGGCGATGCGGAAGATATTGGATGCAGGCAGTCGTTGCGCGATCACTCTTTGTAATACAATGTGACCTACGGGACGGAAAGCGTATGCAGGTTCTGCAGTCAGGGTGTTGAATAGAAAAAATACGAGGAAGGCCCGAAGCTGTTTTTGTTGAAATCGCATGTGCAAAGATTAACTGATTCCTTACCTCTGACCACTGATCATCGACCTCCGACTTCGACCTAATACCTCCACCTTACAAAAGCCTCCATCGCCGCATAGTGGGTCAGGCCCAGTTGCGCATAGAGATCAGCCGTATGTGTGTTTCTTTCTTCAGCTCTTTGCCAGAACTCGCGGCTGTCGCTGCCCTGGAAGGGCACCATGTCTTTTTGTGACTGATGGATGAAGATGCCGTAGCGTTTTCTTAGAACCTGGTCGGGACTCATGGGCACGGCCATTTCAATCTCGTCGATGTTCCATTCCTGCCAGGCGCCTTTGTAGAGCCAGAGCCAGCAGTCGTTGATCCATTCGTCGCCCTCTTTCTTGATTCGTTTCAAAGATTCGATGACTACATCGAGGCAAACCTTGTGCGTGCCATGCGGATCGGCGAGGTCGCCGGCGGCAAATACCTGGTGGGGTTTTATTTCGCGCAGCAGTTCCATGGTGAGCTTCACATCCTGCTCGCTCATGGGTTTTTTCTCTATGGTGCCTGTCTCGTAAAAAGGAAGGTTTTGAAAATGAATATTTTTTTCATTGATGCCTACATAGCGGCAGGTGGCCTTGGCCTCGCAACGGCGTATGAGGCCCTTGATGGCGCGGATCTGCGGCGTATCGATGCTGGTACTTTTCTTTCTTGACAAGTAGGAGCGCACCTTTTGAAAGATCTCGCTGGACTTTTCCGTATTGATGCCGGCGATCTCTTCAAAGCCTACGGCAAAGTCCATGAACCTTGTGACGAATTCGTCAGTGACGGCAATATTGCCGGAGGTCTGGTAAGCAATATGCACATCATGTCCCTGGTCGTGCAGGCGCTGGAAGGTGCCGCCCATGCTAATGATATCATCATCGGGGTGGGGGGAGAAGATGACCACCTTTTTTGGATAGGGTTTTGACCTCTCCGGGTGCGCGGGAATCTCCACGTCGGGCTTTCCACCGGGCCAGCCCGTGATGGAATCACGCAGCATATAATAGACCTGGAGGTTGATCTCGTAGGCATCGCCTTGTTCTACCAGCAGGTCGCCGAGCCCGAATTCGTTGTAATCATTATTCGTGAGTGAAAGAACAGGCTTCTTTTGCTTCAGCGCCATGTTCACCACCGCTTTCTTGATCATATTGGCGCTCCAAACGATCTCTCCTGTGAGCCAGGGCGACCTGAACCGGGTGAGGTCCATGGCTGCGGTCTCATCCAGGATAAAAGTGCAGTTGGGATGATGCTGCAGGAGGGATGCTGGGACATGTTCAGTCACATTTCCTTCCACTGCTTTTTGGATCACTGGCGCCTTTACCTGTCCCCAGGCAAGTAGAATGATCCTTTCTGCTTTCAGTATGGAGGCAATGCCCATGGTAATGGCCAGCCTCGGTACTTCCGAGATATTGGCGAATTCATAAGCATTAGCAAGTCGGGTGGAGTTTTCCAGGTTGATCAGGCGGGTGCGCGAATGAATGCTGGACCCTGGCTCATTGAAGCCTATATGGCCATTGTTGCCTATGCCCAGGATCTGCAGGTCAATGCCGCCCGCTGCTTCGATAGCGGCCTCATAAGCTGCGCAGTGTTGCTTGATCTCTTCTTTCGGCCATTCACCGTTGGGAATATGCACATTGGCCGGGTCGATATCGATATGATCGAAGAGCAGCCTGTGCATGTATTGGTAATAGCTCTGGTATGATTCCTTCTCGATCGGGTAGTATTCGTCCAGGTTGAAGGTGATGACATTTTTGAAACTCAGTCCTTCCTCTTTGTGCATGCGCACCAGCTCTTCGTAGAGGGCTTTGGGCGTGGAGCCTGTAGCCAGACCAAGCACCAGTTTTTGCTTTTTTGACTGTTTTTCCCGGATGAGTTCGGCTATTTGCTTGGCGGCGAAGACGGAACCTTCGTGCAGATCGGGAAAAATTTTGATGGGAATTCTCTCAAAAGCGTCGATGAGATTGATGTCTTTTGGTTGTGGGGCCATAACGGGACTAAAGATAAGTTTTAACGCGGATAGTCATTCTAGTTGAGAAAACGTTTTCTACGGTTGAACCACAAGGAGTCACCAAGTTGTTTATCAGGTTAGTAAAACTTCTCTGCGTCTTACTTTGCGACCTTTGCGCCCTCCGCGTTTCATATTCGGGTGGTTGCCGTAAAAGAATGCTGCTTCCAGAAGGGTGGGTCAACCTCCTCTCCTTCAGGAGAGGGGCAGGGTGAGGTTAACGCATAACCGGCAATTCGATGAACGACGCAAATTTCGCATCGTGATAAATGCGAATATTTGATTTTTGGAAATCGCTTTCATTGGCTTCGTAGATGTTCACGAATTTCTGTGGGTTGCGGTCTACCAGCGGGAACCAACTGCTCTGCACCTGGATCATGATGCGGTGACCTTTTTTGAATGTATGCGCTACATCAGGCAAATAAAACCGCACGGTCTCTACTTTGCCGGGCTGGAAAGGCGCTGGCTTTTCAAATGAATTTCTGTACTTGCCGCGCATTACCTCACCTCTCACCAGCATCTGGTAACCAGCCATGGGGTAGGTGCTGCCTGCCGGATGCCGCTGCGGGTAATTGAAAGTATCCGGAAAAACATCAATCACTTTCACTATGAAATCTGCATCCGTGGTGGAAATGGAAGTGAGCAGGTTGGCATAGACCGGACCTGCCAGTGTTACATCCTCTGTGAGCACTTCGGTTTCAAATTCCAGTACGTCAGGCCTTCGGGAGGCGAAGCGCTGGTCGTCTGTCATGTATTCCCTTGTCCTTCCCCGGTGTACGTTCTCTGCATAAGGAACGGGATTGGCCGGATCGCTGGTGTATTCGGAAAAGGATTTTCCGCCGGTGGGCCTTGACCATTGCAGTTTTTCTTCACTCTGCAAGTAAAGAGGCTTCATCTGCACATCCGCGGGCGGCCAGGAGGGGAATTGTTTCCATTCGTTCTCACCCGTGAAGAAAATGGTAGCTTCAGTTGTAGGCTGGGTTCCCTTGCCTTTCAAATGGTAATTGAAAAAAGGCACTTCAATATTGTTCTGGTACCATTCGGATGTTTTCTTGCCAAACTGCACATTACCCAGATAGCTGCCATCGCCCCGGCCCCCCCACTGGCCATGGAACCAGGGGCCCATCACGATCCTATTGTTATTCTTTGCTTTTTCCTCGATGGCTTTGTAGAGATTCCACGCACCGAATACATCCTCCGCATCAAATAATCCACCCACCACCAGCGTGGAAGTGGAAGAAGGGATATGCTGTACAAAATTTCTTGCATTCCTGGCCTTCCACCAGTCGTCCAGGTTGGGATGCGCATAAAGATCTTTCCAGAATTGGATGCTGTCGCCCATGATCTTCGCGAAGTTTTTCAGCGGACCTGTTTCCAAATAGAACTGATAATTGTCAGCGCCGGGAAAGCGGAAACCCGCACTGCCCTGCATGGTAGGCACTGGCCGGGGCTTACCAAAGCCTGAATAAAATGAAAATCCGTCCATCAGGAAGAATGCGCCGTTGTGGTGAAAGTCGTCGCCCATGAACCAATCGGTTACGGGTGCCTGTGGGCTCACGGCTTTTACAGCGGGATGTCCGCTGAGCGCCGTCATGGTGGCGTAGAAGCCGGGATAGGAAATACCAAAGGCGCCCACTTTCCCATTGTTATGCGGGAGGTTTTTCACCAGCCAGTCCACCGCATCGTAGGTGTCGCTGGCTTCGTCCGGCTGCTTTTTTTGCGTGTCAAAGGGACGCACGTCCACAAATTCTCCCTGGCTCATGTACTTGCCTCTTACGTCCTGCACCACCATGATGTAGTTTTCTCTCAGGTACAACCTGTGGTAGCTGTTCCAAAAGGATTCGGGAAAATTATTCACTCCATAGGGCGCAGCGCTGTAGGGCGTACGGCGCAGGAGGATGGGATGTTTCTCTGTTGTGTCTTTGGGTATATAAATAGCGGTGAAAAGCTGTGCGCCATCCCGCATGGGTATCATCCTCTCGATCTTGTAATAGTTTTCTTTTACCCAGGCGCTGTCGAGGGTATTGGTTTGGGAAAAGCTTGAAAAACTAATGAAGAGGAAAAGTAAAAAGCTGATCGGTTTCATGGCAGAGGGTTGAAGTACTAAAATACGGTTTCCCGTTTACAGTTTCCGGTTTCCAGTTTCCTGTTAGATATGCAAGAACTGCAATCACCCCACTGAAGCGCCGAGATTGCATCACGTTTGAACCGCGGAGGCACAGAGGCACGGAGTGACACAGAGAAAATTGTCACCTTTCACCTTTCACGTCCCGATAGCTATCGGGACACCTTTCACGATTCACGATTCGAGCACCCCCATCTTCCCTTCATGATAATCCATGATGGCCTGCTTGATCTCGCCGGGATAATTCATCACAAAGGGACCATGTGAAGCCACTGGTTCTTCTATCGGCTCGCCTGTGAGGAAAAGCAGCTTCCCGGCAGATCTTGCTCTGAGCTCTACCACTTCTCCATGATCATCGGAGAGGCCGATGTGAAAACGTCCCAGGGTGCCGCCATTGGTTTCTACCTCGCCTTCCAGCACATATACGATCACATGGTGACCGGCATTTACCGGGATGCTCGCTGTTGCCCCTGCGGTAAATTCCGCTGTCATGGCGGTGATAGGCGTAAAGGTTTGTGCTGGTCCCTTTTCTCCATGAAATTCACCGGCCACCAAATGGAACCTGAACCCGTTCACATTGATTACCGGCATGCTGCTCTTCTTGATGTCCTGGTATTTTGGGGAAGTCATTTTATGCTTCCTTGGCAAATTGATCCAAAGTTGGATCAGCTCCATGGTACCTCCTTCTTTGGCAAAGGCTTCAGAAGGACCTTCACTGTGAATGATGCCGCTGCCGGATGTCATCCATTGCACGTCGCCGCTTTCCAGCAGTCCTTCACTGCCGGTGCTGTCCTTGTGATGGATCTTGCCGCTGAATAAAAATGTTACCGGCTCGAAGCCCCGGTGAGGATGTGGACTCAGCCTGGCCTTGATCTCGCCGGGCTGGTGATCGGTAGGACCCGCATGATGCAAAAGGAGGAAGGGAGAAAGCTGCTCCACCTTGCTGTTGGGAAGTGGCTGTTTCACCCGGAACGGACCGATATTGAAATGCTGTAGCTCGTTGTATATGTTGAATGTGCGTTGTTTCATATTGTTCCAGTTTTACCGGTGTTTGATTGTCTTAAGCCATCGGTACTTCCATCAGCAGGACCTCCGCATCTGAGCCGGCCCTCAGCAGGAGTTTTTCCGCGTCGGTGATCCCCAGTCCGTCCCGGCGGTTCAATTCAACGTCGTTGATCTTTACATCGCCATCGAGGATGAAAGCATACACGCCGTTTTCTTTTTTGTGCAATTGATATTCGAGGCTCATCCCTTTTTCCAGCTTTCCAAGACTGAACCAGGCATCCTGGTGGATCTGTACGGCATTTACATCTTCCCCAACAGGAGCCACCACGGTGAGCAGGCGGTTCGTTCTCTCTTCTTCACTGAATGTGCGCTGGTCGTAACGGGGCTTCACATTTTTTTCCTTTGGGAACACCCATATCTGCAGGAACCTGACTTCCTGATCGTGGTTCTTGTTTTTCTCAGAATGCACTACACCGGTACCCGCGCTCATGGCCTGCACATCGCCTTTACGGATCACCGTGGTATTGCCCATGCTGTCGCCATGCTCCAGGTCGCCTTCCAGCGGTATGGAAACGATCTCCATATTATCGTGAGGATGTTGGCCAAAGCCCATGGCAGGAGCCACAGTGTCATCGTTCAGCACCCTGAGTGCACCGAAATGTATGCGCTCCGGATCGTAATAGCCGGCAAATGAAAAGGTATGCCAGCTGTCGAGCCAGCCATGGCTTGCATGGCCTCTTGTATTTGCTTTATGCAAAATCGTTTTCATGATGTTAGGTTTTAATTATTGCGAAGCGCCTTGGGGTTTTTGCCCTTAGGCTTTGGAAGCAGCGGTTTCAGCTACGAGCGCTTCTGCCAGCCAGAGGAATTCTCTCAAAAAATTATCTACGTTCTTTTGGAAGGAAGGATCCAGTAAGTTGCCTTCCCCATCGAATTTCTTGTCGACAAAAGGAGTGATCAGCATATGCGGGGAAGCAATGCCGAACAGGGCCATCACGAACTGCTGCAATTGCATGGCCGCGCGCAGGCCGCCCAATGAGCCGGGCGAGGCTGTGGCCAGTCCGAATACCTTACGCTGCCTTTTGGGAAAATGGTCGAAGAGGTTTTGCATGGCAGGGGAGTAGCTGCCGTTGTATTCTGGCGTGACAATGATGAAGGCGTCGGCAGAAAGCATCCGCTCTGCCAGCAACCTATGTTGAGCAGGCGCCTCGGCGGCTGTGGCGTACACATCCTGCACATGGGGCAGCACGTGGTCGCGCAGGTCGATCAGTCCCACTTGGTGGTCGGTAGACTCCGATAGTTCCCTTTCAAGGAATACTGCCAGCCTGCTGGTCGTGCTGTTCTGCCTGGGGCTGCCTGATATGATCTCTATGTGCATAGTTTACGTTTAAATCAATGTTTAAACATCAAATAGGCGGCCAATTCCAGTTTTATGCCAATTTGTCCTAAAGCGACTCATTGTTGAGGTCAACAGGCTCGTGTTTTCTCCTTAGGCGCATATTGATCAGCTCTACGATCAGGCTGAACGCGATGGCCGTATAGATATAGCTCTTATTGATGTGCTGGTGGAAGCCTTCGGCAACAAGCAGCACGCCAATGAGGATCAGGAAGGCCAGGGCCAGGATCTGCAGCGTTGGGTGCTTGTTGATAAAGCGGCTGATCTTGCCGGCAAATAGCATCATGATGATCATGGAGATCACTACGGCAATGATCATGGTCCATACGTTGTCCACCAGTCCCACCGCAGTAAGGATGCTGTCAAAAGAAAACACCATATCCACCAGTACGATCTGCACGATCACGGCGCTGAACGAGGTGACGATCTTTTTGGGACCATGTGCGGTCACTTTCTCCAGTTTCTGGTGGATCTCCAGCGTGCTTTTAAAGATCAGGAAGATACCTCCAAGGATCAGGATGATATCCTTCCAGCTGATGCCGATGGGCTGTCCATCATCGGTGATCAGGGGCACATCGAAGAGGGGCTTGGTGAGCGTGATCAGCCAGGTGATACCGAAAAGCAGTCCTATACGGAAGAACATGGCCAGCATCAGGCCTATCATTCTTGCCCTTGGCTGCTGGCTCTCGGGAAGTTTATTGGATACAATAGAAATAAAGATGATATTATCAACTCCAAGGATGATCTCGAGAAAAGTAAGTGTCAATAAGGCGGTGATAACGGAAGGATCGGTGAGATTGGGAAAATCGGCTAACAGGACCATGCTTTATTTCTTTTGCTAATTGTGATCAAATTTATAGTTTCACTATTCCAGCACAATATTATCAAATAGCATCCAACTATGTTTAATCGCCGGCGTTTTTTGCAGACCTCAGCATTGACATCACTTTCACTGCTGTTCAAAGATTCCTGGGCCATACAGGCCGATACTACTGTAAAAGGCATGCCGCTGGTGGTTTCTACCTGGCCCAACCTCAAGGCGAATGCGGAGGCCTGGAAGGTTTTGTCTGCAAAAGGAAGGGCACTCGACGCTGTGGAAAATGGTGTGATGATCCCTGAGGCCGATCCCAATGATACCAGCGTAGGCTATGGAGGCCTTCCTGATCGCGACGGGAAAGTGACCCTGGATGCCTGTATCATGGATGAAAAAGGAAATTGTGGTTCCGTCATGTGCCTGCAGCATATTATGCATCCCATTAACGTGGCGAGGCTGGTGATGGAAAAAACGCCCCATGTGCAGCTGGTGGGCGATGGCGCCTTGCAGTTTGCCCTGGCAAACGGGTTCAAAATGGAGAACCTTTTGACGCCATCGAGCGAGAAGGCATGGAAGGAATGGCTGAAGACCTCCCAATACGACCCGATGACCACACCGAGGATATTGCAAGAAAAAAGCAGGAACATACCGGGCCAGCAGGACAATCACGACACCATCGGCATGATCGCCATGGATGATGCGGGTAATATCAGCGGCGCCTGCACCACATCGGGCATGGCTTTCAAGATGCACGGAAGGGTGGGTGACAGCCCGATCATCGGCGCGGGATTATATGTTGACAACGAAGTGGGCGCAGCTACTGCCACCGGCGTAGGAGAAGAGGTGGTAAGGATTTGTGGCGCGCATACCATTATAGAAATGATGAGGCAGGGTTACAAACCCGAGACGGCCTGCAAAAAAGCCATAGAGCGCATCGTGAAAAGAAACGGAGCCAATGCGAAAAATGTGCAGGTGGGATTTATCGCCATCAACAAGAAAGGAGAGTTTGGCGGCTACTCGGTGGTGAAGGGATTTTCTTACGCAGTGCATACCAAGGCGGGTCCGAAGGTTTACCAGGCGAAGCATCTCATATAACAGCCGTTTCCGGTTTCCAGTTTACTGTTTCCAGTTGCTGGAAATACTTTAACTATAGACTATAAACTACAAACAATAAACTTGGGTTTCATAATAGAAATAGCAACGACCGATTACACCACTACTGCAGATGCAGTAAAAGGAGGAGCAGACAGGATAGAACTTTGCGCAGCACTTTCAGAAGGAGGCACCACGCCTACGGGTGCTGTGATCAGACAATGCAGGCAGGACTTTACCACTGAACTCTTCCCCATCATCCGGCCCAGGGCCGGTGATTTTTTATACAGCGATGAAGAGTTTGACATCATGCTTCGGGAGATCAGGCTTTGCAAGGAACTGGGATGTGATGGCATCGTGACCGGCGTTTTGAAAAAGGATGGAACGGTACCGAAGAAGAAACTAAGCAGGCTGATAGAAGCCGCTTATCCTATGGAAGTGACGTTTCACCGCGCCTTCGATCGGAGCAGGGATCCTTTTGAAACGATGGAAGTGCTGATCGAGCTGGGCTGCCAGCGCATACTCACCTCGGGGCAGAAGCCCACGGCAGTGGAAGGGATCAACCTGATCACAGAGCTGGTGGCCAAGGCCGACGGCCGCATCATCATCATGCCGGGCAGCGGGGTGAGAAAGGAAAACATCAAAGAACTGGCGCAAACAGGAGCCAGGGAATTTCATTCTTCTTTGCGAGGGAAGATTGCATCCAGGATGGAGTACCGCAACCCGGATATGGCCGAATCTGACTATCAAAATAATTATATCGATCCTGAAGAAGTGAAAGCTCTCAGGAATGCACTAGCAGCATCTGACAAATGATCACCAGTTTAGACGCTAAGGCGCGAAGACGCCAGGTAACGCAAGGAATCAGTTCTTCGCGAACCCTCGCGTCCTGGTCCCGCTCATGCGGGATCAAAGGAAGAAAGGACTCCCGTGTATTTAGCATCTTATGCCTGGCCATTTGTTTACTCGCAGTGAATGATGTAAAGGCCCAGGATTTTTCACTTTCCCTCGGCAACTTCAGGTGGAAGTTCCGCGAAGCGGGCAGCAGTAAATGGTATCCCGCAGAGTTGCCCGGTACCGTGCACACAGATCTTTTAAAGAACAAGCTCATTCCCGATCCTTTTTACCGCGACAACGAATCCAGGGTGCAATGGGTAGAAGAAAAGACCTGGGAATACCAAACGGTGTTCTCACTCACCTCCACCTTTCTTTCCATGCAGGAGATCTGGCTGGAGTTTGATGGTCTCGATACCTATGCAGAAGTTTTTTTGAACGGGCAGAAGATCATTACTTCCGATAACATGTTCCGCCAGTGGCGGGCGGAAGTAAAAAAGGAACTGAGCCCAAAGAATGCCAATACGCTTTTGATCCGTTTTCTTCCGGCTGCCACTATTGCGAGGGAGAAAAAAAAGAAGGAGCCCTTAGCTTATCCCGATAATGAGCGCATTTATACAAGAAAAGCCCAGTACCAGTTTGGCTGGGACTGGGGACCGAGGCTGGTCACGGCCGGCATCTGGAAGGAGGCCAGGGTGCGAGCCTTCATCGAGCCCAAGGCTGAAAAACCAGCGGTGAGGAAAAGAAAGATCAGGCTGGTGAGAGAACCCGATGAAGTGGGTGAGACCTTTTATTTTACCGTGGACGGGCAACCGGTTTTCATGAAGGGCGCGAACTGGATCCCGGCCGACAATTTCATCCCCCGCGCGGTGAAGCTAAAAAAATACGAGGCCTTGATCAAAGCCGCCAAAGAGGCCAACATCAATATGCTGCGGGTATGGGGTGGCGGCATTTATGAAGAAGATATTTTTTACCAGCTCTGTGATCAATACGGCATCCTGGTTTGGCAGGACTTCATGTTTGCAGGTGCGCTTTATCCTGCCGACAGTGAATTCTTAAAGAATGTGGAAGAAGAAGTGCGCTACCAGGTGAAGCGCCTGAGGAAATACGATTGCATCGCGCTCTGGTGTGGCAACAACGAGATCGAAGAGGCCTGGTTCAACTGGGGATGG
The DNA here is from genome assembly GCA_036676905.1 of Chitinophagaceae bacterium. Classification (GTDB taxonomy): domain Bacteria; phylum Bacteroidota; class Bacteroidia; order Chitinophagales; family Chitinophagaceae; genus Flavisolibacter. The sequence continues at coordinate 244,165 of JAKFCE010000008.1, forward strand.
CAAAAGCAGTTCGGCTACTCACCAGCTGATTCTGCAAAATTGTGGGGCGACTACAAAAAAATATTTCACGAACTCATACCAGGCATCCTTAAAGAGCTCGACCCCGAAAGAACTTACTGGCCTTCGTCGCCTTCACTGGGATGGGGAAGAAAGGATGCTTATGAAAAAGGCGACGTGCATTACTGGGGCGTATGGTGGGGTAAGGAACCGGTGGAGAGATACAGTGAGAAGGTCGGTCGTTTCAACAGTGAGTACGGCATGCAGGGAATGCCTTCCATGAGAACAATAAGGCAGTTTGCGGTCACCTCGGACCTGGATACCACGTCCCAGGTGATGAAGACCCACCAGAAGCATCCTTTCGGTTACGAGAACATCAGCCGCTATATCCTGAATAAATTCAGGCAACCGAAAACATTTGAAGACCTGGTCTACGTTTCCCAACTCATGCAGGCTGACGCATTAAGAACGGCGATCTCAGCGCACAGGAAAAATGCGCCGGTCACCATGGGCACCTTGTTCTGGCAGTGGAACGACTGCTGGCCGGTAGTGAGCTGGAGTGCCATTGATCATTACGGAAGAAAAAAGGCAGCCTGGTATGAGGTCAAAAGAATGTTTGCCGACCCGGTAATCCTTCCCTTCGCTGATACGGGCATTGCCAAACTGAAACTGGTAGATGTAAAAGAGAAAGGATATTATTCCCTGCTCATTGATTCTTTTAACCTGCAAACCGGGGCAGGCGGTGGCTGCGAGCTGTTGAATTTTAAAAAGCCATCTTCCAATGCGGTATCGCTGGAAATGGATGCCTTCCCCATGACTGCGCAGACGATCTTTCGCTACCGGCTTTTGAGGGATGGGAAAGCAGTGGCGGAGGATTTCCAGTTCAATGCCATTCCTGCCAGCCTGCTCCTTAAAAAGCCTAAGTGGACTGTCTCGGTTGAAAAGGGAGTAATCAATATTGCTGCCGACCAGTTTGCCTACGGCGTTTTCATTGATCTGCCCGATGGGGTGAAGCTGGGAGACAACTATTTTCATGTATTGCCGGGCGAAAAAAAGTCGGTTAGTTTTGAGTCGAAGTTGACATTGACGGAGATCAGGAAGGCGATAAAGATCCGTTCGCTTGTGGACACGTATAGTGAGTATTGAGTAGTGAGTGGTGAGTGGTGAGTAGGCTTGCATGGTATATTATAAATCGGGAGTGTATGAAAAGAATTGTTTGCATATTTATTTGTTCATGCCTTGCCAGCCTTGCCTTTGCGCAAAAGGACTACACGAAGCTGGTCAATCCCTTCATCGGTACAGGTGGGCACGGCCACACTTATCCCGGAGCTACCATGCCTTTTGGCATGATGCAGCTTTCCCCTGATACCCGCATGGCGGACTGGGACGGCAGCAGCGGATACCACTACAGCGATTCTTTGATCTATGGTTTTTCGCATACCCATCTCAGTGGCACGGGCATTCCCGACTACTGCGATGTACTGATGATGCCTTTCACCGGGGATGTGAAATGGCAGAAGGAAGAATACCGTTCCAAATTCTCTCACAGGAATGAAAAAGCCTTTCCTGGTTATTACGAAGTGCTGCTCGACAAGCACCGCATCAAAGCCCAGTTAACTACATCGCTCCGTGCCGGCATGCATCAATACAGTTTTCCCCGCAACGAGAAGCAGGGTGCCGTGCTGATCGACCTGGCCCACCGCGACCAGGTGCTGGAGTCGTGGATAGAAAAGATATCACCTTACGAGATCCGTGGATTTCGCAGGAGCAAGTCATGGGCGCAGGACCAACACCTTTATTTCCATATCCGGTTTGAAAAGCCAATGACGGAGTTCATTGTCCGTGGAGACGAAGGCAGGGCTATAGCCACCAACATGATGCAGGGCAAAGAGGTGAAGGCCTTTGCGCGCTTTGCATTGGGTGACGATAAAATGGTCAGGGCTAAAGTGGGTATTTCTGCTGTGAGTGCGGAAGGCGCCAGGCTGAATCTCGATGCAGAATTAAAGGACTGGAACCTGGGTGCGCAGGTTACGAAGGCCAGGAATGCATGGAACCATGAATTGAGCAGGATAGACGTGGAAGGTGGTACTGAGGAAGAGATGAAGATCTTTTACACGGCCCTCTATCACACCATGCTGGCACCAAATGTTTTCCAGGATGTGAACGGCATGTACCGCGGCACGGATGGAAGGGTGAGAAAGGCCAGTGGCTTTACCAACTTTACGGTGTTCTCTCTTTGGGATACTTATAGAGCCCTGCATCCGCTGATGTCCATGATCGACCAGAAAAGAACAACCGACTGGATCAATACGTTTTTATGGCAGTATAAGAATGGGGGCATGCTGCCTGTGTGGGAGCTGGCTGGCAATGAGACCTTTTGCATGATCGGTTATCATTCTGTGCCGGTGATCGTGGATGCCTGGCAGAAGGGCGTCAGGGGCTTCGACACCGGGCTGGCCCTCGAGGCTATGCGCTCTTATGCGGAAAGCGACCGCTTTGGCTTGAAGCCTTACAGGGAAAAAGGATTTATCTCGAACGATGAAGAACATGAATCGGTATCGAAGACGCTGGAATATGCCTATGACGACTGGTGCATTGGGCAATTCGCCAAATGGACGGGCAACGATTCGGTCTTTAGAAAATACAATGCAAGAGCACAGAACTACAAAAACCTTTTCGATCCTTCCACCGGCCACATGCGGGGAAAGGTGCAGGGCATCTGGTACTCGCCTTTCAAGCCTGCAGAAGTGAATAATTTTTTCACGGAAGGCAATTCCTGGCAGTATAGTTTTTATGTGCCGCAGGACATCACAGGACTCATGGCCTTACACGGAGGCAAAGAAGCCTTTGCCAAAAAACTCGATGAACTTTTTACTACCACGGAGGAATTGAGTGGGAGAGAGCAACCGGATGTAACAGGACTCATTGGCCAGTATGCTCACGGCAATGAGCCCAGTCATCACATGGCTTACCTCTATAATTTCGCCGGCCAGCCCTGGAAAACGCAGGAGCTTGTCAGCAGGATCTGCAAGGAATTTTACAAGAATGCGCCGGACGGCTTGATCGGCAACGAGGACTGCGGGCAGATGAGCGCCTGGTATGTTTTCAGCGCGCTGGGTTTTTACCCGGTCACGCCCGGCAATGGGGAGTATGTCATTGGAACACCTTTGTTTCCGAAAATGACCATCCGGCTGGAGAACGGGAAGAAGTTCGTGGTGACAAAGAAAGGCAAAACTGGCGCACAGTACATTTCAACCATGCGGCTGAATGGCAATGACTACAAAAGATATTACCTGTTCATAGAGGACATGATGCGCGGAGGCAGCCTGGAATTCAATATGCGGTCCACGCCGGACACCAATACCACTGGCAAGCGTTTTCCCATCGCCGGCATCACCGGAGAGCAGATCGTGGCGGCTCCCTATTTTACGAACACGACCTATAAATTCCGTGACAGCGTGCAGGTTGAATTGAAACATCTTGATCCCTCCGTTGAGCTGCATTACGCAGTCACACAGGGAGATGAAACCGTTCCCTACCGCAATTATGAAAGGCCTGTTATTTTAAGGGATTCCGGAATGGTATGGGTCTTCGCGGAGAAAAATGGGAAGAAAAGCAGGATCGTCAGGCAGAAATTCCATAAAATGGTTTCCGACCGGAGTATCACTGTGCTGAGTAAGGTGCATCCCATGTACACCGCCGGTGGACCCGATGCGCTGATCGATGGCATCATCGGTACCACCAACTGGCGGACAGGGGAGTGGCAAAGCTATTTCGACACAGACCTGGAAGCGATCATCGATCTCAAACAGGAAAGAAAGGTCAGCTACGTGGGCGCTCACTTACTCCAGGATCCGAGTCCATGGATACTGTACCCTTCAGAAATAATATTCTATTTAAGCAATGACGGCATCAACTTTACCGAACTGGTGCGCGTGAAGAATGCCAAAGACCAGGACTTAAAAACAATAGAGACACAGACTTTAGGAACAGAAGTTAATGCCACCGCCAGGTACATCAAAGTAAAAGCAGTGAATGCCGGCAAGCTTCCTTCATGGCATGAAAGCGCGGGTAATCCGAGTCATTTGTTTGTCGATGAAATCATTATCAGGTAGTCAATGGGAATTTTTTTCGATAAATCGTACACATACGAGATTGAAGCTACTTTGGATCAATTGCGTTCAAAGATCAATGCGATCAATTACAAGCATTGGTTTGAAACCAATACAAACTTGTACTCTCGAATCTCAACAAACGACTTTGTTATATACCCAAAACTTTCTTTTATGATGCCTCAAATATTAGGTACTACTCCTCATGCGGCTATAATTGAAGGCAGTTTGAAACCTATGGATCAGAAAATTGTTATGAAAGTTAATGTCAGGCCTTCCTACCTGATGGTGGGAAGTTTTTACTTGATAATTGCAATTATCATATTTATGATACTCAACAGCTTTCTAAGGGGCGAACTGAATCCCAATGATATTGGAATTGCTACAACTCTGATTGTATTAGCTTTTTTTAGTTTAGTCAGTATGATTTTTTCTACACGTAGACTGCTAAAACGATTTGAGAGCTATTTGGGTTTAGAATTTGATCTTTAGTTTCACGTGATCTGCGGGCTACCAGCCCCGCCACCTGCGGTTTCGAAATTCAATACGGCTGTTCCCTTATCAACTCCGTCAACTATATCAACTCTATCAACTCTCTTTCCCCTTCTCCTTAATATACAACTCCTTCACCAGCACCATCAGGATCAGCATCACCGGCGTGGCCAGCACCAGGCCCCATCCGCCGATCAGCACGCCCATCACCAGCTGCGCGATGATGATCAGTGCCGGAGGTATATCCACCAGCCTTTGCTGGATCTTGGGAGTAATGAGGTTGCTTTCCAGTACCTGTACAATAATATATAAACCGGCTACCAGCGCGGCTGTGGTCGGACTTTGAGTAAATGCCACCAGTACGGCGGGCACCATGGCGATCAGGGGTCCAAAATTGGGGATGAAGTTAAGCAGGCCGGCGATCACGGCCAGCGCCAGCCACATAGGCACGCCCAGGATGACCAATCCGATAGCCGTCAGAGCAAAAACGATCAGCATGGCGAACACCATGCCTTTCAGCCATTTGGTGATGCTCAGGGCCAGTGCGGCCATCACTTTCCTCGCCTTGTTTTGTCCTGCGTTAGGCACCAGCGAGATGATCCCTTTTTTGTACATGCCGGCTCCTGCGGTGAAGAAGATGCCGAGAAACAGCACCACGTAAAGGTCTCCCAGCACGCCAAAGGTGGACTGGAAAAATGTTTTGACCATCGTTTCTGCTTTCTTCCCTGTTTCTTCCGAAGAAATGATCTGTACGATCTTCCGGCCCAGGGAAGTTTGGTTCATTCTCTCTTGAGCATACTGGATGGTGGACGGAAGTTTTTCCGACAAAGCGTTCACCTGGGCCTCTACCTTGGCGCCGATCAGCCAGAAGAGCAAGGCCAGGAAAAGAATGGTGGCGACCACCGAAATCGCCAGGGAAAGGCCCGGCCCGAGTTTGGTTTTCCGGATGATCACATCGCGGAAGCCGAGGAAAAATGCGGCGATCAGAACGCCCGCCAGCACCAGCAGCAGCACGCTGAATATTTTAAGAAAAAGGAGGATCAGCAGGGTGATCAAAGCGAAGATCCCGCCGGTAAGCCAGATCACTTCGGGTACCGAATAGGTCTTGCTCCTGACCTGGGTTTTTTCCGTTGCCATGGTGGGTGAGGGTTTATGAAATCCGGCAGAAGGTAAAACATTATTTCCTTTCGATACACTTCAGGTTGAATCAGGAATAACTCATCTCTCCCTTCAGGGCAGCCCGGCAAAGCAAATTGGCCTCGGGGAGGGTAGTGTGGGCGGGCGGGTCAGTACTTATAGATAAGCGTATCTACGGTATTGGACCTGTAGAGAAGCCTCTTTTCAGGAAGATCATCCTTGTTATACTGGTATTGCATGAGGCCTTCATTGTAGCCGGCCTGTTGGGTCATAGAGTATTTGACGAGATTATTTTTAGAGGAGGGCGACCAGGTATCGATAATGCTCTCCGCAGCAAAAAAAACAGGAGCAATGTTCATCGAAGAAAGCGGGTTGACCCGGTGGTCATATTCGAAATCCATTCTCAAATAATCTCCAGGAGCGCCTGAATGGCCATAGCGGATCTTATTTCCATTCTGCATGGTAATGGTATCATAATGGGTATCCAACGAAGGTCCGGTTCTTATCCTCATGATCTTGTCTGCCGAATAGGAATAAGAATGCAGGGCGTAAGAGCTAGAATAAGCTATAGAATCCAGCGTGAGTTGACCATTGGCGGAGTAAGTGAAGTGATGAAGTTCCTGTGAGACAGAAAAACCATAGTCCCTTTGAACAATGATCGTAGGTAACTGATTATCGCCTGTATAAATAAAACGCATCATCCTCACTGAATCGCCGGCCGGTACTACTCTTCCAGAATCGCCTTTGTATGTAAAAATGGTTTGGATCCTGTTAAGATGGTCGTATGTGAAGTCAGTATGCTCCACACGGCTGCCCGGGTTGTACACCGCTTTTACTTGTTTTACATTGGGTATGTGCTGCCTGTCCGTGCTTTTCTCGCAGGAGGCAGTGAGCACAACAAGAACGAGGGCGACGATGCAATTGCGCATATTTCAGGGTTTATTGTAAAATAGTAATTATATCGAATATGTTGTAATGAAACAAGGTGTTTTCTCTTCGTTTGTGCTTAACTGCTAGTGCCAGAGCGCGTTACGACTTATCGTATGAAAACAATGCCTTGCATCCATATCTATGCCCCATGCCACCAGGGCCTGCCCGTCGAGGCAAGACAACGTTTTGCCTCATTTTGTTGCATTTGCAGGATCTTATGGTAAGCTAACTATGTATCCCTCCCTTCAGGGAGGGTAGGGAGGGCTCAACTCATCATCAGCACGTTCACGCTCCTCTGCAGGATATTGAACGCGATCTCAGCCATGAGGTTTTCCTTATCCAGCGTAGGATTGACTTCGGTGATCTCGAAGCAGCAAACCTTCCTGTTCTGCATGAACTTGGAAATGAGGTCTTCGGCTTCTCTTTCCCTCAAACCATTACTTACCGGTGTGCCTGTGCCCTTGCTGATGGATGCATCCAGGCTGTCTACATCAAATGAAACGTAGATGTCTGTGCAGTCGGACAAATAACGGGTGACATGCCTGACGATATTTTCCGGGCCCTTGCTTCTCACTTCCTTGGTGGTGATCACCTTCATCCCGTATTTTTCGATGAGGTGCTTTTCTTCTTTTTCGTAATCGCGCAGGGAGATGAATACAATGTCTTCGGGCAGCACCTTGGGTGCTATTTTTCCTATGCCTTTGAGCTGGTTCCAGTATTTCACGGTCTCGGCATCTACATCATGCACCGCCGACTCTTTATTGTCTTCGTTGATGGCCGTGCACAAAGGCATGCCATGCATGTTGCCGGAAGGGGTAGTATAAGGGGTATGCAGGTCGGCGTGGGCGTCGATCCAGATCACGCCCAGCTTGCTTTTGGGTTTGGCCATCTTGATGCCCGCAATGGTGCCTCCGCTCACGCTGTGGTCACCGGTGATGAGCACGGGGAAAAAACCCGATTTCATGGAATCGGCCACGGACTTGGCTACTTTCTCGTAGATGGCAGCCACGCCCTTGATGCGCTTGGCGTAGGGCGACTGTATGGGCTCATACAAAAGCTTGTTATCGACCGGGATGGACTCGCAGGGAAAGTGAATGAAAAAATTGCTCATGAAGTCGAGGGCCGCGATCTTGATGGCTTCCACCCCCAGGCTGGCCCCACGGGTGCCGGCGCCGATCTCAGAAGGGACCTCTATCAGCTTAATATTCTTCATGCAGGCATTTAAAATGAGCCAAAAACAACAAACCCCAACTCCGCATAGCGAAATTAGGGTTTAATGCCTTCAAAACCTGCTTATTGGTGCGCTGCCAGCACAGGGACCGTGCTTTCGAAAACCAGCTTGCGTGTATGGCTTGGGTTGAATAAAGTATCAATAAATGACCTTGACCTCGGGATAGTGATCACCAGGTCGATCTTTTTGTCTTCCACAAAAGTGTTGATGGTCTCATGGAAATCGGAAGTGCCGATGAAATAGAATTCAGGATTGAAATCCCTGAACATTTCTTCCATGATCCTTCTTTGCTCAAGGAATTCCGGGGTCAGCGATACGTAATGCTCGCTGTTTACGTTCACTATATGAAGACTGGGCTTCAGGAACTCCAGTACCCGCTTGATGGGTTCAACGGGAATGGTCACATCCACTTCCTTGAAGTCGGAAGCCAGCGCCACGTTCTTCACGCTGTCAAAGTGCGCTGAAGGAGGCACGATCATCACCGGGCAGGGGTTCTTTTCGATCAGTTTCAGGGTGTTGCTGGTCAAAAAGATCTTATCCAGCATGCGGGCGCCATTGAGTCCCATCACGATGAGTTCCGCGGCCCTGTGGCGGGCAAAACGGCTGAGGGCATCGGGAAAATCGTCGCTATGCTCCGTGTGGATGGTAATATTACCCCCACCCAACTCGGAGATCAGGTCAGCCAGCTGGCTCCTGGAGCTGTTTTCATCGCTCTCTTTTTTATAAGCATGAAAAAATACAAGATGTACATTGGGCGCGCCATTGACCATCCTGACGGCATATTTTGCGGAATTTTTTGAAGTGTCTGAAAAATCAATGGGAACAATTACTGTTTTCATAGCGCGCAATGTACAAAATCCGCCGATAATAGGTTGTTTTTTAGTCCCGGTCAAGGTTTTCCACTACGTAGTTTTTCCCTGTGGAAATATGGTTGATAATAACCCTCCCTGGGGGGTAAAGGGTTGCGTTTCCGGCCCTATTTACCGTCTATATTTGAACCGTAAATTGTAGAGTGTGAGATTAAAAAGTTTAGAGATCAAGGGGTTCAAATCCTTCGCGGATAAGACCATCGTGCATTTTGATGAGAACATTACCGGTATCGTAGGCCCGAATGGCTGCGGTAAGAGCAATATTGTTGACAGTATCCGCTGGGTGATCGGCGAGCAAAAGATCAGTCACCTGCGGTCTGAGAACCTGGAAAGCCTGGTGTTCAACGGTTCCAAGACCCGCAGTGCTTCTGGACTGGCCGAGGTGAGCCTCACTTTTGAGAATACCAGGAACCTTTTGCCTACGGAGTTCAATACCATTACCATTACCCGCAAGTTTTATAAGAACGGCGAAAGCGAATACAGGCTGAACGACGTACAGTGCAGGCTGAAGGACATCCAGAACCTGTTCATGGATACGGGTATATCTACCGACAGCTATGCCATCATAGAGCTGGGTATGGTGGACGACCTGATCAAGGACAAGGAGAACAGCCGCCGGCGCATGCTGGAGCAGGCCGCCGGTATATCTATTTATAAGACCAGGAAAAAAGAGGCGAAGCAGAAACTGGACGCCACCGACCAGGACCTGAACCGCATCGAGGACCTGTTGTTCGAGATCAACAACCAGCTCAAGACCCTGGAAAACCAGGCAAAAAAAGCGGAGAAATACTACGAGATCAAGAAAGACTACAGGGAGGTCAGTATCGAGCTGGCCAAAGCGGCCCTGGAAGGCTTTAACCTGACCTATAAATCACTCAACGAGCAGCACGAGGCAGAGACGGACAAAAAGATCGCCCTGGAAGCGGTTATTGCTACCGGTGAGGCCGAGCTGGAACAGGAGCGCCTGGGTTTCATTGAAAAAGAAACCTCCCTGCATGGCATGCAGCAGTCGTTCAACGAGCTGGTGCAGCAGGTGCGTACCAAGGAGAATGAAAAGAATCTTTCCTCTCAGAGGCTGGATCACCTGAAAGAGAGAGCAGCAGGGCTGGAAGGGTTTTTACAAAAAGCAGGCGGACAGATCTCCGGCATCGAGGAAAGCATCCGTTTTACGGAAAAGCAGATCAATGAGGAAGAAAGCACGCTTACCGGTTTGACCACGCAGCTGGAAGACTTCCGCAAAGAAGTAGAAGGCCGCAAGACCGTGCTCGATGAAAAGCGTGCTGCGCTTTATGAATTGAGAAATGCTTCCCAGCAAACGCAAAGGAACCAGTTTGATGCGGAAAAAAAGGTAGCCGTGGCCGACACTTCCATCCAAAACCTGCAAAGAGCTATCCAGCAGGCGGAAGAGGAGAGAGGACAACGTGAGCAGCAGATGGCGCAGCTGGAAAAAGAAAAAGAAGAGAAGTCGAGGTTGCTGGACACCAGGAAAAAAGACCTGGAGCAGTTACAGCACCATCACGATACCACCAAAGAGCAGATCCTGCAAACGCAGTCGGTACTGGAAGGTCTGAGGGCCCGATTCGCCGAGGAGTCCAGGAAACTGGATGCCCGCAAGAACGAGCACGACCTTTTGAAGAGCCTGATCGATTCCATGGAAGGCTACCCCGAGAGTGTGAAATTCCTGCACAACAATACAGGATGGAATCACACAGCGCCTATTCTTTCCGATATCATTTACGTGAAAGAAGAATTCCGCGCGGCACTGGAGAATGTGCTGGAGCCCTACCTGAACTATTATGTGGTGAATAACCTGCAGGAAGGCTTGCAGGCAGTGCACCTGCTGGATGCCAACAAAAAAGGGAAGGCCAATTTCTTCCTGCTGGATAAGGTGAAAGCTTCCAGTGTACTGATCCCCGATCACGTTCCTCCCGGCACCATCCGTGCCATGGACGTGATAGAGGTGGATGAGCAGTACCGCGAGCTTGCCGAGCAGTTACTCTCTAATGTATTCATTGCGGATGATGAGGAAGCCCTGGTGAACAGCAATGGATTTGTGATCCTGGAGCGCCATGGTAAATATGTAAAAGGCAGCTTCACCCTCACGGGTGGAAGCGTGGGCCTGTTTGAAGGAAAGAAGATCGGCCGGGTAAAGAATTTAGAAAAACTGCAGGAAGAGATCGCTGTGCAGCAGGCCGTGGTTGATGATTATACCGCGCAGATCCAGGCGCGCCACAACGAAGTGATCGCTTATAATGAAGACCTGCGCGAGCATGCGATCCGCGATGCAGAGAAAGAGATCCAGCAGCTGTCGAACCAGTTGTTCGGCGTACAGAACAGGCTGGAGAACCTGCACCATGCGCAGGAAGTGTCTGCAGGCAGGCTGACAGAACTCAATACCCAGTTGCAGCAAACACAGGTATCCATTGAAAATGTGCGCAAGGAGCTCGAGACTTTCAACGAGCAGCTCGCTGCGTTTACTGCGAAATTGGCTGAAGCAGAATCAGGCTTTGGTGCTGTGGAGCAGGAATACAACGAGGTGAACACGCAGTTCAATGCCATGAACCTGAATGTGACCCGACAGCAAAGCAAGATCACGGGACTCAAACAGGAGCTGCAGTTCAAGACCAACCAGGTGAATGACCTTCGCAACCAGGTAGAGAACAATACCCAGCAACTTAATGAGACCAAGCTGCAGATCGACCAATTGGCCTTAGACCTCAAAGCCACCGAGGAGTCGCTGCACGAGCTGATGCGCCGCCGTGCTGAAGAAGAGAAGCAGTTGAACGAAGCGGACCAGTCCTACTATAATTTAAGGAACGCGCTCAACACCAAGGAGAGCGAGCTGCGTCATACAGTAAAAGAGAAAGAGCAGATCGAGCATTTGCTCACAGAGATCAAAGACAAGCTCACCGAACTCAAACTGCAATTGGCCGGTACGAGGGAAAGGCTGAACGTGGAGTTCAGGATCAACCTCGAAGACATTCTCGACGAGCCAAGAACAGGAGAACAGACCGCCGATGAACTGCAGGAAAAAGCAGACAGGATGAAGAAGAGGCTGGAGAACCTGGGTGAGGTGAATCCAACCGCTATCGAGGCCTTCGAGGAGATGAAGAAGCGTTATGAGTTCATCGTGGAGCAGAAGACCGACCTGGTGAATGCCAAGCAAAGCCTGTTGCAAACCATTGCGGAAGTGGAGACCACGGCCAACCAGAAATTCCTGGAGACCTTCAACATGGTGAGGGAGAATTTCCAAAAAGTATTCAAGACCCTGTTCACCGAGGACGATCAGTGCGACCTGGTGCTGGAAAATCCGGACAACCTCGCGGAGACAGGAATCGATATCATGGCCAAGCCCAAGGGTAAGCGGCCGAGCAGCATCAGCCAGCTCAGTGGAGGAGAAAGAACACTCACGGCCACGGCCTTACTCTTTGCCATCTACCTGATCAAGCCGGCACCTTTCTGTATACTCGACGAGGTGGACGCGCCGCTGGATGATGCCAACGTGGGCAAGTTCACCAACATGATCAGGGAGTTCAGCGACAATTCGCAGTTCATCATCGTTACGCACAACAAGACCACCATGAGCACGGTGGACGTGATCTATGGCGTGACCATGCAGGAACCGGGGGTGAGCAAGCTGGTCTCCGTGGACTTCCGAAGCCTCGTTTAGAGCAGAGGGGCTTAAAAGGAAGTTAAGTCTCGTAGTCCCGGCATGAAACAGCCATTTCCTGCCTAAATTTGGGTAACATGAAAACCATCCTCCTTTCGATGGCCTTGCTTGCCACGCTTGTTTCCTTCGCCCAGGAAAAACCCGAAGGCCTGTTCATTAATTCTAAGGCTGCTGATTTTAAAAGCAAGGATCAGAACGGCAATGACGTGAGCATGAAGGAGCTGCGCAAGAAAGGCCCTGTGGTGGTGATCTTTTACCGGGGCAACTGGTGCCCTTACTGCAATAAAGAACTCAAGCGCTTCCAGGATTCCCTGCAGTTCATTACCGAAAAAGGGGCTTCTGTTGTGGCCATTTCACCTGAAATGGAAGAGGGTTTAAAAAAGACCGTGGAAAAAACCGGCGCATCCTTTCCCCTGGTGCACGACCAGGACATGAAGATCGCCAAGGCCTATGGAGTTTTGTTTGAAGTGGATGAAAAGACCAAGGCCCGTTATAAGAGTTTTGGAAACGACCTGCTGGTGATCAACGGGCAGAAAGACAAGGCTTACCTCCCCGTTCCCGCGGTTTATATTGTGAACCGTGATGGTTCTGTGGTCTACCGCTTCTTCGATGCAGATTACAGGAAAAGAGTGAGCGTTCAGGAGATCGTTGAGCAGCTCTGATCATTTTTTCACTACCAGTTTTCCCACCCTTCCATTGCTTCCGGCAAAAAAGACCGAACTGCCATGCTTGGCAGCCCTTACTACATGAAAGCCTTCATCGGTGATGCCTTTCCAGTTCATGCCTCCATCGGTGGAATAGTCCACCCCCGTGAGACCGCAAGCGATCACCAGCTTTTTCGACACGAATTCTACGCAGCTGCGGTAACCACGCGGACCTTTTTTTGGCGCCTTCCATGATTTACCCCTGTTGGTGCTGATGAAGCAGTTCAATGAATCGGAAGCGGGCTTGTTGAAGTCACCACCCACCACGATCAGCGTATTACCTCCCTTACGGGTGTTGTGATCAAGAACAGCAATGGAGTTCGCGCCAGTGGTTTCAGCACCTTGCAGCAGGGGTAATTTGATCTTCTCGTCGCGGATAAAAACCCGGGATGAAAGTCCCCCTGTAACAAAAACCGCTTCATCGCGATCCAGCACACGGATGTTGGTGCCGCTGGCGGCAAACAAGGCTTCGCCGCTATCCGCTACGGGTTTAAAATTTTCAGGAAGCTCGGTCCAGGTATTGCCACCATCAAAGGTCCGAGCTATGAAGAACTTTCCGCCGATGGGATCGCCGATGACAATACCGGCTACTTCGTTCCAGAATTCCATCGCATCCAGGAACATGCCAGCAGTCTTATTCTCATATACTACGGTCCATGTTTCACCACCGTCATTGGTTTTAAGAATATAAGCAGGCGCATCTACGGCCATGATGATGGCGGTGGTGCTGCTGAAGGCTTCGATGTCGCGGAAATCAGATTTTTCAAAACCTTTTACGGAGATCCATTTCCAGGTCTTGCCGCTGTCCAGGGAACGGCCCACCGTACCATTGCTGCCGCTCACCCAGATGGTGCGGTCATCCACCACACTCAGTCCGCGGAGGCTGGTCTTGGTATCCTTCGTAAGGATCTCTACCGTGTGCATTTGTTGCGCGGAGGTCAGCAGGCAGAAAATAGAAGCGATGAGGGTGGTGATCCATTTCATACAGGTATGAATTTACGGTTTTTAGGCCTCACCCCTGGCCCCTCTCTTCGCGGAGAGGGGAAATGATCTGCCATTGTCTTACCCCTCCGGGGTAATGGTTTTTTTATGACTGCTTCGCTACAGGGCTATTACCCCTTCGGGGTAAGGTGCATTTCATGCTCCGTAGGAGCATAAGCCTTGTAGAAAAAGGTGGTATTCATCATTCAGAGCTCCGTAGGAGCTCAAGATGCGCGTCATCATTTGGTTGTTGGTCTCCGACCAACAAATAGTCGAAGCAAACGCCAAGATATATGTGGCTGATAAGTGGCCGATGATCAAAATCTGAAGGTTGTTGATCAGCCAGCTCAGCAACGTCATATGGTTGTTGGTCGGAGACCAACAACGGCTAGGTGGGAGGGGTACGCCTGTGGTCTGAAGACCACTGAATGCTTTTTCGTGAAAAATAGCGTTCCACACTGATGTTTTTCCGATTTCTACCCCGATTGGTAATCAGAAATTTAATCTGTGACATCAATAGTATCTGGATATCCGCAGTTTTTTACGGCAACCATCCTGAATTGGAAGCCTTTGTTAAGCGATGATAATCTTAAACAGATTATCATTGATTCATTATCGTTTCTAGTGCAGTCAAGGAGGATTATTGTTTATTGTTTCGTCCTAATGCCTAACCATATACATCTCATCTGGCAAATGCGTTCAGGGCATATTAGGCCTAATGTTCAACGCGACTTTTTAAAATATACGGCCTATCGTATCATTAAATATTTGAGGGAAATTTCACCAGACACTCTAGCTGATCTAACTGTTCATGCATCGGATCGTAAAATTCAGGTTTGGGAACGAAATCCACTAAGTACGGATATATATTCAAATGACGTATTCTTTCAAAAAATGAATTACATCCACAGAAATCCTATTCAGCCAAAATGGAATTTGTGTGAGCGAGAGACCGACTATTATTATTCTTCTTCCGGCGCCTACCAAAGCGGAGCCCGTACATGGGACTTTCTAACTATTTATCCTATTTGAAAGTTATTTTACGCGGTCTTCAGACCGCAGGCAATAAAAATACGGGCCAGCCTTTGTTGGTCTCCGACCAACAAACAGAAGGAGCTCGTAGATGTTCGTGATGAAAAGCTTTACTGGGTTTCAGGCGAATAGACTGGTAGAAGTTATTGGAGTGGCTTGGTTAGACTAAAAAAGATTTGGTTGCGTCGCCGAAGGAGCATTGATCTCATTTGGTTGTTGGTCGGAGACCAACAACGGCGGGTGGGAGAGGGTGCGCCTGTGGTCTGAAGACCACAGAGTGCTTACGCGGTCTTCAGACCGCAGGCAATAAAAATATGGGCCAGCCTTTGTTGGTCTCCGACCAACAAACAGAAGGAGCTCGTAGATGATATCAATCCTGCTAATCCGTAAATCCTGTAAATCCCGGTCTTACTTCAGCTTGGCTGCAAACACCTTTCTGAATTTCTCCAGCTTGGGACGGACCACCATGGCGCAATAGGGATTGGTGTTCTTATTGTTGGCGTAATATTCCTGGTGGTAGGCTTCAGCCGGGTAAAATATAGTGGCGGGAGAGATCTCGCTCACAATGGGCTTGGAGTAGGCGCCGCTTTTGTCGAGTTCTTTTTTATAGTATTCCGCTTTTTGCTTTTGCTCTTCGTTGTGGTAGAAGATCACGCTGCGGTATTGGGTGCCTTCGTCGGCGCCCTGCTTGTTCAAGGAAGTAGGATCATGTACCTGGAAGAATACTTCCAGCAATTCATCGTAACTGATTTTGTCGGGCTCGTAGGTGATCTGAACGCACTCGGCGTGACCGGTCTCCCCGGTGCAGATCTCTTCGTAGGTGGGGTTTTTCGTTTGTCCGCCGGCATAACCAGATTCTACGGTCAATACACCCTTCAGTTCTTCAAAAATGGCCTCGGTACACCAGAAGCAGCCTGTGCCGAAAGTGGCTGTTTCTGTTTTTTCGTTTTCAGACATGGTAAGTAAGGAAGCTTTAAGGTGGCTCGACTGGGTTTCTGTCGTGCTGCAGCCAGACGACAGGGAAAGTATAAAGATCGCAAATAGGAATTTGGACATTCGTGTAAACTTAAGTGCAAATTTTAAAAATTATCGGTTACTGACCGCTTCCGGCAGGGGTTTTAACAAGAGCTTGAGCGGGGTTTGGCTTAATCTTAAGAGAACGGGAAGAGGGCTTAACTTTGATGAAATTTTTGCTTTCCCTGATGAGATTATACCCGGCAACGGCAGATACACAGCTGGAGTTTGATAAAGTGAAGGAGCTGCTTTTCGAAAAATGCCGTTCCGAATACGCCCGGTCAAAGGCCTCCGCTTTGCGGGTCCATACCCAAAAAGACCTGATCGAAACAGAGTTAAGGCAGTCCCATGAGTTCAGCCAGCTATTGCGTGCCGGCAGCTATTTCCCTTCAGAACACGTATTGAACCTTTCCCGGGAGCTGAAGCTCCTGGCCATCCCGGGCGCCATTCTTTCCGGGGAGGAGCTGGTATCGCTGCGAAAGCTGCTGACCACCATGGAAAAGATCTTTCGCTGGTTCGATGCAGAGAGAAAGAAGGGTTATCCTGCCCTGGCCATGGTGATCAGGAACAGCTATTACGAAAAAGCGGTGCTGGAGATGATCGACGATGTGGTGGATGATAACGGGGTAGTGAAGGACAATGCCAGCCCCGACCTTCAATCGATCCGGATGGCCCTCTACAGGAAAAGGAACGAGCTCCGCCGGCTCTTCGACCGCATTGTGTCTAAAATGAACAAGCTGGGCTACCTGGCGGAGATCGAGGAGAGCTTTCTGAATGGGCGAAGGGTGCTGGCTGTATACGCCGAACAAAAAAGATCCATCAAAGGGATCCTGCATGGCGAAAGTGACAGCAGGCGCACCTCTTTTATTGAGCCTGAGGAGACCATAGAGCTGAACAACCAGTTGTATGAGCTGGAGAACGATGAAAGAAAGGAGGTCAACCGCATCCTGCGGGAGCTCACGCAAAGGCTGTCGGCTTACGCTGCCTTGCTGACCGACTATCACAGCATCGCAGGTGAATTCGATTTCATCCAGGCCAAGGCGCACTTCGCGAGCAACATCAATGGCGAGTATCCCATCATCAATGAAAAAGCAGGCGTGCACCTGGTGGATGCCATGCATCCGTTGCTTTATCTCTATAACAAGAAGAACGGCAAGCCCACCATACCCGTTAACGTTTCGCTCAACGAACAACAAAGGATCCTGGTGATCAGCGGTCCTAACGCAGGTGGTAAGACTGTAACATTGAAAACGGTGGGACTCCTGCAGCTGATGGTGCAAAGCGGCTTGCTGGTGCCCGCGCATCCTTCATCACAATTTGGCATATTCAAGCAGCTCATGATCCATATTGGCGACGAGCAGAGCATTGAATTTGAACTGAGTACTTACAGCAGCCACCTCACTTCCATGAAATATTTCATGGAGAGCGCCAACGGCCGCACGCTATTCTTTATTGATGAATTAGGCAGTGGGAGTGATCCCAACCTTGGTGGCGCTTTTGCCGAAGTGATCCTGGAGGAGCTGGCCAGGAAGCATGCCATTGGGATCGTTACCACGCACTACCTGAACCTGAAGGTGATGGCCAACAAAACAGCCGGTATTATTAACGGCGCCATGGCCTTTGATGAAAAGAACCTGCTTCCTCTTTACAGGCTGATCATCGGCAAGCCCGGGAGCTCCTATACATTTTCCATCGCCGAAAGAATTGGACTTGATAAAAAACTGATCGAGCGCGCCCGCAGCCTGGTGGACGAGGATCACTTCCGGCTCGATCGCTTGCTGAACCGGACGGAGCAGGACCTGAGAAAGGTAGAAGCCAAAGAAAAAGAGCTGCAGAAGCTGATGAAGGAAAACGAAAGGCTGAAGAAGGAAATGGAGGCGGTGATGGACAAGGAAAAGCATCGTCAACAGGTGGAGTTGCTGAAGCAGCAAAACAAGATCTCCGAAGAAAGGATCGCTTACCTCAAAGACATGGAGCGCAAGCTGCGCACGATGATCATAGAATGGAAGAAGACGGAGAATAAGAATAAAGTGATCAAAGAAATGGCCGCGTTGCTGTTCAAGAAGAACGAGCAGAAAGTGGTGAGCAAAAAACAAAAACAGCTGGATTCAAAATATGAGGAGCTGAAGGGCGAGATCAAGGTAGGCGACAAAGTAAAGATGAAGAAGAACCTGCAGGTGGGCGAGGTGATGGAATTGCGCGGCAAGAAAGCGGTGGTGAAGATCGGCATGCTGCCGATGACGATCGAGTTGACCGACCTGGTGCGCGTAAAGGAGAAGGAGCTTTAGACGCTCGTGAGTCGTGAGTCGTGAATGGTGAATGGTGAATGGTGAATGGTGAATGGTGAATCGTGAATGGTTAGCATTGTGCTCCGTAGGAGCATAAGCCTTGTAGAACGCAATATTTTAAATTCCATACCCCGGAGAGGTTACACCATTCGTACAGTTGTTTCCCTGTTAACCAGTTAACCAGTCAACCAGTTAACTAGTCAACTTGTCAACCTTTCTCGTCTTTTCTTCGAAAAGATCGTTGTACAAAGGACTCTCCGTCTTCTTCCATTTATCCCAAAAAGTAAAATACAATCCGTAGTTATACCTGAACTGCTTATGGTGCAGCGAATGATGGGTGGCCCCGATCAGCCAGCGGCCCAGGAAGTGCTTGTGAAAATGCTTTGGATAGACTTCTATGTCGAGGTGGTTGACCACACTGCTGAAGGTCATGATGGTAAGCTGGATGATCACCACATATAAATGCATGGGCAGGAAAAGCAGCAGTGCTGGCAGGAAAAGGGCCTGCAGCAAACCTTCGAGGGGGTGGAAGGAGAAAGCCGTCCAGGGCGAAGTGATGTTGCTGTCGTGGTGAACCTTGTGCATGAGCCTGAATACTTTCGGCTGGTGCATCCAGCGATGCAGCCAGTAATAATAGGTCTCGTGCAGCACCATGGCGATCAGCAGGCTGACCGGCATCCACCAGAGGGGGTAAGCCCTGGCTTCGGTGTACACTTTTGTATAGCCCAGTTGCCAGAGGATCACAGTGAAGGTTCCAAACAAAGCAAATATCAGGGCGGTGAACATGCTCCAGCCTACCTCTTTCCGGAACTGTCCTTTTTTATAATCCCGGTCACTGAGTTTTCTTGCCGCCCATCTCTGCGGCCTGAGAGCATAGAATAAAAAATAGAACAGGCCGGCTATCAGGAAATAGCGGCCGGTGACCACCATAAAGATCACCAGGGTGCAGAGGACGAACCAAAGCGGTTCAGTAAAATTGGGCAGCTCAGTCACATATTAAAGATAATGTCAACCTGATTTCCGGTGCAGAACTAATTAAGCCCAACAATAAAGATTACCGTGCTAAAGAAATATTTTAGGAGAGCAAACTATTTCGACCGGGTCTCCGTATATCTTTAATGTTGCAACATTAACCTCTGCTATTGAAACAAAAAGTTGTCATAATTGGTGCCGGCTTTGCCGGACTTTCGGCAGCCGCCTTCATGGCCCGGGCTGGCTGGGAGGTGGTGGTCGTGGAAAAAAATGCTACGGCAGGTGGTCGCGCATGCCAGCTGATAGAAAAAGGCTTTTCGTTTGACATGGGTCCCAGCTGGTATTGGATGCCGGATGTATTTGAAGCCTTCTTCCGGCATTTCGGGAAAAAAGTAGAGGACTATTACCAACTGGTGAGACTGGATCCTTCTTACCGTGTGTATTGGGAGAATGAGTGGGTTGACATTCCTTCTGACCTTGGTGAATTAAAAAATCTATTCGAATCCATTGAGAAGGGCAGTGGCCGGCAGCTGGAAAAATACCTGCAGGAGGCCGAGCTCAAATACAACATCGGTATCCGCGACCTGGTGTACAAGCCGGGGCAATCGTTGACGGAATTCCTCGACTGGAAACTGGTGAAGAACCTGTTCAAGCTGGATGTGTTCCGCTCCATCAAATCGCATGTAGAGAAATATTTCAAGCATCCAAAGCTCCGGCAGGTGATGGAGTTTCCCATCCTTTTCCTGGGTGCATTGCCAGAGAATACGCCTGCACTGTATAGCTTAATGAACTACGCCGACATGATCGGGGGCACCTGGTACCCGGATGGTGGCATGTATGCGGTGGTCAACGGGATGAAGTCACTCTGTGGAGAACAGGGTGTTCGGTTTGTTTTTGGTGAAGAAGCCAAAGAGATCGTGATCGAGAAGGGCAAAGCGAAAAAACTGGTGACCGGCAAAGGCAGCTATGAGGCGGACGCCATCATCAGTGGTGCGGATTATTATTTTACAGAATTCAACCTCCTGCCCGGTGCTTACCGCAGCTATTCGGAAAGCTATTGGCAGAAAAAAGTGCTCTCGCCTTCCTGCCTGCTGTATTATGTGGGGCTGGATAAAAAGCTGGATGGCATGCTGCATCATTCCCTGTTCTTTGACGTGCCCTTCGAGGCGCATGCAAGGGAGATCTATGCGGATCCGCAATGGCCTGCAGAACCGCTTTTCTATGTGAGCCTTTCTTCAAAGACCGATGCGAATGCTGCTCCTGTGGGTTGTGAGAACATGGTAGTGCTCATTCCTGTTGCTTCCGGACTCGGGGGAGATACGGAAGCATTGAGAGAAAGCTATTTTGCAAAAGTGATCGACCGGCTTGAGCGGCGCAGCGGTGAAAACATCAGGGACCACATCATTTTTAAAAGATCCTATTCAGTTTCCGATTTCAGTAAGGACTATAATTCATTCAAAGGGAATGCTTATGGTTTGGCCAACGTGCTGAGCCAGACGGCCGTGTTCAAACCTTCCTGCCAGAGCAGGAAGGTGGACAACCTTTTTTATACAGGGCAGTTCACCGTCCCGGGTCCCGGCGTGCCTCCCAGCCTGATCAGTGGCGAAGTGGTTTCGCGCCATCTTTTAAAAGCATTCAACCAGGAACTATGACCATCGAAATGTTCAACAGTGTAAGCAACGAGTGCAGCAAGACTGTCACGCTCCGTTACAGCACTTCGTTTTCTTCGGCCATCCGCCTTTTACACAAGGACCTTCGCACGCCTATCTTTAATATTTATGGGTTTGTAAGGCTGGCCGACGAGATCGTTGATACATTTCATGAGCATGACAAGGATGAACTACTCAGGCAGTTCAAGAAGGAAACCTTCCGGGCCATCGAAAAGGGGATCAGCCTCAATCCCATCCTGAACAGTTTCCAGCAAACGGTAAATCAATACGGCATTAGTCACGACCTGATCCAGGCTTTTTTTCAAAGCATGTGGTCCGACCTGTTCAGGACCGAGTACGACAGGGAGAGCTTTGAAGAATATATTTATGGCTCGGCAGAAGTAGTGGGACTGATGTGCCTATATGTTTTTTGCGAGGGCGATCAAAAGTTGTACGAGAAGCTGAAGGCGCCTGCCAGGTCCCTGGGGGCTGCATTTCAAAAGGTAAATTTCCTGCGAGATATCCGGTCGGATTTTAACCAGCTTTCGCGCATGTATTTTCCGGGTTGCGACTTTTACAACTTCACAGAAAACGACAAGTCTAAAATAGAGAAAGAGATCGCACAGGATTTTTGTGAAGCTTTTGGAGGCATCGTGCAGCTACCCCTAAAGTGCAGGTTTGGTGTTTACGTGGCTTTCAAATATTACTATTCACTTTTCGAAAAGATCAGGCGAACCAATGCATCGAGGGTGCTGGTAAACAGGATCCGCATTCCGGATTACCAGAAAGCCTATATTGTTGCACGGGCGACGCTGAAAAACAGCATGGGCCTTATTTGATCAACCATGAACACCATTTATTTCATACTGGTCTTACTTGCCACCTTCTTTTTGATGGAGGGGATCACCTGGCTTACCCATAAGTACATCATGCACGGACTGCTTTGGTCGCTGCACAAGGACCACCACCAAAAGGAGCCAGGCTTTTTTGAAAAGAACGACTGGTTCTTTGTGATCTTCGCCGTTCCCAGTTTTTTGCTCATTCTCTTTGGTACGCTGGACAAAATATGGTGGATGCAGGCCATAGGCTTTGGTATCATGGCCTATGGAGCCGCTTATTTCCTGGTGCATGACGTGATCATTCACCAGCGCTTCAAATGGTTCTCAACCAGCAAGAGCTCTTATATAAGAGCCATACGCTGGGCGCATAAAATGCATCATAAGCACCTCGACAGGCATGAGGGCGAGAGTTTCGGAATGCTCCTGGTGCATAAGAAGTACTGGGACAAAGTTAGGCGGGACCGCCAGTTGATGGCAGCGAAAAAAGTTGAATACGCACCTGAGCAATCATGACGATCACTACTCCTTTCACCATCCCGGGTCGCTTCGACTACATCATCGCCGGTGGCGGCTGTGCCGGACTGAGCCTGGCCATGCACATGATCCGCTCAGGGAAATTTGCCAGCAAGCAGGTACTGCTGGTAGAGAAAGAGGGGAAAGCTAACAATGACCGCACCTGGTGTTTTTGGGAAAAGGAGCCGGGTCTTTTCCAGGACATCGTTCACAAGGAATGGGAAGAGGTTTCTTTTTATTCCGAAGATTTCAGAAAAACATTTTCGATCGATCCCTACCGCTATAAAATGATCAGGGGCATCGATTTTTATAATTATTGCCATAGTGAAATAGAGAAGCAGCCCAATTTTACCATCAGGAGGGAGGAAGTAGGAGAGGTGTTCTCCGATCAGGCAGGTACGGGTGTGATCCTGGCGAAAAGCGGTGTCATTCATGCGGAACATGTATTCAACAGCATCATCTTCAAGTCGCCTTCCCTCAAAAAAAATACCTCCTGGCTCCTGCAGCATTTCAAAGGCTGGATGATAGAAACGCCGGACGACCGGTTTGATGCCGGCAAAGCCACCATCATGGATTTTCGAACGCGCCAGCAGGACGGCCCTTCCTTCTGCTACCTGCTGCCTGTCGGTCCAAGAAAGGCATTGGTGGAGTACACGATCTTTTCTTCATCCCTGCTGGATGCTTCCGCATACGATCAACAGTTGCGCGAATACATTAAGGAGGTGCTTCAATTGAAGGATTATACAGTGACCGACGAGGAATTCGGCGTCATCCCTATGACCGATCACCAGTTTACACCGCGGAAGGGAAAGGTGGTCAATATCGGTACGGCCGGCGGGCAAACCAAAGGCTCCACGGGTTACACCTTTAATTTTATTCAAAAGCAAAGCGGGAAGCTGGTGAAGGAATTCTCCGGCGAAGAGGTGGAAGAAGAAGCCAAATGGCGGTACCGGTTTTACGACAGCGTGCTGTTGAACGTGTTAAAGCACCGGCGTTTTGTAGGCGATAAAGTTTTTAGCCGCCTGTTCTCGGGCAATGATGTGCAGCGCATCTTCCGCTTCCTCGACAACGAATCTTCCATCAGCGATGATCTGAAGATCATCGGCAGCCTGCCCACTATCCCCTTTTTAAAAGGCGCGCTTCACAGGATGTTTTAATGTGTACTAAATACACATTGCTTGCCTTTGTGCAACGCAAGTTTATTTCTTCCCGTCTTCCCTTCAATTTTATACTTTACACCGGATACTGGTTTATGAGAAAATACTTCCTGCTGTTGTTGTTGTTGTGGATCAACGCTGTTGCCTATGCACAGCCTAAGCCTGGCGACGCCTTCCTGCAATTGAATACCGGCGGGCATTTGTCGCAGATATCCGAAGGCATTGCTACGCCGGATGGAAAGTATATTATCACGACCAGTACGGATAAAACGGTTTGTATCTGGGACGCCCAGCGGGCCGTGTTGGTGGATCAGATCAGGGGCGCCAAATCTGTCTTTAACCAGGGCAAACTCTATGCACTGGCAATTTCTCCCGACAGCCGCTTCCTCGCCGTGGGCGGTTTTTTGGCCATTGGCACAGAAGCTGACGGGGCTCTGGCAGGAAGGATAAGGGTCTATGATTTTCCTTCCCGTAAACAGATCGCCCTGCTCTCCGGACACGGGAATGTGGTAACTGCATTGCGGTTTTCTGCAGATGGAAAATATCTTCTCTCCGGGGCAGCCGACAGCTCACTCATTACCTGGGAGATCCTTGCCGGCGTCAAGCCTTCCTTTCAAATGAAGAAAAAGGTGCTGCGAAATGACCTGTTTGCTGAAGACATGCAGGTCTTTGGTAGATCGGTGATCGTTTCCGAAAGGCAGCAGGTGGTTAAATACACTGTTTCCAGTCTCGCTAAAACAGCGGTAAGCGAGACATACGGGGTGGTGGCCGGCATCAATATAGACAACAGGTCGAACACTGTGGCTATTGTGAGTGATAGTATCATTGTGATCCTGGACACGGCATTGGTGGAGAGGCAAGTGATACAGCTCGATGACAAAAGCGCCCGGGTAGCTATCTCACCGGGGGGAGAGTTTCTCGTGTCGGAGGGAAATGAAGGCAGGTTACAAATTTTTCAAAGGAAGGGCGGCGTCTTCAGGCACTATACATATGCGGATTTTAGCGCCGGCGCTACTTTGCTGGCCCTGGGCTTCATGAATGGAACAGAATTTTTCGCCGGCGGAGGTACATTAAATGTACTCCACTTGTATACTTTAAGGAATGGGAAAGCAGAAAAGCGGGCTGAGCTGGGCGGCGCCGGACGACCTTTTCCGGGTATTGCGGCAGATGAAAATGGATTTCTCCTCGACCAGGATCTACGCAGGCAGCATATAGATTCTTTTAACCGCTATTTCGACCTGCGCGCGGGTGTACTCACGGTAGCAGGCGACCGCAGACCAACCACCCTTGCGAACGTATACGAAAAAGACAGCCTCAGGATCGAACTCGATCCGGCAACCGGAAGCCTGCTGATCTTTACTCATGAGGAGCAAACGGGGAAGATAGACCGCGATGGCACCAACGGCTATATGCATCGCGCCGTGACGATCACAAAAAACAACCTGATCGTTTCAGCAAGCGCAGCGGGATTTCTCAACGTGTATGACAACCGAGGCCGTATGCTGGCAGCACTGGTGGGACATGAGGGCGATCTTTTCCATATAGCAGAATCTGCAGATGGCAAATTTCTCTATTCCACCAGCATGGACCAGACCATTCGTACCTGGGACCTCAGGGAAATCACCGGCAAGCCTGGTTTTAAAAGCTGGGAAGAGTTGGGCAGGGAATGGCAGGATTTCCTAAATACTTATTATCCGGGTATTGATTACACAATAGCGTCTGCTATCAGTGACGTGTACAAATTGATGATCGGTGCCGGCGACCCCAATGCTGAATTCCTGGTCAGGCCTCAACAGGTCTCCTCGCGCATGAACCTGTTCATCTCCCGGTCGGGCGAGTGGGTCATGTGGAACAATGCAGGCTATTTCAAATCATCTGCAAATGGCGCAAACTACATTGGCTGGTACGTGTACAAAGGCGAGGAGGAAAACGCGGAATTTTATACGGCGGATAAATTATTCGACAATTACTACCGTCCCGACATCGTGAATGAACTGCTGACCACCCACAAACCCGCAGAGGAAGTTCTGGCGGAAGCAGCAGTGGGCAGGAAAAGCGTGGCACAGCAGGTAAGCCAGATGCCTGTGCTCCGGCTGGCCCGGCCAGGTAACCAGCTTACGGTCGATCAAAAAAATATTGACCTGGTCTTCCAGGTGACCGGAAGTGAATACATAGACGAAGTGGTGCTCTATCAAAATGGGAAAAGGGTATTGCTGGACAGCCTCAACGCCTCCCGCTCTTCCCGCCAGCAGCTGGTCATTCCTGTAGATCTTGTAAAGGGCGAAAACGAATTCAAGGTGACGGTCTTCAATAAGAGCAGGGTGGAGAGCGAGCCGGTGCATGTGGCAGTGAAATATACCGGTGTGCAGCCTGCAGGTTCACTATACATCCTGGCCATCGGGGTAGATCAATATCGCAACAGCCGTTACAATTTAAATTATGCAAAGGCCGACGCGCGTGGAATGGCGATTGAGCTGTCCAAAGCTGCTCGTTCATTGTATAAGCAGATCTACATAGACAGTCTTTTCGATAAGGAAGCCACAACGGAAAATCTGCAGCAGAAACTCGGATCACTCAGGGAGAAAGTTCAGCCTGAGGACGTATTTATTTTTTTCTATGCGGGCCATGGGGTCATGAGTGATCCTGAGGATGCAAAAGAAGCAGATTTTTACCTGGTGCTGCATAATGTAACGCAGATGCTGGGGAATGAGCAGCAACTGGCAAGCAATGGATTCTCTTCCACAAGCCTGAAGAGGTCACTGTTGGAGATCAGGGCTCAAAAGCAGCTGATCTTCTTCGACGCCTGCAATGCGGGCGGCGCCGTGAACAATTTTACCAGGGGAGCAGGCGAGGAGGCGGCCATCCTTCAATTGGCGAGGAGCACAGGCATGACCGTGCTTTCATCCACCAACCAGGAGCAGCAGGCCACAGAAGTGGGCCAGCTGGGTCATGGCATATTTACTTATGCGCTGCTGAACGGAATCAACGGGGAAGCAGATCTGAAAAAAGACGGTAAGGTAACGGTGAAAGAGATTGAGCTATACCTGAACGAAGTAATCCCGCTGCTCTCTGAGAAGTACAAAGGTACGCAGCAGTTCCCCCAATCATTTTCCAGGGGAATGGACTTCCCTTTAACTTTTAAAGCCAACTAGCTAAACGTAAAAAAGCCAGGCCGGGGATCTATTCCGCTGACCTGGCTTCTTCTAAGCGATCGCTATAGTTTTGTCTGAACTCAGGTAGCTTTACTTGCCGCTGCTTTTCTTTCCAGCTCTTTTACATAAACCCAGGCTACCATGGAGGCCACCAGGAATCCTACTACTGAGAGGTAGATGATGAAGAAGTTGCTGTCCTTGGCCCAGCTCAAAGGGGTGTAAGAAGGGCGGAGACGAGTAGGCTTGGCAAAAAGAGGCTTCTCTGCTGCTTCGGGCTTTGCTGTCTTGATATAATCAACAATGCTTTTAATATCCGCATCCGACAGGTCCTTGTGATCCGGCATCGGGATGTTGTTGAACTTCTGGAAAAGGGCTACAGCCGTGGTATCGCCTGATTTGACCATGGTTTGCGAAGACCGGATGAAGGACATGATCCATTCGATGCTGCGTCTTTCATGCACACCTGCAAGGGCCGGACCGGTCATGTTCTTCGTAAGGTTATGGCAGGAGGCGCAACGGGTAGCGAAAATGGTCTTCCCTTCTTCTGCAGGAGGCGCAGCCAGGGCCGCTACCGACATGGCGGTCAGGAAGGAAAGGAATAAGAGCTTTTTCATATTGATCGATTTTTTTCTTTTATGATTGTGTTCTTTGTCTTCAATTTTTCTGCAGCTTTTTGATGTCGTTGATCAGCTGGTCCACCTCCGCTTTATCGGTCCCTTCATAATAGCCCCTGATCCTCGACTGCCCATCCAGCAATACAAAGCGCTCGCTGTGTATGAAGTCATCTTCGCCCCCATCCCCATCCGTGGCTACTACCAAAAATCCCTTCCTGGCCAGCCTGTAGATCTCTTTCTTATCGCCGGTGAGCAAACGCCAGTTCTTTCCTATCCCCACCTTGGTGCTATATTCTTTCAGCCGCTGCACACTGTCACGCTCAGGGTCAACCGAAATAGAGGCGATCACCAGGTTCTCATCTTTCGAAAAGGCCTGCACTCTTTGCAGCTGCTTCACCATCTTGGGACAAACCACAGGGCAGTGGGTGAAAAAGAAATTCGCCACCACGGTTTTACCCTTCCAGTCCTCATTGGTCATTTTATTTCCTTCCTGGTCCAGCAGGGCAAACGTTTCGATCACATGCTCTTTGGAAGGGAAAACAGGCAGCTCGCTGTATTCATCCTCGGCCCACTTCACTATACCGTAGATCGTAAAGGGAACCAGTACGATCACGCCGACAAAAATGGTGAAGAGGTGCTTTTTGATCATTTCAATTTTGATTTGGGCGCGCCTACTTCAATAGGCACAGGATTATCAGGCGTAAAGCCAGGCGCCGAGGGGCCAGGGTTCTTTGTGGCATCCAGGAAGGCGGGCACATAGGCTACCAGCAGGATGATGGCCATGATCGCGAGCCAGGGCTTGAACTTATCAAACAGCGGCAATCTTCTTTCATCATGCAGGGCTTCAGATACCGGGAATTCCAGTATGGGCTCTTCTTTTCTTTTGCTGAAGATGGTGCCGAAGAATACGATGAAGAACAGGATCGCCGCGATGGTCATGATGATACCGCCCAGCAGGGCGAGCATTGTAGTGGGCACCCATTCCGGCATATAGAGCTGGTGTTCGGGATTCAGGTAAGTAAGCCCCAGGTTGGTACGCCTTGGCTCGCCCATCAGTCCTCCCCAGGAAAGTCCGAAGGAGAAGATGAGGATGCCTACCATCCACATATATGGGATCACCACGTTCACCCTGGGCAGGAAGATCCTTTTGCCCGAGGTCTTGGAGTACATGTAAATACTCATGCCGATGATGGCCAGGAACACGGGACCTGCTACGGTCATGTGAAAGTGACCGGGCAGCCAGGCTGTATTGTGTATGACGTTATTCAATTGACCGGATGCATTCACAATACCGGTGAGTCCGCCGAATATAAAGAGGATCAAACCGCAGATCAGGTAGCCGAACATGAACCTGTTCGGATCGAGGTAGGGCAGCCTGGTCATCCAGCCAAACAGTCCTTTGCCACCTTGTTTCCTTCCTGCATACTCCAGGGAAGCTGCGAGCGTGAAGGCAGTGATGAAGCTGGGGATGGCCACGCCGAATGTGAGGAGTCCCTGGAACATCTTCACGCCTTTGGTGATAGAGGGATCCGAAAACTGGTGGTGAACGCCAACAGGAACTGAAAATAAAAGGAACATGAAAAGCGCAATGCGTCCTGCGCGGTCGGAGAACAGTTTCCCCCCGGCCAGTTTAGGCAGCATGGTGTAGAACATCACGTATGCCGGCAGCAGCCAGAAATACACCAGCGCGTGCCCGAAGAACCAGAACAGTGTCCTTGCCAGCGTTACGTTTACAGTAGCCGTCCATCCCAGCGACCAGGGCAGCAGCATCACCAGCACTTCGTAAGACACTGCAAGGGTACATACGAACCAAATGATGAAGTTGACCAGCGTGCCGAGCACAGCCAGCGGTGTTTTTACTTCTGGATTCTCTTTTTTCCAGGCCACGTACATGCCTGCCCAGTTGAACAGGGGTATCCATGATCCTACCAGCAGAAGGGCGGCACCCAGGTAGAAAAGCGGGTGTGCCTTCAGCGGCGGATAAAAGGTGTACAATACAGAAGCTTTTCCTGCTAACATGGCATAGGCAGCCATCAGGGTGCCGATGGTCATGAGCCAGAAACTGAGCCAGGCTACTTTTTTATTGGGTTCTTTCTTCAGGAAGAAAGCCATGGTAGCATGACCGAAGGCCACAGCAAAGAAAGAGGTGAGCACTACCGCATTGATCACACCATGCAGTGTGAGGCCCTGGTAGTAATCGAGCTTCGCGAAACTGGAGGCCTGCATCGCGCCGGAGCGGTAGATGGTCTGCATCAGCCCGTGGTAAATGCCTATGGAGAGTAAGGTGATCGGGATGCCAAGCTCCCAGTAGATCAAACGCTTTAATGATTTTGATATTTGCATAGTTCCGGTTCTATTAGTTGGTGGAAGTGGGTTGTCCTACGATCACTTGAGCCTGCATGTTCTGGTGGCCTACGCCGCAGTATTCATGACAGGTGATCTTGTATACGCCTGGCTTGTCGAATTTTACAGTGGCCTTATTGAGGTTACCGTAAACGGCCGTGAGGTTCACATTCTTTTCGTGAATGTTGAAACCGTGCACCACGTCTTTGGAGGTCACAAAAAAGTCAACCTCGCTCCCTACGGGTATGTACACTTCGGCCGGTTGAAACTGCCACATCTGTGCGACGGCGAAAACCTGGTAGGTCTTTTCATCCAGCTTAACCACCTTGGGCTCTTCGTAGGCCTTGTCGTAAGGCACACACTCCGGGAGGTCGTTGTATTTTCCCCTGGCGTAGAGGATGGAAAAGATCAATAAGGATAGAGTAGCGCCGGTGATGATCAGGGCTCTTTTTTCGAATATTTCCATGGTGGTTTTTTTAGATCCTTTCTAACATGAGAAAATAGATGCCGAACCAGATGGCCAGGCCTGTGATCACGAGGGCAATGAAGAAGGCGATCGCGCCCGTTGGGCGGAAGGAATCGTCAAAGCTTTTGGCGGGCTGGCCGGGTGTGGTGCCCATGTTAGATTGTTCAGGGTATCCCTGTGTTCCAATATTTTGCATAAGAGCGATTTAAACAGGATGCGAAGCTATTTTTTGACCCTTTTTACAGGCCTGATGTTTTCCTGCCGTGGACCTGATTATTATCATATTTTTTTTCACGGGGTTTATCATTCATCCTGAGAATTGTCATTGGTTGCCTTACGGAGGGAAAAGAACTTTAAGGAAAATAAGGGCATGAAAAAGATCCTGGTACCTACAGATTTTTCCTCCTGCGCGGAAAAAGCCTTCTCCTTTGCCCTGGAGATCGCGAGGCGTTCCGGAGCGGAGATCATGTTGTTGCACGTGTGCGACCTGTTCGATACCAGGCAGTCGAAGAACAAGGACCTGCTGGCGGAACACAACAGGTTTGTCACCAGCGAAGTGCAGGGAAAGCCGGAAAAATATAAGGTGGCGGCCGCAGCCGCCAATGTACGTCTCACTGTCATGATCTACAGCGGGCAGCCCGTACAAACCATCGTGGCCATCGCTGACGAATCCAATGCCGACCTGATCGTGCTGGGGACCCTGGGTGCTTCTGGAATTAAAACTGCGCTGGTGGGTACCACAGCCACTAAAGTGTTGAAGAAAGCCACTGTGCCCGTCATTACTGTTCCTTATGAATATGAATGGAAAGTGCCCGAACGTATACTGATCGCATCCAACGACGAGAAAACGGAAGCCTATTTAGAGCCCGTATTCAGGCTCGCCGACCTCTTTACCGCCAAGCTCTATTCCATCACCATTTCGCATGAATCGGAAGACGCGATCCAGATGATGGAGCATTCAAGGTTGGTAGAGAACCTGGCTGAGCATGTAAGAAAGCACTATCCGCAAAAAGTGCAGCATGTTCACCTCACAGGCGAAAATTTTTACCAGGTGATGGAAGAATTCATCGGCCTGGAAAAAATAGATATGCTTGTGATGTTCACCCACGAGAGGAGCATCATTGAAAACATTTTCAATGCAAGCCGTACCAAGCGGATGGCCTACCACACTACCATTCCGTTATTGTCTATTAAAGTCTGATCCTGGTTTTGGTAAATGGGGGGCCGGTATTTGATTCCGGCAGCCCTGCCTATTCGGCCATTTCTTTTTCAATGGCCTCTGCATGCTGGATGCGCAGTTCCTGCCTCTTGGCTCTTGGGGTGGGCCTTTTAGCGGAGAGCACCCTGATGGCGGGGATGATCATAAGCAGCAGGCCGATCATAATAAAAATGCCACTGCCGGCGAACCATTTGAACAGCATCTCCGACTTTTTCATGATGATGGCAAAGCTCTCGCTGTTCAGCTGTCCCGATATTTTCACAAGACCGCTTCCGATCAGTGAGATCCAGAAAATGGCGAGCGCCGCGTTGGTAATGAGGGTGCCTGTGCGTATGGTGCGTGAATATTTTTGAAAGATGTTGGCATGATCCTTCTTGGCGATGAACACGATGGATGCGAAGATCAACATGGTATTGATGCCGATGGTTGCGCCCATGGCGTGGGCCACGGTAATATGGGTGCCATGGGTGTAGGCATTGAGTGCTGGTACTGAAATGGCAATAGCCAGCGCGAGATTGAAAAATATCCAGGCATCCGCCAGGAAAAGCAATTTATGCGTGAGGTGCTTGCCGTTCCGCATGGCATTGGAGAGCGTTTGCTTCCACTTATAAATGATGTGTCCGAAGATCAGCAGCTCGGTCATGCTGATCACATAAGATACCGTAGCGATCCAGGGCGCTGCCGGCACAGCATAAGTGTGGTGTCCCCAGTTGAACATCAGGTTCACAAAACCCACGAAAAAGAAGAAGAAAGCGGTACGGTTGCGCGCGATGGTCTTGTCACCGGAAAGTTTTTCCATGAGGAAGAGCGTGCAGCCATAGATCAGCATGTTCCAGCTGCCTACCATGGAGCCCAGGGCCTTCCACTGGATGGTGATGTCGCGGACCGTATTGGACATCACGAAATCGAGTGTCCATAAATAGGATTCGGCCAGCGTGAGGAAAAAGAACACGATGCCTATCGTCCAGTTCCAAATGTAAACCGGCGCAATGCCAAGACTGGGCCGGATGGTTGCGAAAAAATTGATCGCCAGCGGAAGCCAGCTGATAGCGATGATGAATGCATAGAACGGCGGGAACTCCAGGTATTCCCGGCCACCGAAATAGCCCATGAAAAAACCCGTAATGATGGAAAGCGAAACGCCGGCCTGCAGGGCGAAGTGTATCCAGGTGCCCTGCTGCCAGTACAGGGACCTGCCCGCCACCCGGGGAATGAAATAATAAAGAAGGCCCTGCGCTGCCGTGAAAAGCCATGATATTACCAGGTACACGTGCAAGGGTCTTGATTTATGAAAAGCCAATGATTCGGTGAGCAGAGAGGGGAAAACGTATTGCAGCGATCCGATCACGCCGAAGGTCAGCCCAAGCAGGAGGTAGGTAAGCGATAAGATGATGAAGGCCTTGGCCATCCTGTCGGTAGTATATCCCTTACTGCTATGGCTTATTATTGACAGCACTTTGGTCTACGTATTTGAAGTAAGCAATGAGGTGCTCTATCTGCCGGTCGGTGAATCGGAAGTTAGGCATCCTGTTTCCGCCCGACTTCAATATGGCACGCATGTAGGCTTCGCCGCGTTTTTTGTCGGACCAGGCGTTGGTGAGGTCGGTACCGAGGTAACCTCCCAGTCCATACACCTGGTGACAGGCTATGCAATTGTAGTCCTGGAAGATCTGCTTGCCCGCCATCGCTTCTCTTTTTTGAGCAGGCTGGCTCATATCGGTTCCCGCCGTGTACACATAGGCCGAGTAGCCGAAGTAGGCAAACAGTAGGATGAACAATAAGCCGGTCTTTTGCATGATGCGGTTTAAGGATCAGTAAATGATCGGTCCATTAAGGAGTTGAAATTATATGTCTTTTCTTTTAAAAATCCTGAGCGAAATCAGTAAGGGAACTGCTATCCAGACGAGCATGATGCCGGCGGTATAAAGCAGGCCCGTACTGCTGCCAAAGAAATCCTTATACATAGCGCCGGTATAACCCATCAGCGCGCTCACATCCATATGGAGCATGATGAAGATCCTGCCCAGGTCCACCGGGTTAAGGGAGGAGAGGAGCAGGGTGATCTTTTCCAGTGGGTAATCGCTGAAGGTGAAGATGAGCAGGAGGATCAGGCCGTCGAATATGAGGGCGAAGTAAAACCAGAGCAGAAGAGATACGCCTATGCCCCTGGCCTTGTCCCTCGATTTTACCGAGGCCCAAAATGAGATAGAGGCAAACACCAGGCTAAGGAGGCAGGCAATGAGCAGCAAGGCCATGCCGGTAGCGTCGAAGTTGTAGAGCATCACCGGGAGGCCTATGCCCACGAGCGCGGCGATCACCAGCGAAATGCTGATGCCGGTGTATTCGCTGAACAGGACTTTTTTGCGGCTGATCGGCTGGGTCAGCATCAGCTCAATGAATTCGTAGGAATTGTACCAGTGAATGGTGGAGAAGACCAGGCTTACCAGCGGTATCACAATGAGCACGATGTTGAGCAGGCTGAGTATGGCCCGGCTGCTGTTCTCTTCCATCTGGAAAAGGCTCATAGACACAATGAAAAGGAAGAGCGTGTAGGCGATCATCACCTTGTTGCGCACGATGTCGTATAAAACGTATTTGGATATCTTGAGCATGTTATTTGGCGATCTTTAAATAGGTGAGTTCCTGCTTGTGGTTTCGCATGATGCTGGCAATGGCCTTGCCCAGCTTTTCTTCTCCGGTTTCCAGCCTGATGTCCTGCAGTGTTTTATAAAATGCCACATGGCCTTCCTGCATATACATCACGTGGGTGGTCAGTTCCTCCAGGTCGCTGAGCACGTGGGAGGTGATAATAATGAGCTTGCCTTTTTCTTTTTCCGAGAGGATCTTTTCTTTCAGTGTCTCGGAAGAAAGTGGATCCAGTCCTGCTGTGGGCTCGTCGAGAATGAGGATCTCCGGATCGAAAAGCAGGGCAAGGGCAGCACTCACTTTCTGACGTGTGCCTCCGGAAAGAGCCCGCATAGGCTTGTCCAGTATCGTATCCAGTTTGAATTTATAATAGAGTTCCTGGTCGAGCTGCTTTTCTTCGCTCCTGATGTTGCGGATCATGCTGAACAGCTGCCCGATCTTCATGTTGTCCGGGTAGCGCCCGATCTGTGGCATATAACCGATGTTCCTGCGGTACTCTACATCTTCTTTCACGGGAATGCCGTCGAAATAGATGGTGCCGGAGTCGGGTCTCACCAGGCCGAGAATGGATTTGATCAGCGTGGTCTTGCCGGAACCGTTGGGTCCAATGAGAGCCACTACCTGTCCTTTATGAAATTCAGCATTCACCTCGCAGAGCGCGCGAAGCTTTTTGAATCTTTTTTCTATGTTTTCCAGCCTGATCATAATGGTGTTGCCTCCATGAGGGGTGTTTCGTCAATAAAATGTTCCGGTGTAAGACTGGGGATGGCTTTCTCCGCCTTGTCCAGCAGCGATACCATAAAGCTCCTTAAAAGTATCAGCGCATTGGGGTTCTGCTCGATCACCATGGAGTACATGCTCACCGGGTGGTAAGGCACGTCGCCTTTTTTATCCCTGTTCAGATCGTAGCCTTCGTATTTGTCCCAGTAATTATTGCTGAATTTGTTCAGCATGGCGGTTCCGTTGGTGGCCACATCGAAAGTGTTGCCGTGGAAATTGTTGAAGAAAACCGTATTGTCGCTGCAGCTTGCCTGGATCTTGATGGCCCAGCCATTTCTGTCGAACGCGTTTTGTTCCGCATTGATCCTGTTGGTGCTTTCCATCAACACGCCCACGGTATTTTGAATGAAGCGGTTCCTGTTGATCTGCCCGTCTGAAATTTCTTTCAGCAATAGGCCATAAGAACTGGCGCCCCAGTTGTGTTCAAATAGGTTTTCCTGCATCACTACCCGGCTGGAGTACATCACGGCCACGCCGGCCCCGTTATCGCGAAAGGTGTTTCCTGTGTAAGAATCGTCGTTGGAAAACATGAAGTGCAGCCCATAACGAAGATTCTTATAGCTGTTGTTGTCCTTCACGAAAGAATGTGTCACAAATTCAAAGTAGATGCCGTCGCGGTGACCTGTGATATCGTTCTCCTTCACCAGTATGCCTTCGCATTTCCATAAATGAATGCCGTTGCCGGATGTTTGTTCCGTTTTCGGAATGCTTTTTATAGTGTTATTCCGGATGATAGAGTTGCGGCTGTTGGCCACATGGATGCCGAAATATGCGCCTGTGATGGTGTTGCCTTCAATGATGGCGTTTTCCGCATCCACCAGGTTGATGGAGGCATAATCGTTCATGCTGGAGTAGCCCGAGTTCATGAAGTGAATGCCACGGATGATGATATTTTTTCCGCTGACGGTCAGGATCTCATGCTTGTGTGCTCCATCCAGCACAGCGCCCTGCTCGCCAAAAAGGCGTATGGACTTGTTGATAATGATATTGCCCTCGCGGTAAGTGCCTTTGCGGAGGAGGATGGTATCACCATCCTGCGCAAGCTGCACCGCCTTACGGAGCGTGGTCACCAGTTCCGACTTTCCCACCACAAGGGTGCGGGACAGGGCCGGGAAGCTGAAAGCCAGGAATAATATGGCAAATAATGTTCTCACTTATTTCAATTTTGCCTTGAGCTCGTCCCAGCTAAGCAGTGCGGTGGAATTCTGTGCGGCGATCTGTTCTGCTGCGGCCTTACTGGCGAATGCAGCGGAGTTGCCGTTCATGGGACTCTTGAGATTAGGACTCTGTACGAAATAGGCTGTACGGGCGTCCACGAATTTTGTATTATCGCTGAAATCGTTGAACACGGTTTTAGCGATATCCTTAGCCTGCAGCGTGGCCGTGTAGGATGCCACGCAATGGGCATCGTCGAATTTGAAAACTCTTCCTTTTTTAGTAACGATCTGCGCTGCGAATTTGGGGACCATGATGGTCATCTTGCAGCTGGCGCACATATCCTTTCCATACTGAAATGGCTCGGGCTCTGTGCTGCATGAAGAGAACAGGAGCACAAGTGCGGCGATACTGGCTGCCTGCAGGTTTGTTTTTTTCCTGGGTTGTGTTGCCGCCTTCCTGGCTCTTCTCCATTCCAGTATCCACACGCCGAAAAATACAACGGCGGCGCCGATCACTATCCATCCGCCGATATCGGGATAAGAATAGGCATCGAAATTCAACAGTTGTTTGTGGCCGAACAGCGGGGGCTGGTAAGACAAGCCGGGGACCTGAATGGCTGCTTTGGGGTCGAGGTTGTGTCCGTAGTCATAGCCCCAGGAATAAAAATCATACATGGCAAGCAGGCCTACTGCTACCAGCAAGAGGTTGTAGACCAGCAGCAGGGATCTTTTCCCCACTGCGGCCACAACCAAACCAAAAACAATATAAAAGCCAACTATATAGATCATGTAGCCGAACTCCGGGAACATCTCGGAACTGATATGCTTCATGCCGATATAGTGATTCAGGCCATTGATGATCTCTACCTGGCCGGTGATCTTATCCAGCCAGATATTCATTTCCAATCCTTCGGGATACTGCGGTGCTATGAGAAAGATGAACCATACGGGTAAAAAATAGGTAGCGACCATCGCTAAGGAAGCGAGGGCGATCATGATCCTGGAAGGTGTGCTCATCTTTTTCATTACAAATCCTTTCTTTAGGTAGGTTAGCGGAATCAAAGTCTTATTTAGAAGGAGGCAACAACACAGCGTCTATCACATGAATGATGCCATTGGATGCTGGTATGCTCGCCACCACATTTGCGCTGTTGTTGATCACCACCTTGCCATCTTTTTTGCTGATGGTGATATTGC
This sequence comes from Chitinophagaceae bacterium, assembly GCA_036676905.1. Classification (GTDB taxonomy): domain Bacteria; phylum Bacteroidota; class Bacteroidia; order Chitinophagales; family Chitinophagaceae; genus Flavisolibacter. The sequence goes on from JAKFCE010000008.1 coordinate 281,326, forward strand.
CGCCGTTCACCTGGTTCAGTGTCTGGCCGTCCTGCATCAGGTCGGTCTTCAAGGTACCCACAAATACATGATACTGCAGGATATCCTGGAGCTTTTCCTTATTCTCAGGCTTCAGCAGTTCCTCAACCGTGCCAGCGGGCAACTTGTCGAAAGCCGCATTGGTTGGCGCGAACACTGTAAAAGGACCTGCATTGGACAATGCGTCCACCAGCTCAGCTTTTTTCACAGCTGTCACCAGGGTCGTGTGGTCTTTAGAACCAGCTGCCACTTTTACAACGTCTTTGGCGGATTCGTCGTCCTGTACAGCTGACTGGCCACCGGTCAGCACCGCATCATTTTCTGAAGTGGTGGAAGTGGTCTCGCTGTTGTTGCATGAGCACATCGCTAAGATGGCTCCGGTGAATAAAATGTTTTTGATTCTCATAAAAATGGTTTGAAATGTTCCCCCCGCCATGGCGGAGGGAACTATGAATAATTATCTGCTGGGTTTAGTGGTATCTGATGGCTTAGCCTTGCTTGTATCCCCATTTTGAGGACCGTTCTTTCCTGTATTGAAAGATAGTGGCACGTTGCTGCCTGCCGGTGAAACCCTTACATATCCCTGCATCTCCTGGTGGAGGGCAGAACAGAAGTCCGTGCAATAGAAAGGCGTGATGCCTACACGGGTGGGTATCCATTTCAGGGTCTGTGTTTCACCAGGCATGATCAGGATCTCAGCATTGGCTGAGCCTTTCACTGCGAATCCGTGTGGTACGTCCCAGTCCTGCTCCAGGTTGGTTACGTGGAAATATACTTCATCGCCGAGTTTCACACCTTCGATATTGTCTGGCGCAAAGTGAGAGCGGATAGAGGTCATCCACACGTGTACCTGGTTGCCTTTTCTTTCCACCTTGGCCATGCCTTCACCTTTTGCGGCATATGGGTGCATGTTCTCTTCGATCTTGTAGATCTTTCTTTGTTTTTTGAACAACAGGTCGGCAGGTATCGCTTCTGCATAGTGTGGTTCACCCGTGGTAGGAAAATCCAGCAGGAGCTTCATCTGATCGCCCTCGATAGAATAAAGCTGCGCGCTTTGTGTCAGCTCGGGACCTGTAGGCAGGTACCTGTCCTTGGTGATCTTGTTGTAAGCGATCACGTATTTGCCGTGAGGCTTGGCTGTAGGTCCGCCTGGTACGGAAAGGTGACCGATAGAGTAGTAAGTAGGCACCCTGTGCAATACTTTCAGGTCCTTTACATTCCATTTTACGATCTCGGAAGAAACGAAGAAGGAAGTGTAGGCATTACCGTTGTTGTCAAACTCTGTGTGCAATGGTCCAAGGCCTGGCTTCTGTACCTCGCCGTGTAATGCTGCCTCATATTTGATCACTGGTATACCATCGTAGGTGCCGTCAAAAGTCTTAGCGGCAATGGCGTTCTGGATCTTGGTGAAAGAGAATACCGGGATGGTAGCTGCCAGCTTTCCGCTACCCACGATGTATTCTCCTGTGGGGTCTGTATCGCAGCCGTGTGGCGACTTAGGACAAGGAATGAAATAGATCATGTCCGGGCAATCCTTTGGATCGAGTACCAGTACTTCGGTCTTGATGGTGGAAGTTGCTGTGTGGGTATTCTCATCATATACGTTGTGCGCATACTTTACCGATTGCTTTTTGGCCTTACCGGCTTTCACGTATTCCTCTGCTTTCTTCCAGTTCACGGCCATGATGAAGTCCTTGTCTTTCGCCGACGCGTTCACTTCGAGCAGTGTGTTGGCTTTCTCGGTGTTGTAGCAGGAGAAGAAGAACCAGCCGTGCGACTTGCCTTTGCCTGCTCTGGCGAGGTCGAAGTTGATGCCGGGCGTAAGGATCTGGAAGGCGATGTCCATGTTACCTGATTCCTGGTTCACAGAGATAAAGCTTACTGTGCCCCTGAAGTTTTCCTTATAGGTAGTGATAGGCACGTCGCCGTTGTCATTGTCCAATGGAACGCTGAAACGGGTACCGGCGATCACATACTCAGTATTTTCAGTGATGAAAGGCGAGGAGTGGTTTCCGGCGCTGTTCGGGATCTCCAGGATCTCGGAAGTGCGGAAGGTAGAAAGATCCACGCGGGCGATCCTTGGCGTGTTGTTACCGTTGGCGAATGCCCAGCGACCATCGTGCTCACCTTTGGTGGTAGAGAGGGCGATGTGGTGCAGGTCGTCCCAGGGAACAAATCCATGAGATGTGTTGAGCAGGGGCTTCGTTTCTTCGCTGTAGCCATAACCGCTTTCGGTTGACTGGGAGAATACGGGCACAATACGGAACAAACGGCCGGAGGGAATGCCGTAAACACCGATCTGGCCGTTGAAGCCGCCTGATACGATGTTATAAAACTCGTCGTATTTGCCTGGTGCTACGTACACTTTGGACGCGGCGTCTCCACTAACTGCGGCTTCGGCGCCCTTGGGCTTGCAGCTGAACAGCGAAGCGGTCATCGCTGCAGCGATAGTTGTCGTCAAAAGAACCTTTGAACTGGTATGCATAATTGAAATTTATCGGGGTTGATTATTAAGATCATTTTTCGTTGTCGTTGCTTCGCTGGAATTCCAGGATCTTTCGGGCCTCCTCCCTGGTGAGGTTCTGGTTAGGCATGCGCACGATGCATTCCTGCAGAAGCCGCTGTGCTACCGGATCCTGTTCCAGCATGATGTCTACGTTGGTGATCATGTTCATGATCCACTCCGGCTTCCTTTTCTTTGTGATGCCGGCCCAGCCGGGACCTATGAGTTTTTCATCCGTGAGCTTGTGGCAGGACTTGCACCTGACCTCGTAGAGCTCGCGGCCTTCAGCCACGAACTGCGGGTTCAGGGGATTGGTGAGCTGCACATCCTCTGGTTTTACCAGTTCGCCATGCTTTTCCGGCTGATTGCGGGTCAATTTCTCCAGGTCCAATGGCTCTTTGCTGGAAGGTGTCTTGTCGACACAACCATGGGATACCGCTATGATCAGGACCAGTAAGAAAATGAGGCTGATGAAGGAGATAGTAAATGTTTTTTTCATAAGAGACATGTCTATCTTTAATCCGGCAAAAATATAGGTCCATCCTACCGGCAATGCTGATAGGCGTCAATGCTAAAACTGATATTACTCATGTAATGCAGAGTTGGGAGCAATAACTTGCGCCCCTTTCGCGGCATACTATTTATGCCGCTTCATCAAAATCACTATTATGGTAAACCGTGTAATCCCACTTCATGCCCTTTGCTTCATCAGATTTGCCTGCAATAATGCAGAAGAGACTAAAACTGAGCAGGATAGACTGCTAAACTCTGCTACCGTGTATCCAACTATGGCAGGTTGAATTCCTGAATTCTAATCAAAAAAATCAGTCTTTAATTTCAAAAAATTTAATTAGGTTACAACTTCAAATCCATCAATTATGAGTCAAAAATTGTTATTAGCGATCATGGTTTCTTCAGGCTTGGTTTTCAGTTCCTGCAGCGGTGACGACAATAAGGAGACATCCACCTCCGAAACTACTTCCACCACCAACGAAGGCACTGATCCAAAAGGAATCGGTAAATACGATAAGGTTGAGTTAACCCATCCACTTGATGAAAAAATGGTAGCTGATGGTAAGGTTGTGTATGATGTGAAGTGCCAGAGCTGTCATAAGCTGACCGGCGAGAAGCTGGTAGGGCCGGGCTGGGCAGGTGTTACAGACAGGAGGACACCTGAATGGATCATGAATTTCGTGACCAACGTGGACGAAATGATCGAAAAGGATACTGCAGCGCAGAAAATGCTGGAGCAGTGCCTTGTGCGCATGCCTAACCAGAACCTCAGCGATGCTGAAGCCAGGAGCGTACTGGAGTACATGCGCAAGAACGACGGAAAAAATTAAATCACGCTTTGTATTCTGAAGCCACAGGTTCACCTGTGGCTTTTTTATTTTGGTAAGCAGCCACAGCGATCATGATCCCTCCTATGAAAAGGATGATGCTGGCCACCCATAACAGCCAGCTGTAAGCGTCGCTGTTGGTCTGGAATAAGATACCTAATCCCTGGAGCATCAACAGCAGCTCATTGGCTATCACGCCTGCCCCGAATACATAGAAAGGTGCCCGTATTACCCTTCCATTGCGGGTAAAATATTTTTCCTCTATGACCGTACCGAGGATAAAGAAGCTGACAAAGGCCAGGAATACAAGATGCAGGAAGCCAATGATCACCGGCCTGTCGCCATACACGGCATGACCCAGTTGCGGGATGATGGTGCCCACGTTCAGCAGCATCTTCAAACCAAAGGAAGCCAAAGAGAACACAGAAAGGAACCAGGCCGTTTTAGATGTATATAAGGACCGCAGGTCAACCTTTCGTATAAAAGAGAAGAAATAGAGTAGCGAAGCCAGCACCAGGAGGCAGCCTACGGCCGCTATGATGTAATACATTTTGTTGCCGTGCCAAAGCAGGGAAAGAAAGAGTGCAGGCAATACAGACTGGCTCAGGAAGATGGCAAACCGGCGCATGGTGACATTCAGCTCCAGTCCTCTTTTTACAAGTTCATGGAAGAACAGGGCCAGGATCGCGAGAGTGAAGAAACCATTGTACTGGAAGTGGAGAAAGGTATAGATGGCGTCACGGTACAGGATGGAGTCGGTGGAGTTGGTGATCATAATGTAGGAGAGCATAAAAGGCCCGATCGCGGAGGCCATCAGGCTCAGGAGGGCGGTGATCGCCAGCATGCGAATGGTAGGCGGCAGGGATATTTTCAGCAGGTGGCGGATGTACACGATACCGAACCAGTAAGAGACCACGATGAAAAGCGTGGAGAAAACAATAGAGACGGAATAATAGCCGCCGAAGGGAAAGGAAACCGCCATTCCCAGCGAACTCACCTGGATGCCGGCGAGGATCCATTGATAGACCCGCCTGGCTGAAAATGCCGGGGGCAGCATGTTATAGATCAGCAGCGTAGCCAGGCTCAGTCCTACCCAGCCGCCAAAGGCGAAATGGGAGTGGGCGCTGAGCATATGTCTGTAGTCCATCCAGGGAATGGGAAAAAGGATCTTGCTTCGCAATGCAAAGCCAAACAGGGCTACAATGGAAAGGTTCAGCAGGCATAAACGGAGCCAGAAGTCTTTTTTGCTCTTCATGGCGCAAAGCTACAAACAGAGAGGCTCATGCGTACGGCCAGGTGAAATATGATTTAAATCATCCGGCCGGTTAACAGCAATCAGGATGGAAAAAGGGACATGCGGATAGTTTTGTTGTGAAGCACGTATTATGATCTTTTCAAAATCTTTGAGCTACGCGTTAAGAGGGGTTCTCTACATAGCCATTATGCAGGACACCAAGCGTTTCGTACAGGCAGAAGAGATCGCCGAGAAACTGGCTGTGCCCCGTCATTTCATGAGTAAGATCCTGAAGAAGCTGGCAAAGGATGGCATCATTACTTCGGTGAAGGGACCCATGGGGGGCTTCAGTCTCACGGAGAATACGCTGAACATCACCCTCTACCAGCTTTTTGAAAAAATGGAAGGCCTCGAGTCGTTCACTACCTGCGTGCTGAGGCTGAAGGAATGCAACGAATTGCATCCCTGCCCCATGCACCATCACATGAAGCATATCCGTGCCGAACTAAAGGACTTTTTGACCAAGACAACGTTCAATGACATTTTACAGGAGAACAGCGACGACCTGATCTCCAGCATTTCCCTGGCCGGTCGCCTCAACGGCGGCGGGCAACCGATAGAAGCGCAATTCAATACCTTATAGAACAATGCAACCCAGACCTGATCAGACTATTTCGGAAATAGTTAGGGCCGATTATCGTACTGCCGACGTGTTCAAAAGGCACGATATCAATTATTGCTGCAGTGGCCTGGTGTCCCTGCAGGATGCCTGTGCAAGCAAACAGCTGCTCTTTCCCGAGATCGCTTCGGAGATTGAAGAAGCTACCCGCAGCATCCATATTTCCAGCTGCATACGGTTCAATGAATGGAAGACCGATTTCCTGATCGATTACATCATCCACCTGCACCACGACTATATTGTGCAGGCTATTCCATCCATTGAGCTGAGGCTGATGGCTTTCATAGACAGCCATGGAAATAAATACCCGGAGACCCAAAAAGTATTAAAGACCTTCCGGGAGCTCACAGCGGTGCTGAGTGCCCACACAAAGGAGGAAGAGGAGGTGATCTTTCCCTATGTGCGGCAGATCGATGCGGCGCTGAGGAGGAAGGAACCCTATGGCAGCTTATTGGTGCGTACCCTTCGAAAGTCGCTGGTGAGCAATGAAAAAGAGCACGAAGTGATCACCGGGCTGATGAACAAACTCAGGAAAGAAGCCAATGACTTCCAGGTGCCGGAGGGAGCGTGCACCAGTCACCAGGTGTTATATCACAAGCTCCAGGAGTTCAACGACGACCTGGTGCAGCATACCCATCTGGAAAATAATGTATTGATGCCCAGGGCGATAGCGATTGAAAAAGAGCTCCTGGAATTTTACGGATAGTTTAAGTTTGTACATTCGAACCGTATGTTCAAACTTTCCCAAAGATCGGCTACCATTTTCGCCGCAGTACTTTTCGTTGTTACTATCGGCTTAAGCTATCTTTTACCTGAGCATACGATCACTTATACAGGCTTTCTGCTGATCATTTTTTTGTCGGTATTTGTCAAGGACAGCCGGTCTACCCTGGTGGCCGCGGTGACATCGTCGATGATCGTGATCACTTTCATGCTTTTGCATCCGGACATCAGGTTAGATACGACCGCTATCACGAAGCACATATTTGTCATCATCCTGATCTATTTCACGGGGCTGCTGGTCTTTCATATCAAGCAGCTGTATAAGAGAATGGAGGATGACAAGTCGCACATGACCTCCCTGTTCCAGAACGCAACGGAGGGGATCCTGCTGACGGACAACAAGGGAAAGATCATACTGGCCAATCCGGCTGCTCTCCAAACCTTTGGGTATAGGGAAGACGAATTGATAGGGGAGCCGGTTGACATCCTCTTGCCTGGCAGGTTCCGGCATGGCCACCAAAAGCTCCGTGAGGGCTTTTATAAGCATCCCGGCAACCGCATGATGGGCTCAGGGCGCGACCTGTTCGGCCAGCGGAAGTCGGGCGAAAACTTCCCGGTGGAGGTGAGCCTCAGCGCATACAGCCAGCAGGAAAAGCAATATGTGATCGCATTTATCGTGGATATCACCCAGCGGAAGCAGATCGAAAGCAGCATGCTGAGGCAGCAGAAAGAGCTGGAAAAAGTGACCAGTGAGGTAAGAAGAATGAACATCGAGCTGGAGGCCAAAGTGGAGGAGCGCACGGTGATCCTGAAGGAAGCCCTGCAAAGGCTGGAGCTTTCCCAGGCGGAATTGAGCGAAGCGCTGGATAAGGAAAGGCAGCTGAACGAGATCAAGAGCCGGTTTGTTTCCATGGCCTCCCATGAATTCCGTACGCCGCTCAGCGCTATTCTTTCTTCGGCTTCGCTGCTGAAAAAATATACTACCACCGAGCAGCAGGCCAACCGGGATAAGCATACGCGTCGCATCCAGGAGTCGGTTAAACACCTGAACGACCTGCTGGAGGACTTTCTCTCGCTGGGCAAACTGGATGAAGGAAAGGTGGGCCCCATGTATTCGGAAGTGGATCTGCCCGAGGTAGTGAGCGACACCATCGAGGATATGAGGGGTATTGTGAAAGAGAAGCAGCACGTGGAATATGAGCACCAGGGTAACAAAATGATCATCAGCGACAAGAAACTATTACGAAATATCCTGATCAACCTGGTGAGCAATGCCATCAAGTTTTCTAACGATGATGGGGTCATCAGGGTAAGGTCAATGGTCAATGGCGAGAAAGCGGTTGTTTCGGTTCGGGACAATGGTATTGGTATTTCGGAAGAAGACAAGGATCATTTGTTCAGTTCCTTCTTTCGTGGGCACAATGCCATGAACATACAAGGTACAGGTCTCGGCCTGCACATTGTGAAGCGTTATACCGACCTGCTGAAAGGTGAGATCAGTATTGATAGTATCTTAGGCAAAGGAACTACCATATCTATTACAGTACCTGTAACAAACACAGAAAAATGAAAAAGACAATCCTGGTTATTGATGACAACAACGATCTGAGAGAGAACACAGCTGAAATCCTTGATCTGGCCGGTTACGATACGCTGACCGCCGAGAATGGCCGGCAGGGTGTGGACATAGCTGTGAGGGAAAAACCTTCCCTGATCGTTTGTGACATCATGATGCCCGAGCTGGATGGCTATGGTGTTCTTCATTTACTCAAAAAGAATCCGGATACACAAAACATACCTTTTATTTTTCTGACGGCAAAGACCGAGCGTAGCGATTTCAGGAAGGGGATGGAAATGGGTGCTGATGATTACGTGACCAAGCCTTTCGATGATATTGAGCTGCTGAATGCCATTGAAGTAAGGCTGAAAAAGAACCAGTTGCTGGAGAACAATTACGCTGCCTCTCCCGCTGGTTTGTCGCAGTTTGTGAAAGATGTAAAGAACACGGGTCTTTTCCAGCAGCTTTCTGATCAGTACGCTATTGAGTCTTTCAGCAAAAAACAGATCCTTTACCAGGAAGGCAAGCGCCCACGCTTTCTCTATTACCTGGTGAAGGGAAAAGTGAAGGCATTCAAAACGCACGAGGACGGCAAAGAATACATCACTGACCTTTATTCGGCCAACGACTTTATAGGCTACTCGGCCCTGCTGGACGACAGCAATTACGACGATACCGCCATCATGGTGGAGGAATCCGAGATCATGCAGATCCCGAGGGAAGAATTCCTGCAGATGCTGTACAGCGACATCAGCATCGCTTCCAAATTCATCAGGATCGTTACCCAAAATGTTAAAGAAAAGGAGCAGAGGCTGCTCAGCCTGGCTTATAGTTCTCTTCGCAAGAGGGTGGCCAAGGCCCTGGTTGACATCCACCAGAAATTCAACGCCAGCACCGACGCCAAGCTGATCGAGTTCTCCAGGGACGATATCGCCCAGTACGTAGGCACGGCCACGGAATCCCTGATCCGCACCCTGAGCGATTTTAAATCGGAAGGCCTCATTGATATCAAAAGCGGCAAGATCTCCATTACCAATTTAGAAAAGCTTAAAAATTTGCTTTACTGACAATTCTCGTGTAAAGTCATAATCAAAATCATATCTATCCGTCCGGGGCCGGGGTAGTTTCGTATCATGAATTATGATGCGCCCGAACCCAGTTTGCTGTTGAAGTATGATCAACCGGTGCCCAGGTATACCAGTTATCCCACCGTGCCCTGGTGGCAACCGGGTTTTGACAAGGAAGTGTGGAAAAAGCTGTTCGCTGAGCGCTTTCACCAGCAAAACCACATCAACGGCATTAGCTTGTATATCCATCTGCCCTTTTGTGAATCTTTGTGCACCTATTGCGGCTGCAACAAGAAGATCACTACCAATCATAGCGTAGAGCAGGAGTACCTGAATGTGCTTTTAAAAGAGTGGAAGATGTACCGGAAGCTGATGAAGCAGACGCCGGTGATCCACGAGCTCCACCTCGGTGGAGGCACGCCCACTTTTTTTTCTCCCGCCAACCTGGAATTTTTGATCACCTCCATTCTGAAAGACAGCGTGGTGCATCCCAACAGGCAATTCAGCATTGAAGGTCATCCCAACAACACCACCCAGGCCCACCTGGCCAGGCTGTATAAGCTTGGCTTCCGCCGCATCAGTTATGGCGTACAGGATAACGATGAAAACGTACAGAGGATCATCAACAGGATCCAGCCATTCAGCAATGTGGAGCAAGCCACCATCAATGCAAGGAAAGTGGGCTTCACTTCTGTGAATTTCGACCTGATCTATGGACTTCCCCTGCAAACCGTTGATTCCATCAAGGCCACGATCAGCAAGGTGCTGGAGCTGCGTCCTGACAGGATCGCTTTTTACAGCTATGCCCACGTACCCTGGGTGAGCAAGGGCCAGCGACTATTCGACGTTTCTGACCTTCCTCAGGGAGAGGAGAAGCTGGATCTCTATCTCACCGGCAGAAAAATGCTGATGGATAGCGGATACGTTGATATCGGTATGGATCATTTCGCCTTGCCGGATGAAGAACTGGCCCTGGCCAAAAATGAGCACCGCCTGCACAGGAATTTTATGGGATACACCACACAAAACACGGGGCTGCTGCTTGGCCTGGGTGTGTCTTCTATCAGTGATGCGGGGATCGCTTATGTACAGAACGAAAAAAAGCTGGCTGAATATTACAAGGCCGTACTGGCTGGCGAGTTCCCGGTAACCAAAGGTTATGCGCTGACCGCGGAAGATGCGAGGTTCAGGAAGTACATCACCGAGCTGGCCTGCGACGGAAGGACCAGGTTCGAGGAAGAAGACCTGCCCTTGCTCACCGACGTGAGTTTCCCTGCATTCAGGGATATGGAAGCGGAGGGTATTTTGAACCTGGAAGACAATACGGTTACGCTTACGGAGAAAGGTGGCTTGTTCCGCAGGAATGTATGTGCTGCTATCGACATGCATTTGCTCCGGGGCAATACCGATCGCGTGATCTACAGTAAAGCGATCTAATCAAACCGTTCGTATAATGACTTTCGTACACGACATCCTCAGGCAAAAACACATGACGATCAACTGGGTGGCTCCCGAGACCCTGGTGGTGGAAGCGCTGCATGTGATGAAGGCGCTGAACGTCAGCTATGTGATCGTTCTCAAGGACGGCGGCTATAAAGGTGTTTTTTGTGAGCGGGGCTATGCGCGCGACATAGTGCTTCGTGGTCTGAAAAGCAATAGCACCACCGTGCAGGAAGTGATGACCATTGATTTTCCTGTAGTGCGTCCAGGTTACACGATTGAAGATTGCAGGCGGCTCCTTAACATGCATCAAAGCGGTTACCTGCTTGCCTTCGATGACGACGACCGTTTCCTGGACGTGGTCACCACAGAAGATGTATTAAAGTATTTACGCCCGGAACCCGAGCCTCAACCGCTTCCCATACCTCCCAGGCTTCACTTACCTGAATATTAAACACCCATTCCCCTGATCATCCAAATAAGAGCAGGTTCTCTTTTTATGCTTGTCCAAAACCAGCTCAAAACCAGTATTCTTCAATGTTTTGCGCCTCTCAAAGATTAGTTGCCGAAGTGATGACAATCAAGGCCTCCGTTGAGGAATGTCATGCGAATGTCACTATTCATGCGGCTACTTTGTACTCGTAAACAATCAATCAATTCCCTCATCGCAAAAATCAAATTATATGCGAAAGTATCTTAAAACCCACTACCTGTTCATCGCCCTCTGCATTACCTCTCTCGGTTACATGGCATCATGTACTCACGAGGACGAGATCTTCGAAACGCCAACGCTCACTCCTCCAGTTTATGGAAATGATGTGATAAAACTCACAGAAGGCTGGACATTTGACAAGACCCACTCCAATGTAATGTGGGAGACCGCTTATATGGGATCTGCCGCTATGCTAACAGGAAGATTCAACCAGTTTGGATTCCGCAGCATGAGCTTCGACGAGAAAAATCCTGCCAACACAAGTTTCGAAGGTTGGGTAAGGTTGAACACGGTGAATACGGGCGAGCCGGGTCGGGATGCAGGATGCTTGCTTCCCACATTTGGTACCGCACTTGGAAAGGTGGATGAGCCAGAAAATCTTGCCGTGATCAAATCTAAAAGCCTGGAGGCCAGCAAGGAGTTCAAAGGCTACATCGTGAAGGCTGATCTGACTTTCAAGGGTGTAACCAAAGAGGTGACCGGTAAACTTACTTACACTGGTAAGACCACGATCCAGGCAACAGTTCCTTATGAGATCGCCGGATTATACTTCGAGTTCTCATTCCTGGCGAAGACAGACTATGCTCTTGTTTCTTCCAGTGTAGCGGACAAAGCAACAGTGAAATCGAATGCTCAATTCAAGAAAACATTATAATACTGACTTATGAAACGTATACTACTGATTTTATCTGCCCTGCTTGCTTCCGCTGTGATGTTGCAGAGCTGCTACAAGGATGTGATCCATCCTGGCGCAGACCCAGACGCTCCTCCCCAGCCCGTAAGCTTCAGTGGAGACCTGGTGCCTCTCTTTGAAAAAAGTTGTGCTACCAGTGGCTGTCACGACGCAATACCAACAAAAAAGCCTTCGCTTACTGCAAAGAATGCCTTCAATGCGCTGATGGGTGGTGGATATGTAAACACCATCGCTCCAGACCAGAGCGGCATTTACCTGAGTGTAAAGGACAACAGCATGCCGATCGGCGGCACGCTGACCACCAGCGAAAAAAGAAAGATCCTGGACTGGATCAGGAACGGAGCACCTAATAATTAAAAGCTAGAAACTATGTTACATAAACAAATAAAAACAGCAATACAGCGACTTGGTTATCTGGCTGTTGCCCTCCTGATCGCAGGATCCCTGAATGCCCAGGACACCACGGTGGTGGTGGAGGAAGTTACAGAGGAAGTAACCGAAGAAACAGCCACCGAGCCCAGGAAGCCAAAGCCAGTAAAGAATACTTTCGAAAGTATCTGGCTGATAGACAACCAGACCGTGATGGTGCCTGCGAAGAATACCTTCGAAATGGATATCATGCACCGTTTTGGTACCATGAAGAACAAGTACAATGACTTCTACGGATTCTTCGCCCCATCTAATATCCGTCTTGGATTCGGATACGTGGTACGCGAGAACCTGATGCTGGGAGCCGCTTTGACAAAAGAGAATATGATGTGGGAAGGTTCTGTGAAGTATGCTCTTCTCAAACAAACAAAAGAAGTGATGCCCATCAGCCTTACTTATTTCGGAAGCATGGGTATCAAGACCAAAGATGAGGACTACCGTTATTTTACCGACAGAATGAGCTTTTTCAACCAGGTGATGATAGCAAGAAAGATCAACGACAAAGCATCCATACAGGTAGCGCCCAGCGTCTCTCATATCAACGTGGTGAACGGCATGTACAAGAAAGAAGCTGTGAAAGGCAGCACCGGCCAGGACAGCATCGTTACATCTGTTGTCAACCAGATGGAGCACAGTCATTTCGCCATTGCTTTTTCCGGCAGGTATAAAGTAACAGATGCTATGTCTATCCTGCTGAACTACGACCAGCCACTGACTAAGCACGCTAAGCAGAATCCTGATCCGAACTTCTCATTCGGTATCGAGGTGGCCACCAGCGCGCACGCCTTCCAGTTCTTCCTGGGTAACTATTACTTCATCACACCACAGATGAATAATATGTACAACCAGAACAACCCGGCGGTTCCTTTCAAGGATAAGTACAAGCAGTTCCTGATCGGATTCAACATCACCAGGCTCTGGAGTTATTAAAATATTCATTAGCATCCCGTATTGGAAAACACAATAAAACAATCAACATGAAACTCACAACAGTATTAGCGGCCGGCATCCTGTTCGTTGGAGGGGCGAGCTTCGTGGCTAACCAGCCATGGCCCGTACCCGACAAGTACAACAAGATGACCAACCCTTTGAAAGGGGACGCCGAATCGATAACAACAGGGAAAGCCATCTGGGCCAAGCACTGTCAGTCTTGTCATGGCAAGGCAGGTAAAGGAGACGGTTCCAAAGCAGCACAGTTAAAAACTTTACCAGGAGATTTCACAAAGAGCGATTTCCAAAAACAGACAGATGGCGCCCTGTTTTACAAAACACTTGAAGGACGCGAGGACATGCCTTCCTTCAAAAAGAAGATCCCGGATCAGGAGGAGATCTGGGCCGTGGTTAATTACATGCGGACATTTAAAAAGTAAAGTAAAGACCGGCAGCAACGCCGGTCTTTCGTTTTCATCCTCTATTGATAAATATCACCCTGCAGCATGACTGGCGTTGTTAATATCGGGACCGCCACGCTCTATTTTCATGTCTTCATTCAAACATTATGGAACAAAAACCTGTATCGCGTAAAAAATTCCTTTTCTGGGGCCTTGGCGTTTCTTCCATGATCGCTCTTCCATCCATCTTCCTGTTCAGGAAAAAGAAACAGGAGCCGGTTGCCACCACAGTGAAAATGCTGGGGCAGGACGGTAAGCTGGTGGAAGTGGATATCAGTAAGATCACTTCCCATGGAAAGATCAAAGACAAAGACATCCACACCTGGGTGAAATCTAAATCGAACCAATTCTAAGCCATGAAAGAAAAAACTTCCAGGAGAGAATTCCTGACCACGGGCCTGCTGGCCACCCTGGCCGCCAGCTGCAGCCCCGACGATATATTCACCCCGGAGGATAAGACCGTGCAGGCCTCTGGTGAAAAAGTAAAGCTGCTGTCGGTAGACGGCGAAGTGATAGAGGTGGACAAGGCCTTCCTGAAACCGGTTCCGGACCTGCCCACAATCACCAACGTGGAGCAACGCAGGGGCATAGCCGGTAAAAGCTTTGTGATGGTGATCGATCTTTCACGGTGTAAGAACCTGAAGAAATGCCAGGAAGCCTGTAATCACTGCCACCACGTGCAGGACGGCCAGAACTGGATCAAGATACACTCCATGAAGGACGCCGAGCACACCGCTCCCTACTGGCAGCCTACCACCTGCATGCATTGCGACGAGCCTCCTTGTGTGAAGGTTTGCCCCGTGGATGCCACCTTCAAGCGCCAGGACGGCATCGTGCTGATCGACAGCGACCGCTGTATAGGTTGCCGCTTCTGTATGGCTTCCTGTCCTTACTCTACCAGGGTATTCAACTGGGATAAGCCCGTACTTCCCGAGCACATCGCACATATGGAGTACAATGCAGAGACCAGTCTCCCCCAGAAAAAGGGCACTGTAGGAAAATGCGATTTCTGTCCGGATATGTCAAGAAAAGGATTGCTGCCACACTGCGTGACTGCTTGTCCAAATGGCGTATTCATGTTCGGCGATATGAACGAAGATTCCGTGAGCAACGGCTCAGAGACCTTTCGCTTCAGCGAGCTGGTTAGAGACAAGGCCGGCTATCGTTTGATGGAAGACCTGGGTACTAAGCCAAGGGTATACTACCTGCCGCCTGCTAACAGGAACTTCCCTTATGAATCAGGAATTGAATCTACTGAACCAGCTAAATAATTCAGCGTGAAAACTTCAACAATACCAACCGAAACGATCATCAGCGACCTCATGCCCCGCAAATTCGGCCGCGCGGGTATGATCTGGACAGGCAGCCTTATCCTGGTTTGCCTGCTGGGCGCTTTTGCTTATTACCGTCAGCTCGACAGGGGACTGATCGTGACCAACATGGGCGATTATGTTTCCTGGGGTATTTACATTTCCAACTTTGTTTTCTTCGTGGCCATCAGCCTCGTAGGCTCCCTGATCACGGCTGTCCTTCGCCTGGCCAATGTGCATTGGGCCACCCCGCTGACCAGGATTGCGGAGATCATCGCGGTTTCCGCTATCGTACTGGCCTCCCTCATCATCATCGTGGATATGGGTAGGCCGGAGCGCTTGTTCAATCTCTTTATCAATGGCCGTATCCAGTCGCCCATCATGTGGGATGTGATCGTGATCACCACCTATTTCTTTATCAGTCTTTTGCTCCTGTATTTTCCCCTGCTACCCGACCTGAAGATCATGATCGGGAACAAGCAGAAGGATCATAAATGGCTCCAGAAACTTTATCGATTCATGGGTTCATTCTGGAGGGGCAGCCGCATCCAGTTCAAGATCTCCGACAGGGCGATCAATATGCTTTGTATCACCATCATTCCCGTGGCATTCAGCATCCACACAGTAACATCATGGCTGTTTGCCACTACTTACCGCCCGGGATGGGACAGCACCAACTTCGGCGCTTATTTCATTTCCGGCGCATTCCTCGTGGGCGCAGGAGGTGTAGTGGTAGCGATGTACGTGATGCGCAAGGCATACAAGCTGGAAAAATATATCACCCAGCTGCATTTCGACAGGATGGGTAAGGTGCTCGTGATGCTGGCCCTGCTTTATCTCTATTTCAATGTGAACGAATACCTGGTTCCTGCATTCAAGATGAAGAAGCCGGAGGAGTCTCACCTCACTAATTTATTCACCGGCGAGTTTGCCCTGATGTTCTGGTTTGCCATCATGGTGGGTATGATCATTCCTATAATGATCCTGCTCTTCAAAGGAGGACGCAAGCCCCTGCCGATGTTCATCGCAGGCATCATGGTGGTGGTGGGCGCATGGTTCAAGCGTTACCTGATCGTAACTCCTACCTTGTTGCACCCCTTCCTTCCTATGAGCGATGCTCCGGAGGCACACCTGCATTATTTCCCCAGCTGGGAAGAGTGGGCTATCGCGATCGGTTCATTGGCCGGCGCGCTGCTGATCATCACCTTCTTTGTCAGGATATTCCCCATCATCCCCATTCACGAGACCATCGTGGAGCAAAATGAACAACATGAAAAATAAATATCTTCTTTTATTCTTCTTCCTGTTTGCGCAGCTGGGTGTGGCCCTTGCACAGGAAGACAGTACGCAGGAAGCCACTGAAGAAGTAACCGAGGAAGCGGCTGCTGACGAAAAGCCAGAGCTAAGCCTGCAGCTGGGATTTCATACGCTCAATAACAAGCTTCCCTACCTGATGCTTTCATCCAAGCTCAGGAAAGACAATAGTTTCCAGGTGATCACCGGCGCCAAAGTGAAGGTTTATTTCAAAGAGGAGACCGATGAAGGACTGATCGGTGAAGCAGTGACCGATAGTCGTGGTGTGGCCAAGCTCGTATTGCCTGCACGCATGAAAGCCGCCTGGGACAGCAGCACTACCTATCCTTTTGTGGCGGTGGCCGCCGAGACCAGGGACTGGGTTGAGACGAGATCGGAAATTGAGATCACTAAAGCAAAGATCCTGATGGATACCACGCAAACTGAGGAAGGGAAGAGAGCCATCTCCGTGCAGGTGCTGCAGTTCGATGGAACAGAATGGACCCCTGCTCCGGATGTGGAGTTGAAAGTGGGTGTGAGGAGGTTAAGCTCCTTGCTGCCGGTAGGTGAAGAAGAGACCTACACAACGGATTCTGCAGGCATGGTGATCGCCGAATTTGGCCGAGACAGCCTGCCCACAGCCGATAAGAAAGGCAACCTGGTATTGGCCGTTAAAGTAGAGGACAACGACATGTTCGGCAATATGGAAGTGGAAATGGCAGCACCCTGGGGCGTCTATACCCACACGCCGGCTGTGGCATCCTTTGGTAAAAGAACACTTTGGGCTACCAGCGACCGGGCGCCTTTGTGGCTGCTTTTCATGGCCGCCTTCATCATCGTGGCCGTGTGGAGCGTGATCATCTACCTCATCTACCTGATCTTCCGGTTGAAGAAGCTGGGAAATAAATCTACCGTGGAAGTGGGGCAGGAGGCGCCTGTGTTTGCCGAACTACGTGAGTCGTGAATCGTGAATCTGAGCGACATTTCGAAGCGAAGTCATTGCGAGCCCCGCAAGTGCGGGGTGAAGCAAGTAAATGGTGAAAGAGGTTCTTTGTTGTCATAGTGAGCTTGTCGAACTACAATAAATTATAACGTGGACCCCAGGGGTTCACGTTTTTTTTGGTTGCCGCCTGGTGTTAAAGAAATACAATATCAAAAGAATTATGACAAAGATCAGGTTGCTTTCCTACGTTTCTCATTCAGAATTAAGCGCGTGGAAATGAAATTTGCCTCATAATAATAAACACCATATGCAAACGATAATTCAACAGGAGGCAGTATATAATGCGGAGAATACCGCTGACAGGACAATGAACGCCAGAACAGGCATTGTGTCCAGGTTTTTGCACTGGAGTGCGAAGCAGGAAAGAAACCGGTTCGGCTGGCTGGCATTGATCCTTACCTCTCACGGCTGTGTGCTCACCCCGCTGACGCTTTTTGCCGTGATCCTTTCGGGTTCCAGCCTGGCGCTGTTCATTGCAGCGGTAGGTGCGATGGGATTGGTGCTGGTGACCAACCTGGCCGCCATGCCCACCAGGGTAACCATTCCGGCCTTCTTCCTGAGCATTGTGATAGATGTAGCCATCGTGGTCATTTGCGCGATCTCGGGCTTCAATGTGGCCGGAGCGGGACTGTAATCGTGAGTCGTGAATGGTGAGTAGTGAATGGTGAGTGGTGAGAGGTGAGTGGTGAATGGTGAAAAGTGAATCGTGAGTATAAGAAGGTATAAATCTTCAATCTTCTCCCGATAGCTATCGGGACTTAAATCTAAAATCATCCAAGAGCTTTCTCTCAATAGCAGATACGGAAAGGTTGCAGCCCCCGAGCATATTCATGCACGGGGTCTTCAGCTTTGCCGGTCGGCTCTGGGTATAGCGGTGGGCTTTGGGTTTGATCATTATGAAGCGTCGCGCATGGTGGAAGGATGCTATAAAGAACTGGATGCGGCCACACAGAACAGGCTGCACCTGGCCAGGCAGGTGGTGAAGCAATGCATAGCCCGCCTCAGTAGATCCTGTTTTGAAGGCAGTGGGGTCACCAATCATGTGAAGCCGGCCTGCCTTGGTTATGGCGATGCAGGGAAGCGGCATTTGCCCCTGGCATGCCAGGCTGCGCTTATTCTACAGAAGGAAGGCTTTGTGCCGGCAGAGATCGCGGAGATCCTGAATGCCCGCTTAGCCACTATTTATGAATCATTGGCGAGAGGCAACCAACACCTCGCCGCCTGATCTATATGAAAAAATTCAGACCCGGCCCCGGGTTCACCGTTTTTCTTATTTTCTTCGGCATAGCTGTGCTTGAAGCTGTGCGTTCCGGTGATTTGAAAAGCATCGCCTTCTGGTTTGTTATGGGTCTGGTATTTATCCTCCTCGACATCAGCAGGCCCTCATCGGCAGCTGGAAAATGAGGCTAATTTCTTCCCTGTTCCGCCCTCCTTATTTTCGTAATTTTAAAGGAATCCTTAACCATTCCACATGGGTGCGCATACGCAAAACGCAGAACAACTTTTTTCTGAGTGGCAGTCGTCACGCCAGGGTCTTAGCCTGCAGCAGGTGGCAGAGAAGCAGGAGCGTTTTGGAAAAAACGTATTAGAGGAAAAAAAGAAAAAAGCCCCCTGGAAGCTTTTCCTCCACCAGTTCACCGATTTCATGATCCTTGTGCTGATCGCCGCCGCCATCATCTCCGGCGTTGCCGGGGACAGGACAGACATGATCATCATTTTAGTGATCGTGCTGCTGAACGCCATCGTAGGTTTTGTCCAGGAATACAAGGCGGAAAAAGCCATGGAGGCGCTGAAGAAAATGGCTACGCCTTCCGCTACAGTCATTAGGGAAGGCAAAACCCTCGTAGTGGGTTCGGAGGAACTGGTGCCTGGCGATATCGTTCAGCTGGAAGCCGGCGGCGCTGTACCTGCCGACCTGCGCCTGCTGGAAGCATTTTCTCTCCGCCTGGAAGAGTCGTCACTGACGGGTGAATCGGTTCCTGTAGATAAAACCGCGGAAGTACTTACGGACAAGGATGTGCCCCTGGGGGAGATGACGAACATGGCCTTCAAGGGAACCCAGGTGATCAACGGCCGTGCCGTGGGTATTGCTGTAGGCACCGGCATGCACACAGAGCTGGGCAAGATCGCCAAGATGCTGCAGGATGAAGGAACCATTACTCCCCTGCAAAAAAGGATGATGGACTTTGGCAAAAAACTTTCCTGGATCATCCTGGCCATCTGCGCTGTTCTGTTCGTTACCGGCCTGCTGAGAGGAGAAGATACCATGGAAATGCTGCTCCTCGCCATTTCGCTGGCGGTGGCCGCTATCCCGGAAGCATTGCCGGCACTCATCACCGTAGCGCTGGCCCTGGGAGCAAAAAGAATGGTGAAGAAAAATGCACTGATCAGGAAACTGCCCGCAGTAGAAACGCTGGGATCTGTCACCTATATCTGTTCCGATAAGACCGGTACACTCACCAAGAATAAAATGACCGTAGTGAAGGTGGTACCCGCAGAGACCGACCTGGTGCTGCAGGACGATCTTTCGCTACTGGAGTCGGCGATGCTGCTGAATCACGACGTAAAACTGGATGGCGAAGAAATGGCAGGCGATCCAACGGAGATCGCCATGGTCGATCATTTCCAGGATCCCGCTTTGGCTACCGACCTGGCAGGCAGGTTTCCGCGGGTGGATGAACTACCCTTTGACGCGGCGCGTAAATGCATGACCACCATTCATAAGATGGATGGTAAGTACATAGCTATTTCCAAAGGCGCCGCGGAATCCATTACTGCCATTCTCAATGAAGGGCGCGAGAACGCAGGCATTTTGGATGATGCTTCAAGGATGGCCGCCGAAGGGGTTCGCGTCCTGGCGTTCAGCTACCGGGAGTTCAACCAACTGCCGGAAAAAATTTCGATCGAGACCGTGGAAGCAGACATGCAGTTTGCGGGTCTCGTGGGCATGATCGACCCTCCAAGGGAAGAGATCTACGAAGCCATCAGCCAGTGCAGAACAGCAGGCATCCGGCCGGTAATGATCACCGGGGACCACAAGGAAACTGCCGCAGCCATCGCCCGCGACATCGGCATCCTGCGCGCGAAAGATCTTGTTGTCACTGGAAGGGAACTGGCTGAGTACAGTGCCGAGGCTTTTGAAGAAGACGTGGAAAGCATCAGCGTGTATGCCCGGGTGTCGCCCCAGCAGAAGCTTGATATCGTGAAAGCGCTTCAAAAGAAAAGCCAGTTTGTAGCCATGACGGGCGACGGCGTGAACGATGCGCCTTCACTCAAATCTGCAGACATCGGCATAGCCATGGGTATCACCGGTACAGATGTAAGCAAAGAGTCGGCACACATGATCCTGCTGGACGACAATTTCGCTACCATCGTCAAAGCCATCCGCGAAGGACGAAGGATCTATGACAACATCCGCAAGTTTGTCAAGTATATCATGACCTGCAACAGCGCGGAGATCTGGACCATATTTCTGGCACCGCTGATCGGACTGCCCATCCCGCTTTTGCCCATTCACATTCTTTGGATCAACCTCGTGACCGATGGATTACCCGGTCTCGCGCTCTCCACTGAAAAGGCCGAGCCCGATATCATGAAGCGGAAGCCCAGGAGAACCAATGAAAGCCTGTTTTCCGATGGCATTGGCATTCACATCATCTGGGTGGGGCTGCTTATGGCTTTCATCACATTGGGGGTACAGGCCTGGGCCATTCATACCGATAATCCCAACTGGCAAACCATGGTGTTCACGGTGCTCTCCCTTTCACAGCTCGGGCACGTAATGGCCATACGCGGTGATGAATTTATCTATAAGAAAGGATTGCTGGGTAACAAACCATTGATCGGCGCTGTGCTCTTTACCTTCCTGCTGCAACTGGTGATCATTTATACTCCTTTTGCCAACGAGGTGCTGAAGACCAGTCCGCTTAGCCTGGAGGATCTGATTATTTGCATTGTGTTGTCGGCTGTGGTCTTTCATGCCGTGGAAGCGGAGAAGTGGGTGAGGAAGCGTTGGGGGAAGAAGAAATAGTTGATAAAGTTGATAAAGTTGACAGAGTTGATAAAGTGACTAACGGACGGTTACTTCGCGAATCAACATTAGCAGCTTCTCCACATCTTCTTTATGAAACAATTCGGTTCCTTCATTCAGGGTGGCTGCGGTGCCGCAGGCTATGCCCATGCGGAGCGCATCTTTCATAGAGCCATTGCCCGATAGCGCATGCACCAGTCCGGCTACCATGCTGTCGCCGGCGCCGACCGTGCTTTTTCTTTTTACTACCGGAGGGGTCATCTGGATCACATCATCTTTGCTTACCAGCATGGCTCCGGCGGCGCCCAGGGAGATGACCATCACTTCGCATTTGCCTTTGGCGATGATCTCCCTGGCCACGTCGTCCACCTGTTCCGCGTGAATATGTTCCTTACCTACCAGGGCCGCCAGCTCGCCGAGGTTGGGTTTCAGCAGGTAAACGCCCACTTCCACCGCTGCGGCCAGTGCGGGACCTGAAGTATCGATGACCAGCCTGGCTTTTTTTTCTCTTGCGATGGTGGCCAGGCGTGCGAGGATGTCTTCTGGCATGCCAGGCGAGAGGCTGCCGCTTGCGATGATATATTCTACCTCTTCTTCCCTGGAGACCATGTCGAGGCATAGTTGCCACTCCTGCTCACTGATCTCCGGGCCGGGCATGCCAAACCTGTATTGCTGGCCGGTTTTTTTATCCACAACGATCAGGTTTTCCCTTGTGTGTTTTTTGATGGGGATGATGCGGGAAGCGACCTGTTCTTCCTCCACCAGTTGCTCCAGGAATTGGCCGGTGTACCCGCCGGCGAAGTAAATAGCGAGGTTTTCTGTCCCCAGTCTTTGCAGACCTCTCGACACGTTCAGGCCGCCCCCGCCCGGCTGGAATACCGGCGAGGTGCACCTTAGCTTTTTTTCGGGCTGTAAGGCTTCTACGCTGGTATTCTTATCTATACAGGGGTTGAAAGTGATGGTGATGATCCTGGCCATGCATAAAGTTATGCACTTGAAACCAGCCCTTGTGGGGTTTGATTTTTGTATGATTTTTTATTATGGAAACAACCCTACAACTCAACAATGACCGCGTCAGGCGGAATACTGGCCCTAAGATCAATGAAAAGATCGACCAGAAAACAGAGGATAATATCCAGCGCTTCAGTCGCCAGGGTGCGGCAGGTATACAGGAGAGATTGTGGCAACTGGAAAAAGAATGGGACATCGAAAGAGCCCTGGAACTGACCTCCGGTTTGAACATGCTGATCGGTTTGACCCTGGCGGTGACCGTGAATAAAAAATGGGCCCTGCTCAGCGCCATTTCGGGCGCATTCCTTGCCCAGCATGCCCTGCAGGGTTGGTGCCCGCCCTTGCCCCTGCTGCGTTATTTCGGCGTGCGTACTCGCGATGAGATCCAAAGAGAAAAAGATGCATTAAGATCTGAGCTCGACGACCTCATGATTGGCGAGAGGATGTACCAGGGGGGATACTAGGAACCGAAGATCTTCAGGTATTCTTTTGAATCGAAATCGTCGGAGCCGTTGACGATCCTCGTCAGCTCACCCTGCTCGTTGAAGATAAAACTGGTGGGTATGCCATCCACGTTGAACAGCGCGGGCAGGTTTTCTGCCGGATAAAATATAGGAACCTTCATGCCTGTTTTCTCGGCGTATTTGCGGGCTACTTCAAAATTATCGTCCAGGGAGATCAGCAGGAAAACTGCATTTTGCTTGTTGGCCTTGCTGTATAGCTTTTCAATGGAAGGGATCTCGCGCCTGCAGGGAGGGCACCAGGTGGCCCAGAGGTTCACAAATACTTTTTTTCCTTTAAAGGAGCTGAGGTTCACTACATTTCCTTCGAGATCGGTGACCGAAAAATCGGGCAGCTTGTCGGAGTGGCGGGCCTGGTTCTCAACAGATGACGTAAGCTTTTCTTCCTTCGTTTCTATGGAAGGGGAAGAGCAGCCTGCCATGAGGGCGAGTGAAAAACTGAACAGGGCAACGGTGGCTAATTTCATGCGTGGAGTTTAATCGGGAATGAAAATACAATCGAAAGACATTCCATTTACATTCCCGACCGCCAGCAGCACAATTTAACAATCCGGAAAAAAGAAAAGGATGCCGGGGCATCCTTTCTTCCATTTTTCATCCATTTATTCTAAACTGTAACAGTGTGCTACCTGTGGGCAATGAACACAGGCAGGGCCTCTTTTTTCAATATGTCATCTACAAAGCTGGCTGAGAGTATTTCTGAAAGTGCAGACCGGCTGTAGGAACCCGTGATCAGTATGGCGTTAGGCTTTCCCCTCAGCCAGGCTGAGAAAAATTTCTTAGGGTTCATCCTCAACTTTTCCAGTTTAAGATCTGGGAAGTGCTGGCTGGCCAGCTCCGTAATGAAGTTCCTGGAAGGGATATCCTGGTCCTGGTCCTCGTTGGCGTAAACCAGCTCTGTTTCATTCGTTGCCAGTTGAGGGAAGAGATAGCAAAACTGCTTCATGGCGTACACCGCGGTTTCGCTGCCATCGTAGGCGAGAATATTCAGTTCGGGAAAATCTGAACCATCCGGGATCACCAGGCAGGGGCATTCGGCACCGTGAAGGAAATTCTTCAGCAGCTCAAAAGAATCCGGTCCAAGTACGCTGAAGCTCTCGGGCGTTAAGATCACCAGGTCGGCAAATCTTGTTTCCTTCTTGAGAGCGGGCAGGGCGAAATCAAGAAAGTCCTTCCGCACCTTATAATTGATTTGATTGGTGGAGCAGAAGTCCTCAAAAACCTGGATGGCATCGTTCAGGGATTGCTGGTCTTCCTCCTGCACCGGGAAGGAAGTAATGCCTTCCCCGGCCACAACACCATAATTAAAAATATGGTTGTAATAGTAATGAGGCATGAAAACTCCGGAGAGCATTATTTTCTCCCGCTTATTTAGCTGCCGGACGAAATCAAAAGTGGTGGCTGAGAGGTTCTCATGATCTACAAGGAGTAGTATTTTTTTCATCACAGTTAATTTATACTACAATGCTACGCTCCATCCAACCGCTTGGGAATGACTTGTTTTAAGGGGAAAGCTGATTATGGTCAGTGGGTGGCCTGACCAAATGTTAACATTTGCTTATGGGGCAACCCTGGGCCCGGCGATTAGTTTTATTGGCTAAATGCAAGGCATGCGTCGTTTCCCTGCGGTATTGTTTTATATTCTATGCAGCGTCCTTGCGCAAGGGCAGGAGCAAAAAGCTTCGGTGATCGTGAAGGGCCTGGTGCTATCGGCGCATGATCATATGCCTATGGAGAGGGTGTCTGTGATGGTGGAAGGCTCCAATTACGGCACCATGTCGGATGCAGGGGGCAGGTTTCAGCTGGTGGCCACCGCGGGCGCGCTGCTGCGCCTCAGCCATCTTTCCTACCAGACGCAGGTGTTGGATATACCCACTGACGCAAATGGCGAGCATGCCATGGTGGTGCTGATGAAAGAGGACAGTGCGCACCAGCTCGACCCAGTGACCGTGTCGCGCCGGGATGGAAGATACTTTTCCCGTGATTTCATGAACATGAAGATGGCGGATTCCCTGGGTGCAATTGCCAGGGCCAACCTGTCGAAAGAAAAAACACAAATGCTTCTCTATACAACGCCCACGAACGGGAGCGGTGCTTACAGCCTGGTGCGCCGGCAGCAAGAGGAACGCGCGGCCGCTACCAACCGGGTGGCTTATGTAAAATTCCTGGACCTGGCGGCCTGGTTGAACTTCTTTATGGAAAAGCGCAAGAAGAAACGGTCCCGTATCAAGAGCATTCATCCTTAAGAGAATTAAGACATGGCGGTAATAGATAGAAGCAAGAGTTTCCTGCACAATAATGGAATTCTAATGGCGTTTTAATCCGGGGGAAGGCCGGCCATTTTTGCAATACTTTATTATTCCTTCTCAGGATATGTGTGGTTTTATGAGGAACTTTAATCAACTCACCCAAAAACACAACGATATGAAAACCATCCTCGCATTCGCATCCACTTTAATCATTCTTTCTTCCTGTGCTACAGGCAGCATGGCTTCTTCGAAAGTATATACCGATAGATCTGAAGGTAGTTCGATGGAAATGAACGAGGAAGCGCTGGCAAAACGTGGCCCGAACAGCTCTGCCGTAACAACTTCAACTGAGCCCCGTATAGCGTCAAGCGAAAAGATTGGTATTACCGAATTGCCGACCATGGTGCTTGCCGGTTTGAGGAAAGCTTATCCTACCAAGACCATTGTAGAGATCACTAAGCATACCGGTAACCAGGAGAATTATTATGAATTCCGCCTTCACGAGCGCAAGCACAAAGACCTCACCGTGGTCTTCAATTCCAGCGCTTCACAAGTGAGTTTGCCTTAACAAATCTTTATCAATATCGAGTCCCCCACCGGGGACTTTTTTATTGGGGTAATACCCAACAACTTCATGTAAGCAGAATAATAAATGTGTACTTAGTACACATTTATTATATCCTATGTTTTTTCTGCTGAGATTATTCTTTTTGCTGTTCTGCCCTGCACCCTTATTTTTGCGCCGGAGAGATGGCAGAGCGGTCTAATGCGGCGGTCTTGAAAACCGTTGACTGTAACAGGTCCGGGGGTTCGAATCCCTCTCTCTCCGCATAACAAAACTTGCCCCACGCTCAGCGTGGGCTTTTTTCTTGTTGGGAGCGATGCGAGCTTGCTTGCAAAAGCGGACGACAAGGAAAAAGAAAGGGAGCGAAGCGACCGGCAAGTTTTGTCATGACCCCGCCCCCTCCGGGATCATGTAATAATCCCTCTCTCTCCGCGGGAAGCAACCAACCTGACCAATGTCAGCTTCCCCGCACAGAAACCCAGCTACCTTTCGCCGCTTTGGTTATAGACCATTCACAACCATGTGTTAAGGCATGAAGCTTCCAACTCATGTAAGTGCGCATTCAACATTTTTTTAGTAATGAATAAACATCAGACCCACAGATTTCACATTCCCGTTTTAGGACTGGGATTCAGCATCGATACACCAGTTAAGATCGCCCGCTATGGCATTTCATCGGTCATATCCATTATTGAAGACGAACTGATAGAACGAATGCGGGGATTCTATTTGCAGAAAACCGGGGCAGAATATATTCCTATCCCGGTGACCGAACACGATCACAGGGCTAAAAGGATCACGGCTTATTTGAACCTGGTGAACAGGATGGTGAACCGGCAGGTGGATGAATTGAAAAAACTGCCTTTTGAAAAGGGCAGTGAGATCAATACATATTTCGAGCTTCTGCCTGACCAGTCGGAATTCAAAAGATCATACAACAGAATGTGTTCCTTGCCGGAAGGAGAGGAGAAGGAGATTCTCCAGCAGCAGTTGAGGGATTCCATAGCGCCCGGGTCCATTGATGTGAACATCATGGCCAAAGTGGACAATCTCAAATACGATAAGGATGGAATCCCACTTCCTTCAGAATATTCCGATGCCTTGTCGGCACTGCGGGGCTATGCCCGCAGTGAGCTCCGATCATCTATTGTATTCTCAGCGGGATATAATCCCCGCCTCTACCAGTACCTGGAAAAATTCCCCGATTTCTTCCCCGACGGGAACGGGGAAGTGAAAAAGAAGATCATTGTCAAGGTAAGCGATTACCGCTCTGCGCTGCTGCAAGGAAAGTTGCTGGCGAAAAAAGGATTGTGGGTATCGGAGTTCCGGATCGAGTCGGGACTGAACTGCGGAGGTCATGCTTTTGCCACCGACGGATTATTGCTGGGGCCCATCCTGGAAGAATTCAAGCAAAACAGGGAGAAGCTTGTAGCGGAGCTATGGGACATGTGCAAGTCATCCGCTGCCGCAGCGGGTACCATCTATCCAGAGCAGCCAGCGTTGCTGATCACGGTCCAGGGGGGCATAGGCACTGCATTTGAGCAGGATTTCCTGCTCGACTATTACGGGCTCGACCGCACAGGCTGGGGGAGTCCGTTTTTGTTGGTACCCGAGGCCACCAATGTGGATGAAAAAACCCTGGAGCAACTGGCCACTGCGGAGCAGTCGGATTATTTCCTGAGCAATGCATCTCCCTTGGGTGTGCCATTCAATAACTTCAGGAAAAGTTCTTCGGAGCTGCAAAGGCTGAAGCGGATCTCCAAGAACAGACCGGGTAGTCCCTGCTATAAAAAATATCTCTCTTCCAATACGGAGTTTACCTCATTGCCCATTTGCACGGCATCGAGGCAGTACCAGCACAAAAAGATCGACGAACTGAAAGGGAAGTACGGAGGCCTGGTACCACAGAAAAAGCTGGACGAGGTTCATGACAAAGACTGTTTGTGTGAGGGGCTTACTGCGCCCGTGTTGTTAAAGAACGGACTGAACCCTTCCCACAACCTCACAGCCGTTGCTATTTGTCCGGGCCCTAACCTCGCTTATTTTTCCGGCGTATTTACCCTGAAGCAAATGGTGGATCATATTTATGGTCGCAGCAATGCATTGAACGAAGTGCCGAGGTCTAACATGTTTGTGAACGAATTCCGGATGTATATGGACCACCTCCAGCAACAAGTGACTAAAATAGTGGACGATGCCACAGCCAAGAAGGTGAAGCAGCTGCAGTTATTCAAGGAGAACCTGGCGGCGGCCGTCGATTATTATGCGGTGCTATCTGCACAAATGATTGAGCAAGGCGAAGCCTATGTGAAGAAGATGCGTGCAGAGCTGAATGAGATCAGTGAAAGGCTGAACAGCATTCAACTGCCTTCAATAGCCTAGCGGTTCGTGAGTAAGTGCGTTCATGCAGAAGCGTTGGGAAATAATGGGTAATTTCATGCAGAACCCCTTAGCCATGAAAAAGAATCTGCTCATCAGCGCCTTTCTCGTCGTCCTTATACAACAAGGAGTAGCCCAGGAAATCTCTCTCATACCGCAACCGGTGAAGGTCGAAAAAGGGAATGGCCAGTTCCTGCTCACCAAAGAAACCGTCATCACCGCTACCAACGACGAGGACCGCCGGGCAGCGCGTTTGTTCAACGAATATTTGAAAGCTACGTTTGGATTTTCCCTGGACATCGATCGGCAGGAAGGCAAGGATTACATTCGACTGGTTACCCGGCAATTCATTCAGGCGCCTTCGAAAGACGCCTATTCACTAAAGATCGGGAAAGACGGCGTGGTGATCGAAGGCGATACCTATGCGGGAACATTTTATGGCCTGCAAACCCTGATGCAGCTGCTGCCTGTGGGTAAGACAACCGCTTTCAAAAGCCTGCCGCTTCCTTACATCACCATTGAAGACTATCCACGCTTCAACTATCGTGGCCTGCACCTTGATGTGTCGCGTCATTTTTTTCCTGTCGCTTTCATCAAGAAATACATCGATTACATCTCTTATCATAAAATGAACTATTTCCACTGGCATCTTACCGATGACCAGGGATGGCGCATCGAGATCAAAAAATATCCTGAGCTGACGAACACCGGCGCCTGGCGCCATGGTACCATCATCGGCCGCTATCCAGGTACAGGCAATGACAACATCCGTTACGGCGGATTCTACACCCAGGATGAAGTGCGCGAGGTGGTACGATACGCTGCTGAGCGGCATATCACCGTGATACCTGAGATCGAAATGCCCGGCCATGCCTCCGCTGCCATTGCTTCCTATCCTTTCCTGAGTTGCTTTCCTGCAAAAGAAACGGTGATACCTGCCAATCCTTCGGAAGCCAGCAAGCGAGTGGACGGCAAAAAAGTGCAGGAGACCTGGGGCGTATTTGAAGATGTGTTCTGTGCGGGCAATGATTCAACATTTTTATTTCTCGAGAACGTATTGTCTGAAGTGCTGGAGTTGTTTCCTTCCCGGTATATCCATGCAGGCGGCGACGAATGTCCTAAGTCGAACTGGAAAAAATGCCCGAAATGCCAGGCACGCATCAGGGCGGAAGGCTTGAAAGACGAGCATGAGCTCCAGAGTTATTTCATTCAGCGTATGGAAAAATACCTGAACGCAAAGGGCCGCGTGCTGATCGGATGGGATGAGATCCTGGAAGGCGGACTGGCGCCGAATGCTGTGGTGATGAGCTGGCGGGGCGAAAGCGGGGGGATCGAAGCTGCAAAACAAAAGCACTATGTGATCATGACGCCCCAAAAGCCCATGTACTTCGATCACACCCAGACCCGTAATGAAGATTCAGTAACGATCGGCGGCTATAATCCTCTGGAAGCCGTATATGCATACGAGCCCATTCCAAAGGAATTGGATGAGGCTGCTGCCCGTTTCGTGTTGGGTGCCCAGGCGAACCTATGGGCCGAATACCTGAAAAATCCGTCTAAGGTGGAGTACATGCTCTTCCCGAGACTGTCTGCCTTGAGTGAAGCGCTCTGGTCGCCCAAGGAGAAAAGGTCATGGACCGACTTCGAAAAAAGACTACAGACACAATTCAGGCGCTATGAGCAGTGGGGTGCCAATTATAGCAAAGCATATTACGAAGTGAAGGTGAATATTCTGCCGGCACCTAAAAACATAGGCCTGCAGGTGGTGGCAGAGCCGCGTGACAGGAAGGGAGAGCTTCAGTATACGATTTCGTCCCAACTCACTAAATATTCAAAGCCGATCATCCTGCAAAAATCAACAGACCTTGAGATCAGGTATTTCCGCAACGGAAACCTGGTGAATGCTATTCCTTTGAAGTTTAGCTTTAATAAAGCTACCGGTAAGAAAATAAGTGTCACTAATAAGCCCAACGAAAAATATCCCGGGCAGGGCGGTGCCTTCAGTTTAGTGAATGGGGTATGGTCAGATAAAGGCCTTAGCCACCCCGACTGGCTGGGATTCATTGGCGATGATATTGTAGCTACGATCGACCTGGGAAAGCTGCAACACGTTAAATCGGTTAAACTGCACACGATCGATCAAAATGGCTCCTGGGTTTACCTTCCCAAATATGTGGAGGTGCAGGTGTCGGCTGATGGCAAGAAATTCAGGACAGTGGGACGGTCTTCCGATTTCGTAAAAGACACACTCACGATGGGCTGGATGAAAGTGGCATTCACTTCCACCCACGCGAGGTGGGTGAGGGTCGTTGTCAAAAACTATGGCCTCATTCCCGAAGGCCAGCCGGGCGCGGGAAACAAGGCCTGGGTCTTTGCCGATGAGATTCAGGTGGAGTGAACCATGATGAATGTTGAACGGATGAACAGATGAACAGATGAACCGATGAACAGATGAGTGTTGAAGTAAGTAGGTTGCATCCTCCCAGCCTTGACGCAAAAGTGGAAAGGTGACGGGAATAACCTTCCGGAGTGAGCGGGGTCAGTGATTTCTTAAGTGCCAACGCTTAAATTGCTGGAGTATCCCGCTGACCATGAAAGCCTGCTTCCCCATATGGATCGTTCTCCTTATTTTACTTTCCTCCTGCGGATCGGTGAAGAAGAACAGGCCTGTTAAGGATTTTCAGTACGAAGATTTTAAAGCTACGGTCGTAGACGACCTTCTGCCCACAGGTCCCGATACCATGAATGTACTGGACACCAGTTATTTTATTCCTGAAACCGATTCCGTTGACGGGCTTTTCCTGGAAATCGACAGCCTTTGGAGTGCAGATCTTTCGGCGGTAAAAAACGACAGGGTTCCCGGCAAGGACGGCAGGAAATTTTTCAATGAGCAGTCATTCGCACTCCATACCAACATCAGGAATCTGAACAGTTTTAAAAGCAGCAAAAAGTCGGCTTCCGGAACCTGCCGTGAAAAGGAATGTTTGCTGGTAGCTGAAGTGGTGAAGTCGAAGCAGATCATGTATATCTATATTGGTGGCGAGTTGAAAGACAGCTTCCTGGTGTCGACGGGTGTTTCGGGACGTGAAACACCGAATATGAATGTGCGTCCAACCGGTCCGGTATTTACCAAATACACTTCCAGGAAGTTCCCGGGTGGCAACTACCAGGGCCTTGGTAATATGCCCTATGCCGTGTTTGTAAAAGGAGGATATGCCATTCACGGTACTACCCAGGGGAATTTTTCCAGGCTGGGAAAGCCAGCGTCGCATGGATGTATCCGGTTGCATCCCGACGATGCTAAATTGTTTTATAACCTGGTGAATGTTTTCGGGCTGCAGAATTCCTGGGTGATCGTGCGATGATGGCTTGCGGGCGGGTTAGAGCTTCCTCGCTGCATCCAGCAGCACATCATCAATGTGCAGATCGTACCAATAATAGGTGGCCATGAAAGCGGGCAGGATGCGGACCAGTTCATCCCGGTGTCCTTTCTTGTCGGTGAAAGGCGGCCTGAACGGCAGGGGTATTTCGTCTCCTGCGACCGTCACCAGCTTTTCGATCCTTTGACCTTTATATACAGCCTGGTAGGTATTCTTGGGAGTAATGATCTTCGCCAGGTTGTCACCATCCCTTTCCACTTTTACCTGCTGTCCGGAAGAATAGCTGATACCTGTGAGGTTGCCCTTGTTGTCATAACCATAAGCGAAGTATTTCCCGCCGTTCTGGTAAACGGTGTCTGCCGACCCGTATTGTTCATTGTTGATATAGATCGTTGAATCATTGTTGTTCACAATGATCCATTTGTAGGTCCATATGTCGCCCAGCTCATTCACGCGGTTCACGTACCAATAAGCCAGTGATTTGAGCGGGTTGCCTGCAGAATCGTATTGGGTGTACCGGTTGCCATATTCCAGATCGGAGACCTGCGGGTATTCATAAATGGTGTAGGAGCCATCTTTCTTTTTCACCTTACTGGCGAAGAAATGCTCGTCGTACTCGATGTCGGTGGAGGTACCGTCGGTGTACAGGATCTTTACCATGTTGTAGGAGTTATCCCATTCAAACCTGTAAAAATTTCCGCCGGCGTCCAGGCTGGAGGTCAGTGCTTCTGTTTCCGGATCATAAGTATATACCGAAGTATCTTTTTTACCCTTTGTATCTGTGCCGATGGCTTTTTCCATACGACCGGAAGCGTTGAAGATCAATTCGATCTCATTACCCAGCGCATCCTTCATTCGCAAAGGAAAGCGACTGTCTGCGTAAACCAGGGATACTTCGGGATATTTCGGCGCTTTATACCGAACCTGCCTGCCCCTTACATCAAACCAGGTGCGGTAGTCGCCCTGGACGAATTCATAACCCTCCTCGGTCACCAACACATAGTTGTTGGGCGTCATGAACGAAGCAAGACGACTTCCGGCCTGGGGGCGTTTATCATGGATCAATCCTTCGTCGATATATTTTTTCCACTCGTTGATCCTTTTTTCCTGGTTCTCTTCCAGTTCCTGCCTGAACTGAAATATTTCATCCGGTGTTTCTACTTTTTTTGCTTTTTGGGCGGCAGTCATGATCAGGTTGATGTCGGCCGACAAGAGCTGGGCATCCGGTTCCTTGCTGAGAAAAACCTCGGAGGTGCCGGAACCCCAGTGACGAACAACCACACCGCCCCCGGGAGCAGAGTGCAGGTAGGTCTCAAATGGGCCACCCCATCCCATGCCGAACCATCCTTTTTCCACTGACTTGGAATTGTAGCTGCGATCGAGGGCAAGCTTCGTGAGACTGTCAAATTCGATATCTCCATAGGAGACATAAAAATTGCCATTCTTGTGATTCACATTCTGCCCTGCACTCGTAAGTGTAAAGACGCATAGGGTGAATGTGAGCAGGTAAAATATTTTCCTCATTCCATTATTTTTTGGATCTCCCCGATCAGGAATTGATTGTATTTCTTCTCGAGGTTATCTTGTTTCAAATTGATTGAGTTTTCTTCCCGTTCTTTTTTTATCAATTCTTTTGCGGCAGTTTCGTTTTTAGACAACCAGGCAAGCAAGGCTTTGCCCAGGTAACTGGGGAAGGCACTTTCGGTAAACTCCTGTGTGATCAGTTCTTCGGCTTTTTGCAGGTTGCCTTTCTGCAATTCTATTTTCCATTGCAGGGAAAGCTGGCCTTGTTTGATAAAATGGCTGGGCCTGGCGCTGATCTGCGACAAGGCAGCCTCCGCTGCTATCAGGTCATTGGCAAAATAATGAACCCTGGCGATCTCCACCTGGTAGAGGTCGCTTTTGGCAGGATCCAGCTCCAGGGCTTCCGTTAAGAAAGAAAGTACTAGCGAAGGATCGGCCTTTGCTGCCATCAGGGAATCCGCCTTCATTTTTAGCATCGATGCAAAGGATTCAGGTTTGTGCAGGTGTGGATTGAGCAGTCTTGCTTTGCCGAAAGCCGTAGTGATCTCTTTGGCGGGTGCACTGGTCTTCAGCAGGATATAGGCGAGGCTGGACCAGGCATAGGAATAAGAGCTGTCCACCGCCAGGCACTGGTGATAATAGTTGATGGCATCCTGTTTTTGTCCCTTCCTGAGATAGAAATTTGCCACCGAGTACAACTGCTCCGGGTTATCGGTAAAGTATTTCAGTGAACCCAGCAGGACAGCCTCAGCTTCATTCCATTTCCCTTCTTTCTCCAACAGGTCGGAGAGCTGTGTGTAGGCACTCAGCACATAGGGATCGAGATCTAAGGCCTTCCTGTACCATTTTTCGGCTTCGGACTTGTTTTCCTTGTCTTCTTCAAAGGCGCCTTTGTAATACAAGGCATACCCTTCCCTGGGATTTTTCTTCAGCATTTCACGGATAGCGGCTTCGGCCTTTACTGTATCCTTGAGGCTGTTCAATAAGTAAAAAGCCATTTCATAATAGCTCTCCACATCCCTGTGGTTCAGTTCAACCGCCTTGCGGTACATGGCAATGCCTTTCTCCAGGTCAGCCCTGGTGGAATTGTATTCAAAATAATAATCGCCCATCTTGTTGTAGCCCTCATAATAATAGGGTTCCATTTCGATGGCCTTCCTGATGTACTTCAGCGCCAGCTTTGCCTTATCGTAGTCCTTACTGTCTTCCAGGTAATGTCTTCCCAGCTGGATATAAGTATAGTAATAGTTGCTGTCCAGGCTTAATGCCTTCTTGAACATGTCCACTGCGCTTTCTGTTCTTCCCTGGTTCACATGGACAACGCCCAGATTGGAAAAATACACGGCTGTATTGGGCGCCAGGGAAGCAGCCTTGTGATAGAGTTTTTCAGACTGGGCCAGCTTGCCCTGGTCGAGATAGATATTGCTTAGGTTATTATACAGTTTGGCGAGGCTGGGATCAATGGCGAGCGCATCATGGAAAACCTGTTCCGCTTGCTTCCAGCGCTGCATGTCCTTGTAGGTGTTGCCCAGGTCGCTGCGCGGGTAGGTCCAGCGAGGTGCCAGCTCAATGGCCTGCAGGAGGTATTTTTCCGATTGCTTGTAATCGCCCAGCTCATGATACATCCTTCCAAAGGCCTGGTAGACATAAGCAGCTTTCTTATTTCCCTTCAGTGCTTTCTTTAATAAGGCGGTCGCTTCCGGGTACTTCTCTCTTCTTTCGGCCCGGATATAACTAAACGCTTGTAGAAATAATTGTTCCGACCTCCAGTGCTGGGTGATGCTGTTGTTCCTGTTATAGAGTTTGATGGCTAGGTCCAGTTCTTCAGCGGCCTTTAGAAAAGCAGAGGCTGGTGGCATGTCGTTCCCGCCCTGGAGGTATTTATCCAGCAGGCGCTGGGTGGAAGCAGCCAGTTCCAGTACCAGCTCGTTTCTCAACAATTTCGTATGTGCCTTACCGATATCTGCTTTTTCAAATAACTGGAAAACGGCATAGGCGCTGTCCTTTAGCCTGCCGCTCCGCGCATGAGAGCGGAACGCGGTATAAAGGGCATCCAGCTGGGGATTGCCGAAACGCGAAACCGTGTCGCCATCCCTGGAGGCCAGCATTACCTGGAATTTGGGGAGGTATACAGTTTGGTCGATCAGTTCATTGGCGAGGGAGACGCCAAATACCGCGCGGGCATCGCCGCCCAGCTTCACCGGGTTCTGTATGTATTCGGTGGCTGCAGAAACCTCTTTTTTGAGATACAACTCAAGCTCCATCAGGGAGATCTTGTCATCCTTGGGACTGGTATCGGCTTCGCGGCTCAGGCCGCGTACCAGGTAATAAGTGAACACGCCGTGGCC
Source organism: Chitinophagaceae bacterium (assembly GCA_036676905.1). Taxonomy (GTDB): domain Bacteria; phylum Bacteroidota; class Bacteroidia; order Chitinophagales; family Chitinophagaceae; genus Flavisolibacter. The sequence continues at coordinate 316,727 of JAKFCE010000008.1, forward strand.
ATTGCCCCATTTCACGTGTTCATAAGATAATTCGTTCTCCTGGCAGGATGCCAGCTTCATCACCTTATCCCATTTCTGGCTGAGGATATAGGCTGTTGAATAGGCCGCTTCTTCCGATGTGGCCACCTTCCCCGACCGGCAGGCATCGGTGATCAGGCTAAGCTTGATGCCTGACCTGGCGGCATCCGCTATCAGTTTCTGGAGTCCGGAAAGGCTGATCGCATCAGAAGCTGAGTAGTCTGCATCCGTAGCCACGTTGGTGCACAGGAGGTAGGCGTCGTCCTGGTTTTTTGTTTTGTCCTTTGCCACGTCACCATGGCCGGCGAAGTAAATGATCAGCTCATCGCCGGGTACCGATTGAGAAAGCATTTCATCCACGGCCAGCAGTATCCGGCTGGCGGTCGCATCTTTATCGATAAAAAGTTCGGCCTTTGCCAGCGGGCGGCTCACCTGCAGCCAGTTATAGAACAGGCGGGCATCCTCGTCGGCATAATCCAGTTGTTTGTTCTCGGGTAAGTTCTTATAGGCCGATATGCCCACGATCACGGCCCTGGTCCTGCCGCTGTCGAGCACCGGCCGACGGGAAGACTGTTCTCCACGGACGCCATCCCTGATGCCTTCCTGGCCCCTGAGGGTAAGGCTGCCTGTAAGCAGCAGGGCCAGGACAAGTGTCCTTTTGAGGGTAAACAGTGGGGGTGGTGCAGCCAGCATAAGTTGATAGATAAAGTTACCTCATAGGATGCAGAAGGCCGGCTGGAAAAGCTTAAGGAAATCTAAATACTAGTTGATAAGTTGACAAGTTAACTGGTTGACTGGGTAATGGGTTATTAGGGAATGTGTATAAAGTACACATTGTAATGTATGTTCTTAACCGCTAAGACGGTGGGCGTTGCACCTGGATGGGTGATTCTTACGCCCCCGTCTTTGCGATTAAGATGAATTTATCTGATCAGTCTCGAACATCCGACTTCAGACTTCTGACTTCCGACCTCGGGAAGTTGGTCCCGGGTTCCAAAAATCTTAAATCTTCAATCTTCAATCTTCAATCTTCAATCAAGAAGTCGGTCCCGTATCCACCCTGGATTCAATGACGCTCTGCGTGGCGGAGGCTACGTTAGACAGGATATTGTAGCCGGTAGCTGACTCGATGGCGTCCACTGTGGTACGGTAACTGCCCCAACTGGTGCTGATGCTGTTGGTGTTGGGCGTGTTCACCGCGATCACGCGGGTACTGGTGGTCACGCGGCTCACGTCGCCAGTTCCTGCAGGCAAAACGAGTATCACTTTCCAGATCCTGTTCGGCACAGTGATCCTTCCCGCGTCTATCGTATTCTTAGTGCCTGCGCTGCCCGTACCGCCGGTACCGTATTGTCCCATGATGATATATAATTCATAGCCCTGGCCTACCAGGGTGCGGCAATAGGTCTCCAGCTTGGCCCAGGTCTGCTGGTTGTTCGTGGGCGCCTGCGGGATCATGTTGGTCATGAGAAATGTGGCTGAGTTGTCGGAGACACTGTACGTACGGTCAGCAGAAGGACAGTTATGACCACGATCAAAACCGCTGCCGCTATAGCTTGTACTGCCCACCCGGTACCAACCGGTAGGTAAAGAGGCGTCTGCGCGAAAGTCGTCCTGGCGGGCAGCACTGCCCAGCCAGGAATTGTCGAGATGCCAGCTTACCCAATTCGGCGTACCGCGGTCGCGGTGGTAGGAAAGAGTGTACTGAGTTTTAACCATTAAGTAGTTCCAGTAATAATAAGGATCGGCGATGGCGCCGCTGGGATTGCCCATAGCCGCATTATCCGAAGATGAGCGGTTGAGCGGATTGTTATCGGGAGGCGTTTGCTTGTCATGCCAGGCGATCTCCTGGGCGGCCTGTTCCTGTATATCCTTTCGGCAGGATACCAGGAAGAGACTGAACGTGATGCTCAGTAAAAAGATTCTTTTCATGGTTGTTAGAGGTTTAGGTTGTCAAGGTAGGAGAGGGTAAACAGGAAAGCGAGCCGGCAGAGGAAATGATAACTACAGGTTATTCACAGCCGTGAAATGTATGGATAAATTGTGCGTAGCGGGAATTGGGAAAAGGTTATAATAGTGAATAGTGTCCCGATAGCTATCGGGAGGTGAATGGTGAGGGAGGGTGTGTCAAAAGACGATCGGAGGAAGCGAACGCTCGCGCAGCTCGCGCTCGTATTGTTTGCGGTATTTCTTGTTCTTCTTTACCCCTACGCTGGTAGCCATGCCACTGAAGGTCATTTTGATGATGTAGTTGAAGAACGACCTGTCACGCAGCCTTTCAAAATATACAAGTCCCATCCTGCCATCGTTGTCCTTGCGGATCACAATAAGATTGGCCAGGTAGCTGAGTACATTTCTTCCAAAAGAGCGCTTGTCCTCATCACCTTCCTTCACCAGCCTGATCTTCAGGTCGTGATAATACATGTTCATCTCGCCGAAAGAAAGATCGTCGCGTCCAATGGCCCGCAGGTGAAACGAATCGATGGTGCCCGACTTGAAGATCACATTGCTCAAAGGGGCGATCACGGGGTTGAGGAATGAAAGGTTGGTGGGCATCATGCGCAGCGTCATCAGGAATCCGGCCAGGCTGTCGGTGTAGGATTCTTTTACCCGCAGGCTGAGCCGCGCAGAATCCATTAACAAGGCGTCCAGGGTGAATAAAAGGGAATCATTGCCGGCGATCTCCCTGTTCTTGAAATTGGAAATGGCCGCAGTGAAATGCGTCAGCTGTATGGTTCCTTCCGCCCTGGTCTTGGGATGCTTTTCCGTGTAGGAAAGCAAGCCCTCATCCAGCCTGATCATATTGACCGATACCGGCATCGGTATCTTCTTGATCATGTCTACAGGCAATGGCTTGATGATGCCGGAAAGGAAGGGTGGCTGCTTGTCGCGGTAAATGGTGATCACCGGGCGGAATACATGAATGGAACTGGCGTTGAGCGCCGAGTCCCTGTTGTATCTCTCGAGGTCGAAATCCTTGAACAGGATGCGGCCGGATTTGAAAGTGATGTAGTCCTTCTGGTAGGGAGTGCGGGCGAGCATGGAATCGAGCGATACCGTAGGATGGTAGCTGAAGGAATCCAGTGACAGAGCGCGGTCGGCATAACTGTATTCCGCATTGTACCAGCGGATGGTGCTGTTGCTGTCGGCAAACGTTCCGGTGCCCGTTTTCAACCAGGCAGAAACATTGTACTTGATCAGGCTGCTCATGTCGTTCATGTACTCCGATGAAAGCTTCACATTGCCGAGCGAAATCCGGCTGATATCCATCCTGCCCTTTCCTTTGCCCGTAGTAAAACTTTTAGGGTTCTGTAGCAGAAGGCTATTCAGTATGCCATTCCAGGATGATTTGCCATCTTTTTTTGCAAAGTGCAGATCGGATGCATTGAATTCAACCTGTCCCTCCCCAACACCCATCATTTCGCCTGCGCGGGGCTGATAAGTAGCAGAGGTGGTTTTCAATGACAGACCATTGATATCAAAGTTGCCGTCGCTGACCGAAAGGCCATTCACCGCGAGCAGACTGTTGGGCGATCTCGGGATGTCGATCACGGAAAGCGAATCGTTTTTAATGAGGGTAATATGTATGGAAGGTTCCTGCAGGTTGATGCCTCCTACAGTTAGAGTTGTTGTCTTCGGATCATCCTGCATGGGCTTTTTGATCTTCACTACGCGGATGTCGGGACGGAAGATGTCGACAGACCCCAACCTGAGTTGTTTGGAAAGCAGCTCGTTGATGTCCATAGAGACCGTAACGGAGGGCGCGCTGGCGAAGATGGAATCGCGGCCTTTCACCTGGCGAAAGTTCAGTCCCGTGAGACGGGAACTTCCATTGCCCACCAGCTGGAACCCGCGTGCACTCGCCTTGATGTCTTCCTTCTCTAACTCCAGCCCTTCCCCCTGCAGCTTCATGCCGCTGATAGAAACCGGATCAGTACCTACGCGAGTGAGCCTTTCCATATCCACGGTGTGAAAAAATGCTTTAGCCGACAAAGGCCCGGAGCGCAGGTCCAGCCTGGTATTCCGGCCGTGGATATTCATGAGGTAGAGGTCGCCCGAGGATTTCTGCGGCCCTCCCGCCTCTGCCTTCGTATTGATCTTCAGGCTGGCGGCCGACCAGCGTACGCCGTCCACCGTGATACTTTCATCCAGGTCGTCCAGGAGCATGTTGTCGATCACCACGTTGTTCATACTGCCTTCGAGCGATCTGTCAGGGCTGCTGACATCGATCCTCCTGGCGACCACCAAATGGGTGGGCGTGGAGTGAACGTCGTAGAACTTAACTGTAGTTGATTTTACATTCAAAATGCCTGAAGAAAATGAAAGGCGGTCAACGGCTCTTCTTAAACCCTCATTGTTGGTGGATTGTAGCAAGCGGTTGCTGAACAGGCTGAGACTGGCATTGTGCAGCCTCACCTGGGTAGTAGGCCCCAGTTTCATATTGATCTCGCCGTTGATCACGTTCACCCGGTTCAGGGTCACCAGGTCGCCTATGGTTTCAAGAGAAGAAAAGATGTTCTTCTTCTTTTTCTTGGATGGCGCTTTAGCGGCCGCCACGTAGTTGATCACGGGATTGATCATCCTGGCTTCCTGGGCCTTCATGTTTTGCTGGAACACCAGTTCATACCAGTCTATTCCGGATAATTCAAAATAGGGAATGCGGAAGTCGCGGTAATTATGGTGTTTTTGCTGGTTGAGCGTGGTTGCCACCGCAAAATTGTGCAACACCAGTAAGTTGTTGTTGAATTGTATACTATCAAATGTGTAGGCAGAGGTACTGTCGTCGGTGCGCAGCTGGAAGTCGCTTACCCGCATATTGAAATGCCTCACCACCACAGGCTTCGCAGAATCCGCGTTGATGCGCAGTCCCCTCAGTTCGAAATTGTCCTTGCTGCTGTTGGAGATGTTCAGTTTTTTCCTGCCCGTGATGTCGATATTGATACCGGCCCCGGTTACGCCCACAAAGGCCAGGTCAAGGTCCCCGGTGAGTTCCTGGATGATCTCTTCCGGATCGGGTCTTTCTTTTTTTCGGCCGCCGATGGTGTTAAGCTGGATGTCGATCTTTGGATTTTCCGAATAGACCGAATCGGCCCTGATGAGGTTGAGCCTGTACATGGCATCGAAGTCAACGCCCGCCAGCAGCAGCTTTTCAAAAAATATCGTGTAGCTGCTCTTGCTGCTGTCCGTTGGAATGGCACGGATGGTACAGCTGTCCATTTGAATGTGCTTGCCTAATAGTTCCAGCCGGAATTTTTGAAAGGTGAGCCTGTGCCTGCCGCCGGGAAGCGTGATATCCTGGTGGGTGGTCCTTAGCTCAATGTTTTCCTCGCCGGGAACAAAGTTTTCCTTCTTGCCTTTACCCGAACGCTTCAGGTCGAAATAGATATTGGAAATGGTCACCGGGGGTGAGCCTGCCTTCATTTTATTCACCAGGTGGATGCTGGCATTGTTGATCATGATCCGCTTGATGCCCACATCCTCCAGTACATCGAGCATGGAGTTATAGAGCTTGCCCATCTCCTGGGGTACGGAAAGCTCGCTGTCCGTACGCCTGGTAGTGGTATCGGGACGCCACTGCATCACCGTGATCTGCGGATCGTGCAGCTTCACAGAATCGAGATATAGTTTCTTGCGGAAGATGAGCTCCGACAGGGAGTTGATGCGGATGGTGAGTTTGCGGAATTTGATGTTGTATGTGGTGGGACTGGTAGTGCTGTCCGTGCTCAGCAGGTCAGCTTCTCTCACTTTCAGCTTCCGTGAAAACAAGTTCACACTGATCTCGGATAGCTCCAGCCTCACCTTGCCCTTTGACTTCTGGTGAACCATATCGATCAAAAGCTGTCGGGCATTATTGACGAACCAGATGTGCAGGCCAATGGTGGCTATCAGCAGTATGAAGAATGCAATAATGGCAATTTTGAATCGCCTGTCTTTGAAAATGCTTGATGCAGCGGGCATTAGAAAGGAAAGCTAAGTTTATACAGTGAACTGTACAAACCCGGAGCCACGATTTAACAAACCCTCTTGCCTCCCCGACGCCGGCGCATTCCTGATCTTTCCACAGTTCAGGACCTTGTGAGGATTTTTTCGCACAAAATCAGCTGTTAGAAACGAACATGAATCGCTTTGAGCAGCGGAACAGTTTTTGCTCCGATATAATTGATGTTGAAGAAGAAATCATCCCCCAAAACACCGCGAACGAAAGGACTAGTACGTCTGAAAACACCTGCTGAACTGAACACCCAGATCAAGTATTCCAGGGTCAGCGAGCCGGAAGGCTTTGGCAGTAAATCTTATCCTTCTGCCACCCAGGTGCGCAGTTACCATAACAGCTATCCCGACGGCCCTCTCGGCAGCTATCCGGGATTATAAGTCTACGGTTTTCAGTTTACTGTTTACGGTTGATTCGGATTGGGTCTCTGTCGCGCCCCAACTTTTGCGGTTTTATTGCTAGTGAAACAGAACAGCAAACGGTAAACCGTAAACCCACCTCTCCAAGGCATAGATATTGACTCTATGGAGTTCGACTTACCCAGGAAAGGCAGGCCGGGCTTTTACCAGTGATGGGTTGAAAGCTGAAGAACAGGAGAAAGAAACAAAGTAATAATAACATCGATGAGCAGAAAAGTTTTCCCGGGGCACCCCTTTCCTTTAGGCGCTACCTGGGATGGGAATGGAGTGAATTTCGCTTTGTATTCGGAAAATGCGGAAGGAGTGGAGCTCTGCCTTTTTGATCAGAATGATCATGAGACCAGGGTGCGTATTAAAGAAATGGATAGCCATGTCTGGCATGCCTACCTGCCGGGCCTGGGGCCTGGTCAGAAGTATGGCTACAGGGTGCATGGTCCCTACGATCCCGGCCAGGGCCATCGCTTCAACCCGCATAAACTCCTCATCGACCCCTACGCCAAGGCCATTTCTGGAACGGTGGACTGGCACGACTCCCTTTTTGGTTATGAGGTGGGCCACGCTGACCAGGATCTCAGCTTTAGTGAGTCCGACAGTGCCCCATTCATTCCCAAATCGGTGGTGATCGATGAACATTTTAACTGGGAAGATGACAAGCGTCCAGATATTCCTTACCACGAAACCATCATTTATGAGACCCATGTAAAGGGCTTCAGTAAACTGCATCCGGGCATCCCCGAAGAGATCCGCGGCACCTACCTGGCCCTGGCGCATCCCGTGATGATCGACCATTTAAAATCCCTGGGTATTACATCCATAGAACTGATGCCTGTGCACCATTTTATCAGCGAGCGTTCGGTAAAGGACAAGGGGCTGACCAATTACTGGGGCTACAATAGCATCGGCTTCTTCGCGCCCGATGTGCGCTATGCTACCGGCAACCAGGGACAGCAGGTGGTAGAGTTCAAGCAGATGGTGAAGGAGCTGCACAAGGCGGGCATCGAGGTGATCCTGGACGTGGTTTATAACCATACCGCGGAAGGCAACCAGCTGGGACCCACGGTTTCATTCCGGGGCATAGACAATGCAGGCTATTACCGGCTCACGGAAGACAAGCGGTATTATATGGACTATACCGGATGCGGCAATACGCTCAATGCCAATATGCCCAACGTACTCAGGCTGATCATGGACAGTCTTCGCTACTGGATTCAGCACATGCACGTGGATGGTTTCAGGTTTGACCTTGCTTCCACGCTGGCCCGCGAACTCCACGATGTAGACAGGCTGAGCGCTTTTTTCGATATCATTCACCAGGATCCTGTGATCTCGCAGACCAAGCTCATTGCCGAGCCCTGGGACGTAGGCGAGGGAGGGTACCAGGTAGGAAAATTTCCACCAGGATGGGGAGAGTGGAATGGTAAATACCGCGACTGCATGCGCGACTACTGGCGGGGAGAAGACAGTATGCTTTCTGAGTTCGCAGAACGGTTTACCGGTAGCTCCGACCTTTACAAGGCTGATTACCGCAGACCAACCGCCAGCATCAACTTCATCACCGCCCACGACGGATTCACCCTGCACGACCTGGTCTCCTATAATGATAAGCACAACGAAGCGAACGGCGAGAACAACAACGATGGCGACAACCACAACCGTTCCAGTAACTACGGTGAGGAGGGTGAGACTGAAAACGAAGATATCCGCCAGATCAGGGCCCGTCAGAAAAGGAATTTTTTGGTCACCCTGCTGCTTTCCCAGGGCGTGCCTATGCTCGTTGCAGGTGATGAGGTCGGTCGCACTCAAAGAGGGAATAACAACGCTTATTGCCAGGACAACGAGATCTCCTGGATCAATTGGGAGCACGCAGACAAGTCACTGCTTGAATTCACGAAAAAACTCATTGCCTTTACGTTCACGCACCATGCTTTCATGCGTAAAAGATGGTTCAAGGGGCATGTGGTGAGAGGCACGCACCTCAAAGACATCGCCTGGTTCCTCCCGGACGGAACAGAAATGTCTGAAAAGAACTGGAAGGATTTCTTCGCCAAAACGCTGGCTGTATTTATCAATGGCAAGGGCCTGCGCATGAGTGATCCCGAGGGCCGGCCCATGAATGACGATCATTTTTTTGTGGTATTCAATGCGCATTCCGACGGCGTGCCCTACAAGCTGCCGCCGCATTCATATGGTGACCGCTGGATCAAGGTGATCGACAGCTTTCATGACATCGTAGAGGAAGAGGGAGAGACATTTGATGCGGAGCAGGAACTCACCGTACCTGGCCGCTCTGTGATCGTTTTCAAACATCCGGTGCATCATGGTTGATCCCGCACTTCATAAAAGAACGATCGGCTTGAACCTTCAGGATGGACAGGCCACTGTGAGGTTATGGGGCCCCAGCTTGCAAAAGGCCGCGATCCATTTCCCGGGAAAGAATATTGACCTGCCCCTGGAAAAAGCGGACGAGGCTTATTGGGTTGGTTCCTTTCCCGTCGTCCGTGAGGGCGAATTCTACCAATTCAGGATCAACGGAGAAAAACTGCTGCCCGATCCAGCCTCCCTCGCGCAGCCAGGGGGCGTGCATGGCCCTTCTGCCGTGCAGGACCTATCCTTTTCCTGGCAGGATGTGCATTGGAAAAACCCTCTCCTGAAAGACTATATGATCTACGAGCTGCACTGCGGCACGTTCAGTGAAGAAGGAAATTTTGAGGGCATAGAAAAGAAACTGGATCACCTGCTCGATCTTGGGGTCAATGCCATTGAGATCATGCCCGTTGCGCAATTTCCCGGAGAGCGAAACTGGGGCTACGACGGGGTTTTTCCCTTCGCTGTGCAGCATTCATACGGAGGAGCCAGGGGACTGCAGCAGCTGGTGAACGCCTGCCATCAAAAAGGAATGGCAGTGATCCTGGACGTGGTCTACAATCACCTGGGTCCTGAAGGCAATTACCTGGGTGAGTTCGGTCCCTATTTTACCGACAAATACAAAACTCCCTGGGGCAATGCCATCAATTTCGACGATGCCTGGTGCGATGGCGTGCGGGAATATTTTATAGAGAATGCCCTGATGTGGTTCCGCGATTTTCATGTGGACGCCCTGAGGCTGGACGCCGTGCATGCGATCCGCGATCTAAGCGCTGTTCATATATTAAGGGAGATGAAGATGCGCGTGGATGAACTTGCGCGCACTACAGGACGAAAACATTATCTCATAGTGGAATCCGACCTGAATGATCCCCGCTACATCGATCCTTTTGATAAAGGAGGATACGCCATGGATGCCCAGTGGGTAGATGAATTCCATCATGCATTGAGGGTGACTGCGGGTGAAAAGCAGGAAGGATATTATTCCGATTTCAATGGCATAGGCCACCTGGCCAAATCTTTTCGCGACGTTTATGTATACGATGGACAGTTCTCTGTGCACCGCAAGAGAAAATTTGGCGCTCCTACACAGGCAGGCGGCGGGCAGTTTATTGTTTTCTCCCAGAACCACGACCAGGTAGGCAACCGCATGCTGGGTGAAAGAACAGCCAGCCTGGTAAGTTTTGAAATGCAAAAGTTGCTGGCGGCCTCCGTCATTTTTAGTCCTTATATACCCATGCTTTTCATGGGGGAGGAATGGGGGGAGAAAAATCCCTTTCTGTATTTCGTCAGTCATACCGATGAAGCACTGGCTGAAGCCGTCAGAAAAGGCAGGCGGGAAGAATTCTCTTCATTTTTTTCGGGTGAAGGAGAAGCGCCTGATCCCATGTCGGAAGAAACCTTCCTGCGCTCCCGGCTTTCATGGGGAGAGAGGAACAACTTGTTGTTGGATTATTATAAACACATCATACAGCTGCGAAAGCTGCATCCCTGCTTTGCGCCCGGCAGGAATGTGGAGGCTGTGGCTGACGAAGCCCTGAAGCTACTGTGGTTGCGAAGAAGGTCTGGCCAGGACGCTATCCTGGTCTTCAACTACAGCCAGGTTGCTGCAGAATTCCAGTGGACAGAAGAGGGTGAGTGGAAATGCCTGCTCGAGTCTTCCGCGAAAAGCTGGGGCGGGCCGGGATCTGCTTCGCCGGTATTACTGCAGAAGCCAGCTAAGATCTTATTGAACCCTGAATCCGTTTCTATTTATCTCCATGTTTGATCCCATCTCTACATACCGGCTTCAGCTGCACAAGGGCTTTCAGTTTGCAGACCTCGATAAAATCATTGATTACCTCCACCGGCTGGGCGTGAAGACCGTGTATGCTTCTCCCATATTTTCGGCTGTTCCTGGCAGTGAGCATGGATATGACGGGATCGATCCTCATTCTATCAACCCTGAGATCGGCAGCATGGGGGAGCTTGAACGGCTTTCTGAGAAATTAAAAGAGCGGGGCATGGGCTGGCTGCAGGATATCGTACCCAATCACATGGCCTTTCATCCCCATAATCATTGGCTGATGGATGTGCTGGAAAAAGGAAATGCTTCGCCTTACCGGCCCTACTTCGATATAGGAGTTGAAGAAAGGATCATGGTCCCCTTCCTGGGCGAAGAGCTGGCAGCCGCTATTCAAAAAGGCGATGTAAAGATCCAGTACCAGGAGGGAAAGGCTTTTGTTTCTTATTTCGATCTCCTGTTCCCGGTGAATACCCACACCTACCAGATGCTGATCGAGCAATGCTGTCCGGGAGAACTGAACCCGATGGATCTCGCTGGTGAAAATGAAGCCGCCCACCTTAAAAATATTTTCGGTCGCCTCCTGCAGGAAGGCCGCATTCACCTTGATTCAATGAATAGCAACAGGCAGTTGTTGCAGGAGCTACTCGATGCCCAGTATTACCGGCTCTGTCATTGGCAGGAGACCGATGGACAGATGAATTACCGCAGATTTTTCACCGTCAACGGCCTGATCTGCATGAATATGCAGGATGAGCGGGTGTTTAAAGACTATCACCGCCTGGTGAAGGACCTGGTGGACAGGAAGATATTCCAGGGATTGAGGGTTGACCACGTAGACGGGCTTTACGATCCCGCATCCTATCTCGGCGCACTCCGCGATCTTGCAGGTGAAGATGTTTACATCTCCGTGGAGAAGATCCTCGCCTTCGAAGAAGCACTGCCGGATACATGGGCGACCCAGGGCACGACGGGTTACGATTTCCTGACTATGGTGAATAATCTCACTTCAAAGACGGATGGCGGGAAGCCGCTCAGCCGTTACTATTATTCCATCGCCGGCAATAAAAAAACCGTGGAGCAGCAGGCCCGCGAGAAAAAATATTTGATCCTTTACAACCACATGCGCGGCGAGCTGGCCAACCTTTGCCAATTGTTTCGGACGATGGAGCTGGCACCGGAGGAAGTGATGAACAGCTGGGCCGAAGAAAGCCTGGAAACCGCGATCGCCGCTCTGCTGGTCCATCTTCCTGTGTACAGGTTCTACGGGAATCAAATACCGTTGGAGGAAGAAGAGAGCGCGGAGCTCAACCGGGTATTCACTATCATTCGGTCTGTTTGCAGCGGCCATGAAGCGGCGGTGGACCACCTGCACAAGCTGATGACTTCACCCTGGATTGACGAAGCCTTGCGGGGGAAGGTCGCTCATTTTTACCGTCGCTGCATGCAGTTCAGCGGTCCGCTGATGGCGAAAGGCGTAGAGGATACGCTGATGTATACATTCAATCTCCTGGTCAGCCGCAATGAAGTGGGTGATAGTCCTGCCAGGTTTGGCAGCAGCCCGGAAGCATTCCACAGCCAAATGTTGCAGCGCAGTCTCTCCTGGCCGCAGACTATGAATGCAACAGCCACGCATGACACAAAAAGAGGAGAGGATTTCCGGGCGCGGCTGAATGTGATCACCGCCATTCCCAAAGAATGGCTGGAGAAGGTAAAAGAGTGGACGGAATTGAACAAGCACCTGCGGATCAACGGGATGCCTGATCGTAACGACGAGTATTTCATCTACCAGAATTTGCTGGGCAGTTATCCAATGGACCAGGAAGAGGTGGCCGGCTACGAAGAGCGGTTGCAGGCCTACCTGCAAAAAGCTCTGAGGGAAGCCAAGCTGCATTCCGGCTGGACCAACCCCAATGAAGCTTATGAATCTGCGGTGAGTGAATTCCTGGGCGCCCTGTTGCAGCACGCTGCCTTCATGCAAAGCTTTCATGACTTCCTTGCCCGCGTCATAGATCATGGAATGGTAAATTCCTTGGTGCAGCTGATCGCGAAATTCACTTGCCCTGGCATACCCGATGTATACCAGGGGTGCGAGTTATGGGACCTGAGCTTCGTGGATCCCGACAACAGGCGCCCTGTGGATTATGAAAAGAGATCTGCGATGCTGGAAGAACTCAGATCGGTGAGCGGTCCGAAGGCTCTCTGGCAGGAACGAAGGAGCGGAAAGATCAAGCTATGGCTCACGCATAAGCTGCTTGAGCTGCGGAGCGATCTTCGTGAAGTATTTTCTGTCGGCAAATACAAATCCCTTGAAGTAAAAGGAAAGTATCATCAACATATATTGGCTTATGCGAGAATGGCAGCAGGAAGGGCCGTGGTGGTCATCCTTCCTTTGCATACAGCCGCTATTGCCGGGGAGCCATTTGAACACGATTGGGAGGATACGGCTGTTGTTCTGCCCTCAGAGTTAACAGGAAGGAGCCAGGACCTTTTGCTGGGCAGGGAGCTGGATCTGAAAGGGCCTTTAGCTGTGAATGATCTTTTCCAGGAGGCTCCATTCGCCATCATACAGGTCCCGGTGAAGGATAGCCGCAGGAAGGCTGGTGTTCTTTTGCACATCAGTTCACTTCCATCAAGTGAGGGCATGGGCGACCTGGGTCCTTCTGCCTACGCTTTTGTGGATTTCCTGCACCGTGCGCACCAGGGCGCCTGGCAGGTGCTCCCCCTGAATCCTACCAGTGAGGCACAAGTGCACTCTCCCTACAGCGCTACTTCTTCGATGGCCGGGAATCCCTTATTCATCAGCCCTGCGCTCTTACACAGGAAGGGCTGGCTGGATGAAAAAGACCTGGAGCAGCTTTCATCTCATCAGGATGGGGCCGTGGATTTTGGGTTGCAGGAAAAAACCAGGAAGATGCTTTTGCAAAAAGCATGGGAAAAAGTCCAGGGAAGTGATGATGGCGACTACTACCATTTCCTGGAGAAAGAAGCGCATTGGCTGAATGATTTTGCTTTGTTCTCTTTGTTAAGAGAGCGGCATGGAGGCAGGCCCTGGAATGAATGGGATGAGGTGTGGAAATACAGGGATGGGGGTGCGCTGAAACAATTAGCCGAAGAAGCAGGAGAAGAACTCGGGCAGATCAAATGGCAACAATTTCTTTTTCACGAGCAATGGCAGTCATTGAGGAGCTATGCCCATGAGCGGGGCGTTCGCATCATCGGTGATCTTCCCTTCTATGTGTCTTATGATTCCGCCGATGTTTGGGCGCATCCGGATATTTTCCAGCTGGACGACAGGGGCACTATGCTGGCGGTGGCCGGTGTGCCGCCCGATGCATTCAGTGCCGATGGGCAGTTGTGGGGCATGCCGGTGTTCAATTGGAAAAAGCTGGAAGACACCGGCTTTGAATGGTGGATCCGCAGGCTGGAGAGGAACCGCGAAATGTTTGACCTGGTGAGGCTGGATCATTTCCGTGCATTTTCAGCTTATTGGGAAGTGCAGGCGGGTGAAGACACGGCAAGAAACGGGAAATGGATACCCGTACCAGGTGAAGCTCTGTTCAAGAAACTGTTGGATAGATGGGGCGGGCTGCCCTTCATTGCCGAGGACCTCGGTGATATCGACGAGCCCGTGTATGCGCTGCGAGATTCATTCGGGCTTCCCGGGATGAAGGTGTTGCAGTTCGCCTTCGGAGACGGGCAGTGGTCCTCGGCATTCCTGCCGCACCGCCACGACAGGAACTTCGTGGTCTATACTGGAACGCACGATAACAACACCCTCCGGGGCTGGTGGGAAAATGAGGCGGATGCTGTTGTCAAAAAACGGGTGGCGGAGTATGCCGGATGGCCTTTGCAAAATGAGTCGGTAGCCAATCATTTTTGCAGGCTGGCTTATAGTTCAGTGGCCGACCTGGTGATGGTTCCCATGCAGGACCTGCTTTCATTGGGAGAAGAAGCGAGAATGAACCGTCCTTCTTCGGTAGAGGGCAACTGGTCGTGGCGCATGAAGGAAGGACAAGTGAATGCACAACTGGAAAGAACATTAAGAAAATGGACAATGATCTTTGGCCGGTAGTTCGCGTTCAGTTTTTTTAACGGCAGGACGCGAAGGCCGCAATGATTCGGAATATGTACTAAGTACACATTATGAAAAATGAAACCACATCACCCAACGTGCACATCATAGACGAGGCATTTTACATGCCCCAGCTGGATCGCTATCGCCGCATCTGGCTTTATTTGCCGGCTGGCTACGACAGCTCGGAAGCGACCTATCCTGTTATTTACATGCACGATGGTCAGAACTTGTTTGAGGAGTGGAGCGCATTTTCGGAAGAGTGGAGCATAGATGAAACACTGGACGAACAACATGGACAGTGCATCGTAGTGGGCATTGATAACGGAGGCGGGAAGCGGCTGACTGAATATAATATTTACGACCATCCTGAGTATGGAAAGGGTGAAGGCCGGTCCTACCTTGACTTTATTGTACAAACCCTGAAGCCTTACATCGATCATCATTTCCGCACAAAAGAAGAGAGGGAGTTCACCTGGATCGGGGGTAGCTCCATGGGCGGCCTGGTCTCCCTCTATGGCGCTTTTTATTATGCGGGCAGTTTTGGTGGTGCCGCCATTTTTTCACCTTCATTGCAATTGAACGAGCAGATAGTGGAGGAAGTACACCATGCTTTTGCCGGTTCCAGGCCTGCGCAAAGGATCTATTTCTATGCCGGCCGGCAGGAGAGCGAGGAAATGGTTGCTAAAACAAAAGAAATGGTTAGGCATTTAAAAACCTGTACCTATTGCGATGTCAAACTGGTGATCAGCAAGCATGGCGAACACAGCGAGGAGAACTGGCGTGAAGCGTTCAAAGGATTTTATAAGTGGATGAATGCTTAGAATGTTCAGTGTGTGGGGAAACCTTATTGTCCATAGAGATGGTGGCATTTTGACTGAAAAGCAAAGAGGCCACGCAAGTGGCCTCTTATAAAGAAAGTAAGAACTATTTACTTAGTATACTGGTAGCGCGTAGGCTCGCTTTCGTAGATGTACTTGATCTCTGCTTGTCCGTCAAGCTCCACCACCTGCACCACTCGGAACACCAGCGTGAGGTTTTGTTTACCTGCAGCCACATGGATCTCGGAATCCGGGATGAAGATCTCGAAGTCTTTCTGTCCTTTGTTGTAAGAGACCTTGTCTCCCGTCTTATAATTCGCAGTGGCCACAGCCGCTACGATATCACCGAACGCGTAATTGCCATCTGTGTCGGGAATAGCATAGCCATTCTTGTCCAGGAAGAGCACGGCAAAATAAACTTTGCCGGGGTTGCCCGTAGAGGCGATGTCGAAAGTGGGGTAGAACGACAATCCTTTCTTTTCGTTGGCATCCACCACATCCAGTTTGGTGTAGTTGGATATCGCAAACCGGGGTACTTCGTTCTTGCGTACACCTTTCTTAGGGTAGAGTGAAGAGATCAGGGATGCATCATTTTCAGAAATAGAGCTGTTCCAGTCAACGGAAAAACCGTTCTTGGTCTGCCAGGCAGGAATGGGATAGTGCATGATGGATTTGCTGTCGTACTTCGTGCCATTGGTATAGGCCACGGCATAGGTGGCAAAAACCTGCTGGTCCACGTCTTCCTTGCTCCAGCCCATTTTCGCATAGTGCTGGTAGATCTTTTTCTTTTTCCACTGGATGCCGGAGACCGGGCTTGAATGCTCGTGCAACAAACCGATGGCATGGCCGAACTCGTGCTGCACCGTGCGCTGCCAGGCCGCATCAGATTGCCCCAGGTCCTGCGTGTCCAGGGCCATTGTTTGCTCCGAGCCCGGGATGAGGTTGCTTACCGTACCGATGTAAGAATAATGGCCTTCTCCTGTACCCAGCTTCACACGGATGTTAGAGGGACCTGAGGTGACGAAATTGAATTTCACGTTGGCGTGTGACTCCCACACTTTAGCCAGCTTCTTTACTTTTTCCTGGAGCGCCTTGCTGCCGGAAAGAAATTTCACATTGATCGTGCTTCCATTGTCCCAGAGATAGTAATTGTCGGCCAATCCTCTTGAAGGAATGGTGTCGAATTTGCTGATGGGCGCTTTTGTGCCTGGCGCGAACATATGTTTACCCCCGGTAGCGCAGCCCAGCTTTTGTGCAGATGCACTGGTGGCTACAAGGCAAAACCCAGTGGCTATTAAAATGAATTTTTTCATATTGAACGAATTAAGGTTTTAAAAAAAGGGCTGCCAGGCAGCCCTTTCTATTTTGTCTTTAGAATTTAGCCCTTTTTGGTACCTACTGATTTAGGCTTAGAAGTTTTCACCGGCGCCTTTGAGTTTTGGGGCGTGGCCGGCTTTTTACTGAGTTTAAAGGTTACCGGGTCTGACTGGTGGACGAATTTGATCTCACCATCTTCCGTTACCTGCACTGCACGGAATTCCAGCAGCAGCTTATGATCTCCGTCCGGAAGGTGGATCTCTGAATAAGGGATGAAGAGTTCAAAATCCTTAGCGCCATTTTTATTGAAGGAGATCTGCTCACCTTTGATCATCTGCAAGGTTCTAACAGCAGCTACAGTGCTTCCATATGCATAGTTTCCATCTGCGTCTTCAATACCATAGCCATCTTCATCATAGAACAGCACGCAGAAATAGATCTTGCCTGGAATGCCGGATGACTTGATGTCGAAGCTGGGATAGAAGGAGACTCCGCCTTTCTGGTCGTTCCTGCTGGCGTTGAGCTTGCCGAAGTTGTTCACGGCGAACCTGGGAACTTCGTTCTTCCGCTCGCCTGATTTAGGATACAAGGCGCCGATCAGGGCCCTGTCGCCATCAGAGATCGAGCTGTTCCAGGCAACTGCATATCCATTCTTGGTCTGCCATGCATAAATTGGATAGTGCATGATCGACTTGTTGTCGTATTTAGTTCCATTGGTGTAAGAAAGCGCATAGCTGGCAAACACCTGTGCATCTACATCTTCTTTGGTCCATCCCATTTTTGCATAATGCTCATACATCTTGGGCTTGTCCCACTGGATGCCTGCTACAGGGCTGGAATGTTCATGCAGCAGTCCGATCGCATGGCCAAACTCGTGCTGTACGGTGCGGCGCCAGGCGGCATCGTTGCCTTCCAGGTCCTGGGTATCCAGGGCCATGGTATGCTCGTCTTTTGGGATCAGGTTGCTCACCGTGCCAATGTAAGAGTAATGGCCTTCGCCAGTGCCCAGCATGATGCGGATGTTGGCTGGTTCGTCAGGTCCAACAAAATTGAACTTGATGTTGGCATGCTGTTCCCAGATCTTTGCCAGGGATTTTACTTTTTCCTGCAAGGCCTTGCTGCCCGACATGAATTTTACATTGAGGGAAGCGCCATTGTCCCAGAGATAATAATTGTCTGCGAGACCCCTGTCTTTTTTGAGGGTGTCTATACCATTGATGCGCAAAGTTTGTCCAGGTTCGATCCTGTGCTTTTCAGTGACTGCGCAACCCAGTTTCTGGGCCTGGCTGGCGGACGCTATCGCGAATCCTGCCGTAAGCAATAGAAGGGATTTTCTCATAAAAGAGGTAGTTTTATACAAATTAATAATAAAATTCATGTCCGGTCAAATTAAAGATGAGCAAATGCGGTGTTAAAACGACAGGCTGGCAATTTTGGACGTTGAACGTATACCGTAAAGACGAATTTCCCTTCCTGATTACACACCCGCCTCTTTCCCAGAGGCCTTCCTTAACAGAACTTTATTATCTCCAGTCACCGTAAAGCACAAACGCGCCCCAGTAAAAGGGGTGTACATATTTAGGGTCGCGGCTCAGGGTCTCCTGGGCCCTGCGCAAGGCTTCTACCTTGTCCATCGTCTGCAGGTTGGAATAGAACTGGGTCATCAGCCTGCTGGTTGCTACATCGTCTACACTCCACAGTGAGGCGATCACGCTTTTCACTCCATTTTTCATGAATGAATTGGCAGGGGAGATGTACCAGCCCTTCACCGCTTCGTTCGACACGGCTGTTTCACAGGCCGACAAGGTCACCAGGTCGCAATCGTCCATGGTCAGCTCTTTGATCTCCATCAGCTGCAGCTTTCCATCGTCGTCCGTATCCCGGGCTGAAGCCATCACCAGGTAAGACTCGGAGAATTTGGAATAATTGAGCACGCCATGCGTGGCAAAATGAATGTATTTTTTGGCCGACAGGTCCTGCTTGGCCTTGTTCTCCGTGGCCTCATCCTCTACGTGAACGTCCACCTTTCCTTTCAGGTTCAGGATCTTCCCGATCTCTTCCACCTCGGTGCGGGAGTTAGGCAGGGTCTTGTCCGGGTTGCCATAGGCAGCGAAAGATGCCAGGTTCTTGGCGGCCGGGGGAACGTTGGTGAATATATCCAGCGAGTTGGTATAAAAAATGCCAAAGTCCTGCACCAGGAACTGGAAGCTGCTGTCTGGACCGCTTTTGCCCAGGCACTGGAAGGGAATGTTGCTCAACTTTCCATTGGGAATGATGCAGAGTTTTTTCTTTCCTTTTACCTCGTCCAGGATGTCGGCGATCAGCAGGTTGTATAATTTTTCGGAGGTGGCCACAAAAGAGATATGGGAGCCTTCCGGTCCCGGCCTTGTAGACCGCAGGGTGATGGCCCCCGTTCCTGAACTGATGGTGGGCGCACTGAGCGCGCTGAGAAATTCATTCACCGTTTTGTTGAAATCTTCACCGATCTCGATGATGCGGATGCCGATCTTTTCATTGGTGACGGTGAAGATCAGCAGCTGGTTGTCGTTGACCAGGTAAAGGATGGCTGCGGCATCGGCAGGGATCCTGCTTTTGTATTTCTTGAATTCTTCCGGGTGCACATTGTCGGCGAAATAGGCGCGGAGGTCTGGGTATTTTTCTATGAGCGACTCGATATAATTCAGGTAACTTTTTTCCAGTACTTCCTTTTTTGCGCGCAGGGTCTGCAATTGCTCGGTGTTTGCCGCTTCGCCTTTCACCAGGGCTTCGTTGATGGATTTTTCCACATTGGCTTTTTGCTGCAGGATGGAGTTGGCCTGCTGCAGCGCGCTGGACTTGCCTGGATCCTGCAGTGTCTGCGGTGCGCCGCCCTGCAGATCTTTGAGTGCGGCCATATTGCTTTTATTGGCATAGGCCCAGGCATCCTGCTCGTTGCCTGTTTTGGCCAGCGAAGAAACCAGCTTGGTGTAGAGATCCACCTTTTTTTCTCCCGACCGGAAGATCTTCACGGCTTCTTCACCACCATAAATATTGCGCGTGGCATTTTCAAGGATGTCCACCGCGTCTTTAAAAGCAGTGATCGCCTCGTTCAACCTGTTGTTGCGGTAGTGCATCATGCCCAGCTCGTAAAGCGCTTCCCAGCCAAACGTGTTGGAGCCATATTTTTTAGCTACGCTGATGGCTTCTTCCAGGTTTGCCTGGGCCTTAGCCTGCTCTCCTTTCCCGGTCTGTACCTTTGCCAGGAAGATCAGTGATTCCACGATCTTGTCTTTCTCATTGCTCTTGTAGGCAAAGGACCGGGCTTCTTCCAGGTAAATGGCGGCCTTTTCCAGGCTGTTTTTTTCCAGCTCTATTCTCCCCAGGATCAGGGCCATGCTGGAGGTGATCCTGTTGGCATTGCGGCTTTTGCCCAGGGAATAGACCGACTTGAGCATCGCTTCCGCTTCGGTTGTGCGTTTCAGATAGAACAGGCACTCTGCTACGTTCGACTTGCAAAGGATGTAATTTTCGTCCTGCAGGTTAGGATTCTGCAGCTTATCCGCTTCCTGGTGATAGTAGAGTGATTTCTTGAAATCGGCCTGGTGAAAATAAGTGACGCCCAGGTTGGTCATGACCGACTGGCGGTAGGTTGGCTTTTTTTCTGCCAGCAAAATGCTGTCGGCGCGCAGGTAGGATTCTATGGAGTGGCCATACTCGCCAATGCTTTGATAGTATTGTCCCCAGGACTGGTGCATGCCTGAGAGTTTTACTTTGTTACCTGTGGAAGTGTAAATAGAGGACGCGCTGTCGAGCGCTCCCCTCGCTTTTCCGTACTCTCCCTGGAGGTTATAAACAAAAGCTGCTCCGGATAAAGCGTCTGCCAGTTCTATCAGGTTGTTGGTCTGCCTGGCATGGGAACTGGCTGCAGTAAATTCCTTCACGGCCTCATCAAATTCACCCTTTGCCACCAACACGTGTCCCCGGTTGATCAACTGCCTTGCGTATTCCTTCTTGTCCACCGAATCATAAAGACGCATGGCCTTACCATAATGGGTGAGGGCTTCTTCCAGGAAAAGCTGGTTTTCGTAGCCGCTGGCCATCCTGGAGTAGCAGTAAGCGATCATGTCGGGCGTATTGATCTGCTCAGCGATAGAGATTGCCTGCTTGTAATAGTCCTGTTGTTTGGCCAGGTTGCTTTCGGTGAGGGCGCCCAGGTTGACCAAAGAATAAAGCTGGTTCGACTTGTTGCCGATTGAGGCACTCACCTGCAGGCATTCTTCAAAATATTTTTTTGCTTTTTCAGGATCTGTATCGAACAGCACGAAGCCAAGCTTAAAGATGGCGTCTGAGTATACATCGCGGTTACCGGCGGTCTTGAGATAGTTATATGCCTTTGTATAATAACGCGTGGCCGCTTCCAGGTCCTGGTCGCCTTCATACACCTTACCCACCTTTGTATAATTGTCTGCGATGCTGGTGCTGTCGTTGATGACAGAATAATAATGGAGGGCGGAATCGAATGAAGACAAGGCTTTGATCTTTTCGCCGCTTAACAGGTAAAGCTCCCCGAGCTGCTCCCAGGAGAAGGCAAGTCCCTCGTTGTTGCGGCTAAGCTTCCTCAGCTCAATGGAACGCTGGTGCGAAGCAATGGCATCTGTATATTTTCCCAGGTTCCATAGGTTCTGGCCGATCATGGATTTGGAATAGCCGGCGTTGTTGTAATCGCCTGCCTGCATAAGCATATCGTAGGCTTGCTGGTGCTTCTCCATGCTTTTTTCATACTCGTTCATTTTGAACAAGGTCCAGCCGATCTCGTTGATCACAAATGCAGCATCCTTGGTGCTGTTGGTGCTCATGTACATGGCATAAGACGTATCAAATACTGGCAAGGCCTTTTGGTATTCCGCCTGTTTGCCATAGATCTTTCCAATGTACCAGTAATTGGTAGCATTGTTCGACCGGGAACTGTAAGTGTTCACCTGGTTGTTGATGCCGATGCCGCTGCGGAAGCTCAGGAGCGCATTTTGATAATCCCCGGAACTGTATTGCACCCAGCCGGCATACTCATATCTTTTGCGAAGGTTTTGGACATAAGTGTCCGCAGGAAGAAAGCTTTTGTAGGAATCGAGTTTTGCCTTGGCAGTTTCGATGGTGGCCAGGGCATCTTTATATGACGATATCTTATACTGGCAGTAAGCTTTTTTGAAGAGGAACTGGAGTTCTTTGTCACGGTTCCGGGCGATAAATGCAAGCTTCAGACCTGCATCACAATGACCGATCGCTTTCTGGTACATCTCCTGGTCCTGGTCGATCTGCGCGAGTGTGAGATAGTAGTCGATCAGGCCTACCGTGTCCTTCAATGAGCTGGCTATGCGAAGGATGCCCGCGAGCAGTACCTCTGATTCCTTATATCGCTTGCTTTCCGCAAGCTTGATCGCGTCGTCGCAGATGGAGCTGGCCATGTTGTCGCTCACGATCGTATCCGCATAGGTTCTCATGATCATGTCAAGCTTAGGCTGTTCCGCCTTGCCTGCCATAACGAGTTCCTTGAGTTCCTGGTAGCTGGTGGGCGCCGAATTCAGCACCCAGGTGGCAAAGGTCTCACTCGCCTTATACGAAAAACCCATGTATTTGAAAGGGTAGGCCTTTACAAAAAGCAGGTAGCTTCTCACGTCGCTTTCGGTTACATCCCGCATCACGTCGAACACCGACTTGCCTTTGTAGCGGCCGGAGGTGAGCGGCTGATTCACTGCGTCCGTTGCGCTGAACATGTCCTTCGCGTAATCGTAGGTCTCCCGGATGTCTTTCACAAAGCCCTGGATCAGCTGTCCTTCGAGGGCCTTGCTGTCATTTTTCAACAAGAACGGCAGGTTGTACAATTCTTCCCTGCTGTTGCTCGTGAGGTCGATCTTACGCGTGGCCAGTTCGAAAAAGATGCTGTGGTAATCTTGTTTGGGGAGTGCGATGTTGAGCGCGAGAAAATCACCCTCCCTGATGCTGTCGCGGCCGGACCCTTTTTTATATAATTCAATAAGCGCAAGAGAACTGGTGTCGTTCACATACATCACCCGGCAGGTACCGAGCTCGGTGTAGTCTTCGTTTATCCCTTGCCGGTATAAATTATAACAACGGCCAAAATAGCCTTTTTCAATGCCGGCGTTTTTTCCGTACTGGATATAAGCAAACAAAGAGTCATTTTCCTTTAGCGTCACCGCTACCTGGAACAACACTTCCTTGTTCTCAGTAGAAACAGTTTGTGACCTGGCTATCAGCCCGCCTGCGAGGGCAAAGACAAAGATCAATAGCCTTTTCATGGCGATTATTTACTGATGATGAAACCGGTAGTAAGAATGCCCACTTCACCCACCTGCACATTGGTGCGGCCGGACCTTGTGCCGGTTGAACTTTCGTCCACCATGGTTTGGATGGCAGATTCAAAACCCAGCATATCGCCAGGACCGCGGTCCCTTACGCCGGTGAACACTTTGCGCAGGTCCATAGGCTTCCTGGATACGATCACCTTGAAAAGCTCGGTGCCGAAAGGGGAATCGTGATCTACGGTAAAGCCTTCGAGCTTTACGGTCGCTGAGTTGGGGGCCAGCCTGAATTCCTCTGCCTTCAGTCCCGGATCCGGAATGAGCACATGGTGCTTGTTATTGGGCAACAGGTTGATAATGGTATAGAACAATTCGTTCGGGCCCTTGTTAGTGATATGGATGTCGAAGGCGTCATTCCTTTTCATGATGAACACGCCGTTCTCTGTTACCGGGTTGCGGGGAACGATCTCCACCACCAGGTTTTCTGTAAGAGCACCCCCGTCCTGCAGCTCACGCAGGAACTTGGCCTTCATAGAATAGCGAAGGTTGGAAAGGAGGGCTTCCTTGTCTCTTTCCGTGAGTGTGTCGCCTGCAGTAAGCGTCCTGCACCACCTTACGCTGTCGCCTTTTTCTATCAGCGACAAAATGAGTTTTCCAGGATTGGTATCATTGATGTCGAGCATGAAGTCGGCCGTGCTGCCTGTGCGGATGCTCGGTTGCTTGGCGATAAAATTCTTCAGCTGGTTATTGAGTGTAGCTGATGGCTTTGTTCCCAGTCCGGCATTAATGAAGACCACCGCGTCGAAGCTGCCGATAGACGATTCCCATTTGGCCTGGTAACCTACCTTGCTTTTCACAGGCTGTTCCGCCCTGGCCACGGTTTCGAAATGGCCCACCGTAATGGGTTTGGCTGTGAGCACCTTGCCGTCCTTACCTGTAATGTAAAGATCGATGGTGGTGGTAGGCGTGATGCCCTGAAGGATACCCGCAGGTATACGAAAAGTTTGATTGTCGGGTTCCCAGGTCACTTCAATGATGTCGTCGTAAGCCACATACTTGTTTCCAAAGATCTCCTGGCTGCCATTGCCCTCCATCATGGGCCACTGGATAGGATGGTTGCTTTGGATCTCCGACTTGATGCGGTTGAAGAGCATGTTGTAATTGGAATTGGCAGGCAGCTCGGACAGCGCCCTCGCCAGTGCATAGGAAAGCGAGCCTACTCCTTTCGCATTCACATCCATGGTCTCGTAATTCAGCTGGTTAGGACTGGCTGCGCTCAGTACGATCATGTTGGCGGCACTGGCGCCTTCATCGGCAAAGCCATCTTTTACATTGTGAACAAAGCTGGGCTTGTATTCCGGCGACTTGAAGGGGGATGCCTCCCCACGGGTAACGGCAAACTCTGCCGACCTTGTGGCTGTGCCCGAATGGCAGGCGTCCAGGCTCACTACCAGGCTTCCGTCCGGACCCAGGGCATCGCGGATCTGTTTCAGTATGGGCTGCAGCACATCGTCGCGCAGATGCTTCTCCCCGTTATAGGTTACCGGGTCGTACTTTCCTTTGGCATCGTAAGGGATCAATGCCTCATCGTATCCGTCGATCTCATCCCTGTTGCCGTTGTCTTCTATCTGCTGTCCATGCCCGGAGAAATGGAAAAAAATGATGTCGCCTTTTTTCGCTGAGGCTGCCAGTGCATTCAAAGCATTCAATATCCCATCGTAGGTAGCTTTTTCGTCTACCAGGGTGGTGATGTTCTTTTTATCAAATTTCTGGTGTAGCAGGGCCTGCTCCAGGTACAGGATATCATTGGCAGAGCTTAAACTTTTCCAGTGATTATAATATTGGTATTTGCCGACTCCTATGAGCAGGGCTTTCTTATTGGATTGTGTGTTGCCGGACAGAACAAGCGTGAACAGGCACAGGCCCGTGATCAGGTACTTCATGGCAGTTAAATTTAGTCTGCGTTAAATATAGGAGAGATGCCCGTAACCGGGAAATTAACCATCCTGAAATGCCGATTTTAACTTAAATTAAGTTAAACGATAATATTACAGTAGGAGAGCATTTCCTTCGCCAGGTTGTTGATGCTGTTGATGTCAGTAGGCTTTACAAAATAGGCTTTGGCGCCCATGGAGATCGAACGGCTTCGGAACAGGTCTGAGTTGGATGTGCTCCAAACCACTTTGGGTATATGATCGAACCGGTTATCTTCTTTTAGTCGCTGCAGGATCTCCGAACCATCCACCTCTGGCAGGTTGTAATCCAGCACGATCAGGCAAGGCAGAAGATGATCCGGCAGCCTTTGCAGGAACTGGATAGCCCTCAGGCCGTTCACCTCGGCTTTCACCGTCATGTCGGGATAAAGTGCTTTGAATGATTCGATCAGGATCTCCTGGTCATCGATATCATCTTCCGCTAAAAATATAAAAGGTGACTCGTCGCCTGGCGCCTCCGAAGATGGCGCACCGTTCCTGGGTTGGTCGCTCATAATTTATTCAGGTAAAGGTATTATTATTCCTGTGACCAACGACCTGGAAAACTGCTTCCCAACCCTGTTTTTTCAACGATTTTTAAAGGGACAATAAGGGGCGGCTACTTTATCAAATATTTTCGTAACATGTAAATGGAATCTGAAATCTTTTCACTAGGTTTGAATTTACAATCACCCTTAATATATGAGCAACGAAATCCCTCGTTCTGAAGGCTCTATTCAGGAGCCGGTCGATATTATTGTTCCAGAAAACGCCAGCGAGATACCCAACCCTTCGCTGGTGACTCCAGCAAAAAAGACAGCAAAAAAAGCCAGGGCCAACGGTGCCTCTGCCACTGTGTCCGACAACGACCAGCTTGACCATCGCGAATTGCTGAAGGTGCTGACCGAGGTCAGGAACGGAAACTTCACGTCAAGAATGCCCATCGACAAGCTGGGTATCAGCGGCAAGATCTGCGATACGCTGAACGAGATCATTACCATGAACGAGATCCTGATGATGGAGCTGACCAAGGCCGGCCAGGTGATCGGTAAAAAAGGTAACCTCGCTCACCGGATCGAGATCCCGAAATCGGCGCGTGGACAGTGGGCCGACGGTGTGGATGCGATCAACAACCTCATATCCGACCTGGTGCACCCAACCATCGAGATCGCCCACGTGATCTCCTCGGTGGCAAAAGGAAACCTTTCGCAGGAAATGACCCTGCAGATAGGCGACCACGTGCTGCAGGGTGAGTTTGCCCGTATCGCCCGCGAGGTGAACGACATGGTGAAGCAGCTGAACCTCTTCTCTATGGAGGTAACGCGTGTGGCCCGTGAGGTGGGATCCGAAGGTAAGCTGGGTGGACAGGCTAAGGTGAAGGGTGTGGCAGGTGTATGGAAGGACCTGACCGACTCGGTGAACCAGATGGCGGGTAACCTGACGGCGCAGGTGCGTAACATCGCGGAGGTAACAACCGCGGTGGCCAAGGGCGACCTTTCCAAGAAAATTACAGTGGATGTACAGGGAGAGATCCTTGAGCTGAAAAATACGATCAATACGATGGTGGACCAGCTGAACTCCTTCTCCTCCGAGGTAACCAGGGTTGCCCGTGAGGTAGGTACGGAGGGTAAGCTGGGTGGCCAGGCGGAAGTACAGGGTGTGGCCGGTACATGGAAGGACCTTACGGACTCCGTGAACCAGATGGCGAGCAACCTGACGGCCCAGGTGCGTAACATCGCCGAGGTAACGACGGCGGTGGCAAGGGGTGACCTTTCCAGGAAAATTACAGTGGACGTAAAAGGAGAGATCCTTGAGCTGAAGAATACGATCAATACGATGGTGGACCAGCTGAACTCCTTCTCCGCCGAGGTAACGAGGGTGGCCCGTGAGGTGGGTTCTGAAGGAAAGCTGGGAGGCCAGGCCACGGTGAAAGGAGTAGGTGGTGTGTGGAAGGATCTGACCGACTCGGTGAACCAGATGGCCAGTAACCTGACGGCCCAGGTGCGTAACATCGCCGAGGTAACGACGGCGGTGGCCAAGGGTGACCTTTCCAGGAAAATTACAGTGGACGTAAAAGGAGAGATCCTTGAGCTGAAGAATACGATCAACACGATGGTGGACCAGCTGAACTCCTTCGCCTCCGAGGTAACCCGTGTGGCCCTCGAGGTGGGTACGGAAGGAAAGCTGGGAGGCCAGGCCAAGGTGCAGGGTGTGGGTGGTACATGGAAGGACTTGACCGACTCCGTGAACCAGATGGCCAGTAACCTGACCGCCCAGGTGCGTAACATCGCCGAGGTAACGACGGCGGTGGCGAACGGTGACCTTTCCAAGAAAATTACGGTGAACGTTCAGGGAGAGATCCTTGAGCTGAAGAATACGATCAACACGATGGTGGACCAGCTGAACTCCTTTGCCTCCGAGGTAACCCGTGTGGCCCTCGAGGTGGGTACGGAAGGAAAGCTGGGAGGCCAGGCCAAGGTACAGGGTGTGGGTGGTACATGGAAGGACCTTACGGACTCTGTGAACCAGATGGCGAGTAACCTGACCGGCCAGGTGCGAAACATCGCCGAGGTAACGACGGCGGTGGCCAAGGGTGACCTTTCAAGAAAAATTACAGTGGACGTAAGAGGAGAGATCCTCGAGCTGAAGAATACGATCAACACGATGGTGGACCAGCTGAACTCCTTCGGTTCGGAGGTGACCCGTGTGGCCCGTGAGGTGGGTTCGGAAGGAAAGCTGGGTGGACAGGCCGACGTACCGGGTGTGGAAGGTCTTTGGAAAGATCTGACCGACTCGGTGAATATCATGGCCTCCAACCTGACAGCCCAGGTGCGAAACATCGCCGAGGTAACGACAGCGGTGGCGAATGGTGACCTTTCCCGTAAGATCGAGGTGGATGTAAAAGGAGAGATCCTGGAGCTGAAGAAAACGATCAACACGATGGTGGACCAGCTTCGAGCTTTTGCCTCCGAGGTAACAAGGGTGGCCCGTGAGGTGGGTACGGAAGGAAAACTGGGTGGACAGGCCCACGTACCGGGCGTTGCGGGTACATGGAAGGACTTGACCGACTCTGTGAACCAGATGGCGAGTAACCTGACCGGCCAGGTGCGGAACATCGCCGAGGTGGCGATCGCGGTGGCGAACGGTGACATGAGTAAGAAGATCACGGTGGACGTACGCGGAGAGATCCTGCAGCTGAAAGAGACGCTGAATACGATGGTGGACCAGCTGCGCGCCTTCGCCTCCGAGGTAACGCGTGTGGCCCGTGAGGTGGGTACCGACGGTAAGCTGGGTGGACAGGCCTTCGTACCGGGAGTAGGTGGTACATGGAAAGACCTGACCGACTCGGTGAATCAGATGACAGGTAACCTTACCCTGCAGGTGCGGAACATCGCCGAGGTAACGAAGGCGGTGGCATCCGGTGACCTTTCTAAAAAAGTAACGATCGAGGTAAAAGGAGAGATCCTTGACCTGAAGAATACCATCAACACCATGGTGGACCAGCTGAACTCCTTCGCCTTCGAGGTAACGAGGGTGGCCCGTGAGGTGGGTACAGAAGGAAAGCTGGGTGGACAGGCCGAGGTACAGGGTGTGGCCGGAACATGGAAGGACCTGACTGACTCGGTGAACATGATGGCCTCCAACCTGACCAACCAGGTGCGTGGTATCGCCAAGGTGGTGACCGCGGTGGCGACCGGAAATCTGAAACAAAAACTATCGATCGTATCCAGGGGCGAGGTAGCCCAGCTTACAGATACGATCAACGAAATGATCGATACCCTTGCGGTATTTGCCGACCAGGTAACGACGGTGGCCCGTGAGGTGGGTGTGGATGGACGACTGGGTGGACAGGCCTCGGTGCCTGGTGCCTCCGGTACATGGAAAGACCTTACAGAGAACGTGAACCAGCTGGCGGAAAACCTGACCACGCAGGTACGTGCGATCTCCGAGGTGGCTTCTGCGGTAACCAAGGGTGACCTTACCCGGATGATCCGCGTAGAGGCGAAAGGAGAGGTAGAAGAGCTGAAGGATACCATCAACCAGATGATCGCCAACCTGAGAGAGACCACGCTGCGTAACCAGGAGCAGGACTGGCTGAAATCCAACCTGGCCAAGTTCACGCAGATGCTGCAGGGACAGAAGGATGTAAATACGGTAACCCGCCGTATCCTCGCCGAGCTGGCCCAGGTGGTGAACGCCCAGCAGGGTATGTTCTACATCCTGGAGCAGGAAGAAAACAGCCAGAATCCTTTGCTGAAACTCTTCTCAGCTTATGCATACAACGAGGAGCTTTCATTGAAAAAAGAGTTCGCGCTCGGGCAGGGACTCGTGGGTCAGGCAGCCGTTGAGAAAGAAAGGATCCTGCTGACAAAAGTTCCAAAGAATTATATCAAGATCGGTTCCGGGCTTGGTTACGCCACGCCGAAGAACGTGATCGTACTGCCGGTGTTGTTCGAGACCGAGATCAAGGCGGTGATCGAGCTGGCCTCATTCGACGAGTTCAGCGAGATCCACCTGGACTTCCTGAACCAGCTGACGGAGTCGATCGGTATCGTATTGAACACCATCGAGACCAACTCCAGGACAGAGCAGCTGCTTGAGCAGTCGCAGTCACTGGCCGACGAGCTGAGGAAGACGAACGAAGAGCTGCAGGACAAGGCACACCTGCTGGTAAAGCAGAAAGAAGAGGTGGAAGCCAAGAACAAGGAGGTGGAAGAAGCACGCCGCTCGCTGGAAGAAAAAGCGGAGCAGCTGCAGCTGACATCCAAGTACAAATCCGAGTTCCTTGCCAACATGTCGCACGAGTTGCGTACGCCGCTGAACTCGCTGCTGATCCTCGCGCAGCAACTGTACGAGAACCACGAAGGCAACCTTTCCGAAAAGCAGGTGCGCTATGCGAAGACCATTCACAGCTGCGGTGATGACCTCATCCAGCTGATCAACGATATCCTTGACCTGTCGAAGATCGAGTCCGGTTACATTTCTACCGACTTCATCAACGTAAGGTTCAACGAGATCACCTCGTTCGTGGAAACTACATTCAAGCACATTTCCGAGAACAAGAACCTTAAGTTCAATATCGAGATCGATCCGAATTTGCCGGAGACCATGGAAACAGACGTGCAGCGTTTGAACCAGATCCTGAAGAACCTGCTGTCGAACGCCTTCAAGTTCACAGAAAAGGGCGGCGTGAACCTGAGGATCTATCCTGCCAAGAAGAACTGGAAACAGTCTTACCCCAGCCTGGACAATGCGAAGAGCGTGGTGGGATTCCAGATCACCGACTCGGGTATTGGTATCTCGAAGGACAAGCAGAACATCATCTTCGAGGCCTTCCAGCAAGCGGAGGGCTCTACATCCCGTAAATACGGAGGTACCGGTCTGGGACTTTCCATCTCAAGGGGTCTTGCCGACCTGTTGGGTGGTTCCATCGAACTGGAGAGCGAACCAGGAAAAGGATCCACATTCACTTTGTACCTGCCTATCGATTACAATCCCGAGTATTTCCGTAAGGAGAAGCAAAGCAGCCTGACAATTTCTGAGTACCAGGTTTCATCCGATGATGATAAGTCGACCATCCAGACGGTGCCCACTGTAAAACTGCCTGAGGTCCGCGACCTGGAGGTGGTGAGCGAGATCATTAATGAGTCGGGCGACGACAGGAACAACATCAGCGCGGGCGATAAAGTAGTGATGGTGGTAGAGGATGATATCCGCTTCGCCAAGATCATGATAGAAAAGGCCCATGAGATGGGGCTGAAAGTGGTGGTGGCTACCGCGTTTGGCGAGGTCTTCGACCTGGCCAACAAATACACGCCGATTGCGGTGACGCTCGACGTGAAGCTGCCGGATGCAAGCGGTTGGAGGATACTCGACCTGTTCAAGAATGACATCAACTTTAGGCATATACCGGTGCACCTGATCTCCGGTGAGGAGAACAGGCTGCTGGCCATGCAGCGCGGAGCCAGGAGCTTCCACCTGAAGCCGCTCAAGAACGAGGCACTGCAACTGCTGTTTGAAGACATTGTAAGATATAAGGATTACAAGCCGAAGCAGTTGCTGATCGTGGAAGACAATGAGCTGGATTCATCACAGATCGCCAAGGTGCTGGAAAATGGCGACGAGATCGCGATCACAATCGCGAATACAGGGGAAAAGGCGCTGGAGTTGATCAAGCAGAAGGAGTATGATTGCATCATCGTGGACTACATGCTGCCGGACATAGGCGGCCTGGAATTTGTAACACAGGTGAACAATGTAAAGATGTTGCAGATGACGCCGGTGCTCATTTACTCGGCCAAGGATTTCAGTCCGAAAGAAAGGACGCAGCTCAAGCAGTTCGCCAACAGGATCCTGTTGAAAGAACTGAAATCGCTGGAATTCCTGCTGGAAGAAGTAGTATTGCACCTCCACATACCGCATAAGGATCTCTTGCCGGAGAAGAGGAAGATCATTGAGAACCTGAGGTCAAGGGAAGATGTACTCTCCAACAAGACCGTGCTGGTAGTGGATGACGATGTGAGAAACCTGTTTGCGCTGACCACGGCATTCGAGCGTTATAACATCAACGTGATCACTGCGGAAAGCGGCCAGGAGGCGATCAATATCCTCAGCGATGAGAACAGTGTGGATATGGTGCTGATGGATATCATGATGCCTGAGATGGATGGATATGAGACGACACAGAAGATCCGGAGGGAGCACAAGAACACCAAGCTGCCTATCATTGCGGTAACAGCCAAGGCGATGAAGGGAGACCGTGAAAAGTGTATTGAGGCCGGGGCTTCCGATTATATTACCAAGCCCGTTAAAATCGACCAGTTGCTTTCATTAATGAGAGTCTGGTTGTATAAATAACAGATGCAGCAGGAGACAACCAGTAAGGCAGAAATAAAACTGTTGGTGGTAGACGACCGGGAGGATAACCTCCTGTCTATTGAAACTATCCTCGAAAGGGACAATTACACCATCAGGAAGGCGACATCAGGAAGGGCGGCACTGAAGCTTTTGCTCAAGGAGCACGACTTCACGCTCATCCTGATGGACGTTCAGATGCCGGACATGAACGGTTTTGAGACCGCCACGCTGATCTACCAGCGGGAGAAGCTCAAGCACATCCCGATCATCTTCATTACCGCTCACAACCAGGACGAGTCGAACATGTTCCAGGGGTATAAAATGGGTGCGGTAGACTTCATTTATAAGCCGATCAACCCCGATCTTCTTCGCTTCAAGGTGAGTGTATTCGCCGACCTCTACCGGAAGACGCATGAACTGATGATGCAGGAAAGAAAACTGCTTGCTTCCAATGAGAACCTGGAGAAAGAGGTGGAGGAAAGGAAGATCTCCGAAGAAAAAGTAAGGCTGCTCAACCAGCAGCTGATGCAAAATTATAATGAGCTGAAGGCGATCAACGAAGAGCTTGACAGGTTTGCCTATGTGGCTTCCCATGACCTGCAGGAGCCTTTGCGCAAGATCCTTTTGTTCAGCGACCTGATCTCCAACAAGCTCAAAGGGGAAGGCGATCCGGATCTGCAGAACGGCCTCAAGAAGATCATGAAGTCATCGCATCGGATGCAAACGCTGATCAACGACCTGCTGAAGTTCTCCCGCCATGCGAATGCTGCGGAAGATTTCCGCGAAGTGGACCTGGATGCATTGGTGAAGGAAGTAGTAGCGGACATCGAGCTGACCGTTCAAAGGAAGAATGCAAAGATCACGATTGGTCCCCTGCCGACGATCTGGGGTGTACCGGGCCAGCTGCAGCAATTATTCCAGAACCTGGTAAGCAATTCTTTGAAGTTCTCAAGGGAGGGCATAGAGCCGCAGATCCAGATCTATTCGGAAAAAATAACTTCCGGTGAATCCAGCAAGCTGAACGAAAAGAAAAAGAACTACTACCGCATCTTTATTAAAGACAACGGTATCGGGTTCGACCCCAAATACTCCGACGACATTTTCGTTGTGTTCAAAAGACTCCACAGTTACCATGAGTTCGAGGGAACGGGTATTGGTTTGTCCATCTGCAAAAAGATCGTAGAGCGGCACAATGGCTCTATCACCGCAGAAAGCCAGCTCAATGAAGGGTCAACCTTCATCATCACCCTGCCGGAAAGGGAGCAGCAGAAAGCCGGCCTACCGGAAAAGTCGCTGGCCGCCGCCACCGACGACAATCTTTGATCTTAGTTCCGCCTTGTCTAACCTTTCGGGTTGACTGGTTGACTTATTGAATAGTTGACGCTCAACTCTTCCTAACTCCATCTTCTCTGGCTTCGCTCAGAATCCCGGTTCGCAATACCTAATACCCGATAACCAAATACCCAATTCCACCTCTGCTGTAAGTTTTGGTACTTGAATTGTAGTATTAATAGAAACACCACGCCCCCTTATCCTTCTGAAAAGCCGGTTCCCGGCTGTACAGCTTCTGCCGTATAGTTGATTTGCTAACCATGAAAATTACGAGTATGAAGCAATTCTACTTTCTGTGTGCATTATTCATATCGTCCCTTCAAATTGCCCAGGCCCAGAGCTTCTCGCTGAAGGACCTGATGGATTACTCTCCGGACAAGGCCGATAAATTCACCACGCATTTACTGAAAAAAGACTATCGCAGGAACTGCGACAATCCTGATAATCTTAACGCTTTTGTCTACCACGAAGAAGAGAAAGGCAGGATGGTTTACCGCACCATCCAGTTCTCCAGTGGCTGGAAGGAAGAGAACATTGTGTATCAAACCTCCTGTGAAACCGAGAAGTGGGAGTTTGACCGGCAGATGCAGAAGGCAGGCTTTGTGAACTACAGTGAAAGGCGCACACCGGCCGCTGTATTTCAGAAAGATGGATATACGATCACGGTGTCAACGGAAAAAACAGACAGTACGACCATTCATACTTATGCTTTGGTGAAGCGCGAACTGCCCAAGATCAGGGATATTGTGTTTGCAGAAGATCTGCTTGCGCTGACATCGCACGAATACATAGCGGCTATTTTTGGTCATGATAACGTAGTAAAGGACATGTTCAAATACAGTGAGGAGGAAAAAACCAGCTGCACGATCCTTTTCCCCGGCACCGCCAGGGAGGTGATCTTCATCTGGACGGACCAGGATAACCTGCGCGACCTGGAGCTGATGGTCTTAGGTGGCAGCCTGCAGGGCATGGCCACCACGCAGCTTCGCCTTCCGCACAACCAATGGCGGTCAAGCCAGGGCGTATATGCGGGCATGACACTGAAAGACCTGGAGCTGAAAAACGGGGGACCCGTGAGCTTCTATGGCTGGGCGTCTGAAATGCCCGGTACCATCCTTCCATCAAATGCTGGCAATATCAATTTTAAAAAACTGGGGCTGGTACTCAATTGCCTTAATTGCGATGAAAGCAGCACGGCCAAACTGCCGGTGGTGAATTCTGCAAAGGAAACAGACGACAGGCGTATTTATGTGACCACCCTGATCCTGGTACCGGAGCGGGAGAAGCAGGTGACTGCCCAAAGACAGGCCACAGCCCTGCGTTAGTGCGCTGACGACCCGGTTCTGATACCTTGTATTAGTTGACTCTGAAACAAGTTCTGCGCGTGCTTGTCAACGAGTCAACTAAAATCTTACTTTTATCGCCACATAAACTGCCTATGCCATCCAATGCAAACCGACAGTTCCTGGATTTTGAAAAGCCGATCAAGGATCTTATAGACGAGATCGAGAGGCTGAAACATGCCGCCGAACAAAAAAAGATCGATTATACAGAACAGATACAAAAGCTGGAAGAGCAGATCCTTGAAAGAAGGACCGAGATCACCAGCAGCCTCACATCCTGGCAGAAGGTGCAGTTGAGCCGCCACCCGGACAGGCCCTACACACTCAAGTACATTCAAAACATGACCACCAACTTCGTGGAGCTATTTGGCGACAGGAACGTGAAGGACGATAAGGCCATGGTAGGCGGCTTTGCCATGCTGGATGGAGAAACAGTGATGATCATTGGACAACAGAAGGGAACCAATACCAAAACCCGCCAGATGCGCAACTTCGGCATGGCCAACCCGGAAGGTTACCGGAAAGCCCTGAGGCTGATGCGCCTGGCAGAGAAGTTCAACAAGCCTGTCATTACCTTAATTGATACTCCTGGCGCTTATCCTGGACTGGAAGCGGAGGAGCGGGGACAAGGAGAAGCCATTGCCAGGAACATCTATGAGATGATCAGGCTCAACGTACCCGTGATCTGTGTGATCATTGGAGAAGGGGCCTCGGGAGGCGCCCTCGGCATTGGCGTGGGCGACAGGGTGTATATGATGGAGAATACCTGGTATACGGTGATCTCCCCTGAAAGCTGTTCTTCTATCTTATGGAGAAGCTGGGATAAAAAAGAGGTGGCGGCCGAGCAGTTGAGGCTGACTGCCGACCACATGAAGAAATTCGGGCTGGTAGATGGTATCATCCCGGAGCCTGCAGGAGGCGCTCACTGGGATTACGCAGGAGCTGCCAACATTGTAAAAGACCACCTGGTGAAAGTTTTGAAGGAACTAAAGCAGATACCTCCGGAGGAGAGAAGGAAGCAGCGGATAGAAAAGTTTGGGAAGATGGGATTCTGGGAAGAAGTGACTCCCGAATCCGAGTCGGCTTCCATTGCTTGATAGCGATGTGATCTTCATTGTTTCCCCGGCATCCTTTAAATGATGGCTGTAACCGGTAACTATAATCTGGAACGTAAAAATTAACTGATGTCACTAAAAGATATATTAAGAGGAACCGGCGTAGCCCTGGTAACGCCTTTCAAAAGCGACGGTGAGGTAGACTACGACAGCCTGAAAAAACTGATCAACTTCGTAGTGGATGGCGGCGTGAATTACCTGGTGACCCTGGGCACGACGGGTGAGACGCCCACACTGTCAAAAGAAGAAAAACTAGCGATCATTGACTTCACATTTCAAACCAACGAGGGGCGGGTTCCCGTGGTGATCGGTGCTGGCGGAAACAATACCCGGGAAGTGATCAAAGAAATAGAAAGTTTCCCGGTGCAGAAGGCAGCGGCCATTCTTTCTGCCAGTCCTTATTATAACAAGCCTTCACAGGAAGGCATCTTCCAGCACTATAAGGCCATTGCTGCCACTACGGCCAAGCCGATCATATTATATAATGTACCCGGACGCACCGGCAGCAATATCAGCGCAGCCACTACCATTCGTCTGGCGCATGAACTCGAAAATATCTGTGGCATCAAGGAAGCCAGCGGCAATATGGCTCAGTGCATGCAAATACTGAAGGATGCGCCACAGGATTTTTTGGTGGTAAGTGGCGACGACAATCTTGCGCTCCCGCAGATCGCCTGTGGTATGCATGGCGTGATCAGCGTCGCAGCCAACTGCTTCCCCAAAGATTTCTCAGAAATGGTGGAGGAGGCTTTGAAAGGTGAACTGAAGACCGCCAGGTCTCTCAACAACCAGTTAATGGAAGGATACGAACTGTTGTTTGCGGAGAACAATCCAGCTGGCGTGAAAGCTTTCCTGGCAGAACTGGGCATCATTGAAAACAATTTGCGCCTGCCTTTGGTGCCATTGAGCCGCAGCATACAGGACCAGGTGAAAAAATACCTGGCTAGTTTCAATCAAACAACCATGAATGCATAGATCCTTTATATGCATCGCAGCCATCCTGCTTGCAACGGTTTCCCTTGCGCAACACCGTGTGACGATCGTTATCAAAAGCCTTCCTTCTTATCATACGGTCGGAGACCCCGTGTACATTGCCGGTTCGTTCAACAACTGGGACCCTGCGCATCAACCTTCCAGGATGGCGGCCACAGGCAGCGGCACTTATAGTTTTAGTTTTTCTACGCCACCCGCCAGGTACGAATACAAGTTCACCCGGGGCAGCTGGGACAAGAGTGAGGCAGATGCCAAGGGCCAGCCTGTACAAAACCGGGTGATGGAGATCAGCAGGGATACTACCATCGAAGTATCGGTAGCCAACTGGACCGACCATTTTCCACCGCAGCAAAAGGCAAGTACGGCTTCTGCGAACGTCAAGATCATAACAACCGATTTTTTTATTCCGGAACTGGGCCGCACCCGCAGGATATGGATCTACCTGCCTGCTTCTTATGGTGAAAGCCGGAAGAAATACCCGGTGCTGTATATGCACGATGGACAGAATGTTTTTGAAGACAGTTCTTCATTTTCCGGCGAATGGGGTGTGGACGAAGCCCTCGATAGCCTGGGTAGCAGGCTGGGAGAAACCATCGTGGTGGCTGTAGACAACGGCGGACAAAAGCGGATGAATGAGTATTCTCCTTTTGCCATGGAAAGATTTGGAGAAGGAGAGGGGGACCGCTACGTGGATTTTTTAGTGAACACGCTGCGTCCTTATATCAATAAACATTACCGCACCAAAAAATGCCGCAGGCACACCGCGGTTGCTGGTTCCTCCATGGGTGGGATCATCTCCCTCTATGCCATGCTGAAATATCCTAAGAAGATCGGAGCCGCCGGCGTTTTCTCCCCTGCTTTCTGGATCGTGCCCGGATTAAAAGAAGTAGTCACGGCAAAAGCTGGCAAAATGA
Source organism: Chitinophagaceae bacterium (assembly GCA_036676905.1). Classification (GTDB taxonomy): domain Bacteria; phylum Bacteroidota; class Bacteroidia; order Chitinophagales; family Chitinophagaceae; genus Flavisolibacter. Next base: position 354,340 of record JAKFCE010000008.1, read on the forward strand.
AGGGCAAGATCTACTTCATGGCGGGCATGCTGGAAAGCGCTACCATGGTACCAGATATGCTCACGATCTTCCAGGAAGCCGATAAACAATCCAAAGCCAAAATGGTCACGGTCATCAGGGCCGAAGGCAAGCATAACGAAGCCACCTGGCGAAAAGAGTTTCCTTTATTTTATACCTGGCTGAAGAAGTAACTGCTACAACTAGCCGCAGTCTGAAGACAAACAAATGTCTCACGTAATGGCTGCATGACAACCCATTGATCATTACTGCAGATGGCAAGATGGCTACGTCTTTGTTTTCGTTTGTTCATCGGCGATAACTCGCATTTCGTCGATTATTTAAAAACCTTTTTTGTAAAATGAGGGTTTTCCATTAGTTACCCCTATCTTCACCGCATCCTCCTCCGGCTGGCCTTCCTCGGGTGAAACAACTGCAACTCACATTCTAATCTGTACACAATGAGAAAACTAATGCTTCTTGCTGGCATAGCCATGCTATGCTCAATCTGCGCGTTCGCGCAAAAACTGGATCAATCAGTTATTTCCACTGCGGGAGATATTTCCAGGTCATCAAGTATAGAGCTCGAATGGACACTGGGCGAAGCGGTGACGGAACAGGGACGCCAAAATAACCTGCTGCTCACACAAGGTTTTCACCAGTCCTTTATGAAAAGGATGATCGTGATCGCGCCTCATTCCTCCGACCTGTTATCTTCTATCGTTGTAGCACCGAACCCGGTGCGCAATAACTTTTCGGTTATAGTAAATTCTCCGAAGTCAACCCGGCTACAGCTTACACTTACTGATGCGCTGGGACAGGTGCTGCAGAATTTTTCTACTGTGAACAAATCGCAGTTCCAGGTAGATATGAGCGGCTATACACCTGGATTTTATTTGTTGCGTGTAACAGCTGAGGCAGATCTCAGCCGCACCTTCAAGATCATCAAGATCAACTAATCAATTTCTTTTATTAACATAACATTCCAACATGAGAATTTTCATCGCTTTTATTGCGGCATTTTTCGTTTTCTCTTTTGCTGCTTATTCGCAGACGGTGCCCCAGGGCATGAAGTACCAGGCGGTTGCCCGCGATGTGCAGGGTGCTGTTTTATCTGGTCAGTCCATTGAGCTTAGGATCAGTTTGAAGGGTGAGGATAAGACGGTTCATTACACGGAGGTGCACAAGGTG
>JAKFCE010000009.1:0-5039 GCA_036676905.1 Chitinophagaceae bacterium
GGCTGAAGAGCATTACCTGCCCGTGAAAATGACCACCCAGACTGCCTGGCAGAACCTGTTCGGTCGTTGCCTGTTCATCAACCCGGCCCAGTACAACCCGGCTGGCCGTGAAGAATGGCAAGTCCTTAACGTCGCCAACTTCGAGTGCGTGCCTGAGCGTGACGGCACCAATTCCGACGGCTGCGTGATCATCAACTTCGCCCAGAAGAAAGTGCTGCTCGCCGGCATGCGCTACGCCGGTGAAATGAAGAAAGCCATGTTCTCGGTGCAGAACTTCCTGCTGCCGGCCGCCGACGTGTTGCCAATGCACTGTGCCGCCAACATCGGCGAAGCGGGCGACGTGACCCTGTTCTTCGGTTTGTCCGGCACCGGCAAGACCACCCTGTCCGCCGACGAAAGCCGTTACCTGATCGGTGACGACGAACACGGCTGGGGCGAGGGCGTGGTGTTCAACATCGAAGGCGGTTGCTATGCCAAGTGCATCGACCTGTCCGAGAAGAACGAGCCGGTCATCTGGAAAGCCATCAAGCACGGCGCAGTCTTGGAAAACGTCGTTATCGACGACGCCAAGCACGCCGACTACACCGATGTCAGCCTGACCCAGAACAGCCGCGCCGCCTACCCGCTTGAGCACGTTGCCAAGCGTTCCGAGAAGAACCTCGGTGGCGAGCCGAACGCAGTGATCTTCCTGACCTGCGACCTGACCGGCGTGCTGCCGCCAGTGTCGATCCTCAATGAAGAACAAGCCGCTTACCACTTCCTGTCCGGCTACACCGCACTGGTGGGCTCGACCGAAATGGGTTCCGGCAGCGGCATCAAGTCGACCTTCTCCACCTGCTTCGGCGCACCGTTCTTCCCGCGTCCGGCTGGCGAATACGCCGAACTGCTGATCAAACGCATCCGCGGCTTCGGCTCCAAGGTCTACCTGGTCAACACCGGCTGGACCGGTGGCGGCTACGGCGTCGGCAAACGCTTCAACATCCCGACCACTCGTGGCGTGATCGCAGCGATCCAGAGCGGCGCGTTGATCGGTGCCGAGACTGAGCACCTGGACACCATCAACCTTGACGTGCCATTGGCTGTGCCGGGCGTTGAGACTGGCCTGTTGAACCCGCGTAACACTTGGGCTGACAAGGCTGCTTACGATGAGGCTGCTAAGGCATTGGCTGGGTTGTTTGTTGAGAACTTCAAGAAGTTCGATGTGAGCGATGCGATCAAGGCTGCTGGGCCGAAGTTGTAAATATCGGTAGTGGTTTGAGGTAAGAGAAAGCCGCCCTTTGAGGGCGGCTTTTTTATTAGCTGTTTAGTAGTCGTTCAACCTCTGATACCCCAGGTTGTACGAGCCATCGATAAAAAGTCTCGGAGCTAATCTCTCCAGAAATGACAAGAAGTACTGCTTCAATGAAAACAGAATGATTAATTAAAGTGATATTTGCCGCTCCGCAAGCTTTACTTTCAGAGAATGTATCAAATCCGGGTTTTCCTAACGTAATTCTATGTATGGAGTGATCAATATTTGCTGCTTTTGTAAGTACGGCAAATGCCTCGTCTTTCGTTATTGTGGGTGGCTTTTTAGTACAGGTTTTGCATTCAAGTACAGCAGACATACCCTTATAGGTAATCATGAAGTCTGGTGTGGCTTGCCGCTTCCCATCATCTAGTTTTGTTACTGTTAAATCAGGTATTAGTCGTAAAATATTTTCTACCGGGTCTTCATATTCGTTCCCGATTAACTCATAAGAGTCTTTAACTAGCTTTTCGATCCCTAGTTCCGATGAGAGTTTTATGTTTTTCCAGCGTGCTCTATCGTAGGGCCTATCTTCTGCATTTTCTAGTGCGGTGATAAGTTTTATCATTCTCTCTTCGCTGGAAAGAATTTTGGATAAGGCTACTTTGTCAGCTGCAAGTATAGCCGCAGTGTCGGTAAAGCCAGCTCTCATAAGCGCCAAGGCTCGCTGCCTTCCAAAACCTGGAACCCTAGCTCGTTGAGCTGTTTGTATTACATCCAACGTTATCACTGGCGACCCGATTCTAACTCTATGTGAAAGTATGGATATTGCATTCATTATAGGTTGAGAGCAGCCAATGCTAGGCAAGCTAGCTATTTTATGAAGTCCGTCTAAAACCCAAGCAGTGTCCTGTGCGAGTCTATGTATGTATCCTGAGGATACACCGGTTTGGGAGCTGATTTTTCTTTCTAGTTCACCGGAAATAAATAAGTAAATGGCGTGAGTTGATAAATTGACGCGCTCAGCCATAGGGTAAGAATCAATTCTCCTTAAAAGCTTAGACTCCTGAAGTAAAGTTCTTGTGGTAGGTGATTTAGACGTGGTGTAGGGTAGAAAACGTTGCGGTGGCTCCCCAGTGAATTCGTCACATGAAATGGCCGCATGGATAATTCCAATCTCAAAGTCTTCGAACCCTTCGTCCATTCTTGTTGCATTGTTTTTTAGTAGTTTGGATAACTCGAAAGCGGATGATGGTTGTAACCCAGATTTTGCTGTAGCCAAGCCAAGATCGGTAATTATCAATCGGTCGGTATCAATTAAAAGCATTTCGTGTTGGCTAAGCCAATTGATTGCGTGGTCTATTTTTTCAAGAAGATCAATTAGCTTCAAAGGGTTTCTTTCTTGAACTTGGTGCCAGAACAGTGTGTTTTTCAGAAGTTCTTGAATGTCATACTTAGTGGTGCCAGATCCTGAGGCTACAAGAGATAAAACAATTTTTCTTGCGCTCAACGAACTGAGTTTTGAAACGAGAATTTCATTTTGCGGAGAGATTAGTAGGTTTGCATGTACTGCTTCGATGCGGTCTCTTGGGATGATTATCGAGTATCCATTATCATGCATTCCAAGTCGTCCGGCCCGGCCAGACATATTTCTATAGTCACCTACAGTAAGTTTCTTAGGTTCTATATATTGACGTATAACACGGTCAAAGACTACGGTTCTAAATGGAAAATTTACGCCAGCAGCAAGTGTGGGTGTAGCGAAGCATACGTCGAATTCGCTTTTGACTAAGGCTTGCTCGATAACCAAACGCTCGCTTTGTGTTAGGTCTGCTGTATGGAATACGATGTTGGATTCTGAGGAGTTCTTTAATTTTTCTGAGAATTCGGTGGCTTCCGAGAATAATGAAAGTTGCTCGGCAAACATGTACCCGTTCGACGTCTTTGCTCTTCTAGCGGAATAGCTTTCTGCTAAGTTCATGGCGTCTTTTCTAGTTTCGGTAAAAACTAATATAGGGCCAAGATTTTTGCTAAGTAGTTGTTCAACTGCGTCCAGAGTGGTATTTGGTTGGCGGCCGATAGCGGCTTGGGTATCGCCTTCTTCTGCTCCAAATTTTAAAGTATGAACCGTATTTTCGAACCAGATTTCTTGTATTAAATCGATGTCTCTATCAGTGGTTTTTACTAGCTTGCTTTCTAACCAGTCAGCAAGCTCCTGTCCGTTCTCAACTGTGGCAGTAAGTGCTATGAATTGTTTTGGTTTTCTTTGTCGTATTGCAGCGCACAGTAATTCGATTTCTGCACCGCGACAGTTGTCTCCGATTATTTGAAGTTCGTCGGCAATGATTACGGTTTCTGAAAGGTTTAGACTGCCAGAATGTAAGAGGGATATAGCCTTTTCATATGTCGTGATTTGTACTGCGGATTCTGGGTGGCCTTCTTCTCTGTCTCCCGTACTGATAGAAACTTCTGTCATTTGTGTTGAGCTGTTTTTCCCATATTTTAGCGTAAAATCTTCATGTTTTTGCTCGGCCAAAGCCTTATGAGAGACTAGATATAAAACTTTGTTATTGTCCTTTATTGCAGATAGCAGGGCTATTTCTCCAACGAGCGTTTTTCCCGAGGATGTCGGAGCGCATATTACAAGATTTTCATATTGTGCGACCCCGGCTTCTACCGCCAGATGTTGTATGGTTGTCAGGCTTTTTATATTGTTCACTAAAAGTATGTCTGATATCCAGCCTGGCATTTCATGCTTTGTATTGTTGGCGCTGTGCATGTTAATTCCTTTTATAGATTGTTTTGGCGAGATGTTTACGTGTCATCCATACATAAATAAGCAGTTTTTTCTCCTACGTGAAGTACGACCATATTGTTCTGATTGAGAGTAAAGCTTGCTGGCTACTAAATAGCCAGTTTGGAGCGATGGGGAGGGCTAGACTTTGGTCTTGTATCTTGAGAATTGCTCGCAACAGGCCAAGGATACGGATCTAGCAATGTGCGGATTTTAGTTGTGGGGCCTGAGTAAGTAGCAAGCATTGGCATCGGACGTGATTCGGCAGTCGCAGATCAGCAGTGGTGGGTGAGGTTTGACCGTCATTTTGAATTGCGAAGGAGGGCTCCCGCCTCAACCTCACTCGTTATGTGTGGGGTTCAGGCTTCTTTTTTACTGACCAGTAGGGCTGACAACGAATGAGTGTTGAGGGTAAAGGGAAGAGATTCGCTCGTGTTGAGCTTCAGTGCTTTGGTGTATCGCGATTCCCGCGAGTGGTTTGGAGTCAACGACTCGGGCGCAATCACGCTATGTTCTGGTACGGTTTTTTTAATCCGCGGATTCGATGCTCGGGTTAACCGAGCATCTTGCAGATGACGTCCGATTGCATCGGCAGCACCAACCTTATTCAAGTCTTGTTCCAGACCTAATACGTGCATCACCGACAGATAAGCCCCTATCGTCACCCCCGTACCACCCGACTCCAGAGAACGCAACGTCATGACGGACATGCCGGCTCGCTCTGCCACTTGTTTCGCTGTCAGCCTTCGACGTAAACGAGTCAGTTTTAGGCGTTCGCCGAGGTCGGTAAGCAGTCGGGCGATACGCGGGAGAAGTGCCGCTGTTTTTCTAGCCATACAGCTAATATTCCTTCACTTCTGAGGCGATAACGCCAGAGTAATTGCAGTTATACGGACCGTTTCCGCCACGGGACCTGCTCTATTGGCTCTCCAATTCCTGCGTATCCCACCGTTGCGCCTTGATCGCTCCGTAGAGCATGCCAATGGTCAGCGGCACTTTATCGCCACGACCCTTCGC
>JAKFCE010000010.1:0-3282 GCA_036676905.1 Chitinophagaceae bacterium
CCTACAGCGACTAGCCAAAAGCGCCGGGGCCAAATGGCAACCTGACCGGCAGGTTTGGCTGATGCGCCGGGGCGATGCAGTGAAACTTGGACTCAGCGAACGGATCATCGAGCCATGATGGTCGGATATGGATACGCGATGGCTACATATGGCTACTTGTTTCCAGGTTTGGAAACAGTGGTTATATGTGAGCATGTCGCATAATTAATAGTTAGGTTAATCAACATGACAATTGCGTGGGACAAAATAAAAACAGAATGCGAGAGCAGCCCAATAATAGGCGTTGCTTTTGACAGGCTTAACTATAATTTCTCAAGAGTCAGCAACCTTCTCTCTCTTTACAAAGAAACATCTAAAAAACAGAGAGGGCGCGTTCTTGTCCATCAAGCTGACATACTGCGCTCTGCAGTAGTGCTAATGCATGCCATGTTAGAGGATTGTCTACGTACAATAGCTTCCCACTACTTACCTTTAGCCAAAGAAGACTTTCTGAGCAAAATACCTCTGCATGGACTGAATAACACTGGGCGCCCTGAGAAATTTCATTTAAGCGAACTGACTAGATTCAAGGGGATGACAGTAGATCAAGTAATTAATGCATCCGTAAATTCACATCTGGACAGAACATCATTCAATAATGCAGCTGATATAATAAACCTGCTTCAGACCTTAGATGTCGAGACTAAAGAACTATCCGACTTTTTCCCAACTCTAGAGTCGATGATAAGCCGACGTCATCAAATCGTACATCGCGGCGACAGAGTAGAGAAACCAGGAAAAGGCAAACAGTATGCAGAGTCCATTCGGCTTTCCGTTGTCGAAAAATGGGCGAAAAACGCTCATGAGTTTCTAGCAAGAGTATTCTTTTCATTAATAGGCGAAGACCAAGGCGTCTCCATCAGATTCACCTAACAATCATCAGTCACCACCCTTCTGGGTATAGAACTGTGGCGCGGGGAGAGTCCATTACAGCATTCAAATCGTTCGCCTCGCTCACTGGGACGAGCTAAAGCCCGCCCCTTAACCTATCGTTATAGCCCCAAGGAGGGTCGGTGAAAGAATCTGAACATATATCTATTAATTTGGTAACCCCAGAAAACATAGCTGGCAGTCAAGAGTATTCTGCTAGCTTGAATATAACTAATATTTCCGGCTTACCGATATCCGACTTGCAAGTTTTCAATACTCTTTCAGCCGGAAGAGCGCTTTCCACAAATGACGACTTAGACGCCTCAAATCTCACCGAATTAGAAGATAAAAAGAGACGCTTAATAAAAGAACTAGAAAAAGGCGTAGAGAGTGCTTATGCAAGGAAGCGCCGAAAAAAAATAACTCTGTCTGAAGCATTAGCATTAGCTCTAATAGAAATGATTGATGTATATGCCTCTTTTTTTTCAAAAAATAGAACACAACCAACAACTCCTTATTGGGCAGAAGAGGCTCTAAAAATAGATGAGTGGGAAGATGTTGAAAGGCTTGAAAAAGAAGTGATTAGTTTTGAGTCAGAGGATTCTTTTTTGCCGAAAGCCTACTCAATCAATAAGGACAAATTACAGCGAGTAATGGCAAAACTAGAAAAGGTGCAAAGCAAGGAGTTTTCAAAAGGAATTTCATTACCTGTTGGAAGCACTATCACTTTCCCATTTTCATTTAGAGCCCCTCATTTACTTAAACAGAAAAAAATGGATGTGTCTTTCAAGGCCTCCTACAAACTTGACGATGACGTAATTCACACCCGTTCAAAAACAGCTCGAGTATTAATTCTCCCTTCTGCATTTGCAGTGCCAACGGGTGGGATGATCGGAGCAGCAGTCGGATACGCTATTAAAAACACGCTTATTTCGACTACAAGTGAACCCTCAATAAACTGGGGCGTTTTGGCTGGAAGTATTGCTTTAGGGTTGGTTGTAAGCTTATTGGTTTCAAGAAAGCCGGAGACAACTAAAGCTATCACAGTGGAAGACCTAACAGGAGGGCTAATCATTGGAGTTTTGTCAGGCTTATATTCTGAATCAATCTTAGTTAAGCTTCAGACTTTAATTTAGTCGGTTATAACAAACGCAGCCACTGGGACAAATTTTCCGCTGTGCTTCAAATTTTCCCGTGCTGCGGGTGTTAGGCCCTTCAAGTTCTGCAGGAATACATAGCCAATGGAATATCAGCCCTCGATGTCAAGCGAAGAAATCAAAAAAATGGTTCTTGAGAGGCTAGAAAGCTATAAAAACCTCAGCTTTCTTGAGCAATATGCAATGTTCATGGGGAAGGCCCAAATACTAGAGTTTGGACTTAAATCCTTACTGGCGCGCAAGTACTCACTTCCGGTTGAAAAAATTGAAAGGTGGACTTTAGGCAAGATCAAAAATACTCTAGAACTCAAGGGACTTCGCCCTGACTTTATCGCCTATTTAGGCAGAGTTGTGGAGTATCGAAATCATATAGCTCATGAGCTTTTGGCCAACAACGCCATACTAAGCAAGTTCATAGACATGAGTCCTCGCATGGAGGCTGGGGCGCTTTGGAAGGGCATATATGAGCTCGAACAAGTCATAATCCTGCATGACTGGTGTGAGGAGCATAATGCATGGAACCAACTCTGTAACAGCCGCCTAACAATGTATATGGACTCTCCCCACAAGTAGTGATAAGTAGCTTTTCCAACCCTGTCGTCAGCGCGGTTGCATGCGTATAACCGGCCTTGTCTTGGACTCTTCGCCCTGGCCATTCTGTTGTTCGCGCAGCGCATTTCGCCAGCCTCGGAGATCCGGAGAGATCACCACTAGCGCGCCCCCTTATTACCTTCTTCGTCCGGTTCCGGGTTACTCCCCTATCGCCGCCAGCGCCTGCTGCAAGTCGCGGCGCAGGTCCTCGACATGTTCGATGCCCACCGACAGCCGCACCAGGTTGTCGCTGATGCCGAGCTGCGCGCGGCGTTCGGCGGGGATGGAGGCGTGGGTCATCTTGGCCGGCAAACTGATCAGGCTCTCCACCCCGCCCAGGCTCTCGGCCAGGGTGAACAGCCGGGTGGCCTCGAGGAAGCGCCGGGCGCCTTCGCCGTCGGTGGCCAGATAGAGGCTGATCAGGCCGCCGGCGCCGCGCATCTGCCGGGCTGCCAGTTCGTGCTGCGGATGGCTGGACAGGCCGGGATAGAGCACCGATGCGACCTGCGGCTGGCGCGCAAGCCAGGCGGCCAGTTCGCCGGCGTTGGCGACGTGGCGTTGCAGGCGCAGGGCCAGGGTGCGCATGCCGCGCAGGCAGAGGAAGCTGGAGAAGGGATCGAGGATG
>JAKFCE010000011.1:0-4046 GCA_036676905.1 Chitinophagaceae bacterium
AAAAGGAGAATCCACCCCCAAAACAGAAGACTTATCCACAGACGCGGTGTAATCTACGCACGAAAAGGGTGGGTCAAATCTCGATGAAATTGGTGGGTCAGTTTTAGGCAATCCTCAACAATCCGCCGGTCAAGCAGGAAGAGGCGATACAGACGGTATTACAGCAAGCGGAAATTTTGAGTGCTGAATGGGCGTGACATCAAAAATTGAGTCCCCTTCAATAAATGCGCGGTCGAAAGCTTGGCGACAGCGGAAATTTAAAGCACCTGTAAGGCACGGACGCTAAAGAGAAAAATCTTGTCAGTAAGTTGGAATAGTCGGTATTTGATCTTACAGACAATGTCAGATCAAATTGCGCCATTCTCGGCATGTACAAGTTGTGACTTTATATGACAGGATGTGTCGGATTGCGAGTTTCCCCTCACGACCCTGAACTGCCGGTGAATCCATTCTTTAAAGGTCCGCTCCGTACAGAAAGCGGATGTTGAGACGTAGCGAAATCTCACCGCGAAATAAGCCCAGCGGCAGGAGCGTCTGACTTCTCCTTGGTTGCTTCGTTCGGGTGATGTCGCTAATCGTCCATAGGAAGCGGCCGGACCTTTACAGTTGGAAGTGGTGATCCGTGGGCCGCCTGCCTTTGAAGATTTGCCACCACTTCTGGATTGCGCAGCACTCCTTGATAAAATGCGATGTTCCAATTGCTTGCGTAGGGATCTCCCCCCCTTTCTTTCAAACGAGTCTTGAAGGAAGCGCGAATATCGCAACCTCTTATGCGAACAATTCGAATCCAGCGTCGGTACTGCTCTTTGCAATACTCGATGATTCGCCTCTTTACCTGCAGAGACTTGAGATGCAGTGTTACGCGCTTCCCATCCTCATCGCTCACATCTGCCTGGATGTTAAATTTAGGCTCGAACTTTGGCTCATCCTCCTCCAGCGAGACATCAATGCAAAAGCGCACCGTCGATAGGGCGTAGCTATACATTGGGTGGAGGAATAGGGCCTGATAGTCCTTGCTGCAGTAGTAGCGCTGCCCTTTTATTGGGGCACAACCACTGCATTGCGGTACCAGGTTGTTGGAGAAGATCGCGTACTCTGGCCAGTCTTCCTTCGGTAAAAAATGATCTAGCGTTCTTGGCGGCAACGGATAACCACAGTAGGGGCATTCATCGAGATCGTGTTTGTAGCGGCGAACGGCCAGCCTTTCATGCAGATCCTTCGGAGGGGTGCCATAGAACTCCTTAAGTACTGACGCAATCAAATTGATCCGGGAAGCCGTAGGACGATCCTTGTAGTTATTGATGATGTCGTCGAAGTCCAGATAGGAATCGAACAAGGCAAAACTTGCATAGCGCAGTAGTCCCGCGTTCACCTTTTCAGAAGAGATAGCCAGATTCAACCACCTGCAATTACTTGTGCGCATATGTGCGAGGTCCTTCATTCTGGCCTCCTCTCGATCTTGATTTCGTCGTCCTCGTGGGCGATTTTCGAAGTCAAGTAGGCCAAAGCCTCATCACCAACGTCGGAGCCAAACTTGGCCAAAGCATCTTCGGGCGAACCGCAGGCCTTGACAGCCTGATCGATGGAGTCCTCATAAGGTTTGCGCACGTCATAGTCGTCAAATGCTAATCCCATGATGACCTCGACGGTTTGTCCGAAGGTCTCAAAGCCAGGATTGGAGACCTCGGTCCGATCGCCGACTCTTCGAAGCAAGTAAATCCCCGACTGCTCCACCTCGCGCGCCAGGATGGATGAGTGCGTTGCGATGATGGCGTTGGACTTAGTCGCTTCCAGCAGCCGCTTGAGCATATCTAGCAGTCCTACCTCCATGGTCGGGTGCAAGTACAGCTCTGGCTCGTCGATGATGAGCAAGCTCTCATCATCCACCTCGGCTACTAGATTTGGCAGCAGGTACGAGTAAATGATTTGACCAGAACTGAGTGGCACGGGCTTGCCGTCCTTCAGGAACCGAATGCCAGACGTGTACATGAAGTTTTTGTTTTGCGCTGCCTTGGCCCTCAGATCATCGTCATCCCGTTTGAACACGAAGGGTTGGTCATTCGCCACCGAAAGCTCGATTTCGTCGAAGTCGATTGACCTGCACAAAGTATCGAACAGCAGCTTGAATCGACTGGAGCCCGTAAGCCATTCGTTCTCCTGGTCATACTGAAAAATTCGGTGCAGTGCCCGTGCGCTGCTTTCTTTCGGCCATTCTAGGGAAAACACGCCCCCAGGGTCACGGAACCCCAGGTACACGTATTCATTGACGAGGAGCCGTCGGCGCTCCTGTACGTCCAAGGGGCTGGGCTCGCCCTCTCTGGGCACCTCAAGCCCTGCCGATTTTGCTGAACTCCCGAGTGCATTGTAGAGCTCTACTTCCGTCTTGAACGACTCGAAGGGCGAATATGCCGCGACGATCACCTTGTGGAAATAGGGCCAGTTCTCTGGGTGATCGCGACTCCCCGTCAAGGTATCAACCAAGTGGCGCAAGACGTGACTTTTTCCTACGCCATTGCGTCCGATGAGGAGATTGACGTTGGTCCGACCCAGCGATCGATCGTTGTCGAACTTGAACTGAAGGGATTCTATATGGTCGGGCAGTCCGTCGAGCGTAAAGGAGAACTTGCCTTGCGGCTCATAGCTACCACATGCGATCTGATGCCCTTTCTTGAGTATCGCCGTTGCCATACTGCTACGAAACAGTGACGAGCCGAAACCAGCCCACTGGGTGAATGTTTTTTGTTCGTTATAAAAATAACTACCATCGCAAAGCTGACGGAGATATTCCAAAGCACCGGCGCCCAAACAGGAGCGAATCCGGCGGTAATAGTCAATTTCGGAAGCTAGAGAGACAACCTTCTTTGGATTAAGCTGGTCCGTAATGCGATGACTATTTCCATCTAGGTCACCGGACTCAAGAAAGTACATAGACGTGTCCATGTAGCCATTCACCAGGATCTTTGTTCGGCCGAAAAAATCGCGTTGGCCGTTATTGACACGGTAGATCTGGAAAGTGACGACATAGTCATAGTCGTTCCATGGACGTGAATAGTTCGTCCCGATGTGGTCCTGAAGTAGATGAAATCCTTCGATCGAATCGAAGTCGAACTTCGTGGAATAAAAGAATTCAAAATTGGACATCGCCCTCTCCCTGTGGATCGCTTTTGTATTATTGTGACTAGCCGGCAGGAAGAATAGCTCAAACGCAGTGACTCGTCTCGTTGCGGAAGTGAGAACGCGTTCAATCCCGCAATTCGCGCCTACGAGAAGCTTGAGCCGGACGTCAATTGGATTGCAGTTGCGAAGCCGCAGGCTGTCACGAGGGCGTCGACCTGATAAGACTCATTATCGGACTCTCAAACTTTACATCGATGACGGAACTGTCACATTCGAGTAACTGGCAGAGGAAGGTGATTCGCGACAAGTTTATAACGGGGCATCAGAGTTCAGTGTTTGCGTCCAATGGCTTGGCACTATTCAGCTGGTTTTTCTTCTCAATCTAAAAGCATTAATTTTTTCTGGCTTTGCACGTAACCCCTTTAAAATTTTGGCTCCTCGACCAAGACTCGAACCAGGGACCTGCGGATTAACAGTCTACGAACAATATTTCTATAAAAATTTGGGGCAAAACTGGGGCAATTTGGGGCAAAACTGGGGCATTTCTCAGCCCACAACAGACAATGCCTTACAAGCTGTGGTCTTGTAAGGCATTGATTTGAAACCGTATTTGATTGTCTACGGTTGTTTGTGATGGTGGAGGCGGCGGGAATCTCCCGGTCTTCGCGCCTGCAGGCGCGAATCCGCTCCGGCAGCGGCGAGCATGCTCGCCGAAACCCTGCCTGCGCCCCGCGTCCCGCGGCTTCGAATCCATCAACTGCATCAATCAAAAAAAATGCCACCACAAGGGTGACATTTTCTTCGATTGGTGGAGGCGGCGGGAATCGAACCCGCGTCCAGAAGTACTCTACAGACAGTTCTACATACTTAGTGCTGCCATTTGATTTAACCCTGCCGACGCGGACGCACACGCTTCGTCAAGGCGAGTC
>JAKFCE010000012.1:0-2879 GCA_036676905.1 Chitinophagaceae bacterium
TCGTCTCGCGACAGACGTAGGCATCTCTGAGGCTGGGAATGTTCATGCTGCGCAGCTTGCCGGCAATCTGCTCGGGAGACAAACGCTCACGCAGCATATGGGCCACCAACTCGAAGCGCTCGCCACCTGGCAACAGCTTTCGCTTCGGTCGACAAACCTGGCGGCGGGCCTGCATCTGCTGCTGGGCCACACGGGCCGAGTAGCCGCCGCAGGCATCTCGATTGCGGCGCAGCTCCCGGCTGATGGTCGAAGGGGATCGGGTGATCAAGCAGGCAATCCTACGCAGGCTGAAGCCTTGGGCATGACCGATTTGAATGGTGGCGCGTTCTTCAACGCTGAGTTCGGAATAAAACATAGGGGCAGCACCGTACCGGAAAGGTCAGGTGTTGCACTCAGTTTTTGCCGCCGCCGGGGATAACGGCCGAGAACATCGCAGCGCGCTATAACATCAGCCGTGAACGCCAAGATGCCTTGGCCCTAGAAAGTTATCAGCGAGCGGCACTCGCTACTGCACAAGGTCGCTTCAGCGAACAAATCGTTCCGGTAGAATTGAAGACGCGCAAAGGCTCGCATCTGTTCCAAGTGGACGAATATGTCCAAGCGGACATGAACATGGAACAATTGGCGCAGATGAGGCCCGCTTTCAAGAAAGACGGCAGTGTGACCGCCGGCAACTCATCTGGATTGAATGACGGCGCAAGCGCCCTGTTGCTCGCCAGCGGCGAAGCAGTCAAGCGCGATAACCTGGCGCCCCTAGCGCGGCTGGTAGCCTATGCGCACTCTGGTGTCGATCCCAGCCTGATGGGAGTGGGGCCTATCCCAGCCTCTCGCTTGGCATTGGAACGCGCCGGGCTATGCGTGGCAGATCTTGATGTCATCGAGTCAAACGAAGCTTTTGCGGCACAAGCATGCGCAGTGGCTCAGGAGCTGGGCTTTGACCCGAAAAAGGTCAACCCGAACGGCTCTGGGATTTCTCTCGGCCATCCAATTGGTGCCACAGGAGCAATCATCGCCACTAAGGCGATCTACGAACTGCATCGGACGAAGGGGCGCTATGCCCTTGCAACCATGTGCATAGGTGGCGGACAGGGCATCGCTGTAATTCTTGAGCGTGTCTAGAAAACCCGGGGCGATTCAGTTCGGCAGTGACGACGTGTGCAAACGCTGACCGGCCGGGTCCCCTGGGATCAGACTACGGATTGAGAAAAGCTCGAGGGCACGCGAAGCGAGCAACACACCATGGTGGTGTACTGACTAATAAGCTGCTCCCTTGATATTGGCCCCCCCTCAATGAACCAGAAGGCAATATTGGTGAGCATGCCGAGAATCCCGGTGGTGGCGGCCGACAGGGGATGCGAGTGAAACAGACCTGACTGGATACCTTCGCTGATAATTGCTCCTAACTTGTCACGATAATTCGTGTGAAGATCGGCAATTTCACCCAAGTGCTCCGAATCAAGATTACGCAACTCCAAAACACTAAGTTGCGAGAGTTCCACATACTGAAGATGGAAGTCTATATGACTAGCAATAAAAACCTTCAGCTTGCTTTCTACCCCCCTACTATTCTTTACTTGCCAATCTACATAATCCAGCAGGCTTTCAAGATGATCGTGAATCAGCTCGAAAAGTAGATCCTGCTTACTCTCAATGTGATTGTAGAGTGAACCAGCGTGCATACCTAAATGCTCAGCCAACTGACGCAAGCTGACATTGGCATAACCCTCACTTGCAAAGAGAGATAACGCCACCTCTCGAACATGCTGATGCCGGTCAGCCACCCGCTCAGTCTCTTGGCTGAACGGGTGCATAGGTAGGATGCGCGTAGACAGCGTATGATCTAACAGTGCACTGTGCATATCCAATTAACTCCTACCTGTAATGACTGCACTGAAGTTTTAACCCCCAGCCCATTCAGATCGCTCGTTACTCACTGGCTAGACATGGTTAAAAAACACCTTTCCAGCCGAAAAATGAACATATTAAACGGAGAAACTGGCTAATATAGCTTGACGCCCATGTATTACAAAGCACTACCCCTGACACAGCAGGAGATAGCCATGTCACTGTTAAATGCCGCAATTGAGAGTCAGCCCAGCTGAACGCCTCACCACCCTATGAACTCACCAATAGTAAAACCAGAAGCACTGCCACATAAGTCACGGTTGATATCCACAATGCACCCGCCAAGGAAACTGCAGTTATTTTATATTGGGCGGCGTAGCGCGTTACTCCTGCCAGGATCGGACAAGGCTAGTTTTTAGCACCCACAATTGTCCCGCATCGTCCAAAAAGACCAGATAGCTGTTGCCGCCGACACCTACCGCGCTGGCGGCGTAGAAAGGCATACACCGGCGCGCTTTTTGTCCTGATTTTGTCCTAGCCGGATGTTTCATTAACGCACCGGGCTAGATCATGGGAACTGTGGCCAGCCCCTGAAGCCAGGCGGTAACGAACAGCCGTAGGGCGTGTACTGGCAACCGTGGGGAGAAATGGCTTTTGCATAGGCATAATGCGCCGGCTCTACCAACAGCAGATCCGAGAACAGCGCGATGGCAGCCAACGTGAAAAAACCTGCAGCAATTATTTTTATTTTCATTGTTTTTTCTCAAGAGAAAGACTCTTTCATCCCAAGCCCTTGCGATACAGCACTCGGGTTTTCGCTTCAGCCAATCCTTTTCCATCTTGGTTCTGAACAGTCCCACTGGGGCTCACCATCAATGCTGCAAGGCTTTAGCAACGGGTCGTTTGAGGGCAGTGGGGACGACAGTGGGCCGTAGTCCATGAGTTCTGCCCCGCTACGTGCTGCTCAGGGAAATATCTGATTTAGAGAGACTGGGGGAAAATAACATTTCCCTGCATATGCAGAACATTTTCCT
>JAKFCE010000013.1:0-2302 GCA_036676905.1 Chitinophagaceae bacterium
TTGTAGTTAACAAGCCCGTTTGCTCTGGCGCTTTGCAGTGCTTGCTTCGGAACTATCTGCATCGTCATATTCGCTTTTTCAGGCCGAGCGAGAGTGCAAACCTGATAGGTCTGGATTGGCAGTAAACATTGGCTTTGGCGTGCTATAGCCTGTATTTCCTACAGGCTATTTCAAGGTGTTGCGTTAAATGCCTTCGCTGATAAGTCTTTTGGCCAACTCCAACGCCTGTCGGTCCCACAGTAGCCGACGGCCAAATCTGCCAGGTTGCGGGAACCCAGGGATTTTCCGTTTGCGCCAAATCGTTGGCTCGCTGGAGCGCAGTTCCGCACAAAATTCACGATTAGTTAGCAAAGTTTTTTCCATGGGTTTTGCTCCTCCGGTTGGTGTGAGGAGAGATTGCCAGCAGGCTTTTGAAATGTGTTTTCTAATCTGACCAAGTTTTGGTCAGATTAGAAAATTTACGGTGTCTGATCCCCCAAAACTGACGGGGTTGGTCAGCATGGAACTGTCGCTGCACGCGATCCAGCGGGCAGACGGTCCTATCAGCCGGCACCGTTGTACACCCGGGCTGGTCTCGCCGTATGTCCTGCAAGCCTGCCGGACGCATCAAGCGCTCCATGGTGCTGCGAGCAACATCGAAACGCTCACGGCCGAGCTGCGCACTGGACGTCTAGGATTAGCGCCTCGTCGCGCCGGGCACGACAGGTGCGCAGTGTCGAGTTACGCAGGTGGGCCGCATGCTTGCTCTTGAACTCGGCGCACTGATCACTACGCTGCGCGACACGGGGTAAATCCCAGAAAAAACACACTCGTAATATATCTATACGGAATGGGGTCTGTTTTCGGGCCTTCCTTTAGAAG
The DNA here is from genome assembly GCA_036676905.1 of Chitinophagaceae bacterium. Taxonomy (GTDB): domain Bacteria; phylum Bacteroidota; class Bacteroidia; order Chitinophagales; family Chitinophagaceae; genus Flavisolibacter. Next base: position 862 of record JAKFCE010000013.1, read on the forward strand.
ATTTTCCGTCGTGCGGCGCGAGTGTTAGAAAATGCCTCAAAGCCCCGTGGGCTGTGGGTTTTAGCCTTCTAAAGAAGGCCGAAATCGGCAAAATCTTCTAAGCGACTTTCTAAGCGACCTTCTAAGTTTCTAAAGTAAGTGTCGAAAACCGCTGCAGGCCGCGTGGTTCGGGCCTTCCAGCTTTCTAAAAGAAGCGCCGCAGCGGAAATCTTCTAAGCGACTTTCTAAGCTAAGTTCTAAGCGATCTTCTAGGTTTCTAACCTAAGGTTCGAAAACCGCTGCAAGCCTCGTGGCCCGGGGCTTCCAGCCTTCTAAAAGAAGCTTCGCAAGGGAAATCATCGAAGCGGCTTTCTAAAAGAGGGATTTGCCTGCGTGTGGCCGGGTCAGGCGAAAAGAGGCGTAATGGTTGGTGCGCTCTCAAATGACAAAGGCTCTGGCTTGATTAAGGTTTCTGGCTAGATGGCGGCTCGTCGCCTCAGTAAGAACCCTGCTTGGGATTGTGGCTGCTGCCCGCAAGCTAGACAAAATGCCAGAGACCCACTGAAAGGCCCCGCAGCATAGGAGTAAATCATGCAACCCAATTATTCAGAGGCCATAGCGCACGCGATTACCTACATTTTGCTAGTGGTGGTGCTGATATTGAGTGGCTACGCGCTTTGGTCGCACTGGAGCATCGCAAGCCTGCAGGCTGAGGAGGCTAGTCAGCTTGGTTTTGCGGTAAGGAGTGCGCCGGCGCTGCTGGCACTGATTGCTGTGCCACTGCTGCTGTGGGCTATTCACTGCAGTAATCGGCAACTGCCGCGAGTTATTCGTAAGCGCTGGCTGATCTTTTCACTAGTCGCTGTCTGCGTGTGCGCCATTTTGGGCAGCGGGATGTGGCTGCTCCTCGCTGGTACTTACCAGTGGGGCGCTCAGGACGGTACTGTGGCTGCAATCGTGCTGGTTCCGGTGGTAGTGCTCGGTATTGGCGCTGTTGGCTACGGCATAGCAGCCATGCTCGATAAAAGTGCTGCCTCACGATAGCCGCATTGGCTGCCCGCCCCCTGGTACGGTGCGGGAGTATGACCCCTGGCCGGATTCTTACGTACAGCGGAGCTTCAAAGGCATCGATCACATAGCGCAGTGATGGCTGGAATAGTGCCCTTTGGCTCATTGCAAGTGGCTTTCTAAGTCCGGCGAGCAGGCGATACTACGTTGTTACTGTTGAGCACTGTGTTGAGCATAAAGGCGATAAACAAAAATGGCCTGCACGGGGATTGCGTGCAGGCCATTGTTTTTTCTAGCTTTATTTGGTGGGCCCAGTAGGACTCGAACCTACGACCAAGGGATTATGAGTCCCCTGCTCTAACCAACTGAGCTATGGGCCCTCAGAAGCCGGCGGATTATACCGGTGCCTTCTCTGCAGCGCCAACCGAACGACGTGGGCCGAGGAAATTATGGG
>JAKFCE010000014.1:0-6150 GCA_036676905.1 Chitinophagaceae bacterium
CCCCGTCAAGCGTGGGATGCCCTGGGATCAGGTGGGAAAACGTGGGCAATAAAAAAGCCGTGAAGCTTTGATTTCTCTAGGCTTTACGGCTTTTTTAACCTTCCTGGGAAGGGTGTTTGGTGGAGCCGGGGGGAGATGTGGCCTAACCCCTCTGAACCCCGCAAACCCCAGTGCTTTCAGCGCTATTCGCAGATCACTTGGATTTGGTAGATATCGTGCGGTTGGCCAGAAGTCTAAGCATTGCTAGGGTTTTGTAAAGCATTTTCCGGCGTATCCAATCCGCCCAGTTCGTGAGGCCTGCAGGCATGCCTGATGGGCGACTAGAATCTGGGTTCAAATCCCTCAAAAGGATTTGAACGCGTGTCGCAAGGGTGCATGAAGATGCGCCCACGATAGTGGTGATGCACACCGGGTATTCTCTTGAATGCCCAGAGCAGTCAGTTGCTAGATGATTGGGCTTCGTTGCTAGAGAGGGCTCGTGCTGACATGGGCTATCCAAGGCATCTAGGCCAATGGCTAAGTAGGCATGTTACGTCGCAGTAGAGGGCTATGCTTTGAATTGCCCGACTCACTCCTTAAAGGTGCCCGGTAATGCTCAAGCAGGAGTTGCTGAACATTGCAGCTATCAGTCTATGGGCCGGTCTATGGCTGCTGTTTTTTTGGCTCTTGCTGTCCATGGTTGTGCAGCTAGTAGGCCAGCTTTCTGCAATCGTGGAGGACAAGCGCCACGCCATACTCGGGGCACTGCGTCTGTTCTGGCTGTTGCCTATGCAGATAGCCTTGCTGCTCTTAGTTCTGAGCCTGTTTCTGGACTGAGTAGTGCCGTCCTAGCACCCTCATACCCTTTTCAAGCTTGTGAGCCAGGGAGTAATGATAGCCTCACGCTGAGGCCGATCCATGATTGGTACCCCTGCAGTCACCAAGGCTTTCTTGTCGCCTGTATGCGGGTTGGTGACGTAGGTGCGAATGGATTGTCGGGCAGCTGGATTGGCGTGCCAGCCAAGGTTGAAGGCCGCGAGCTTGGGAAACCAGTATTGGCTTGTGTAAGGCAGGTTGTCGTGTATCCACCAAGCTAGTGGAGTCCAGTCAGCGGTTTTTTCGTACCAGGTAAGCAGCATCGGAACAACGATGCATACGGTTGCCCCCTGATAGCCGTCACTGTCAGGGTAGTCCCAGATATGGCCAGCATAGTTACGTTCGTTGGCAGCACAGTTGTACTGGTTGTTGTTCTCCGCACCCTTGGCATTGACCGCAGGGCTACGATAGGCCGAGCGGATGGCGACGCGGCCAAACCGATCCTGCAGCGGCTCCAGCAAAAGCCCGCAAAATTGCTTGGCGACACTGATGGCCATATCCGGGTTGTCCGGAATGTTGGGTATGCGTTCGATCTGGCTGATTTCTGAGTGGAGGAAATCGCGCATGAAAAAGGTTTTTGACAACTGAATGCGGCCAAAGTCTTCCAGCGCTTTGACGGTGGTGGGCTGGTTCATGCTTCCTGTTCCAGGTAGGTCAGTGGGAGAGAGCCCAAAGTGTGTCTTTGAACTCACGAGTGTAGTGACTATAGGCGAAAGGCGTTTGTTCGGGCTGGCCACTTACCTGTTGTCAGAACCATTTGAATAACCGCCTTTTTTTGTTCGATTTACTGGCGCGGGGGGAGGGCGGCAGCATGGGGTTCTCCGCGCGGCGCCAAGAACGCTGATTAAATATGATGCACACTTGACTCGATCCACCAAGCCCGCCAAGGTGATATGCACCGTTTGGTGTCTATTTTTAGTTATGCATTCAAAGGGAGGCGCCATTGAGATTCTGGAAATTTGAATATGATGGGCTCATTGAGTTGCAAAAATGCATTGCGGAGCGACGGTTACCCGCTCCTAAAGAAGTTCCCGGGCTTTTGAACACGTACGGCCACCCGGCGAACTCCTTAAGGGTTGGTGATGGCGTTATTCTTGCCTCGCTGGATGGCGAGACAGCCAGAATCTACGCCGTCGGAAAGGTACGAAGTATTACCTCCGGCCATAAGCCTGCAGTCGTTGACTGGGCGGAAGTGCAAGAAACTAGATCACCAAATCGTGGGCAAGGCCTCAAAAACTGGGAAACGAAAACGGCTTTCGAAATTTCGCGGGGCCCAGCTAATAGGTACGGCCTGCAGGAGCTGATTAATCACCATGTACGAGTGCGTGATGTAGGTGCCAATGAAGAGCATTTTGAAAGTGACAGCCCAAAGGCAGTAGAGGGCTACTTGCTTGATCGAAAATTGCTCGCGTCTGCTAGAAACGCGGCCCTGGCCTCGAAGAGAAAGGAACTCGACAACTACACGTGCCAAGCTTGCACTTTTCGTCTCCGGATAGAGGGCAGATACGTAGTCGAGGCCCATCATTTGAACCCGCTACGGGAAAGTGGTGAAACTATGACCACTCTTGGTGATTTGGTGTCACTATGTCCGACATGCCATCGTATTGCGCACTTGCGTAGGCCGCCGTATTCCGTGAAAGAAATACAAGAGCATCGGAATGATCTCAATGAAGATGCATAACGAGGCGTCCCTAAATTTTGCCGTTAGGTGCGTTTAGTTTTTAACTTTCCACCCATAGATTTCAGGAGGCAATCATGTCTGACAAAAAAGCTCCAGCAAAATCCCCTCGTGACACAAACGGCCCGGTAGTGTTGCCGCCGACGCATTATTGACCCGGGTGCCGACACTATGCTGACCCAACCCAGCAGTCTGAAAAGCGAAATGCAACAACGAGTTCGGCGTTTGAAACAGGGTCAATGAAATTCCGGTACGTGGGTCAAAAGTGCATCGGCTGCAACACCCGCTGACATTCCGGGCAAACGCATTGGCAGCTCAATCCATTCGCGACTTCGTCCGCCTGGTAAAGCAGCCCATCACGCTCGCCAATCGCCCTAAAAGGGCGGCAGCTTGGTCAGTGCATCCTATCGAGCAACGCGAGCTTGTCCAGGTGGTGTACCCATTTGAGTATGACTGCGAGCACGAAAAGCTCGGGAATCTGCTGCCTGACGCATTCCGCCTGAACGGACAGCAAAGGCATGGCGTGGCCGAAACCATGGCTGCCCAACAGATCTAAGCTGTCCCAATGATCGGGAAGCGCGGGCACAAGCGCCAATGAGCAGGCTTTGATGCTATGATTTGACGGCAAATGGAGGGATTTCAATGACCAAAACCGCCGCTGTCAGTGTTGCTAGTCAAGTCCGCAAGCTTGCCAAGGATCATAAGGTCACCGCTGAGCGCGACGGAATGAGCCTCATGGCTGTGACCATCACCCGCCTTGCCGGCGACCTGGTCGAGCTTGATGGCGTTGAGCAGCTGCTCGTTAATCTCAAAAAGAAAGGCGTTCTGAGTAAGACGGAAAGTCTTGTACTCCAGGGGCGCTACCTCCAAGAAAAGAGGCGTTCGAAAAAGAAACTCAGTGCATGAGTTTCGATCCTTTCGGCGATTTCGAAACTGCCGGCTATCTTCAGAATCTTCAAGGCCTCAAAGATCCTATCGAAGTCAAAGAGACGGAACACTTTACCTTCGAGCTGAGTATCGACGAGACTCTTTCATACCTAGCCAAAAAGAAGCAGCTCGACTACAAAGCCGTCCTTAGGGTTCACAAGATTCTGTTTGGCGGATTTTATCCGTGGGCTGGCAAAGATCGAAATGAGCTTGTACCGTATCTAGCGGTATTCAAAGGGCCTCACCACGATCCACACAGCACCGCCTTCGAGCAACCCGCCTTAATCAATAAGGCCGTCGACTATGCGTTCAAGCTCGCGGCAAATGAGAAGTTCAAGGAAAAGCCAGGCGAAGTTATTGGCCAGTTGGCGTTCGCGCACCCCTTTCTGGACGGTAATGGACGCACCATCCTGCTCGTTTTCATGGAGCTATGCTACCGAGCCGGTTTCGCCATCAACTGGTCAGAAACGAGCAAAGACGACTACCTGCGAGCACTTAGCGACGAGATTCGGGAACCCTCTAAGGGGCACCTCGACAACTACCTGAAGCCTTTCGTGGTTGGAATAGCGAGTCGTGACGAGTGGCCGGAGATCATCGGTGGTATTCGCGGTCTTGATGGCCTCGACAAAGAAGACATTACGTACGAGAGCTTGGATAACCCGGAAGTCCAGCAGATCTACAAGACCTACCGGGCCCAGCATCAGGATGAATAGGCCCTGGTACTGTAGACATTTTTGACTGCTATACAGCCTCTGTGATGACTAGGGGGACATTGATTTAGATTCGTTTGTCTAAAACGCCATAGAGTCCACCTTTGGCCGGCTGCTGCCTGTCGCGACAGGCCGGAGTCGACCCGGTGGTGACAGGCTACAACCGGCCAGAACTCAACACTCAGATGCGGCGTGGAAGCTAGGTGAAGCTCAATTAAGGCCGTTAGTAAAATAATAGTTAGATAAGCTACCGTCAGGGTTGAATATTATCTCTAGTTTGCGGTAGTTTTCTTTATTTCGGGGATCGTAGGCACTTCCAGGATAAAAATGAGATTTAGTATACATATATACCCATACATCGTTTCCATCACCTGAGGCCTTAACTTCGAAGGGCCGCCCAAATTCGCGCATAGCATCGGATTTATTATGTATATTATCGAATTTATTTGAAACTGACTCGCTTGTTGTTTCGGCCAATTTTGCACTACCTTGCTCCATAGTACATCCGCTAATTACAAATGAAGCAAGAACAACAATCACAACAAACGCCGGTGAATAATACTTCATACCGTTCTCCTGAATCACAAATCATGTCCAATGTAATTTTCAGCGACTCAATCTACGACTTTAACAAGATTAATTGCCAGTTTGAGTATAGCGGCGTTTTGCAAGGTAGTTGTCGCGTCAGCCGTATTTTTAAGCTGCTATTCTCAGTGCCGGCTGCTCCCTCTCTGGGTTGAGTGTGACGGCGCCGACAGGCTACCAATTTCGCGTGTTTCGCGTGGCCTCTTACCAGCGATGTGGATGTTTATGACGAGCCTTCTGGTACAGCACATAACGCTTGGTCAGCTAATCTTGATCATCTCCACTATGACGCTGCGCCGGGGTCATGAAGCGGATGCGGCTGTGGCGATGTTCGTGGTTGTACCAGCGGATAAAGTCGCGCACCCAGCTGCGTGCGACGTCCAAATCGGCAAAGCCATCCTGCGGCTATTGCGGGTAGTATTTTCAGACTGACCGCTTCTGGCCGACTTCTGCCTGTCGCCAACGGCTGCTTTGAGTCGTTGCTGCCGGTCGCGACGGGCCGGAGTCCACTCATGCACGTCGATGAAGGCTGAGATCGGCCAGGGGGGGACGGTGGACAGATCCTTAGAAAATGGCTAGGTTCGAAGGCAGGCAAGGGCCTACTGTGGAGTGCATGCGCGTATGGAATACCAGAACCTCATTGAAGACTTCGCTCGCCGAACCCGTGATAACCTAAGCCACATCCACGCACTGAAGGAATCAGGCGCTGAAGTCTACGAAGTCACGGCTTTGATCAACTCGATGCTCGGGCTGCTTGTCTTCCCCCAGCAGCGATATGTCAACTCAATCCCTGAAACACCGATTGAAGAACTTTCTCGGCAGGGCTGGCCAATTCCAACTGTCGTCGGAAACTTCACCCAAGTTTCCGACCTCCGTCAGTTAGTGCGATACCTCCGGAATGCGATTTCACACTTCAATGTCAGGTTCTTGGCCGAGGACTCGGGTCAAATAGTTGGCTTGGAAGTCTGGAATGTTGAACCACGTAACAATCGTAAAACCTGGAAGGCAAGGCTCTCGGTTAGTGACCTTAATGCAATAGCACATCGTTTCATCGCACTCATCCTGCGGGAGTGACTGTCATGATAGACACGTGCTTGCACGCGCTGTCGAAGCATTGCAGAGATGCGGTCTAACCATAACGTCGAGGGGGCAGGTAGCTGTAAGCTATCTCTTGGCTGCGATATGACAGAATATCCGTTTGGACATAGTATCGTTTGTCCAAAACACCATGTAGTCCGTCCTTTGCCGGAAGTCGCCGATCACGAGCATCCGCTTCTGGCCAGAGGCGGAAGTTCAAGAGGCGCCAGAATCAACAGGCCTCTTTGGGGATGGCAACAAAAAACCCGCCGAAGCGGGTTTCTTCAAGACCATTCCGACACCCTGTCAGCAGCCTCC
>JAKFCE010000015.1:0-4787 GCA_036676905.1 Chitinophagaceae bacterium
ACCAATATAGCGAGTCTACAAAATCGAATAATAGCAGGCAGGACCTGCCCCCTTTGGTCACCGCCATTTTGCAATAGTCGTACCTTTCCCAATGCCACCTCATGCCAAGTTACGATAAATATACCGCGCATCTATGACCGCTCCCTGTCAACCAAATAAATACACCAGAAATCTGGCAGCTACGAAAAACTGAAGGGACAATAGGAGACAGACCACGGTTTCGCTTGAATGATCAAGCAGAAACGAAAAACCGTAATCACCCCCTATTATTAGTGATTTCATAGTTAGAAGTTAGTACAACGATTCAATGTATGACTCTATTGGTTCCTGCAGCAAGTCTTGCGGATGATCTCCACCAAAAGTTGCCCACTTGCTTTTTCCGGAAAATATTGTTGATGCTACAGTTTCAAAAGTCTCGCCGTCGTAAATTGCTACTTTTATTTCGATTCTATCAGGCAGGCCAGACCATTCTGTTGCTCTCTCTTCCCAATGAAGAATTTCTGGAACCACATAGTAACCGAAGGGCTGGTTATTTTTTAGGCAGTCGATGTCGCTGCAAGATGGCGATACGGTAATGCGGTTTGAGTACCTTGCAAATGCTGCGCGTGCCGCGTTAGCAGTCATTTCACCTGATGCTTGGTAAGTGTCATCGCCGTAGCGACCATTTACTGGTGTTGCGATAATTAAGGATTTTCCGCTTGATAACTTATAGTTAGGTGCGGATAGATCATTTTGTATGTATTTGGCAGAACAGCCAGAAACTAGCACTAACGCAAATAAAGCTGAAATTTTACGCATGAATACCTCTAAGGTTTAACGTTTGGTTAAGGGGCGAGCTTTAGCCCGTCCCAGTGAGCGCAGCGAACGGTTTGAACCACGTGTTAGACATTACCACTTAGTGTTAGAATGTGAGTTTTGTATATATTCAATAACTGAAGGCCATTCCACCTGTTCTATTACACATACCTTCAACCTTCTTTGATGCGTCTTCACCGGTAGAAAGGTAAGGATAGCTTCCAAGCTCTTTATAGTATGTGATGCCCTTTGATAAGCAGTCAGAATAACTGGGCGTGGATACTGTCTCTTTAGTGCTGGGAGTTGGCTCGGTAGGTGCGACGCTTATGTGTGGCTGTTCGGTGCTTATTTGGGGCGCAATTGCTTGGAGCCCGAAGATTAGGGCTGCCAGCAAAATAAATCCGGCAGGTATATTTATGTACTTGCGAGGCACTAAGTAATATTTGCTAATACTTGCCTCGCGCGCCGAGATTTCACTTGCCCGAGAATTAAGAATTTCTTCATATATTTTGAGCGCATTCTCTAGGTCTTTTATTTCGTCTTTTCTGTTGGTTAATTCTTCGCCAAGATGTTCGCGATATGAAGTTTCTAACTTATTAGAGATGCCCTTGGCTTTTTGGTTTACAGTTTCGCGTAGATTATCAATGAGTCCCATTATTTAGCTCCAAATCTAATCGAAACTGCCTTCTCTACTTTTCTCGAAGCATTCGATCTGTGTTGTGATGTTTAACGATTAAACTAAGGGGCGGGCTTTAGCCCGTCCCAGCGAACGAAGTGAGCGACCTGTTACATGCATCAAGCGCGAAACCCGGTGACTCTGAAATTGCTGCCGGTTATCTCAGATGAAATATGGTCTATGAATTGATACATAGACTTGTTGATAAATTCGCTTATAAGCCAACTCGCATCCTTGGTTAGATGCTTGCTCAGTGTCTGAGGGTTGTATCTCGATAGCTCACTCAGCCTATGCATTGCACCAATTGTAAGTGTTAGAGTGCTTTTGTCGATCATGTGATTTTTTAAGTCTTTCCTCTTTACGTACCAAAGATCGTTGGGGCTGTAGATGTATCTGAGCTCTTTTCTTGTTTTTTCATGGTACGAATTTAGTTTTCTAATGCTCTCGTCAGTTGGCTTGTTATGGGGTGCTACCCAGTCAAATTGCTTGTTCCTCCGTAGCGTGTAAGCAACTGAATTATCGTATCGCTTGTCTAGGCTGTAACCAATCAGGCGACTTAAGGTTGTTTTGTTTGAATGCTCTGGTTCTAGTTTTATTTCCAGCCAAGCTTTTTGCCTAGTTTTATCATGAACAAATCTAGGATCAATTATTGGTATGAATAGTTCGGCCATGTTGCTATAAGTAAGTTTAAAGGCGCGATGTATGTATGGAATGTTATAGAAGATATCTTTCAAGTTGAATTTTTCACCTCCATCCTGGACGTTTTCTCCTAGATAGTGCCCTAGTGCAGCGACAACGCCAGCAGGCTGAAATCGAACACTTTCATTTATTATATTTATGTGACCGTCTTCTCTCTTTCCGGAAACTCCGTGCGCCAGATCGTAGCCTATCCCTTTGACTTCAAGAAGAGCTTTGGTTGCATTCAAGAAACAGTAATACGCGGTCAGAGGTTTTGAGACTAAGGAAAGACTTTTTGTCGATTCATAAAAATTTCTTGCCTGCTCCCAGTAAAATAGCGCGTCATCTTGATCTTTAGATCGTAAATAAATTTCTACGTATTGCCATGTAGAATCAGTAAGTACCGTTTTACTTGAGAAGTCAGGCGATATTTTTGGTTTTCGTATGGTTACAGTTTTGTTTTTATACTTGATAGGCGATCTTGGGGTGCGAGGGTTTAATTTTTCATTTATCTCATTTACTTTGGCATTCAGCTCTAACGCTTCTTCATTAGTTATCAAGGTTGCTCCGAAGCCAAAGAGGCATATAACGTTTGGTTAAGGGGCGGGCTTTAGCCCGTCCCAGTGAGCGAAGCGAGCGGTTTGAACCACTAGTTAGGTGTCACTTGGCATCGAGAGCAAGGAGGCGCTCTTCAATTTCGGAGTACCAAGCGTCTGACTCATCTTCGATATTCACAGTCGAGCCAAGTGATCGAAGAACTAAGACTAAACACCGTGACAAAATCATGGATGTTACCGGCAGGTCTATATCACACGGACCGATTTCCAGACTGTAATCGCACTGCGGATTGAAATAGTGATCGATATCTACTGCATTTCCGTGTGTATTCGAGCTGAGCCAAGGATAAAAAAGCCTATGAAAATCGACCATTTGTGCGCGAACAGCCCATTCTAATGGATCGATTTTCGTAGCCTTTTGCGCTGCAAATTCATCAATCTTTGTCTCAATTCCTTTGGCGAGGTTCTTGGCTTTTTTATCTTTTTTGTATTCATGGATCTTTTTGTGTAATTGGAGGCGTGCAGCAATGTCGTCATTTAAAAATTGCTCAAGGTTCGTCGAGTCCCGGAGAAGAGCGCGAATTTTGTATGTCGATTCGAGAACGGATCGCGTAAGTATCTTGGCTGAGGGTACTAAGCCATTTCGAAAACAAATTAGTGACGCTGCGGATAGTTCAATAACCCGTGCCGAGAGCGCAAACGTAGCTTCGTCGACTGTCCCTGGGCTGTATTCCGCGCCAGAAAGTTTCTTGCACAACCGCTTGTAGCAGTCTTCGACTATTGAGATGGATTGTGAGTGAGCTAACTTTATTTGGTTGCTAGCGGCATAAAGTATTTCTGCAGAGTAAGGATCATCAATGTCGGACATTATTTGGACCTAACGTTTGGTTAAGGGGCGGGCTTTAGCCCGTCCCAGTGAGCGGAGCGAACGGTTTGAATCATTTGTTAGGCCTAGCGGACCATGCGGGTGTCCACTGGGTCTGTCGCTCTCCGAGCACGCCAGGTTTGCGTGCTTCTACTCCACACCACACCCTCTGGCGTTAATTTTTTGAACGCCTCAAGAATGCCTTTGTTTATGCCCCAGTTTCGTTGCTTATTTTTATATACATGTTCTTCGCCATAGTTTAGGCGGATGCCACGTGCGGCTGTACTCTGTGATAGACGCTGATGTTTTGTGTATTCATCAAGCATCCATTCAGCAATTTTCATTTCTTCTTCTGTCCACGCCATACTGAGATCCTTCTTATATGCCTAACAGTGATTGGACGGCATTCTGCGTTATTGAATAATGCAGAATTCCAGATAAGTCCGCACACATGTCAACGACGGTTATCATAAAAGCTTTACTTATCAAGCCATTACCTGCAAAGACGGTGAAGCGCGTGTATTCGCGTGCTCGCGGGTTTTCCCGCAACCGATTCGGCGTGGATAAGTGCTGTCTGGTCAGCTTGCCGCTGGCGTGCGTCGAGCGCCGTGCGCGACGACGAAGCGGGGCGGCATGGCGCGGCGCTGGTATGGCAAGCCTGGGCCATTCGGGTGATGGGCAACGCATACCAAATATCCTTTTGGTAACGGCAGACGTGGAGGCTGGCACCGGGCCAGCAAAGGTAGCTCGACCTTAAGCACTCGGCGGCTAAACGGCAAGTCGCCTTTCGCCTGGCCCTTGTGCGCAGCCGGTATGCCAGCGGATGGGTATCGCAGGCTCAACCATCCTGCGGTTGTGAATAACTGCGCCGGGGAAGGGCCAGGTCTGGCTGGAGCCGCGGCCGAGTCGAATGCAGCGCGCCTTGTCGCGAGCGCCGGGATTACGCTCTCGCGATGACGCTGGCTATGTTCACAAGCGCTGACCGGCCAGCAGGCTGGCGCCTGCCGCCGGGAGTTGTGCGCCGCCCCGGCATCAGTGCCCGTGCATATGCTCGATCAGGGCGCGCTGGCGGCTGGCCTGGCTGCTGACCTGTTCGGCGAGGTCGAGGGTGTCGCGTTGCAGTTGCAGGCTGTGGCTGGCCAGGCCTTGCAGGGCGTGGATTTTCTGGTTGATCTCCTCGGCGGCCTGGCTCTGCTGGTGGCCGGCGGCGGCGATC
>JAKFCE010000016.1:0-4743 GCA_036676905.1 Chitinophagaceae bacterium
CCATCCTAAGTGTGACTAATCACGAGTGGAAAGGGAGCCCCACATGCAATTCTATACTACTGAACACGACTATTACTGCGGCATCGATCTGCATGCCCGCACCATGTATGTCTGCATCATCGACAGCAAGGGAAAGATTGTCGTCGAACGCAACATGCCCAGCGCACCGGAGCCGCTTTTAGCCTTCATTGCACCCTATCCCATACCGGCACCATGGTTTGCTGGTAGCGTGGACTGCCCCCTGACCCGAGCTCCGGACTAACTGGATGAGCAATAGCTCAAGCCAACCGATATGAGTGGGCCGGCATCAGGGAACGGATCAATTTCTGGGGCGCAGACTAAAGCAGGTTTGCAGCGTCATCGGCGTAAGGCTGATGGGGTGGAGCCCCGATAAGTGTTTGGACCAGGACACGTCCTATGGCCCGTTGTGGAAATCAAGTCGGAAAACGGCAGCAACATGGATAACAAGTGAAACAACGTGAAGCAAAAAACTTCACGAAAGCCCCGCTTTACCTATTGACGTACTGGGGCCTCATAAGAGTTAGCTGGCATCGAAGGCCTTCTTAAATTGGGTTTGTTATTCTGCATTTTTCGACGCAACCGCTTCAAGTACCGCCCACACCAACATACCGCCTACAGTTAACGCTCCAATCCCGAATGCCAAGCGACAAGTAATATTCGAGCTCAAGAATCCAACACCAAGAAAATCGGCGTAACAAGTACGAGAGCCAGGGCCCAAGGCGATCCATGCTGGCGGCACAACCATCAAAGCCATTAAGCTTACGACCGCCCAACGGTAGGCTGCCGAACCCGGCGCTTCACGCACCAATAGGATAAGACCGGCAACGACAAAGGCCGCGCACACTGAGTAGGCGACCCATGCCGGCGCATGTAACTTTTCAGGTTGCTGGTAAATGCCCCAAGCGGTCACCAGGCCAGCAGCGGAAGTCAACAACGCCGCCACTCGATTTCTCTTGGATTGACTCACTTTGAGCTTCCCATCCTAGCTAATGACGTTATAGAAAAAGTATGATGTACATCGTGCCATAGCCACATGACGATGGCAATATGGATGTGTTGGGTACGGGAGAAGTGGAGTGAACCCCTTCCGGCCCAGATCCAGGGGTTCACTCCACTCCAAAAGTGGGTCAGTTTTGGGCGATCATCAACACCCGGGAAACGGGGGGGCTCAATCAGTATCATTACGCTCAATCTTGCTCCCTGCGGTCACTGGACGCTGCACAAGAAAGTCGTGTAGCGCCGGATAGCTCAACGTTATAGATATCGGTGGGGCTGTTCGCTGGCATCCCCGGAGTATCAATGAAATCGTGGGAAGATTCTCAGTGTGTGCGGTAACGCCCAGATGGCATTTATGCGACCAGTGTAAGCTGAAGAGCATGGATAGCAACTGATAAGCAAATTGGATCAATTCGCCGAAAGCAGACATAGCCCGACAGACTTTATTGTTTATGCTCAACTCAACTAAGCCCCTTTTGCTGTTTGTAATGAATGCGGCTTCTGGCCACAATGATTCAGCGGCCACCCGCAAAACAATTGAAGAAATCCTCACGCAGGAAGATAGGGCGTACCGTATCAATGTTGTAGAAGACCCGGCTCGGATTGATGAAACCGCGCGCCAAACCGTCGAAGAGGCAAAAGCCTGCGGCGGGGTAGTCGTGGCAGTTGGAGGCGACGGCACCATCAACGCGGTTGCCAATGCTGTTATTGGCAGTGGCTGCGCATTTGGCGCGCTGCCCCAGGGAACGTTTAATTATTTTGGCCGTTCGCATGGCATTTCCGAAGACATTGATGAGGCCATGCATGCACTGCTGAATGCACAGCCCCAACCGGTACAGGCAGGCTTGTTGAATGGGCGGCTGTTTCTTGTCAATGCCAGCGTCGGCCTGTACCCTCAGTTACTCGAAGATCGCGAGGCTTTCAAGGCACAATACGGTCGCAGTCGTTTAGTTGCATTTTGGTCGGGGCTGATGACACTTTTTCACCACCACACGCAATTACGTCTCACGCTTGAACAGCAAGGTCATGCCAGGCAGCTGCGAACACCAACGCTTTTCATCGGCAACAATCCGTTGCAAATGGAGCAAATCGGCATTCCATTAGCCGAAGACATTAAAAATGGCCAGCTGGCTGCCATCGCCATTAAATCGGTCGGTGTGCTGGCCATGCTCTGGCTCGTGATTCGAGGTACTCTGGGAAAACTGGGTGACGCCGAGAATGTCATCAGTTTTGGCTTTACGCGGCTTGTGGTCAAACCCTCTTCACTTTATCGCTCACGTCGTGTTAAAGCTGCCATTGATGGTGAAACCATCTGGGTCGATTCCCCATTGGAATTCAAGGTATCACCGGTGCCTTTGCTTCTGATGAAATCGGTTTTGCAGCCTGCGCCACTGGGGGAAATGGAAAAGAACGCCAGATGACAGTCGTGCTGCACATCTCCGACACGCATTTCGGCACCGAGCAACCTGCGGTTGTCGAAGCGCTGGCTAGCCTGTCCCGACAGCAGGACCCGGACCTGGTCATCCTGTCGGGTGACATCACCCAAAGGGCGCAACACAGCGAATTCGCCGCGGCGCGAAGCTTCATCGATCGGCTTAATGTGCCGGCAAGGCTGGTGATCCCCGGAAACCACGACATTCCTTTGTTTGATCTGTTTTCACGCCTGTTTATGCCTTATGCCCGGTACAGCCGCGCATTTGGCAAAGTGCTGGAACCGGTGTACGAATCAGCTGACTTGCTTGTCATCGGCGTTAAAACTACCAGACGTTACCGCCACATCGAGGGCGAAATTTCAAAGCATCAGGTCGCCCAGGTCGTCAAACGTCTTCACCAGGCAAAACCGGGCCAGCTGCGGCTGGTCGTCACCCATCAGCCAGTCCATGTAACAAAAGAAGAAGATAAAAAAAATCTGCTGAACGGTTGCAGTGATGCGATTTACCGTTGGGCTGAGGCAGGCGCGGACCTAATTTTAGGCGGCCATATACACCGTCCTTTTGTTAGCGCATTGCATGAACGAATGCCTGATCTTCCTGGACGTGCTTGGGCGGTCCAGGCTGGCACTGCTTTATCCAATCGCACTCGTTTTGATGCGGGCAATTCCATCAATATTATTCGACCTGGCCTTGACCATTCTCACCTTTGTGACATTGAGCGCTGGGACTACGATCCCGATACACAAGCCTTTCAGTTGAAAGCGACAGAAAAACTGTTGCGCAAGGTTTAAATTATCTGTTTCATTTTTTCTTATATTCTAAAACGGTAGGTAATCCGGTAATCCCACCGGAAATTAACTGGGGGATTACCCGACTAGTGTTACGCCTTCGAATAAAGCTTCAAAAAGGCAAAGTGCCGTGGTGATGAAACAGTCACAAGGGAAACTGGCGAAATGTTCCGTTGGAATACAGTTCGGAACACTGCCGCAATCGTACCAAGGGTTTTCCCTACTACTATTGTGTCAATGTAGGAATTAAAGATCGGAACATTTTGTATTTTTATGGGAAAAATCCTTTTACCATCAGAATGAAGTTCGGAACACCAGATGACACGGGCTCGAATCGTTAGAATAAACAGAGCAATGCATTAGTGTTCGCCTTGTGCAGTTATCTCCTTTTCCTGTATGCGGTATTACTTGTCGTGCTAGCCGTAATGTATGAGTAAGCCCTGAGAAATTAGGAGGCTGTACCCATCCTTGGAAAAATAGCCTAAAACCTACTTTAGGTTATACTGAAAGCATGCACTCAACGATCGGTCGGGCTGGGAGAGTACTCGCCTACCGCTATGTGGATTGAATCGCAATGGACAGCAAGCTCAAACCGGATCTGGTTTCCGCGATGCCTTCTTGGCTGCCTGACGAGCTTTTGTTCAGCTTGGTCAGCCGACATCATGTTTTGTGTCGGAATGCCAAGGCTTCCCATACCTGTGAAAAGCTCTTCGGCAACCCACACGGCGGTGTGCAGCACGACTTCCCTAGTCGTATCGAGGAATTCGCGCAAAGAACAAGTTATCGCTTAGGCTCGGGAAGGGATATTGTCGATCGCCATACCATCCTAGGATATTTTCTTGCATTTCGTCCTGTCACAGATAGCGCGTTGGCGTACGACTCCATGCTGGGAAGCACGACCAAAAATATCAAGTTTCGATTGGGCTTGCTTACAAGTCGCTTCCGCGCAAATCATCCGCTCAAAGCCTGTCTGGAATGCATGCACGGCGACGCCAGGGAACATGGAACACCGTACTGGCATCTGTCACATCAATACCCCGGCGTCTGGCTTTGTCCGTTACATCGCGTGCCCCTTCTCGAATCCACTGTCAAGTCGACGGGCGTGGGTCGCTTCCTGTGGCACCTGCCAAATTGCGACCAGTTGACGGCAGCAGTGTCGCCGAGTGCGATAGCGACAGGGGAAGGGCCGCATGCCATTGGGTCTTTCACAGATTTAATTGTGGAATATGTTCGTCTGTCACCAGGGTTTCAATTTGACCCTACTGTTCTGATTGATACGTATAAATCGGGGTTGGAAGCTCAAGGCTTTAAAGTAACAAATGGACCGTTTCATTGGAAGTCGATCGGCAAGGCATATTGCAATGTAACAGCACCGCTGACTTTAATACGAGAGCTGGCCTGCATGCCAACGAATGCAGACGCCGCGATCGTCCAACTTGGGCGTGTGCTGCGGCCACCTCGATCCGGCACACATCCCTTGCGCCACCTTTTATTGATCCGCTGGC
>JAKFCE010000017.1:0-1566 GCA_036676905.1 Chitinophagaceae bacterium
GGAACCACCTGATCCCATCCCGAACTCAGCAGTGAAACGATGCATCGCCGATGGTAGTGTGGGGTTTCCCCATGTGAGAGTAGGTCATCGTCAAGATTAAATTCCGAAACCCCTATCTGCTGATGCAGGTAGGGGTTTTGTTTTTGTGCCGAAAAAAAGGATGACTTGAAGAGGTCATCCTTTTTTTTGCATCAATGATTAAGCCCCTGGGACCGGGCAGCTCAGATCACCTTCTTCGCACTTGAGGTAGGTCTTGAACGTCTCGACCCGGGCCTTGGTTACGGCTGTGGTGCAATTGCTGTGGACCAGCGGATAGACGCTACCCCCTTCGACTCCGGACGCAGAAAAATTGCATTCGGCGTCACGGAAGCTGATCCAGGCCCGCTGTGCCTTGACCAGTAGCTGCTTGGCCTGCGGGTCATCTTTAAGGCGTGCAGTGATCTGCTTGTACAGACTGTTCAGCTCGTCGTCAGCGGCTTTGTTCTCTTGGGCTGCGCACTGGTTCATTGCTCCCTGGGTGCTAGCATTGGCGCAGTCATCGGCTTGGACAATACTGATAAAAAGCAGCGGCGTCAGGCCCAGAAACAAGCGTGGGAACATGGTCGATCTCTCCTTGATGGGATTTCTAAATGCCGAAGGAGTGTACCCAAACGCTGGGTCGATACAACTTTCTGGTTGGCCTCGTGGTCTTACAGGCCTAGGGTTGAACACAGGAGGTGACTCATGCATTCATCTGATCGCATCGAAAGAAAAATTCTGCTCAAGGCGCCGCGCTCTCAGGTCTGGCGGGCCTTGGCCAATGCCGAAGCCTTCGGTCAATGGTTCGGCGTCGCGCTTGAAGGCAGACGATTTGTCGCGGGCGAGCGTACCCAGGGGCAGATCACCTATCCTGGTTATGAACACCTTATCTGGGACGTTGCGGTAGAGCGGGTCGAGCCGGAGCGGGTTTTTTCGTTTCGCTGGCATCCGTACGCCATTGAACCGCAGGTGGACTACTCTCAGGAACCCGAAACGAGGGTTCAGTTCGAACTTGAAGACATGGATGGCGGCACCTTGCTCAAAGTGGTGGAGTCGGGCTTTAACGGTATCCCGGAGGCGCGTCGGCTTAAGGCTTTTCGTATGGACAGCCGTGGTTGGGACGAGCAGATGGCGAATATCGAAGCATTCCTGGCCAAGGCCTGATCCTCAGTGCCCGTGCATCTAAGGGTTTACGGAAGGGCTGCTATAGCGAATGTCTTACACGCCATGGTTGCTATATCGTCTGTTGCGCTTTGGATCCGATGCGTAATCTGTACTCAACCACTGAAGCACAGGGAGTGCTTCAGGATCAGGGACGATCGACCTTGCAAGGATGGCTATCGACAGGGAGTCGTGATGGTCTTGGAAAAACCCGCCTCGGCGGGTTTTTTTTCGTCTGCAGAAAAGCCGACCTATCAAGCCAGGCGTCGCGCCATGGTGCGATCCGAACCGTCAGCGGCAAGTGCCTGCCCAGGTGTGCGGTCGGAACCATCAGCGGCAAGTGCCTGCCCAGGTGTGCGGTCGGAACCATCAGCGGCAAGTGCCTGC
>JAKFCE010000018.1:0-3902 GCA_036676905.1 Chitinophagaceae bacterium
CCCCACCATGGGATAGATACAACGCCGCCGAGGTCTCTTAGCTGCCGCAGTAGCTCCAACAATGAGTAGATCTGATCTTGTCCCCACTGAGCCCCCATCCGATAGTCCAATGTGAGGCTATTAGTGAAAACGTAAACACCAATTTCAGGTATTTGACCCCGGGTGCCGTACAGCCCACCGAGAACGACGTGGAATGCCTCTGCTGCTCCTGAGCTTACAAGCAAAGCATCCTGAGGGCCGGAGAATGGCTTTCCACTTTGGGATGCTTTGATCCAAAGATAGCCGCCGTCAACAGTTACATTTTTCGCGCCATGATCGAACAGATATTGAAATGCCTGCGGTACAAGCGACGAGTCTGAATACGTCACCACAACCTCAGGGAGCGATCCATCGTTAGTTGCAAAGTATTCGGAAAAACTCACGTGGCGTGCCTATCGTTTGCAAGGGGCATTTCCGATAAGCCGATGCCCCCTAGATGATTGTGCGGTGTTGGCCAGGGTTGAGCCAATTTGTCGTTATTAACCCGACTAAAACTGATTGCGAGCGGATGGTCAATGCTTTGGGCGGGAAGGGATGGCTCTGAGGGGTAGCCCCAAAGCGGATCCGCCGAGAACGTTCCCGTCAGCTACGCTATCCCACCAAGCACGATGCTGAAAGCGAGGCTAGGAATGACAGTTGGTCGTAGAGATGATCTTGCCTATTCCATCCTGTTAATCAGTCCTGTTCTCCTTTACGCCAGCATAGGCGCTAACCCGCTGTATACAGGCAGTGGGTACCTTGTCGCAGTACCCGCGGCGGCGATTGTACTGGGCTTAATTATCCGAACGCCCGCCCTGTTTCTGACTGGTACAACAGCCGCGGCGGTGGCCACGCTGTTGATCTACATGAACATCATGGCCAGTCTCGACCACCCCGAAGGGTTATTTGGGCTCGGGCACGTGTTCTCCATGCCCGGCATGTTGCTTGGCGCAGCAGCGTCGGGCTGGCTGTTGAGATACCGGGTGAAAGCAAGTTTGCCGTGGATCGTCGCGGGCATTGGCTTTCTGGGAACTGCCTTGGGATTCATGGTCGCCCAGATGATTGTGTGCAACACCCTGATGTATTGCGGCCCGCTGTCAATTGGGGCTTAACGCTGGAACCGAGCGCCCGCTCCTGGCCGGTTTCTGCCTGTCGCCAAGGGCTGAAGCCGCCCCAGAGCGGTCATCACCTCACCCGCCACTGGTATGGATGAGCAAGGCTATAAAAATCACGAAAGGTGCGAACATCACCAAGCCGCCGACGGCGACTGCCCAACCCCAGGCAAAACCGCTTTCTCCCTTGAAACGACCGCCACTGAGCAAGCCAAGCACGTAAACGCCAATCCGATGAGCCAACATGTTGATCAAGATATCAAAGATGAAATCCATTTTTTGATCCTGGCGTCTTCTTGGACGCTATAGCGCTACAGGTCCAATGTCTTCGCCATGATGATCGTGCGCTCCGATTCGTGAAACTCGTCCCGGATTTTTTTAAAGCCAAGTGAAGCATAAAAGCCTTCTGCAGTGATGGAAGAGGGAACACGTAGCAGATTCAGGCCTGCATTTATGGCGATCGATTGAATCCTCTCCATCAGCTGTCTTCCGATCCCTTTGCCTTGATAGGTCGGGTCGACAAACACGCTTCGGACAACGTCCCGATCAAGACTTGCAGTTGCAACGATATGACCGTCGACTATTGCTACGAGTACCTGACGTCGAGACAACAATTGAAGAATTGCCGGGGGAGAAAAGCTCTGCGCCACTTGACCGATGATTTCCGATGAGTAGTCCTGAGCATTGGACTCGCGGAGAGTGTTAATGATCGTTCGACTGATAGCCGGGGTATCTGCATTCATAGCGCTTCGAATCAGGTAATCCATCAAGGCAGCTCCTTCCGCATAATCGCTTGATCATAGAAGGATTCGGGCTTACGGACCAAAACGAAAAGGCGCAATGGCTGCTTTTGGCCGATTTCTGCCTGTCGCCACCGTCAGTTTTGGGTCGCAGGCTGCCCCACGTCAGAGACAGAAATCAGCCAAAAGGGGGCAACCAAACATTAAACAATAAATACGAGAACCATTTGCCCTGGCTCCTCACTTTTACCGGCCAGGGTGCTTGCGGTCGTCTAAGCTGTCATGTGTAAATCGTTGAATCTACAGTTCGCTCATTCGGTCCTCGCGTTAGGCGCCAGGCCTACCGTTAAACCTTGGCGCTGAGCTAACCAGAGAAAATTGTATGCGAGCTATGCTTGTCTTCATCGCAATAATCCTTGTCTCGCCAGTGCTTATTGCAGCGCCAGTGCTCAATGATGCACAACTCTGCCAAGCAGCCATTGCCACAAATAACGGACACAGCGCCAGAGCGGTCAAGGTTCTATCTTCTCAAGATGGCATAGTGGAGGTCTCTTACCTGCGCCTATCAGACAGAAAGCATTTCAAATTTTGGTGCAAGATTGAACCTACAGAGATTCGATGGAAAGACGAATACATAGGGCGCTGGTCGCAAAACCTTCGCGTCTATTACAAGACACTGGATAAAAAAACTATTGAGATTCGCTCTGTGAGCGTCGGCGAGGAAAATTATCCTGACATAAAAAGCTTCTCGCATAAGGACTTCAAGTAGCCCTCGCGCGTAGGAAAAACTTAAGGCTGTAGGCTAAATTTGGAGGGTTGTGTAAGATGAATGCGCTGGCTTTCAAGAGAAACAATAAAGGGGGGCGCTGTGATTTATTTTCAACTATTACTCGGATTTAGGTCATATATAATGCGAGCTGCGACCCCAACAAGATTTTTTGTTCTTGTTAGCATTATTTTTCTGGCAACTTCCGCTCAATGCAGCGAGAAAGAAAAGGAGAAATGTTATCCCTCGCAAATTGACCAAAGCTGGAATGTCAATGATAACAAGCGTGGAACAGCTTGCTACAAACAGGTTCAGAAGGTTCGCAAGCTCGAATTTGATCCGCGCTTTGATTGCTCCACGGAGATTCGCCAGCGCTGGCAGCGTGAATTTGATATCGCGGACAAAATGAAATGTAAGTTATAAGATTAATTTACGATGCTGGCGTTCTTGCGCGATAGAGCATGCGCTTCTGGACATGAACCGAAATGTAAAGCAATGTCTGCTTTTGGCCGAATGCAGTCTTTGCTCAATAGCAGAGCCGACTTGAATGACTAGGCCGCTCCCTTCAACCGTGACGCCTGTAAATCACCACCTCTCCGGAGGTCGCTATCACCAATGTCTGCCCTGAGTAGGAAAAACCGAATGCTCTCACTTCGGACTCGATTGCCAGTTTGTGAAAGCTCGATGGTCGATTGCATTCGGCACCATGAAGCCAGGAGCCCGGCTTTAGCAAAAGCAAGTGATGCTCAGGCCATTTCAAAGTCACTGTCTCTATCGTCCAACCATCGGGGGTAGTAGAGGGTAGACTGCCGCCATAAATGCCAGCCATGCGGATGGTCTTGTTTTCAAGCGCACCGATGCCCTTGCATTCGAGGAAGCGGTCTGTGAGTGCTCGATCAGAAGCGTCTCGGGCAATTTTTTCTCCGATCTCACAATCGAATAGACCTAGTCCTGAACTGGAAGATACGAGCAACAACTCCGAGTCACGATCAAAGCCAACATCATACAAACCGGCAACGGTGTACTCCCCGGCGAGTTCCCAGGGAGACGGGGGTTGGGACGTTTGGCATTGATTGATGGTTGCTCTTAACGGGTCCAGATGGGATGTCGGCATAAGATGGGTACCTATATTTTTATCAATGTCTGCTTTTGGCCGATTTCTGTCTGTCGCTAAGGGCTGAAAACGGCCAAAAGCGGGCGTTCGATTACCGCAACACACCTACCTTCTTCAGATTTCAAGGCTGGTGATTGGGCTGGTTGGCCTGT
>JAKFCE010000019.1:0-5916 GCA_036676905.1 Chitinophagaceae bacterium
TGCGACCAATGTGATTACACTGGATAACACCGGTGTAGCGGATGCGGCAGGTAACGCGGGTTCAGGGACAACGGATTCCAACAATTACGCCATAGATACTGCTCGTCCAACCGTTTCAATAGTTGTGGCTGATACCGCATTAGGTGCTGGCGAAACCTCCCTGGTGACCTTCACTTTTAGTGAAGCTGTGACAGGTTTTACCAATGCAGATCTTACTGTAGCTAACGGCACTTTAAGTGCAGTCAGCAGCGGTGATGGCGGCATTACCTGGACGGCGACTTTGACGCCAACAGCCAGTATTACTGATGCGACCAATGTGATTACACTGGATAACACCGGTGTAGCGGATGCGGCAGGTAACGCGGGTTCAGGCACAACGGATTCCAACAACTATGCGATTGATACAGAAATCCCCAATACGCCTTCAACCCCGGATCTGGATGCGCTATCCGACAGTGGTAGTAGCAACACCGACAACATCACCAACGACACTACACCAACGCTCACTGGCACAGCGGAAGTAGACAGCACAGTAACGCTGTACGACACAGATGGCAGTACGGTTCTGGGAACTGCAACAGCGACCGGCGGTAACTGGAGCATCACCAGCACTGTGCTCAGCGAGGGCAGTCATAGCCTTACAGCGACAGCGACCGATACGGCGGCCAATGTCTCGGTAGCGTCCGCTGCGCTCGACATCACTATCGATACCACAGCGCCAACCCAACCAGCAGTGCCAGATCTGGCTACTGCTTCGGATACCGGTGCCAGCGATACTGATAACATCACCAACCTGACCAGCTTGACCCTACAAGGTGCCGCCGGTTCGGTGGAGGCGGATGCGTCAGTCCATGCCCGCTCCGACATAGAGGGCGGTTTGACTAACAATACGGCGAACCCCGATGGTAGCTGGAGCCTTTCCGTCACCGGTCTTGGTGAGAACACTCATCAGTTGACCATTCGGGTAACCGATGTGGCGGGTAATCAAAGTGTTTATTCCGATCCGCTCAGCGTGGTGATCGATACCACCGTACCGACTGTGGGTGGTGTGGCCTTTGATCAAGCCAGCGTGACCGCTGCTAATAGTAGCGCGATTGGCTTAACCCTTGCCGCAGCTGAAACAAGCACGACTGCCAGCTACAGCATTACAAGCGACAATGGTGGTACAGCGGTGACTGCTACCGGTTTGGCCGTCAGCTCAACCACCCAGCAATTCACCTCTATTGATGTGAGCGGCCTGAATGACGGCACACTTACCGTCAGCCTGACTCTGGTGGATGTTGCAGGAAATACATCAACCGCAGTCACTAACACCGTCGGCAAAGATGCCAATGTACCCACGGTGTCAGCCGTCGCCATTACTGATGGCAACTACGCCGAGGGTGATGTAATCAGTGTGAGCCTTACCTTGGACGAGGACGTGATTGTCACTGGCACCAACTCCACCCTGGCAATTGACATTGGTGGTGTAATTCGCCAAGCCGTGTTTGTGAGTGAGAACGCTGGCGTGCTGCTTTATCAATACACTGTACAGGCATCTGAAAATACCGATGGCACAGGTGTAATTGCTCTGGCCAACGGCATCACCCTCAATGGCGATACGATCCGCGATGCGGGCGATAACGATGCCTCGCTCAGCTATGCACAAACCAGCAATGCCAATGCCCAAGTGGATAACGTTGCGCCGACAGTCAGCAATGCCAGTATCAGCATTTCCGGCGCAACCGGCACCAGCGGCGCTTACAAAATTGGCGATACAGTCACCGCGACTTGGGACAATAGCGCCATTGGCGACGATAACAGCGATGTGATCAGCGGAGTCACGGTAAATTTTTCCCAGTTTGGTGGTGGTGGTGCCATTGCAGCAACGAACAGCAGTGGTACCTGGACGGCCACTTACACCATCACGGCAGGTGCGATCGATGCGGGCAACCGCAATGTCAGCGTCACAGCAACTGACAACGCGGGAAATACGACTACGACAGCGGATACCTCCAATGCAAGGGTTGATAATGTCGCACCTTTTGTTTTCTCATTCAGTCCTGCAAATGAAGCTACCGGAGTATCACTTCAGCCAACTTTGACCATTACTTTCGAAGAGGAAGTGCTACTGGGTGATGCTGGTGTATTCAACCTCTCTACGTTGGTTGTGGAAGGATGTAATTTCCTAACCATCCTGGAGTTGGATCTTAGTAATCCGGATCATCAATCAGCATTTACTCTTTCAGAAGACAACCTCAGCGTTACGTTTACGATTAATGAAAACCTTCCTGTAAACAGCCAGGTAATCGTAGCGATCCCGGCTGGTTTTGTAACAGATTCGGAGGGCAACGACTTTGCAGGTTTTGGCACATCTTCCTATACATGGTCTTTCACAACGATCAACAAGAATGACCAGACGATCACTTTCGGAGCGATCGGGGAGAAGACCTACGGGGATGCCATATTTACTTTAGGGGATGCATTAACAGACCAAGGTTTGACTGTAACCTACACTGCCGAAGATCCTGCAGTGGTTAGTATCACTGGAAATCAGGCCACGATTCTGAAAGTTGGTACGACAAAAATTACAGCAAGACAAGTCGGTGATGATTTGAATTTTGCTGCTGAACCTGTGGAGCAGACATTGACTGTTCAAAAGAAGGAATTGTCAATAACAGCAGACGACAAGCAGAAGACGTATGGAGAGGAAAACCCGACACTGACCTTCAGTTACACAGGGTTGGTGAACGGCGACACGCAAGTAAGCACCGAACCTGCGATTATCACAACTGCAACAGCAAGCTCGAATGTGGGCATTTATCCGATCAGCCTGACCGGCGGAGCAGATCAGAACTACAGCATCAACCTTGTAAACGGAACGCTGACGATCGGAAAGGCAACCCTGACAATCCAGGCGGAAGCCCAAAATAAAATCTTTGGTGCGGCAGACCCTGAGCTGACTTTCTTGGTCACCGGATTTAAGGGTACGGACAATGGTCTCCTGACAGGCAAACTTGCCAGAGAAGCAGGAGAGGCAGTTGGTATATACACCATCGGAATAGGAACCCTGAAGACAACCAACAACTATCAGGTAGAATACCTCTATGCCCAATTTGAGATCATTCCTGCGGAATTGATATCACTGACGGATCCGGAACCGATCCAGACCCCATGGTCAGTGAGCCCATCCTTGCCTGCCAAGCTTTTCGTAGTGACAGCAGACGGACAGGTAGTTGAGCTGACAGTGACTTGGAATCAATCGAACCTGAATCTGTTCAAGAGAGGGAAGTACATCCTGACAGGAACGGTAACATTACCAGCGGGAATTCTGAATCCGGGAGGCTTGACAGCCACTTTAGAAGTAGAAGTACTTGCCAAGGCGGCTCCACAGGAGGTGATCTTGAGCAACAATGCGTTTGAACCTGATCCGGACAATTACTTCCAGGAAATAGGAAACTTCCAGATAATCGATCCGCTGGACCAGATTCACTTCATCAGCTTGGTTCCGGGAGCAGCAGACAACCAATACTTTGAGGTAATCGACGGAATACTGTTCTGGAGCAGTGCGGAAGAAGTGCCAGGAAGGACAGAGTTCCAAGTCTTGATCCAGGTAGAAGACCGGGATGGGAATGTGATCGAAAGAGCCTTCACCATCATCAGAGGCAGAACGGATATCACCGATTTGGAGGTGTTCAATACCTTCACTCCGGATGGAGACGGAGTCAATGACACGTGGGGTGTTCCTGATCTCAGATACTTCCAGGGCGTTCGGGTCCAGGTATTTGATCGAAACGGAGAAAGACTGTTCTACACCGAGGATGCGGACAAGCGCTGGGATTCAACCTACCAGGGTAAGGTAATGCCGGTAGGCACTTACTTCTGGGTGATAGAAGTGATCGAGACAGGCCAGGTCAGACGAGGCATGTTGAACCTTCTAAGAAAGTAAATCAAAAGGGATCAGGAAGAAGAAAGCTTGATCCCACTTTGAAATCTAAAAATCCCACAAACAGACACACCATGAAAAACTTGAAATACATTCCCCTGCTTGCTTTTTTTCTCCTGTCGGGCTTTGCTACACTGGCCCAATCGCGA
The DNA here is from genome assembly GCA_036676905.1 of Chitinophagaceae bacterium. Lineage (GTDB taxonomy): Bacteria > Bacteroidota > Bacteroidia > Chitinophagales > Chitinophagaceae > Flavisolibacter. Next base: position 4,075 of record JAKFCE010000019.1, read on the forward strand.
AAAAATATTTCTCAGTTTTCCCATTTTCAGAGTTACTTCAATCCGGGCCTGACGGGTTATGAGGGAAGTACGGTAAGAGGCTTTGTAAGAAACCAATGGTCAGGTTTCGAGGGAGCTCCCAAGACGTATTTCTTCAGTACAGAGCTTGACTTTGGGGAATTGTCCGGCGAGGAAGATCCGGGGCTGATGGGCAAGAATGCGGTTTCGCTCAACCTGCTTCACGACACCTACGGAGCTTTCCGGGAGAATGAATTGATGCTCGGATATGCCTCAAGGATCAGACTGACAGAAAACCACAACCTCAGGCTGGGTGTGGGGATCAACTACCAGACGATCCGCCTGGATGGCAAGGCCCTGTCAACGGAGGAGCAGAATGACCCGACATTGGGCCAGTATTATGGGGTATTCTCAGACATTCAAGTGATTGATTTCAATTTGGGAATGGCCTTTACACATAAGAAATACTACGTTTCCTATGGCGTACAGCGGATAAACGGAGGCAAAATCAGTAGCGGGGATGAGTTCATGGATGGTTATCCTGCAGAGCAGATGGTCCAGGCGGGCTTTCGCGAGTCAGTAGGATCCAACATGGCTTTGATTACCAATGCATTTTTCAGAAGCCGAAAAGACTTGCCCAATGTGCTGGAGCTGAATATTAAAGCCTTGCTGATGGACCGGGTATGGATCGGAGCAGGGCATCGGATAGACTATGCGAGCAACCTTCAGTTTGGGTTTTTGACCAAGCGCCTGAAGATCGGCTATGTATATGAATTCCCGATGGGAAGGAGCTATTTATTACCGGGTAGTACCCATGAATTCACTGCAATTCTCAACCTGTTCAGGGACAATGAGAAGAATAAATTCACGAAAGATGAGGTATTGATTTGGTAATTGTCAGGAAAGGCACGAGACCATAGGGAAAGGGCGAGAGTTCTTTCCCTTGTTTTTTTATTACTGTCGTCCGACTTAACCCACATTGCAGCAATTAGGGGATAGTCCAGAAATTTTCAATTATTTTCTGTCTTTGGCGCATCAATTTCCTGTACCCTGCTAAAGGGATTTTGTTTGGTTAGCTCCAATAGGCCTTCGTTTGGTTTGTAGTACACAGAGGGTGTTGGATTTTGGCTTTCCTGATCAGTACTTTATGGCATGTATTTCAAGTTCTCATTACGAAAACACCCGAAGACTGGAAAGCTGAGCGGTTACTGGGTATGAAATCATTATTACCCGAAATCAAAAGGATTTCAAAAACTCAATCCTTCCCGTTTTAAGCCCGGATCAATTTCTTTTATGCCGCCGGAGTGTCTCCACTCCGGCAATAAAGTGATTTCTTAACTTGAGTTGAGGCTTCTCTTCAATCCTCTCTTACATTTTTTTTCCTTCGTTACTTTTTGAAGGCAAAAAGTAACCCCGCCCCGGCGGGCAGGCAAAAACCTTAATGCCTGGTTTTCACTTCAAATAGGCCCGGCTTGATACTAAAAGAAACATTCTTGCCAATTTGATTTTAAAACATTGATCAACCCTAAAAATGGGTGGATCTGCTGTTTTAAAACCGTAAATATAGGGCATTACCTAACTTGAAACCTTACTACTCACCGAATACGGCCCCCAAATTCCGACATTTTTTATAAAATGATCTTAAGGTCAAACCGCGAAAAAACCCCGATTCTTTCAAGTCGGGGCTTCTGTTTACTGAGACTGAACACTGTTTACTTAGCGGAAGCCGCAAAATCCTCCACTGCTTTCCAGACACGGAACACATTCTTATAACAGATCTTCTCTATATCCTCTTTCGAATAACCTCTCTTTAAAAGTTCAGCGATCAGATTGGGAAACATGGAA
>JAKFCE010000020.1:0-257010 GCA_036676905.1 Chitinophagaceae bacterium
GCGCCGACACCAAAAAATACTTCCGGGACCATAAGGATGCAAAGCTCGTCTGCCAGCACCTGCAATTTTTCCACGGCTGTATCGGAGGCTACCGGTGCAGCGATCACCAGCCAGGAGGGTTTGCTTTTCCTGAGGGTCCTGGCTACAGCAAGCAGTGTATTTCCTGTAGCTATGCCGTCGTCGATCACAATCACGATCTTTCCGCTCAGGTCCGTTGGCTCCTGTCCGCCCATGAATTTCTCTTTCATCTCCTGCAGGCGCTTCCTCACCCGCTCTGTTTCCTGGAGTATGTAGAAGTCGCTCACACCTTCATGAGGGATCACCACGCTGTCGGTCATGCTCACGGCACCCAGGGCATACTCCTTGTTTCGCGGGTGACCGAGTTTTTTTACCAGCATCAGTTCCATGGGAATGTCCAGGTCTTTGGCTATTTCATAAGCCACCGGCACGCCTCCCCTGGGCACCGCAAGGATCACAGCGTTGGTCTTCTTAAATTTTTTCAGCCTGGATGCCAGGAGTGCGCCGGCTTCGTTTCTATTTTGGAACATGATGTGGGCATTTAAAAGTTGTAGAATGCTTGGAGCATCCCGGCCGTTTACATTACCTGGAAATCTCCACCGGTTGCAAATGCAGCTCGAACCAATTGGCTGCCAGGAAGCAAACCTTTTCCATGGCCCCTTCTTCTTCAAATAAATGAGTGGCGCCGGGGATGATCTCCAGCCGCCTTGTACAGGTGAGTTTGCTGTATGCCTGCTGATTGAGTTGAAGTACATCAGGGTCCTGCCCGCCTACGATCAGTAGCGTGGCGGCTTTGATACCAGGCAAGGCCTGCATGGCCAGATCGGGCCTTCCACCCCTTGATACGATAGCTTTTACTTCAGGTAGTTCACCGCTCGCCAATAAGGCTGCTGCAGCACCGGTGCTCGCACCAAAGAAACCAAGCTTAAGATCCCTGTATTCTTCCAGTGCATGGATCCAGGCAGCGACGGTCTCTAGTCGTGATGCCAGTATCTCAATGTTAAACCTGTTCTTGTAGATCTTGTCCTCCGCAGCAGTCAGCAGGTCGAAGAGCAGGGTAGCGATGCCCCGCCTGTTCAGGTATTCGGCTACGGACTGGTTGCGGGGGCTGAGCCTGCTGCTTCCACTTCCATGAGCAAAGATCACCAGGGCATAAGCCTGGTGGGGTATAGCCAGGTCACCATCCAGCATGAAGCCGTTTACCGGGATGGCCTCTCTGCTTCTTCTTACGGCCTGGTACATAAGTTTAATTTTTTATTCTCTTTTAACCTCAACTCTATCAACTCTATCAACTCTATCAACTCTGTCAACTCTGTCAACTCTGTCAACTCTGTCAACTTCTACCGCCAAAGTTCCTTCTTGTTCCTGCCGTACACAATAACCGCCATCAGCAAAAACCATGTCGCAGGTCATCAGGCAGTTGGGTAATGGCTGAGCATTACTACGAATTGCTGAGTTGGTTAACTGACTCATTCAACACCGCGGAACGTGATGGCCATCATTGAAATCTTTGATCTGCCTCATTCTCCAGGAATGGGTGTTGATCTTATTTTGATAAAAACGTCGCGGCCCGCGCCATGTGGGAATGCTTTATTCGTTCACTATAAATTTCAAATCATGAATGGCCCCAGTACATACAAATCAAGTAAGGTGCAGGATTTCCTTACGCTTACAGTGAAGTCGCCTGAGTTTGATGCAGAGGAGATGATCCCCCAGCGCTTTAGCTGCGAAGGGGCCAACGTGAATCCAGCGTTGGAGATCGGGCATATTCCTGAAGAAACCAAAAGCCTCGCGGTGATCGTAGACGATCCGGACGCACCCAACGGGAATTTCACGCATTGGGTTGCATGGAACATTCCTACTACGCACCAGGTGCGGGAGGATGAGGACCGGGGCGTCTGCGGTTTGAACGGGTATGGATTTCACCGCTACGATGGACCCTGTCCGCCTTCAGGCACGCACAGGTATTATTTTAAGGTCTATGCGCTGGATCATTCATTGGATATCCCAACTAACGCAGGTAAAAAAGAACTGGAAAAAGCAATGGCTGGACATATTCTGGCTTTCGGTACACTCATGGGAAAATACAAGCGACATAAAGAGAGGGAATGACCAAGCGGCAACTATGTTGTCTTCAGCACCAATAAAGGAATTTTTAATTGCAGGCTGAGTTCCTGGGTGTGAGAGAGTTCAAAAAGCCGGGTAAAAATGTCGTGGTGGTGAGCAAACATCACCAGGAGGTCGGCCGGATGCCGCTCAACGAAGTCAAGGATGGCAGCTTCCACATCGTCGGCCTCTATGTGTTCATACACGTAACTGATTGCCCCCAGGGCCACGCCCATCTGCAGTTTTTCATCGAATTCCGCGGAAGCAGGATCCGTTGCTTTTTGCTCCACGTGGATCACGGTGACAGAGGAATTCAGGGCGCGCACAATTTTGATCAGGGGATCCAGCTGTACCCGGTGGACGAACTCGGTGAAATCCACCGCGAATACTATATGTTTTGCAGGCCGGAGGTTGCTGCTCTCGGGTACGATCAGCAAGGGCTTATTTGACTTCCTGATCATGCCTATGGCCATGGAACCGATGCTTTTTTTTCCTTCCTTTTTCCTGCCGAGCACCACCAGGTCAGCATTCATTTCGTCTGCTGCATCCCTGAGCGTATTGAGCTTGAATCCGTTGACCACCTGGCCCGTGATCTTTACCGGGATGTGACTGGCTTTGATCTCCTGTTGGATCTTGGCTTCATATTCCGCCTGTATTTTTTCGTCGTCAAGGGACCACATTTCAGGACCGGCCAATGCGGGGATAGGATCCTGGTACACATGCAGCAAATGAATTCTTGATCCCACGGCGCTGGCAATCTGGGCTGCGTAGGCGGTGGCAAAGCGCGAAGCCAGGGTAAAATCGGTGGCAACCAGGATGTTCTTCATGCGAAATAATTCATCCTGAAGTTCATCGAAAAGAGCAGAAAAAGTAATGACAAAGGTCGGCCCGGAGCCTGATGACCGTCACTTCCGGTTTCTGACTTCCGGGAAGGGAGGTCCACCAAGGCGTATTCTTTATAAAATCTTTATACGAAGGCCGGCGATTTTATATTTCCCAAATGAGCAGGATGCTACATTTGAAGTGATTTTGCAGGAATGGAGTACCTATCAGTCAGGCGCATACCAATATCAAAGCAATTCTTATTCAGCATAATGCTGGTAGCCCTGGTATCTTTCGTTTGTTATTTCTTTACACCCTTTGTCGGTTACCGGGTCGTGGCTTTTATCCTTTTGCTCACTGTGTCGTTGATCGCTATTTCATTCGACATCCTGCCCGTCCTTTCCTCTGCAGTACTGAGTGCCCTGATCTGGAATTTCTTTTTTATCCCCCCGCAGTTCACCTTTCATGTGTATAACACGGACGATGTGATCCTGTTTGTGATGTATTTCGTGATCGCCATGGTAAATGCGGTACTTACATACAAGATCAGGCAGGTAGAGAAGATCGCCAGGGATAAGGAAGAAAAAGACAATACGGTCAAGCTATACAATACTGTACTCAATTCACTTTCTCATGAATTAAAAACGCCGATCTCTACTATCGTGGGCGCTACCGATACGCTCCTGTCTCCCCAAATGCAACTTTCCGAGGAAAACAGGGGAGAACTGCTTGCCGAGATATCCAAGGCCTCTTTCCGGCTAAATCAGCAGGTAGAAAACCTGCTCAATATGTCGAGATTGGAATCCGGATTCATCCAGCCAAAAAAAGATTGGTGCGATATGAACGAGGTGATCTATTCCGTGGTAAAGCGCATCGAGGAATATAAATACACCCAAAAAATTGTTGTCAGCATCAACCCAAATCTTCCCTTGTTCCGCCTCGATAAAGGGATGGTAGAACAGATCGTTTACAACCTATTGAATAATGCCTGTCAATATACGCCCTGGAACAGTACGGTGTGGATAGAGGTACATTCACACGTTGATATGCTGGAGATTATTGTGGAAGATAATGGCCAGGGATTCCCTGACTTCGAGATCCCTAAGGTGTTCAATAAATTTTATAGGTTGAAGAATACCCGTGCAGGAGGCACCGGCCTTGGCTTATCCATTGTCAAGGGTTTTACCGAGGCGATGGGTGGATGGGTAACTCTTTCCAACGTATCAAATGGTGGCGCGCGATTCAAGGTGGAGATACCTGTAGAAACCATGAGCGTTTCAAAAAAACAAGAAGGATGGCTAAGGCGGAAATACTGATCATTGATGATGAGCCCCAGATCAGAAAGCTTCTTGAGATCGCCCTGGGAAGCAATGATTATTCGGTGAGGCAGGCAGCTACAGCGAGAGAGGGATTAGCTATGGCTGCCAGCCATCAGCCTGACCTCGTGTTGCTCGACCTGGGACTGCCCGATGAAGATGGCCGGCTGGTGTTAAAGCAACTCCGGGAATGGTTTACCAACCCGATTTTGATCTTGTCTGTACAAAGCAGCGAATCGGATATTGTGCAGGCCCTGGACAGCGGTGCAAATGATTACCTCACTAAACCCTTCCGGACGGGAGAGTTGCTCGCCAGGATCCGTTCCGCCCTCCGAACTTCCGTCACAGAAGAATTGACTCCTTTGCTTACATGCAACGACTTACAGATCAACCTTGCAGAGCGAACCGTAAAGCGAAATGGTGAACTGGTAAAACTGACTGCCACTGAATATTCCTTACTGGCACTTTTCGTTCGAAATGAGGGGAAGGTGCTGACACATCAATATTTATTGCGGGACGTATGGGGCCCTGGTTTTATTCATCAGTCTCAGTATCTAAGGGTCTTTGTTGCCCAACTAAGAAAAAAACTGGAGAATGATCCCAATCGCCCGGTTATGATCACGACCGAATCTGGCGTGGGATATCGATTCAGGTGTATAGAGTGAGCTCACTAAAAAATATCGTCAATGTCATCGATCTCCAATAAGGTTAGCGTTGCAGGACTGCTCGTAGCGCTGGGTATCATTTTCGGTGATATCGGTACTTCACCTTTATATGTATTGAACGCTATCACCAGTGGAAAGGTGATCAGCAAAGAGCTGATCTTGGGAGCCTTATCCCTGATCATCTGGACCCTCACCCTGCAGACCACCATAAAATATGTGATCCTCACCCTGCAGGCGGATAACAGGGGGGAGGGAGGAATATTTTCACTCTTCGCGCTTGTAAGAAGGCGTCGTAAATGGCTGGTAGCAGCAGCGATGATCGGCGGTGCTTCGCTTTTAGCCGATGGTATGATCACACCACCGATCTCGGTTACGTCGGCAATTGAAGGACTGAAGCAGGTGCCGGCATTTTCTCATATCACGCAGAGCAACATTATTTATATCGTGATCGGTATCCTCTCCGTTTTGTTCTTTATGCAGCAATTTGGCACTGCATTGATCGGCCGCTTTTTTGGTCCGATCATGTCCGTATGGTTCGTTACCCTGGCTATTCTTGGTGTCGTGCATATTTCGGATGACCTGGAGGTTTTCAAAGCATTCAACCCCATATATGGATTAAAGCTGCTCATTACTTACCCCAATGGATTTTATATCCTGGGAGGCGTTTTCCTCTGTACGACCGGGGCGGAAGCGCTGTACAGCGACCTGGGACACTGCGGGAAGTGGAACATCCGTTATAGCTGGATCTTTGTAAAGACCTGCCTGATATTGAATTACCTGGGGCAAGGTGCCTGGCTGCTAAGCCACTATGCCGGGCAGCCGATCACCGCCGAGATGATCAGTACAGGCTTCAATCCTTTTTATGGCGTAATGCCTGATTGGTTCATCTATTTTGGGATCGCCATTGCTACGGCTGCGGCCATCATCGCCAGCCAGGCGCTGATATCAGGTTCGTTCACCCTCATCAGCGAGGCGATCCGTTTGAATCTCTGGCCAAAATTCAAGATCGTTTATCCAACGGAAGCCCGGGGCCAACTGTTCATTCCTGCCATTAACCTGTTGTTATTTGCAGGCTGTGTTGGCATTGTCTTGTATTTTAAAAAAGCTGCGAATATGGAGGCTGCTTATGGCCTTGCCATCACTTTATGCATGATCTCCACCTCCATATTATTTGCTAATTACCTCGTACTGCGACGGACCAGGCCCTGGCTGATCTATCTCTACCTGGCTGTTTACCTCACCATCGAGATCAGTTTTCTTTGGGCGAACATGGAGAAATTCCCGCATGGAGGTTATGTGACACTGGTAGTGGGCGGTACGCTTTTCATGGTCATGTACACATGGTACAGGGCAAGAAGGATCAAGAACAGGTATGTAGAGTTTGTGCGCCTGGACCATTATCTTCCCAAGATCCAGGAGTTAAGCAACGACCGCAGTATCCAGAAATATGCAACCCACCTGGTTTATCTCACCAGTGCCGACAACCCAAAGGAGATCGAGCATAAGATCATTTATTCGATGCTGAACCGGCGTCCTAAAAGGGCTGATATCTACTGGTTTGTACACGTGGATACGGTGGATGATCCTTATACATCGGAATATACTGTTGATCATATCATTCCTAATGACATCATCAGGGTAGAATTCCGTTTGGGCTTCCGCGTACAGCCAAGGATCAACCTCTTATTCCGGAAGGTTGTGGAAGATCTTGTGGCCAACAAGGAAGTGAACGTTACCAGCAGGTACGAAAGCCTGGAGAAGAGCAATATCGTGGGCGACTTCTCATTCATCGTCATGGAAAAATACCTGAGCCAGGACAATGATCTTCCCTTTATTGAAAAGGTCATTATGAAACTCCATTTCTGGCTGAAAGAGATCAGTCTCTCCGAGGAGCGGGGTTTTGGACTGGATACAAGTACGGTAGTGGTGGAAAAATTTCCATTGATCGTGGCTCCGGTCACCAATCTTCATGTAAAGCGGGTAGAGCGGAGGTAGTGAGTAGTGAGTAGTGAGTGGTGAGTGGTGAGTGGTGAGTAGTGAGTGCAAGAGTGTTTTCGACCTCATACTTCCTACCTCTTGCTACTTACCTCCGACCTCTGACTTCCGGTCTCTGACTTCCTTCATTGCCTGTCCCCAGGCGAGTAGCTGGTCCAGCAGGGCATTGATCTTCTTCTCGTGATGGGGCGCAGGTTTAAATACACTGTAGTTCTCGAAGTCGGTGGCAAGGGTAAGGGCCACTTGTTCGCGTACGTCGGCTATCTGCAGTTCGGCCATGATAAGGCGCAGGTGTTCCACCGCCCTTGTGCCGCCCACGCTGCCATAGCTCACAAAGCCTGCGGCCTTATTGTTCCATTCTTTGTATACAAAATCAATCGCGTTCTTCAGTGCGCCCGATGTACTGTGGTTGTATTCAGGCGTAACGAACACGAAGGCATCCAGGGAGGAAACTTTTTCCGACCATTTCTTCGTATGCTCTTTCGAGTATTTTCCCTGGGAAGGAGGGATGGGCTCATCCAGCAGAGGTAAGTTGAAGTCGAGCAGATCAATGAGTTCGTATGCAGCGTCGGTTCTTTTGGAAGCTATACCGTGTACCCATTTAGCCACTGCTTCGCCATTGCGGCCCGGGCGTGTGCTGCCGAGGATAATGCCTATTCTTAACATGGAGGTTGTTTTGAGGATCTGCTGAAATAATCGAGCCAGCCCGTTAGTTGACAGAGTTGATAAAGTTGACTCTATCAACTCCATCAACCATTCACTATTTTACAGGCATGTATCGCCTGGCCTCCTTATTACTCATCCTCACCGTTTCCTGTTCCCCGCAACTGGACATAGAGAAAATGGTCACGATCCAGTATCCCTCGGGCTCGGCCCTGGTGATACTCCACAACGAGATCTACCTGGTGGGCGATGATGTGAATTATATCCAGGTGCTGGATACCCTGTTCGCTTCGCTTGACACCATTGCGCTGGAAGGACTACAAGGGACCAGGATCCAGAAAGACCGAAAGCAGGACCTCGAAGCGGGAAGCCTGCTGAAGATCCGCGGCCTGCCTGTCCTGTTCTTTGCAGGCTCCGGATCGCTGGACAGTCTGCGTAACCAGGGCTGGCTGGTCTATCCTTTCAAAAAAGAAAAAATGGGCATCCGTCTCGATAGTTTTTATCATCGATTGCAGCAATCGGGGATCAAAGAATTGAATATCGAGGGGATAACAGCTACTCCTGGCGGCTTCATCCTGGCCAACAGGGGAAACCTGTCGAACCCAAGGAACCACCTGGTGTTTACAGCCGGCAATTTCTGGCAAAGGCAAGGGACCTCCGATATCCGGTTGGTAAAGGTGGGCGCTGCTGTCGACAGCAGGGTTTTCCAGGGCGTATCGGGACTGGACTATTCAAAAAAATCTGATGACCTGGTCATGACCGTTTCCACCGAGGCCACTGCCAGCGCCTACGAGGACGGGGCCATCGGCAAGAGTTACCTCTGGATCATTCATAACATATCTGGCAAAAAAAGGATGGCTGCGCTGAATCCTAACCGCATCATCGACCTTGAGGAAATGGACGAAAGATTTGCGGGCCATAAAATGGAGTCGGTGAGCATTCTTTCCGAGACAAAGAAGGAGATGGTGCTGATCCTGGCGGCAGATAATGACGATGGCAGGACGACCTTGTTTAAAGTAAGACTAAGGAAATAGTCCTTTCTGCGCTGATTATTTTAGTCTACCCAACCATTTTGTAGTTTAACCGGTATATGTAATCAAAACCTCTTTATGCGAAGACTCTATACCGCACTTTTACTCTGTTTTGTGGGCCTGTTCTTCTTCCAGTGCCAAAAAGAAGTTAGCTATATCGGTGGACCCGACCCAGGCAATCTGCTGGCTCCCGACCCGATCACTTCCAATATAACGGGGAATGTATTTGATGAGAACGGTTCTCCCGCAGTGGGCGTAACAGTGAAGGTGGGCAATAAGACCACCGCAACCAATAGCAAGGGATATTTCCGCATTAACGGCGCCACATTGGATAAGAAGTCCTCATTGATCACTGCTGAGAAGCCTGGTTATTTCAAAGCCTTCCGGAGCTTTGCCGCTACTTCGGGTACCAACCAGGTAGTGATCCGCCTGATCGCCAAACAACTTACCGGGACGGTAGCCGCTACCGCAGGTGGTGATGTGGCCCTCTCCAATGGCACCAAAGTAACCTTGCCTGCCAATGCCGTTGTAACAGCCTCTACGAACGCGCCGTATACAGGCGTAGTCAATGTATATATGTCATATATCGATCCCAGCTCACCTGAAATGGCCGACATCATTCCCGGTTCCCTGATGGCCAGGGATAAAAACGGAGACCGTGTGACGCTTTTGTCTTACGGCATGGTGGCAGTGGACCTGGAAGGCAGTGGTGGTGAAAAGCTGCAGATCAAAAGCGGGGTGAACGCTACGCTAACCACAGCGATCCCATCCGCCGCCCTCGCCAGCGCACCGGCTACCATACCGCTTTGGAGCATTGACGAGAACACCGGACTTTGGAAAGAGGAAGGCGTAGCCACAAAAAATGGCAATGTATATATTGGCCAGGTAAGCCATTTTTCTTTCTGGAACTGTGATGCACCCTTCCCGGTAACCTATATCAGCATGACATTCAAGAACCAGGCAGGTCTGCCGCTGGTGCATGCCCGGGTGCGGGTGATCCGCAATACCAATGCGGCCTGGGGCACCGTTGGGTATGGCATTACCGATACGCTTGGACAGGTAGGCGGACTGATGCCGATGAATGAGCCACTCCTGATAGAAGTGCTCGACCAATGCAATAATGTTTTCTTCTCGCAGAATGTGGGACCTTTTTCAGCGCAGACCAACCTGGGCGTGATCACCATTGCGAACACGGGCAGCTCCGTTGTGACGCTGAGTGGCAAGCTGCTGAATTGCTCCAACAACCCTGTGACCAATGGCTATGCCATCATCTCCAACGGCAACTGGGTACGCTATGCAGCTGTAGATGCTTCCGGTATTTTTGAGACCACCGTGATGCATTGTAACGCCAGCGGATTGACCTATAATATTATTGGTGTGGACAATGGTGCGCAACAACAGGGGGCCATGGTTACCGGCAACATGACCATCCCTTCTACACAGGCAGGCAACATATCCGTATGCGGTGTGTCCACAACCCAGTTCATCAACTATACGCTCGACGGCAATAGCTTTACCATTGGGGGAACTCCGGGTGATTCTACTTTGGGCTATACAAGTAACCAGGGTTCGTTTTATACCAGCATCCAGGGCATGACGCCGGGTACGATCAATAGTTTTAGTGTGTATTTCATGCACAGTGCGGCAGTGGCCGGCACTTACCCGGTACTGAGCGTCTCAGCGCGCAATGTACATTCTGCCAACCAGGCGGCTCCTGTGAATGCGGTGATCACTTCGTTCCCCACTTCAGCGGGGTTGTATTACGAAGGAACGGTTTCAGGCAGCTTTACCGATTCAAGCGCTGTCTCTCATACGATCAATGCCAGTTTCAGGGTGAGAAGGGTACAATAATGCATGAACGAACAAAGGAGATGAATTGGAGCAGGAAAAAGACCAGGATAAACTGATCGAAGCTTGCAGCCGGAATGACCGGCGTGCACAGGAAGTGCTGTACCGGAGCTATTACCGGTCGATGATCTCCATTTGCCTGTGGTATACAAAGAGCCAGGAAGACGCGGTGGAAGTTTTGAACAATGGGTTTTTAAGGGTTTTCAAAAACATCCACCGCTTCGATCCTGCCCGGGCTACACTGTACACCTGGATCAGGAAGCTGGTGGTGAACAGTTGTCTTGACTTTGTAAAAGCGAAAGCGAGTTTTGAAGAGCACCAGGAATTGAATGAGGCCATGGATGTACCGGCGCCCATTTTCGATACGGTGAAAACGGCGGAATTGCTGTCCATGGTAAGAGCATTACCGAGGGCGACAGCCGCCGTTTTCAATCTTTATGTGATCGAAGGCTATAGCCATAAGGAGATCGGCCAGCTGCTCTCCATCAGCGAGGGTACCAGCAAATGGCACCTGAGTGAAGCCAGGAAGAACCTCAAGACAAAACTGATTAACGAATACAGGAAAATATCATGAAAGAGCCCATAGGATACAACGACGAGCAGTTTGATGATCTTCCCGACCAGGATGCGTCCTGGCGGAAAATGGAAAAGCTGCTAGACCAGGAGGATCGCCGCAGGCGGATGGTACCGGTATGGTTCCGTTGGCCCGTGATGGTGGTTTTTTTAGCAGGTATACTTGCAGTCGCGATCTTTTATGTAAGCCAAACTGGTGATGATCAGGAACCCAATAGTTTGAAAGGTTCGAAAAATACCACCCATGACATCAGCCGCGGGACTTCCGCAAAAGATCCAACTCTGACAGGTGCCCAGCAGAAGGATGACCAGGTGGTGGAAGCGATCCCAATGAGCGGGCGGCCTGAAAAAGTTGTCGCGACAACTAATTTGGCACCTGCCACTTCAAAAGAAGCCATTCGGCCAGCATCGGCACATGTAAATATAAAGAAGCTTCAAAAGGAAAAGAGGCAGCAAGAGCCGTCCCAATTGCGTGAGATCAGTGCTAACGGGAATGATCAGCCTAAAATGTTGCCAGTGGCAAAACTAGAAAGGAATTCAGGTGAAGCCCTGGTGAACCGCAAAGAAAACAAAGTTGCCATTGATTCCAATTCGAATGAAAAAACAGGGATCCCGGCTTCCAGGCCGGCAACTCCTGTTCCTCCTGCAGCAAAGGCCACAACCGACAGCCTGTTGAAAACTATAGTAGCGGATACGCTGGAGGCTCAGCCTCTGGTGGCAAAAAAGGAGAGGTCCAAACCAGCCAGGCCCCTGCATTGGACCATTGGCCTTAGCGTACAGCAGGCTCTGACCCTGGGTGGTCAAGGGGGCTCTGCCTACAACTACCAGGGAAAAAGGAACTGGGCCACTGACCATTTACCAGGCTTGTATGTCACTGCCGGCAGGAAGAAATGGTGGGGCACTGCCAGCTTTCATTACGGTCTTCCTCAACCAGTGCAAAAACTATATTTCAGCCAGTCCACTCAATATGACCCCAGCACCTACACAGCCACTATTGAGCGATTTGTGGTGGAGAAAATGTATTATCACCAATTGTCCTTGTCTGGAAATTATATGGTCCTGCCCCGACTTTCTGCCGGCGCAGGTGGCAGCTATCATATACTTGCGGGGGCTGTTACGCAGCGCGAGCTGGAGGCCTCGAATGTAATAACCGGTGCCTCACAAACCACTACGTCTCTGTCGCCGGTAAAAGGCTTCCGTGATTCGTTTTTATATCAAACCACAGCAGCCGGCTTTGTGCAGGCGGAGTACCATTGGAAACGTTTGTCGCTGGGCCTTCGTTATGCTTACAGCCTTCAGCCCTTCATCAGGTACACGCGTCCGGATGGAGAGATCATGGAGAGTAAGAATAACAACTTGCAGCTGGTAGCAAGGTTCCGGGTCTGGCAACAGTAGCCACCCGCCCTGGTTGAAAGGAGGGCGAATAGCGCTTGGCAAAACAGAAAATCCTGTTCATCTTGTTAACTTTTCAACTGATCGCTTTCCTTGTTGTGCAATTAGCCCATCATCAGTATCATTGTAGAAATTGAACTGCATGAGAGCGCTTTTTTTTATTTTAATTCTACTGTCTTCCTTCGATTCATTCTGCCAGGAAACTTACAGTGCTGAGGACAGGGTAGCTATTGAAAAGAAGAGGCTGGAGGAAGAGATCGCTATAGAAAAGACAGACAGGGTGATGCATTACCGCATCGGTTTGTTCTTTGAGCAGATGCATCGAAAATATGGCGACGAGACCATCTATGACGCCATCAGGAATTACATAGCCAGCGCTTCTTCGGAAGGAGAGCTGTTCGATAAGGAATCCTACCAGGCGGCCTACAGGCTGGGAGAGATCTATGCAAAGGGACTGGGAGCGAGAATGAACATTGACAAGGCGCTTTTCTTTTATATGCTGAGTGATTCACTGGGCAAGACCGAATTCGATCAACTGCGTAAGGAAAACTGCGAGGCGGCATTTATCTGGACACGGTCAGACGATCTTGATACGCTCCAGCTGGTCTTTTCACCATTTTGCATAGGCAAGAACATAGAGATCATAAAACCTCTTTTGGAAAAACTCAGGTCTCATCCTGAGAGAAAGCTGCATGTATTCCTGCATTTCCCCAAAGAACTCCTGGGCCTGGCCTACTACCATTATTACAACACCGTACTTACTCCTCAGGCTGCGCGGCAAGTTTTCTCCGATCTGTTGTCCGCGCAAGGTATTGATCCCGAAAGGCTGGTGCTGGAAGAAGCTGATCCCAGTTCCTCAACCAGCCATTGGATGGAACTTGTGGTGAAATGAGGTCTATTGAATGTTGTAGATCGACAGGGTTGGATCATCTATTTCAGCCGCTTTTTTTGTCCTACTGCCTGCCAGCAGGTGATCCAGTGAATACCTGCCGCTGCCTGCCACCAGCAGGATAAAATAGGGGATCGTATAGAGGATGGCCAATTCTTTCTTTGCCAGCGGGTCGGCTCCGTGCACCAGGAAGATCGCTACCAGCATGGTAAGGAGCAAAGGCAGGGAGGCCAGCCTGGTACCCAGTCCAATAAGGATGAAGAGGGAACAGAAGACCTCAGCAAACACAACAAGGGTGAGCGAGAGTCCCGCGCTCATGCCCATCACGGGCAGGAACTGGATGTTGCCTTCAGCCAGCATGGCCAACTTGGGGAGCCCGTGTGTGAGCATGAGGCTGGCTACAGCTATCCTGGTGATCAGCAGGGCCATGTCGGTATGGGAGGACTGTACTTGCGTCGTGAACAGTTTTTTCATTTTCGTTTGTTTATTAGTGATGATTTCTTTGCATGGCGGAGTCCATATTCCCGGTGGCGCCGATAATGGATATGGTATTGTAGTGCAAAGCTACCGGCAGGTGAGGGGTTGAACCATTGAGTAAAAGCAAGAAAAGGAGTTGATCTCGATCAAGGGCTTCCTTTATCAACTATGTCAACTCTATCAACTTTATCAACTCTATCAACTTTATCAACTCTATCAACTTTATCAACTCTATCACCTACTTCTTCCCCGCCATCTTCTTTCTGATGCGGCTCAGGGTTTCGGGTTGCAATCCCATATAAGAAGCTATCATGTGCTGCGGTACGCGCTGCGCTATGTCGGGGTAGGTGGAGAGCAGGTTCGCGTATCTTTCATCAACCGGGAGGCTGATGATGGAGGTAAGTCTTCTTTGCATGGCAATGTAGGCACCGGTGATCTGCACCCTGGTATAGGTCTCGTATTTCGGTACCTGTACCAGCATTTGCTCGTGCGCCTGCTTGTCGATCAGCACCAGTTCAGAATCTTCCAGCGCATCAATATTGTAAGTGGCTGGCTCACCGGTAAGGAAGCTAAAAAGGTCGGAGATGGTCCATCCTTCCAGCGCAAACTGGATGATGTGCTCACCGCCCTCATCGTCGACGGAGTAAGCCCTCAGGCTGCCTTTTTCCACGAAGGCGATGGAACGGCTGACGTCGCCTTCCTGCAGGAGGTACTGCTTTTTCCTGATCTTTTTGGGACGTAAAAATGAAGTGATCAGTTCCTGTTCCGCAGCTGTGAGCGGAACCTTGCTGTTAAAATGTTTGAAGAATAGATCGTACATCTTTCAACGGGGTCAGGGGATAGGGAAATAGGCTTTGAATATCGAACCTTCGCCGGGAATGCTTTCCGCCCTGACAAAGCCATTGTGATTTTCCATCACCTTTCTCACAATGGAGAGTCCTACACCTGTTCCGCGGTATTCCGCATTGCCATGCAGCCTGGTAAAAACGTTGAAGATCTTTTCGGCGTATTTCTGTTCGAATCCAATACCCCGGTCTTTTACCTGCACCAGGTAATAAGATCGCTTAGCCGCTTCGCCTGAAAGGTCAAGCCCGGTGTCTTTTCCTTCCACAACTACAGAACTGATCTCGATCTCCGGGGCCTGCCCCGGTTTATGATACTTGAGGGCATTGCTGATCAGGTTCTGGAATAGCTGCTGCAACTGTCTCCGGTATCCTAGTATTTTAGGCAGTTCGCCTATATGGATCTTTGCCTTTTTTTCCTCGATCTCCAGTTCCAGGTCGATCAACACCAGGGAAACCTTTTGATTTAAGTCCACATTTTCCCTGACCGTAGAACTTTTGCTGATATGCGAATAAAGCAGCAGGTCGTCGATGAGTGCACCCATGCGCCTCGATGCATTCTCCATCCTTTCAAACAGTCTTTTGTCGTTGTCATCCAGCTTCTCCGAAAGGTGTTCTTTCAGCCTGTCGGCAAAGAAATGGATCTTGCGGATGGGCTCTTTCATATCATGAGAAGCAGCATAAGCAAATTCTTCCAGGTTGGCATTGGAGCGGACCAGTTCGATATTCATTTTTTCCAGCTCCTTCGTGCGTTCGGACACTCTTTGCTGTAACTGCTGTTCGCTTTCCTCTATCCTTTTGCGCGCAAGCACCTGTTCGGATACATCAATGGCCACGACGATCACGCCGGTGATGGTGCCGTTGCTGTCCCTGAAAGGCTCGTATACGAAATTGACAAAGATGGGGACCACGGAGTCGCCACGAGGCAGCAGCACTTCGCGCTCATCTGCCGCTATTGTTTCGCCCTCTCTATATACTTTTTCAAGCAGTTCTTCGAAGCCCTGGTTTTTTACCTCGTGCAGGCCGTCAAAAAGAGGCTTGTGCAGCATCTCCTTCGCTGTCTTGCCCCAAAGCTCCAGCATCCTGTCGTTTGCGATGGTGACTATGAAGTTTTCTCCGCGCATGATACACATGGCTACGGGAGCCTGCAGGATGGTGTTTCTCAGGTTGCGCTCACTTTCTTCGATATTGCGGGCGGACAAAACCTTGTTGGTTGTTTCCGTACAGGCGCAGAATACGCCCTTCACCTGACCGGCCTCATCGATCACAGGACTATAGGAGAAAGTGAAATAGGTTTCTTCTGTGTACCCTTTCCGGTTGATGTAAAGAACCTGGTCTTCTGCCCAGGTAGATTTCCCCTCCTTCATCACGGTATCGGCCAGCGGGCCTACCACATCCCAGATCTCGGACCAGGCCTGCTTACCCGACCTGCCCAGTAAAGAAGGATGCTTTTCACCCGCTATGGAAATATAGCTGTCGTTGTAAAATGTGATCAGTTCAGGCCCCCACCATACGAACATGGGGAACTGGGAATTCAATATGATACTCACCAGGATCTTCAGGGTGTTGGGCCAGGATTCGGGTTCTCCCAGGCTGGATTTGCTCCAGTCCTTGGTCCGCATCAGCTCGCCCATGGTACCACCGCCTATGAGGAATCCAGGGGAAACCGATTGGTGCAACTCCATGTAATTTGAGATTAAGGGTATTTCAAATGTATAGATATTTATGTGAATGGACCATTCAAGTCTACTCGATTCCCCCCTTCAGGGGGATAAGGGGCAAAAAAGAATGGGAGAGAGGCATCATTTCTTTTCACTGGCCTCGGTGACAATAGCCCGGTATTCCTTTCGGGCCGACTCGATATCTTCTTCGGAAAAAACACCCGTAACGGAGAGCCTGATGCGGTTGACCGCGAAAAAGCTCGACTTCATTTTCATGGTGAAGTCAACCAATTCCAAAATTGAGGGAAAGATGAGTGTAACATTTTTCATAGCAGCGGAATTGGAGGGGAGTTTTGGTACTTCCAATCTACTCTATTTTCTAAAATTATTCAAGGGTTCCCGCCGATTTATTTTGGCCTTTCCAGGCTTCATAGATCGTATAAGACGGTGTTAAATCCTGTCTTTTTTGATCCCGCGCGGGAATATTATTTGGCCTTTTTAGGGCGCCAGCATATGTTTGCACCAGAATGAATCAAAATCTGCATATGCATCATCATGGTTTCCTCCCTTCAGGTAGGCAGGTGATGTTGTGCAGTTAACTATTATAACGAATTAAAACATCAGGGCTTACCTCAGGTAAGCCCTTTTTTTGTGTATGAAACTGAAAATAGCGATCCAAAGATCAGGGCGACTGTACGAAGATTCTGTAAAACTGCTGAAGGAATGCGGCATCGACATCAGTAACGGGGGGAGCAGGCTGAAGGCCTCCGCAGGCAATTTTCCCCTGGAGGTGTTTTTTCTGCGCGACGACGACATTCCCCAGTACGTGGAAGATGGCGTAGCCGACGCTGGTATAGTGGGCGAGAACGTTTGCCTTGAAAAAGCCAGATCGGTAGAGATCATTGAAAGGCTGGGTTTCGGACGCTGCCGGCTCTCTGTGGCGGTGGACAAAAATGCGGAGTATGGTCCCGGCTTTCTCGAAGGAAAAAAGATCGCCACCAGCTATCCCCGGCTGTTGGGTGAATTCCTGCAGGCGCGAAAGATCTCAGCGGAGATCCACGAGATCAGCGGCAGCGTAGAGATCGCTCCAGGTATTGGCCTTGCCGATGCGGTATGTGACCTCGTAAGCACAGGTTCCACCTTACTCACCAATGGTTTGAAGGAAGCCGAAGTGGTGCTGCGTTCAGAAGCGGTACTCATCCGCAACAGGCAGAGCATAGCGGAAGTAAATGAGATCATGTCGCGGCTGCTCTTTCGCATGAGGGCTGTAAAAAAAGCAAAGAACAATAAGTACATCCTCCTGAATGCACCTAAGGACCGGCTGGATGAGATCGTTCGTCTCGTGCCGGGTATGAAAAGTCCTACTGTGATGCCGCTGGCCGATCCCGCCTGGTGCAGCCTGCACAGCGTGGTGGATGAAAATGATTTCTGGAACATTATTGAACAACTGAAGGCCGCGGGCGCTGAAGGTATCCTGGTAGTGCCTATTGAAAAAATGATCATATGATGCAACTGGTCAAATATCCACCGAGGGCCGAATGGAAGGAATTGCTGATGCGTCCTTCAGCCGGGGAAACTGAAGTGCTGGCTACGGTAAAAAATATCATCAGCCAGGTAAAAACCTCGGGTGACCTGGCCCTGCGTGCGTACGCGGAAAAATTTGATGGCTTTGTGCCGGATCAGTTTGCCGTCTCTGATGAAGAAATAAAAAATGCCTGCCTGCAGGTACCGGATGCATTGAAGACCGCGATCGGCGAGGCGGCGCAGAACATTACCCGCTTTCATGAAAAACCTGGGGCCGAGGTTAGGGTTGTGGAGACCATGCCAGGTGTAAGCTGCTGGAAAAAGCAACTCCCGATAGAAAAGGTTGGACTTTATATTCCCGGAGGAACCGCGCCTCTTTTTTCTACCGTACTGATGCTGGGCATACCTGCCAAAAACGCGGGCTGTGAACAGATCATTCTCTGTACGCCCGCAGGAAGAAATGGGAAGATCCATCCTGCCATCCTTTACGCAGCTTCGGTGGCAGGCATTACGGAGATCTATAAGACAGGCGGCGCCCAGGCCATAGCCGCCATGGCTTTCGGCACGGAGTCGATCCCCCCGGTGGATAAGATCTTCGGCCCGGGCAACCGTTATGTAACGGCAGCCAAACTGCTGGTGCAGGGCGAAGGGATTGCCATCGACATGCCTGCTGGTCCCAGCGAGATCTGCATTGTGGCTGGGAGAAGCGCCGAGCCGTCTTTCATTGCCGCCGACCTGCTGGCGCAGGCAGAGCATGGGGAAGACAGCCAGGTGCTATTGCTCACCGATGATGAAGCGCTGGCTGAAGCGACAGTCAAAGAAGTCAGCAGGCAGCTGGATCTTACACCCCGGAAAAAGATCGCGGCCCGGGCATTGAGCAGCAGCCGGGTGATCGTCTTGCGCTCACTGGAAGAAGCCATGGAGATGTCGAACGCTTATGCGCCCGAGCATTTGCTGTTGATGGGCGAAGCGGAGGAAATGGCTGCACAGGTGCGTCACGCCGGATCTGTTTTCATCGGCAGTTATTCACCGGAGGCCGTGGGCGACTATGCTTCAGGTACCAACCATGCCCTGCCCACCTATGGCTATGCAAGATCGTTCAGCGGTGTAAGCACCGGCAGCTTCATGAAGTGGATCAGCTTTCAGCAACTCACCCAGGAGGGATTAAAAAATATTTCAACCACCGTGATCACCATGGCCGAAGAAGAAGGGCTTTATGCCCATGGACAGGCCGTGAGGATCCGCATTGATACCATACCATGTTCACAATAGGATCTATCACCAGGGACAACATCAAAAAATTAAAACCCTATTCTTCCGCAAGGGATGAATTCGCAGGGCAGGCCAGTGTATGGCTGGACGCGAACGAGAACAGCCTGGGCTCACCCATTGCAGGCAGCTACCACCGCTATCCCGATCCCCACCAGCGGCTGATAAAGCGGGCTTTGGCGGAGCAAAAGAATGTGAGACCTGGGCAGGTCTTCCTGGGCAATGGAAGCGACGAATGCATCGACCTGTTGTACCGTTGTTTTTGTGAGCCGGGAGCTACTAACGTGATCGTGCAACCGCCAACCTATGGCATGTACGAAGTATACGCGCAGGTGAATGCTGTGGCTGTAAAGGCCGTCCCCCTGCAGAACAATTTTCAGCCGGATGAGGGTAGCCTGTTATCGGCGATAGACGGGCAAACACGCATCGTATGGTTTTGCTCGCCCAACAATCCAACAGGCAATGCCATCGATGCCTCGGTCATAAAAAATGTGCTGGATCGTTTCAACGGCCTGGTGGTAGTGGATGAAGCCTATGCCGGGTTTTCGCAGCAGGACTCGTTTGTAAATGAACTGGAAAACTATCCCAACCTGGTGGTACTGCAAACCTTCAGCAAGGCCTGGGGACTAGCTGGTTTGCGGGTGGGCATGGCCTTCGCATCGCCTGAGATCATTGCGATCTTAAGCAAAGTGAAGCCGCCATACAACATCGGTGAACAGGCTCAAAAGCTGGTGCTGGAAGCGCTGGCCCAGGCCGATAAAAAACAAAAGGCAGTGGCAGAAATTGTGCAGCTCCGGGATCAACTCAGCACGGAATTGAAGAAAGCAGGGTTAGAAGTATTTCCCTCGGACGCGAATTTCCTGCTGGTAAGAATGGATGATGCGGATGCATGGTACAAGCGGCTGCTCGAAAAAGGGATCGTCACGCGCAACCGGTCCAGCCTGCCGGGCTGCGAAAGTTGTTTAAGGATCACCGTGGGCACAGCCGTCGAGAATGCCCTGCTGGTTGCCGCGCTCACAGGAGGCGAAGTGCGCACATCGATCCACGAAAGAAAGACCAACGAAACCAGGGCCAGGGTGCAGATCAATCTCGAAGGAAGGGGCAGAGCGCAGATCAGCACAGGCCTCCGCTTCTTTGACCACATGCTGGAACAGGTATCGCGGCATGGACAGGTAGACCTCTACCTGGAGATGAAAGGTGACCTGGACATCGATGAACATCATACAATAGAAGATACAGCCATCAGCCTGGGAGAGGCATTCGCCATCGCGGTAGGAGACAAGAGAGGCATGGAGCGGTATGGATTCAGCCTGCCAATGGATGACGCCGATGCCACAGTGCTCATCGACTTCGGCGGCCGCAGCTGGCTGGTTTGGGATGTTGAACTGAAGAGAGAAAGGATAGGTGATGTGCCAACCGAAATGTTCTATCATTTCTTCAAATCTTTTTCCGATGCGGCGAAATGCAACCTGAATATCCGGGCCCATGGAGAAAATGAGCACCACAAGATCGAAGCCGTGTTCAAGGCCTTTGCCAGGGCCATCCGCATGGCCGTGAAAAAAGATCCCCTCAGTAATTACCTGCCCTCAACAAAAGGAGTTTTATGAAAGTAGCCATCATCGATTACAACGCGGGAAACATTTGCTCCGTGCAGTTTGCCCTGGAAAGGCTGGGTCTGTATCCCCTTGTCACTTCGGATGCAGCTGTAATCCGTTCCGCCGACAAGGTGATCTTTCCCGGGGTAGGGTCTGCCGGCGCCGCCATGCAATATTTACAGGAGCGGGAGCTGGATAAGTTGATCCCTTCACTCACGCAACCCGTGCTGGGCATCTGCCTGGGCATGCAGCTTTTATTCGACAGGAGCGAGGAAGATCATGCTGCCTGCCTGGGCATTATTCCCGGGGAGGTGCTGCAACTCAAAGGAGGCAAGCTCCCGCACATGGGTTGGAACACGGTGGCAGGCAGTGAGCTGCAAACGCCCGGCGATGACACCTTCTTTTATTTCGTGCACAGTTATTATGTGCCAGAAGGTGCATATACAATGGCTACTACCGATTACCTCACGCGGTTCAGCGCCGTGGTGAAAAAAGATAATTTTTACGGCGTTCAGTTTCACCCCGAGAAATCAGGAAAGGCTGGACAGGCTCTCATTAAAAATTTTTTATCGCTATGATCAGGATCATTCCAGCCATAGACATCATGGATGGCAGGGCCGTGCGCCTGGCCGGCGGCGATTTCAGCAAGCGGACAGTTTATTATAACGATCCGCTGGAAGCTGCTAAAATGTTCGAAGATGCGGGATTGAAAAACCTGCACATGGTAGATCTCGATGGAGCGAGGGCCGGAGCGACCTGCAACTGGAAAACCCTGGAAAGAATTGCTTCAGGAACCAGCCTGCAGATCGACTTTGGCGGCGGGATCCAATCCATGGAGGATGTGAGCCGTGTTTTTAATGCAGGGGCAGCCCAGGTGAATGCAGGAACGATCCCGGCAAGAAACAAAGAGCTCTTCCTTTCCTGGATGAAAATGTTTGGCGCGGAGAAATTCCTGGTGGGTGCAGATGTAAAAGGAAGGTCGCTGATGGTAAAAGGCTGGGAAGAAGACAGCGGCCAGGAGGTCAGCGGTTTTATCAACGACTATATGCTGGAAGGTGTCGGCAATTTTTTCTGCACGGACGTGTCGAAGGACGGTATGATGGAAGGACCTGCGATTGACTTGTATAAGTCCTTGCTTACAGAATGTGCGGGTATGGAACTGATCGCCAGTGGTGGGGTAAAAAGCATAGAAGACGTAGAGGCCCTGGACGATTGCGGCTGCAAAGGAGTGATCATAGGCAAAGCCTTGTATGAGGGCGGGATCTCACTAAAAAAATTGAAACGGTATGTTGACTAAAAGGATCATCGCCTGCCTGGATGTGCGCGACGGAAGAACGGTAAAGGGCGTGCAGTTTGAAAGCCTGCGCGACATGGGAGACCCTGTTGAGCTGGCGGCCTGTTATGCAACGGAAGGAGCCGACGAGTTGGTATTCCTTGATATTTCCGCTACGCAGGAAAAAAGGAAAACCTTTGCGGAGCTGGTGAAAAAGATCGCCAGGGCCATCGATATTCCTTTCACGGTGGGCGGGGGCATCAGCTCACCGGGCGATGTGCGCTTGTTGCTGCAAAACGGGGCCGACAAGGTCTCCATCAATTCGGGGGCGCTCAGCGATCCGCAGTTGATAAAAGACATCAGCCGGGAGTTTGGCAGCCAGTGCCTGGTGGTAGCTATCGACACTAAAAAGGAAGCAGGTGTGGATATGGTTTTCAGTCATGGCGGAGCAAGGCCTACTGGTCGCAACACCTTCGATTGGGTGAAGCAAATTGAGAACCTGGGCGCCGGCGAGATCCTGCTGACCTCTATCGACCATGACGGCACCAGGAATGGATTTGCGACAGGATTAACGAAAAAAATTTCTACTATGGTGAACATACCCGTGATCGCCAGCGGCGGCGCGGGTACTTGTCAACACTTCACCGAAATATTTGAAGATGGGAAAGCGGACGCTGCACTGGCAGCCGGCATTTTCCATGAACGCCTGATCACCATTCCTCAACTGAAAACGTTTTTGAGGGAGCATAAAATAGACGTAAGATGAATTTCAACAAATATCCAGATGGCCTTCTGCCTGCCGTGGTGCAGGACAATGCTACAGGCAAGGTGCTGATGCTTGGTTTCATGAACCAGGCAGCACTGGCTAAAACGATGGAAGAAAAAAGGGTATGTTTTTACAGCCGAAACAAGCAAAGACTGTGGGTGAAGGGTGAAACCTCAGGTCATTACCTGGATGTGGTTTCCATCCTCCAGGATTGCGATGAGGACACCTTGCTGCTGAAGGTCAGGCCGGCCGGTCCCGTTTGCCACCTTGGTACCGACACCTGTTTCGGTGAAGAGAATGTTTCCGCCGATTTTCTCGGTGAGCTGGAGACCATCATCATGCAAAGAAAAAATGAACCCGATGGGAACTCATACACTTCATCGCTGTTTCAAAAAGGGATCAACAAGATCGCGCAGAAGGTGGGTGAAGAGGCTACCGAGCTCATCATCGAAGCAAAAGATAATGACAGGTCCTTATTTCTCAATGAGGCTGCCGATCTCTTGTTTCACTACCTGGTGCTTCTGGCAGCGAAAGACAGTTCGCTTGATAACGTGCTCGCCATCTTGCGCCACCGGCATCAGGTGACATCCAAAGGCGGTTGAAAATGGGTAGGAAAGGGCGCCCTGGGATCTCCTGGAAATTTTTCAACCTGCTCCAGGTCGCTGATCTCTATCCAGCGCTGTTTTGCTTTTCCATAGGTTTCGTAACCAAGAATGGTTCCTTTGCCTGCTTCTCCCCGGATCAACTGGTTGGGCATTCGCGAGCCCGATGCCAGGAAGTGGTTGCAAAGAGCGGAGATCAGCCGGATCTCGCTGTCCTTCACTGCATCCATGTCCAGGTTGATCAGCTGCAGGAAATCGTCTTCAAATCCTTTATATGCAGAAGGCACTTCATAAATACCTTCCGAAGATAATTCTGGCGATACGCAGGGGTTGATCCGTACGAGGTTGGAACTCTTGTTGTCCAGCCTGGGGTCGAGAAAGGAGTAAGCGATGAAGGTGGCGCTGTCCGGCGGGTCGCTTACAATGCTTTTGGAGATCTTGGCTATATCATCCAGGGGCCGGAAGTTGCTGTCTGTAACCGCCAGCGGGTTGCGGAGGTTTTTCCTGTGCAGCTCGCGCTCTTCTTCGGAGGTTGAAAAATTATGGTCGGCCAGGATAGCCTTGCGTGTCAGCCCCGTGCCAATGGAGAGGATGCGAAAGTCATCCATCGTTTTGCCATGACCGTTAGTAACTGCTTCCACCAGGCCTGCCAGCACGGGGTTGTTAAAGCCCGCCACGGCGCCGTCCCAGTACCAGCTGGTCCTTTGCTCATTTTTCTGGAAAAGATCCAGGTTCACTTTTGCCGGTTCATTGAAATAATTCACCGGCGCATTGCTGGAAGCATGGATGGCATGGCCCAGCGTGATGTTGAAGTGCCTGCCTTTGTTGAACTGGTCGGTCAGGCTGTTGGTGTCAGACCTGAAAAAATTTCCGCGCTGCCGGAAATAGTCGAAGCCTACGATCACCAGTTTGAGCCGGGGATGGCCCATAATAGCCGGTATGTCTTTCAGGAAGGTATCTACGATGGGTTGGTTGATCTGTCCTGTCCGGAACAATTCATCATGTGCGGTAAGTATCTCCCGGATCCCATTGATCTTGCGCCCGGTGGAATATAGAGGGCCGGGGAATTTGCTGAACAGGGAGCGGAGGAAGGCCGAGAAATTTTTCCATTCTAGCTTTTCACCCAGGGTGAGGGAGGAGAATGCTTTTTCGCGGTTCTCTTTTTTTTCAAAAACATCCACGATCTCCTGGAGGTGCATGTTGTTGCACAGGCAGGCCAGCACCAGGCTGCCTCCCGAGTTGGCTATGGCCATGTCGAATTTCCCCAGGAGTGCATGTCCGCGTACGTTGCCATAAATATCCAGCAGTACCCTGGCCTGTATCAGGGCCCAGGAGCCGCCGCCATCGAGGGAGAGGATCTTGTAAGGCATGCAGTAAAATAAGAAGTTTCATTGGGTGGTGCAATGCGGGTTTTACGGTTTTTGGCTGGGGGTTGAGGGAGTTGATAGAGTTGACGGAGTTGACAAGGTTGATGGGGTTGGTATAGGTTGGCTATTGTGTACTAAGTACATGATATTCTTCCGCTCGCGATGGGAGAGGGGAAAATAAAAAAGCCCCCGGAAGGGGGCTTCGTTCCTGGTCTGTATGTTAGAAAATGAAGAGACGTTGGGTGCCGCCGACCTTGCCGCCCTTGAAGTCGCGGATGTTGTAAGTGAAAGTGGCCATGAAATAGCGCTGCAGCATATTGATCTGCCTGTCGACGATCATATTCTCCGTGGTATTCCTGAACACAGAGACGTTTTCGTCCAGAAGGTCGTAGGCCCATAATTTCAGTTGTCCCTTGTCGCCTTTGAGGAAGAGCAAGGTCACCGATGCGTTCAGCAGGTTGATATCTTTTTTTACCCCCGGTGCCGTCTGGGCATTCGAGATCATGGTCATGTTGCCTTCCCACACGATCCTTTTGGGCCAGCGCAACACGAGCTCGTAATTCACATTACTGCGGTTGGTCTTTAGATCGGCATAGAGCCCGTTTTCATACCGGGTGCTGTTCCATCCCGCGTGGTAACGCACATTCGATTCGATGACATCCCTCCAGTTAAAGCCTCCATGCAGCCGGGGACCGATGTCGAAAGTTTTTACATAGCTTCTCACATCGTTCACCAGCAGGTAATTCCTGTTGTAGCTCAGGTTGTATCCGCCGCCAAAGGTCACCTGGAAATTTTTATTGAATTTATACTGCTTGTTCACGTTCGCATTGGTGTAGAACTCGTGGTTCCCGTCTACGTTCACCGGCCTGGACCGCTGCACTCCGTTGGGTAAGACCTCCCGGCTGCGGGTAATGGCATTGTCGCGCATGTTGCCATGCATATAGAAATTCAGGAAGAGGGTTTTGGCAGGAACGTTCTTGAAATAGTTGAAATGAAAGCTATGAGTGAGTGCAGGTTCGAGGCTGGGGTTGCCTTCCACGATGAACAGGGGATTGGTATTGTCGGCAGCAGGCTGCAGGTCGGTAATGCCGGGCGGGCTCACAGAAGCATTGTAGTTGAAGTTGTATTCCTTCCAGTTAGCGGAGAAACCGGGTAACAGGAATTGATAGTGCTGGTTCACAGAGCCCGATTTTTCGAAATGATTCCATACATCCAGGAATTGCATCAGTGCACTGGCAGTGATGCTTAGTTTTTTATACTTCCAGTTCAGTCCGCCGCTGATGGTGTTCCTCCAGCTTTTCCGGCTGAGGCCATTGGTATAATCCGGGTTGGGTATGTCGTGCTTGCCGGTGCCTGGATCTTCATTGAAGGTGTTCACATCGTCGTCGTTCTTGAACAGGGTGCCCATATAACCCGCACGGAGGGATAAAGCCTTGGTTAAAGGCTCCGACCAGGTGGCATTGAAATTCGCTGTGAAGTTGGCCTGTATCCTCTTCCTGAGCTGGCTAAGGTCGCTGGTGGTAGTGGTTCCATTGTTGTAAAATTCATTGAGCACTTCGTTCACCTGGTCTGAACTCATTCTCGTATTGTACAGGGTGTGATTGATGTTCAACGACCGGCCGGTCTTTTTAAAATTCTTGAAGACCATGAGCTGGTGATCGTAACCCAGGTCTTTGCCATCCCACTGCTGCTGGTTGCTGTTTTGATTCAGCGGGCCTTCAAAATTGCTGGTGTTGCTCATGTAGGTAAGCTTTTGGCTGGTTCGGTCCGTCAGCGTGAGTGAGGGCTTGAATTCGAAGCGGCTGAGGGAGTCGATCTTACCTTTCAGTCCGAGACCGATCCTGTGATTAAAGGTCTCCAGGTCCTCATTCCTTCTGCTCAGCGTGTTCAGTATGGTATCATGAAGGAATTGCCTGCGGTTATTCAGTTCGATGATATCGTTCTTTGTTTGTCCATAAAAATACTGGCTGTTCAAGGTGAACCCGTTCTTCAGCACGTGATTCATATTGAAGCCCGCGCCTGTGGACGTATTGATGCCTTCTCCCGTGCCGCCAAAGGAGATCCCATTCACGTTGATACCTCCGTTGCTGTTCATCATCATCATGTTGATCCCCGAGCGGTCGAAGCCGCCCAGTGAACGGATGTCATTGAATCCAAAGCCTGCCCGGTTGAGGTTGTTGGAAAAACCGATCAGGCTTAGCTGCATGGTGTCGCGAAAAAGATTGAGCATCGTGCCGCCTTCGTACCGCTCATCGGTGCCATAGCCGGCGTATGCTTTTCCAAACCAGCCTTTCTTGATCCCTTTTTTGAGTTTGAGGTTGATCACCTGCCCGATCTCGCCTGCAGGTTTGTCCGGGTTGAGATCCCTTTCATCCTTGTCTTCGGTCAACTGGATCTTATCGATCACATTGGCGGGGAGGTTGCGTGTGGCCATCTTGGGATCGTTGCCAAAGAACTCTTTTCCATCTACCAGGATCCTGTTCACCCTTTTGCCATTGGCGGTGATGTTGCCTTCGGCATCTATCTCCACACCGGGCAGCTTTTTCAGCATGTCCTCCACCAGCGCAGTGGGCAGGGTTTTGAATGAGGCGGCGTTGAATTCAATGGTATCCTTTCTAACGGTAACGGGCGGCCGCTCCGCCAGCACCAGTACTTCTTCCAGGTCGCCGGAAGTGGGAGCGAGGCGGATGGTATCCAGATTGAAGACCTGGTCGCTGGTCAGGGTGAAGACCTTGCGATAGACATGGTAACCGGAATAGGTGATCACCACCCGGTATTCCATATGGAGGGGCAAAGAAGGTATTTTAAAATCTCCTTCGGGGCTGCTGAGGCGATAGGTGACAAGAGCTGTGTCGGCGGCTTTGAACACCGTAACAGTAGCAAAGGCGAGGGGCTTACCGGAAGCCGAGTCCAGTATGCTTCCTTTGATAGAGCCCTGGGCATTGGCAAAATATGCACTGAGGATGAGGGCTAGAATGAATGCAGTTCTTTTCATGTGGTATTGTTGGTAACCAATATTACGATAGTGTTCGTAGACTCTGTTTTCGTTTTTGTATAAGCGGTAATAGTCCTGCCTGGGCGGCGTGGATAGTGAGTAGTGAGTCTGAGCGACATTCCGAAGCGAAGTCATTGCGAGCCCCGCAAGTGCGGGGTGAAGCAAGTGAGTGGTGAATGGCAGGCTCATATTTTGACGTAGGCCAATGCTTGGCGGGCACCAACCTCATCCGTTGCCACTCATAATCCCTATCTGCATTTCGTCCAGAATAAAAGGACTTCGACGAAAGTTGTCGTAAATTAATTCTCTAAACTTATTTACCATGAAACAAAAAGTTTTACTCTTACTGCTTAGCGTGCTGGTGGTCTCCGGGCTTTCGGCACAAAAGAATAAGAAGATCACCGCATTTGCCATTACGGCCATGGAAAAGGGAGGCAGTCACTGGTCTGAGGTGAGGCTGGTGGACGTGGCTACCGGCGAGGTAGTGGAGACCATCTACGCCAGCAGTGAAACACCTGCGGTATTCAATGCGCGTACCGGTAAGGCCATCGAGCTGAAGCAGGCCGCTGTGGCCCCACCGCAGGAGTATCGGTATACAAGGAACGTCGACGGTCAGCAGGTGACCATCATACGCCGCTCGCATGGAAACGCCATTTCAACCGACCAGCCCTTTGCTACCAAGTCGGCTGCACTGGCCTACGACAAGAAACATGACCGCTTATATTATACGCCCATGGGGATCGACCAGCTCCGGTACATCGACATGAAGTCGAAGACCGTGAAAGTATTTTATTTCGAAGACGAGCCCTTTGGCGTGCTGGGTAAAAACCGCGAGGTGGCCAAGCAGATCACCCGCATGGTGATCGCCTCCGACGGACAGGGCTATGCGCTCACCAATGATGCTCACCACCTGGTAAGATTTGAAACGGATAAAAAGCCGGAGATCACCGACCTCGGCTCTGTCGCCGATGCGCCCGGCAATGCCGTATCGGTTCATAGTGCTGCCGGTTATGGCGGCGACCTGGTGGCTGATGAGAAAAAAAATCTCTACCTCATTACGGCCAACAGGAATGTATTTAAGATCAGCCTGGAGAACAGGGTGGCCAGCTACGTGGGCGCCATTACAGGCCTGCCACGGGGATATACTACCAATGGTGCCGTTGTGGAAGGGGCATCTACAGTGATCGTGACCAGCGCCCATTCTACGCAGGGATATTACAAGTTCGACCTGAACACCCTGCAGGCTGAAAAGATCAGTTCGGGCGGCACGGTCTACAATGCATCTGACCTGGCGAACGGAACACTGGTGAGCGCGAAGAAGAAAAAAGAGAAGAAGGAGCCTGCCGTAGCAGAGACCAAACCGGTTGACAAAGAGAATGAGCTGGCAGTGGAAAGAAAGCGAAACTCCGAACAAGTTTCGCGTCCGGGAAGCATCTCCGTTTATCCCAACCCGGTAGTGAGCGGTGGATCGGTGCGCGTAAGATTCAGCGACCAGCCAGGGGGCAGGTACACGATACAATTACTGGACATCTCCGGCAAGTTGATCAGCAGCCGCAGCGTAACCATCAGCAATAAATTACAGGAAGAGCCCTACAGGCTGCCGGAACTGATCACCTCGGGCAATTACCTGTTGAAGGTGGTGAATGAAGCGGACCAAAGCTCGGTGGTGAATAAGATCGTGGTGCAGCAGTAGGTAGGTTGATAGAGTTGATAGAGTTGATAGAGTTGATAGAGTTGATAGAGTTGATAGAGTTGACAAAGTTGATAGGGGATGTAGCATGTACTAAGTACATAATAGCGAACCACTATTCATAATGATCCCGCCCGTACAAAATTGTATGGGCGGGATTTAAGAAGAAAGTTTCACAAAACCTACTTTCCCTCCCTTCAGGGAGGGTTGGGTGGGTAGGAGGTTGGTCGGTTAATTCTCCCGGCCCTGCCAGCGATCGTTGTTTTTTTCCTTGGTCTTCCTGATCATGGTTTGCAGCTTGTTCACTGCTTCATCGATCGCCTGTTCGAACTGGGTACTGCTTTCCTTGATGAAATGGTCATTGCCCGGCACTTCCAGGCGGATCTCGCAATAATCGCTGGGAGTAGCCCTGTCCGGGCCCTGGAACAGCACCACGTTGGCCCTGATAATATGGTCTGAAGGGTTGAGTTTTTCCAGCTTTTCACGTACATAGCCTTCCAACCTTTCGCCTGCCTTGAATCCTAATGACTGAATGATAACGTCCATATGCGGTCTTTATCAGCTACTAACACCATTATTGTACCATATTCAGGATTGACGATTGACGATTGAGGTGCCGATAGCTATTGGGGAACGATTGACGGGCTATTGGTCTTAACCAGAGAAAATCATGATGTTTGAGCACTTTTAAAATATAATGTCTTAATTTAATAAGTAGGAAACTGAACTTCATGCCGCGTTGCCTTTCCATACTTGTCATTTGCACAGGTTTTTTAATGACTGCTTACAGCCAGGGCGTTCAATTTGCATCATCTAAAGCAACCCAGCTCACACCTGCCGAACTCTCCAGCCTGCTCACTGCAGGAAAAACCACGGAGCTGGAAAAGGTCTCGGCGATCTTTCACTGGATCACCGGCAACATTGATTATCGCTCATCCTTTCCGGTGCGCAAAGGCAGCAGGAAAGAGGCCAGTGTAGAAGACGACACGTCCACGGTGCTGAAACCGCTGAACGAAAGGGTGTCCGAGATCGTATTGCGCAACCGCATGGCGGTTTGCGACGGCTATGCCCGGCTATTCAAGACGCTTTGCGACTATGCTGGCATCCGCGCGGTGATCGTTACAGGCTTTGTACGGAACCAGGGCAGGGGTGGACCCCGTTTCCAATCGAACCATTCATGGAATGCGGTGATGATCGATGGCCAATGGAAGTTGCTTGATGCCACATGGGCTACAGGCTACGTGGCACAGGGCCAGTTCGTCAGGCATTTCGACCCGGATTATTTCCTTACCGATCCCAGGGACATGATCTATACGCACTACCCGGAAAATCCCAGGTGGACCCTTCTCCAGGATCACCGCGCTCCCTCTGAGTTTTCCCTGCAGCCCCTGAAGTATTTCGCAGCACATAAATTTTACCTGAAAGAGATCAGTCCCGCTGCCGGAAAGATAGAGATCCGCAAAGGAGGATCCGTTGATATTGAATTTGAAACATCTGAAGCCAAAAAAGACCTGCTCGTCTCCAGTGATCCCTTCCTGGAACTTTCTCCTTTGTTCGCAAGGGAAAGAAAAGCTACAGTCACAGGCAATAAGGTAAGGGCCACTTACTTCGCAGAAAGCCATGAACCTGAATGGATCTACGTGGTGCTGAACGGTGAGATCATCATGCGCTACCAGTTATTTTACAAAGGCAAATGATCCAAATGCTTCCCAGTTTCCCCACCCTGATCTTAGGTATTGATTCGGCATGCTAATTGTAAAATTTCAATTATGTACTATGACCACGTATACTAACAACATGAGTTAACACCTAAAACCCTCAGTATGAAATTCGCTGAATTCAAAACCATGGACCTTTACGATCAAGCCAGCGTGATTTGCGACGAAGGCGTGTTGTTGTCAGAAAGGACAGAAGGTGAAAGCCTGGTGGTTTTATACGGTGTGGGTTCTTTTTACGTGGAGGTATTCTATCGCAGCGCCGATAGTGAGATCCTGAAGTTCCGCAGCTTCCAGAGCGTGCAGTTCTTAGAGCCCTACCTCGATCAGATCGATATCGATCCGCTCATTCTCTGTTACTGATCTGCCCCGGATATTATTTGTATTGCCTGCCCGTAGGGATCAACGGTTTCCTTTGCAAAACGAAGTCCGCTGATGATGCCTAACTTTGGCGTCCATGCGTCACCTAAAACACCTCGCTAAATATTTCTGGAAGTACAGGTTCAGGCTGGGTATCGGCATTATTTTCATAGTCGTGTCCAACTATTTTGGCGTGCTGGCCCCCCAGGTCACGGGCTTCATCGTGGATTACGTACAGCGAAGTCTTAACCTTCCCGGCTACCAGCCACGCAACTCCGTGGGTGATTACGATATCCTGGTGCAGCAATTCGTTTTCCTGATCGATCGCATGTCCCTCACCGTTCCACAGGTGGTGGCTGCCTGCGGTCTGACGATACTGGCCCTGGCGCTTTTGCGCGGACTCTTCATGTTCTTTATGCGCCAGACCATCATTGTCATGAGCCGGCATATTGAATACGATCAGAAGAACGAAGTGTTTGCTCACTTCCAGATGCTGGATACCGCCTTTTATAAAAGAAACAATACAGGTGACCTTATGAGCCGCATGGCGGAGGACGTCAGCCGTGTGCGCATGTTCACTGGTCCTGCTGTGATGTACCTGGTGAACCTGGTAACACTCATTTCACTCACTATTTTCTTTATGGTGAAGCGGAGTCCGGAGCTGACGCTCTATGTGCTGGCGCCTTTGCCTATCCTCGCTATCATCATCTATTACGTCAACACCATCATCCAAAAGAAAAGCGAAGACCTGCAGGCTACGCTGGCATCGCTCACCACTAATGCGCAACAGGCATACAGCGGCATCCGGGTGATCAAATCCTTCGGCCAGGAAAAAAACATGCTGCGGTTCTTTGCCGATAACAGTGAAAAATACCGGTCCGAGGCAGTGAACCTTTCCAGGATAGAAGCTTTGTATTTTCCTTCCATGTCCCTGTTCATAGGCCTCAGCACCCTGCTCACCATCATGATCGGTGGCTTGCAATATATCAACGGTACGGGCGGCGTAGGACTGGATACCATCGTGGAATTTGTGATCTACATCAACATGCTCACCTTCCCTGTGAGCGCCATCGGATGGACGGCCAGTATGATCCAGCGGGCTGCCGCTTCGCAGAAAAGGCTGAATGAGCTGCTGCATACCAGGCAGGAGGTGGTGAATGACACACATGCCAAAGCGCTGCCCCTTAAAGGCGAAATTGAATTCCGTGAAGTGAACTTTGTTTATCCTGATACAGGCGTGCAGGCATTGAAGGATTTCAGCCTGAAGATCGCTCCCGGTGAAAAGCTGGCCATCGTGGGCCGCACCGGCAGCGGTAAGTCTACCCTGGCGCAGCTGCTGCTGCGGATGTATGATACCAGCTCGGGAAGTATTCTGTTCGACGGCATGGATATCCGCCAGCTCGATATGGTGAGCCTGCGTTCCCAGATCGGTTATGTGCCGCAGGACGGCTTCCTGTTCAGCGATACCATAGAAAACAACATCCTCTTTGGCGCCGCCAATGGTTCCCTGGAACTGGCCCGGGAGGCTGCACGCATAGCTGCTATCGACAAGGACATAGAAAGCTTTCCTGCCGGTTACCAGACCATGGTGGGGGAAAGGGGCATTACCCTGAGTGGTGGCCAGAAGCAGCGGGTATCCATCGCACGCGCCCTGGTGCGTAACAGCCAGGTGCTGATCCTGGACGATAGCCTGAGTGCCGTGGATAACCGCACGGAGCAGCAGATCCTGGACCATATCATTGAATACATGACCCACAGGACCTCTATCCTGATCACACATAAGCTGGGGGCGCTTCATCATTTCGACCGCATCGTAGTGCTGATGGACGGCGGTGTAAAAGAAGTGGGCTCCCACGCAGAACTGATGAAGAAAAAAGGGGTCTATTTCGATATGTTCAACCGCCAGCAAAAGCAGTCCGATAGCAACTTCCTGTAAATTTGGTTGTTTAATAAACAATATTATATTTGTAACACATACATTATTATTGATTAACTAACTGTAAAAATTTAACTGTGGCGTACGAAAACAACGACAAGAAAATGGAGAGCATTTACAGCAAAAGGATCCGTGCAGGAAAGCGCCGCACGTATTTTTTTGACGTGAGGGCTACGCGTGGGAATGATTATTATCTCACCATTACGGAAAGTCGGAAGCGGTTTAATGACAATGGGTACGACAGGCATAAGATCTTTTTGTACAAAGAGGATTTCAATAAATTCATCAAGGCGCTCACAGAGGCTGTGGACCATGTTAAGACCCAGCTGATGCCTGATTTTGATTTCGACGCATACAACCACGAGGACAATGGCGATTACGAAGGACATGAGGATGGCGAAGCGGTAGAGACCACACCAGTTCAATCCGTGGCTGCTGCACCGGCACCCGAACCCGATCCGGAACCAGCTCCTGCTCCTATCACCGGCGAGGAGAACAGCTCGGGTACCGAGGAAGTGGACAAGTGGTAATACTTACTACAATAATTCTAAACCCCTGATTTTCAGGGGTTTTTGTTTTTTCGGTTATACATGAATTATAATTAAATTGCATTCGCAATCCAACCGCTGTTATGAGAAAACGTCTGCTGCTTGCTGGCACCTTATCGGTGCTGCTTTTTTTCCTGGTTTATTTTTTTCCTAAGTCATTCAGCGGACCGGTAGAGTCGGAGGAAACCGGCATGCACCTGGCGATGGCGCATGAGCACGAGATCACGAAGGATCCGGCCACAGGCAAGATCCCGCGGGAAAGGCTTTTTGACGCTGTAGCGGCCAGGGATGCAAGGATGAACAGCGGCCGAACCAACGGTGCCGTGCAGGGTATCAGCTGGCAGGAAAGAGGTCCCAACAATGTAGGCGGGCGCACGAGGGCCGTGATCTTCGATCTGAATGATGCAGCCAACGGGTACAAGAAAATATGGGCAGGCGGAGTAGGCGGCGGACTGTGGTTTACCAATGACATTACAGCCGCAACGCCGGTTTGGAATAAGGTAGATGACCTGATGGACAACCTGGCTATCTCCGCCATCGTACAGCATCCATCCAACCCGCAGATCATGTATGTGGGCACGGGTGAAGGATGGTTCAACGCCGATGCGGTAAGGGGCCTGGGCCTTTGGAAGTCTACCGATGGAGGCAACAACTGGAGCAGGCTGTTTTCTACTTCCAACTTTTATTACGTGAACGACCTGGCCATTGACAATAACGGCCATTTATATGCGGCGGTACGACCATACGCTACCGGTGACCCCGCAGGTATACAGAAATCCACCGACGGCGGCCTTAGCTGGACGCAGGTGGCTGGCCAGACTGGCTTTTCAAGCAATAGGGGCGCGGATATTGAAGTGGCTACCAACGGCGATATCTATGTTTCCCTTGGCACCACAGGAAGCACGGGAGGCATTTATCTTTCAGAGTTTTCCGTTCATGGCGCCAACACCGGCAATGTAAATACCTGGGTGAATGTAACACCCAATGCAGCGGGCGTGGTGACCACTCCCAGCGGCTGGCAAAGGATAGAACTGGCCACGGCGCCTTCCAACGCCAACGTGGTCTATGCGCTTTTCCAGGGAGCAAGCACCAGCAATTGCACATCCATACAGAAATACAACAGGACCAGCAACAGCTGGGAAGTGAAAGTGGTGCCAACGATCGTAGACCAGGGCAACAACAGCAACTTCACGCGTTCGCAGGCCTGGTACGACCTGGCAGCCACCGTGGATCCCAACAACGAGAACGTGGTATACATAGGCGGAGTAGATGCGCTTCGTACAGACAACGGCGGTAATGGCTGGGTGCAAATGAGCACCTGGAGCCTTGCGAACGCACCCGCATTCACTTCAGCCCAGAATGTGCATGCCGACCACCACGTGGTCACTTATGCTCCCGGCAGTTCCACCAGGGCAGTCTGGGGCACCGACGGCGGCATTTATTATTCCGAGACCACCAACAGCCTTGTTCCTACAAAACCTGTTTTTGCTTCTAAGAACAGGGGCTATAATGTAACGCAGTATTATGCCTGCGCCATCCATCCTACCAACGCCAATTATTTCCTTGCAGGCGCACAGGACAACGGCACGCAGAAATTTACAGCGGCGGGTCTCAATAACACCACCAACGCCACAGGCGGCGATGGCGGCTACTGCCATATCGACCAGGACAACCCGCAGATACAGATCACGTCTTACGTTTACAATAACTACTATCTCTCCACCAATGGAGGAGCGAGTTTTGTCAGCCGTTTCTTTGGCAATACCGGCTCCTTCATCAATCCTACCGATTACGACAACACAGCCAACAAACTTTACGGCGGTTCTACCGCGGGAAATTATTTCAGGTGGGATAACCCGGCCACATCAGGTACGACCACCGCTGTTGTAAGTGTGAATGAGTTCAATGGTGGATCGGTGAGGCACGTGGCGGTTTCTCCTACTGTAGCCAACCGCGTGTATTTTGGATTGAGCAACGGCGATGTGGTGATGGTGAATAATGCGGAAACAGGCAGTGTGGCCATGGGCAAGGTGCTGTTGAATGGCAGCGGATCCGTTTCCTGTATCGCGATCGATCCGGCTAATGAGAATCATATGCTGGTCACCTACAGCAACTATGGCATCACCAGCGTGTACGAGTCATTCAACGCTACCGCCACCACACCTTCATGGACGGCAGTGGAAGGCAACCTTCCCGACATGCCGGTGCGCTGGGCGATGTTCGATCCCCGCAATTCCGACTGGGCGCTGCTGGCTACCGAGCTGGGCGTTTGGTCAACAGATAATTTAAGCGGAAGCTCCACGGACTGGCAGCCCACCAATGGCGGACTGGCCAACGTGAGGGTGGACATGCTTCAATACCGGGCCTCCGACCGCACCATCGCGGCCGCCACGCATGGAAGAGGACTGTTCACTACGGTTGTTCCTTTGAACACTGTGGGTTCGCAGATCAATTTCAGCGCAGCGGTTTCTACCACGGCAGAAGAAGCAGCCGCCGTAACGGGTTGCCGCCGCTACAAGGATTACCAGGTGGCAGTAGCGCCTTCTACTGCTCCTGCCGGCGATGCTACGGTGACCTATTCCGTGGTTTCCGGTACAGCCACCCTGGGTGCCGACTACCATATCACCACCAACGGAGATTTTACCTCGCCTTCGCAGATACATACTTTCCCCAGCGGCTCTACCACTTCCCAATCGCTCACAGTAAGGATCTACGACGATGGCAAGGTGGAAAGCGCCGAGGATATCGAGATCAACCTGGTGGTTTCCGGCAGTACCAATGCACAGACAGGTTTTGTGAATGCGCATACCATCACCATCACGGATAATGACCTGCCACCGTTAAGTTCCGTTGTGGCCGCCAGCGCCCTCGGCGCCAGCGGTACCGAATTCCTGACCACCTCGAGCGAAGAATATTTCTATTCAGCCACGGGCGAAGTGCTGGCAATACTGAAAAATCTTTCCACGCACCAGTATGGTTGTACGCAGGTAGCGGTGACGCGCGCCGGCACAGGCACAACCCAGTTCTGGAATTACGATCCTGCCAGCTACCTCATGGACAAGGTCTTTGACATCACACCGGCCAGCAACTCCGCTTCGGGTGTGTACCAGCTTACCTTGTTTTTCACTGCTGCTGAAAAGGCAGGATGGGAAGCAGCTACCGGTAGATCCTGGAACGACATCATGATCATAAAGGTCCCTTCCTCTATTGCTAACGTAACTCCGCTGAATACACAGCCGGATGGGCCCGGTACGGTGCAGGTAGAAACGCCTGCCAGGGGCAGCTTTGCCAATGGGTATACGCTCTCCTTTACATTCAGCAACGGCTTTTCCAGCTTCGGTGCAGGGATACCAGGAAGAATGAACACCCAACTGAATTTGACGGCTGCCATATTGGGTACAGATATCCGCCTGGACTGGACCACTTCCTCTGAAACGGGAAGCACGGTTTTCGAGGTGGAAAAATCTTACGATGGCCTTAGCTACCGGAAAATAGGATCTGTGCAAGCGGGCGGCAACAAGCTTACGCCAAGCTCTTACCAGTTTACCGATAAGGAAAACGTGCAGGTGAATCATTACAGGATCCGCATGAAGCACAGCGACGGCTACGTGCTATTGAGCAATGTGGTCTTTATAAATAAAACGGACGCGCCTCAACAAATGTATGTGCTCACCAATCCTTTCCGCCACCAGGTGCAGCTTCGCTTCGGCAGGATGATAGAAGGCAAGGCCATTGCCTCCCTCTACGATGCTACGGGTAAGCTTGTTCACCAGTCGGTACACCCTGGGCCTTCTCTCACCACCATTACCATTGGCACGGAAAGAGTGATCAGCAGGGGCATGTATATCCTGGAAGTAGTGGCCGACGGCAAGCGCTATACAACCAAGCTGAGGAAGGATTGAGTACGATGATGCAACGGTCGTCCGGATTGTATAGGGAAGGCTTTAAGAACGATTGTTCAATTGTATTTACGGTACCTGAGGTTGTAACCTGTGTCGGGAAGCAGCGGGAATGAGGCCCCAAAGTTTTGATTGAAGAGGAGGCGAAATCCATTGACTGAGCTTATGCTCCGATACCATCCTGTATAATTTCTGTCTGGCCTGTATAGGGCATATAGTATTTTCCTGCTGTCTGTTGTAAACCCCGGATCGGACTCTTCGAATTTGAAACCATGATCGCTTTGCAGAAGGATCGTGATGTTTCGGCTACCCTTTGCTGCCAAAAGGCTGTCCATCAGTTCCAGGATCACTGAGTTGGTATATTTAAGATGTTCCAGGTAGTGCTCTGGCTTATGCTCGTTTCCTTGCTTATAAGATACCTCGCCTTTTGCGGTGTAGATATAAGGTTCGTGAGGAATTTCAAAGTGCAGGATATGAAATGCGGGGCGTCGGCGCTTCCCCTTAAACAGGGTTTTGGTATTAGCAATAAGCGCTTTGTTTTTTTTGTCTAGTTCCAGCATATAGTTCCACCGCAATAGTGAGTCAGCCTTTTCGCGGTCACTCGCAAACAAATGGCGAAAGTTCCAACCGATGTCGTCCCTGATCCTGCCATACATTGTGCGATGGGTGATCAACGCTTCCGGTACATAATCAAAGTATTCATTGCTGTTCGTGGCATGTCCCCGGAAGTCGTAAATGCCATAGTTAACAATGTCGTACCCCAGTTTTTCGAACAATGTGACCACGTTGTTTTCCCTGACCGCGTAGCTGCCCTTGGCCATGTCCCTGGCCGTGACGATCGAATTCTCACCCAGGTCCTGCAGGTAAGACATGTCCAGGGTTGAAGTGATCGAATAAGGTGTGTAGTTGTAATTGCTGGTAGCGGAATCAGCAATAAAAAACCCTCTTTCCCTTAATTGAGAGTCAAGAGGGTTCTTAAAGTTCCAAAATTTTTGAAGGGTAGTGCTTGCCGAGTAGGCATCAAAGATGAACCAGTAGATGTCAGGGCTGTGTTGGGACTGGCTTACCTGGACATTTTTGATGAGTTGATTTTCGCGGTCACCGAAGTCGTTCTTTTTGTCTGCTGATGTGACGATCTTAAAGGAGAATATGCCTGCCTCTGCCACGAGGTTGATCAGCAGGAAGAGGGCCAGTAGACGTAACAGTCGATGAAAGCCTTTCTTAGATCTTTTCAATGCAAAGGCGGTGATCACCACCACCGCTGTCATAGTGGGAAGGATGAGCGAATACTGATTCAATGCAGGCAGGCCAATGAGCAGGTCTTTAAAAGCGCCAAAAAGAAAGTACAAGATCAACAAAAGGAAGGCGAAGCAAAATGCCTTTGTACGGTTCCGAAGAACAAGCAAGGATAATGAAGCGATGACAGCGGTGATCAGTAGGAAGAGGGCTAACTGTTTAATGATCACACTACCTGGCAGAAGTCCGAAATTCTCATTCACGACATGCAGGAGGAAGGAAACCGGGAAGAGAAGGAGGAACACGTAATATGGCGCTATGCGCTTTTCCTCTTCCATTATTTCCGCATTTGCTTGTAACTATTGATCAATCCATTGGTAGATGAATCGTGCGTATCGATGTTTTCTTCGCTAGTCAATTCAGGCAGGATCTTGTTGGCCAGCTGCTTTCCCAGCTCCACGCCCCATTGGTCGAAGCTGAAGATGTTCCATATCAATCCCTGGACAAAGATCTTGTGCTCGTAAAGCGCTATGAGTTCGCCGAGGGCGAAGGGCGTGATCTTTTTCACCAGGATGGAATTGGTGGGCCGGTTGCCGGAGAAGACGCGGTAGGGCGACTGCCGGGCAATCTCTGCTGCCGGCTTGTCCCTCATTTCCCTGGCCACCTCTTCTTCGCTTTTTCCATTCATCAGCGCTTCGGTTTGCGCGAAAAAATTCGAAAGGAGTTTTTGGTGATGGTCACCCAGGGGGGTGTGCGATTGAGCTGCCGCGATGAAGTCGCAGGGAACAAAGGGACTGCCCTGGTGCAGCAGCTGGTAAAATGCATGCTGGCCATTGGTGCCGGGCTCACCCCAGATCACGGGGCCGGTGGCATAGCGCACGGGCTCGCCGTTGCGGCCAACCGTTTTGCCGTTGCTTTCCATATTGCCTTGCTGGAAGTAGGCGGCAAAGCGGTGCAGGTATTGGTCGTAGGGAAGAATGGCCTCGGTTTGCGCGCCAAAGAAGTTCACGTACCAGATGCCGACCAACGCCAGCAGCACGGGCAGGTTGGAATTTAATTCAGTCTCGCGGAAATGCTTGTCCATGGCTTCGGCGCCTTTCAGCAGCTCTTCAAAAGCTTCGTAGCCGATGGTGAGCG
Source organism: Chitinophagaceae bacterium (assembly GCA_036676905.1). GTDB lineage: Bacteria > Bacteroidota > Bacteroidia > Chitinophagales > Chitinophagaceae > Flavisolibacter. The sequence continues at coordinate 40,211 of JAKFCE010000020.1, forward strand.
CTATGGAAAGGCCGATGGAACTCCATAAGGAATAACGGCCGCCCACCCAATCCCAGAAGCCGAATATGTTTTGCCTGTCGATGCCGAATTTCACAACCTCTTCTTCATTGGTGGAAATGGCGATGAAATGCGCAGCGATGTGTTTTTCATCCCGGGCCTGCTGAAGAAACCATTCGCGGGCCGAATGGGCGTTGGTCATGGTCTCCTGCGTGGTGAAGGTTTTGGAGGCGATGAGGAACAGGGTTTCTTCCGGGTTCACTTTCTTCAATGTCTCCACCAGGTGGGAAGCGTCGATGTTGGATACAAAAAATGGCTGGATGCCTTTGGTCCAGTAAGGTTTGAGGGCTTCTGTAACCATGTAGGGACCCAGATCGCTGCCGCCAATGCCAATGTTGACCACGTACCTGATCTTTTTGCCCGTGTAACCCTTGCGCTCTCCTGTATGTACTGCGGCACAGAATGCCCGCATCTGCTCCCTTACTTCTTTCACTTCGCCCATTACATCCTTGCCTTCGGCATACACGGGTTCGGGTGAGAAATTCCTCAGGGCAGTATGGAGCACAGCGCGGTGTTCTGTTTCATTGATCAGGTCGCCGCGGAACATGGACTTTATACCTTCCTCGACTTTACATTCTTCTGCCAGCGCCTGCAGGAGCTGCATGGTTTCCGCCGTCAGTATGTTTTTGGACAGATCCACTACCAGGTCGTTGAAACAAAAGGCAAACCGGCGGAACCTGTCCGGGTCTTCCGCGAACAGCTCCCTCATATGCCTCCCTTTGATAGTGGCGGCATGCTTTGCCAGGCTTTGCCAGGCTTGGGTAGTTGAGGGGTCGATACGGGGAAGCATATTAAAGCTTTTCAATGGTGTTGATGGTCTTGCTGATCATTTCCGGCGTGACGTCGAGGTGCACCACCAGCCTCACCTGCACCGGCGAGATGGCATAGCCCAGGATGTTTTCCTCCTTCAACTTCGCCACCAGGGTTTGGGGCGTGTAGGGCGCCTTCACGCTGAAGATGATGATATTGGTTTCCACCGGTAGGATCTCGCCGACGAAATCTTTTTTCGCCAGGGCATCCCTGAGCATTTGCGCATGTTGGTGATCGTTAGCGAGGCGGTCGATATGATTTTGCAGGGCATAGACGCCTGCGGCCGCCAGGTAGCCTGCCTGCCGCATGCCACCGCCGAATGCCTTTCTTACCCTTCTTGCTTTTTTGATCATGTCGCGGGTGCCGATCAGCACGCTGCCCACGGGGCATCCCAGGCTTTTGCTCAGGCAGATGGAAATACTATGGAACAACTCGCCGTGTTGCCTGGGGGTTTCTTTTTTCGCTACCAGGGCATTGAACAGCCGGGCGCCGTCGAGGTGGAGTTTGAGCCCCTGCTCATCGCAAACCTGCCTGATCTTCCTGATCTCTTCCAGCTGGTAGCAGCTGCCGCCACCGCGGTTGGATGTGTTTTCCAAACAAACCAGGCTGCTGTGCGCCTTGTGAACGTCGTCGGCATTGATGGAATTCTTTACCTGCTCCGCGTCAATACGGCCTCTGTCGCCGGTGACCAGTTTCACCGATGCGCCGGAGTTGAAGGCAATGCCTCCACCTTCGTATTGGTATACGTGGGCCGTTTGGTCGCAGATCACTTCATCGCCCGGCTGCGTATGGCATTTGATGGCGATCTGGTTGGTCATGGTCCCTGAAGGACAAAAGAGCGCGGCTTCCATTCCAAACATTTCGGCGGACAATGCTTCCAGCTCGTTGATGGAAGGATCTTCCCCAAACACGTCGTCGCCCACCTTTGCATTCATCATGGCTTCGAACATCCCTGGTCCCGGGCGGGTAACGGTATCTGACCTGTAGTCGATGATCATAAATTCTGTTGAGTACGCAATTTAAGTCGGCAATCCTTTATTTTAGTGGAAACTTGCTGCGATGAGAGCTGTATTCTTCCTGGCAGCTTTGTGCTGCTCTCTGATCGCGTACCCTCAAACTACCAGGGTGGACAAGATCAGGAAACTGGAACCCCAGGTCACTGATTTTTTCCGCAGGGCTCAGTATGTAAAAAGCCTGGAGCTGGCCGATTCCATATTGAAGCTGGCACCTGCCAACATGGTCTATCTTATTTTTTGTTACGAGACCTCCCTCGTAGAACTGCGCGACACCGTGCGGGCGGTGAATTATCTTAAGAAGATCGTCATAACACATCCCTTCGAACCGGATTATCTTGACCAGTATGGCTGGGTGATGCTGAAAGGAAAAGACCTGGCTGCGGCCGTTGAATTTACAGGGAGGGCATTCCGGCTGGAGCAGGAATCGCTTGCTGTGCTGATCAATCATGCACATGCCCTGCATGCAAAAGGAGAAACTGCCAGGGCGCTGGAGATCTACCAGAGAGCGGCTGAGATCACTTTTTCCCCGGGTCAGTACGCACGCAACCAGGGGCAGGATTTCATGCTGCTTGACCCCTTATATCCCGGATTCAGCAGGCTGGGAGTGGAGCAGGGAAACGAGTTTGGGCGGCTGCTTCAGGCTTACGAGTTGCCGAACAGTATAGCGCTGGTGATCGATAGTCTTGAAAGGTACAATGCAGCGGAAGGACAGCTGGTAACATACTGGCAGCGCGCCCTGGATGCAGAGCAGGGCATGAACCCGCTTCGAAGGAAGAACATCAGCCGCTATCATAGTGCCCTGGGTGATTACTACGATCACCAGGGAAATGGAGAGGCCGCAAAAATGCATTATCACGCTGCGCTTGAACACCAGCTCGCCTCACAGAATGAACCAGGTGTAGCACGCAGTTATCAAAGATTGGGTGCCTTGTACCGGAAGAACGGACATGTAGACTCGGCCGAATATTTTTACCGGATGGCCTGTCGTACATATCAAAAAATTCCCGGGCCTGTGGACCTGGCCCGCACCTACATGCAATTGGCCGAACTGCATCTTGACCAGGGCAGGCAACAGGCGGCCTGGCTGCTGGCAAGGGACAGCGTGGTGCCTTCCTTCGAGCGGTACAATGCGCATGATGACCTCGTGCCGGCCTATGAGTTCCTCGCGGAGCAATATGCAAGAAAAGGAGTAAGGGATTCTCAAAGGATATACCTGGAGAAAGCTATTGAGGTGGTAGGACTGAACTCGCTGCCGCCCAGCCTGCTGGAGAACGTGCACAAGAAACTGGAGAGCCTGTCCAGGGCAAAGGATCATCCCCGCCTGCCGCAAGAAGCCACCCACCACTATAATATGGCCTCTAACCTCATTTCAATACCATCGGGTAAGGAGAGGTACAATAATAAAGGCCAGGAAGGATGGGTCCAGATGATGAGGGTAGCGTCTTCGGTGCTGCTTGCGTTATAGCTTTTGAACTCCCGCTTTATGCCATGCACGTATTTTATTTCAGACGTGTAATTGGTTTCCCTGTTGAAATATTTCGGATGCAGGTTAAACGAAAAATCCGAAGTGCTCACATCCCCAAAACTGATCATCTCATCTCCTTCGAATTCCAGCTCGGCTGATTTTCCTGCCTTGAAAGCTGCCGACATGTCCTTCGACAACCAGACGGTGAGGTATTGATCGTTGCTGTAGTTCAACTCCCGGTATTTAAAAGGACTAATCATTATCCTGCCCGACTTCAGGAAGGCTGCGGAATGGGAATAGGAACCGTTGTGGTATTCATCACCACCGGTGATCACGTAATCAAACGAAAGAGGGGCGGTGTTGGTGATCCTGATGGTGAGGCTGCTTCCGCCTGTAATACTATATATAAGAACGGTGCCGGTTTGTATGATGGGGGTAGCCGAAGCGGTCTTTTGCTTCACGGGGGCCGCGGGTTTTTTCTGTGCCTGTACTGTCAGGGCAAGGCAGGCCAGCAAGGCGATCAATAAAGATCTCATAAAGCGGTTTTCGTCAAGGTAATAAATGGTTCTGAGATCTTTTATGTCCCGGCTCAGCTTGTTCCGTCACAAAGTTTTTGCCTTTTACCCCATTTAATCCCCGCTTATCTAACAATCAAGTCTTTTTGTAACCGCACCGGAAGGGCTGCGTCACATCACTGTTGGCAATCCACCGGTCATCCTTTTTAAAGACCGTTCAATTGAAAACATAGTAATATGCATTACAAAGTACCTAGATTTGCTTTGTAATATTTAAGAACAAGTACTAAAACCAAATAAATGAAAAAGTTAAGCCTGTTACTGACCCTGTTTGCCGGACTGAGCCTGGGTAGTAATGCACAAACCAAAACCGGCAGGATAGAAGGAAACGTGATCGATGGAAGCCAGAAAACCCTGGAGTCTGCCACTATATCTCTACACAAGGCTTTGGATTCCAGTCTTTTAAAATATGCAATAGCCAGCAAGACAGGCAGTTTTGCCTTTGAGCCCGTGGCAGAAGGCCGGTATTTTGTGGCCGTATCCGCAGTGGGACATGCCAAAGGCTATTCCGAAGTGGTAGAGGTGACCCCTTCATCCAGCACCATCCAATTAAAGACCATCGAACTGGTTCCGCAGGCTAAGGCAATGGCTGGTGTGACCGTAACGGCCAAAAGAGCCCTGATCGAGCAGAAGATCGACCGCACCGTGCTCAATGTAGAAGCCTCCATCACCAATACGGGCACTTCGGCCCTGGAAGTGCTGGAAAAAGCACCAGGTGTTTCCGTGGATAAGGATGGCAACATCAGCCTGAAAGGAAAAGAAGGCGTGATGATCCTGGTAGACGGACGTCCAACCCAGCTGGGTGGGGCCGACCTGGCCAACCTGCTGCGCAGCATGAACGCCAGCCAGCTCGACCAGGTGGAGATCATGACCAACCCTCCGGCCAAGTTCGACGCGGCAGGAAATGCAGGCGTGATCAATATCAAAATCAAAAAGAACAAGCAGGTGGGATACAACGGATCCATCGGCGCCAATTATATCCAGGGCCGCTATCCCAAGACAAACGAGAGCCTCACTTTCAACTACAGGACGGGCAAGGTGAACCTTTTCACCAATATCAACCACAATTATAATAAGCGTTTCCAGGAACTGGACATCCAAAGGAAGTTCATTGACAATACTTCCAAGGAAGTGCTTTCCGAGTTCAACCAGGAAGCCAGGATGAAGAGTCACTACAGCTCCTTTAACGCCAACCTGGGCATGGATTATTTCGCATCAAAGAATACAACGGTAGGTGTAGTGTTCTCCGGATTCGGCAATGGCGGTGAAACCGTGAACACCAACCATACAGACATCTATAATCCTATCGGTCACCTGCAAAGCAAAACCGATGCGGTAACGGTGCAGGACAGGACATGGAAGAATTTCAGCACCAACTTCAATTTCCGCCACGTGCTGGACAGCACTGGCCGGGAGCTGACAGCGGACCTGGATTTCTCTACTTATGACACGCAGAAGGAGCAGCAAATGAGCAACTATTATTCCGACCCTGCAGGCAACAGCACGCAAAAGCCGGATACTTTGTTCGGCAGGCTGCCACAGCAGATCGAGATCTATAGCGGCCGTGTGGATTATCTCCATCCCCTGAAAAAAGGCGCCAGGTTCGAGGCAGGATGGAAAAGCAGCTTTGTGAAAACAGACAACAACGCGGTGTACGATACCCTGAACAACAATACCTGGATGCCTGATCTCTCCAGGACCAACAGTTTCACTTACCAGGAAAATATCAACGCGGTTTATACCAACCTGAGCGGGCCCCTGGGCAAAAAACTGAACGCCCAATTGGGACTGCGTATGGAGAATACCACTTCCAAGGGACATTCATCCGGGTATAAATATATCAACAGCAGCTTTGTGCCTTCCGACACGTCGTTCAATACCAGCTATACACAGTTGTTCCCTACTGCTTACCTGCAGTACAAGGCCAATGAAAAGAATAATTTCGGACTGAACTATGGCAGGCGGATCCGTCGTCCCAACTACCAGAGCCTGAATCCATTTATCGAATACCTGGACAGGTACACTTACCAGCAGGGAAATCCCCACCTGAAGGCTCAGTTCAGCCACAACATCGAGTTGAGCCATAGCTACAAGACCCTCTTCACTACTACGCTCAACTATGCCAGGACGAACAACATCATCCAGCAGGTGATAGAGCAGAACGAGGCCACTAATGAAACTTATGTAAAGCAAGCCAACATAGCCAACCAGCGCCAGTATGGACTTTCCGTAAGCACAAGGATTCAAGTGGCCAAATGGTGGACCAGCAATATTTATGTCAATGGGTTCAACAACAAATTTGAAGGACTGGTCAATAACGTGCCGGTGACCATAGAAGCCAGTTCCGTGATGATCAATGGTACGCAGCAGTTCAAGATCAACAACAACTTCAGCGCGGAGATCAGCGGCTTTTACCGCACGGCAGGCATCGAAGGCGTATTGCGTACGAAGCCAGTGGGTATGATTGCTGCCGGATTCAGCCACCAGGTGATGAAGGGCAAAGGAACCGTACGCCTGAACGTGCGCGATATTTTTCAATCACAGCGATTCCGTGCCAGCACCAAGTACGGTAATGTAGACGCCGCCTTCCAGGAGAGAGGTGATTCCAGAACAGTCGCCTTAGGATTCAGCTACCGCTTCAGCAAAGGAAAAGTGAATGGTCCGAAGAGAAGGGCAGCCAGTTCCAATGAAGAGCAAAACAGGGTAGGAGCGGGCAACTAGTCAATGGTCAATGGTGAATGGTCAATAGGCCGGAATCATCAATCTTCAATCTTCAATCTTCAATCTTCAATCATCAATCTTCAATAGTGAATGGGTCAGCCGCAGGGCTGGCCCATTTTTCAAAAGGGCGCCCTTATCAGAAAAACATTCTATGCGAATGATTTTCATAATCGATTATCGCCGCCTGTGTATTGATAAGGTCCTGCCGCCCTTTGAATCAGATTTGCACCAATTAGTATTTTTTAACAAGGCAGCAGGATGCAGGAAGTCAATCTTTGCTGCTTACTATTAAACCAATCGTATGAGACAGTTTTTTACTTTCCTGGCCCTGGTTTTCTCCACGCAAATAATGGCACAGCAAACTGGCAGGGTAACCGGTACCGTGATCGACGAGAATGGCAAGCCGGTGGTGGCCGCTACGGCATCCATGCTGAACCAGGCGGATGCTTCCCTGGTGAAAGTGGCCGTTACCGACAAAGAAGGTAAATATGAGTTCGTGAATTTGAAGGATGGTAAGTATTTGCTTGCCATCACCTATGTAGGATATGAGAAGGCCAATTCACCGGCCTTCGAGGTCGCAGCAGATAAACTGGTGGAGATCCAGCCGATCGCCATTATTCCATCATCGAAGGACCTGAAGGGCGTGACTGTTGAGAGTAAAAAACCTTTTGTGGAAACCAAGCTGGACCGCACCATCGTGAACGTGGAAGCTTCACCTTCATCCGCCGGCGCTTCCGCACTCGACATCCTGGAGAAATCCCCGGGTGTGATGGTGAACAGCGATGGCGTCATCAGCCTTCGCGGCAAGCAGGGCGTGATCGTGATGATGGACGGCAAGCCCACCTATCTTTCCGCAACCGACCTGGCCAATTTGTTGAAGAACACGCCAGCCTCGGCCCTGGATGTGATAGAGATCATGACCAACCCTTCGTCCAAATACGATGCTTCAGGCAACTCGGGCATCATCAATATCAAGACCAAGAAGAGCAAGAACGACGGCTTCAACGGGAGCCTTACTTTGGGCGCCACCACCAGCATTTACAAACTGGATGGCGAAACAGAGTTCATTCCGAGGTCGCAGAACAGCTTCAACTTCAATTATAAAAAGAACAAGATCAATTTATTTGGCAACTACAATCCCAACCTGTTGAGAGGCCGCAATACCATGGAGATCCATAGCAGCCAGATCGATGCGAAGACCGGCGAGCTGAGAGGATATACCGACCAGGAAACGAGGTTCAAGTTTGGCAATGAGAACCACACCCTGAAACTGGGTGTTGACTGGTATGCCAACAAAAGAAATGTTTTGGGTGTAGTAGCAAGCGGCTTTGATTTCAATGGCCACCCTACGCCTACAACGGTTGCCGACGACAAGGATGTCAACGGCAATCTTCGCCACCGCCTGGTATCAAATACGAAGAACGATGTGTCTTTCCGCAACTTTACCGGTAATGTGAACTGGAAGCATAATTTTTTAAAGTCCGGCCAGGAGCTCACTGCTGATTTTGACTACGTGATATATAACAGCACCACCAACATGAGCCTTGTGACCAATGTGTACGATGGCAACCTGGTGTTCCTAAACCAATCGCAGCTGCGCGGGCACATTCCTTCCGAGATCAGCATCAAATCTTTCCGCACGGATTATACCCAGCCTATTCCCAAGGGTAGGCTGGATGCGGGTATCAAAACCAGCTTTGTAACCAACGACAACCTGGTGAATTATGAATTTTACAACGGCAGCAACTGGGTGGAGGACAAGATCAGGTCGAACCACTTCATCTACGAGGAAAACATCAATGCCGCTTATGTTACCGTGAACAGGCAGTGGGGTAAGTGGACCGCGCAGGCCGGGGTAAGGATGGAGAATACCATCGGCAAGGGTACGCAGGTGACCACCAAGATCCCGATCAACCGGGACACCACGAATTTCTTCCCCACCGCTTTCGTCAGTTACGTGGCCGACAAGAAGAACACGCTTACGTTTTCAACGGGCAAGCGCATCACGCGGCCCAACTACCAGGACCTGAATCCATTTATTTTCTTCCTGGACACCTTATCGTACAGGCAGGGTAACCCTTACCTCGCGCCGCAGTACACCGCCAATATGGAGCTCACGCACGCTTACATGGGGAAGTTCATTACTACCCTGAGCTATAACAATACCAATGACGTGATCTCGCAGATCATCAAGCCCGATACCAGCAGCAATGGCAAGATGCGTTATCTCACCGTAGACAACGTAGCCAAATTGCGCAACATCGCTTTGTCCATCACCGCTCCCTTGCGCGTGAGCAAATGGTGGAACGCCAACCTGTTCACCAACGTATTCAATAATCACTATACCGGCTTCTACGATACGGTGGAGATCGATATTGCTCATACCTCCTTCATGGTGAACGTCACCAATTCATTCACCATCAAGCCCGGTTTTGTGATGGAGCTGAGTGGGTTTTACCGCTACAAGAATCTTGACCAGCTTACCCGCACCGAGCCTTTATACATGATGAGCATAGCTGCCCAAAAGCAGATCATGAAAGGCAAGGGCACGGTGAGGCTGAACCTGAGGGACCCCTTTGCCTGGCAGCGTTTCAGCGGCACCAATAAATATGGCTATGTGGACATGACCTTTGGCAACCGCCCGGATTCCAGGCAGGTCACAGGTACGTTCACCTACCGTTTCGGCAAGGCCAACAACCAGCAGCGCAAGCGCAGCCTTTCATCCCAGGAGGAGCAGAACCGTGTGGGCGGAGCCCAATAACGTCAATCGTCAATCGTGAGTTTGAGCGACATTCCGAAGCAAAGTCATTGCGAGCCCCGCAAGCGCGGGGTGAAGCAAGTGAGTGGTGAGTGGCGTTCTGACTGGCTCAGAATGACAGGTAGTGGAAGTAAATCAGTTTAGTTTTCTCATGTGCATACGGCCCCTCTTTCCAGAGGGGCCTTTTTTGGAGGGTTTTTTAATTACCTTCAACCCCCAAATAAAGCATTATGCCTTCTTTTGATTTCGTAAGCAAAGTGGATCCCCAGGCCCTGGACAATGCGGTGAACGTGACCCGCAAGGAGATCACCAACCGGTTTGACTTTAAGAATGCCCATGTGGTGATCGACCTGAATAAAAAGGACTTCAAGCTCAACGTGGAGACCGACGACGACATGAAGATGAACCAGCTGGTGGATGTGCTCATCAACCGGGCCCACAAGCAAGGCATCTCCCCGGAGGCTTTCGACACCTCTAAGGAGGGTCATCAAAGCGGCAAAGTGTGGAAAAAGGAAGTGCAGGTCAGAAACGGCCTAAAGCAGGAAGACGCCAAAAAGCTGGTGAAAATGATCAAGGACTCCGGGCTCAAAGTGCAGGCCTCCATTATGGACGATGTGGTGAGGGTGACCGGCAAAAAGATCGATGACCTCCAGGAGGTGATCGCCGCTTCCAAGATCTGGGATATGGGCCTGCCCCTGCAGGTGGAGAACATGAGGAGCTAAGCTTCAGCATCCCTTAACAAAAAACCGGGCAAAAACGGCCTGAAATTGACCGTTTTCCCTTATTTTTGCGCCTCATAATTAAATTTGACGCCGCTACTAAATCGTTTTATATGAAAAAAGGTCTTCATCCGGAAAATTACCGCTTTGTCGTTTTTAAGGACATGAGCAATGGTACAAGCTTTATAAGCCGCTCAACTGCTGCTACAAAAGAAACAGTTCAGTGGGAAGATGGTAAAGAGTACCCCCTGGTAAAGCTGGAGATCTCTAACACATCTCACCCTTTCTTCACTGGAAAGAATGTGTTGGTGGATACAGCCGGACGTATCGATAAATTCAACAAGAAATACGCGAAAAAGTAGGTTCTGCCTACTATACTTTATTTATTGATCCCGCTTCGGCGGGATTTTTTAATTTTAAGCTTCATTGAAGCGAATGGATAAGATCGTTTTCACCGAAGAGTTTTGTTCGCCGGAGGAGCTTTTTCCCTTTACTCTCACCCGCCAGATCCAGGATATCCGGGTAGGCATCCTCACCATCCGGGAGAAATGGGAGCTATTGCTGGACATGCCCTCTTACGACAAGCAGGAGAACGATTACAAGGACCTGGACAGGTCGATGGTGATCGATCAGTCCATAGGCGACGACATCATTTACCTGATCCATGGCAACATTTTGCCAACTCCCCGCATTGCCAGGCAGGTCAAGAAACTCAAGCCGGGACAGATGCTGAGCCTCCCCGACAAGGAAAATTTCGCTTACTGCATTTCCAAAAAGCAGGTGATCGACCAGCACAAGATCCGTGTGAGCGACACCATTGAACTCAAGACCGAAGAGCTGCGGGAGATCCGCTTTCCCTGGGACATCACCCGGATGAATGCCTGGGCCATTGAGCATGACCTTTCTCTTATTAAAAGCAAGAAAAAAAAGGCAGCCATTCCCGCTTCCAATAAGACCGTATCGGCCAGGAATATTTTCATTGAAAAAGGCGCCGTGGTGGAACATGCTTTTCTCAATGCCAGTGAAGGTCCTATTTACATAGCAAAGGATGCCGTCGTCATGGAAGGCAGCATGATCCGGGGACCGGTGAGCATAGGTGAGGGTGCCGTGGTAAAAATGGGAGCGAGGATCTACGGGGCTAGCACCATAGGTCCCCACTGCGTAGTAGGCGGGGAGATCAAGAACTCGGTATTCTTTGGCTATTCCAATAAAGCGCATGATGGATATATTGGCGACTCGGTGATAGGCGAATGGTGCAACCTGGGCGCAGGCACTTCCAATTCCAATCTAAAGAATACAGCTACGGAGATCATGATCTATACGCCGCAGGGACCCGTGAACGCGGGGTTGAAATGCGGTGTGCTCATGGGCGATCACTCGAGGACGGCGATCAATACCTCCATCAACACCGGCACGGTAGTGGGTGTTTGTGCCCATGTTTTCGGCAGTGGACTCACACCGAAATTCATTCCTTCCTTTTCCTGGGGAGCCGACGGGATCCAGCTATACCGGTTTGAAAATGCTTTGAGGGATATGAACAACTGGATGCAGATGAAGGGCCGCTCGCTCAGCGAACAGGAAACAACTATCTTGCGCCATATTTTCGACCATTACTAACTATAAAAGCGCATCTTATTCGGCAGGCTGAATGGGTGCTACAGATCTTAAATTTTCAATCTTAAATCTTCAATCTTAAATCTTCAATCTTCAATATCATATGCGTAAACAAATAGCCGCCGGTAACTGGAAAATGAATTTGAGCTACCAGGAAGCTGGCGCCCTGCTGGAAAACATTCTCAGAGAAAACATTTCGCTGTCGGTTCACCAGCAGGTGATCTTTGCCGTGCCCTTTCCCTACCTGGTGATGGCAAAATCTTCTGTTGACGAGGAGAGAAATTATGAGATAGCTGCACAGAACTGCCATGAGAGGGAATTTGGCGCTTACACCGGCGAAGTATCGGCCTCCATGCTGGAAGCGCTGGGTATCAAATACTGCATCATCGGCCACAGTGAAAGAAGGGAGTATTTCCAGGAAAGCAACCAGCAGCTGGCCGAAAAAACGGATACTTGCCTGGCCCACGGCATTCATCCCATTTTCTGTTGCGGCGAGGCTTTGTCGGTACGCGAGAAGGAAGGCCAAAACGCATTTGTGCAGGCCCAGCTGGAGGAATCCCTGTTCCACCTCGATGCGGAAAGCATGGAAAAGGTCATCATTGCTTATGAACCCATCTGGGCTATAGGTACTGGGAAGACAGCCAGCGTGCAGCAGGCGCAGGATATGCACCAGCACATCAGGGCCGTGATCGCCGGTAAGTACGGCGAGGAGCTGGCGGATCGGATCTCCATCTTGTACGGGGGCAGTGTAAAAGCAGCCAACGCCAAAGAGCTTTTCTCATCGAAGGATGTAGACGGCGGCCTGGTGGGTGGTGCTTCTCTTGTTGCCTCAGAGTTCATCGCCATCATCAAAGCACTGCATCCATAAAGCCAAGGCCCACATACCGCCTGGTGATCACAAGGCAAAGCAACCTGCTTCTGAATTTTCTGAGGCTAAGGGTGATCATCAACGGCAATAAGATCTACCAGCTGGATAAAAAGGGTTCGGTAGCCATTGGCCTCACGGAGAATAATCCATCTATCGTGGTCACCGACGGGTTTCATTATACGAGGCCGGTGGAGGTAAGGTATAAGCACATGAACATTTACCACCTGCAGATCGTTTGCGCCATTAACGACGACCAGTTCCTGGCCGGCGTGATCATCATGGTGCTCAGTGGAGCAGTCGGTATGATATCGGGAATATTCCTGATGAAGATCGTGGCCTTCCTGCCCATATTTTATTTCCTCTATCTCTATTACATCAACCGCAAAGAGTTCATCAGGATCAAGCCGGCGGGTTAGCGATCAATTTTTCAATGGAAGGTAATATCTCCTCCGCTACATGAGAAGCTGTAAATGCTGTTGCGTTCACTGAAGAAAGACGGTGCAGCTCCTGCAGGTAGTCAGGATCTGATGCCGCCTGGTTGATGATCGCCGCCAATTCTTGTATGGAGCTATAGCTGAAGGTTTGTCCCATGAATTCCCGGGCCACAGGAATAGCTGCGGGAAGGAGGATGGGCTTTGCAAATCTCACCGCGTCGAAAAATCCACCGGAGATCTTGGTGATCCCATAGCGCTCCACAGAATTCTTTTTTACTACCGAAGGTCGTAAAGGCAGGTAGATGAAATGCGAACTTCTTAACCACTGGTCGAATATGGCCTGCGAGATAAAATCCGTATCGAAGAGATGAATATCAACGCCGGGGTTGAGGTGGCTGGCTTCTTCGGCGATGCTTTTCATTTCCTGTTGATGTTTCGCTCCGCCAAGGAGTACTATGGCTATGCGCCTTCCGGTGGATGGCAACAGTGGCACCAGCAACAGGATCTCCCGGTAGTTCCTGCGGGCGGGGTCGATGGTGCCGGGTATGGTCACTACCAGGTCGCCTTCCAGTGTGGGCGAAACGGATTCTTCCATGATGCCCCCCGGGATCACCCACACCGGCTTGCGGGTAAGCGCATGGTCAGCAATGTATTTTTTCACCTCCGAGGAAAGAACAAAAAAAGCGGAAGCCATTTTATTCAGCAGGCGCTGGCCAGCTAACCTTGCAAAGGCTTTCATCCCCTTGCTTTCCATGGCAGGCTGAAGCATGGAAGCTTCGTGTAAGGTAATGATCAACTTTGATCTTCCTTTTGCAGCATAAGCATAGAGCAGGTGATGTTTGTGTACCGTATTGAAAATGACCAGGTCGAAATGATATTGCCTGTTCTTTTTTCTTATCAGCAAGGGAAGAGAAAACATAGTTTGCACATCGCCGGTATGCCATTGAACCGCCGGATGTTTTTTATGCAGCAGTTCATAAAACTCGTGGCTGGTAAAGACATGCAGTTCCTGCGTCTCGAAAATACCGAGGAGGGCGCTCAGCGTTTCGTGGTGAAGTGTATCGTAAACAGCTATCCTCAAATCTATATATTAATTAAAAATATAATATAATTAATGCGTTGTCATGTGCACGATCAGTTCAAAATGGTGAGTGCTTTGCGACCTGGCAAAAGCCTGAACATCGGCCAGCGGACGGAATCCATCCCACAGCAATTCCTCGCCGACAGCAATGTTATAAGTGCATTTGCCCAGTGTTCCCAGGTGCTCCATGATCTGGTTGAGTTCTTCCCCGAATTCAGGGAGCAGGCATTCCAGCGAAATAAAAGGGATGGCTTGTGATAGTCCTTTCACCACCTGCAGCTCATGGCCTTCGGTATCCACCTTGATGAAGCCGGGTCTGCCATAACGCGCGATGAGCTGGTCCAGCGTAGTGACAAAAACCTGCTGCACATATTGGAAACTCACTTTCTCGTTCCATTTCTCCTCCTGGTCATTTTCCAGCACCTGCCGGAATTTTTTGTTCAGGGTGTTGAAGGCAGAACCCTGCCTGTGCACATACATGTCGGTGATGCCTTCTCTTTCCCCCAGCGCTACGTTTTCCAGGAAAACCCTTTGCCTCCTGTTTCGGAAACGATTACGCAGGATCTTAAAATTATGCGGATCGGGCTCGCAGCAGACCACCTGCCGGGAGATCTCCAGGAAGGCTTCCGTTTTATGGCCGTCATAGCCGCCGATGTCGAAAATGAGTTGACAGGCCGGAAGGAAGGATTTGTAAAACCGGGTTTCCCGCGTAGCGGCAGCTTTCTGCGCCGGCCTGAAACTTTGTTCATACCAGCGGTAAAGCCCTCCATACCGCACCCGTTCAAACAGGCCTGTACGCTTAAGCAGATCCCTGATCGTTTTTTTCATCATGCCCCGGCATTCTCTGCCGGAAATATAAGCAGAAAAGGACCGGAATTAACAGCCTTTCAGGGGTTTACCGCCCTGATTTCAATACTTTTGCGTCCACATTTCAAGAAGAATGAAGAATATCCGGAATTTTTGCATCATCGCGCACATCGACCATGGTAAAAGCACCCTGGCTGACAGGCTTTTACAGATCACGAACACTATCTCCGACAGGGAAATGATGGACCAGGTGCTGGACGACATGGACCTGGAAAGGGAAAAAGGCATCACCATCAAAAGCCACGCGATCCAGATCAACTATTTCCAGGATGGACAGGAATACATTCTCAACCTGATCGACACCCCGGGCCACGTGGACTTCAGCTATGAAGTGAGCCGTGCGCTGGCCGCCTGCGAAGGCGCCCTGCTGCTGGTGGATGCCACCCAGGGAATACAGGCACAAACCATATCCAACCTTTACCTCGCTATCGACAACGACCTGGAGATCATTCCGGTGATCAACAAGATCGATATGGACGGCGCCATGATTGAAGAAGTGAAGGACCAGATCATTGACCTGGTAGGCTGCAAGGAAGAAGACATCCTCCTCGCCAGCGGCCGTACCGGCGTTGGCGTAGTAGAGATACTCAGGGCGATCGTAGAAAGGATCCCTGCACCCAAGGGCGATGTGAATGCACCCCTGCAGGCATTGATCTTCGACAGCGTGTACAACAGCTTCCGTGGTATCATAGTTTACTATCGTATACTAAATGGCTCCATCAAAAAAGGAGACAAAGTAAGGTTCGTGTCTACCGGCCAGGAATACGAGGCCGATGAAGTGGGCATCCTGAAACTGGCCATGGATCCCAAGAAAGAAGTGTTCACTGGAGACGTAGGTTATATCATCACAGGGATCAAGAACGCGAAAGAAGTAAGGGTGGGTGATACGCTCACGCTGGCCTCCAATCCTACGCCCGAGATGATCAAGGGATTCGTGGAAGTAAAGCCCATGGTATTCGCGGGTATCTTCCCCGTGAATACAGACGAATTTGAAGAACTGCGCGACTGCATGGACAAACTGCAGCTGAACGACGCTTCCCTCACCTTTGAGCTGGAGACCTCGCAGGCCCTGGGCTTTGGTTTCCGTTGCGGCTTCCTTGGACTGCTGCATATGGAGATCATCCAGGAAAGGCTGGAAAGAGAGTTCAACCAAACTGTGATCACCACGGTACCCAACGTAAGTTTCATTGCTTACACCACGAAAGGGGAGAAGGTGATCGTGAACAATCCCGCGGAAATGCCGGACCCGGTAAAGACCGACCGCATTGAAGAACCATTCATCAAAGCACAGATCATTACCAAGCCGGAATACATCGGAAACATCATGACGCTTTGCCTCGGCAAGCGCGGCATACTGATCAACCAGAGCTACCTCACGCCATCGCGGGTGGAGCTGATCTTCGAAATGCCTTTGACCGAGATCGTATTTGATTTTTATGACAAGCTGAAATCACAGACCCGCGGATATGCCTCGTTCGATTATCATCCCATCGGTTACCGCGAAGCGGATATCGTGAAGATGGACATCCTGCTGAACGGAGACAAGGTGGATGCACTGAGTGCGCTGATCCACCGGGGTAAAGGACAGGAGTTTGGCCGTAAGCTTTGCGAAAAACTCAAGGAGCTTGTTCCCCGCCAGCAGTTCCAGATTGCCATCCAGGCCGCCATTGGCGCAAAGATCCTGGCCAGGGAAACCATTTCTGCTATGCGGAAGGATGTAACGGCCAAGTGTTATGGCGGTGACATCAGCCGTAAGCGCAAGCTGCTGGAGAAGCAAAAAGAAGGAAAGAAAAGGATGAGGCAGATCGGCAACGTGGAGATACCGCAGGAAGCCTTCCTCGCGGTATTGAAGATCGACGAGTGATCAGGCCTGATTTTCAGTTCCTTTCAACAGATCCCTCACAACATAACGTAGTGTCAACAACACCAGGGCCGCGCTGAAGACGAATGCAGCGAGGATCTTGACTATGTCTGTCCATTGCGTAACAGAAACCAGGTAGATGACAACAGCAGGCAGCATTCCTGTGATCAGCATGGCCCATAAGAAGTTCCTGTGCCAGCTGATCCGCAGCTCATTGCGCACTGCCACCAGGGTCATGACAAAAAACCAGGCTTCTGCGGTCATGACCGCCACGGCAGTTCCCGTATAAGAATAAAGCGTCGTAAGGACCACCAGCAAAGGCAGTCCTATTACAATGGATGCGATCACGATCTTCACCAGTTCTTTTTCCTTGCCGATCGCCACCAGCAACTGGATGCCCAGCAGGTTACTCACCGCTACGATCAACGGCAATGCCGCGCAGATCCGGAGGATCACACTGCCCTCTAAAAATGCTTCCCCGCTCAGCACGTTCACGATCTCCACCGATAAAAAATACAGGCCTGGCAAAGAAGGAAGCGCAATGAGCAGGAGCAATTGAATGCTTTTTCCCGCCACACGATCGATCTCCTTCCTGTCCTTGTTGGCAAAATGATTAGCCAGTACGGGCAGGAGGATCACGATGCTGGCATTGAAAAGGTAGCTGATGATCCTGACCACTTTGATTCCTACACTATAGATACCTGTTTCTGTTTCAGTGCGCAGGTAATTAAGCACAATGATATCCAAGTAAACAAAAATGCTGATGCCGCCCATGGTTAGCAGCAGGAGCAGCATGGGCTGTATATGGAAACTTGTACGCTCCAGGTAATCCTGCCGGAAGCGGCACTGGCGCAGGTAAGTGGCAGCGCAAGCTATAGCGGTGGCTACCTGGGCGATGGTGAAGAGCAGGTAATAAAAAACCAGGTCCTCTCTTTCGTTGATCAACAGGAAGATCCCGGCCAGTAAGGCTAGTTTGGTAACCAGGTTGAGCGCAAGCAAAAGCCTGAACTGGTAGGTGCCATGAAAATACCATTCTGCCAGGAAGGGATGGATGGCCAGGTTCACGATCGCCAGGATGAACAGCTGGTTGCCTGTCTTATCCGCCTGCAATTCGAAAAGAGAAAAGAAGATGATAGCGAGCAGGATGAGTGCGCCATGCAAAAAGATCAGCTGGTAGAGTCTGCGGGCTCGCGAGCTTGTATCAGGAGCCGATGCGATCTCGCGTACTCCGTAAGTATGAAGTCCCAATGTAGTAACGAGCAGCAATAATTTCACCCAAGAATCCACGTAGTTCAGTTCACCCAGGTTGGCGGGTCCGAACAGGCGGCTGATATAGGGAAATACAGCCAGCGGGAAGGCAATGGTAATGACCGTATTGAGGAACTGCCAGGATGCGTTTCTAAATAAAAAGTTCATGCACTGCGGTCTACAGTTGCAAGAAACGATAAAAATCCGGATAATCAGGGATGGTGCAGGTACTTAGCCTTTCTTCTTCTTCACCGGGGGCTTTTTGATCTGGTCGCCATTGTCATCGAGGAGGGGATCGGGCATCGGGAACTGGCCGTCTTCCAGTTTTACATTGAACACTTTATCAATGTGGATCCATTTACCATTTTTCCATTTAAAGCCTTCGTAATCTCCGTCCGGGATGAGGGTGTAGGCGTTCTCTTCTTCATCGGTCTCGGAAACAAGGTGGTCGATGAGGACCAGTCCTTCTTCCTCGATATAATTCATCAGCGTGCTGGCGTCTTTTTTATATTCAATGTAATAGCGCTGCTGGTCTGGCCGCTTCACGCTATCCTCTTCCCAGCTTAGGATCCCTCCAAAGACAGGCATATTCTTTTCGTCGAAAGAAAGTACGTCCATCCATTTACGGTTGCTGCGTACGGAGTGATAGTCAATACCAAAAAGCGTGTAATAGTTCTTCCCCTTGTGCTGGGTCTTCACCATGTTGTAATACACAGCCCCGATCCAGTTGTCTTTTGTCCGGAAGGAGTCTTCAGGTATGGTAGTGAATTCCGAATAATCGCGCAGGGGTATCAGCTTTAGCGAGCCATCTTTTGTTCTCATCTGGATGGCGCCGCGCTGCCGTGAATAGTAATCGTCGAAATTGAGCGACCAGGTGAATATTTTGAAGGTGCTGTCGGGCGCATAGAGGCTGGAGATGCCTTTTACGCTGTCGAAAGGATAGTAAAATGAGTTCTTTACCTGCAGGGACCTCACCAGGGTGCGAATGAATAAGCTGTCGTTCCGCATTCTCCGCTCGGTCAGCGAGTCAACGATCAGGTTTTTCACCAGCGTTTTGAGCGTGTCTTCTTTTTTTCGTAAAATTTTCAGATCGCCGGGTGTGATCTTCTGCGCCTGGAGCGCGGAAAAGCCGAGAATGACCAATAAAATGAGCAGGGTTCTTTTCACCGGGGATAGAGATTTTGTGCTACTAAGAAAGATAAAAAAGCTCAAAAACTATCTTAATGTTTCATTGCTTCCACGAAGGCGGAGAGGGAGGGAAAGATGAAATCGATGTCGGGGTGGGGGAAGGGCTGGTCGGGATTGGTGCTGGTGATGAAAACGTTGACCATGCCTGCCGAGCGGCCGAATCGCATATCGGTGGGCTTGTTGCCTACCATGACCGATCTTTTCAGGCTAATGCCGGGATGTTTGCGTAGCGCCTGCACGGCCATGCCGGGGTTGGGCTTGCGATCGAAGCAGGTATTCTCTACATCGGTGCAATAGAAGATGTCGTCTATCTTTCCCCCCTTCTGTTCAATGATATTTTGCATTTCCTTATGAATTGCAAGGAGGTCGTCTTCGGTCATCAGTCCTTTTCCTACGCCGCGCTGGTTGCTCACGATGAAGATCTTTCCAAAAATATCCCTGAGGGCCACTACCGCATCTTCCGCCCCAGGCAGAAAATGAAATTCACTCCAGTTGAGCACATAACGGCCCACCAGTTCATTGTTGATCACGCCGTCCCTGTCGAGGAAAACACTCCAGCTTTTATCTATATCGGATAGCGAAGGTTGAGGCCGGCGCAGGTCATTACCGGCTTTATGAAGATCTTCCGGGATGCCGATGTCGATGAAATAAGCATCCTGTACAGAGCCAAAGAATTTTCCAGCTGCCGTGTATTTTTCGAGATAGTCTTTTTCAAAAGAGAATTTGCCTGACAAGCCCTTATTCAAAAATGCCTGCTTATCGAGCAGGTAAATGCCGGCATTGATCAGTCCTTCTTCGCAGAATTGCTTTTCCCGGAATGCCGTGATCATGCCTTCCGAATTCAATGATACAGACCCATAGCGGTCGAATGAGCGCATAGGCTTCAGCGCTACCACGCATTCTGCATGCTTGTTTTCGGCTATCACTGCCAGTGGATGCAAGTCGGCCTGGAACAGTGTATCTCCATTGACCACCAGGGGATGGTTCGTGATCGCTTTTTGCAATGAAAGCCTTACAGCGCCCCCGGTTCCCAGGGGTTCTTCTTCTATCACTGTTACCTTGTCGAGCGTGGGGTATTCCCTTTCCAGGTAGTCGACGATCATTTCGCTTTTGTAACCCAGGGAGAAAATAAAGCGGCGGATGCCGTTGATGCGCAGGTGGTCGATGATGTAGGACAGTATGGGCCTTCCTGCCACTTCCGCCAGGCATTTGGGCAGGTCGGGTACGGCCTCACGCAGCCGGGTACCAAGGCCTCCGGCCAGTATGATGGCTTCCAGGGGTTGTGTTTCTTCCCTGCTTGTCATGGCTTGTTGAACATGGATTCTTCCACCAGTTGGCAGATGATGTGGCCGAGCATGATGTGTGACTCCTGTATCCTTGGTGTATCAGTGGAGGGCACATTGAATAAAATATCCGACAAGCCTTTCATCACGCCGCCGGAAGTGCCGGTGAATGCAATGGTGAAAATGCCTTTTGCGCGGGCAGATTCAAAGGCCTTTACAATGTTGGCGGAATTGCCTGAAGTGGAAAGGCCTACCAGCACATCGCCTTTGTGGCCAATGCCATCTATCAGGCGGGCGTAGACCACGTCGTAGCTGTAGTCGTTGGCCACCGCGGTCATATAGGAGGTGTTGCAATGCAAGGCTTCCGCCGGCAGTGCCGACCTGTCGGTATAGAACCTGCCGGAGAATTCCGCGGCCAGGTGCTGGGCATCGGCAGCGCTTCCGCCATTGCCGCAAAAATAGATGCGGTTGCCGTTGCGGAATGCCTGGGCGATCACACGGATCGCCTCGGTCAATTTTGTATAGAGTACTTCGTCATCGAGCAGCTGTTGCTTGACGTCGATGGAGGCCTGTATGATGTTCCTGATCTTTTCCATTGTTACCGGTTAAAAATTATCAGATGGTCCAGGTAGTGAGCCCATGCTCCACAAACTGGAAATTTTTATGTGCGCCGGAAAATTTTTCCAGCCCCTTGATCACTTTGTATTTTGTATTGGCGGGACAATAAAAGATCATGAATCCTCCTCCTCCGGCACCAGAGATCTTACCGCCTGTGGCACCTGCAGCCCTGGCCGATTCATAGATATCTTCCATCAGCGGGTTGGAGATGCCTTCCGCCATTTTTCTTTTTTGCCGGTAGCCATAATCCAGGATCTCTCCAAATTCATTGAGCCTTCCCTTCAGCAAGGCCTCCTTCATGCGCTGCGCCTGCTCCTTGAGCTGGTGCATGGCTTCAATGGAAGCCTCGTTCTTCGCTATTACGTTCTTCGACTGCTGCTCGATGATGCGCGCGCTCTCGCGGCTGGTAGACGTGTAGTACAACAGCAGGTTGTTCTCCAGCTCGAAGAGATATTCCCGCTTGATCCGCAGAGGGTTCACGATCACCTTGTCGTCGGCATAGAACTCCATGAAATTCACCCCGCCGAAAGTGGCGGCATACTGGTCCTGCTTGCCGCCTGCCAGGTTGAGTTTTTTTCTTTCTATGTCGTAGGCATAATGAGCGATGTCGTATTCCCCCAGGGGGAGGCGAAGCATTTCGGCAAAGGCGCCGATGATGGCCACTACCAGGGTGGAAGAGGTGCCCAGCCCTGAGCCTGCGGGCGCATCCACGAAGGTGGACAACCGAAAACCTGACTTCAGGCCGTAGTCGGCAGCAATGGCATTAGCCACGCCTTTCAGCAGGTCGAGTTTGCCGTTGATGGGCAGGTCCTGGACGGATGAGAATTCTTCGCTTTGATCCAGGTCGATGGCTTCCACGATCACGCGGCCATTCTCCAGCGGTTCCAGGGTGGCATGGGCATAGTGGGAAACAGTGGCATTCAGGATGGTGCCTCCATAGAGGTCGCTGTAAGGACTCACGTCCGTACCTCCGCCGGCGAGGCCTATTCTAAGTGGAGCTTTACTTCTGTATATCAAGAGGATTTAAGATTGAGGATTTGAGATTGAAGATTTAAGATTTACGTAGTCCGGCAAGCTCACTATAACAAAACATTTGTTATCCTGAGCCTGCCTGTCCCGCCACTGCGGGTCGAAGAACACCACTCACCACTCACCACTCACTTCACGGATCGCTCCTGTGAGGTTCTTCCAGGAATATTTTTCCTTTTCAGTACGAAGATGAGGAATAAAATAATTTTCGCCTAATTGGTAGAATCGGATGATGGCATCTGCAATGGCGCGGGGGTTGGGTTCGGTGACCAGTCCCGCTTTTTCATGGGGCACCAGGCCAGGCAGGCCGCCCACATTGGTCACCACCATGGGTTTGTTGAAATGATAGGCAAGGGGGGTTACACCGCTCTGCGTGGCATCCCTGTAGGGTTGTACCACGCAATCGGCCGCGCAGAGGTAGTTCCTTACTTCACCATCGCTGATGAAATGATTGTGCAGGATCACCTGGTCGCCAATGCCCAGCGCGCCGATCAGTTTCCTGTATTCCTCTTCGTCTTCATAAAACTCACCGGCTACCAGCAGACGGATCTGGCTGTTCTTCATGGCGGGTTCGGCCATGGCCCTCAGCAGGATGTCGAGCCCTTTGTACCGGCGGATGAAACCAAAGAACAAAATGATCTTTTCTGTGGGATCGAGTCCAAGGATCTGCCGCGCAGCGTCTTTTGAGATCGGTTCGCCAAAGGTATCATAGAGCGGATGCTGCACCAGTCGGGCAGGTTTACTGCTTTCAAAACGCCTCAGGTCGTCCAGAACGCGCTGGCTCATGGTGATGAAGGCATCGCAGGCTTTTAAAAAATAGCGGGTGAAATTCCGGTCGCCTATCCTTCTTTCGTGGGGAATGATGTTGTCCGCAATGCAAATGGCCTTCACAGCAGGCCGGCTTTTTTTCACGATGCGGATCAGTGTGCCCAGGGCAGGTCCCATGAAGGGGATCCAAAAGCGGATCACCAGGATGTCGGGCTCCAGGGCTGCGATCTTTTTTCCTGCCTGCCACCAACTGAGCGGATTGACAGAGTTGATCCAGGAATGGATCTTTACATCGGCAGGGGGAGGATCGCTGGAATATTGTGTTTTGCCTGGAAAGAAAAGAGAAGGGTACTGAAGGGAAAAAGAAACAATGGTGCATGCGTCACCTTCCCTGAGGAATTCCGTGGCCAGTCTTTGGTTAAAGGTGGCCAGTCCACCCCGCAGGGGATGCCCGGGGCCGATGATCACGATCTTCATCAGAGTCCCAGTTTTTCTTCTACCAGGTAAAAATTCCTTCCAGGCGCGTTGCGGGCGATCAGTTCGGAAATAAACCCGGCCAGGATCATTTGCATACCAATGATCACGGCAGTGAGTGCCAGGTAAAATGCAGGGCGGTTGGTGAGCGAGACCGAAGTGGGGTCGAATATTTTTGCGATCACTAAATAAAGGGTGAACAGGAATCCGATCACGAGGAAGATGGTTCCCCAGAGTCCAAAGAAGTGCATGGGGCGCTTGGAGAATTTTCCTACGAACATGATGGAAGCGAGATCCAGGAAGCCGTTGACAAATCTTTCCCAGCCAAATTTGGTAACGCCGTATTTGCGGGGACGGTGCTCTACTATTTTTTCACCCACTTTCCGGAAGCCTGCCCATTTGGCCAGCACGGGAATGTAGCGGTGCATCTCGCCATAGACCTCGATGCTCTTGACCAGTTTTTTGCGGTAGGCCTTCAGTCCGCAGTTAAAATCGTGGAGCTGAATGCGGGAGGCTCTTCTTGCCGCCGCATTGAAAAGTTTGGAAGGAAGGTTCTTGGTGAACTTGTTGTCGTAGCGTTTTTTCTTCCAGCCGCTCACCATGTCGAATTTATCCTCGACGATCATTCTCCTCAGTTCAGGTATCTCGTCCGGGCTGTCCTGCATATCGGCATCCATGGTGATCACCACTTCGCCACTGGCGGCTTTGAAGCCTTCGTTGAGCGCGGCTGACTTTCCATAATTGCGCTGGAACCTTACACCTTTGATGTTGGGATTCATTGCACGCTGCTGCTCTATCACTTCCCAGGAACTGTCGGTGCTGCCATCGTCCACCATGATGATCTCGTATTGGTAGCCCTGCTCTTCGCACACGCGCCTGATCCAGGCGCAAAGCTCCGGTAGTGATTCTTCTTCGTTGAACAGTGGTACTACAATACTCAGGTCCATGTTAAAATGCAGGTTTTTCTTTTCTGATCACAAGCGCAATAAGCAGACTCTTCATAAAGTCCCAGATCAGGCCCAGGCCCATGCCCAGGAAAATATTTTTGAAGCCGGTCTCTGACCCGGCTTTCTTAGCGCGGTTGATATTATCTTCTATTTCTTCTTCCGGTGCGCCGATCTTTTCCAGTATTTCCCGGGTGCGCTGCAATCCCATTTCAAAACTTTCTTTTCCCAGGTTGGGATCTACCCAGTTGTACAGGATGTAGGTGCCGATGGCGATCAGGATAGCGGCCACAACGTAGGAGGAGAACGCGAACTGCAAACCTTGCTTGAAGCTGAGGTATCCGCCGTTCCTTCTCCTCAGCGCGAAACCCGAGATCAGGAGGATAATGATCATGTAGGGTATCATTCTCTCGCCCATCTTGATATCGATAAAGGCTTCCAGCCCCATCCAGTAGCTGCTGTACAGGATCAGCAGGGCAAACAATCCATTGAGTATGCCGATCTTGATCCCTTCCTTCCTGATGTCTACTACACTCTCTTCCCCCTGTTCCTGTTCTTTCATCATGGCGTCAAAAATAAGCCGCCTTTATTAATAATCCCTATCGGCCTGGCAGTGAAGCTGGTGTTCATGAAGGGAGAGTTGCCTGAGCGTGACCTGTTGACTTGCCCGGAAAAGGTCCAGTGGCTGTTCAGGCTGAAAACCGTGAGACAGGCATTCTCGCCTTTTTTGATCGTGGTGGGTGGCAGTCCGAAGATATTCCGGGGAGCGATGGCAAAGAGTTCGATGATCCTTTCCGTGGTCAGGGTGGGGATGGCCTTGATCACTGCGGAAAAAGACGTCTGCAGGCTGATCATGCCGTTCTTCGCGTGCTCGAATTCAATGACCTTGTCGTCCGTATGCCTGGGCAGATGATGAGAAGCGATGCAATCGATGCTGCCGTCGAGCACGCCCTGCCGGAGGGCATCGCGGTCTTTGGCCGTGCGCAGGGGCGGATTCACCTTGAGGTTGGAATCATAGCGGGAAAGATCTTCATCGGTAAAATATAAGTGGTAGGGAGTGACGGAGCAGGTGATCTGCAGGCCCTCGTTTTTGGCTGCTTTCACCAGTTCCAGTGACCGGGCGGTGGAAATACCGGTGATATGCAGCCGCGAACCCGTGTAGCGCAGCAGGTCGATATCGCGCATGATCATTAATTCTTCCGCGATCGAAGGCTTGCCTGCCAGGCCCAGCTGGGTCGACAGCACACCTTCATGCATGAGACCGTGGGGTTGAATGGACCTGTCGTCGGGTAGCTGTATGATGGTCTTGCCTATAGCTTTCACGTATTGCAGTGCCTTGAGCATTACGCCGGCCGACTGCAGGGGATTCAATCCATCGGTAAAGGCCAGGGCGCCGCTGGCGTCCATATCATACATTTCCGCCAGTTCCTTTCCTTCAGTGTTGGTAGTGATGGCAGCTGCCGGGAAGATGTCTACCGGGGCGGAAGGCTGCTTCTGCCTGATATATTCTACCATCGACTTGGAATGCATCACAGGTTGGGTATTCGGGAGCACCATCACCTGGGTATAACCGCCCGCCGCCGCCGCCGCCGCACCTGTTTCAATGGTCTCTGCGAATTCAGAACCCGGGTCGCCAAAATGGGAAAATATATCCACCCAGCCTGGTGATACGGCCAGGTCATGGGCTTGTACTACCTGATCCGCGTCCGCCTTGACCGATGCAGCGATGTCGGAGATCTTTCCCCGGTCTATCAAAATATCTGCGCGTTGGGAATGAAAAGGAGAGGAGGGATCGGTAATAAGTGCTTGCCTTATTAGAACTTTCATTAAAGGGCGAAGTTAATAGATTCAGGGTACTTCCACCCATGACAAAGCCGGGAAATGATCCCGGCTATGACTTATCTGCAATTACTGTCAATTATTCCTGTTCGTCTGAACGCTCGGTGCGCTTGTTTCTCCTGGAATTTTGACCGCCTTTGCGACCTGCTTCACGTGCTTCTTCGCTGCTCCATTGGTGGGCAACACCCTGCCTGTGGGCAGCGCGGCCACCTTCGCTGGCGATCTGTCTTTGTCTTTCCCTGTCCATAGCTGCAAAGCCCCTGGCGCTGCGGCGTGGTGCGGAGGATTCAGACTGTCTTTCCTGGTTTCTGTTCTCTTGCATGATCTAAGGTTTAAAAATTTGAAAGAATGGGCTTCGGGTGATAGAATCGCAGAAAGGCTAAAAAATCCTTGCCAAAGATGAGAAAGCAGTCCGGAAGCTGGTTTCAGCTCATAAATGAGTAATTTTTTTCATCCTTACTGCACAGTGAGTAGGCAAGTCCACATTCAGCCCATCAGCAAACTTTTTACCAATGTTCTTTACCTGGTCCAGGGTTGGTTTCAAGTTCATCAGTCGCTTTCCCCAAGGGATGGCCGGGGCTGGTTTTTCTATAAGAAGGGGATATGACCCCAAAAAAGCTGATATTATTATTTATCGTTGTGGATAAATGCACTATTTTATACTCCGCTTCGATTGTATATTCGGGGTCGGCTATTATATTCTAAATAATTATAATATGTTAGCTGTCTTTCATCATGAATAAAATTGAGTCGGTAAGCAAGATCAGTTCTCAGGGAACCAGCCCCGCCAGTGGAGGCCGGCAGGTGCACCTTTACCTTGACGGGAAGCTGCACACGCTTCGCGGAGCCTGGGAGTGGGACCTGCATGCCGACGAGGTTTTTTGCAGCGATGTGATGATACAGGCGCCTGCAGGTTTCCAGGGAACCAAAGCGCTCATCCATCCCGAGGATTCGGCTTCTGTGAAAGCAGAACTCGCCAGGAAAAACTCTGCATTTCAATTCAGGATCATCACCACTTATGGCGAAGTGCGTTTGCTTGGGGGGAAGGAACTGAAACTAACCGAAAAACTGTCGCCCCCTGAAAGCTTACCGGATGATCTTCCGCTTTCCTATATGAGGAGCGAGATCTCGGTAAAGAAAGCATGTTATGAATTCAGTGAAAGAACGGGCAGTACCGGTACCTGGTATATCAACACGTCGACCAACGAAACCTGGTATTCCGATTTTATTTACCGGCTGCATGGAGTGGCACCTCAGAGCCTGAACCCGCATCCGCATACATTTCACTCCTTTGTTCATCCCGACGACCAGCAGATCGTCTCGGATTATTTCGATCTCTCCTTCTCCAGGAGACTTCCTCTGAGACTGGAGTATGGTATCGTTCATCTCGATGGTACGGAAAAAAGAGTACTGCTTTCTACCACCTGGTCGCACAGCGAGCTGGGAGAGGAAGTGTTTCATGGCACCATGCAGGATGTAACCGAAAAAAGGGTGGTGGAGCAGGATCTCCAGCATGCCCAGCTGAAGATGCAATTGAACAATCAGCTGTTGTCGATGGCTGAAACGAATACCGGGCTTGGCTACTGGCACCTGAACCTGGTGACAAGAAAAATGATGTATTCGGAAAATTGCTACCGCATCTTCCGCATCAAGCCGCAGCCAACCGGTGGGAGTGCGCAGGTGTTCCAGTCCTATGTGCACCCCGACGACCAGGAGCGCTATGTAACCACAATCGAGGATATCCGAAAAAAGCAGGTGGTCAGCGACCTGGAATTCAGGGTAGTGACACCCGAGGGCAAGATCAAATACATCAGGCAAAGAGCCAGGCCGCTCTCTTATGGAAACGACAGGCTGATGGCAGGCACGATGCAGGATATTACCCTGCAAAGAACGCTGGAAAAACATGTGGCGGAGCTGCAAAAACAGCAGGTTACCCGCGAGGCCAGGACGCGCCTTGCAGAATCGATCGCCGAAATGGGCAGCTGGCTCTGGAACCTCACTACCGGTGAAATGGACTGGAGCGAGCCTCTTTACGAATTACTGGGTTACAAGGTCAATACCACCAAGATATCTGAAAAGATCTTCCTCCGCTCGGTACACCCGGAAGACCAGGGCCGCTTCCAGGAGGAGATGGAACAATGCATTTCCGGCCGCACGGAATCGGAACTAACGTTCAGGCTCATGCGCAAGAACGGCCTGCGGTATGTTCGCGCCCTGTTCAAATTCCTGGTGCAGGATAATGAAGACTATTTTATAGCCAGCTTCCAGGATGTGACCACCGGGCAGCTGGCGCAAAGGGAACTTACGGAAAGGGTACAGCTGATCGAGACACTCAGCGACTCTATCCCGGATATTGTGATCGTCACCAATTCCGATCATAGCATCATTCAATGGAACAGGAAGTGCGAGCAGGTATTTGGACGGAAGAAAGAAGACGTGATCGGCGAGAATTTCTTCGAGGTCTTCCCGCAGCTCAAGGTGGATGACGTGATCGGGGATATGGAGAATGTACTGGCGGGCGCGCACATTCAAAGGGAGGCCCGCAATATCAACCGCGTTATCAAGGGTGTTTATAATATCAACCTTGTGCCGTTAAAGGACGAGGAGGAGAATGTACTGGGCATGCTCCATATGCTGCATGATGTGAGCAAGGAGACCCATCTCCATCAGGAACTGACAACCAGGCTGCAGTTCATTGAAAAGCTGGTGGAGGCCACGGTAGACAGGATCATCGTACTGGACAGGAACCTGAACTACCTCTATTGGAACAAGCGCGCAGCCGATTATTATGATGTAAGCAAAGAAGAGGTGATCGGGAAAAACATCCTGGAAATGTTCCCTGGCTTCATGAACGATCCATCCTATAAAGAGTTCAGGAACGTATTGCGGGGTGAGATCGTGCATATTCCTGCGGAAAAGAACCTGCAAAAGAAAAAAGGATATTTTGAAACCTACCTGATCCCCATCAAGAATAATGAGGGAGCCGTGACCAGCATCCTCTGGATCGTGCACGACCTGTATAAAGAATACCAGCTGCAGAGGCAGAAGCTGAAAGAAGGCGAAGTGCTGGATGTATTAAATGAGAACTACCTGGAATTGAATGCCCATTACCAGGTGGTGAACATGAACAACAGCTGCGCGGAGTACCTGGGCGGGACGAAGGAGGAATTGACCGGCTTGCTGGTTTGGGAAGTGTTGCCGGAGGCCTCCGGCGAACCTTTGAAAAACGCTATGAAAAAGGCCATGGAAGAAGGGGTATACACCCGCGATGAATTCATGTCGGCCAAAACCCGGCATTGGCAGAATTTCTCCATCGCGCCTACTATAGATGGTATCGTGATGGTGTTCTACGACATACAGCGGGAAGTGGAAAGCAGGAGAAGGCTGGAGCAGGTGGCCGTAGCCTCGCCCGATGCGATCACTATCTACGATCTTGAAGCATATTATCCCGAATACATCAACGAGAACCTGGGCAACTGGCTTGGCTATAGTTCCCAGGAATTGGTAGACCTGGGCTTCCAGGGCCGGCTTCAACTGCTCTACCCTGAAGACAGGCAGAAGATCGTGGATTTCAACGATGAGCTCTCACGCGTATCCGATACGGAAGTGAAAACGATTGATTACAGGTTAACCACCCGCGAAGGAAAGATCATCTGGGTCCGTAACCGCTCGAAAGTGTTTCATAGAAACGGGGATGGCAAGGTCACCCATATCCTCAGCGTGTTACAGGAAGTGACACGTGAAAAGATGTCGAAAAACGAGCTGGTGCAATTGAACCGCGCACTGGAGACGCGCAACAAAGAGCTGGAAGAGCAGCTAAGAAAATTGCCCAGGTAGTGTTTCAGTAAAACATCAACCGATCGGATTACTCTTTTCCTGGCTTATACACCCTTTTAGATACCCTGTACTTCATTTCTGGCTTCGGGCGAATGTTGATATCGCCTTCCTCCCAGGGCGGGTTTTATTTTCGTTCAAAACCTGAGGAAAAAAGGTTGCAGACTGATGAAAGCCTATCAAAAAACTGGGAGGCTGGACCCGGTATTTCTCCCGTTAAACTCTGGTATAATAATTTATTGCTTTAAAGGGACTATATGAGCCATATGATCCCTGCCAAAATCAAAGCCATCTGCGGTCCCAACCATTGGTCCGAGAAACACCGCTGCCTGATCGTGATCTTTCTGAAAGGGAAGGCGGAGCTGCTACCGGATGACCGATTCGTTGCTGCGCAACATTTATTCACAGCTTTATCGGGCAAGAGCAAACTGTACATTCTTGATGGCGCAAGCCGCTTTACATTTTTAGACCTGCTGGCTGAAACTGCCTTGCAGATCAATGCAAGCCTGGGGCTCCCGGTAGGTTTTTACAGGGTGGAGTACAATGAGCGCTACGAAGAAGGACAAGTGGTGTTTGAATATGGCGAGCAAGAGGCAGGCCGGCTCACCGCTCAGAAGGCATTTGAATTGGCAACCGCCCTGTCTGCAAAGGAGAGAAAGCCAATAGATCTGGCCCGGGTTCATGAAATGCTCGATGAAGTGAAGCAGGTGTACGAGCATACCAGGCTGGGTCCCAGCACCTACTCCATCTATGCAGAAGCGGAGCGTCGCGGCATACCGGTGATGAGGCTGGATGATCAGTCGCTGCTGCAACTGGGTCAGGGCTGGCGGCAGAAAAAAGTGGAAGCTACTATCACTGATCTTACCAATTCAATAGCCGTGGATATGGCTGGCGACAAGCACCGCACCAAGAAAATACTGGCCGATGCTTACCTGCCCGTTCCTGCAGGCCTGGTCCTTTATGACGAATCGGGATTAGAAAATGCGATCAAAACCATTGGCCTTCCAGCAGTGATCAAACCGCTGGATGGCAACCAGGGCAGGGGAACCACTACTGATATCCAAAGCTTTCACCAGGCGCTGGAAGCATTCCACAGGGCCAGGGAGATCTCTCCTACCGTGATCGTAGAGAAATTCATTAGGGGCGCCGACCACAGGATATTGATGATCAACAACAGGATGGTGGCTGCTGCCCTAAGAAGGCCTGCATCAGTAACCGGCGATGGCACACATACGATTGCCCAACTGATTGAAAAAGTAAATGAAGACCCAAGGCGGGGTGAAGGGCACCTGAATGTGCTCACCAGGATCACAGTGGACGCAGACACCCTGGAAATGCTCTCCAAAAAAAACTATACAGTAGATAGTGTGCCGCTGAAGGGTGAGGAGGTGGTGCTGAAATCCACGGCCAATTTAAGTACAGGAGGTACGGCTGAAGACGTTACCGATGCAGTTCATCCTGCCAATGTGCGGTTGTTTGAAAGAGCCGCCAGGACCATTGGCCTCGATATCTGCGGCATCGATGTGATGGCCGCCGGCCTCAGTGAGCCCATCACCGAGAATGGAGGTGCCATCATCGAAGTGAATGCCGCTCCCGGTATCCGCATGCATCTTCAGCCCACCAGCGGTCAGTCCAGGAATGTAGCCGCGCCGATCGTGGATATGCTTTTCCCGCAGGGAGATAATGGCCGCATTCCCATCGTAGCGGTAACAGGCACCAATGGAAAAACAACGACCACGCGGTTGATCGCGCGCATGGCACAGCAACATGGGTACAACACCGGCTTTACTACTACAGATGGAATTTACCTGAACCAGGATCTTATTCATAAGGGCGACTGCTCAGGCCCGCAAAGCGCCAGGTTCATCTTGAAAGACAGTAGCGTGGAGTTTGCCGTGCTGGAGACCGCCAGGGGTGGCATCCTCCGGTCAGGCCTTGGATACAATGAGTGCGACTGTGCCGTGATCACGAATATATCCGAAGACCATCTTGGTCTCGATGGCATTCATACCCTGGAGCAGCTGGCGAAAGTGAAAAGCGTAGTAGCACGGTCGGTCCGTGAAGGAGGCTGGGTGGTATTGAATGCAGATGATGACCATGTGTACGCGATGAAGGACCAGGTAAAAGGCCAGGTGGCTTTGTTTTCGCTGCACCCGGAAAGCGCGCGCATCCAGCAGCATTGCGAAGCAGGTGGCGTTGCAGCCATCTGCGATGAAGGATATATCATGATCCGCAACGGCAATTCGATTCTGCCTGTGGAAGAAATAGAAAACGTGGCGCTCACATACGGTGGCAAGGCCATTTTCAATGTCGCGAACGCCCTCGGCGCTACGCTGGCTGCCTGGCTGATGAAGATCACCCTGCCCGCCATTCGCTGCAGCCTAAGGAATTTCCGGAATTCCACCGAGCTCACGCCCGGAAGATTGAATGTGTTTGACTTCGGCGACTTCACCGTACTCATGGATTACGCCCACAACCCGCAGGGATTGAAAGCGCTTGGTGAATTCATTCACAACATTGCCGCCTGCAAAAGAGTAGGAGTGATAGCCGGAGTAGGAGACAGGAGGAACGAAGACATCATGAGCCTGGGAGAGATCGCAGGAAGGATATTCGATGATGTGATCATTCGCATGGATGAAGACCTGCGGGGCAGGACCGAGCTGGAGCTTTGGTCTTTGTTGCGCGCCGGCGTGCAAAGGTCGGCGCCGGATAAGCCGGTATACTATTTTGCCAATGAAACTGAGTCGGTGGAGTACGCCATCCAAACGGCCCTGCCCGGCTCGCTGGTGGTCCTGCTTGTAGAGAACATCAGGCTGGTATGTGAAAAGATCAATGAATTAAAAGAAATGAGAAAGGACAATAAGTCATCTTCGAAAATGAAGATCGCCAGCTGAAATAGGTACAAAACCCTAACAGTAAACCGTAAACCGTAAACTCTTAAGAAAGTGAGGGTTCGTAAAAGCGAAGCTGTTCCATCCTCGTGGTCTCGTTCATCAGCAACACCGTGAGCGAGTCGAGTTTTTTTACAAGGGCGTCGATCTCTTCCCAGTCAGGCAGTTCTTTTTTCGCAGCATGCTCGATCTCCTGCAATAAGGCCATGGGTCCGGAACCCTGGTGCAGGATAGATACAGTACTAGCCATCTTGTGCGCCGCTGAGGCAATAGCAGGCGCATTCTTCGCAAGCCAGGCAGCCATCAGTGTTTGCATTTCTTCCGGGTACTGCTTGCGCACCTGGTTGAGGATCTTCTGAATGAAGGCCTGGTTGCCATAAAATTTATGAGATAGAAAACCGGGGTCGATGAATTCAAATGAAGGACTGCCCGCACCTCCGCCTTCAGGTAAATGCGTGGCCAATAATTTATTCAGTTCCGCTTCCTGCAAGGGCTTGGAGATATATCCGTCCATACCAAAGGCGCGGCATTTCTCTTCTTCACCGGGCAGCACGTGAGCTGTCATGGCGATGATGCGTACGGAAAGCTGCAGCTCTGTTTTAATAATGTGCGCGGCCGCATACCCATCCAATTCCGGCATCTGTATGTCCATAAGTACCAGGTGAAATCTTTCTTTCTGGAGCATCTCAATGGCTTCACGACCGCCGGGGACCGAACAAAATGAAAGGCCCCACTGGGTGAGCATGTATTCCACCAGCATGCGGTTCACTTCATTGTCATCCACCACCAGGATCTTGTATTGGTCGCTGAACCGGCTTACCTGTGCTTCATCCGACTGCACGGGTATGGGCGCTGCTCTTTCAAAAGGCAGTGTTACTTTGAAGCTGGTGCCTTCACCCGGTTGGCTTTCAACACCGATGGTGCCGCCCTGCAGTTCCACCAGGTTTTTGGAGATGGCCAGTCCTAAGCCGGTGCCTCCATATTTTCTTGCGGTGTCGCTTTCTCCCTGTTCGAAGCGTTGAAACACGCGCTCAAGCTGCTCGCTGCTCATCCCGATGCCCGTATCCTTCACGGTAAAGATTAAATGGGTGGGCTCAAGCGGGTCCACCACGCTCACCGAGAGCGTGATAAATCCGTTCTCGGTAAATTTCACTGCATTGGCAACCAGGTTGGTGAGCACCTGTTTTAATCGGACAGGATCACCCAGCAAATACTCTTCACACTCCACATCCACATCCACCCTGAGGTCGATGCACTTTTCTTTGGCGGAAGGAAGCAAAATGCCAGCTACTTCTTCGGCCAGCTCTCTTAAACGAAAAGGAACTTTTTCTATCCTCACCATGCCGGCTTCCAGCTTGGAGAGGTCAAGGATATCGTTGACGATGGAAAGTAAAGAAGTGCCTGAAGACTGGATGTATCCAAGCAGTTTTTCCTGGTCGGGGCGGAGGCCGCTTTTGTGGAGGATGTTGCTGAAGCCGATCACACCTGTGATCGGTGTCCTGATCTCGTGGCTCATATTGGCCAGGAAGGATTCCTTCACCTGCAAAGATCTCTCGGCTGCTCTCCTGGCAACTTCCAGCTCTTTCACTGCGACCATCTCTCTTTCGTAGCCCTCTTCAAGATTGTTGATCAGCCTGTTCTTCTGCCGAATGCGGTAGATGATCAGCAGCGATGAAGCCAGGATGGCAATCAGGGAAATGAGTGCCAGCGTGGAGATCACGGGCTTCAGCGTTTCACTTTGCCTGTTGGTGGAGTCGAGGTTAGATTGTACTCCCGCGGCAAATTTCGATTCCAGCTGGGTAGCGTATTTAGTAACGCTGTCAGTAAGCCCTTCCCCGATGCCTGTGCCAATGAGTGCCTCACTTTGCTGCTTGCTTCTCCTAACATAGGTGTTCAGTACCAGCTTGCTGAACTTGATCTTCCTGTTGACGAAAAAGGCAAGCTGCTCGTACTCTTTTGTAAAATCAGCGGGTACTACAGCTCCCAGCCTTAATAAGTCGGATTGCACAAGGCTGATGCTGCTGTCTTTTCTTTCGTCATAAGGTTCGTCTGCCAGGATCACACCCCTGTGCGCGTTTTCCATGATCAGTACATCGGACAAAAGGATCTGTACTTTATCCTTCAGTTGATAAGAGGTGCTGGTACCGGCATTCGATTCCTGGAGCGCTCTGATATTACGGGAAGTGATAGACGTAATGGTAAAGATCAAGGAGACCACTATCACAGCGAGCAGCAGCACATAAAGGTCTGGCTGGCGGAAGGAAAATAGTGATCTGTTTTTCATCAGCAGGATTCTGGAGGGGTCAAACTACGAATTATAATTTAATACCCTGCGGCTCCGGCGGGAAAATCCGCAACTTGCGGCGGTCTTCTTTCTAACTAAGTGACAATCAGTGGCCCGGCTGGCTAAATTTGCGTATATTATTGTCGATGAACATTGAAGCCGGAAATATCCTTTTGATCGGTTCTATCTTGTTGCTTGTCAGTGTGATAGCTGGTAAGACCATCAAGAAGACGGGTATTCCCACCCTCATTTTCTTCCTGGTAGTGGGCATGCTGGCCGGTTCGGAAGGGATAGGCGGCATTCATTTCGACAACCCCCAGATGGCGCAGTTCATTGGCATCACCGCCCTGAACTTCATCCTGTTCACCGGCGGACTGGACACCGACCTTCAATCGATAAGGCCGGTTATCTGGCGTGGCGTGTCCCTGTCAACCATCGGGGTCATCCTTACTGCTTTATCACTCGGCGCTTTTGTTCATTATGTTTTTGATTTCACCCTGATGGAAGGGTTGTTGCTGGGCGCCATCGTTTCCGCCACCGATGCGGCGGCGGTCTTTTCCATTCTAAGAAGTAAGGGTATCGCGCTGAAGGGATACCTGCGGCCGGTACTTGAACTGGAAAGTGGCAGCAACGATCCCATGGCCTATTTTCTTACCATTTCACTCACGGCCATCGTGGCTTCCGGCCAGGCGGACCTGGCCAGCCTGGTACCGGAATTCATCAAGCAATTCGTCCTTGGTGGCGCCATCGGGTTTGCCATGGGCAGGGCGAGTGTGTGGATCGTAAATAATATCAAGCTGGAGACGCCGGGATTATACCCCGCGCTCACCGTGGGACTTGCCATGTTCACTTATTCAATCACGCATTTTGTAGGGGGCAATGGCTTCCTGGCCATTTATCTCTGCGGCATTATCATGGGGAGCCGCAACATGGTGCATCGCCGGAGCCTGATCCGCTTTTATGATGGCCAGACCTGGATGATGCAGATCATTTTGTTCCTGACCCTGGGACTGTTGGTTTTTCCATCGAGGATCTATCCTTTGATCGGTACTGGTTTGCTGATCTCGGCTTTTCTCATTTTCATCGCCAGGCCCATCGGCGTTTTTGCCGCGCTTTCGTTCTTCCGCTCCAATATCCGGAGCAAGCTGTTCGTTTCCTGGGTAGGATTGCGTGGAGGATTGCCGATCGTGTTTGCTACTTATCCCCTGATAGCCGGCATCCCCAAGGCCGATCTCATTTTCAACCTAGTATTTTTTATTTCGGCCACCTCGGTGCTCCTGCAGGGTACTACACTGAGTTTTGTGGCCAAGCTTTTACATGTGTCGGTACCAGCAAAGGCGAAGAGGAGGTTGAGCCTGGATTTTGA
This sequence comes from Chitinophagaceae bacterium, assembly GCA_036676905.1. Classification (GTDB taxonomy): domain Bacteria; phylum Bacteroidota; class Bacteroidia; order Chitinophagales; family Chitinophagaceae; genus Flavisolibacter. Next base: position 76,823 of record JAKFCE010000020.1, read on the forward strand.
GGCCAGTGACAAGATCAAAACGGAAATGCAGGAACTGTTGTTAACACCGGAGGCCTTTGCGGTCGGGAAGAGGATCGTAGACCTCAAGATCCCTGCCACGGTGAACATACTGGCCATCAAGAGATCAGATCTCTATATTGCTCCGGATGGCTCCACAAGGCTTTTGGAAAATGATGTGCTGCACGTACTGGCAGAAGACAGGCGGGCCCTGGAATCATTGCAGGTCTCGCTCGGCCTCCTCAGCTAAAGCAAGCTGGTCAACTGCATGCAACAGAGCGGTTCAACCCGACCGGTTTGTTTTTCCACATTTGCAAGCAAGCTTGCATGCTCCAAAACAAAAAAGCCTCCGGCAGTCGCCAAAGGCTTTCAATGCTTGTCGGGATGACTGGATTAGCTGCGCTGATCCTCAGGGGAGGGATTCAAGCATTGAAAGCCTGCGCACTTCATGCGCTCTGGCTTTCTGTTTTTCCGCATTTGCAAGCAAGCTTGCATGCTCCAAAACAAAAAAGCCTCCGGCAGTCGCCAAAGGCTTTCAATGCTTGTCGGGATGACTGGATTCGAACCAGCGGCCTCTTCGTCCCGAACGAAGCGCGCTACCGGGCTGCGCTACATCCCGTACTGACAAAATTAATAATGAAGAATAGTTTTTACTACAATACCGTTCTGCTTAAGGAAATGGTTTCCATAGGCGTTATAACAAAAACCCAGGCCGGCGAAGTGGGGAATAGGACTGGGTTTTGATCCATCAAGCAAGAGCTTGCGCTGCAGGTCACTTATGCAAGGAGATCCATTGAGTTTTTTTTATCTATTTTTGGAACCTCCTAGCCTAAGAAGAATATGGATGAGCAATTTGAAGTTGAGGTGGATGGACACAGTTATCTCTTGAAAAGAATCTACCACGAAGAGTTACCTCTGAGTTATCACATACACCATTACGTGAACAACCGCCTGCTGATATTCAGGATCGGCCAGGTAAAGGACGAATGGCAGCTATTGCAGCAAAACAATCTGCCCCTGCATATTTACCAGGCTGAAAAAGGGCTGGTGAAGGCTATTCAGAAAAATGAAGGGAAGGTCCACTCTCAGTGAATGGGTCAGTAAGAGGAGGATCTCTGTACAAAACTCAATGGGTCTACATCATTTCGATTCCCTGAGACCGGTGCCCGAAGGATCCTGGTGGATCCCCGATTCTTTTCTCACGATCACTTTTGATATGTCGCTGATGAATTTTCTCTGATCTTTGACAGCGGCCCAATCGGCACCCTTTAATAGCTGTTCATTCAAGTTCTTCGTCTCCTCCGAATGCATTGCCTTTAACTCTTCCACGGAGAGCTTAAATAAATTATTGTTCAATTCCTTGTTTTAGTTGTGTCACAAATGGCATTTAATTAAGCAAATTCAATGCCAATGAGGCGGTAAAACCCGCGTCAGGATTGGGTTTGAGGAAGATGCAGATCATTTCGCCGATAGAAGAGGCTGAAGCATACTTGCATGATCGGGAAGGTGAGCTAAAACAAAAAGCCCTGAGTTTTACTCAAGGCTTTTCTGTTTGTCGGGACGACAAGATTCGAACTTGCGACCCCTAGCACCCCATGCTAGTGCGCTACCGGGCTGCGCTACGTCCCGAACGGGTTGCAAATTTAGGTAACCTCCTCAATATTTCCATGTTCTCGCTAAAATGCGTGAAAGCGAGCTTTACTGCCGTGTTTGTTTAATTTACCACCTATGATATCTTTGCGCCACCTTAACCAGAGCCATGCAGCGAGTAACTTTGAAGTTTTCGTCTCTCCAGGCCTTAGGCGAATGTCTGTATAAACTAAATATCGACAAGCCGGTGATCGACTACTATGAATACAGTTTCAAGGCCGACCTCACCCAGGAGCAGATCGACGCAGCCAGGGAATGTGGCGCCGAAATCATGACTGATACCTCTGATACAGTGATCCCTGAATAACGGGTAGTGCCCGTACGAACTAATGCTGTTGAATGAACTACCGGACGGCTACAGAAGTCTCATCCCTTCAAAACCAAACTGGGAGCAGATCTTGCAGATGAGTTGGCATGTAAATTGCAGAGTGAATAACTGTTCAAGTCTATTCTTGCTTCGCAACCTATGAATTCGGAACAATACTGGAAGATGGATGCAGAAACGTTGAAGGCTCTCTATTTACAGGAGTCGCAAAGCCTCAACGATGCCCTGTTGAGAGGTGAGGACTGGGCTAGTATCAAGCCGCAAAGCGACCTGGTATGCGACCTCGCCAAGATCCTTGACAGAAAAATGGGCGGCGTTAATGAAGACCCTTCCATGATCAATCTTAGGAAAGCAAACTAATTAATATTCTTTTCCCGACTAGCCTCTAACCGTCCCCTGCCGCGCAGGGGATTTTGTTATCTATACTTCAGCATTCAACATTCAGCATTCTACATTCTACATTCGTCCTCCTTATCTTAGCGCTCATGACCCCCGAGCGTAGAAAAAGACTCGATGACGTGCTGGCCAGGCGGCAGGACGATCTCACCGTGGTGCTGGAGAATGTCTATGATCCGCACAATATTTCCGCGGTGATGCGCAGCTGCGACGCGGTAGGCATCCAGGACATTTTCGTGCTCAATACCAGGATCTCCCCGCACAAAAAATGGGGCAGGCGGAGCAGCAGCAGCGCGGCCAAATGGCTGACCGTTCACCAGTTCACCGATGCCGGTGAATGCTTCCAGGCTTTGCGTGAGCGCTACTCACGTATTTTAACAACCCACCTCGCCGGCGATGCCGTAAGTTTATATGAGCTGGACCTCACGGTACCTACAGCCCTGGTGTTTGGCAATGAGCATGCGGGCGTGAGCGAGGAGGTGAGGGAGATGGCCGATGGCAATTTCATCATCCCCCAGGTGGGCATGATCCGGTCGCTGAATATCAGTGTGGCCTGCGCCGTGAGTGTTTACGAAGCCTACCGGCAAAAAGAAGCGGCGGGGCATTATGCCAGCCGGAAACTGAAGGCAGCACAGTATGAACAATTAAACCAACTTTGGGAATCGAACCATGAGATATAAACAAATATTATTGGCCGCTGTTTTTTTCTTCTCGCTCCAAGCTGGCGCGCAGACCATAGAGAAATGGAAGATAGCCGACCTGGAAGCTGCGATCAAAAATGCGGAAGGCCCCGTTGTCTTTAATTTTTGGGCCACATTCTGCAAACCCTGCCTGGAAGAAATGCCCTATTTCCAACAGATAGCAAAGAAATATGAAAAAGACGGGGTGAAGTTAATACTGGTCAACCTTGACATGCCTTCAGCTTATCCTCAAAAAATCACTGATTTCGCTGGTAAAAGAAAGATCGTTGCCCCGATCAAGTACCTCGACGAATCTGATGCTGATGTTTTTTGCCCAAGAGTGGATGAGAACTGGTCAGGTTCCATACCGGCAACTCTTTTCATCAACAATAAAACGGGTTACAGGAGGTTTTATGAGGACCAGTTGTCGAAGGAGGAATTTGAGCAGGAGGTGCTGGCCTTAATGAGCCCCAAATAATCGCGCTCCGGATTTGAACCATTAAGACTCAAAAACACTAAGCAACACGAAGGATCTTCACTTAATGATTTCCAACGCAGCATTTTCCGGCTAAAAAAAATCCCGCCATGAGCGGGATCCAATAAGACTAATTTATTTCTTAACCTTTTCTCTTAATAGAGCAGCCTACCGACCGGGAGGTCTTCACCGCAATGTCTTTTCCGCTGGTGAGCTCGTCGATGGCTATCTGCAGGTGTTTTCTTGAAACAGAGCTGGCATCAGCAGGGTTGTTGTCGATGGCGCCATGGTAAACCAGCTTTCCTTCCTTGTTGAAAAGAAAAGTTTCAGGTGTTCTTGTCGCTCCGAACGCGTCGGCCATCACCGAATTCTCATCCACTACATAAGACCATTTATATCCCTGCTCTTTCGCATAGGCTTTCATGGCCTCGTAAGAATCATCATCATCGCGTAGGGCCTCATTGGAATTGAGGATCACCACGCCGATCATATTTTTAGCAGCATATTCGGCGATCTCTATGGTGCGTGCCTGGTTCTTCACTACATAAGGACAGGTATTGCAGCTGAAGATCACCAGCAAGCCGTTCTCTTTTTTAGCGGCTTCCAGGCTCACCATTTTTCCGCTTACGTCCTTCATCTTCAGGTCGGCTTTCGGAATCTCGGCGCCAATGGGCAGCTCGCCTTTGGTGGTAAAAGCCAGGCCTATGGAGGCGAGCAGGAGGACTGAGCATACTATCTTTTTCATGTTGTGATTTTAGTAGTTACCAAATTTCCTATAAAAACCGGTCGGAACCTAGCCGGTAGTACCTGCTTTCAACCTTTTATCTCAGTTTTAGCACTATTGCGGATCAGGCGCTGCCTGTGCAGCAGTCCCCTGACCACGTTCAGCTCAAATCCTACAAGCACTACCAGGGAGTTGATATAGATGAAGGACATCACGATGAAGACGGTACCGATGGAGCCATAGAGCTTGTTGTAGCTGTTGAAATTGTCCACCCAAACGGATACAAGGAGGGAGGAGATCACCATCATCAGCGTAGCAAATACAGAGCCCGGTGTAAGGTATTTCCATTTCGTAGTGATGGAGGGTCCGAGGCGGTAAATAGTAGCCACCGAGTAGAAGATGAAGAGCACGATGATCAGCCAGCGCATATTGATGATGGCGGCACGCAGGTATTTATTATCAATCCCCACCAGCTTCAGCACTTCGTTTTGCGCAATGAGCAGCACGATACTGAAAAACACCAGGAAATACACGGTGAGGGTAAGCCGGATGGCTACCTGTCTTTTTTTGATGGTGCCCCTGCGGCGGAAACCCGCGTAGTTCTTATCAAAGGCCCGCATGATGCCCATCATGGCGTTGCTGGAAAAGAAAAGGGCAACCAGTAAACCAAAGGAAAGGAGCTCATTTTTGGGTTGGTTCAAAAAATCATCGATGAACTCGATCAGTATGGTGTGGTTCTCTTTGCCGGGCATTACGTCGCGGATCACGTGATAGAGCTCGGAAATGAACTGTTCGGAAATAGGGAGTAGGGGGATGAGGGTGAAGGCAAAAAGAACGGTCGGCGGTATGGCCATGAAAATATTGAAGGAGATCGCCGCTGCTCTTTCGGAAATGCTGGTTTTCTTCAGCTGCCGGAAAAGCGTGCTGGCCACGGCATAAAGACTCGCGCCGTAGAAGCCCGTAAGCCTGATCCCTTTCGACCATTTGTTCACGCCGCGGACCGGCCTTGTTTCGATCAACCTTCCTTTTATGTGTGAGAGCGTAGCCATTACCGGTCGCTTGATTTAGCAGCTTCGCGCTCGTTGAGTGCCTGCTGGTAAGCCCTCGCTTTTACCAGGTGCTCTTCGTAGGTCCTGCTGAATTCATGTGTGCCGTCAAAGGCCGGGCTGGCTACAAAATAGAGGTAGTCTGTTTCCGGCGCGCTCAGCACGGCATCAATGGTGGTGCGCGAAGGCGTGCAGATAGGTCCCGGAGGCAGTCCTTTATTCCTGTAAGTATTGTAGGGCGATTCCACCGCGAGGTGCTTTTCGTAGATCCTGCGCAAGCTGAAATCCTTCAAGGCAAACTTCACGGTCGGGTCGGCCTGCAGCGGCATGCCCTTTTCCAGCCGGTTGATATAAACGCTGGCGACGGTTCCTTTTTCTTTATTGGCATTCGTTTCTTCTTCTACAATAGAAGCGATGATCATTACCGCTTCTTTGCTAAGTCCTTTTGCTTTGGCCTTGGCCTCCCGGGTCTTCCAGAATTTTTTCGACTCGGCGGATAAGGTGCTCAATACTTTTTTGGGTGGGGCGCTCCAGAAGAAGGTATAGGTGTCCGGCACCACCAGGATCATGGCCTGTTCGCTGCTCACCCCAAAAGTCTCCAGGGAATCGTCGCTTTGCAGGTAGGCCATCATCTCGCTTGAATCAAACTCGAACTTGTTACCGGTCATCCTGGCGAGGTCTTCTTTTGTCCTTAGCTTGTTGATGGTAAGCTTCACAGGACTTTGCTGGCCGTTGCGCAGCTTCCTTACAATGGAGAGCAGGCTGCTGCCTTTGTCGATATCATATTTTCCCGGGCGGATCCTTTCCCAGTAATGCAGCCGCTCTGCCAGGAAGTTGAATGCGGCCTCGTTGGAAATGATCTTGTTCTTTCGCAGCGAGTCCAGCACGGCCTCCCGGGTGATTGCATCGCTGGCGATGTACAGGGTCTCGGTTCTTTCTTTAAAGCCCGTGCCGGGGCCCAGGAAGACCCAGGCGACTACAGCGGCTCCTAAAAACAACAACAAGAACAGGATCAAAAAAAACTTTTTCATAATCGGCGGTAAAATACCAAAAAAAAACCTGCCTCGGGGGCAGGTTGTTTTGGAGTGGTATACGTTTATCTCGGCGTGGCGGGTTGCTGTGCCGGAGGATTGGTAGTTTGAGCAGGAGGCGTGGTACCGATGTTATCAAAACGGTCGGAACCGCCGGCGCCTGAAATAAAGAAAGTGGAAGTGATGCAAAGGATGGCGATCACAGCCGCAAAGATCCAGGTGCCTTTCTCAAGGACGTCGGTCGTTTGCTTCACACCCATGAACTGGTTGCTGAAGCCGGCGATGTTGCCAGCCAGTCCGCCACCTTTGGGGTTTTGCACCAGCACGATCAGTGTCAGAATGAGTGAAGCGAGAATGATCAGGATAATAAATAAAACGTCCATTAGTCAGCGTTTAAATTGTCAATTTTCGCAGCAAAGTAAGCCTTTTTGGAGGGATCGGACAAACTTAATTTTTCATATATCTCGCGGGCCCTTTCCTTATTTCCCTGCTTGAGCCATACCTCCGCCATCGCTTCGGTCACTACATGCGGATCGCCCACCGACCGGCTGGCCAGGGAATCCACTTTGGGATCGGCCTGGCTGATGGCTGCAGCCGCATCCGGCAGTTTTTTCATGGTCTTCAGCCATTCTGTGAAGCTTTTCAGCTGTTTGCCCAGCGCATCCTTCGGTTCTTCTTTCGAGGGCCTGATGCCCTGGGAGGCGAAATAGTCAACGGTATGGTAAGGTTCGAAGCTCAGGCCTGATTCTGTGCTCTTTTCTTTTTCGGGGCTCGCAGCCAGGCTCACTTCGTTCGGAGTTCCGACCGGTTGATCCACCTGCATGGTTTCGGGCTCCGGCACCGGTGGAGGGGGCTCCAGCGGTTGAGGTACAGAGACCAGCGTATGGTCCTGCGCTGCTTCTTCCTGGAAAGGGGGGATCAAAGGCTGTTGCGGCTTTTCTGGCTCTGCCAGTATTTTTTCGTCGGTCTTTAAAGGATTCATGAAATGAGTAAAGGCCACCGGGTGGTGGTAGTACAACATGGCTTTCTGGATGGTGGCAGCATGCTCCACGTCTTCCAGTTGCTTCTTTCTCAGGAGTAGAAAATGCGCGGCGGAGAAATAAGGATATTTCCGCGTGAGTTCCTCCAGTTCATCCAGGCTGCATTGATCGAGGGGGGAGTCGAGCACCACACCAGACAGCATATTGAAGCGGTCATCCATGCTGCCAAGTTAGGAAACTTACCAATTAGAGAAGATGCGGTTGAAAATTTCATCCGTAAGGGTGCGCACCATTTCATCCAGCATCCTCGATTCTGCCGCCTGCAGCGAAGAGCTGGCAGAGAATTCAAAATTCCGGCTCACTTCGTAGTCCTGCTTTGTGCTGGCGAGCTGGTTGCTGAGCGTGATCTTCACTCTTACGGTCAGGCGGTTCATTACTTCCTCGCGGTTGGCAATACCGGAAGTGGTCACACTATAATCCACGATCTCACCACTGATGTCATAGTGCGCATTGTCGGCATTGGTCTGTGTGAGGCGCGTCTGGTTATTCACTTTCTGGCGCAGCTTGTCGGTAAGGGTGGGGCTTAATTGCGGATTGATATAAGGCGCCCTGTTCTCTATGAATTGGATCCTCACCGTCTTAATGCTGTCGGGCACCGATACATCGGCAAACTTATAAACGCCGCAACCTGCCTGGATGGAGAAAAAAGCAAACAGCAGCAGGGCTGCGAAGAAGAAATATATTTTTTTGATCCGGTGCATGCGTTATTGTTTCGGGAAATCGGTTAGCTAATCAACAGCTTTTCCCGCAATTAATCGTCAATGTCGTACTCTTTTAACTTTCTGTATAAGGTGCGCTCGCTGATGCCCAGGTCCATGGCCGCATCCTTTCTTTTTCCCTTATGCTTCTTGAGCGCTTTGATGATCAGCTCTTTTTCCTTGTCCATGATGTTGAGGCTTTCCTCTACTTCCTCGTGGTCGTGTATATCGCCATGCATCAACACGGGCTGCTGGTGAGCTACTACCATGGGTTGGGTGGCCTTTTCAGCATGCGTTTCCTGCAGTTCTGCCAAATAAGGCGCATGCTGCGTGGAAAGTGAAGGATTCTGGATCACTTCAAAGAACATTTTTTTCAGCTCGGTCACATCCCTCTTCATGTCGAAGAACAGCTTGTAAAGGATCTCCCTTTCGTTGCTGAAGTTGTGGCCGTTGGCCTGCTCGTGTGCCAGCACAGGCAGCCTGCTGGTCACCTGTTGCTCGGGGAGGAACCTTGCCAGCTCCTGCAGGTTGACTGTTTTTTCGGTAGCCAGTACAGAGATCTGCTCGGCTATGTTCTTCAGTTCGCGCACGTTGCCGGGCCATGTGTAGGCAGTGAGCTTTTGCATGGCGGCGGGATCGAGCTGAACGGGTGTGGTCTTGTATCGCTCCGCGAAATCAATCACGAATTTCCTGAAGAGGAGTGGGATGTCCTCCTTCCTGTCGCGAAGCGAAGGCACGCGGATGGGAACGGTATTGAGCCTGTAATAAAGGTCTTCGCGGAATTTTCCCTGCTGCACCAGCTGCATCAGGTCCTTGTTGGTAGCCGTGATCACGCGCACATCGGTCTTCTGCACTTTGGATGAACCTACGCGGATGTATTCGCCCGATTCGAGCAGGCGAAGCAGCCTGGCCTGTGTGCCTATGGGCATCTCGCCGATCTCGTCGAGAAAAATGGTACCGCCGCTGACGGTCTCGAAATATCCCTTTCTGCTGTCCACGGCGCCGGTGAAAGAGCCTTTTTCGTGCCCGAACAATTCCGAATCGATGGTGCCTTCAGGTATAGCGCCGCAGTTCACTGCTATGAAGGGATTGTGCTTGCGCGCGGAAAGCGTATGAATGATGTGTGAGAATGCTTCTTTACCCACGCCGCTCTCACCCACAATGAGTACGGTGAGGTCGGTGTTCGCCACCTGCACGGCCACCTGCAGCGCGTAATTGAGCGCCGGTGAGTTGCCGATGATACCAAACCTGTTTTTAATGCTTTGCAGATCCATGTTTAGATTCCTCCTTCTACTATATCTCCTAACAATGTTGCCTGTGTACAAGCCATCACCTTCACTTTCACGTAGTGGCCAGGCTTCAGTTCATGATCTCCTTTTGGAAAAACCACCACCTTGTTCTGGCTGCTTCTTCCCATCCAGTCGGCGCTGCTTTTTTTAGAATCGCCTTCAATAAGCACCGTACAGGTGTTGCCAATATCTTTCAAATTGCTCTGGTAGGAAAGGCTGTTCTGCAGCTCCACTACTTCCTGCAGTCGTTTTTTCTTCAATTCTTCCGGCACATCGTCCTGGTACCTTCTGTGTGCCAGCGTGCCCGGCCTTTCGCTGTAAAAGAACATATAGCTAAGGTCGTAGCCAACATACTCCATCATGCTGATGGTATCGCGGTGGTCTTCCTCGGTCTCCGTGCAAAAACCAGTGATGATGTCGGAGCTGATGCCGCAGTCGGGCATGATCTCCCGGATGCGGTCTACCTTGGCCATGTACCACTCGCGGGAATAGTTGCGGTTCATCAATTGCAAAATGCGCGATGATCCGCTTTGCAATGGCAGGTGAATGTATTTGCAGATGTTCTCGTACTTCGCCATGGTGAAGAGCACATCGTCGGTAATGTCCTTGGGATGTGAAGTGGAGAAGCGTACCCGGAGGTCGGGCGCTATCTGCGCTACCAACTCCAGCAGCTGTGCGAAGTTCACGGTCTTTTCTCCCCCGGTATAATAGTAGCTGTCTACGTTCTGCCCCAGCAGGGTCACTTCCTTATATCCCCGCGCGTGCAGGTCGCGGCATTCCTGCAGGATGCTTTCTACCTCCCGGCTTCTTTCCCTTCCCCTGGTAAAAGGCACTACGCAAAAAGCACACATGTTGTTGCAGCCGCGCATGATGCTCACAAAGGCCGTGATGCCATTGCTGTTCAGCCGCACCGGCGAAATATCCGCATAGGTCTCTTCCCGGCTCAGCAACACGTTCACGCCTTTCTGGCCGCTGTCGGCTTCTAAAATGAGCTGCGGAATGGTGCGGTAGGCATCGGGGCCTACTACAATATCGACCAGCTTTTCCTCTTCTAAGAATTTTGATTTCAGCCTCTCTGCCATGCAGCCCAGCACCCCCACAAGGGTAGCGGGTTTGGCGATCTTGAGCTTTCGGAATTCGGTCAGGCGCTTCCTCACCGTTTGCTCCGCCTTTTCCCTGATGGAGCAGGTGTTCAGAAAGATCAGGTCCGCTTCCTCCAGGTTCCTTGTAGCGCCGAATCCATTCTCGTTCAGAATGGAGGCTACGATCTCGCTGTCGCTGAAATTCATCTGGCAGCCATAGCTTTCAATATAGAAATGGCGGGCAAAGGTCTTTCCATCCCGGGGCAGGAGGGCCTCGCCCTGCCTGGCCTCATCATGAACCTTTTCTAATACTTCGGGCATAGCTTGAAATTGGGGCACAAAGATAGCTAATTGTAAAAGCCGGAGTGACAGTATGTCAGGATTTTAAGATTATCTTGATAGTTAGAGACTTATCTTTGTCCATCCATGAAATATTTATTGACGATCTGCCTCGTCTCCCTCTCATTTTTTGCCTCAGCGCAAGACTCACTTGGATTGGTCACCGGCTCCATTATGGACGAAAAAAAGAAGGCCCTGCAGGGTGCTACGGTGACGCTGATGCCCCTTTCGGACACCACCAGGAAGACCACCGCGCTGAGTGACGAGGACGGCTCCTTTACTATTTCAGGCATTCCATTCGGCTACCACAGGCTGAGGATCTCTTATGTTGGCATGCAGCCTTACACCATCGACAGCATCTATTTCCGGGCGGAGCGGTTCGATTTCAACCTGAATGATATCGTGATCCGGCCGAAGACCACAGACGACTTGCAGGAGATCATTGTCTATGCAGAAAAGCCCCTGATCCAGAGCAAGGATGGCAACATCACTTTCAACGCGGGCGAGTCGGCACTAAGCGCCGGTAGCAATGCCAGCGAGTTGCTGACCAATGTGCCGCTGATCACCAAGGATCCCGACGGCAAGATCCTCGTTCGCGGCAAGGAGCCCAAGATCCTGATCGACGACAAGCCCGTGGAGCTGAACCAGCAGCAGTTGCAGGACCTCCTGGAATCTTTGCCAGGCAGCACCATCGAGAAGATAGAAGTGATGACCAACCCTCCGCCCCAATATGCTTCCGAGCAGGGCGGCGTGATCAATATCACCACCAAAAAAGGCAAGGTGGGTAAATCGGGCAGGATCAATATTTCTGCAGGCACGAGGGGAGAGAGCAGCCTGAACGGGAATTATAATTACAGGAAGCAGGGACTGGCCCTGAATTTCAACGCGGGCGTGGGTTATAACGAGTTTGACAGTGAAGGCTACACGGTGCGCGAGAATATTTATTCCAGTTACTCCACTTTTGTAAAAACACAGCATCAGTCTACCAACACCAACCTGCGCCCCAACATGCGCACCAATATGGACCTGGACCTGGATACCCGAAATTCAGTGAACCTGGTACTGGCATTCAACCAAAATAATTTCGACAACACCAATTTCACGGAAATTCAGAATATCAACCGCTACAACGAGATCAACCGGTTCACGGAGAGGACCATCGGCAGCGCGGGTGACAACCAGAATATCAACGGAAGCATTACCTACACTTTGAAATCAAAGAACCCGGGCCAGGTGCTGAAGCTGATAGCGAATTCGAATTTCTCCACCAGCCATAACGACCGCGACTATTATCTGCAATACTTCAACCAGGACCATGAGTTCAATGGCAACGATTCCTCCCAGGTGCAGTATACAAGGAACAAGTCGAGGGGACTGAACCTGCGCGGGAACTATGACATTCCTTCCAAGGATAAAAAGAATTTCCTGTCGATAGGCGCTTTTCATAATACATCGCATTCAGATATTTCTTCCGATGCCAGCTATTTTAATAAAACGCAGGACAAGTGGACGCCACTTGCAGCGCTGATCAACCGCTTCCAGTACAAGCAGGAGATCACCAACATGAGGGCTTCGGTAAGAAGAATATTTTCCAAGGATTTCAGCAGCACCATTGGTGTGTCGGCGGAGAATACGCAGATCGTATTCAATCTCGATAACGATCCCAAGGATATCAGTAACCAATACTGGAGCTACCTGCCCTTCGCAAATCTGAACAGGAGCTGGAAGGATGTGCTGAATGCCACTTTTTCTTATCGCCGCACCATCCGCAGGCCCGGTGTGAACGAGCTGAATCCTTTCGAGGATTCCACCGACCTTTATAACACCAGAGTGGGCAACCCCGTGCTGAAGCCTTCCATGGCGCATAATTTCGACCTGGTGCTGGGCAGGAATGTCAAATCTTTTTTTGTGAACCTGGGTGTAGGCTACAACAAGGTGGAAGATGTGTACGCGCAGATCCGCACACGCCTTTCCGATACCACCACGCAGGTGAGCTGGCAGAATATCAGCGATAAGAAAGAATACGAGGTGAGCACCTGGGGCGGCTATACGGTGAGCAAGCGCACCAAGGTGAATCTGAGCCTTGCCTATACTTATAACGAATACCAGGATGTGGAAGGACAGCAAAGCAAGTTCAGGAACGGCAGCACCTTCACTTCCAACTTCAATGCGAACTACGCCTTCCAGGATCTTTATAATGTTACTTCCAGCGTTACGTTCAACCGTTTTGCCAACCCGCAGGGACTCACGCGCAGCAATCTCAGTATGAATATGGGCTTCCAGGCCAAGGTGCTGGAAAAGAAAATGACGCTGACCCTGAACGTGATCGACCCCTTCCGGAAGCAACAGAACCGGGGCTTCACTTATGGCGACAAGTTCACGCTGGAAACATTCAACACCACGCAGACCCGCAACATCAGGATGACAGTGGCGTATAATTTTGCGCCCAAACCGAAAAAGAAGCCGAAGATCTCAGAGGAAGCGAAAGAGCGGTTGAAGAAGGCCTTGCAGGACAAGGCGGATAGTCAGTCGTGAATCGTGAATGGTGAATGGTGAATGGTGAATGGTGTTCTTCGATAGGCTCAGAATGACAGATATTGTCATAGTGAGCTTGTCGAACTACCGCAGATGAATTGCTTCTTTTAATCCACCCTAATTGTCAATGGCGAAATGGTTTTTTGTATTCTCCGTGTTCGGCGCGGTCATAAATTCCATGTAGCTGTCATTTCCCTGGTGCGGTCACCCGCTGAAACGCAGTGGACGCAGAGTTCGCGGAGATTCGCAGAGAAGTGGCTGTTTCTCTGCGTTTTTCTTTGCGTCCTCCGCGATCTTGGCGTTTCAGTGGTACTGTCGAATTTCTGGATGAAAGCAAAAATGCATGAACAGCACAAATAGGTCAATCGTGAATAGTGAAACGCTTCATCCCGCAAGGAGAGGGGGAATCTCTTTGTGTCCCTTTGTGCCTTAGTGACTTAGTGGTTCATAGTGCCTCTGACCTTAAGCAGTATGACCTACCTTAGGTAGCCTGCTCGCCAGCCAGGAGTCCTTCACCGGGATGATCCAGTTATTTTCCAGTTGCTGTTTGGTGTGCACCGTATTGTTGAAGAATAAAGTATCCGCGTTCACAAAGCCATTCTCCACTGCATAATCCATTTGCGCAAGCGGCAGGATCTCAACCTTGTCTTTTCTCACAAAGGCCAGCTGGGTGCGGTTGAACAGGTCGACCTGGAATTTTTCCCCGAGCTCCTTAATAAAACGGATGGAGCTATCGGTACTGCAGCCGCCTACGTGGCAGGCGCTTTCATCGGCCATGAGCACGATGAACTGTCCAAAGAACAAATGACCGAAGGCTTTTACCTGGTCGCCGTGGCTGGTCCAGCCCTGGCAGAAACGAGTGATCAGATCACCGATCTCCATAGCTTCCGGGATGCTGAACAGGCGGTTGCTCTGGTAAACCCATACTTTACTGGCAGGGGCGAAGTCCTGGGGGAGGAGGTGTTTGAATTCGAGGTTCATGCCGGCAAAGGTAACCGGGATTGAAGGATTTTGGGATGATCAGGATCAGGATTTTCAAGCCAGGGAGGGCCTTCTAGTTTGGACCAAAGGTTCGGACCATGGGGTAAATGCCTTTTTCACCTTTCACGAAGGATAGGTCTTCTTAGTATGCGCTATGCAAGCCTTGATGATCTTCTTCAAGACCGGCAGGTTGATGTCGGCGAGCTTATTCACGTAGAGGCAGGCAACGGCTTCCTTGTGTTTGCCGAGATCCTTCATCATTTCCTTGCGGCCTGGAAAGTTGCCGAGGTAGATGGAGAACGCCGCCTTGCGTGGTGAGAATCCGGCAATGGGCGCATCGCCTTCGTGCCCGCTTTCGTATTTGTAGTGGTAATTGCCAAAGCCCACGATGGTGGGACCATACATGTAGGGCTTTTCGCCCGTCAGCTCCGACATGATCTCTACGAGCTTCAATGAGTCGGCCCGTTTTTTCTCGTCGGTCAGCGACTGGATGAACTCCATTGCATCCTGGTTGGTTTTTTCCGTTTTGTTTTTTGCCATGGAATAGAATTTTCTATTGAAGATATCACTCCATACTGGCCGCTACGAGCTCCGCTATGTCCATCACTTTTACGTCGTCTTCTTTCTCAGCGGCTTTGACGCCATCGGTAAGCATGGTGTTGCAATAAGGACAGGCTGAAGCCACTACGCTGGAACCGGTTTCTATGGCTTCGGTGGAACGCTCGAAGTTGATCCTGGTGGTGCCGGCTTCTTCCTCTTTCCACATCTGCGCGCCGCCGGCGCCGCAGCAGAGTCCGTTCTTCTTGCAGCGCTTCATTTCCACCAGCTCCGCATCCAGGGCTTCCAGTACCTTCCGTGGTGCTTCGTAAATATCATTGGCCCGCCCGAGATAGCAGCTGTCGTGGTAGGTGATCTTCTTTCCCTTGAATACCGAATCATCTTTGAGGCGGATGCGGCCGTTGTCGATCAGGTCCTGCAGGAGCGTAGTATGGTGGATCACTTCGTAATTGCCGCCCAGCTCAGGGTATTCGTTTTTGAAAACATTGAAACAGTGTGGACAGGCGGTCACGATCTTTTTGATGCCGTAATTGTTCAATGTCTGGATGTTCTGGTAGGCCATCATCTGGAAAAGGAACTCGTTGCCCGCACGGCGTGCAGGATCTCCTGTACAGGCTTCTTCCGGGCCCAGGATGGCAAAATCCATCCCCACCTTATTGAGGATGGTGGCAAAGGCACGGGTGATCTTTTGCGCACGCTGGTCAAAGCTGCCGGCGCAGCCTACCCAAAACAATATCTCAGGAGCCTGTCCGCCCAGCTCCGACATGATTCTTACTTTCATTCCCAGGTGTATAATATGGCAGCGATCAGGATCACCGCCAGTAACCAAATAAATAAGATAGCGCCACCGGAAGCTATTCCGAGCACGCCGGCCGTATTGCCATTTCCTTTTGCCGATCTGATCCCCAGGATCAATGCACCCACACCTAAGGGCAGGGTGAAAAGAACAATCAATCCGGGAAGGACGGCGCCCGCAGCAGCCAGGGCAAGGATCAAAAAGCCCAGTCCACCCAGCACCAACGCCAGCCGGCCTTGTTTCAGCTGCTTAGGCGAAGGCTCGCCTTCGGCATATCTCTTTGTGAGTGAATAATGAAGTTTTGCGATCCTGACCTGGATCTTTTCTTTGAAAGTCAATTTCCTCCCCAGCTTTTTTTCTATGGCCGCCGGTTTCATGGTCAACAGTTTGGCATAGGCGGCCTGCATGGGATGTTCCGCTGCCACCGGTGGAGCCGTTGCCGCCCCGGCCCTGATGGAGAAACTTCCGGCACATAAAAGCAGTAGCAGTACGAATTGCCTCATAGAGGATATTTGATCAAAAATAAAGGAAAGAAGGATAACTCATAGAACACTTGTCCTTCGATTCACTACCATTCTCTATTTTAGCCGCTTCATGAAGACCTGGGATAGAATCACCAACTGGGAGCTGTGGCCTTTTGCTTTGAGATATCTTTTCATTGTGCCTGCCTGGTTCTGGTATTGCCTGCGGTCCGGATCGCTTTGGTTCTTCTCCGCCTCCGATCCCACCATCACCTTCGGCGGATTCGAGGGAGAGGGGAAAAAGGAGATGTACGAACTGCTGCCGGTTGATCTCTATCCCAAAACCATTTACATCGAGCCTTCCGAAACCTTTGCCTCGGTGAGAGCGGCCGTGGATGAAAATGGATTTTCATTTCCGTTTTGCGTGAAGCCGGATGTGGGCATGAAAGGACTTTTATTCCGCAAGATCGACACAGAAGAGCAGCTGCGCATTTACCACGAGAAGATCCCCATGACCTACATCATCCAGGAATTCATAGAGCACCCCCTGGAAGTGAGCGTTTTTTATTACAGGTACCCTTATGCGCAAAAGGGGGTGATCACCGGCTTTATTCAAAAAGACCTGATGGATGTGGTGGGGGATGGGAGGTCAACGCTCCAGGAATTGATACAGCAGCACCCCAAGGCGCAGCACCGCCTGGAGGAAATGGAGATCAAGCACCAGGTGCACCTGCAGCGCGTGCTGGCAAAGGGCGAGAAGTTTCCCCTGGCCCATGCCGCCAACCTCAACCGGGGCGCTACTTTCACCAGCCTGGAACATGAGATCGATGAAAACCTGTTGTCGGTTTTCGATGTACTGAGCTTCCCAACACAGTTCTATTATGGCAGGTACGACATCAAGTGCAATTCCATCGCCGAACTGAAGCAGGGAAAAAATTTCTCCATCCTTGAATTCAACGGCAGCGGAGCCGAGCCCAACCATGTGTACCAGCAGGGTTATTCGCTATTCAAAGCGCAGCGTGTTTTTCTCAGGCACTGGAAGGTGCTCTACCGCATTTCCAGGTACAATCATGAGAAGGGCATAAAAAGATATTGGTCTTTTGGTGAAGGATTGCGATTTTTAAGGGAGGCAAAAAAGCACCTGAAGGTGCTGGAGAAGTATGACCAGGAAATTCTGATCTAAGCAGCTATATGGTATTGTGGAGAATATTTTTTACGGGCATGTTCATTTCTTTCCTGGGCTCCCTTCCCCTGGGCACGCTCAACGTGGCCGCCATGCAGATATCCATCTCCGATGGGATATCGCCGGCTATCTGGTTCTCCCTGGGATCACTTACCGCGGAAATGGTCTATGTAAGGCTTTCGCTTTTTGCTATGGACTGGGTGCGCAGGCAGCAATGGCTGTTCAGGATCCTGGAGTGGGTGACCCTCGCCATCGTTATTGCACTCGCCATCTCCAGCTTTTATGCCGCCGCATCGCCCGACGTAGAAAAAAATGTGATCCTGAGCAGCACCCTGCACCGCTTCATGCTGGGACTGATGATGAGTGCGCTCAATCCTATCCAGATCCCTTTCTGGTTTGGCTGGAGCACGGTTTTATTCACCAAGAAGATCCTGCTGCCCAAACATAGCCATTACAACATGTACATTCTTGGAATTGGCATAGGCACGCTCATGGGCAATTGCCTTTTCATTTTTGGCGGGCAAGCCATTGGAAGCAGTGTGAACAACAACCAGTCTGTGATCAACTGGGTGATCGGGGGCATATTCGCCGCCACGGCCTTGTTCCAGATATGGAAGATGGCTACCAAGAAATCGGTGAAGGACAGGATCGAACACCCGGAAGAGGAAATAAAAAAATTCGAGGAGCAGGTGGAGAATATCAACAAGCCACACTAAGCTGTTTCTACCACGGCCTGCCTGATCTTCACCAGTTTAACCAGCAGGTCTTCCAGCAACTTCAGGTTGAGCATATTGGCCCCGTCGCTTTTTGCTGATGCCGGGTCGGGATGCGTTTCAATGAAAAGGCCTTCAACGCCTACGGCGATGGCTGCCTTGGCTATGGTGCCGATCAACTGGGGATTCCCGCCCGTGATGCCGCCTGGCTGGTTGGGTTGCTGAAGGCTATGCGTGCAATCCATCACCACAGGCACGCCCCCCGCCTGCATCAAGGGAATATTCCTGTAATCCACTACCAGGTCCTGGTAACCGAAAGTAGTACCCCTTTCGGTGAGCATCACCTTGTTATTCCCTGCACTTTGAATTTTCTGCACGGCGAATTTCATGGCCTCGCCACTCACGAACTGACCTTTTTTTACATTCACGATCCTGCCTGTTTTGGCCGCCGCCACCAGGAGGTCGGTCTGCCTGCAGAGAAAGGCAGGGATCTGCAGGATGTCCACGTATTGCGCAGCCAGCTCGGCCTCTCTTTCGGTATGAATATCGGTGGTGACCGGCAGGCCGGTGATCTCCGCCGCTTTTTTTATAATGCCCAGGGCGGTCTCGTCGCCCAGGCCTGTAAAGGAGCTGGCGCTGGTACGGTTGGCCTTGCGGTAAGATGCTTTGAAGACGAGGGGGATCCCCAGTTTTTTGCAGATGCCGGAAACGCTGCCGGCGATATCCAGCACCATTTGCTCACTCTCCACCACGCAGGGGCCTGCAATGAGAAAAAAATTATTAGGGTCGTACTGCTGTGCTGCAAATAATTTTTTCAGGAATTCCGTCATCGCGCAAAGTTAGTGAAGTGGCCTATTGGAATAATGTATTAACTTTTTCCCGGCCTTTTTTTAAACCATAACCAAAAACCTCCACATGAAACTTCTTCTCCGACTCAGGATGACGATGGTGCTGTTGTGCATTTCATTGTTATCCTTCTCTCAGAATCCATGGAACGGGCAGGTGATCCTCCAGGGCTTCTGGTGGGATTATCACAACAACAATTATCCCAATGGCTGGACCAATTACCTCACCGATCTTTCACCCCGGCTCAGGACGCTGGGTATCGACGGCGTTTGGATCCCGCCTTCCATCAAGAATGCTGGTACGAACAGCAATGGCTATTCTCCCTTCGACCAGTACGACCTGGGAGATAAATACCAAAAGGGCAGCCTGAAGACCCGCCTGGGTAACAAAGACGAGCTCTTAAGGATGATCGCCATCCTGCATGCCAACGGCATGAATGTGATCCAGGATGTGGTATTCAACCATCTTGATAATGCCGGCTCAGCCAACGGCTCAGGCGGCAGCGACCCCAATGCGGCGAATAATGACGGGAATACCTATAAGAATTTCAGGTATGTTTCTTTCTCCACGCCGGCCACGGATGAATCGTCCACCAACTATCTCGCGCGCTCCGGCAGGTGGCCCAAGAACTGGCAGAACTTTCATTCCAATCCAGGGCATGTTTGCAATAGCGGCGACTGGTGCGCGGCCTGGTTCGGGCCCGATGTATGTTATTATTCGGGAGCTTACGGACAAAGCTCCAACGCCACCTATAACCCGGCGCAGAGCAGCAATCACATGCGCAACAACGCGAGGAGCTGGTTCGTGTGGATGAAAAAACAAACTGGTGTGGACGGCTTCCGCCTCGACGCGGTGAAACATTTTCCTGAATGGGCTACGCAGGATTTCCTCTACAATGTAAAATACAATGCAGGCTGGGCCAATGGCGGCGCCAATATGTTTGCCGTGGGCGAATATGTAGGCAGCGGCAGCCAGATGGACACCTGGATCAATACGGTCAAGACCAGCAATGGCGGCACGGAAGACATGGTGGGAACTTTTGACTTCAGCTTACGCCAGGCTGTGAAGAACATGGTGAGCGCCGGTGGAAGCTACGACCTGGGCAGCCTGCCATCGGCCCAGCAGGCCAACCGGTACAGGACGGTGCCTTTCGTGAACAACCACGACACCTTCCGGCCCATTAAGGATGCTAACGGCAACTATATCGGCTGGGATACGAATAACGAATTAGGAGGAGGCCACATAGATCCCTTTGATCCCCGCCTCGCAGTAGCTTATGCAGTTACATTCGCAGTAGATGGCAGCCCGCAGGTATTTTTCGAGGACCTGTTTAACATAGGAGGTACCGGCAAGCGCTATACGCATTTGCCCACCAGCACCACCGACCTTCCACAAAGAGACGATATTGCCAATATCATATGGTGCCACCAAAAGCTGAACTTCAAAAAAGGATCTTATAAAGTGCGCTGGCAGGCACAGGACCTGCTGATCATTGAAAGAGGATATAAGGCAGGTCCGGAGAACAGCTATGCCATCATAGCCGTGAATGATAACTGGAACACATGGCAGAGCGCGAACATCCAAACAGATTTTGGCCCCAATGTTCAATTGCATGATTATTCCGGTGCCAACAGCAACGACATCTGGACGGATGCCAACGGAAGAGTGACCATCTGGGCGCCACCCTGTGATGGCAGCAATGTGAGAAGGGGCTATAGCATCTGGGGTAAGGCAGGCGTTACCGGAGGTTTTGCTCCGGCGCAAAGATCCACCACCCAGGAGTGGGAGATGGCCAACGACCTGGGCGACAACCACGCCAGCTCGCTGAAGCAGGGCGGTGCACTGCCGGCTTCATCCACCACTTTACGCTATGCGGGAAAGGTATTCAGCGAAGGAGGGAAGACCATCACCACTACCGTGTATCCCAGCAACACGGCTTATAGCCTTACTGTGAATATTTACAGCAATACAGACGTACTCCTTGCGACCAAGGCCGGAACAGGCAATCTTACACTCACTTATACACCCTCTTCAACCGGGTTTTACAAGATCAAGGTAAGGAACTCCAGCACTTCCAATCCATCTCAAAAAGTATTTGTGAAGGCCACTTATACAGCACCTAAAACCATTAGTTCTTCCAGCTATCCTGCCCGCGTGGCGCAGCAGCCGGTGGAAGAAGCGGTGCCTGGGGATGGACTGGTGATCTTCCAGCGCGCTGCCAACGCTTATGTGCAGCTGGGCCTGGCAGCGGGGAACAAAGTATCAGTGAACCTGCACAATGCAACCGGGCAACTGGTGCATTCATTGGAAAAAGATCTCGAAAAAGGCCATCATACCCTGGAGATACCCATGCAGGGCCTCAGCGCCGGTGTGTATATGATCACGGTGACTTCGCCGGAGGTGAACCACAAGGGTAAGCTCATATACATTCAATAAACCTTTGGTTACATCAAGCAGAATAGCCGTTCCCTGGACGGCTATTCTATTTAGTGAATGGTGTCCCGATAGCTATCGGGAGGTGAGTGGTGAGTTAACAGTTAACCGTAAACTGTAAACCCTTTACTTTTGAGCCCATGAAACAGGAAAAGATACTGGTGATAGGCGCCTCGGGACAGATCGGTGTTGAATTGACCCTGGCCCTGCGCAAATTATATGGGTCGGCGAACGTGATCGCCTCCGACCTGAGAGAAGAGAACCCTTTGTTGCATGGAACAGGCCCTTACGTGAGCATGGATGTGATGAACAAGGAAATGCTTCACGTACAGGTGATCCGGCAGAACGTAACGCAGATCTACCTGCTGGCTGCCATCCTGTCTGCTACAGGCGAAAAGAATCCCAACCTGGCCTGGCACCTCAACATGCAGGGCCTGCTGAACGTGCTCGATATTGCCAAGGAAGAAAAGCTTTCCAAGGTCTATTGGCCCAGCAGCATCGCCGTGTTCGGTCCCACCTCACCAAAAAAAGATTGCCCGCAGAAAACCATAATTGAACCCACCACGGTTTACGGCATCAGTAAGTATGCGGGTGAATTCTGGTGTAATTATTTTTTCAGTAAATACAATGTCGACGTGCGCAGCCTGCGCTATCCAGGATTGATCTCGTACAAATCAGCGCCGGGCGGTGGTACTACCGATTACGCGGTGGAGATCTTTCACGAGGCCTTGTCCGACGGGCATTACAACTGCTTCCTGAAGCCGGATACTTATTTGCCCATGATGTACATGCCCGACGCGATCCGCGCCACCATAGAGCTGATGGAAGCGCCGGCAGAAAAGATCAAAACAAGGACCTCCTATAATATTTCTTCCATGAGTTTCTCGCCGGCTGAGATCGGTGCGGAGATCAAGAAGCACATTCCTGCTTTTGCCATGAGCTATTCGCCGGACTACAGGCAGCAGATTGCCGACAGCTGGCCGGGGAGCATTGATGACAGCGTGGCGCGCAGCGAATGGGGGTGGAAGCATGAGTACGACCTGCCGAAGATGACGGAGGATATGCTGGTGAATTTGAGGGAGGGTTGACAAGGTTCTAAACCGCAAACAGTAAACTGTAAACCGTAAACGGAAATGGGGCGGGTTTACTAACTTTACGTTAACCACTAACCCATTAAACTTCTTTTATGGACGCATCTCATATCCATTTGCTCAGCAACCATGCACCTATCCTTGGTGTATTCTTTGGGATCATCGTGCTCATCTTCGGTATGAACAGGCAGAGTCCGCCTACTATGGCTGCGGCTTACCTGGTCTTTATCATTTCAGCCCTAATTGGACTGGCCGCTTATTTCAGTGGGGAGGGCGCTGAGCATGTAGTGGAAAATCTTCCTGGGGTGACCCATGATGCCATTGAAGAACATGAGGAGGTTGCGCTCTATGCCCTTATTTCTTATATAGTGCTGGCCATATTCTCCCTCATAGGGTTGATCCGCTCAAAGAATCATTATCAGCGCATCCGCAAACTGGCCATCATCATCCTGGTACTCTCAATCATTTCCTTCGGCGTGGCAGCCGTGACCGGTTATCTCGGTGGACAGATCAGGCATACTGAATTGAGGAACGACTTCGTGGCGCCGGCAGAATCATCTGAAAAGCCAGGAGAGGACTAGAGAATTTATGATTGAACGTTAGGAATTCAACCCGAGCACATCGCTCATGGTATAGACCCCTTTTTTTCCGGCCAAAAATTCCGCTGCCAGTACCGCGCCTGTAGCAAATCCTGTGCGGTTGTGCGCGGTATGGATGATCTCGATATCATCGATAGGAGAGCTGTATTTCACATGGTGTGTGCCTGGTGCAGGATCGGTCCTTTCGCTGGTGATGTGGATCTCAGAAGCCTGCGCAGGCGACATCGACCAGCTGGTCTTGCGTTTTACTTCTTGTATCACCTGCTCGGCGAGGGTGACTGCAGTGCCGCTGGGCGCATCCTTCTTTTGGGTGTGATGGATCTCTTTAATGCTGACCTCATAGTCCGGTTGGGTATTCATCAGCCTGGCCAGCAGCTTGTTCACCTCGAAAAATATATTGACGCCCACGCTGAAATTGCTTGCATGTAAAAATCCGCCATTCTTTGCCTGGCAGTGCTCGCGGGCTTCTTCCAGTTTTTCATTCCAACCGGTGGACCCGCTCACTACAGGGATGCCCAGGTCGATGCACCTTATTACATTGCCGAAAGCAGCCGATGGGGCTGTGAATTCTATGGCCACGTCGGCGATCTCTTTGATGTGATCATTCAGATCCTCCGGGTTGTGGTGGTCGATCTTTACCGCTATGGTGTGTCCCCGCTGCAGGGCGATCTCTTCCACCATGTGGCCCATCTTTCCGTAACCGATCAAAGCAATACGCATAAAAGTTTATTTAAGGGAGATGACCAGGCTGACGCCATTGGTCTGCGCCATTTCGCTATAGCCAGGCACGATGCGCAGGCTAAGGTCAGGACTTACGTCGAAGGATTTCAGGTGTGCATCCACGGTAGCATCTACCACGTTCAATCCCCAGAGCAGTACGAAAGCCACGATGGAGTAGTCTACATTCCTCCGGAACTCGTCGCGGTTGTAGCGGAGGCCCGGCTGATCGTTGAAACGCACGTAGGACTGCAGACGCGAATGGATCTGGTCAAAGTTGGCCGTATCCTTTTCATACAAAATGCGGTAGGCATCGCGGAACCGCCTGTACCAGGTGACATTGTACGCGAAGATCCCGCCTGAGGTGCCGAGGGCGGCATATACGATGGGTATCTTCCAGTATTTCTTGTTGTAGGCCTGGCCCCATCCCGGCAAGATGGCTGAGCGGATGGCCGCTGTCCTGGGAGAGTGATGCAGGAAAATCGAGTCTGCTTTTTTCTCCAGTACGGCAAGGCTGTCAGCGGTTACAGTAGAATCCTGGCCCCTGGCCGGTAGAGCAAAGCATGCAATGAAAACGAGGGGAAGAAAATGATATGTGAGCCGCTTAATCAATCGTCACATTCATTTGTTCGAGCAATTTGTTCAACTCCTGCAGCGAATAATAATCCAGCGTGATCTGGCCGCTGCCGTTCTTGCTGTGGCGCATCTTCACGCGGGTGCTGAAATGGGAGGAGAGCTTGTCTTCAATTTTTTTATAAGCAGCGGGCAGGGCGTTGACCGTTGTTTTTTTCTCTTCAGATTCTTTATAGAGGTTGCGCACCAGGTTCTCTGTCTGGCGCACAGAAAGACCCTTGGTCTTGATCTCGTCGAAAATATAAAGCTGCTTGTCGATGGTATCTACATTCACCAGCGCTCTTGCGTGGCCCATGCTGATCTCACCGTTGCGCACGGCGATCTGGATATCGGGAGGGAGTCGAAGCAGGCGGATGTAGTTGGTGACCGTGCTCCTGTCCTTGCCCATTCTTTCCGCCACCTGTTCCTGCGTATGACTAAGTTCTTCCATCATACGCTTATAACTCAAAGCGATCTCCATCGCGTTCAGGTCTTCGCGCTGCAGGTTTTCCAGCAAGGCGAGCTCCAGCAATTCCTGGTCGTTCGCATGCCTTACATAAGCAGGGATATCTTTCAGTCCGGCCAGCTTGGCCGCGCGCCAGCGGCGTTCACCGGAGATGAGCCTGTATTTATTACCATGAAGCCTGGAAACGGTGATGGGCTGAATGATGTCGTGCATCTTCAGCGACTGCGCGAGTTCCTGCAGGGCCTGGTCGTCGAAATCCCGGCGGGGCTGCTTGGGGTTGGCCTCTATATTTTCAATAGCGATCCGCATCACACCCGTGGCTTCCTGCACCACGGTCTGGTTCAATCCTCCCGCCGTTGTCTTCAGATCATTGTCAATACTTTGAAGCAGGGAACGGATGCCCTTGCCCAGCGCTTCTTTGTTTTGTTTAGGAGTTGACATTTTTTTAATCTTTAACGGCGACGAAAGTAAATAGCAGTCAGTCTGCAAATATACTGGTACGGGCCCACCGGGGAAAAAAACTATAACTCTATGGTGCGCTCTTCCTGTGGAATTTTCGTTAAATTATTTTTCTGCAGCACTTCCTTGGCAAGGTTGAGGTAGTTCATGGAGCCTTTGCTGCTGGCATCGTAGAGTATAACGGGCTTGCCCACACTGGGCGCCTCGCTGAGCCTGGAGTTTCGGTGGATGATGGTATTGAAGACCAGATCTTCAAAGTGCCTTCTCACTTCGCCCACCACCTGGTTGCAGAGGCGGAGCCTGCCATCATACATGGTCATCAGTATACCCTCGATCACCAGGGAAGTATTGAGGCGGTTTTGGACGATCTTGATGGTGTTCAGCAATTTTCCCAATCCTTCCAATGCAAAGAATTCGCACTGCACAGGCACGATCACCGAGTCAGCCGCCGACAGGGCGTTGACGGTGATGAGTCCGAGTGAAGGGGAGCAGTCGATCACAATGAAGTCGTAGTCGTCTTTGACAGGCTGCAGCAGTTGTTTGAGTACAGATTCCCTGTTGGGGTAGTTGATCATTTCGATCTCGGCGCCCACCAGGTCGATATGAGAAGGAATGAGGTCCAGGTTAGGGATCTCCGTTTTCAGGATCACGTCCCGGGCCGTGGCCTGGTTCACCATGCAGTCGTAAAGGCTATGCGTTACATTCTGCAGGTCGAAGCCCACACCGGTGGTGCTGTTCGCCTGCGGGTCGGCATCTACCAATAAGGTTTTGAACTCCAGCACGCCCAGGCTGGCTGCCAGGTTGATGGCTGTAGTGGTCTTGCCTACACCGCCTTTTTGATTCGCTACGCCAATGATTCTTCCCATTATGCTCCTTCAATATTAATGGTCTCCCCGATGCCAGGCAGGTAAAGATTCATGCCCGCATCCCTGAAAGCCTGTTTTGCTTTTTGATGATCGATCTCGATGTAACCAAAGGTGTCGTAATGAACACCCAGGACCTCCGTGCATTGCACCATTTTGGCGGCCTCAATGGCATCCTCGTATCCCATGGTGAAATTATCACCTATGCACAATGCTGCCACATTTACTTTTCCCCATCGCGGTATCAGCTGCATGTCGAGGGTGAGGGCCGTATCCCCGCTATAGTAAAAGCCAAATTCAGGGGTAGTTACCAGGAAACCCATAGGATTTCCCCCATTCTTGCCATCGGGCATGACGGAGGAATGGATGGCCGACACCGCTCTGACGGTGCCGAAGTCAAAGGCCTTTTTGCCTCCATGATTCAGGGGGTGTGATTTTTTCACCCCTTTGCCGCAAACCCATTCAGAAACCTCCCAGCCGGCTACCACGGTAGCGCCGGTATTTTTCGCGATCTCCACGCAATCAACCACGTGGTCCTCATGGCCATGTGAAAGCAGGATATAATCCGCCCTGATCTTTTTGATGTCGATGTGCCTGGCTTTCTCATTGAGCGTGATATAAGGATCAAAGAGAAGGCGCTTGCCACCGGCCAGCACCGAAAAGCAGGCATGGCCGTAGTATGTGATCTCCATGGTAACTGGTTTGGGGCAAATTTAGGGATGATTGCTTCGTTTCACTCGCAATGACCCACGAGTGTCAACCTATCTATGCTGCCTGAGCTGTGGATAAGGATGAAAGTTAAAAATCCCTCCCTTCAGGGAGGGTAGGGTGGGCATCTGTTAAGATTTCAGTTAATTGCACCCGAAATGCGCAACTCACCTTTTTGGTTCGTACTTATTGGCCTGATGATCGGCCTGGACTTCTATGTCTTCCAGGCCCTGAAACTGGTATCGCAGTCGGCCTCGCCGAAGACCAGGAGCATCATTTATATTACCTACTGGACCATTTCCATACTGGCGCTGTTGATCTTACTGCTATTGCCCTACCTGCAGCTGGATAAGGCCTCGCCTTATTTGCGCAGCATCCTTTTTGCCAGTATCATCGCCCTGTTCTTTGGCAAACTGATCATCGGCTTATTTGTATTGATCGACGACATCCGCAGGCTGTTTCAATGGAGCTTTGGTAAGCTATTCTTTTCGCAGACCGAAGTAGAGGAGATCGGCGATTCCAACCGCATTTCCCGTTCGGCCTTCCTCAGCTGGATGGGCATAGCCGCCGGCGGCGGACTATTCGCTTCCCTTCTCTATGGTTTTTCCAACAAATACAATTACCAGGTAAAAAGGATAGCGATGCAGTTTGAAAAGCTGCCGGACTCCTTCCGGGGAATGAAGGTGGTGCACATCTCCGACATCCATTGCGGCAGCTTCAACAACAAGGCAGCGGTGGAGAGGGGCGTGAAGACCATACTGGACCTGCAGCCCGACCTGATCCTGTTCACCGGCGACCTGGTGAACAACAAGGCCGAGGAGATGAAGGATTATATGGATGTATTCAGCAGGCTGCGTGCCCCTATGGGGGTTTATTCTGTGTTAGGAAATCACGACTATGGCGACTATGTGCGCTGGGAAAGCGAGGAGCATAAAAAGGCCAACCTGGAAAACCTGAAGGGCGTGCATGCCGGGCTGGGATGGAAGCTCCTGATGAATGAGCACGTGGTGCTGGAGAAAGGGGAGGAGAAGATCGCCCTGCTGGGCGTAGAGAACTGGAGCGCCAAATCGAATTTTCCGAAATATGGAAGCCTGTCCAATGCCTACACAGGCTCTTCCGGGATTCCATTCAAGATCCTCATGAGCCATGATCCCTCGCACTGGGACGCGGAAGTGAAAAAAGAATACAGCGACATCGACCTGATGCTTTCCGGGCATACGCACGGCATGCAATTCGGCGTAGAGATGCCCGGCATCAAATGGAGCCCGGTACAATATATATACAGGCAATGGGCCGGCTTGTACGAGCACGGCCACCAGCGCCTCTATGTGAACAGGGGATTTGGATTTTTGGGTTATCCCGGCCGCGTTGGCATCCTCCCCGAGATCACTTTGATCGAGCTCGCGTAAACTATAACGGCGATTCTTTCGTTATTCTATTAAACTTTTCCGTTTTTGTGCTGTCTACCTCAAAAGCACGATCACCGAACTTAATCAGCATGTGGAGAGCAGCTTTATGCGTCTTATTGTTTACTGTGGCTCTTCAACCCCTGGCGGCACAAAAAACCGACCCGCCTGACAGCACAGACTATTACGATGAATTGTTTGGCGAGCTCGACGCCTTCCTCGATTCCATGCTGGCGCCGCGTACCATGGTGATGGTGAGCGTGAACACAGGTTACACCTATCTCAATTACCAGTCTTCCTCCTCCTTTTACCTCGATGCTGAAAAAGAGATCACGGTAGTGCCCTCGCTGGGGTATTTTCACAAATCCGGATGGGGACTGAACCTGTCCGCCACCATCATTGATGATGGAGAGAAGATCAATCCATTCCAGTTCCTAGTGACAGGATCCTATGACTACCTGAAGAATGAAAAATTCATTGCAGGTGCGTCCCTTACCCGGTTCATCACCCGTGACTCCCTCAGCTTTTATACTTCTCCTTTGCAAAATGAAGCCTCCATTTATCTCAGCTGGCGTGAGTGGGGACTCCGGCCCTCGGTGAGTGCCAGCTATGGCTGGGGAAGCAGGAAGGCATACGAGGAGAGGGAAGAATACATTACCTCCCTGCGGTTAAGGCCTAACGGATATACCAGGGTGGATACGGAAGAAAGTATTTCGGATCTTTCGGTGACAGGTTCGCTGCGGAAAGATTTTTACTGGCTGGAGGTATTGGGCAAAAAAAATGTGCTGAGGTTGTCACCACAGGCCGTGTTCACCGCCGGCACGCAGAAATTCGGTTTCAACCAGAGCTCAAAGACCTACGGCTATACCAGGAGGAATGGTTCAAGCGAGCTATACAGCTCCGACAATTTTTACCTGGATGACCAGATGTATTTTCAACCCATTTCCATGGCAGGCATACTGAAGGGGGAGATCGGATTCGGAAAATTTTTCATACAACCACAAGTCAGCGTTGATTATTATTTTCCGGCCACAGAGAATAAAGTGAGCACAGTCTTCAATGTAAATACTGGTTTTATTTTTTGATCGTAGTTTTAACAGATCGATGCACCATCCGGCATCAATCTTGAAAACCGCAGAAGCAAATACATTTTTTATGAAAAGTAAACTAACCGTCCTCATCGCATTTTGCCTTTTTTCTACAGTGGGCTTTGCCCAATTTAGCCTCGGTATCAAGGCCGGCGCCAACATTGGAAAAATAGACGGCAAATCATTCGAAGATGAATTCGAATACGGGTACCTGTTAGGCGCTTTCCTGGAGCTGGGCAAGGGAAGGCTCACAATTCAACCCGAGGTGGTGTTCAGCCAAACCCAGGCCAAGGTGGATTCCAATTTCAAAGTGGTTTACCAGGGCGCATTCAACTCGGCCTACAACGACGAGATCAAACTGAATTATCTCTCAGTGCCCGTGGTGCTGAACTACAAGCTCGGATCCCTTCTTTCCGTTCATGCGGGTCCGCAGTTCGGTATTTTGATGGACAATAACAAGACACTTTTCCAGAACGGACAGGAGGCTTTCGACAAAGGCGAGCTCTCCCTGCTAGGCGGCGCCCAGCTGAAATTCAGCAAGATCAGGGTCACCGGCAGGTACGTGGTGGGTCTGAACAACATCAACGACTTCGACGAAAAAGATAAATGGAAAAGCCAGGCCATCCAGGTCTCCCTGGGCCTTGGACTATAACCTTCTTTAAAAACCCCGCTCTTAGCGGGGTTTTTCTTTCTGTTTTAGAAGCGAGGGAGCCATGACGGCAAACCGCCCCTGCGGGGCGACTTGTCCCAGATACAGACCGCACCTACGGAGCGGATCGTTGAACCCATTGGTTTGCTACATACAGGTCGCTCCTACGGAGCGATCATTCCTGGACATCCTTGTTACAACGGTTCGCTTCTTTTCTTCCGCTTGCGAGGGTCCAACCGGTCTTGCGCCCCAGCGGGGCGACCTGCCCAACATACAGCCCGCACCTACGGAGCGGGTTGTTGAACAGATTGGTTTGCTACATACAGCTCGCTCCTACGGAGCGGGGACTTCGCAATTAAAACCAGCCCAGCGGGGCGGCCTCTTTGTAAAAATCATGTTACGGCCCAATCGCCCCAGCGGGGCGACCTGTATGTAGAAGTTACGTTCACGAATTTAAACCGCCCTGTAGGGGCGGCCTGTATGTTGAAATGGCGTACGCAATTAAACGGCCCCAGCGGGGCGGCCTGTCCGCTTCGCGTTCCCTGGCGTCCTCGCGTCCTCGCGTCTAAACTAGCAGAGGCTGTTCCTGCAGAAAACAACAGGCTAAATGGGTTGATTCCACAGGAAAAAGCCCCTCATCCTTTGTAACTTCGCCGTTTACCGCAACTGAGAATAAATACAAGCCTGTGAATTTCAATTTGAAGCCGGAAGAGGAAATGGATTTTTTGCCCATCATTCCATTGAGTGAGAATGAGGGGGACGGATTTGACAAGAACAGCATACCCAAAGAGCTCTGCCTCCTGCCACTCAGGAATACTGTGTTGTTCCCTGGTGTGGTGTTGCCCATCACCGTAGGGAGGGACAAAAGCATCAAGGCGGTGAATGATGCCTACAAAAATGACAAGCTGATAGGGGTGATCGCCCAGAAGGACACCAACATAGAAGACCCGGGTGCAGACGACCTGGAAAAAATAGGTACTGTGGCCAGGATCGTGAAGCAGATCAAGATGCCCGACGGAGGAATCACCGTGATCATCCAGGGCAGGACCCGTTTTGCCATCGAGGAGATCACGGCCGACGAACCTTATTTTAAGGCCAACATCCGCGTGCTGGATGATGAAGAGATCTCAGACGAGCCCGATTTCGCGGCCTACGTGTCCAACATCAAGGACCTGGCCACCGAGATCATACAACTTTCCCCTAACATTCCTTCCGAGGCATCGGTGATCTTGAAGAACATTGAAAGTCCTTCCTTCCTCATCCATTTTGTATCGAGCAACCTCAGTACGGAAGTGAAAGAAAAGCAGAAGCTCCTGGCCATGAACAACATCAGGGAGAGGGCCGACCTGCTGATGCAGCTGCTGCAGAAAGAACTGCAGTTCGCCGAGCTGAAAAACAAAGTGACCAACAAGACCCGCACCGAGCTGGACAAGCAGCAGCGCGAATATTTTTTGCAGCAGCAGCTCAAAAGCATCAAGGAAGAATTGGGTGGCGACGTGAATGAGCGGGAGATCCGCGAGATGCAGAAAAAGGCCGAGGCCAAAAAATGGCCGGAAGCTACTAAAGAGATGTTCCGCAAGGGCATAGAGAAACTGGAAAGGATGCACCCCAGCACGCCCGACTATTCCGTTGTGTACAACCACCTCGACCTGGTGCTGGACCTTCCCTGGGAAGAGTATTCAGAAGACAAATACGACCTGGTGAAGGCCAAGAAAATACTCGATGCCGATCACTACGGCATGGACAAGATCAAGGAAAGGATACTGGAATACCTGGCGGTGCTCAAGCTCAAGGGCGATATGAAAAGTCCCATCCTTTGTTTTTACGGTCCTCCCGGTATCGGCAAGACCTCGCTGGGAAGAAGCATTGCCAATGCCATCGGCCGCAAATACGTGCGACTGAGTTTGGGCGGCATTCATGACGAGAGCGAGATCAGGGGACACCGCAAAACATACATCGGTGCCATGCCCGGAAGGATCATCCAGTCGATCAGGAAAACAAAGATCTCCAACCCGGTGATGATACTCGATGAGATCGATAAGGTGGGCAGCGACCATCGCGGCGACCCCAGCAGCGCGCTTTTAGAAGTGCTGGATCCCGAGCAGAACCATACTTTTTACGACAACTACCTGGAGCTGGAATACGATCTCAGCAAGGTATTGTTCATTGCTACGGCCAACAACCTGCAGGCCATACAGCCGGCGCTGCGCGACAGGCTGGAGATCATCGAGCTCAGTGGCTATGCCGTAGAAGAAAAAATTGAGATCGCCAAGCGCCACCTCATACTCAAGCAAAAAGAAGCGCATGGATTAAAGGACCAGAAATTCAAGATCAGCGACAAGATCCTGGTGAAGCTCATTGAAGATTATACCAGGGAAAGCGGAGTACGCGAATTGGACAGGCACCTGGCGGCCATCATGCGCTACCAGGCCAAGCAGCTGGCCATGAAGGGAAAGCTGAAGGCCAGCCTCACGCTGGAAGACATTGAAAAGATCCTGGGCCGCTCCAAATATTCCAACGAGCTCTATAAAGCAGCCAATATTCCCGGCGTGGCCGTGGGTCTCGCTTACACTTCAGTAGGCGGAGATATTCTTTTTATAGAAACCACGCTCAGCGATGGCAAGGCGGAGATGAAGCTTACCGGCAACCTGGGTAATGTGATGAAGGAAAGCGCGTCGACCGCACTTTCTTATTTACAGGCAAACGCCAAGCGCCTGGGTATAGATCCAGGGATTTTTGAAAAAAAGACAGCTCATATTCACGTGCCGGAAGGCGCCGTGCCCAAGGACGGACCCAGCGCGGGGATCACCATACTGACTGCCCTTGCATCTGCTTTCACCGGGCGCAAGGTCAAGCCCTTCATCGGCATGACAGGTGAGATCACGCTAAGGGGACAGGTATTGCCAGTAGGAGGCATCAAGGAAAAAGTGCTGGCGGCGAAGAGAGCAGGACTGAAAGAAGTGATCCTTTGCACGCAGAATGAAAAAGACGTGCAGGAGATCAACCCGGCTTTCATCAAGGGAATGAGATTCCATTTCATCAAGACCATCAGCCAGGTGCTGGACCTTGCTTTACAGGATTGAGCCGCGCATTACCATACCTGTTATTTTTCCTGCTGCTGAAATCAGCGGGCGCACAAACAACGGGAGGCCATGCGGCCTTTCAATTCCTGAAGCTGCCGCAAACCGCACTGCTGACGGCTGCGGGCGGTGTGCATGTGTCCGATGCGCATATGGACCTGGGACTGGCTTCCAACAACCCGGCCCTGTTGCGTCCAACTTATCACAACGAGATCGCTTTATCGTTCAACAGTTTCTTTGCAGGCGAAGCTTACCAGCTTACCGGCGCCCATTATTTTGATAAAAAGGAGGTCACGGCGGCCGCTTCGATCTTTTATATCGACCATGGTGATATTCCGCAAACCGACGCGTCGGGCAATACAGCCGGCAGTTTTCGTCCCCGCGAACTAGTGGTGCAGGTATCTGCAGCAAAGGCCTATTTGCAAAAATGGAAATATGGAGCCAACCTGAAGCTGGCTCATGCTGCTTACGGGCAATACAACTCAACGGCCCTGCTGTTTGACGCGGGGCTTTTGTTTACTGACACGGCTAAACATTTCAGCGCAGGCTTGCTGGCCAGGAACATGGGGATGCAGCTGGGCAGTTTTGGTAGTGAAAGGGAAGACCTGCCCTTTGACCTGCAGCTGGGCATGACGAAAAAGCTGGCCAAGGCCCCCCTGGGATTTTCCGTTACTGCCGGGCAGATCCACCGGTTCCGGCTGGGCTATAACGATACCGTGTTCAATGCGGCCAATGGCCTGCCTGCAAAAAAGCAATCCTTCGGCACCTATCTCTTCAATCATTTTGTTTTCTCCACGCATATTTATATTTCTTCCCAGTTGGAGCTCATTGCAGGCTACAACCGGCTTCGTCGCTCTGAGCTCAGTGTAGGGGCAACCGGCAACGGCCTGGGCGGTTTCTCTGCAGGTTTAAACCTTCGATTCAAGAAGCTGCATTTCCAGTATGGAAGGTCATGGTACCAGTCGGGTTACGGCTACAACCAGGTGGGCATAGGGCTCGACCTGAAGCAGCTGACCGGCCTGGGCAGCTAGTGGCCTGGAAATTGACGCTGATAAGGAAACATCAGTATGAAACTTTTAACCCTCCTGTTCGCCAGCGCCATGCTGGTTATGGCCTGTTCCTCACCCAAGACCACCACCACAACAGTAAAAACTTCGGAATCCAGGCATGCTGCCCATGACACGGTTCAGATAGAATATTATGAGACGGAATTTGACGTGAGGCAGAAGGACTACCTGGCCCAGCTCACCGGCAGCTGGACGGTCAACACCATGCAAAGGCAGGCCCGGCTTCCTGAAGAAAACCTTTCCGGCGTCAGCCTTCAGCTCAACAGTGATAAAACTTTCAGCGCTAAGTTGAGCTGTGGAGACATCAGCGGCAACTTCAGCCTCAAGGGCACTTCCATCCGCTTCCAGGATATCAGGGGTGCCAGTTGCGACGGGGATGAGCAAATGACCGCTTTGTTGAAACTGCTCACTGGTACCGTCAGCGCTTATACGGTAGACAACAACAGCCTGTTGCTGCGAGATGGCTCGAGCAATATTGTCTTTCGCGGAAGTAAAGTGTACTAAGTACACATTACTTGGAACCCGCTGCTGGCTGAACCTGTGATGGAAGCTCTGTGGAAATAAAGCGCACCAGCACAAACACTAATAGCAGTTCGCCGATGTCGTAGAAATAGGGAAAATAAAAAGGGTAACTATTCATCAGGCAAAGCCCCGTGACCATCAATAGGATGCTAACTTTTGTCAGTCTGCCTGAATGCAGCATGACGAGGACAGGGAACATCCACTGGATACCGTTGTACGTTCCCCTGGGTGCGGCCATGAAATACTCAGACAAGATATAAACCAGGAAGGCTAGCAGACAGAGTACATCCACCCCTGGTTTTCGCGATCGCATCCGGAATCGAAGGGTGGCGGCCACTGCGATGAAAAAATAAGCGAGGGTAAAAATCAAATTCGGGATGCCTGCCGAGATCTTGCTGGCCCACCAGGGCAAAGGCCGGAGTACCCCTACATTGAAATTATTCTTCACGTCCCTCAGGTTCGACATTCCCTCAATGACCTGTGGAAACTGGTCCTGCGTGATGGTTGATGGTTGCCGGTTCAGTGTTTCGATTCCATTCCAGATGGTCATAGATTGAAAATAATCCTTCCATAACTGCCAGTGGAAGGCTGCATGGAGTCCCATGACTGCACCGCCGGCACCGAGCCCATAAAGGAACTGGCGGTTGAGAAATAAGACAAGAGGGAGAGCGGTCACAATAAAATTCGGACGGCAATAACTGGCCAGAGCGATCAGCAGGCCCGCCAGCAACCATGCGGTGTTCTTCTTCATTACCAGCAGTTGGTAAAGCAGGCAGAAAAAGAGAAGGAAAAGCGTGTACGACTGCCCTCTTTCGATATTGATCAACCAGGTGGGTGAGCAAAGAAAGAAGATCGTGGTAATGGCGAATAACAGGAGCGGATCTTTTCTTTCTCTTATATGTTTCAAAAGAAAAAAGATCAATACGTAAAGCACGAAGCCGATCTGGCAAATGGTCCAGGCGATCTTGATCCATGAATAATGCAGGCTGTTGAATACGGACTGCACATAAAGCATTCCTGGGGCCATCGTCACCGCATTCACGATCCTGGTGGGATCGTCGCTGGGATCCAATAATGTTTCGCTATCGCCAGGCAGCCATTTATAGAAATATGGAGAAGCTTTAGTATCCAGCACCCTGGCGCCCACCGTGCGGCTTCTCAGGTCGCAACCACTGTATTTTATGGAGTAATGAATGCTTAACAGCAGGCTTCCCAGGATCATTAGCACAAGGATGAGGTAAGCGCGCTTGTGGAATGCATCCAGGGATCGGTATTTTGTTACGAGGTATTTCATCTGCAGCGCTCCTTAATCATTGTTTTAATGGGTCCGAAGTTAAGAGATGAACCCGCTTTTTTTCCAGTAAGGGTAGCTCTTGATCCAGCGCTGCATTCAATACCATGCGGAACAAATTAACATTATCGAGGTTTTCCGGAAGCTTTATGGGCCGGGAAGAGTAAGCCGCCGCAAAATTTTTAAAGAACCAATGAGAAGCAGTTTCGCCTTCCCGAAAACCGTGATCGCTTAACAACACGATGATCTTCTCGCCAGGTAGTTTTTGCACATGATCGATCACAGAAAGAAGCTGCTGATTGGTGTATTTCAGATAAGGAATGAAGCTTTCTCTTCCCAGGCGTTGATTCTCCGGATATAGCTTTCCTGTGCTGTCCAGGAAATGGGGAAAATGAGGCATGAGTAAGTGGCCGTAAAGAAAATCTTTTCCTTTGCCCCTGAACTGCCGAAGCCTGTTCAAAGTTTGATGGTTGTAATTGTGATCGGCCAAAGGGTCCTGGCTGGATTCCATGCCCAGGTCTTTATACAAACGCCCGGGGAAGGTCCTGTAGAAATACTCCCTGTTGTAATGCCTGATATATGAATTTTTCGAAGGGGCCTGTTCGCCGACATTAAAAACAGAGTAGTTATGAATGTGGTAGCCATTCGACCGCAGAAAACTCCATAGAGGTGATGACCTGATCATCCAACCCGCCATGCTGTAATCGGAATTCCTGGGAGTAGAATTGGAAAGTTCCAGGTAATTGAGGTTCAGCATGGATGCCATGGAGAATTGCGTAATATCGTAATTGCTATGGCTGCTGTCGATGACATTGAATCCCCGTCTTTCCAAATCATTCAGGAAAGCACTATTGTCGAAATTGAAGAGCGACTGCAATGCATCGGCTCTTGGATATTCATCCGCCACCAGGAGGTAGATGTTGGGTTTCCAGGCATGGGGAGATAACTTTAAATCTACCCTATCCTGGTTTGATTTGAAAGTACTGTGAACACGGAAGGCGTTGACGATCTCCACGACCATCCAGGCAATAAAAATCAAGTTGAACAACCAGGAAAGCCTTTCCCCAAAAACAGGGTTTTTCTTTAGCCATACCTTCATGATAACTACAATCAAAACAAGTGGAGAGAGCAGAATAAGATATTGGATCACCACGGGGAGTAGAATAAGCCGCGCCAGCAGGTCCTGGAAGTTGCCAAAGAATACAAAGAAGATCAGGATCGGCAGTGTGAGTATGGCTGACAACGTCCAGTTTTTGACAACTAACCACCATAGAGCTGTGGAAACAGCTGCTGTTAATGCATGTGCGAAGAACAACTTAATGTAATCATCCAAACTTACTCCCAGGTAATTCACTACAAAATGATGAAGAGGGAAGTACAAGGAAGAAAGCAACAGGAAACCGAAGCTGAAAAGTATTGATGGCTTCATAGGGACCTTCTTTCCATATGGTACAAGGTACGTATCGAATCTTTTAGAGCGACCGCCTTTTTGATCTCAAAGAATTTGGAAAATGTATTTTCGAATTCAGCCTGGTTGTATTGGTCGTAAATGTCTTTTTTGTATTCCAGGATCTCCCGGACTTTAGGATCTTCCTTTGGAACGAATTCTATTACCAGGGTTTTTCCCAGGGAAGCGAAGGAGGCTGCTAGGTCCGGAAGGGGAATGTTCCTGCCAATACATAAGTGATGAACCAACGCAAGCGCGAGCACCAGGTCTGGGCGACACCGGTCGAGAAAGGAAGCTCGTTCGGTATTGTTGAATCCGATAGCGGGGCTGGGGTTGGCAAAGTCAAGAATGAGGGGATGAATGTTTCCCCGGTCAGGATCTTTATACAATTGATTGATTGCGTACTGGTCGCCGTCTGCGCAGATCACCTTCCAACCTCTTGCTGCCAGCAACTTTGAGAACGTGCCGTCGTTACCCCCGAGGTCAAGTGCAAGGCCTGTGTCGTTCAGTTCACGGAGGAGGGTAGCCACAGACTCTTTCTTAGACGAAACATAATCGTTTCTCAAGTTAGCTTCCTCGTAATAGTGCCCCCAGGTAGTGTCTTCTTCTTTGAGCCGGAGTCCTTTGATGGCCAGCTCCAGGCTTTGAATGATGTTCTCCAGTTTCTTCCTGGAAAAGGCTGCTGTGCTGTCATCCGTGTTTTTCTTCCTGCTGTAACGCGCATGCAGGTGCAGGTGCAGGTAAAGATGCAGTTTGAATTTCGACTTCCATGGCAGCAGGCGGGAGGCTAATGCAAGAGGTATCCCTTCGGGGTAGGCGAGAAGCAAGGCGGACAAGGAATGCCTGGAAAAGTGCATGAGGGCAAGAGGAGCGAGGAAGGTTTCGCAGAACTGCCGGTAGGCGATCCAGGGAGAGGCCTCATTATATTTTTCAAATGACAACGTATCAATAAAGATCATTTTCCCCTTATGGAGCTGCAGGTTGAAAGGCGTCGCGTCTTTCAGGACCATACCTGCTTTCATGGATTGTTTCATGATCTTCAGGGTGAGCAGTGCTGCGTCTTTCAGCATATCGAAGCTCCATTCGTAAGGGTAGGAGATGAAATCAAGCTGCTCGGGCAAAAGATACCTGTATGCGGACTGAGTATCACCCAGATCTACTTCCTCATGCGGGAGCAACGAGCTTTCCTGTGAAAGCGCATCAAATAATCCGCTGGACATCAAAAGATCATAATTCTCTGCATAGGCGGTGTTCACCTGCCTGTAGAAGAGGTTGTTGTGCTGGAAAATAAAGCCAGAAGGATCCCTGTAGGAAGAAGGATGCCTCTTAAGCTGTTGGTCCATTATTGGTCTGGATCTTTTTTGCCAAAAAATCGGTGAAAGAAATGCCGTATATA
The DNA here is from genome assembly GCA_036676905.1 of Chitinophagaceae bacterium. Taxonomy (GTDB): domain Bacteria; phylum Bacteroidota; class Bacteroidia; order Chitinophagales; family Chitinophagaceae; genus Flavisolibacter. The sequence goes on from JAKFCE010000020.1 coordinate 115,562, forward strand.
TAAAACGATATTCTTAAAGAAGAAACCAACAGCCAGAACCGCGGCGATCACCACTTGTACCAAATAACTTCCGCTTCCGGGATCGATATAGATCAAGAACAGAGCCATTAGAAATAACTCAGTTTGGTTTTTGGCGTGAGGGCCAGCACAGTCTCATACATCAGCCGGGTGGTTTGCTCAATGTCGGACCGGTGCAGCATTTCCACCGTGGTGTGCATGTAGCGCAGCGGGATAGAGATCAGCACAGAGGGACAGCCATCGTTGGCATAGGCAAAAGAATCCGTATCCGTACCTGTGCTCCTCGATACCGCACGCAGCTGCACGGGTATGTTGGCTTTTTCCGCCACCGCGCTCACCAGGTCGAGCAGCTTGTTGTGTACCGCGGGACCATAGGAAAGAGAAGGACCTTTGCCGCAGGCGGTCTCGCCTTCGATCATCTTGTTGATCATGGGTGTGGTGGTATCGTGTGTAACATCGGTGATGATGGCCACGTTGGGCTTGATGCGCCTTGCGATCATCTCGGCGCCACGGAGCCCGATCTCTTCCTGCACGGCATTCACCACATATAAGCTAAAAGGCAGTTTTTTCTTGTTCTCTTTGATCAGCCTGGCCACTTCGGCGATCATGAAGCCGCCGATGCGGTTGTCCATAGCGCGGCCGATATAATAATCGTTGGCCAGCTCATCGAAGCCGTCAACATAGGTCACTACGTTGCCTACGTGAATGCCCAGATCGTCCAGTTCTTTTTTGCTCCTGGCCCCGCAATCGAGGAAGAGGTTTTCTACCTTGGCCACAGGCTCCTTGTCGGGGGTATTGATGCGGGTATGAATAGCCGGCCAGCCAAACACGGCTTTCACCAATCCTTTCTTTCCATGGATCACCACTCTTTGTCCCGGTGCGATCTGGTGGTCCACGCCTCCATTTCTTTTGAGATAGATCAGTCCTTCGTTGGTGATATAATTTACAAACCAGCTGATCTCGTCGGCATGGGCTTCCAGCACCACTTTGAAATCCTTCCCCGGATTGATCACGCCCACTGCTGTGCCATAAGGGTCGGTAAAGATCTCATCCACATGGGGGCGGATGTATTCCATCCATAATCTCTGGCCACCGGATTCGAAACCTACCGGTGAAGGGTTGTTGATATAATCTCTAAGGAAACTGATTGAATCTTCTGTGAGAATGCCCTTGGATCTGCCTCTTGCTTTCGCCATAGCTAGTGTTTAGCCTTCAAATTTAGTTAAATTGAACTTGATACAGCTGTACCAGGATGATCACCAGTCCCGAGATCATCATCAGCCCATCCAGCACCACGTAGAAAATGAAATCTGAGGTCGACCTTTTGAAATATCCGTACCAAATGCCCAGCGCAAGGGTGGGGGCCAGCAGGATGGCCACGTAGATCCAGCTCATCCAGGGCAGGAGGGCCAGCGTGGTAAGCATAACCAGCAACTGGGTAGACCAGAACACCACGTTCACGCCCTGCTCCGTCATTTGGGTGATCATGCTGCGGATGCCCAGCTGGTAGTCGCCGTCGCGGTCGCGGTAATCGAAAAGAATACAAATGGAAAAAATAAAGAAGAAGCGGTTGATGGCGAAAATATAATGTTCGGTTGTCCAGGTATTGCCAGCCAGCACAATTGGAATATTCACGGTCACATGGGCCCAGGCAAAGGCCAGGAAGGCGGTCTTGCCCACGGCCACTTCTCTCAGCCACTGGAAACTGCGCAGGGGCACCAGGGGCGCAGAATACAGGAAGGTGAGCATGGCAGCCACCGCCAGCCAGTCCCAGAAGGCCAGTAGGTGAAAAAAAGCAAAAGCGGCGCCGGCAAGTCCAGCAAAGAACAGCACTAAATGCAGCTGCTTGTGTCTCAGACTCCAGGCTGCCCTGCCGGTAGCGGCGGGGTCTGGCCTGGTCAGGTACCAATGGAAATTATAGGAACAAAGCGTACCCGAGAAGGCGAACAACAGGTAATAGAATGAATGTGCGCCGGCATAATAATAAGTGAGCAGGCACATGAGCACACAGCATAAGGCGATGTAGGCGCTGCTGTAAACAAAAAGATCAAATGCGCGTTTGACCAAGGTTACTGGCGTAGGATGACGATGGGATCCGATGTAATGGTGTCGCTCTTATTGCCCTCAATGTCGGCCACCGCGAACTTGAACTGGATGGTGTCATTGATGGTGGGGTGCTCTTTGAGTGCGAACTGCTGGTTGGAATAGGGCAGGGTCACCAGGATGGTACCTTGCGGGTTTTCCGGGAAAGGAGCCAGCTTGTAGCGTAAGGTGTCTGGCTTGTCGCAGCCTGTGCAGGAGGAGGGCACGGGCACCACGTTCAGCCGGTTGATGTTGATATACATGTCGCCTGTAGACAGGTCACCTTCCTTATCGGTATATTTCAGCGTGATCACCAGGTTGGAGTTGGGTCCCAGCTCTTTTGTGTTATAGGAATCTATTTCGATCTGCGGCTTGGTTTGGAATTTATCTTTGTCGCAGCTCGTCAATGCGAAAAATAAAATGGTGCTGTACAGGATCTTTTTCATAATGATTTCTACTGTTTCAAATCTACAACATGTCGGCTGATCTACCTAAACCAGGGGAATGGGCAGAGCGCATACTGTCCCTGGACGGGGCGGAGGCGCAAGGCCGGCTGATGCTGGAAGCTTTTCATATTCAATTTGCGCACAACAAGGTTTACCGGCGATTTTGCACCTTGGTGAACCGGACTCCTATGCAGGTGAATGATGCTGCCGGCATACCCTATCTCCCTGCGGGCTTCTTCCGGTCGGAGGCTGTTATTACAGGAACGCAGCAATCCATCAAATATTTTCAAAGCAGCGGCACGACGGGAGAAAAAACCGCCCGGCATTATTATGCATGGCCGGAATTATATGAAGCTTCCTTCACCAGGGCCTTTGAGATCTTTTACGGGCCCGTAAATAAATATTGCATCCTGGCCCTGCTGCCATCTTACCTGGAGCAAGAACATTCTTCGCTGGTCTATATGGTTGAAAATCTGATCCGGGCAAGCGGCCATCCACTAAGCGGTTTCTTTTTGCACGACCAGGAAGCATTGAGCTCCCGGCTGGTGCAACTGGAGGGTGAGGGGCAGCCCACCCTGCTGCTGGGCGTCACTTATGCTTTGCTGGATTTCGCGGCGGCATGGCCCATGAAGCTGAATTCTACCATCGTGATGGAGACCGGGGGCATGAAGGGGAGGAGGAAGGAGCTGATCCGCAAGGAAGTGCACGAACAGTTGAAGACTGCATTTGGACTGGATGTCATTCATTCTGAATATGGAATGACAGAATTGTTCTCGCAGGCCTATGCGCGACAGGATGGCATCTTTCATTCCCCGCCCTGGATGCGGGTGACCATCAAGGAGGAGGACGATCCTTTGGGAATTGAGCAATCTTCCGGCGTATTACACATTGCCGACCTGGCCAATCTTTTCTCCTGCTGCTTTATTGCTACTGAGGACAGGGGAAGAAGAACGGCTGATGGTGGTTTTGAAGTGCTGGGCAGGCTGGACAATTCGGATATCAGGGGCTGCAGCCTCCTGTATACTTAAATAAGATGGTCCCGCAAGGCGGGACCACTATATGAAAAGGAACTTCTTTTCAAAAAAAGGGGCTCTATCCAGAAATCACAAGATCACCATAGGTTAGCAACGTGCCGGTTTCGCATGGGGCACATTTGACTGCTTCTGTAAAATGGCTGAGTGCTTATGATCTTAATACCTAAACCCTCCTGAGATAGAGCCACCAAGTTTATCAGAAACAACCGTGCACATAAAAGAAAGAACCATGCCATTTCGCTATTGATGTGTTCATTTATTTTGTGAAACTCTTTACTGCATTGGATCCTGGAGCAGCGGGGAAAATGCTACTCCGAAGTAGGAAATTGGGACGCTGATGATAGTCAGGGAATATTGGCCCCAACGGCCGGTTGACTAGTTGACAAGTTGACCAGGGAACAGCCGGGAAGCTTTTACCCGTCTCCGACGGCAAACAGCAGGGGGTGAGTTCACCTTCCCAGTTAACCAGTTAACTAGTCAACCAGTCAACTCAAAAAAACTAAAAATGTTAGTAAATAATACTAAAGAATTTGGCACAATGTTTTAATTTGCTATGAAAAAACACCATGGGCTTTCCTTCTCCTGCAGCAGACTATTCCGAGCAACGGATCGATCTCAACGAGCTCATCCGCCACCCGGTGGCGACTTATTTTTTCGAGGTGGACAATGACCTCATGAAAGAGGCCCATATTCCTTCCGGCGCCAGGCTGGTGGTGGACCGCTCCTTGCGCCCGGCCAGCGGCTCCATTGTGGTGGCCGTGGTGAACGGCGAGTGGGTGATCCGGCGGCTGAAGGTTAGGGGAACAGAAAGAATGCTGGTGGCGGAAAACCCGAAAGTGCGGCCGGTGCCACTCAATGGCGAGGAGGCCGATGTCTGGGGGGTGGTCACTTATATCATTATCAACGGGAGGGAGGTCTGATGATCGCGCTGATCGACTGCAATAATTTTTATGTTTCCTGCGAGCGGGTCTTCGATCCCAGCCTGCAGAAGCGCCCCGTGATCGTGTTGTCCAACAACGACGGCTGCGCCATTGCGCGCAGCGAAGAAGCCAAGGCCCTCGGCATCAAAATGGGCACGCCGGCCTTCATGATCGGCGACCTCATTCGCCGGCACCATATCAAGGTCTGCTCTTCCAATTATGCGCTCTACGACGACATGAGCCGGCGGGTGATGCAGGTGATCAATGAATTCATTCCCAGGACCGAGGTCTATTCCATCGACGAGATCTTTGGCGACCTTGCGGAGCTCAGCTTTCAACTTCCATCGAAGCTGGCTACTGAGATCAGGGAAGCCGTGCGCCGCCTCACCGGCATTCCCGTATCTGTAGGCATAGCCGCTACCAAGACCCTGGCGAAGATGGCGAATCGTTTTGCCAAAAAGCATTGTCGCGACCAAGGGGTGTTTGTAGCCGATGGACCTGAACTCGTGAAAATGCTCGGTGCTACGCCGGTGGGCGATGTCTGGGGCATTGGCCCGCGCTACGCCCGCATGCTGGAGCAGCATGATTTTAAAACCGCAGCCGACCTGGTGAAGGCGCCGGAAGAATGGGTGCGCAGGGAGATGTCGGTAGTAGGCCAGCGGCTTCTCAACGAGCTTCGGGGCATTCCCTGCCTGCCCTTCCAGCCAGCGCCGGCAGCGAAGAAGAATATCTGCACGTCGCGATCCTTCGGCAAGCTGATCACCTCGAAGCGGGAGATCCGCCAGGCCGTGGCGACTTTTACTTCCAGCTGCGCACGCAAGCTCAGGGAGGAGGGAAGCGTGGCCAGGAAAGTTCATGTATTCATCCAGACCAATCCGCACCGCCGCCAGGATGAGCAGTATTTTCATTCCATCACCCTGGAGCTGGAAGTGGCCAGCAACAGCACGGGCGAGCTGTTGAAATATGCCATGAAGGCGCTGGATCTTTTGTACAAGCCCGGTTATAATTATATGAAGACCGGCGTAATGGTGCTGGACCTGCAGCCGGCTTCTGAAGTGCAGTTGGGGTTGTTCGACCAGCAGGACAGGGCAAAAGAAACCAGGGTGATGGAAACGCTGGATGAATTGAACCGCTGCTTTGGCAGGGATGTGGTGCGCTTTGGTACGCAGGAATTCAATAAAAAATGGAAGCTCAAACAGGAGCACCTGTCAAGATCATTCACCACCCGGCTCAGCCAGGTGGCAACCATCGGAGGTAAAAAATGTTCAACCCCTTAGCCCTATTCGATGAGCGCGCGCTGGAAGGCTTTGTGAGGGAAGGCCACCGGTATTTTGTACGCCAGACCTTCGAGCGGGGCCGCGATCCTTTCGACCGCACCTGCCGCGGCGTCTTTTTGTTCTGCCATTACAAGGACCTTCCGAAGGCCAAAGAGCATTACGACGTGCTCGCTGGTGACCGCAACCGCTTTCTCTATGATTGGGAAGACCCGCTGCACAGGAAGAAGCTGATCACCGCTGCGGCCGGCGATCATGGCTACAAAATATTTTCCAACACGCTGGTGCCCGACTGGGAACAGCACATCACCGACCGGGTGAAGGCAAAGATCCGCGCCTACATCATGAGGCTGGGCTGGAAGCCGGCGCGGGAGGAAGCGGTGATCCCTGTGCTCTACCCGCATTTCGGCGAGATCTGCGTGAGCCTTCGTTTTCGCAAGCAGGAAGTTCGTGTTACTTTCGAGGAACTGGAAAAAGCTTTCTGATGTGTTATGATATTTCCTTCAGTACGAAGTACGAACTGATCACCGAATACATTCCCGACCTGATCATCGATCCGCAGATCCAATTCGATCATGAAAGCTTCATGCATGTGCAGGCACAATCCTACCAGAAGAAGCCGGTGATCTACAGTGAAGGCGGGAAGTTGTACATGAAAGAATTCGAATGGGGCGTGATCGCCGATTATATGCGTACGCCGGAGCAGGTGAAGAAGAGCAGGGCCTTTATGTGCAATGCGCAGAGCGAAAAGATATTTGACAAAAAATCTTACTGGCACCGGATCCGCAGGAACAGGTGTTTGTTGCCGGTAGAAGGATTTTTCGAACACCGCGAGGTGAAGGGCATGAAGAACAAAGTGCCATATTTTATACAGATCAAGGGCAGGCCCCTTTTCTTCCTGCCGGCCCTCTATGCTTATGCGCCCATTCCCGATGTGGAAACGGGGGAGGTGAGGGGCACGTTTACTGTCGTTACCCGCGCCGCCAATGAGGTGATGCGCCAGATCCATAACAGCGGCTCCAATCCCGGCCGCATGCCGCTCATGCTCACACCCGAGCTGGAATTAAAGTGGCTGGACGAGCATCTCAGCGACGAGGAGCTGAAGGAGCTCCTTGAATTTGAAATGCCTTCTGCTGAACTGCAGTACCAACCAGTATGGTCCATCCGCACGACCAAAGAAAGGCCGGATGGGAAGTCGAAGCTGGAGGTTTTTAACTGGGAGAATTTACCGCCCTTAGCCCTCCCAACCCTCCCTGAAGGGAGGGGAGATCAGAGTAGTCTATGAAACTTTAACGGGAGGGGAGCGAAATCCGATTTACCTTGCAGCACAACTGCGTTTATGAACAAAAGTGGACCAATTATCGTCATCGAGGACGATGTGGACGACCAGGAGATGCTCACCACGATATTCAAGAAGCTTGATTATCGCAACGAGATCATTTTTTACAAGGATGGCAACGAGGCTCTCGAGTATCTCAACCGCACCGACGTGCAGCCCTTCCTGATCCTTTCCGATATCAACATGCCCAAAATAGATGGCTTTGAGCTAAGGAATAAGGTCTTCACCAACGAGCAGCTGCAGACCAAGTGCATCCCCTACCTTTTTTTTACCACTACAGCCACCAAGAAAGCCGTGATCGATGCTTATGCGCTTTCGGTGCAGGGATTCTTTGTGAAACCCAATACCATGGAGGCCCTCGAGAAAACCATCAAAAAGATCGTGGAATACTGGAAGGAGTGCATTGCACCGAGTGAGTATAGCGACGAATAATATCGGCGATGAAGTTGATTCAATGTGTACCAAGTACACATTTCGATGCAGGCTCCTGGTGCTTGGCTTTTCATCATTCACGACTCACGATTCACCATTCACCATTCACCATTCACCATTCACCATTCACCATTCACGTTTCACCCCCGCCTCCAGCAACAATCCCATCACCTGGTAACCCGCCTGGTTGGGATGCACGCCATCTGCCGTGAATTGTTTTTTCAATCCATTTCTCTCGTCCACCATCGCTGAAAAATAATCTACATAAGGAATTCCATACTCTCTTGCATAACCGGAGATCATCCTGTTGAGTACGGGGATCTTTTGATCGGGCTGCAGTCCCGGCTTCCAGTAATAATCATATACAGGAAGTACGGAACACAACACCACGCCGATCCTCGCGGCCCGCGCCATCTCTACCATCCTGCGGATGTTGCCAAAGGTTTCCTCCAGGCTCACCGGACCCAGGTTCTGGGCTATGTCATTGGTGCCTGCCAGGATCACCACCACACGAGGTTTGAGCGCGATCACATCTGCCTGGAAACGGGCCAGCATTTGCGCCGTGGTCTCCCCGCTGATGCCCTTATTGATATAGGGCTTGTCGGTAAAGAAGGAAGGGTCGTGCTTAGGCCATTCGCTGGTGATGGAATCGCCCATCAATACAACTTTACGCTGGCAGGAAGGTGCGCCGGCCACCAGGGCAATGGTCATAAGCAGGAGAAATAATTTCATAAATCACTACTGCCACTAAAAGTAAAGCCTGCACCTGAGATTGTTTAATTTTAAAGCATGCATTTGATGAAGAAACTAATCTGCCTGCTAGCTGCCGGCCTGCTTGTGCTACCGGCCATGGCCCAGCGAAAGCGCACCAGCCTGGATGAGGGATGGAGATTTCATTTCGGCCATGCCGCCGACCCGGCCAGGGATTTCAACTTCGGCCTCACGGCCATCTTTGCCAAGTCCGGTAAGACCGACAATACAGCCATCGCCATCGGCTTCAACGACAGCAGCTGGCGCACACTTGACCTTCCACACGACTGGGCGGTGGAGCTGCCCTTTGTGCAGGTGAACAATTTCGATGTGCAGTCGCATGGATACAAGCCGGTGGGCGGGCTTTTCCCGGAGACCAGCATCGGCTGGTACCGGAAGCAGTTCGATGTGCACCAGTGGGATTCCGGAAAAAGGTTCCAGGTGGAATTTGACGGGATCTTCCGCGATGCGCATATCTGGATCAATGGCTTTTACCTTGGGAACAACCAGAGCGGCTATGTGGGCGTAGCTTATGACATCACAGACTACCTCGATTTTCAAAAACCGAATGTGCTGGTAGTGAGGGTGGACGCCACGCAATATGAAGGTTGGTTCTATGAGGGCGCGGGCATCTACAGGCATGTGTGGCTCAATAAGTATAACAATGTACACCTCGAAAAAGATGAACAGTTCGCTTACAGCCAGGTAAAAGGGAACAAGGCTACAGTGTTTGTGGAGTCTACTCTGCGCAATGAGGGACTGCAGGCAGCTTCCGCTACTGTTCATTCTTATTTCGCCGACAGGAATGGCAGGATGGTGAGCCGTTCTCCAGAACAAAAGATCATCCTGCAGCCGAGAGGATCGCAAAAGATAAAACAGTCGCTTCCAGTGAGCTCACCCAGGCTTTGGAGCCTGGAGGATCCCTATCTCTATCGGGTAGTTACCGTAATCGTGCTCAATGGTTCGAGGATGGACAGCTTGGTGCATCGTTTTGGCATCCGCACCATCGACATAAAACCTCACGGCGTTTTTCTCAATGGGAAGTATGTAAAGCTAAAGGGTACCAATAATCACCAGGACCATGCAGGATTGGGAAGCGCCCTGCCCGATCACCTGCAATACTACCGCATCCGGCTGCTGAAGGAATTCGGCAGCAATGCTTATCGAACGAGTCACAACGCGCCCACGCCTGAATTGCTGGATGCCTGCGACAGCCTGGGCATGCTGGTGATGGACGAGCAAAGGTTATTGAACAGCAGTTCCGAGTATATGAGCCAGTTTGAGCGCCTGATCAAACGCGACAGGAACCATCCTTCCGTATTCATGTGGTGCATTGGCAATGAAGAAGGCTGGATACAGGCCAACAACAAGGGCAAGCGTATAGCGCAAACGCTGATCATGAAACAGCGGCAACTTGATCCCACAAGGCTGTCTACTTACGCAGCCGACCTGCCCAACGTATTTACCGGAGTGAATGAAGTGATCCCTGTACGCAGCTTCAATTACCGGCAGTTCGCCGTTGCCGATTATCACCGCGACCATCCTACGCAACCCATCATCGGCACCGAGATGGGCAGCACGGTCACCACCCGCGGCATCTATGAAAAAGATACTGTGAGAGCTTATGTGCCCGACCAGGATATCACGGCACCCTGGTGGGCCAGCACGGCGGAAGCCTGGTGGACGCTGGCCGCAGTGAACGATTATTGGTTGGGCGGCTTCATCTGGACAGGCTTTGATTACCGTGGCGAGCCCACGCCTTATCAGTGGCCCAATATCAATTCGCATTTCGGCGTCATGGACGTCTGCGGCTTTCCCAAGAATATCTATTACTATTATCAAAGCTGGTGGACCGATAAGGACGTACTGCATATTTCCCCGCATTGGAACTGGGCGGGAAAGGAAGGCAAGCCCATTGAAGTGTGGGTGAACAGCAATGCTGAGACCGTGGAATTATTCCTGAATGGAAGGTCGCTGGGCAGGAAAGAAATGCCGCGCAACAGTCACCTCAAATGGATGGTGAATTATGAGCCAGGTAAGCTGGAGGCGATCGGTTATAAAAAAGGAAAAAGGATCAGTGCTGCCGTAGAAACCACGGGGGCGCCTTACCAAATCGTATTGACGCCGGATAAGACCAGCCTGAAGGCGGATGGAAGAGATGCGATGGTGGTCAACGTGTCGATATTGGATGAAAAAGGAAGGCCGGTGCCTGATGCTGGGGATCTCATTCACTTCTCTGTTGAAGGCGCAGGAAAGATCATCGGCGTAGGCAACGGAGATCCCAGCAGCCATGAGCCGGATAAGTATTTTGATAACAAATGGCAACGCAGTCTCTTCCAGGGTAAATGCCAGTTGATCATCCAGTCAGACAATAAATCAGGCATCATCAACATTACCGCTGCATCGGAAAACAAAAAATCGGCTTCACTCACAATTTCCGCATCAAGTTATGCATTTCCCCAGGTAAACGAATGAGTTCTCCAAACTCAATAAATTTTATTTGGTTAAATTCAACTAATGAAAATACTTGTTGCGGAAGATGAGCCGATTGTGCTTAAGATAATTGAATTGCGACTGAAGAAAGATGGTTATACAGTGATCACTACTGAAAATGGTAAAGATGCACTTGAGGAAATTGAAAAACAAGCTCCCGATCTCGTCATAACAGATATTATGATGCCATTTGCGTCGGGATTGGAGATCTTGGGCAAAGTGAAAAACAGGGAGAAAAAGATCCCCGTTATCATACTTTCAGCTATGGGGGAGGAAAGTGTAGTGCTTGAGGCCTTCAAACTCGGGGCTGATGATTATATCGAAAAGCCCTTCAATGCTAACGAATTATCTGTACGCGTGATGAGGCTATTGAACGGCCCGAAGTAAATGTTTTCCACTCCATCGCTTTTCGGGTTTACCATTCTTGAAGTTCTGATGGCCGTTGATGAATATCTGCATTGTAAGTTGGCTACATCGCATTTGGATGCATCCGGTCTTAGTGTTGGACGATCATTACTGCAGGCTGCAACTTTGTTAAGTCGTTCCTGTTTCCAGTTCCTGCAGCTTTTTCTCCAATGCTTCCAATCCATTGGTCAGATAATGCTTCAGTTGAGGAAGTAAGGCTTTAACAGACTCTAAGTCATTCTTGCCTGCATATTCTTCTATCCTGCAGGTGAGGTCTGTTCCTTTTTTCATTTCCACAAGCAAGCATTGCCCCTTTAAAGAATGTGCTGCCATTTGAACTGCATTGGCGTCGCCTGTATGACTGTAAGACTCGATTGCACTGAGCTGTTGTAAAGCCGTATTGCCAAACCCTTTTAGTACCCGCTTAACTATTGAAACGTCACCATCGAAGTTTTCTATAAGTGTGGCCAGGTTTATAGTTGATCCCGGGTCGTCATCAGTGCTGTTGCCTGTTTGTTTTGAAACTTTGTCCAGCAATGCAAATAACTCCTGCATCCGAACAGGCTTGCTTATATAGTCATCCATCCCAGCTTCGAGACATTTTTCCCTGTCGCCTTTCATAGCATTGGCGGTAAGGCCGATGATAAGCGTATGCCTGCCCGTAGTGGTCTCGTGATCTCTTATTCGGGCTGTAGCTTCATACCCATTTAGCAGGGGCATTTGTATATCCATTAGTATTACGTCGAACACATCTTTTTTATATAACTGTACGGCCTCTTCTCCATTACAGGCTATTGTGATGCGATGGCCTCTCTTTTCCAGCATACTTACAGCCACTTCCTGATTGACCAGGTTGTCTTCCACCAGCAGAACGTGGTAGATGCCACTACTGCTCAAGACGGTCTTATCATGGCTAAGCATTTCCTTTCTTCTTTTCGGTACAATCTCCGTGCGCGCTAATAGGTTTTGAATGCAATCGAGCAGATCGGATTGACTAAATGGCTTGCTGAAATATTTATCTACGCCAATTTGGGCCAGCCTCTCCCTATCGCTTGCTTTTTGAGACATCGTGACTACCATGATGGGGGTATCTTTAAGACTTTCATTGTTTTTAATAAATTCTGCTACATCATATCCGTCCGTTTCACCTTTCAATAAAAGATCAAGTATTACCAGTGAGTATGGCTGACCCGCCTCCAAAGCCCGGATCAGTTCCTGATTTCCTTCATCCACAGTAGATACTCCAAAGGGTTTCATTCTGAAATTCTCGAGTATGTGCATGATGTAGTTTCTGCTCAACATGTTATCCTCTACAACGAGTACCGGCTTGTTATCTAAAATGGGCAGCGGTGTAAAACGGCGGTTTTGTGTGGCGATGAGTTGTTTTTTCAATAAAAGAGTAAAGGAAAACCGCGAGCCTTTGCCTACTTCACTTTCCACCCTGAGGTGCCCTCCCATGAGTTCTACCAGCTTTTTTGTAATGGACAGGCCGAGCCCCGTTCCACCGTACTTTCTGGACATAGACCCGTCTGCCTGGGTGAATTCCTGGAAAATGGTTTTTAACTTATCGGAGGGAATGCCAATGCCGGTATCTGTAACTGTGCACTTCAGTTCTACCGATTCGGCTGTTGAATTATTTAGTTCAATATGGAGAACCACTTCACCTTTTTCTGTAAATTTTATTGCATTCCCTACCAGGTTGGCAATTATCTGCTGGATCCTGAGAGCGTCACCGATCAGGAGGTCTGGCACTCCATCATCAATTGAAAAAACAAATTCAATTTTTTTCAGGGACGCTCTCAGGCCCAGTGGCTGCAAAACTTGCGGCATCTCGTCGCGAAAGGAGAATGGCGCTTCAGAAATTTCCAGCTTACCCGCGTCTATTTTTGAAAAATCGAGGATGTCATTAATAAGCGTCATGAGCGTATCGCAGGAGGATTTCACAATTTCCATGTATCTGCGTTGTTCAGGCTCGAGTTGGGTTTCGAGTGCAAGTTCTGTCATACCCAAAATGCCATTCAGGGGCGTTCTTATTTCGTGGCTCATGTTGGCAAGGAACTCACTTTTTGCCCTTGTCGATTCTTCAGCCTGCTGTAAGGCCTTTTTCAGGTCCGATTCCGTTTGTTTAACGGTGGTGATGTCCGACATACAGCCTATCCATCTTTTGGGTTTGCCTACACTGTCGTATGAAATATAAGCCCTGTCGATCACACTTGCATAGCTGCCATCCCCTCTGCGGAACCGGTAGTTTCCGGACCATTTTATATCTTTTCTGCTTAAAGAGTAAGCAATGTCATTCATGATCCTGTCGTGATCAGCGGGGTGCACTTTCTCCTCCCACCACTCGAGATCCAAGTCGTTTGTGGATTTTAGATAACCATAAGAATCAAAAATGGCGTCGCTCATCCATAATGTATTTTCCGTGAGCGCCCAATCATAGATCACATCGGTCGTGGCCTTTGCGGCCAGTTCAAATCTTTCGTTAGAAACATGAAGAGCCTTCAGGAATTCTTTTTCACTGGTGATATCCCACCAGTTGCCCAGTAATTCCGCCGGATTGCCCGCCTGATCATAAACGCACTTCATTTCAGCCTGCATCCACCGCCAGGTCCCGTTCTTGTGTTTAAATCGGTACTGCATGCGACCAAACCCCGTTGCATACACCCCTGGGATCTCCTCGAATATCCTGTTAACATCCTCTGGATGAAGGTGGTTTAGCCAGAAGTGCGGGATGTACATTTCCTCGGTTGAATAACCGAGTATGTCGTTAACGTTGTCGCTTGTGAACAACAGTGTGAACTTTTGGTCAATTCTTACTTTAAATAGTATGGTTGCACTCGACCGCATCAATACACTTAGCATTTCGTTCTTTTCAAGGAGGCTTACTTCCTTTTGCTCAATGATTTTCCGGTAGATCACATTCTCCCTTCTGCTGATAAGGATGTATGCTAACGTAAACAGAGCAGAGAAAACGGCAGCAAGTGTGATCTCAAGCAATGAGATGTCCCGGATTTGAGAGTACAGGCCTTTTTCTCCAAGGTTCGCCCAGTGAATGGGTAGCGCTACAACAAATAAGGCAATAGAGAGCAGGGCGAGGCTATAAGTCTGTCTGAATTTTTTATTTTTTTCCCCGGTTGGTTTCATTCCAAAAAAATTTAATTGATCCTGCAGCTGAAACGGTACATAAAACGAACATTTTTCCTTTGGTGGATGTCACTTATCGATTATCGAGCTGATTATTTAACAGAGCAGGACATTATGAATCACACGTCGTTTACCATAAGCCAGCATGCGAATATGCAAACTTTCGAGGGTGTTTCCAACCCGCTTGACTGGATTTTATTCGGTTGCCTGGCACCGTTCTCATATATATAAAATCGCTAATTTTGGAAAAATCACAAGGCATTCATGGATAAAGGAAGACCTCATTCCAGCAGGCGCAGAATCATGGCTGACGTTTCAAATGAGGTCGCATGGGACTGGGATCTTATAGGGAACAAGATCTGGTGGAATCAGAAATATTACACGGAACTGGGGTATAAGAAGGGAAGGGGGAGTACAGAACCATCTTCGTTCCGATCAGGCATTTTTCCTGACGATCGTGAAAGGGTACAGGGGGAATTGAGTGCTTGCTTTACCTCGAAAACTAAATGGTGGGCCTCTGAATTTCGTTTCCTTACGGCGAAATTTACAATCCTGCATGTTTTCTGCAGAGGTGCGATATTTTATGACCATGACGGTAATGCTGTCAGGTTCTTTGGAGCTATGGTTGATATTACTAACCAGAAAAAAGCAGAGGAAAGGCTGGAGAGAAAGAACCGTGAGCTGGAAGATATATACGGGTATTTGCAGGAAAGGACGGAAAAGGAAAAAAGCTCGATTTCCTACAAAATGCATGAGCAGTTGGGCCAGGAACTGGTCGCAATCTACCAAAGACTGGATCTTGTTGTAAAAAACCTGGAAGCGGATGGGTATGGAGAAACCGGGGAATTACTGATATTAAGAGACCAGTTACAAAAGAGTATCGACAGGGTCCAGGACATTTCATCAGAGCTGTTCCCTGAGATTTTGGTGGATATAGGTATTGTTGAAACGCTGGAATGGTATAACCAGGTATTTACTGCAGCATGTGGTTTGGAGGTTTTATTTATGTGTGAAGCGGAAGAATTGTATTTGTCGCCTGAGGCGGGTATCATTGTATACCGTATTTACCGGGATCTCCTCAACAACATATCCACGCATGATGCGAGTCAGGTAATGGTTGTGGTGAAAGAACGTGAGGATGAATTCTGCATGGAAATATTCGATAATGGAGAAAAATTTATGATAAGCGAGGACTTCAAAATGTCCGTTCAGTATAGTGCGATGAAAGCTGCCATCGCTTCTGTTCATGGGAGTCTGAATATTGACATCAACTGGAAGGAAGGTACTTGCATTGAGCTCCGTGCTCCACTTAACAATATATAATAGAATTCATTTTGATAATATGATAGAGGCAGGTAAAGAATGGTCGTATCCTGCTTTACTTTCTTTAAGATGCATGTTTCTTTTTTGGGCATTTTGAATCCTGCGCAGTGGATCGTTTCAGCCAGGCTATATTAGAATCGGATTAGCAAGGCCGATTCCGCCGGCAAAAGTCCTAATATTGTGCAGGCCCTTACCATAACTTGAAAGCATGAAATACTACCTCGGTACCTTGCTGATCTTTCTATTATTCTCTTGTGAGACGAAACGTGCAAGGGAGCTGGATGAAAAAGAAAAGCTGCTGCAGCAAAAAGAGCAGGAGCTGGGTGTTCGCGAGCAGGCCCTTCAGTTAAAAGAACAGGAGCTGCTGATACGCCAGGCAAAACTGGACAGCATATTCCCGAAGGACAGCCTGCCTCATTTTGATTCTACTCTGATCGGCGTCTGGGAAGTGACCATGACCTGCACCGCTACCAATTGTGATGGATCCGCGGTAGGCGATACAAAAACCGAAACCTGGGACATTACATCGGATGGCAAGCAGTATTTGGCTACGGCTTCTAACGGCGGTGTGGCCAGTCGTTTGTATAGAGGGATCTATACAGGCAAAACACTGGAACTGGTCGCGCAACCTTCGGGAAGTCAGCCAGAGGCAAGTATTGTGGCTCGACTCCACCAGGTGAGGCCCGGAAGGCTGGAAGGAGAACGTGAGATCAGCCGCACTAACAGCTGTAAAACGATCTATACAATGGGAATGGACAAAAAATAAAAGAAGGATGATCTTATTGAGCGACCTGGATTTTAGTTTGCCTTTGAAGAACCCCGTGGTGATCTTTTCACTCGTGTTGTTCATTATACTGTTTGCACCCATTCTTCTCAACCGGCTTAAGATTCCCCATATTATCGGTTTGATCCTGGCGGGGATCATTATCGGTCCTTATGGATTCAACCTACTGCTGCGGGACAGCAGCATTGTACTCTTTGGCACTGTGGGTCTCCTGTATATCATGTTCACTGCGGGCCTGGAGATTGACCTGGAAGAATTCAGGATCAACCGGGTAAAAAGCCTGGTGTTCGGCTTATACACTTTCGTATTTCCGATGATCTTTGGAACAATAACCGGTTATTTTCTATTGGGCTTCAGCTTGCCATCTTCCATACTGCTGGCGGCAATGTTCGCCTCGCATACTTTGCTGGCTTATCCAATAGCCGGCAAGTATGGAATAGCGCGCATCAGGTCTGTTACACTTACTATTGGTGGGACCATTATAACCGATATACTTGCTTTGTTAGTTCTTGCAGCCGTTACGGGCATGGTCAAAGGCGAGATTGGTGTTTCATTTTGGGTCCGCCTTGCCATTTCTACGGTGATCTTCGGTTTAGTGATCTTTTTGTTGTACCCTGTGATCGCGCGGTGGTTCTTCAAGAAATTCGATGATCATATTTCGCAATACATTTTTGTGCTGGCTATGGTATTCCTCGGCGCCTTTCTTGCCGAGGTGGCAGGCCTGGAGGCTATCGTAGGGGCTTTCCTTGCCGGTCTCGCGCTGAACAAATTCATTCCACATTCTTCTGCCCTCATGAATAGGATTGATTTTGTGGGCAATGCATTTTTCATTCCTTTCTTTTTGATCAGTGTAGGCATGCTGGTTGATTTTCGAGTGCTGTTCAACGGATGGAATGCCCTTCTTATCGCGCTGGTAATGACAGTGCTGGCGATACTCACTAAGTTCATTGCGGCCTGGGTTACACAAAAGACTTACCGGTTGACAGCGGACGAGAGAAGAATGATCTTTGGACTGAGTACGGCCAGAGTAGGAGCTACACTGGCAGTTGTGCTGGTGGGTTACAACCTGATCATCGGTGAAACCGCCGCCGGTGAGCCCATAAGGCTGCTAAACGAGGATGTTTTGAATGGCGCTATCCTGATGATCCTGGTCACTTGTACCGTCAGCTCTTTCGTAGTGGAAAAAGCATCAAGGGCACTTGCTCTTTCGGAGGATAACCAGGATGCTATAATGGATAGCCCGGACAAAATATTGGTCTCATTGGCCTATCCGGATACAGTTACAGAACTCGTTGACCTGGGCTTGATGTTAAAAGGCGGGGCTAGTCTCACGCCGATGTACGCCCTGACCGTTGTCAGTGATGAAGATGAAAACGGAGCCTCTTCGGCTAGCTCCAAAAAAATGATGCAACTGGCCATTCATCACGCAGCGGCTTCTTCTAATACGATAACGCCTTTGGTACGTCATGATATGAACATTGGCAATGGAATTATATACTCTATCCGGGAACAACAGATCACGGATGTAGTGATTGGCTTTCATCATAACGCAAGCCAGGAAGATTTTTTAGGTAAAACTACGGCGGAGATACTGAAGAGAGTAGCCGAAACTGTCTTCATCTATAAGTCCAGCCAGCCATTCAACACCATTCGGAAGATGATTATTGCAGTTACACCACAGGCGGAGCTGGAGCCAGGTTTTTCTCATTGGTTTAAAAAGCTATGCAGCATCTCCAGGGCTACCGGCATTTCCATGGAGTTTTATGCAACAGATGAGACCATTGGTGAGTTGAATGACCTTCGGCAGTTACTGGCAAGCAAGCCAGCCATGAAATTCTTTCCTTTCAGTAACTGGGATGATTTTCTTGCATTTACAGGAAGGGTGAAGAAGGATGATATGCTGGTGATCATTTCCTCCCGTCCCGACCATGTTTCCTTTCATGCCCAGCTTAAAAAATTGCCTTATTTCCTTACCAACTATTTTCTTGAGAACAACTTCATTATAGTATATCCCCGGCAACTGCAACATGGCCTTCGCATGGATGATATACAACATGCTGAAGGGCCCATTGCTGAAACTTTCTCCGGAACAGCTGCCATTGCAAGAAAGGCCGGTAAATTCTTCGGAAAATATTTTAATAAGAAAGCGCAGGATTAAGCATTGGCTGGAAACAGGGTGCCCAATTGCTGTGCCAGGTCGATCATGTTTTTTGATTTAAGGACGGGTTCAGGTGCCAGTGGATACCGGTTTCTGCCATCATGCTCAATAAATGCTGTTTTCATACCAGCATTGACAGCGCCGCATAAGTCCCATCCCCGGGAAGTGACCACCAGGATCTCTGAAGGTTGGAGCCTGGCCTTTTTGGAAACAGCCTCATAGGCTTCTTTGGATGGCTTGTATTTTTTGATCTGCTCGGCACTGATCACGAATTCAAAATAAGATACCAGGCCGGTGGCTTCCATTCTTTCGGTAATGATATTGACGGAAGCATTCGTGAGCGCGGCCAGCCTGTAGCCCAGGTCATTCAAATTCGACAATCCCAATTCCACTGCCTCATGCAAGGGCGCATGTTTCATCAGGAGCATCACGTCTTCGTTCATCTGGTCGGTGACGGAGTGGCCCACAATATCGCCAGTAGTGGTGAGCGCCGTGCGGGAAACGGTGGCGAAATCATGGAATTGCGTGGAGCTGCTTTCCAACAGGCAGTACTGCATCAGTATTTCAATCCAGATACGGTAGGCCCGGCGGCTATGCAGCAGATCGTTCATCTTGCTTTCCACCATACTCATGTCGAGCAGGGTCTCGTACACATCGAATAAGATGAGCTTGGGTTTTTCCAAAGGGCTTTCGGTAATTGTGTCCATGATCAAAACATGAAATTACCAAGTTTTATTGTGTTCGGTAATTTACGCTCAGCAGTAGATCTAATTTTTGTTCCAGCCGGAGCAACTTACCCTGGTCAGCCTGCCTGAATCCGGGAAACTGATCCTGGAGGGGTCTGCAAAATAAGTAGTGTCATCTTTCACGCCCATTTCTCCCTCTGCCCGGATGATGGACTGGTCTTCCACTTTAAAGATCAGCTCCATGACATTCTTTGCGCCCTCCGCTTCGAAGTTGTAAAGCATGCGAAGGGTATTGTTATAGAGTTTCCCGTGCAGGTTGCCGGAACTGCCGTCGTATTGATGGTTGTCAAACCAGATCTTTCCGGTTACATTCTCGGCGGAAGATGCCAGCTGCACGAATAGCGTGTCGCGGCCGTTCACTCTCATATAGCATCCGTTGATCCCCTCTGCCGCTGCCGGCTGCTCCACAGTTGGAGGAGCAAGGGTGGATGTATCGTTCACCTGCCTGGGCGTTGACTCATTGTTGCAGGAAACGCCGGTTAAAAGAATAGCTAAGAGGATTTGTAAACGAACAAAAAGAACTTGCATCCCATAAAATTAGGCCTATTTGGCCTTGTTCTCAAAGTAGGGGATCTGGTCATGAGGCACGCTTTCTTTTTGCAGCCAGTAATGCAGGGTTACTACATGGCCATCCGGCGTTTTGAGCAGGCGGCCAAAAATGGCATTGGTGGCATTGAAGGTAACGTCGGTTACACCAACCGTGAAAGTGGAGGGTGGAGGAGGCTCCGCAGGCACTTCCGCGACTGCCACCGGCTGTTCACCTTCCGCCGTGGCTGCCGGTTTGGGAGGAACTGCGGCTTTTGGCGGCGGTGTGGGCACTACAACCACCTCGAATTTGTTGAATTCAAGCAGCTCTTTTAAAAATGCCGTTCTTTCCGGCGAAACGTTTCTCTCCACGATGGCACATTTCTGTTCGCCCAGGTCTTCAAATTCATGATTCTTATTGATCGCCATGTTGTATGATAATTTTGTCCGATAGTTTTATTGTGCAGCTACCAAAGCAAACACCTGCTCGTATACCCAGCCTACAACTCCCACCACCAGGATGCCTGCTACGCTGATATACAGTGCCAGCCTGGGCATAAGCGGGATTGACAGCTTTTCAATGGGCCGCTCGTTGGCGTCCATGAAGATGGCCTTCACCACATTCAGATAATAATAGAAGGAAACTACCAGGTTGAGGGCTGCTATGCCCACCAGTAAATAGTTTCCCTTTCCAGCCCCTGCCAGCAGCAGGAAGAATTTGCCAAAGAATCCCGCCGTCGGTGGGACGCCTGCCAGGGAGAACAACGCGATGGTTAACACCCAGGCAAGGATGGGGTTGGTCTTATAAAATCCTTTGAAATCGCTGATGGCCTCGCGCCCTGTGATGCTGCTCACCAGTGATACCACGCCAAAAGCGGCAAGGTTGGAGAATACATAGATCAATACAAAATACACCACCGAGGTCGCGCCTGCATCCGAGCTGCCGGAGATACCAATGAGGATAAATCCTACCTGAGCAATGGAAGAAAAAGCAAGGAACCTTTTGAAGTTCTGTTGCCGGAGGGCAAAGAGGTTACCCGTGATGATGGTCATCAGCGAAAGCACGAAGATCATATTGTACCAGGTCTCCGACAGGGAACCAAATACTTTGTAGAGTACAGAAACGAAAACGAAGAGCACGGCGCCTTTGGAGATCACGGAAAGGAAGGAGGTGACAGCCACAGGAGCGCCTTCGTAAACGTCGGCCGTCCAGAGGTGGAAGGGTACGACTGAAATTTTAAATGCAAAACCTGAAACGAGGAGCACGAATGCAAATGT
Organism: Chitinophagaceae bacterium; assembly: GCA_036676905.1. GTDB lineage: Bacteria > Bacteroidota > Bacteroidia > Chitinophagales > Chitinophagaceae > Flavisolibacter. The sequence goes on from JAKFCE010000020.1 coordinate 136,713, forward strand.
CATGAGTTGTCCCGAGAGCGATGCCTGTGCCAGCTCAGAAAAGATCAGCGTGCCGGTGGTGCCATAGATCATGGAAATACCAAACAACATCAGGGCAGAGGAGAAGGCGGAAGAGATGATCAGCTTCATGGCGGCTTCAGAGGAGCGCCGGCGCGTAAGGTCGAAATTGGCCGCAGCTGCCATGGGAATGGTAGACAGCTCCAGTCCCAAATAGAACATGAGCAGGTTGCCCCCGGAGATCATAAAGAACATCCCCAGCACACTGGACAAGAGCAACACGTAGAATTCGATCACGTGCTGATGTGTTTTCAGCCAGCTCCAGGACTGCATGGAGATGATGAGCATGCCCAGGTTCAGGATATTCTTTTCCAGCACTTCCAGATGGGTGGTGCGGAACATTTCATTAAAAAGAACGCCTTCGCGGTTGAAAAAAAAGCCCGCCAGGAAATTCAGCAGCAAGAGTCCGTTGGCCACATTCATCACCCAGGTATTCGTCCTGTCCTTTCCCAGTTTCAAGAATAACAGGATGAAGATCACCAGGGTGATCACCAGTTCATGCTTCATCAGTAATAGATCCATATAATACGTTTAGGCCTCACCCCCCCCGCCCCTCTCCTCGCGGAGAGGGGAGCTAAGGAGTTCTGTTATTTAAAACAATTTTTACGTTCGATTCTTTCACTATTCACCTTTCACGACTCACGATTCACGATTCACGTCACTACCGGGCGATCTTCGTCATGATCACCTCTGTGCCCGGACCGATCAGCTCATTCAAAAGGAAAGGCGCCACTCCAATCAGCACAATGCCTGCGATCAGCACACCGGCAGCAATTCTTTCATTCCACCTGGCATCATCCAACCCTGCCACGATCTTCATGGGTTCGGGCGAATGCTGCCGGGGTATGTTCAGCGGACCCATGATCACCTGTCCTGTAGCGCGCAGGATATAAACCGCGGTCACTACAATGGAAGCGGCCGCCAGGATGGTGGCGAAGCGATACCATTGGTCGGGCTGCTGCCAGGCACCCACGAACACGGTCATTTCTGCCACGAAGCCGCTGAAGCCTGGAAGGCCCAGCGAACAAAGACCCGCAATAACGAATACAGTTGAAATGAAAGGCGTGATCTTCAGCAATCCTCCCAGTTGGGCGACCAGCCTGGTATGCGTGCGCGAATAGATCATGCCGATGGCGGCGAAGAAAAGGGCCGTCATCAGTCCGTGCGAGACCATTTGTATCACCGCGCCGTTGATGGCCGTCTTGGTTAGCATGCCTATGCCCAGTAGCACGAATCCACAATGGCTCACGGAAGAATAGGCATTGATATATTTCAGGTCCTTCTGCATCATAGTGGCAAAGGCTCCGTAGATGATGGCGATGGTAGCCAGGGCAATGATCACCCAGGAATAATATTGAGCGGCGTCGGGCATGAGAAAGGTAGCCACGCGCAGGCAGCCATAACCTCCCAGCTTCATCGAAATGCCTGCCAGGAACATCGATGCCGCAGTAGGGGCGGAGGAGTGTCCGTCCGGCACCCAGGTGTGGAAGGGAAACAAGGCGGTAAAAATGCCGAAGCCAATAAAGGCAAAAGGAAAGAACAGTTGCTGCACGCCCATCGGGATGTCCATGGCAGCGATCTTCATGATGTCGAATGTGCCCGTATGGATATAGATCCCTGTGAGTCCTACGAATACCAGGGCGGAACCCGCCATGAGCATGAGGGCCAGCTTCATAGCGCTGTATTCTTTTTTACCGCTGCCCCAAATGCCGATCAACAGGAATTTGGGAATCACGGCCAGCTCCAGGAAAAAGAAGAGGGTGAACAGGTCGAGTGAGATGAAAAATCCATAAGCGCCGATACTAAGGAGTATGAGCAGGAAGAAGAATTCCTTCGACAGCTTATCCGTTGTCCAGGAAACCAGCACGCCGGCGAGCACCACGCAGGCAGTCAGCAGGATCATGGCAATGGAGATGCCATCCACGCCCACATGGTAATTGATCTGCAGGGGCTGGAACCAGGTGTAGCTGTATTCGAACAACATCCCGCTTGCGCTTCCGGCAGCTTTTTGTTCCCAGTATTCAAGGAGCACGGTCACTGCCATGCCCAACTGGGCCACGGAGCCAAGCAGGGCTACATTGCGTACCTGCACCAGTCCACGGCAGAACAGGATGCCAACGGCTGTTAGTAGAGGGATCAGAACAAGCAGGGATAGGAACATATCGATCTTTTTATTTCCAGTAATAGATGAACAAGGCGGCCAGCACTATGGCGCCGCTGAAAAAATACAGGGCATAGTGCTGCACTTTTCCCGACTGCCAGCCTTTGACCATTTCTGATGTGGAGGCAGTCAGGCTTGCCGACCTGTTTACAAAACCATCCACCACATGCTTGTCGATCCAGGCGGCAGGACGGCCCACCATATTGAACAATATTTTTTTGGTCACGAACAGGTAAGCTTCGTCAATATAAAATTTCCGGTAAGCGGCTTGGTAGAGGCCGCCAAGGGCCTGGGCCATCTTGCCGGGTCTTGCGTTCTCCGTTTTATACAACAGCGCAGCTATTAAAATGGCGAGTAAGGACAAGGCCACAGGAGCAATGGAAAATACCAGGTCGAAATGGGCAGCCAGCGGCTTACCATCGGAGCTGATGTAATTTCCAAAAGGAGTGAAGCCGGCGACGATCGTGAGCATGGCGAGTATGATCAATGGCAGCATCATGGAAAAACTGCCTTCGCCATGCGCATGCTGCAGCGTGGGCGCAGGCTTGTTCCAAAAAATAGAGAAGTAAAGACGGAACATATAAAAAGCAGTGAGCGCTGCGGTGAAAAGCGCAATGCCGTACACTACGGGATTGGATTGATAAGCAGCCAGCAGAATTTCTTCCTTGCTGAAGAATCCTGCGAAAGGAGGAATGCCGGCAATGGCCAGGCAGGCCAGCAGGAAGGCAATATGGGTAAGGGGCATGAGCTTTCTTAAGCCGCCCATGTCTTTCATGTCGTTGGAATGCAGCAGGTGGATCACCGCACCCGCGCAGAGGAAGAGTAGTGATTTAAAGAAGGCGTGCGTGAACAGGTGGAAGAGGGAAGCCGTGTATCCCAGTCCGTTCTCGCCTCCATATCCCGAAATGCCGAGAGCGAACATCATGTAGCCGATCTGCGACATGGTGGAATAGGCCAGCACTCTTTTGATATCGGTTTGTGTGCAGGCGATCAAGGCAGCAATGAGGGCTGAGCTAACACCCACCCAGGTAACAATGTTCAAAGCGGTTTCATCCATGGAAAACACCGGGAAGAGCCGGGCCACCAGGAATACGCCGGCCACCACCATCGTAGCCGCATGGATGAGAGCAGAGACAGGCGTAGGACCTTCCATGGCATCGGGCAGCCAGATGTGCAGCGGGAACATGGCTGATTTACCAGCGCCGCCGATAAACACGAGCACCAGTGCCCAGGTGAGCATAGAAGCGCCAAGGAAACTGGCAGTGGTGATCGCCACTGATTCTGCAGAGGCCGTATTGGTCAGTCTTTCTATCAGCAAACCGAAATCCAGTGTGCCCGCATAGAACCCAAGTACCAGGATGCCGATCAGGAAACCCAGGTCGGCAAAGCGGGTGACAATGAATGCTTTTTTAGCTGCGGCGACAGCCGAATGTTTTTGGTAGTAAAATCCAATCAGCAAATAAGAAGAAACGCCCACTAGTTCCCAGAACATATAGATCTGGAAGATGTTGGTAGACAAGACCAGCCCGAGCATGGAGAAAGTGAAGAGGCCCAGGAAAGAAAAGTAAGTGGCGAATCTTTCCTCACCTTTCATGTACCCCAGGCTGAACACATGCACCATGAGGGAAACAAAGCTTACTACCACGATCATCATCACTGAGATCGGGTCGATCAGAATGCCCATGTCGATGGAAACGGAAGGAGAGAATTCCAGCCAGGTGTATTGAAAAGCGCGGATACTTTCATACACGCCGTTGGTGGGTCCCATTACAAAAAAATACTGGTAAGCTGCCCAAAGGGAAAGCACGGTGCTGCCCAACAGGAAAAGCGTGCCGATCCAGCCGGCCTGCCTGTTGAAATATTTTCTGCCGAACAGCCCCAGCACTAAGAACGACAACAGGGGCAGGAGGGGAATGAGCAATAAATAATATGCGCCGGTCATGATCAGTATTTTAATTCGCTGGCTTCCTCCACATCGATGGAAGCATGGCTTCTGTACAGGTTGATGAAAATGGCGATGGCCACAGCGGCTTCTGCTGCCGCGATGGCGATGATGAAAATGGTAAAGAATACTCCATCCATCTTATCGGGGTAGAGGTATTTGTTAAAAGCAATGAAGTTGATGTTCACGCTGTTCAGGATCAGCTCGATCGACATCAGGATGGTGATGAGATTCCTGCGGGTAAAAAGTCCGTACATGCCAATGAAAAAAAGGCAGGTGCTTACAAAGAGAACGTGTTCGAGTGGCACAGAAGGTATCATACTTGTTCCTCCATCATTTGAGGTTGATCGATCCTGATGTTTTCTTTCCCAGGTGCTTCTGCAGAGGGCGTTGGCTGTCTTTGTTCTGCCGGTGCTTTCATGGCAATGACGATGCAACCGACCATAGCAGCCAGCAGCAGCATGCTCACCACCTCAAATGGCAGCACATAACCATGTTCGGTGGGACTCAGCATTTGCTTGCCGATCTCGCCCACGGCTACAGGGAAGGGGCGGTTCACTGACTGAAATCCATATCCATTGATCAAGTTGAAAGTGAATCCAATGCCGGCGAGTGCAGCCAGTACCGAAAATATTTTCCTTTTCATCGAGGGGCCAGGCAATTGTTTTCCCGACTGGTGCGTGAGGAAAATGGAAAAGATGATCAGCACCACGATGCCGCCTACATAGACAATGATCTGTACCGCTGCGATGAATTCCACCTGCATCCAGAAATAAAGGGCGGCCACGCCCACCAATGAACCGAGCAGCCAGATGGCCGAGCGAAAGATCTTGCGGGTGGCGACTGCCAGCACCGCGCTGCCCAATATCAGGGCGGAGATCCCATAAAATATGATTGCTGATGCGTCCATTATTCAACTCCCTCCCTGATTTTAGATCCTGGTAGATTTAATTTCTTGGTTAACCTGCCCCTGTCGAAAACGCTGTGCTCAAAATTGTTCGCCATTTTAATGGCATCTGTTGGGCAGGCCTCCACGCAGAGGTTGCACATGGTGCAAAGCTCAAGGTGGTAGACAAAAGTGTCAAGCGCCTTCTTTCTCTTTCCCTCGGGTGATATATCAAATTTGGTGATGATCTTGATGGTGCCATTGGGACAAGCCAGCTCACAGGCCGTGCAGCCAGTGCAGGCGTGCTCGTTGTTTTCATCGTGCGGCATCACCACTTCCCCGCGGAACCGCTCTGCCAGCACCAGGGTATCGCGGTTGTCGGGATACTGCTCGGTGATGATTTCTTTCGGCCGTACAAAATAATAGCCGGTGGTCTTCATGCCGGTGAGCAGGGAGCGGGTTCCCTTCACGATATCTTTTATGTATTCTTTTAAAAACATTTTTCATTTTTTAAAAATGCCATCCAAGGATAGCGATCAGGGTCACCAGCAACAGGTTGAACAGGCTGATGGGCAACAAATATTTCCACTCAAGGTTCAGCAGCTGGTCGATGCGCAGGCGTGGGAAGGTCCACCTGAACCACATGATCAAAAAGATCAGGAAGAAGGTCTTTCCGAAGAACCAGACCACGGAAGGGATATAATCCATCACATGGTTGAATCCCTCCCAGTTGCCAATGTGCAGCGGCATCCAGCCTCCCAGGAAGAGGGTAGCGCCGATGGCACATACAATGAATATGTTGATATACTCGGCCAGGAAGAACAAGGCGAACTTCATCCCTGAATATTCGGTGTGAAAACCCGCGGTTAGTTCTGACTCGGCTTCCGCCATGTCAAAAGGCGCCCGGTTGGTTTCCGCCGTTACAGCAATGAGGAAGATCACAAAGGCAATGATGGCCGGAATGTGGCCTTTGAAGATCCACCAGCCGTCTGCCTGGGAAGCTACGATCTCTGAGATCTGCAGGCTGCCGGTGAGAACGATGATGGTGAGGATGGCCAGGCCTGCGGACAGCTCATAGCTCACGATCTGAGCCCCGCTGCGCATGGCGCCCAGCATGGAATATTTGTTGTTGCTGGCCCAGCCGGCCATTAAAATACCGATCACGCCCAGCGAAGAGATCGCGGTAATATAAAGCACGCCAATATTGATGTCCCAGATCTGGAAGTTCCTGGCAAAGGCGATGGGCGCAAGCAGAAGCATGGCCACGATCATCACTACATAAGGGGCGAGGTTGAAAAGGAATTTATCGGCGCCTTCCGGTGTGAGTCCTTCTTTCATCACCAGCTTCAGGGTGTCTGCCGTGGTCTGGAACATGCCTTGCGGACCTACGCGGTTGGGTCCGAGCCTGATCTGCATCCTGGCTGCCACCTTTCTTTCCATGAGCACCAGCACCAGTCCCAGCACGGCAAAAAGTCCAATGGCCAGCAGGATCACGATCAAAAACTGCAACAGCAGGGCCACAGTGGGATTGAAACTGGCGTAGAGCCATTCCTGTATCGAGTTCGTTATGCCTTCCAGACTAAACATATTCAAGGTTCAAGGTTCCTGCTTCGTTACACTCGCAGTGACGTGTTTTATTAATAAATGTTCTACCTATCTATATCCGGTATCACCAGGTCCAGCGTACCCATGGTCGCCATCAGGTCGCCTATCTTGCCACCCCTGGCCATGTGGTCGAGGGCGGAGAGATTGGAAAAGCCCGGTGAGCGGAACTTGATCCGGTAAGGCGTAGTGCCGCCTTCGCTCACGATATACAGTCCCAGGTCGCCTCTTGCGGTTTCCACTCTTGTATAAAACTCGCCTTTCGGTAATTTCAACACCGCCTTCGTCTTTGCCTGGTAATCACCTTCCGGGATGTTGTCGATCAGCTGCTCCACGATCTTCACCGATTCACGCAGCTCGCGCATCCTTACCAGGTAGCGGGCATAGGAATCGCCGGCCGTTTCCAGGATCTCGTTAAATTCTATCCTGTCATAGATCTCGTAAGGATGGATCTTGCGGATGTCGCAGCTCAGCCCGCTGGCCCTGCCTACCGGTCCTGTACAGCCGAAGGAGATCGCATCTTCTTTCGATAAAACGCCTACGCCCTTCATCCGGTTCTGGAAGATGACGTTGCCGGTAACGAGGTCGTCGTATTCGTCGATCTTGGAATTAAAGAGTTTGATAAAGGCCTTCACCCGGTTTTGAAACTCGGGATGGAGGTCGGCCATCACGCCGCCGGGCACCATGTAGTTCATGGTGAGCCTGGCGCCGCAGGTCTCTTCCATGATGTCGGTGATCCTTTCGCGTTCACGGAAGGCATAGAAGAAAGGAGTGAAGGCCCCCACGTCCATGGCCAGGGCTCCCCACCAAAGCTCGTGTGAAGCGATCCGGGTGAGTTCGTCCATGATCACGCGGATGTATTTGGCTCTCTCCGGCACTTCCACCTGCATGGCTTTCTCCACGGTAAGCGCGCATGCGTGGTTGTTGATGTGGGCAGAGAGATAGTCCATGCGGCTGGTGACATAAATGAACTGCCGGTAGCTGAGGCTTTCGCACATCTTCTCTATCGAACGGTGGATGTAGCCAAGGTGAGGCTCAATTTTCTTGATGGTCTCGCCGTTCAATGTGATCACCAGGTGCAGCACGCCATGCGTAGCCGGGTGCTGCGGGCCCACATTGATCACCAGCTCGCCTTCGTGATTCAGCACGTCGCCCACACTTGCCGGCCTCTGTTCTATGATCTCTGTCTCGCTATACATTATATGAACGTTGTTTTGACCTTTTATATTCATCAGTGGCCGCAATGCATTGCGGCCCTACAGCCTGATCATATTCACCGGATCCTCAAAATCCTTCCGCATCGGGAACCCTTCAAAATCATCTGTCAGGATCAGTCTGCGGAGATCCGGGTGGCCGGTGAACCGCACGCCAAACATTTCATACACTTCCCTCTCGTGGAATTCAGCTGTCTTCCAGATATCAGAGACCGTTTCGATCTCCGGGTTTTCCCGGTTCACTATTGCCTTGAACACGATGGGTTGCCGCTGCGTGGTGGATTCCAAATGGTAAACCATCGTCAGGTGCGTTTTCCAGTCGATGCAGGTGAGGCAAAACAGGTAATCCAGGTTCAGCTGTCCTTCTCTTAATTGATGGGCCAGCGCTTTCCAGTCCTTTGCCTCCACGTTCACATTCAGCCATTCCCCGGTCTCGTCGAAAACCGCTGAAGGGTAGGCATTGGTGATATAATTTTTTATTTCTTCTGTGGTGATCATGGGATTTGTTTTTGCTGTTCGCGGGTCCAACCCATCTTGATCTTTTCCTGCAGGGCGATGAGGGCGTGGAGCAGGGCTTCCGGTCTTGGCGGGCACCCGGGGATGTACACGTCTACCGGGATGATGTGGTCGGCGCCTTTCACCACCGAATAAGTATTGTAAAAGAAGGGTCCGCCGCTGATGGCGCAAGCACCCATGGCCACCACGTATTTGGGATCGGCCATCTGGTCGTACAATCTTTTTAATACAGGCGCCATCTTATTCACGATGGTGCCGGCAATGATGATCACGTCCGCCTGCCTGGGCGTGGCGCGGGCCACTTCAAATCCAAAGCGGGAAAAATCATATTTGGAGGAAGCTGTGCTCATCATCTCGATGCCGCAGCAGCTGGTAGCAAAGGTGAGGGGCCATAATGAATTGGACCTTGCCCAGTTCACGATGTCCTGGAAGGTGCCGGCGAGGATGCCGCCGCCCGGGGTGTCTATCACCTGGCCGGGAAATCCCTGGTTGGATTCAACGATCTGTTCTCTTACATCCATTTCAGCGCTCCTTTTTTATGGGCATATAAAAAGCCGGTGAACAATATGAAAATGAAGATCACGATCTCCACCAGGGCCACCAGGCCGATCTGCTTGACGGCCACCGCCCAGGGATACATGAATATGAGCTCCACATCGAAAATGAGGAAGAGCAGGGCGAACAGGTAATAGCCTACGTTAAACTGGTTCCAGGGTGAAGTGCTGGTAGGGATGCCGCATTCATAAGGCTGTCCTTTTTGCGGATTCTTACTTCCTTTTACCAGGATCCTGCCGACAAGTATTCCACCCGCGGAAAAAGCAACGGCAGCAATGGTGAGTACAATTAGAGATACCGGTCCCATAAGATAGTTTTCATTTTCTGATCACGTATCCTCAGCAGCGCAGAGGGAATTTACAGCATTCATTTTAAAATATTCCAGGTTTTATCCCCAGATAAAATACGGTTAAGTGGAATTCTTCCTTTTTTCTCCCGGATGGCCTCGATCTGCTCCTGCATATCGTTCTCGTAAGTGTGCCTTTCTTCCGTATAGATCACGCCGAAGGGCCTTGGAAAATACTGGCCTTCGAATGCGGTATCAAAGAAGCGGGAGAGGAGGTTGGCCTTGGTCTTGTCCTTTTCATCATGGATCCACAATTCGTCTGCTGCCGTATCCTGCAGCGAAACGATCACCGGTGTAAGGCCATCGAGCCGGATGCCTTTTTCATCATTGTTGCCAAACACCAGCGGCTTCCCCTGCTCCAGGAAGATCGCGTCTTCCTTGCGTGTGGCCTTGTCGGAAAAAGCAAAGAAGGCGCCGTCGTTGAATACGGGACAGTTTTGATAGATCTCCACAAAGGAAGTACCCTTGTGTTCATGCGCACTCTTTAATACAGCCTGCATGTGTTTGGGATCCCTGTCCTGCGTGCGCGCTACAAAAGAAGCTTTGGCTCCCAGCGCGAGCTCGGTAGGATTGAAGGGCTCCTCTATCGATCCATAGGGAGAGGTCTTGGTGAGCTTTCCTTTTTCAGAGGTAGGAGAGTACTGTCCTTTTGTAAGGCTATAGATCTGGTTGTTGAACAAAAGGTAATTGACGTCGAAATTCTTCCGCATCAGGTGAATGAAGTGATTGCCGCCGATGGATAGAGAATCGCCATCGCCGGAAACTATCCATACACTGAGGTCGGGATTGGCTGCCTTTACACCGGAAGCAATAGCGGCTGCCCTTCCGTGAATGCTGTGCATGCCATAGGTATCCATATAATAAGTGAAGCGTGATGAGCAACCGATGCCGGAAATGAACACATAGTTCTCCTTGGGGATGCCAAGATCAGGAAACACGGTTTGCATTTGCTTCAGTATCGAATAGTCGCCGCAGCCGGGACACCATTTTACATCCATCCCGGAGGCAAAATCCTTGGGTGCCAGTTTCTCCTCTTGCCCTTTGGTGGGCTGTACCAGTGTTTCCATATTATGCGTTGATCATTTCAATAATCTTGTTTTTGATCTCTGCCGTCGTGAAAGGCAGTCCCTGCACCTTCGAAAGTCCTTCTGCGGGTACCAGGTACTGTGCTCTCAGCAATTGCAGCAGCTGTCCACTATTGATCTCCGGTACCAGCAGCCTGGGATAGCCATGCAGCAGTTCGCCCAGGTTGGAAGGCATAGGATTGATGTGCGTAAGATGGATGTGAGCCACATCATAGCCTTCCTGTAGCAATTCCTTCACTGCAGATTTGATTGAGCCATAGGTAGAGCCCCAGCCTACCACGGCGAGCGCAGCTTTTTCGTTGCCACTGTCAGGCGCTGCAGGCGCGATCGTTTTCGCAATGGCCTTCACTTTATCCGCCCTGCGCCGGGTCATGATCTCGTGATTAAGCGGCTCATAGCACACATTACCGGTCTCGTCCTGTTTTTCAAGTCCGCCGATGCGGTGCTCCAGTCCCTTGGTACCTGGCTTGATCCATGGCCTGACGAACATTTCATTTCTATGATAGGGCAATAATTCCTGACCTTCTTCCAGTTGCGTCAAAAAAGAGGTCCTGATCGCGGGCAGCTGGTCTTCCTGCGGGAAGAGCCAGGGCTCCGATCCGTTGGCGATGTAGCCGTCGCTTAAAAAGATCACTGGCGTCATGTGCTCCACAGCGATCCTGCAGGCCTCATAGATGGTTTGAAAACAATGGGAAGGAGAAGATGCGGCGATCACCGGAAGCGGCGCTTCGCCATGCCTGCCGTACATGGCCATGAGCAGGTCGGCCTGTTCTGTTTTTGTAGGCAGACCTGTCGACGGTCCTCCTCTTTGTACGTTCACCACTACCAGCGGGAGTTCGAGCATGGTGGCCAGGCCGAGTGCTTCGGTTTTAAGCGACATACCCGGACCGGAAGTGGTGGTCACTGCGAGCGATCCGGTATAAGCAGCGCCAATGGCTGCGCAGATACCTGCGATCTCGTCTTCCGCCTGGAAAGCCTTTACTCCGTTCGATTTATATTTTGATAGGTCCTGCAATATATCTGTGGCGGGGGTAATGGGATAGGACCCAATGAAAAGCGGCAGTCCTGCTTTTTCCGCTGCTGCCACCAGCCCGATCGCTGTGGCATGGTTGCCAGTAATATTCCTGTAGCAACCTTCCGGCAATTTAGCGGGCGCCACTTTGAATTGGGTGGCAAAGATCTCGGTGTTCTCGCCATAATTCCAGCCCGCGCGCAAGGCGCGGATATTGGCCTCGGCCACTTGTGGGTTCTTTGCGAATTTTTGATTGATGAAATCGATGGTATGATCGGGCTGCTTGTCGAACATCCAGAAAAGGAGGCCGAGCACAAACATGTTCTTCGACCTTTCGATCTCTTTCATGCCCAGGCCCAACCCTGCCAGGCATTCCTTGGTATGCTTGGTGATGTCTACTTTGTGAAGTGCGTAACTATCTAGGCTGCCATCCTCCAGCGGGTCGGCGTTCTCCGGGTACTTAGCGAGTCCCAGGTTTTTTTTATCGAAGCCCTGTACATTGGCGATGATGATACCACCCGGCCTGAGGCGGGGGAGGTCTACTTTTAAAGCGGCGGCATTCATGGCCACCAGCACGTCGTACTGGTCGCCCGGCGTGTAGATCTCGGTGCTGCCAAAATGCACCTGGAAACCCGATACACCCGCCACGGTGCCTATGGGGGCACGGATCTCGGAAGGAAAATCGGGAAAGGTGCTCAGGTCATTGCCGAAAAGAGCTGCCGTGTCGGTGAACTGCATGCCGGTCAGTTGCATGCCGTCTCCCGAGTCGCCGGAGAACCGCACCACGATCCTGTCGACTTCTTTGATGGCAGATCTCTTTAGCGGTGCTGGCTGGATGGTGTTCATGTTGTTTGTTTAACCGTGAAGCATTTGTTTTTTCATCAGGAGCTCTTCCACTGTTTCCGCATAGTCTTCATCTGGCAAACAGCAATCTACCGGGCAAACAGAAGCGCACTGCGGCTCTTCGTGGAATCCCTGGCATTCCGTGCATTTATCGGGCACTACATAATAAATGTCGGTTGAAATGGGCGCGAATCTTTGCAGGCCACCCACCACTGAACCATCTTTCATTACAAAAGTTTGTGTCACGATGGTGCCATCAGCCATCGCCCAGCCCACGCCGGGTTCGTAGATCGCGTGATTGGGACATTCGGGCTCGCAGGCGCCGCAGTTGATGCAGTCTTCTTTGATCTTGAGGGCCATAACAGTAGGTTTTTATTTTAAAAACAATTTGTTACATAACCATTTCTCTCTTCTTCGATTGTTGTTTTTTTCTCGTGCCACCCACGTTCACCAGCTTTTTGAATTTGGCCTGGAAGAAGCGCAGGTATTTGGGTTCGAAGATCATTTCTAGTCCCGCGATCTGGTCCCTTCTTTCATACACGCTCAGGACCGACTCCGCTATCACATCCATGTGCGCCTGCGTGTAGACCCTGCGTGGGATGGTGAGTCTTACCAGTTCCAGCTTGGGATAATAATTCTTTCCCGTCTTCGCATCGCGGCCCGCGGAAACAACGCCTCTTTCCATGGTGCGGATACCGGCTTCGATATAGAGTTCCGCCGCCAGGGTCTGCGCGGGATATTGGTCCTGCGTAAGGTGCGGAAGGAATTTTTTGGCATCAATGAAGATCCCATGTCCTCCTATCGGCAGCACAATGGGAATGCCTGCATTCTGCAGGAGCTGGCCCAGGTATTCCACCTGCCCGATCCTTGCGCGGATATGATCGTCCTGCACGCATTCTTCAATGCCGATGGCCATGGCTTCCATGTCCCGGCCGGCCAGTCCTCCATAAGTATGAAGGCCTTCATATACCACCACCAGGTTGCTGGCGTCCTGGTATTTTTCTTTATCGTTGAGGGCCAGGAAACCGCCGATATTCACCAGCGCATCTTTCTTGGCACTGAAGGTGGCGCCATCGGTGTAGCTGCAGATCTCTTTAACGATCTCCGCCACGCTTTTATGGGCATAACCCTTTTCTCTTTGTTGAATGAACCAGGCGTTCTCTGCTATCCTGGTCATGTCCAGGATCACGCTGATGCCATGGTGCTCGGTAAATACACGCAGCTGCTTCATGTTCTCCATGGACACGGGCTGACCGCCTGCCATGTTCACCGTGGTGGCCACGCACACGTAGGGGATCTTATCCGCGCCCACTTCCTTCACCAGCGCCGCCAGCTTATTCATGTCGATGTTTCCCTTGAAAGGATGCAGGCTGGATGGATCGTGCGCCTCATCGATGATCACATCGCGGAATGTGCCGCCGGCCAGTTCCTGGTGCAGCCGGGTAGTGGTGAAATACATATTGCCCGGGATGACATCACCTTTTTTGATCATCACCTGGGATAGGATATTTTCCGCGCCCCGGCCCTGGTGGGTGGGGATGAAATATTTATAACCGTAGGTTTTTGTGACGGCCGACTTCAGCCTGTAAAAATTCTTACTGCCTGCATAGGCCTCATCACCCAGCATCAGTCCCGCCCATTGGCGGTCACTCATCGCGGAGGTACCGCTGTCGGTCAGCAGGTCGATGTAGACGTCTTCTGATTTTAAAAGAAAGGTGTTGTAGCCTGCCTGCCTGATGGCTTTTTCACGCTGTTCGGGCGTGGTCATTTTGAGGAGCTCCACCATTTTGATCTTAAATGGTTCGGCCCATGAGCGTTTTTCCTTTTTCAGCATGCGGTAAAAGAAAGAACGTATGCAAGAAATTTAACTGACCAAAGTCAGCTTTTGAATTGATTTAGTACCGGGGTATCCTGATTTTATTTTCAACACCTTGGCCCCATTATTATGGCATACAAAACAATCATTGAACCTTTCAGGATCAAATCGGTGGAACCTATATTCATGTCCACCGAAGAACAAAGGATAAGATATATCCGTGAAGCACATTTTAATCCCTTCCTGCTGCAGTCCAGCCAGGTGATCATCGACTTTCTCACAGACAGTGGCACTTCGGCCATGAGCAGCGAGCAGTGGGCAGGCGTGATGCGTGGCGACGAATCCTACGCGGGCTCCATCAGCTGGGAAAGACTGAGGGAGGAGATCCATGATCTCACCGGCTATCCGCATATCCTGCCTACTCACCAGGGTCGCGCAGCGGAAAGGATATTGTACGGACACCTCGGTGGCAAGGGCAAGGTGTTCATCAGCAATACGCATTTCGACACCACCCGGGCCAACATTGAATATTCGGGCAGCGAAGCCATCGACATTCCTTCACGGGAGGCGGTGGACTATGCATCTTCTTATCCATTTAAAGGCGATATGGACCTGGTGAGGCTGGAAGAGCAGATCGCAAAGCATGGTGCGAAGAATATCGGCGCCGTGATCCTCACGGTCACCAACAACAGTGGGGGAGGGCAGCCGGTAAGCATGCAGAATGCCATAGGGGTAGCCGCTATTTGTAAGCGGCACAGTATTTATTTTATCCTCGACTGCTGCCGCATTGCAGAGAATGCCTGGTTCATTCACCATAAAGAGGCGGGATACAGCCAATGGAGTTACAGGCACATCGCACAGAAGATGTTCTCGCTGGCCGACGGCTGCATCATGAGTGCGAAAAAAGACGCTCTTGTGAACATGGGCGGATTTCTCGCTGTCAGAGACCAGGCACTTTCTGATGCCTGCGCCAACCTCCTCATTATTACAGAAGGTTTTGTTACCTACGGCGGATTATCGGGCCGCGATATGGAAGCCATGGCTATTGGACTGCGCGAGGTGTTCGATGCGGACTACCTCACTTACAGAATAAAAAGCACTTCTTATCTCGGCGAGCACATCAAGGCCAAGGGCGTTCCCGTGCAATATCCCATCGGCGGGCATGCGGTCTATATCGATGCAGGAGCGTTTTACCCACACATTCCGCCAGAGCAATACCCGGGTCAGGTACTCGTGTGCGAACTCTATAAGAAAGGAGGGATCCGCGCTGTGGAAGTAGGCTCCGTGATGTTTGGAAAATATGATGAGCAGGGCAAGCTGATACCGGCGCCGGTAGAACTGGTCAGGCTGGCCATTCCTCGGCGAGTGTACACGCAAAGCCATATCGATTATGTGATCGAAGTATTTGACGAAGTGATCCGCTGCAAGGACGAGGCCAAAGGGCTGGTCATTGAAAAAGAAGCTCCTTTCCTGAGGCATTTCACGGCCTGGTTCCAGGAAAAGAAGACAAAAGAAGTTAGGACTGGAGAAAAACAACTTACATCAGTGCATTAATAATATAGAACATGGATAATCTGATCATCGATTTTTTAGAGGGGCAAAAGCTGGCCAGCATCTGTTGCATAGATGAGCATGGCCACCCACAATGTTTTACCTGTTTTTATGCTTTCGACAAAAAACGAAAGCTTCTTTATTTCAAGACCTCCGTGTCTACCCTGCATTTTGGATTATTGAAAAACAACCCGGTGGTGGCAGGCACCATACAGGCCGACCAGTTCAATCCGCTGGCACTGAAAGGCATTCAGTTCACGGGTAAGGCATTCAATGGAAGCGACGAGCCGCATAAGGGAGGAGGAGGGTTTTATCATAGAAAATATCCATTTGCCCTTGCAGTTCCGGGTGAAATGTGGACCGTGCACCTCGACTTCATTAAGCTGACTGACAATTCGCTGGGTTTTGGTAAAAAGATCACATGGAAGGCCGAGTCGCCGATGATGAAAATGGAGAACGTGGCTTTGGAAACGACAGGCATATAATATTACTGTTCATCTCTTAATTGAAATCTTATGCAAACAGAGATCACCGGACTGCAGGAAGTAGCGGAAGAGAGCCAGGCCTCATCTTCTCTTGCAATCATGGATGGCAACGAAGCCGCCGCTTATATCGCATACAAGACCAGCGAAGTTTGCGCTATCTATCCCATCACGCCGTCTTCCGCTATGGGTGAGTGGGTTGACGAGTGGAGCAGCGACGGCAGGAAGAATATTTATGGCCAGGTGCCCAGGGTAGTGGAAATGCAAAGTGAGGCCGGTGCTGCGGGCGCTATACATGGCGCGCTTGCCGGCGGCACGCTCGCTTCCACCTTCACCTGTTCCCAGGGTTTGCTACTGATGATACCGAACATGTACAAGATCGCGGGGGAGCTCACGCCCACCGTATTTCATATTGCTGCAAGAGCCCTCGCTACACACGCGCTTTCCATTTTCGGCGATCACAGCGACGTGATGGCAGTGAGAAGCACCGGTTTTTCCATTCTCTTTGGATCATCGCCACAGGAAGCGCACGATATGGCCCTGATCGCTACCTCGGCCTCCCTGCGCTCCAGCCTCCCCTTTCTGAATGTGTTCGATGGCTTCCGTACCTCTCACGAGCTGAACGAAGTGGAAGTGGTGGATGACGAAGCCATCCGCACGCTGGTCAGGGATGAGGATGTGGCCAGGCACAGGAACCGGTCACTGAATCCCGCCAACCCTTTTATCAAGGGTACGGCGCAGAATCCTGATGTTTTCTTCCAGAGCAGGGAAGCTGCCAACCAGTATATCTGGAATGTGCCCGACACGGTGGAGGAGGTGATGAAGGAATTTTATGTCCTCACCGGCCGTTCATATAAATTGTTTACTTATCACGGTCATGCACAAGCGGAACGCATGATCATTATCATGGGTTCGGGCGCCGGCGCCGTGGAAGAGACCGTGGACTACCTGAACGAGCATGGGGAGAAAGTGGGTTGCCTGCAGGTGCACCTTTTCCGTCCCTTTTCTGTCCGCCATTTTATCAATGCATTTCCCAAAACGGTCAACCGCATCGCGGTGCTCGACCGCTGCAAGGAAGGCGGCGCCATAGGTGAGCCACTTTTCATGGATGTAGTGAACGCCATGCATGCCAGCTGCAATACGGAGATGCCCAGCATCATTGGCGGCCGGTATGGTTTGGCTTCCAAAGAGTTCAACCCGGGCATGGTGAAGGCCGTGTTCGACGAGCTGAATAAAAAATATCCCAAGAAACATTTTACAATAGGCATCGACGACGATGTGACCTTTACCAGTATTCCCTACGACAAGGACTTCTCCCTGGAGGATAAACACCTGTTCAGGGGACTATTCTATGGCCTGGGTGCTGATGGCACGGTTAGCGCCAACAAGAACACCATCAAGATCATTGGCGAGGTAACTGATCATCACGTGCAGGGATACTTTGTGTACGATTCTAAAAAGTCGGGATCGCTTACTACTTCACACCTGCGTTTCAGCCGCCGGCGTATCCAGTCTACTTACCTGGTGAACTCAGCCAATTTTATTGCCTGTCATCATTTCAACTACCTGGAGAAATACGATATCCTGAAGGACGCGGCCAAGGGCGCAACTTTCCTCCTGAATTCGCCTTATGATAAGGACCAGGTCTGGATGAAGCTGCCCGGCAATATTCAGGAGGAGATACTCGACAAGCAGCTGAAGTTCTATGTGATCAATGCTTCGGCCGTGGCCAGGGAGACCGGTATGGGTTCCAGGATCAATGGCATTCTGCAAACCTGTTTTTTCGCGATCTCTAACGTTATTCCAAAAGATGAGGCCATTGCGCATATCAAAAAGGGTATAGAGAAGGCCTATGGCAGGAAGGGAAAAGAGGTGGTGCAAAAGAATTTCGATGCCGTAGACAAGACGCTGGAGAATCTTTTTGAAGTGGATTATTCAGATTTTTACTGCCTGGACAATAAAGTGGACCAGCCTTCCTATGAAGGAGCGCCTGAGTTTGTAAAGACAGTGTTGTCTAAAGTGATCGCCGGAAAGGGTGATGAACTGCCGGTAAGCGCCTTTCCCGTGGACGGCACTTTCCCTTCAGCCACCACCCGTTATGAAAAAAGAAATATCGCGGATAAGGTGCCTGTGTGGGATCCTTCACTTTGCTCGCAGTGCGGCAAATGCTTTTTTGTTTGTCCACACGCGGCCATTCGTCCGAAGGTATACGATGCCAGCCTGCTCAGCGGCGCCCCTGCCTTCTTCAAGCATGCAGCGCCCATTGGCAAGGAATTCATGAAGAACGAAGAGGCTTACACCTTACAAGTGTCGCTGGAAGATTGCACCGGCTGCAATTTATGTTATGAGGTTTGTCCCATTGAAAGCAAGACTGAGCCGGGGCATAAGGCAGTGAACATGCAGGAGCCTATGCCATTGAAAGAAACGGAAAGAAAGAACTGGGAGTTCTTCCTCGGCCTGCCTGATCTTGACCGCACCAGGGTGAGCCGCACCACGGTAAAAGGTTCGCAGTTCCTTGAACCATTGTTCGAATTTTCGGGTGCCTGCAGTGGCTGTGGAGAGACACCTTATCTCAAACTACTCACCCAATTGTTTGGAGACCGCATGATGGTGGCCAATGCCACCGGCTGCTCTTCCATCTTTGGAGGCAATCTGCCTACCACGCCCTGGAGCAAGAACGGCGAAGGCTGCGGTCCTGCCTGGGCCAATTCGCTTTTCGAGGACAATGCGGAATTTGGACTCGGCATCAAGCTGGCGAGTGAGCATAAAAAGATCTATGCGCAATCCATGCTGAGGTCCTTGTCATCTGAAGTTGGTGAAGAACTGGCAGAAGCCATCCTGAACAACCCGGAGCACACGGAAGCAGAAGTGATAGAGCAAAAGATCAAGGTGAATGAATTGAAGACCCGTCTCCGGAACATAGAGAAGCCACAGGCATCAAGACTGCTGGACATCGTCGATTTCCTGCAGCGTAAATCCATGTGGATCATAGGTGGCGACGGCTGGGCCTACGACATCGGCTTCAGCGGGCTGGATCATGTATTGTCTACAGGCGAGGATATCAATATCCTGGTGCTGGATACGGAGGTATATTCGAATACAGGAGGGCAGAAGTCGAAATCAACACCGGTGGGAGCCAGTGCCAAATTCTCCATCAAGGGAAAGATCACAGACAAGAAGGACCTGGCCATGCAGGCCATTGCCCACGGCAATGCTTACGTAGGGCAGATCGCTATGGGTTCGAACGACGTGCATGCGCTGAAGACCCTGCTGGAGGCGGAAGCTTATCCTGGCCCTTCTATCGTGATCGCCTACAGCCATTGCATTTCTCATGGTTATGATATGGGCCATGGACTATCGCAGCAATCGCTGGCCGTGAAGACAGGTTACTGGCCTTTGTTCAGGTATAATCCTACGAAGGAAAAGGGCCAGCGCTTCATGATGGATTCCAAGGAGCCGGTACCGGGGCTGGAGAACTTCATGTACAACGAGAACCGGTTCGCTACCATCAGGAATACCATGCCTGAGAAAGGCGCAGAATTCCTGGCCATGGCTAACGATTCTGTGAAGCGGAAATGGGAGAGAATTGAAGCGCTCAAAAACCTTTGACAAACTTTGTAGTGTTACTCTGGCGATCATTTTGTCAGTAGGGATTTGACCTGTAATTCGCGTCACTCAGGTTTCGGTAGCAAAGTCTTCCTTTTTCATCGAAATAATAGACCCTGCCATCCTGCACATGGATCCATGTATTTTCCTCGTGAAGTGTGCTCACCGGCAAATCGGGCTTTGCGATGGCCCTGGTGATTGAGAAAAGAAAGACGGCTGCTGAAAGAAGGAGGAATG
The DNA here is from genome assembly GCA_036676905.1 of Chitinophagaceae bacterium. Lineage (GTDB taxonomy): Bacteria > Bacteroidota > Bacteroidia > Chitinophagales > Chitinophagaceae > Flavisolibacter. The sequence goes on from JAKFCE010000020.1 coordinate 156,624, forward strand.
AAAGATGCATCAACCATTTTGGGTTCAGTAGTTCTTTTTTCATAGCATTGTTTCTATTAAGATGCGGAAAAGCAGGAATTCCAAAAACCGGTGCCTGATTTTAGTTTTTCTTTGGCAGCTGCCAGCTAATTTTAATGACCGGAAGCTTAAATGGTCTCCACATGAAGCGGCTGCCTCTAGTTATAGCAACTTCCTTATTGTTCCTTCTTTGGCTTTGTTATGTACTGATCCCGGACTTCAGGAGTTTTATACAGGAGGCCTTCCATGTGCTCACCAGCGATGATGAATTGATGATCGAGCGATGGGTGGAAGAGTTTGGCTTGCTCGGGCCCCTGGTGCTGGTCCTTTGCATGGTGATCCAGATGTTCATGTTCGTAGTACCCAATGTTTTCCTGATGATCGTGGCCATCATCAGCTATGGGCCATTCTGGGGGGCTGTTATTTCCTTTATTGGGGTCTTTGCATCATCCTCTACGGGATATGTGCTCGGAAGGTGGCTGGGGCCGGTGACCGCGCAAAAGCTGATGAGCGCTAAAACCCAGCGGGAGATCACGGCTTTTATCCAGCGTTATGGCGTGCTGGCCATCGGTATAACCCGGATCTCATCCTTATCCAACGATTCATTGAGCATTGTGGCGGGCGTGTTGAAGATGCGGTACAAGCATTATATCCTGGCTACCTTGTTGGGCATCACCCCTTTGATCGTGTTGCTGGCCGTTTATGGTAACAACGGCAAGATCCTCAAGGCCCTGGTTTGGATAGCGGCCATTTCCCTGGTGATGCTCATCATTTACATCAGGCTCGACAAAAAGAACCCCAACCGCAGAACCTAGGCTGGCACTGTATTGGCGGCCATATTTTTAAAAAACCTATGGCAAACAAAAACAAAGGCCGTGGGGACATGGGCCAGCGCGACGGCATAGGAAACAAGCAGAACACCACCCAGACCGGCGCAAGAAACAATGGTGGCCAGGATCCGAGAAATAACAAGTTCGAAGGTCAGGGCAAGAACCCATTACGCCGGGGTGAAGAAGGAAATCGCAGAGAGGAGGGTAAACGTGAGCTGCAATAAAGGCTGGAATGCATGATATGTATAGCCCCCCGCCTGAAGCGGGGGGCTATTGTTTACCAGATAGCCGGATTTCCCTGCGATGGCACAGTTTTTTCACAAATAACTCCTTTAAACAAGAAACCGGGACGGCTAGTGCGCACCGCACTGGTTCGCCCAAAAACAAATCAGAAATTATGAAAAAGTTTATTGCATTAGCTCTCGTGGCTTTCACATTTGCAGCCTGCAACGATGATGCGGACACAGCTGACGTCACTGCTGACACTACCAGCACTACCACGACAACTACCACCACTACCTACACAGCCGCTGAAGGTGATGTGACCTACAGGGAGAATAAGGTGATGGTCTATCGTAATGGTCAGTGGGTAGAAAGCACTGAAGACGTAAAAATGGACAACAACGTGGTGGTTTACCGCGACGGAAGGGTTACCAGGGATGGCAAGGAAGTGCGCCTGGAAGATGGTGAGGTGATCGACCGCACCGGTAATTTCTGGGGCCGTACAGGACAGGCCATTGAAAATGGCTGGGACAGGACTAAGGAAGGCGTGAAAGATGCAGGTAAGGCTGTGGGAGACGCTGCTGAAAAAGTAGGAGAGAAGGTGAAGAATGCAGTGGATGACGATAAGGACAACAATTAATAAAGGACTGGCGATAGTCGCTAATGCCTAAGATCAAAATGAGCCCACAGGGGCTCATTTTTGTTTGGTCCTTCTATGAAAAGGATTCGTTGCCTGGTTGATTCATTGTGAGCGCGGAATGCAATTAACATTTCCGTAAAATAATTTTAGAAATTGTTGATATATCAATTAATTTTTGAATCATCAACTTCTTTATATTTGCACCCCGCCCGGGTGGCGAAATTGGTAGACGCACCGTCTTCAGGTGGCGGCGCCGCGAGGTGTGCTGGTTCGAATCCAGTCCCGGGCACGAAGGCCTTTCCGACATAGTCGGAAGGGCTTTTTTTATTTGGACACGCGCAAGCTTGCTTGCAGGCGTGGACAAATGAAAAAGCCCCTGTCTCCCGCTGCAGGCGGGAGACCACCTCAGCGATCACGGCGCTTTAGCGCCGTAATCCAGAACAGCTGGTTGTTGGTCGGAGACCAACAACGGCTAAGGAGGTACGACAATCAGTGGTCTGAAGACCACCTCAGTGAAGTTGTATCTGTTCCTTTGTCAACTGTATCAACTCCGTCAACTCCGTCAACTTTGTCATCCGTTCCAGGCATTTGCAAAGGCCTTCGGGTAAGACCACCTCAGCGATCACGGCGCCTGCGCCGTAATCCAGAACAGCCGTTGTTGGTCGGAGACCAACAACGGCTTAGGAGGTACGACAATCAGTGGTCTGAAGACCACCTCAGTGAAGTTGTATCTGTTCCTTTGTCAACTTTATCAACTCTATCAACTCCGTCAACTATTTATTATCGGCCGCTGTTCCAGGCAACTACACTGACCTCCATCAGAGAATCCCATAATAGCTATCATTCATTAAAGGCTTGTTTCAGCCTAGATTTAGTTCCCCATTTAAAAAGTCTTTTTATGAGATCTACCACTCATCATGAAGGACATGGAGCAAGCAACGGGTCAAACCATAGGCTTGACATCCCCGGCTCATTACAGGCGGAGCACAAGGAACTCCATGAAGCATTGTCGGAGTACACTAAAATTCCAGGGAAGACCGGGATCGCAGCTAAGGTCGTGGCCGAGCTGCTTCATCCTCACTTCATTAAGGAGGAGACCTTTGCCATGCCGCCATTGGCACTGCTTTCCCTGTTGGCAAAGGGAGAGGCCGCCGCCGATGAAGCAGCGGTCATTAGTATAACGGAAAAGTTGAAGGCTGATCTTCCGGAAATGCTGGAAGAGCATGCACATATTGTGAAGGCCTTGGAAAAGCTGAACCAGGCGGCCAGGGACGAAAAACATCCTGAGGTGATGCGGTTTGCTGATAAGCTTCAACTGCACGCCCAAACCGAAGAAGAGGTTCTTTATCCCGCCGCTATCCTGGTAGGCGAATATTTAAAGATCAGGGACCTGGGATTCAGACAGTCCCATCCAACCGGTAACAAGCAAAAACTCAATTATGAAAGGCTTTAAAAGCAACATCGACAAAGACACGGTGGAAAACAAGAATTTCCGTAAAGTGCTCTATACTGGAAAGGATCTTCAACTGGTGGTCATGCGTTTGAAGGCGGGCGAAGAAATTGGCGAGGAGGTCCACGAAGACGGCGACCAGTTCTTCCGGATAGAAAAAGGGGGTGGTAAGGCTGTGATTGACGGGAACGAATACTTGCTTCGTGAAGGCGATGGTCTGCTGGTACCTGCCGGTGCGAAGCACAATGTGATCAATACCGATGGCAAAGAAGACCTGCAGTTTTACACCTTATATGCCCCTCCTCAGCATAAGGATGGCATAGTGCGCGCCACAAAAGAAGAAGCGGAGAAAAAAGAGGAGCATTTTGACGGCAAGACCACGGAAGCGCCTAAGAAAGTGACTGCGCACTGAGGCGCAAAAAACTTTGCAGGCCACCATCCATTCCTTTTCTACACCGCTACATTGAAATCCCTCAGCGCATCATTGAGACTGGTCTTGAGGTCGGTGCTGGCCTTGCGTTTGCCAATGATCAGCGCGCAGCTGACATTGTATTCGCCGGCCGGAAATTTCTTGGTATAGCTGCCGGGAATCACTACGCTTCTTGCAGGCACGATGCCTTTGGTCTCGATGGGTGTATCGCCGCTGACATCAATGATCTTGGTGGATTGGGTGAGCACCACGTTGGCGCCGAGAACAGCTTCTTTTTCTACACGAACACCCTCCACCACAATACAGCGCGAACCAATGAAGCAGCCATCCTCGATAATGACCGGTGATGCCTGCAGGGGCTCCAGCACACCGCCGATGCCTACGCCTCCGCTGAGGTGCACATTCTTGCCGATCTGCGCGCAGCTGCCCACAGTAGCCCAGGTATCCACCATGGTGCCCTCATCCACGTAGGCGCCGATATTGACATAGGATGGCATCAGCACCACGTTCTTTGCCACGTAAGCGCCATAGCGCGCCACGGCGTGGGGTACGGCACGAACGCCGAGTGATTTATAATCTTTTTTCAGCAGCATCTTGTCATAAAACTCGAAAGGATCCAGGCTCCAGGTCTGCATGGGCTGAATGCCGAAATACATCAGGATGGCCTGTTTCACCCACTCATTCACCTTCCAGCCATTCTCACCGGGTTCCGCCACACGCAGCCGGCCCTTATCCACCTCTTCGATCACCGCGCGCACTGCATCCTGGAAGTTGTTTTCTTTCAGTAACTCCCTGTTGCTCCAGGCCTGCTCAATTGAGTCTTTCCATTTCATGCAAGAAATTTTTGCAAACTTAAATGAACCTGCTTGAACTCTTCATGCTTACTTTGCCGCCAATAGCTGGAGATGAAGATAGGGTTCGACGCCAAGCGCGCTTTTCATAACAATACGGGGCTGGGAAATTACAGCCGTACCCTCATCCATGGGCTGGCCTCATTTTACCCGGAACACGAGTACTACCTGTTCAATCCAAAACCTTCGGCAAAATTTGCCAAGCCCGCTTATTCGAATGTGCACGAGGTGCTGCCCACAGGTTTTTTCAGCAAAAAACTTTCTTCCCTGTGGCGGAGCCGGCTGGTGCTGAAGGACCTGCGGGAGCTGGGTATCGACCTCTACCATGGACTCAGCCATGAGATCCCGGGCGGTATTCACAAGTCGGGCATAGCCTCGGTGGTGACCATACACGACCTGATCTTCGAAAGATACCCGGAACAGTTCAGCCCCATTGATGTGCAGATCTACAGGAGAAAATTCCGTTACGCCTGCCGCCATGCCAGCAGGGTGATCGCCATCAGTGAGCAAACGAAAGAGGATATCGTGACTTTATACGGAATTGATCCGGGCAAAATAGAGGTATGCTACCAGAGCTGCGATCCTGCTTTTGCAATAGCCTATTCGCAGGAGGAGATCAGTGCGGTGCGGGAGAAGTACAGGCTGCCGGAAAGATTCTTCCTGAGCGTAGGCTCTATCATAGAAAGAAAGAACCTGCTGAACACATGCAGGGCCCTCTTGCTTACAAAGCATCCATTGCCACTGGTGGTGATAGGAAATGGGGGCGGGTACAAGCGAAAGGTGCAGGAGTTCATCAAAAAAAACCAACTGGAGAGCCGGGTGATCTTTTTGTCAGACCAGCCAGGCATCTCCGCTGACAAGGAATTTCAGCAGCCTTCCTCCTTTGCGAAGATCTACCAGGCCTCCGAGGGCATGGTATATCCTTCTTTTTTCGAGGGATTCGGCATCCCAGTGCTTGAAGCCTTATGGAGCGGGGTACCCGTGATCACATCCAACGTTTCCTGTCTGCCCGAAACTGCCGGTGAAGCGGCTTATTTTGTGAACCCCGCCAGTCCCGAAGAGATCGCCCGCGGCATGGATGCGTTGGCATCCGACCAGCGAGTAAGAACTTTGCTGGTGGAGAAGGGCAAACTGCAGGCGGCTAAGTTTACCGTGGAGGCCTGCACTCGTTCGGTGATGGAAGTGTATAAAAAACTAATCTGATGCGCGAGCAATTTGAACAGGACGTAGTGAATGCGATGAGGGTGTTGGAGGAGGGAGGACTGATCCTTTATCCTACCGATACCATATGGGGCATAGGCTGCGATGCCACCAATGCGGCTGCCATCAGGAAGGCATTCGAACTGAAGAAGCGCGCCGATAACAAAACGATGATCATCCTGGTGGCGGATGAAAGAGATATTTTAAAATATGTGGCAGCTCCCAATCCTGCCGTTTTTGATTTTTTGCAGGACCAGTCAAGACCCGTGACCGTGGTTTTCGATGGGGCATTGGGACTGGCCGACAACCTGGTGGGTAGCGATGGTTCCATTGGCATCAGGATCGTGCGCGACGAGTTCTGCCGCCACCTGGTCAAGCGTTTCGGCAAACCCATCGTGTCCACATCGGCCAATATCAGCGGAGCGCCTTCACCGCTCACCTTTGCGGATATATCGGCGGAGATCAGGGAGGGTGTGGACTATATTGTAAAATGGAGGCAGGATGATCATACGATCTCCGCACCTTCGCGCATCGTGCGCTGGAAGGAAGGAGGAGAGTACGAGTTGATCAGACCGTGAGGAATGTAGAACCGAAGAACAGATGAATGTTGAAGTTCAATGTTCAATGTTCAATGTTCAAAGTTCAAAGTTCAATGTTCGATGTTCAATGTTCAATGTTCAGGAGGGCCAAATGGATATAACATGCAGCGATAGGGAAATGGAGATCTTTCAAACGATCGGTGCGACGGCGCAGCGGCTGGGCATGCCCTGCTACGTGGTGGGCGGATTTGTGCGCGACAAGCTGCTGCAGCGGCTGACAAAGGATGCTGATATTGTTTGTGCCGGTGATGCATTGGAACTGGCTAAGGAAACCGCCCGGCAATTTTCCCATGCAAGGGTGAGCTATTTCAAGAATTTCGGTACGGCGCATTTCAAGACCGAAGACGGCTTCGATATAGAATTTGTGGGCGCGCGCACTGAAAGCTACCGGTCAGACTCCCGCAAGCCGGAAGTGGAAGCGGGTACTATAGAAGACGATCAGAACCGAAGGGATTTTACCATCAATGCCCTGGCGGTGAGCCTGAATGCGGAAGATTTTGGAAAGCTGGTAGATCCTTTCAACGGCCGGGAAGACCTGGAAAACCAGTTGATCCGGACGCCGCTGGATCCCGACCGTACGTTTTCCGACGACCCGCTGCGGATGATGCGGGCCATCCGGTTTGCTTCCCAGCTTCATTTCCGGATCGGGGAGGAAACGCTGAAATCAATTGAAAGAAATGCCTCGCGCATTCGCATCATCTCACAGGAGAGGATAACCGACGAACTCAATAAGATCGTGCTGAGTGATCAGCCTTCGATCGGTTTTTCCCTGTTATACAATACCGGTTTGCTGCAGCTCATTTTTCCGGAAATGACCGAGCTGGCTGGAGCAGAATTCATCGATGGCAAGGGGCATAAGGATAATTTTTACCATACCCTGCAGGTACTGGACAATGTAGCTAACCGTTCCACGGATCTCTGGCTGCGCTGGGCTGCTATCCTGCATGATATCGCCAAGCCGGCTACCAAGAAGTTCGAGGATGGTCATGGCTGGACCTTCCACGGCCATGAAGTGGTGGGCGGCCGCATGGTGCCGAAGATCTTCAACAAGCTCAAGCTGCCGCTGGGTGAGTCCATGAAATTCGTAAGGAAGATGGTGGAGTTGCACCTTCGCCCCATCAGCCTCACCAAAGAAAATATCACCGATTCCGCCATCAGGCGCCTGCTTTTTGATGCCGGCGATGACCTGGAAAGCCTGATGATCCTTTGCGAGTCGGACATCACTTCCAAGAACAGGACGAAAGTGAAGCGTTACCTGGAGAATTTCGAACTGGTGAAGCTCAGGTGCGTGGAAGTGGAAGAAAAGGACGCCATGCGCAACTGGCAGCCGCCGATCACCGGGGAGATCATCATGCAGACCTTCAACATACCTCCCTCGAAAAAAGTGGGCGTGATCAAAGACGCCATCCGGGAAGCCATCCTGGACGGAATTGTGCCGAACAATTATGATGCGGCCTACCGTTATATGCTGGAAAAGGGTGCGGAACAGGGTCTTCGGCCGGTAAACTGATCGTCTTTCATTATTTTTGGATGTATTCTTGTGAGGTAAAACGTTTACATGGCAATTCTAAAGTTCAGGGTCTATTACGAAGAAGATGACAGCATTTACCGTGATATCGTCATCAGGCATACGCAAACGTTTTTCGAGCTCCATGAGGCCATCCTGAAGGCATTCGAATTCGACAGCAAGCACGCCGCTACCTTTTATCGCAGCAACGACAACTGGCAAAGGGGGAGGGAGATCTCTCTTGAAGTATATGACAGGGCCTATAAAGCCCCGCCGCTGCTCATGAAGGAGACTGTGATCGGCAGCGAGATCAAGAACCCCAATCAAAAATTCGTTTATCTCTACGACTTCAATAAGAACTGGTATTTCCTTGTGGCTTTGATCAGCGTATCGAAGGAGGAAAATCCCAGGGTGGTCTATCCTTCTACTGTACGTACCGAAGGCATACCGCCCAGCCAGTACGGCACCAAAAGCCTGCTGGGCGAAAAGTTCGCGGATGTGGAAGAAAAGTACGACCTCACTAAGGGTGCAGAAGGTTTTGGCGTGGAAGGTGAGGGAGGGGGAGAAGAGCAGAATACCGACGAGGGCCATGCTGAAGAAGGCCATTCTGAAGAAGAATATTAATCCAAACTACATTGTCACCCGGTAAAACGGTCATCATCATTGCAGGTCCTACGGCCTCGGGCAAGACCGACCTGGCCATCTCCGTGGCGAAGCGGTTGGGTACCGAGATCATTTCCGCGGACAGCAGGCAATGCTTCAGGGAAATGAATATTGGCGTGGCGAGACCCTCGCCGGAACAATTGGCCGCCGTGCCTCACTGGTTCATTGCCACCCATTCCATACACGATAAGGTTACGGCCGCCAGTTTTGAAGACTATGCCCTGTCCAAAACAGATGAACTGTTCAAAAAATACGATACGGTGGTCATGGCGGGAGGTACGGGCCTTTACCTCCGTGCTTTTGCCGAGGGACTCCACGAGATCCCCGAGGTTCCAGAGCATATCATGAATGATATCACCGAACAGTATTATGCTTATGGACTTGGCTGGCTGCAGGAGGAGATCAGGAACCTGGATCCTGCCTACTTCGAAACGGGGGAGATCAAAAATCCCCAGCGGCTCATGCGGGCGCTGGGGGTGATCCGGACCACGGGCAAGTCGATACTCGAATACAGGATCGAGCATCGGGAGCAAAGACCCTTTGCCATCCGCAGGTATGCCATCCTTCCTCCCCGGGAAGAGTTGAAAGGCCGCATCGATGAGCGGGTGGACCGCATGATCGACCAGGGCTTGCTTGAAGAAGCGAGGTCCTTGTTCCCTTTTCAGCACCTGAATGCCTTGCAGACCGTAGGGTACAAGGAACTGTTTGCCTATTTCAGGGGAGAGAGCAACCTGGCAGATGCAATCGCCGCGATCAAGATCCACACCCGCCAGTATGCCAAGAGGCAGATCACCTGGTTCAGGAACGATGGGGGCTACCAGTGGATCGATGGGGAAGGCGGGCTTATTAACGGTGAGGGAAAGCTGATTGAATTAAGCTGAATCCACTATATATTAAATAAATGTATTATATAATACCTTTCCGCTCATAAGGGGATTTCCTAGTTTCATCAAATACCGTAGATCCCGAAGAGCTTGCTTTATAAATGTTTGTTATGTTTGTCTCTCATTAATTTTTATCAAAAACACAACCATGAGAAAGATCTTATTATGCGTTTCGGCCGCAGTTATGTTGCTTACCGCTTGTAACAAGGACGAAGATGAAGAACCAGCAAACGTTACCCCTACTGTAGCTAACCTGTCCGGCAGCTACAAGATCACCGCATCTACCGCCAATGGCGTGAATGTGTTCGACAACAGCAACGCTGCTATGAACTTCTACGAGCCTTGCATGAGGGATGATGTGTATACCCTGGTTTCTAACGGAACTTATACGCTGACCGATGCTGGTACACAGTGTAATCCTCCTACTACCGATACAGGTACATGGGCGCTGACCAACACGACAACACTCAACATTGACGGCGCAGACTGGACCATCAATTCATTCAACGGAACTACATTGGTTGTTTCAATGACCTTCCAGGGAGCTACTTTCCAGGAAACATACGTGAAGCAATAATTGTTCATTCCGAAAGGAAGGGGAGGGCAAAAGCCCTCCTTTTTTTATGCGGTACGTGAATATGCCTAATTGCCCCTAATGTTTTTAAGATAGTTTTATCAAATCGGGATATCCCGGCTAAAGGCTTTCCTCTATGTTTGCCTTTCATTAACACCTTAAAAAAAACATTGTATGAGAAAGATCCTCCTGGGCTTGTCGGCTGTTGTTTTGCTGGCCACTGCCTGTAAAAAAGACGACGACGAAACAATTGCTATCACGAAAGAAAACATCGCAGGTGCTTACAAACTCGAAAGCCTGAAGCTCAAGCAGGGTACTTCACCTGAAGCGGACATCACCAGCCAGATCGATGATTGTCAGAAAGACGATATCCAAACCTTCCTGGTAAACGAAACTTATACCTACACTGACGCGGGTGTGGTTTGCAGCCCGGCAGGTGACGACTCAGGAACGTGGAGCCTTCCCAGCACCACTTCTATGATCATCGATGGCGATACATACGTTCTGAACAGCTACGATGGTTCAAGACTTGTACTGAGCTACACAGAAACGATCATGGGCACTACTTACACTACTACAGTGACAATGAAAAAGCAGTAAGCTTTTTTCTACAACATAAAAAAAGGGAGCTTAGGCTCCCTTTTTTTTATGTCCGTTATCGTCAATCGTGAGTTTGAGCAATATTCCGAAGCGACGTCGTTGCGAGCCCCGCAAATGCGGGGTGAAGCAAGTGAATCGTGAAACACCAACTGGTTTAAAACTTGAACCCCGCAGTAAGAAGCACATTCCCGCCACCGGTGCGCACTTTGGCAATGTCGTAGTTGCTGTACTGCAGCCTGTAGGGCACATGCACGTCGCGAATCATAGAGTGCACATAGGTGAGGTCGATGAAAATGCCCTTGTGCCTGTAGCCCAATCCACCACTCAGGTTCAGTTTCTCACCTTTTTCCCCCTTGATATCCCGGTAGGGATTGCCCAGGTAGGCTGCACCGGCCCTGAACATGATGGTGGTGAATTTCAGCTCGGCGCCCGCGCGAAAATTGAATGCACCTTTATAAGATTTATCGATCGCCTCGTTCAACGACCTGAGGTAAGGCTTGGAAGAATTCACCTGCCCGTCCTCGTCATTGGGCTGAAAAGATGAAGCCATGTGGTTCACATATTCTACATCGGCGGTGATAAAACCTCTTTGTTTCCTCACGTCCTGGATCTCGCGGATGACAAAAGAAACACTGCCGGATACCCTGTAGGGCGTGATTAGATAATAATTGAATTCCGAAGGACTTCCCCCGGTAAATGAAGAAGACTTCATCACCAACATGCCCTGGCCGTTTTCGGCATCGGCCGCAGCTTCGTATTCATAAGTATCTGTGAGGCTGTATAGGGTAGGCGAGTGGAAGGAGAGTCCCAGCCTCCAGAATTCCTGGGGCTTGTAAATCAGACCCAGCTTCACATTCATACCTACGCCTCCTGTGGTCAGGTCCTCAGTGAAGGTGGCGAAGTCGAATTGATTGGTTGCATCCGCGGTAGCGTCCGCTTCTGTGAACACAGACTCCCTGTCATATTGAACAAATGGGATGCCGAGGGTGGCGCCCAGGAAAAGTTTATCCCTGATGCTGCCGGCACCGCCTAAAGCGAGTTCATATACACCGCCTTTTTGCATCACAGTCTGTTCCTGTATGAGTCCAGTGCTAAGGATATTGGCCGCCCTGCTCTGGAAAAGATGGGTGCCGGGTGAGCCGCCGCCTACTGTGTCGATCCAGTAAGTATTCAGCGCGAGGCTGGCGCTGTTGGGAAAGCCGGTGGCCACCACATTGGCGTCCTTGATGTTGGCGTTACGGATCTCCTCCAGGAATTTTTGCGAATAGGAGCTCTGGTAGTTCAATCCCCGGTACAAAAGGCGGTTGCGAAAATCCGCCATGGTATTGAATCCGATGCTAAAAGCAGCGTTGGATTTCTTCGAGTTGGTCCCACTGCCTATAACGAAGCCGGTTGTACCCAAAGTGAATTTTCCTTCTTTTTCCTTTTCTGTCCTCGACAGGTAAGTGCTTTTGTTCGTGTTCTTCCTGTAAGAAGGGGTAAATACGAAATCGCCTGTCTTATAAAAAGCAAGTCCCGCCGGGTTGGTAAAAAGGCTGGTGGGGTCGCCGCCCAAAGAGGTGAGTGCGCCGCCGATGGCCTGAGACCTGGCTGTTCCCGATGGGGTGGTCCATGAATGACGAAGGGCGTCGGCAGGCTCCTGGGCCCGGGTGATGCCGGCTGTGAGGACGAGTAGGATGGCTGGTAAAATTTTTCTCATATAAATGTTTTTATAGGCGCGCGCGCGACCAGGTCATGCCCGGGCCTAAATGAGATGATGGGGAGATCAGAATTTCCTGACAGGAGCACTGCTGCTGCCACTCTTCGGGTCGGACTTCGACGATGAAGAAGAGGAGGAGCTGGATGAAGAGCTGCTGGAGGAATTGGTTGAAGTGGAGCTGCTGGATGACGACCCACTTGATCCAAATATATTACGCAGGGTAGAGCCCGTGTTGGAACTGGTTCTCGTTCTCGGGGCAGGCGTGTTGTACTGCCTGCTTTGGGTACCTGGCGCTTTTGGATTGTACGTATTGTTCTGCGGGTTGTCAAATACATGCAGGTTGTAGGTCCTCGGCCTGTTCACTACCGGCGCTTTAGGATTGTACACGGCCACAGGGCGGTAATAGGGATTGTAGTACTCGCTCCAGTAGAGGCGAGGATTGTAATTGCAGGGGCAGTAGCAGCCTTTGTAGCTGTAGGCATAAGGATCACGGTAGTAATCTTCGAACTCAGACCAGCGTGCCCTGTTGCGGACCTTCATCCTTACATAGCGGTCGTCTTCGCTCTCGTAGTTTTTCCTTTCGGTAACCTCTTCTTTTTCTTCTTCTTGGGTTACATATTCCTGCCTGGGACGCTCTGGTGAAAAGTATACATCGTCGGGAGTCTGACCCGATTTGTAAGCGGTGCAGCTTGTGAAAAGAAGCACTGAACTAACTAGGGGTAGAAATGATTTCATAAATGATGTTTTGGCGGTTTACGTTTATGATGTCTTACTTTTGCAACCGCACCAAGAACTCTGCCATCAGGTATAAATTTCCGTCTTTTGGTGTTAAACAATTTGTAAATGTACAAGGTACATTAAACGTATGAGTAAAGCAATAACAAGCCGCAGCGAAGACTATTCTCAATGGTATAACGACCTGGTGATCAAAGGCGGCCTGGCCGACTATTCCGCCGTACGCGGCTGCATGGTGATCAAGCCTTATGGCTACGGACTTTGGGAGAACATGCGCGATGTACTGGACAAGATGTTCAAGGACACAGGTCATCAGAATGCCTACTTCCCTCTTTTTGTACCCAAGAGTCTTTTTGAGGCAGAAGAAAAGAACGCAGAAGGCTTTGCCAAAGAGTGTGCGGTGGTTACACATTACCGGCTGAAAGCAGACCCCGAAAGAAAGGGCAAGCTGATGGTGGATCCTGAAGCAAAACTGGAAGAGGAGCTCGTAGTAAGGCCCACCAGTGAGGCCATTATCTGGAGCACCTACAAGGACTGGATACAATCCTACCGCGACCTGCCCATCCTGGTGAACCAGTGGGCCAACGTGGTGAGATGGGAAATGCGCACCAGGCTTTTCCTGCGCACAGCGGAATTTCTCTGGCAGGAAGGACATACTGCGCATGCCACCGCGGAAGAAGCGGTATTTGAAACCCGACAGATGCTGGACGTGTATGCGAAGTTCGCGGAAGAATACATGGCGCTGCCCGTGATCAAGGGTGTAAAGTCGCCCGGCGAAAGGTTTGCCGGCGCAGAAGATACTTATTGCATTGAAGCCCTCATGCAGGATGGCAAGGCCCTGCAGGCAGGTACCTCGCATTTCCTGGGACAGAACTTTGCCAAGGCATTCGACGTGAAGTTCCTGAACAAGCAAAACGTGCAGGAATACGTATGGGCCACCAGCTGGGGCGTGAGTACAAGACTGATAGGCGCCCTGGTGATGGCGCACAGCGACGACGAAGGCCTGGTGCTGCCGCCGCGCATTGCACCGCTGCAGGTGGTGATCGTGCCCATTTACAAAGGCGATGAACAGAAGGCGATGCTGAGCGAAAAAGCTAGCGGCATCATCAGCGAACTGAAGTCCCTGGGCATTCGCGTGAAATACGACGACAACGACAATACAAGGCCAGGATGGAAGTTTGCCGAATACGAGCTGAAGGGTGTGCCTGTCCGCATCACGCTCGGCGCCCGCGACCTGGAGAATGGCACAGTGGAGATCGCCCGCAGGGATACCAAGGAAAAGCAAAGCGTGGCTGTGGCCGACATTGTTTCGACGGTGCAGGGTCTGTTGATTGGGATACAGGATAACTTATATGCCCGCGCCCTGGCTTACAGGGAGGCGCACACGACAAAGGTGGATACCTGGGAGGAGTTTGAAAAGCTGCTGGATGATAAGGGCGGCTTCCTTTCAGCCCATTGGGATGGCACCAGCGAGACCGAAACCGCGATCAAGGAAAAGACCAAGGCCACTATCCGCTGTATCCCTATCGATGGGGTGAACGAGGAAGGAAAGTGTATCCTTACCGGTAAGCCTTCGCAACAGCGGGTATTGTTCGCCAGAGCCTATTGAGATGCAAGCATATTTTACCTTGTTGGAATGGCTGGAGAAGTTCATGCTTCCCTGCCTGTACAAGAACCTGTTCAACCTGGAGTGTCCTGGCTGTGGTTTCCAGCGGTCCCTGTTCTTCTTGCTGAAGGGCGATGTATCTGCCAGTTTGAGCATGTACTGGGCCACCATACCCATCCTGCTGATGTTCCTGTACTGTCTGATTCACCTCCGCTTCCGTTTTTCTTCCGGCCCCCGCCACTTAATTTTCCTGTATTCCTTTAATGGATTATTGGTGATTTGCCAGTACATTTATAACCTTACTCAACATCTTTAGATGGAACCAAACTATCAGCAACAAAGTAACCTGTTCTCAGAACAGCGTCCGCTCCCTAACGCCACTACCACCCTTGTGCTGGGTATACTCTCTATCGTCGCCTGCTTTATCTGCGGAATCATAGCGCTGATCATATCAGGGCCCGACAAGAGAATGTATGAAGAAAACCCGCAGATGTACACCAGTTCCTCTTACGAGTCGTTGAAAGCCGGAAGGATCTGCTCCATTATCAGTCTCTGCCTCTGGGGTATCGTGGTGCTTTTCTTTGTGTTCATGATGTTGTTTGCCGTCAGCTTTGCATCATTCAATAATTAAATATGGAGCCTAATTATCAAAACCAACCCAACTACAACCCGGCAAAGGAGCCTTTGCCGAACGCAACAACCATTCTTGTGCTTGGAATTCTTTCCATCGTGCTTTGTCAGCCGCTTGGCATTGCCGCGCTCATCATGGGCAACAACAGCATCAGGGCATTCAATGCCGAGCCGCAGCGCTATTCCGAAGCTTCACTCAGTACAGTGAAAGCGGGAAGGATCTGTGGTATCATTGGTATTGCCATCATGGTGCTGTTCTTTGTTTTGATGCTGGCAGGTATCAGTATCATTCCATTTTTTGACAGGTACGAGAACTTCAACGACTAAAACATGGAATCAAATCAGTCACTGTTTTCATTAGCTATCGATCCGGTCACCAAAGAACATTTGGGAGAAACAGCCAAATGGGCCCGGTTCCTTGCCATCACAGGAATGATCTTCCTGGTGCTGGGGATCATCTTCGGCCTGAGCGGCATCTGGTTCACATCCATGATGACCTCTACCGAAACAGCAATGGTCGGACCCACAGACATGGCGGGCGTTTTTGTAGCAGCTTACATGTTCGTCATCGCCGTTGTCTGGTTCTTTCCGCTCATGTTCCTGCTTCGGTACTCCAACCGGATGCGTGCTGCCCTGGGCGGCAACGACCAGCAGGCGCTGAACGTGGCTTTCCAGAACCTCAAGATGTGCATGCGCTACGTAGGTATCGTTACCATTATCTTACTGGCGCTGACCTTGATCGGGATTGTATTCTCGGTAATGACGATAGCCGCAATGAGCTGATCAATGCGCTGAGAGGTAGTTATAATCTTTCAGCAGCGTTTCCAGGAAATCATAAGGAGAAAGGGATGTCTGAATATTCAGATGTCCCTTTATTTTATAGGCAGCTCTCTCCGCCAGTTCGTAATCGTGTTGCTTTCTCGCCGAATCGAGAATGCTCTTGATGGCATTCACATCGCGGTCGCTCAGCTTCATCACGTCCGGGAAAACCGGCTTATAGCTTTCTTCCACATCCAGGAACACGGTGTCTTGTATACCCGCCTTTACTCCCGTCCTGATCAGCATGGTGTGGGCAAGCAGGTCACCCAGCCTTTGCCTTTTGGCGGTGGCATTCACCAGGATCACATCGGTCACCAGCAGGGCGAAAGCTGCCGCCACCTGCCATAGCATTTGGGGGTACACAGCGATCACGGGCAGGTAAAGCACGATCAATACCGCCATGTAATCCGATGTGCGGATCAGCCAACGGATGATCAGCTGGCTCAGCGCGGGCCTTCCTCCCGTGTCGGTAACTACCTGCAGGCCGGCGATGCGCTTGCCTATGCTCTGGCCGTTCATCAGCGATTCGCAGATCAGGTGGTAGGTGAGTATGGGGATGAGCAGGATCCAGAATATCGCGTCAAGCCTTTCCATATCATCCGGGGAATTTTTGCCTTGAAAACTGGACAGGATCTTATATACGGCCAGGTAATAAAAGAAAAGGATCACCACATCGAGGAACCAGGCCAGCAGCCGGCGATGGAAGGAGGCCGCGGTGAAGTCCAGGTCGATATTGAAACTCGTGGTGACGCGAATGGAAGCCATGGGTTTGAAGATAGAGAAATCGGCTGAATCCGCTCAACGGCCGCATGATAAAAAACTGTATTTTACAAGCATTAAAAAACAGGATTGCGGGAAGGCTTATTCATAAAACGGAACAAGGACAGGTGGGAGCGCATCGAGGAGGAAAGGATCAGTGAGCCCGACCAGGTAGCCAGCGATTTTGTGCAGCTGGTAGACGACCTGGCCTATGCCAAAACCTTTTACCCCCGGAGCAAGGTCACCCGCTATATCAATTTCCTGGCCTCACGCATTTACCTGGGTATTTACCGCAACCGCAAGGACAGCTCTAACCGGATCCTCAGGTTTTTCTGGTACGATGTACCCCTGACCGTTCGCAAGCATCGCCTCGTCATGCTCTTCTCGCTGGCTATTTTCCTCCTGTTCTTTTCCATAGGATTTTTTTCCTCTGTGCAGGACGACAGCTTTGTGCGCCAGGTGCTGGGCGACAACTATGTGGACATGACGGAAAAGAATATTGAAGAGGGTAATCCTTTTAATGTGTATGCCGACAGCAATGCGTTTTTCATGTTCCTCCGCATCATGATCAATAACATCATGGTTTCCTTCTCATATTTTTTCCGGGGCATTCTTTTCGGCGTGCCCAGTATACTGCTGCTCGCCAAGGAGTCCATGCGCCTCGGCGCCTTTGAGCATATGTTCTATGCAAAAGACCTTGGTGGACAGGCGGTGGTCACCGTGCTTCTGCACGGGCTGCTGGAACTCACGGCCATCATCCTCACCTGCGGCGCAGGCCTGGTGATGGGCATGAGTTATCTCTTTCCCGGCACCCGCACCCGCCTGGATTCTTTCAGGGAAGGAGTAAAGGATGGGGTGAAGATCGTGGTGGGACTGATGCCGATCTTCGTGGTGGCCGCATTGATCGAAGGGTTCATCACCCGGTATTACAAGATGCCCTTGTATATGAGCCTCACTATCCTGGGTGTTTGCGCATTATTCATTGGCTGGTATTTTATCTGGTATCCCTACCTGCTCAGTAAAAAAGGAGTGCCCGCGCATGCATAAGGCCGTTGGTTATATGATCGTTTTGCTCTTGCTCATGAGCAGTCCCTCCCGGGCGCAGGAAGTGGAAGACGAGTTCGATACGCTTCCCGAAGTGATGGTGGTGCCGGCGGAGGAGCAGGAGGGGATCTATGGGTTCGACCAGATCGATACCGCTCAACTGAACCTGAATCAAATAAAGATCGACCGGTCTGTATTGGATAGCCTGAGGAAGGACGATGCCTTCTGGTATGCCAACCAAAAGCCGGTGGTAAAAAAAGAAGTTGCGGATACGCTTCCCTGGTATATCCGCCTGGCGCAGCAGCCATGGTTCAAAACGCTGATGTGGTCCATTGTGATCCTCTCATTCATCGTGATCCTCATCATCTTCCTCGCGAAAAGCAATGTTTCACTCTTCAGGAAGGAGGCCCGGCGCCTGGCAGAAGAACCGGAAGCGGAGGAGCATGCTGAGAACATCTTTGATATACGGTATGAGAAGGAGATCGCCAGGGCGATCAACGCCGGCGACCTGCACCTGGCCATCAGGCTTTACTACCTGCAAACGCTGAAGGAGATGTCGGCAAAGGGACTCATCCAGTACAGGCAGGAGAGGACCAACGGCGATTATCTTTTTCAGTTATTCAATAGCCCTTACTATAAGGATTTCTTTGGCCTTACCAGGACCTACGAATATGTGTGGTATGGCAAATTCCCGGTGACCAGACCGGCTTTTGAGTCCATGCAAAAAGCCTTTGGCGATTTCAAGAGGAGGTTAGGTCAATGAAGCGCATTGTGATCATTACGCTGTTAGCAGTGATCGCCGTGGGCGCCCTTGCCTGGCTGGTAGCGGCGGGCATGAAGAATAAGCCGCGTACAATGGACGAGCGGATCACGCTCAGGCAGAAACACAAGAACCCCTATGGGTTTTATGTAGCCAGGCAGCTTTTGCCTGCTGCTTTTCCGGCAGCCCGTATCTACTCGGAAACCGAGAAACCGGGCGAATCGAAGTTCCTGGATCACAGCCTTTCGAACCAGGTGGTATTTTATCCCTGCCTGCGTTTTTATGCTTCGGAGGATGAGTTGAGGGATATCCGGAATTTCATTGCGAACGGCAACCATGTTTTCATCATTGCCAGGCAGCTTTCTTACGAAGCCAAGAATTTCCTTGGATTGAACGCATCGGATGTGGTCTACGATGACCGCCTGATGGACACAGGACTTTCGGTGAAGCTGAAGGCTCCGCTGGTGGGCGCCGGTAAGCCATTTTCCTATAGCGGGAAAAGATTTAGCTCGAGCGTGGAGGTGGACGACAGCAGCCGAATGCTGGTGCTCGGCACTAACGAGGAGGGAGAGCCGAATTTCATTCAGTTGAGGTCGGGGAAGGGCTCGCTCACGCTGCACACGGCCCCGCTGGCTTTCAGCAATTATTTCCTGCTGCAAAAAAATAATCTGGAGTATCTTGAAAATGCCTTCTCTGCGATTCCCGGTGAAGTGGAGACAGTGGTATGGAGCGAATACTATTTTGTAAAGCGCGACCTGCCGGAAGGGGAGCCGGGCTGGCTGGCTGTCCTTTTTCGGTTTGAGTCTTTCCGCTGGGCCTTTCTGACGGCCATTGCTTTGATCGCCCTTTTTGTGTTGCTGGAAATGAGGCGAAAGCAAAGAGTGATCCCGGCACTGGCGAGGCCAAAGAACGAATCGCTGGATTTTGTACAGACCATCGGCCGTCTCTACTACGACAAGAAGGACCACCGCGACCTGGCCATGAAAATGAGTTCCTATTTCCTGAACGATGTGCGCAGCCGCTTCAAGGTCCCTACGGGCAGCATCGATGAGGAATTCGTAGAACTGCTGCACCTGAAAAGCGGCTACCCGGCCGACAAGCTGGCTTCTCTTGTGGATACGATGAAGGCTTTGAAAGAATCCGGCTGGATCACGGAGACGGAACTATATAACTATCACAAACAACTGGAAGAATTTTATCAAACAACCTGATATGGAAGCAGAAGTATTCGAACAACGTACCGACCTCAGTCTGTTGCAGGAAGCCGTAATGGCCGTGCGGGAGCAGATCAAAAAGATCATTGTTGGCCAGGATGCCATGGTGAAGCTGATCATCACAGCCCTGCTGGCCGACGGCCATGTGCTGATGGAAGGCGTGCCCGGCGTGGCCAAGACGCTTACCGCCAAGCTCACCGCCAAAAGCCTGGACGTACAGTTCTCGCGTATACAGTTCACACCCGACCTCATGCCCTCCGACGTGTTGGGAACGCCCGTATTCAATCCTAAGGAAGGCACATTTGAATTCAAGAAAGGTCCTGTGTTCAGCAACGTGGTGCTGATAGACGAGATCAACCGCGCCCCAGCAAAAACGCAGGCTGCGCTGTTTGAAGTGATGGAAGAAAGGCAGATCACCATAGACGGTAAGACCTATCATATGCCGCCGCCCTTCATTGTGATCGCTACCCAAAACCCGGTAGAGCAGGAAGGCACCTATCGCCTGCCCGAGGCCCAGCTTGACAGGTTCCTGTTCAAGATCATGATCCCCTATCCAACCGCGGAAGAGGAGCTGCAGATCCTGCAGCAGTTCCATGGCATGGCTGATCTGAATTTCATGAACATGATCCAGCCCGTACTCAAGGCCGACAAGATCGCTGCGATCCGGGGCCAGGTGAGATCCATTATGATCGAAGAAAAGCTTTTGGCCTTCATCGCTGCGCTGGTGCACCAGACCCGCAACAACAAAGCGATCTACCTGGGCGCCTCACCGCGCGCTTCGCTGGCGATCATGAATGCTTCCAAGGCCATGGCCGCTATCAATGGCCGCGACTTTGTGACGCCCGACGATATACTGGAAGTGGTTTACCCGGTGTTGAGGCACCGCCTGATCCTTTCTCCCGACAAGGAGATGGAAGGCGTTTCCGAAGATGCGGTCATTCGCCAGATCATCCAGTCAATGGACATACCCCGATAAACAGTAGCCTTGTTCACATCCTTCTACCTCAATAAGCGATTCTACTATCTCGGCTCCCTGGCCGTGATGCTCTTTATTATTTCCTATTTGGTGCCGGTGCTTTTCACTGTCGCCCTGGCGCTGATCCTGCTGTCGGTGCTGGCGGTAGCTGTGGACACCCTGCTGCTCTATAGCAAGGCAGGACTGGATGCATTCCGCATCACTGGTGACCGCTTCAGCCTCGGGGATGAGAACAAGGTGACCATAGAGATCGAAAATGCCTATCGCTTTCCCATTGCCGTTACAGTGATCGACGAGATACCGGTGCGGTTCCAGGACCGGAAATGGAAACGCAGGCTGGCGATGGACGCCGGATCCCAGCAGGACCTGGACTATGAACTCCGACCCCTGGAGCGTGGGGTTTATGAATTCGGTAACATCAACCTTTTTGCCAGCAGTCCGCTGAAACTGGTAACGAGGCGATACAGTTTTGACCAGCCGCAGAAAGTAAAGGTCTATCCCTCTTACCTGCAGATGCGGCGCTTCCAGTTACTGGCCACAGCACACAGGCTGCAGGATGCGGGGGTGAAGAGGATGAGAAGGCTGGGACACAGCCTGGAATTCGAGCAGATCAAGGAATATGTGAGCGGGGAGGATTACAGGACCATCAACTGGAAGGCCACGGCGCGGCGCGGTGACCTCATGGTGAACAATTATACCGATCAGCGCAGCCAGCAGATCTATTGCATCATCAACAAGGGAAGGGTGATGAAGATGCCCTTTGAAGGACTCACCCTGCTGGACTACGCGATCAATGCATCGCTGGTGCTGGCCAACGTGGCCCTGCTTAGGCAGGACAAGGCCGGCCTGATCACCTATGCAGAGAACATAGACGCTTTTCTGACGGCCCACAAAAAGCCCGGGCAGCTGAACCAGATACTCGAGACCTTATACAACCAGTCGACAGGTTTTTTTGAATCGGACCCGGAAAGGCTGTTCACCGTCATCCGCGGGCGCATTACCCAAAGAAGCCTGCTGGTGCTGTTCACCAATTTCGAATCCATGGAAAGCCTGCAGCGTGAGCTGCCTTCCCTCAAGCGGATGGCCCATTATCATTTGCTCATCATCGTTTTCTTCGAGAACACCGAGCTGAAGAAGCTGACAGAAAAAAAAGTGGTCACTACCGAGGACATTTATATCCGCACCATAGCCGAAAAATACCAGCAGGAAAAAAAGCTCATGGTAAAAGAGCTGCAGATGCACGGCATCATTGCCATGCTTACGCCCCCTCAACTGCTCACCATCAACGCCATCAATAAATACCTGGAGCTGAAGAACAGGCAGGTGATCTAACTACGTGAAAGGTGAAAGGTGAAAGGTGAAATAGGCATTTTCCCATGCGCCCCGGTGCCATTGTGACATCGTGGTTCAACGCTAGAAGTTTCCATTGCGTCATTGCGCCATTCCGGCCTGGCGTTTAAGCCTGACGGACATAATGTGTACTTGGTACACATTGATCCTTTCCTATCACGGGACTTTTCCACATTTAAACGGGGGGGGATTTGCCACGCTGTTGCAATTGCTAAATTGACAGTACCATTCAGGGGTAAATCCTTAGTCTCCCGTCTATATTTACTCTGCCTCAAATACGTACCATTATGACAAACTGGAGAACAGCCCTCGCCTTGTTCGCTATCCTGGGCCTTGTTGCGATGGGCTTAAAACCTTCCGAACAGGAATGCCTCGACAGGATCGAGCACGATTTCCGCCTCAGCTCCATTGCCTACATAGACCACCACAACGTGGTATTGACTCCGTCGAAGTCATTGGTCTTCCGGCCAGTGAGCCAAACCACGCCCAAAGACACTATCTCGCACGAGCTGAAATACTGGCTGGTGGAAGATTTCGTCAGGCGGGGAATGGCCAGGGTGAAGGTGGTGGACTGCCTTTTCTTCAAAAAGATCGTGGGCAAGCAACTGCAGGAGGAGAAATCCATCGGCTTCGCTTTTTTCAATAAGATATTCATCACCATCCGGAAGCCTAAATACAGTTAAGCCACCGGCCCCGTTGCGGAAAAGCACAGGGGCGTATCTTGCGGCCGTGAACGAACAGCCGAACCCATACGCGGAAGGACAGGTGATCCTCATAGACAAGCCTTTGTACTGGACCTCCTTCGATGCCGTGCGCAAAGTGCGCTACCTGGTCAAAACTAAGAAAGTAGGACACGCAGGCACCCTCGATCCGCTGGCCACCGGCCTGCTCATTATCTGCACCGGCAAGTTCACCAAGAAGATCAACGAATACATGGCGCAGGAAAAAGAGTACACCGGCACCATCACCCTGGGCGCTACAACGCCCACTTATGATCTGGAAAGTGAGCCCGTGAATCATTTCAGCCTGGAATCGCTGACTACGGAGAAGATACATGCCGCTACCATTCCATTTACGGGCGCCATCATGCAAACGCCTCCTATTCATTCGGCCATTAAAAAAGAAGGGAAGCGGGTCTACGAACTGGCAAGAAAGGGCGTAGACGTAAAACTCGAGCCAAGGCCCGTCACCATTTATACATTCGAGATCACCCGTATCGAACTGCCGGAGGTTGATTTTCGGGTGGTCTGTTCAACAGGCACCTATATCCGAAGCCTGGCCAACGATTTCGGTCAGGCCCTGGGCTGCGGCGGCTATCTCAGCAAGCTGCGAAGAACCAAGATCGGGGAGTTTAGTGTGGATAATGCTTATACCATAGAGTCCTTTGAAGCCGCCTTGGTGCCTCTTAAAAAGGATAAGTAACACCCAACTGCAACTGCCCACCAAAAGGCTTGAAGTCGGGAAAAAGCTTATTGCGCAATGCCTCGTCTGCCGGGCTGGGATCTTTCACTTTGTACGCATAATCCAGCCGGATGAGGAAGAGGCCGAAGTCGATGCGAATGCCCGTTCCCATGCCTATGGCCAGGTCGTGGATGAGGCTATCGGGCTTGAATACTTCACGCGTACCATTAAAGATCTCGTTATCACGCAGGTACCAGATGTTGCCTATGTCGACAAACAAAACGGTATTGATGGGAACACCTTGTATGGTTGTCACGTACTTCCTGTATTCGCCATTCAGCTCCAGCTGCATATCTCCAAACCTGTCGGGGAAGGAATCCCTAGAGAACGACCTGGACACTGATCCGGGTCCCAGCTTACGCACAGGCCAGGCCCTCATGCTGCTGGCGCCGCCGGCAAAAAAGCCTTTGAAAAAGGGGAGGTGCCTGTTCTTGATGTCATCGGAATTGAATGGTGAGGTGAATCCTGCTCCCACAAAGGCACGGCCGGCCAGCATATTGCGGCCGTAATCTTTTTTATAGGTGAAGTCGAGCTCGCTCTTGATGAACCTATACAATTCATCACCAAAATTGAAGCGCCGCAGAATACCTGGATAGCCCGATATCTCGGCGTTGAAACGCAACTGTCTTGATACCCTGGCACTTCCCGGAAGGGTTTTGCTGATACCGAACATCATCGAGGAAACAAGTCCGTCGTTGAACAGGTACTGGTATGACCTGTTGGCTGCGATGAGGTCTAAAAGGATACTCCCTTCTTTCAGCACCGCGTATTCAATGTTGGGAAAGCGAAAGCTGAAAAGATTGTTGTTCTTGGTGAATTCGTAACCCCAGGACATATTCACTGTGGTCAGTTCCAGGAAGTCCACCCGGTTGATGTAGTTGGCGCTAAAACCAAATGAAGAGCGGATGTTCTCTTTATTTCTCAGGAATTTCAGCCCCGGTACTGCTCTCGGGATGAAAATGCTTTGTGCAAAAGAAGCCTGCGTGGTATTGGCTACGCTTCCAGAGGAAACTTCGGTGCCAAAACGCAGGTTGGTGGTGGACTGATAGGCCCTGCGTGCAAAGTTGCGGTTGAGCAAACTGAAATTCACGCCGATGAGCGTACCCTCGGTGAGTGCATTGCCCCAGTTCTGGCTGCCCTCGATGCTTTGGTCGAAAATATATTTATCGGCAGGGGTCAGCTTGATCACGAAGTCCACCGTGTCCTCATTTTCACGGGGCAGGCGGTCTATGGTCACCAACCTCCAGGAACCTATTGAGTTGAACCGGTTCAAAGTGCGCAGGTAGTTCCGCTGCCTGTACATTTCGCCGGGCTGCAGGTAGATGTTCTCCGCCAGGATCCTGTTCTTGAACATGTCCTGGTAGGTGATGATCCTGAGCTGGTCTCTCACCGTTTCTTTCTTCCTGTAAAGATTGCTGTCAACAGTGAGATCGGGATAAATGGTAATGTGACCTATATGGAACCGCCGCAGGTGTGAGGTGTCGGGGTTGGTGCGGAGGCGGATCTCCAGGTCTGCGGTTGGGTTTTCTTTTCTTCTTTGCAGGATCTCAAATTGTTCAATGGGGTCGAGCGTGGGACTTAAAAGCGCCAGGCCCACCGTGTCCCAAACAGCGATCAGTTCTTCCCTTGAAAAAAGCAGGTAACCGTTATTGCGGTATACATCCGAAAGCCGGTCGAATTCCGAAGAGATCAAAGGCGTAGCAAAAGCGCCGCCTTTGCGGATGAATGACTGCGGCAAACTGGCTTCGGTGATCTTTTGCAGTGTGTCCTTTGTGGAGGGCGCCACGATGCCCAGCGTGTCGTTGAAGCGATAGGCGATGGAATCCAGTTTGAACTGTTTTCCCGGTATCACGTTGAATTGCACGGTCACCCTTTGCTGGTCCTTTACTTCCGAGGTATCGGTGGTATAATAGATGGAATCGCGGTAATATCCCAGCGAGTGCAGCAGGCCTTCCATGAAGGTCATGGATTTTTCAGCATGCAGGCTATCGAAGGCCGGCGGTGACTGCATCACCGAATAAAAAAACCTCGGTCCTTTTTCCCAGCCGATCAGCTTGTCTACGGTGCGCACCCGGATGCTGTCGTGCACCTGGTTGACCAGCTGTGATTGCAGGTCCTTCTTATGGTCCACATTGAGTTCATTCGACTCTATCTCCACCTTGGTCTCATAGACAAAGGGCCGGTTGGGATGATCTTTCACGATGGTGCAGGCAGAGAAACTGGCCAGGATGACAGCAACACATAAAATATACCTGCATTTGTAAAAAAATGTCGCTGCCAAAACAATCATATTAATTTCGCCATGCTATGCTTAACAAAAAGCTGATCAAAGATATTCAAAGTTTAGGCCTAAAAAAACACCGCGAGGAGTCCGGGCTCTTTGTGGCAGAAGGTCCCAAGATCGTGAAGGAGCTGGCAGCAGTTGCTCCTTCGGCTTTTGAAAGCGTTTATGCCACAGCGGAATGGCTGCGCGACAATCCCCTGGAGATCGCCTCCGAAGAAGTGAGCGAGACCGAGCTGGGGCGCCTCTCCCAATTGAAAACACCCAACCAGGTGGTGGCCGTATTGAAACAATTCCCCTCCGAAAGGCCAAAGGAAGTAAAGGGCATTTGCCTCTACCTGGATACCATCCAGGATCCGGGCAACTTTGGCACCATCATCCGCATTGCCGACTGGTTCGGTATAGAGCAGGTCGTAGCTTCTGAAGGCTCTGCCGACCTGTACAATCCCAAGGTGGTGCAATCCACCATGGCCAGCATGGCCAGGGTGAAGGTCTGGTATGATGAAGACCAGGACTTTCTCGATCAGCAAAAGGTCCCCCTGCTGGCGGCTACCCTGAAGGGTACGCCACTTCCTGCCATAGAAAAAACTGAAAACTGCATACTCCTTATCGGCAATGAGTCGAAGGGTATCCGGGAAGAATTATTGAAGAAGTCTATACAGCTCACCATTCCCCGCATTGGAGAAGCGGAATCACTCAATGCCGCAGTAGCTACCGGCATCATCCTGTCCTGGCTCACGCTTAAGTAAAACGGATGGCCTTGATGGGCTGCACCTTTTTAACTAGGAAGGAAGGGATCAGCAAGACGATGATGGATAAAATGAGTGTACCCACGATCACGATGGTCACCTGCGACCAGTCGATCTTTACCGCCGCGGTAGACATATAATATTCCGCCTCCCTCAGCCTCACAAAGCCGGTCTTCATCTGCAGCCAGAGCAATCCCAGGCTCACAGCGGTTCCCACGGTGATGCCTACAGTAGTAATGTATGCGGAATGGATGATGAAGATCTTTTGTATCGACCAGTCGGTAGCGCCCATGGATTTGAGAATGCCGATCATTTTGATCCTTTCCAGCACCAGGATGATCAGGCAGGTAATGAAATTGATGATGGCGATGATGGTCACGAAGGTGATCAGCACCTTGCCATTTGTGCCCACCACGCTCAGCCAGTCGAACACATTCGGATAAAGCTCTTTCGATGTCTTGGTCTCCCAGAGCATGGGAAAATCCTCGGTTTCGTAAATGGCCGTGCTCACTTCATCCATGCGGTTGATGTCGTTGAGAAAGATCTCGTAGCCCCCGATCTCGTTGTCCTTCCAGCTGTTCAGCCGGCGGATGAGTCGCATATCGCCCAAAGCAAAGGTGCGGTCGTATTCAGCGATGCCCGTTTTATAAATGCCCACTACGGTGAGTTTGTCCGGACGCAGGCTGCCGTCGGGTCTTACGAAATAGATCAAAATCCTGTCCTGCAGCTTGAGCTTGAGTTGCGTAGCTGTGTGCACGGAGATCACGATCTCCCGGGAATAAGTGCTGTCGTTGAATTCTATCCACCGGCCTCCTTCTTCCATGAAGGGCTGCATGTGGCGGAAATTGAAGCTGGGATCGAAGCCTTTCACCAGCACGCCCTCCATTTCATCCGGCGTTTTTAAAATAGCATATTTGGTGGCGAAGGGATGAATGGAGTTGACGCCAGGCATTTTCTTCACCTTCTGTACCAGTTCCGGGTTAGCTTCTATAGGGATCTCCTCGGCAATATTGGTCTTCATGGGCTGCCTGTACTGCACACGTACATGTCCCCAGAAAGAAAACACTTTTTCACTCACAGCGCTGCTGAAGCCATTCACGAAAGAAAGCGTAACGATCATGGTAGCCACGCTGATAATGGTGGCGACCAGGGAGAGGCGGATGATGAAACGCGAAAAAGACTTTTGGCGGTTGAATGCAATGCGCTTGGCGATGAATCCCGAGATGTTCACGAATTAAAACTATGAAAAGCGGGGGGAAGGGGCAAAACAATTACTGTTTGAACAGGGCTGCGCTGAATTTTTTCAGCTCTGACAATTCTGCAGGGCTGATCACTTCGTTGTTCTCGTACTTCGACTGCAGGAACAACACTCTCTTGTGCTGGGGGTATTTGCCGAGGATCTTTTGAATGAGCTCGCCCGCTTCCTTGTCTTTTTCATACACGGGCGTAATAGGCGGTGGCGCCGATTTATACCGGTTCGGTCTTTTCAGGATCTCCGCTTCCAGCGTGGCGAGTTTGGAAGGAGGAAGGGAGCTCACCTTCGAGGCTTTTTGGAAAAGGCCTTCGAGCTGCTTCTTGCTGAGACTGCCTCTTTCTTCGTATTGGGCATGCAGGCTTTTTAAGAAAGCGGAGGCCGGGTAGGCAGCAATAGAAGCTTCCAGTATATCGTTAATGATGTCGATGCCCTGCTTTTTCTGCATGTTGTGAAAATACGGTGATCTTGTCATAGTGAGCTTGCCGCCAACCGGCACCGGAAAAAGAGCTATTTTCATAAAGTAAACCCTTCACCTATGAGGTTGATCGCCATCGCTATTATTTTTCTTTTACCCACGCTGGCCTGCAAGGCGCCGGCAGCTGGCACGCAGACCCCATCGAATACCAGCCATTCCTCGGGAAAGGCGGAGATCCGCAGCATCAAGCTATACAGGGCAGGGGACCAGACCTCTTTTCCCATCCTCACCCTGGGCAGCGCCGACGGCTTGGAGCTTCACTTCGATGATATGGAGGGCAATATCAAGAACTATTATTACAGCTACCAGCTTTGCAATGCCGACTGGTCACCCAGCGTATTGCATCCATTTGAATACATCAAGGGATTTCAAACGGTAAGGATCACCAACTACCGGAATTCTTCGGTTGCCTCTACCCGGTACACCCACTACCAGGCCCAGGTGCCTGACAGGAACGCTTATCCTACGCGTTCGGGTAACTATTTGCTCCGTGTGTTCCTGAACAACGATACCAGCCAGCAGGTCTTCACCAAACGATTCGTGGTGGTGGACAACAAGGCCAACGTGGCTGCCCAGGTGCTTCAGCCCTTCAATACGCAGTACTACCGCACCCACCACAAATTGCAGGTAGCCATTACTACCGATAACCGCATCCAGGTCTTCAGCCCGCAGGACATTCGCGTAGTGATCCTGCAGAACAACAACTGGCAGACCGCTTTGCAAACGGACAGGCCTACCATCTACCGGGGCAACTATTATGAATACAGTGACGAAGCCTTCACCGCCATGCCTGCAGGGAAGGAGTGGAGATGGATCGACCTGCGCAGCCTGCGCCTCCGCAGCGACCGCATGGAATCGATCGATACCCGCGGCGATACTACCCAGGTCCATGTGAAACAGGACGGTTCCCGCAGCGGCCAGGTCTATGTGTATTACCGCGACCTGAATGGCTCCTACAGCGTGGAGACCATGGAGAGCGTGAATCCATTCTGGCAGGGTGAATACGGCATGGTGCATTTCACTTACGTGCCGCCGAACAACAGGGCTTTTGAGGGAAGGGATGTCTACCTGTTCGGTGAGTTCACCGATCATGCCATGGCCGAGAGGGGCAAAATGGATTTCGACGCGGACAAGGGCGTGTACAAAAAATCGCTTTTCCTGAAACAGGGCTTCTATAATTACATGTATGTAACGCTTCCCACTAACGGCAACGGCTACCCGGATTTCAGCTCTACTGAAGGGAACAATACGAATACGGAGAACATTTATACGGTGTTGGTTTATTTCCGTCCGTTTGGAGCCCGGGCGGATGAATTGATCGGCTTTGCCAGCCTGAGTTCAGCCTTCGGTGTGCGTTGAGTAGTTGATTTTTCACCAATCACTAGCTTCACCCCGCATTTGCGGGCCCGCAATGACGTCGCTTCGGAATATTGCTCAAACTCACAATTCACGATTGACGATTCACTCATTCGTAGAGGAAGTCACATGAGAAGTATCCGCAGGAAGCGGCTGGGGCTTGGGCTTCTTGCCTTCACCTCCAAACAAGCGGGAGATGACGTCCCGCAATGAATTGAATTCTTTCCGGTAAGAAAGTTTGGCTCCTGCTCTTTGCTGTGGCTTGGTAGGACCAGTGCGCAGGATCATGTCCTGGTTCTGGTTGTAGAAGAAGGTGGCCCGTAGTGACCCAGACTTGTTGATCAGGAGGGCCACACTCACGTCGGGAAGCAGCTGCACCGTATGAGCAAGGTCGGTTTCACCAAAAGGTACGTCCAGCGTGCCTCCGAAAGTGATCTGCACCCTGTCGTTGAAATAGGATTTTCCCAGCGAAATGTTCACGTCCGTCTGGTTGATGTTGAACGGACCGTTCTGCTGGTCGATCAGGTTCCTGTTGTACAGGGCGCCTGAGAAATTCAGGGTCAGGTCGTTATTCTGCAGCAACTTCGAGAACAGCTGGTTCAGCCTT
The DNA here is from genome assembly GCA_036676905.1 of Chitinophagaceae bacterium. Taxonomy (GTDB): domain Bacteria; phylum Bacteroidota; class Bacteroidia; order Chitinophagales; family Chitinophagaceae; genus Flavisolibacter. The sequence goes on from JAKFCE010000020.1 coordinate 186,868, forward strand.
TTATTCATTTCACTGAAAAGGATACCCGAGATCGTGCTGTAGGCCAGTTCATTCAAAGCTGTACCATAGCCTTCGATACCGGTTTCCGCCGGGGCAAATGAGTTGGTCACGATCAGGAAGGTGACCTGCTTGGTCAACTCATTCTCGTTTTTTTCGATCTGCTGTATTCCGAATGCCAGCGAAGCATCGGAACCCACCGGCGAGTTGGGAGGAAATTCAATGTCAAAAGTGAATGTGGGCTTGAACATCTCACCGGTCATGTGCGCGATCACATACACGTCCTCGCGGATCGAATTGAAATTGCGGTCCAGTGAGAGCCTGGACGCGAGGGGAGCAAAAGAAACATCCTTTGCTTCATAGATCGCTTCAAAATTCACCCGGGCAGTGTAAGGATCACCTGTCCATTCGATATAGTTATTGGCCTCAGGCCTTAGAATAAAAGGTTTTTTGAAAAGCGACTGGAAGGTGAACTGGTAATAACCCTCGTGGATATCGTACCGGCCGCGGATGGTCAGTGGCTCAGAGGTACCTGCACTGATGCGGATGTTACCTTCTCCTCTTCCTTTGATGATATCACCCGTTAGCTCGTCGAGCTGCACTTCTATGTTCACCAACGGAGTGGCGGTAAGGTTGACATCGTAAGTGATATTCGTCTCCGACCCGCGGAAGGCGCTCTCATCCATCTCGGTACCGTAAAGCCTTTCGATCATGAAGCTGGCCTGCCCGGAAACCCTTGACCTGGAAGGCGGCAAGGTGATGTAGGAACTGTCGCGATTGGAGGCGGTGGCCTCGATGTACATGTAAAGGTCGTTCTGGGGCCCGCGCAGGTACATGCTGCCTGTGCCGGTGGCCCTGCCATAGAACTGCTGGTTATCCTTGAGCGTGGTGTTGAACAGCTCCATCGGTTCGTTGTCTACAGCCGCCTGTATGCGGTATTCCATGTTCCGGAAGCTCTGATGCCTGATGAAGCCGGATACCGTAGCCGTTTTATTGTTCTTGTCACGCAGGGTGATCCTGCCCAGCTCGATTGAATTCTCCGTGAGCTCGATATCGGTGTCGTCGATCTTATAAAATACCTGGGTGAAATTCACTTTGAGTCCTGCATCTCTCAACCTTCCCTTGCCGATGAAGTTCCGGTTGGCGCCTTCGCCAACGATATCCAGCTTGCCTGTGAGAAAACCCTGCATGTCGGAAAAAAGGTTGCCAAGGAAGCGTTCGAGGATCTTTACCGGGTAGTTCACCGGCTTTACCGTGATGCGGTCTGTATGTGTATTAGCGGAGTCCTTAATGTCGATGGCCAGGTCGAACAGGATCTGGTGGTCCGGATCGGCATTGGCACCTTCAGCGGTGATGAGGCCGCTGTTGCCATTGTAGAAACCTTTCAGATCCACGTGCCCGATCGAGTCATTGTCCACGCGGAGCTCGTCGGTCCTGATATCGGCGATCACATTGAACCGGTTCTGTGGGTCTTCCAATACGATCGTGCCTGACAAAAGTCCCTCGATGCGGTTAGCCCGGGTGATGAAGGGAGAGAAGTCGCCGATGTTGATATTGCCCAGTATTACATGCAGATCGCTCCAGTCGCCCACGTCGGAGGGCTGCGTGCTTAGCTCGATCACCTGGTTCGATTCTCTCAATACCAGGCTGCCCTGTACCACGGTGTTCTTACGGAAGTCCAGCTCGCCGCCTTCCTGGATGGTCCATTCCTTCCCGTTCAGTACAAAGGAAGAAGGCTGGAAGTGGATACTCAGGCCGTTAGAGAATGTTCTTACCTGTGCGGCGAGGTTGGCCTGGTTGATGGTCTGGTTGGCCGTCGTATTCAGCGTGATGTTGGAAACATCGTCTTGTGCTGTAATGTTGAAAGTGGTGGCGGGAAAAACCAGGCTATCGCTCACCACGGCATTGCTCACTTCGCCATTGATCACCAGTCTTTCGAAATTGCCATCGCTTTTGATCCTCACATCATCGAATGCGTACTGCTGGTAGCTGAAGTGAGGAATGTCGGCATCCAGCTTCAGGTTATTCGCGGCCACATTCAGGGAGCCTGAGATATGGCTGTTGTTGAAACCGGAAAGCCGGGAGTCGATCAGTTTGATATAATCTTCCACTACGCCGGTAGTGATGTCGAAAGTAAAAGCCTGGTTGGGAATCACGCGGCGCGGAGGCTTGATATAAGAAGGATAGTAGCGGCTGAGGAACAAGGTGAAGGCATCGGGTAGTGACTCCAGGTCGAACTGTCCTATCACGCTGCCGTCCATTTCGTTGGACCGGAATCTGAGTGTACGCACCCCATTGCTCACGGTGGAGGATACGCGAAGCGAGTCGAAGGACAGGCGCTTGTCGTTGTGCATCAAAGTAGCGCTGCCGATATTGACGCTGCCAATAAAATTCGACAGTGAGCGGCCTCTCAGGTTCAGGTCGAACTGGCCGGAGAGGGAAAGATTTTCTTTGGTGAGTTGCAGGGCCTGCAGGTTAGCGTGACGGATATCCGCCTCGGCATTGAACACAGGTTCGCCCCCGCTGAATGTGATCAGGCCATTGAGGTCCAGGTCGGCATTGGGATCCCTGATCTGGAACTTTCCGTCGAAGGCCTTGCTGTTGAGGTGTCCCTTGGCGGTGATGTTCTGGTAGGTGTAGTCGCCGTACTGGAATCTTTGCACGGTACCGTTGATGTCCATTTCCAGCTCGTTCCACCTGAATCCCCGGCCCTTTACTTCCCCGCGGAAGGCTACGTTGCCAATTTGTGGGTTGTTGATGAAGCGGCCAAGCTGGAAGCTGGTGGTCCTGATGTTGCCCGAATAAATGGGAACACCACGGGCAGGCAGCTTCATGTTGATGTCGGTCTGCAGGGTGCCCAGCGCGGTATGCAGGGTGCCGAATGTTACAAAGTCGTTCACGAAGCCGGTATAGGTGCCCGAAAAGCTGATGGCTCCCAATTGGCGAAGGTTAGGCGTGGTCACCCTGCGGATCGCTGGGACAAAAGTGACCGCGTCGCTATAGTTGGTGCGGAGCTGGTCGGCTTCCACGTGAATGAATGCCTGGTCGATCCTGGGCAGGCCCTCGATGCTGAAATCGCCTGTGAGGCTGGAGTTGATGCCGGCGCGCAGGGTCACGTCCTCGCCGTTCAGCGCATCTACCGTTCCTTTCAACTTGCCATCAATGAAAAGCGTGCGGTTCCAGTTTTTCACCTGCGGAGCAAAGAAGGCCAGGTCATCGGATGCAATATGGCTGTCACCGAACCGGGCTTCCATATTCACCGCGTGGATGAAGTCGTTCATGTCGCTGATCTTGCTGAATCGCATGGCGAAATAGTTGCTCAGCGTGCTGCGGTTGGTCTTCAGGTAGAGGTCATTGAACTCCATCATCTGCGGGTGGAAGCGCAGGTCGGATTTTAGATTATGTACAATGAGTCCGCTTCTCTCGGCCGTCTTCAGGTCTACTACGGCTGTCATGGTATCCTGTACAAACCTCAGGTTGCTGATGCTTCCGTTGATCTTCGAAAAGTCAATATGCTGTCCATTGAAAAAGTTAACAGTAGGCACCAGGCTGTTGCGGTCGCTGCGGTAGCGTCCGTTGGTGATGGTGAGCTTCCTGAGGATCACATCCCAGTTATCGGGGTTCCATTGCAGTGCGGCCACTGCTTTTTCGTTGGTGATGGTGGTATCCTTTGGAGCGGCCGGCTTTCTTCCCTTGTACAAGAACTGCTGAAATACAGGATCTACCAGCTCGAGGGTATTGGCATCAATGAGGCTGCCTGTCAGTGTGATCTTTCTCGCGTCCAGGTTCAGGTGGCCCACACGGGCATAGAGGTCGTTGCCCACCCAGGCGTCCTTTTGTTCGAAGGACACGTTGTTCATCACTACGCGTTTCAGGTTGAATTCGATGCCTGCTTTTTTCTGACCGGAGGGAGAGGAGGCGAAATATTTTTCCAGGAAGGCATAGTTCCATACGGAGTCGGTCCTGTTGAGTTTCACCACGGCATTCTCCAGCCCGATGTATTTCAGTTCGGCTTCATCTTTCAAAAAGAACCAGTCGGTGATCCTCACCTGCACCACGCCCGCATAAAGCAGGGTGTCTTTTTTCTGGTCCTCTACCAGCACACCCTCCAGGTTCATCATGTTGAAAAGCTGGAAGCGCACGTGGTCGATGCTGATGCGGCTTTGGAGATCGCGCGAGAGCCTGGCGGTCACTTTGGCCGCCAGCCAGTTCTGTCCTTTTTCGGTTTGGATGATGGCTATGGTGAAGCAAAACAATGCCAGGAGGGACAGGATAACGGCCAGGAATATTTTTGTGAACCTCCTCAGGGGAATATAAGTTTAGTTGTAAAAATAACCAATAGCCCCCGTAGCGCAAATTCAATGCCGCAGCCATATTCAAATAATATGTGAAATAGTGAACAACGGTTAACTTGCACAACAAGGAAAAACTTACCATATGAACAAGCTTTTGGTCCTTTTAACCGTTCTGCTCCTCGCTGCATGCAGCGGCCCCAGCCATACTGCTTCACCTGCCACAGTATCTACTGCTCCGGACCCGAACAACATTGTTTTGGTGATCCATGGAGGCGCGGGCACCATCCGGAGGGAAAACATGACCCAGGCCCAGGAATCGGCTTATGAAGGTGCCCTCACTTTTGCCCTGCAAACCGGCTACGACATCCTGAAAAAGGGTGGCACTGCCCTCGATGCGGTGGAAGCTGCGGTAAGAACCATGGAAGACAACCCGCTTTTCAATGCAGGCAAGGGTGCTGTATTCACCAACGAAGGCAGGAACGAGCTGGATGCGGCCATCATGAATGGGAAAACACTGGCAGCGGGCTCAGTAGCTTCCGTGACCACCATTCGCAATCCTATCTCGGCGGCCAGGAAGGTGATGGAGCAAAGTCCGCACGTGATGATGATCGGCGCCGGTGCTGAAAGATTCGCGCAGCAGCAGGGACTGGAGATCGTCAACCCTTCTTACTTCTATACCGAAGACCGCTGGCAGGGACTATTGCGGGCAAAAAGGGCCGATTCGCTGAAGACTGAAGAAGAAAAAAAGAAGTCATCCGGCATCCGCCAGCAGGAGAACCGCGATGATAAATACGGAACCGTAGGTGCGGTTGCGCTTGACAGTTATGGCAACCTTGCGGCTGCTACCAGCACTGGGGGCATGACCAACAAAAAATTCGGAAGGGTAGGCGATGCGCCGATTATTGGAGCGGGCACCTATGCCAACAATGCCACCTGCGCCGTGAGCTGCACGGGCTGGGGAGAATACTTCATTCGGTTGGTGGTGGCTAAGTCGGTCTCCGACCAGATGGAATACAAGGGGGTTTCGGTAGAAGAAGCAGCCAACGACATGATCATGAATAAGGTGCCGGCCCTCGGCGGCGACGGCGGACTGATCGCATTGGACAAGAATGGCAACTTCACCATGCCTTTCAATACTTCTGGTATGTATCGTGGATACATCAAGGCAGATGGAAGAGCGGTGGTGAGGATCTATAAAGAGTGACGTGAATCGTGAATCGTGAAACGTGAATGGTGAATTCACTATGCGCTCTACCTTTCCTTAGGTGCAGTCGATTTTTTCCCGCAGATAACGCAGATGAACAGCCCGCAGATTTCGCTGAACTAGTCAATATCGGTCGCCTCACCCCCGGCCCCTCGCGGAGAGGGGAGGAGATCTCTTTGTGTTTCTTGGTGACTTTGTGTCCTGGTGGTTCAAATTTCGTAAACCTATAGAATGCGGCGGGGTAGACAGAATCTCCCTACCGACTTCAGGATTCATCTGTTCTACATTCTACATTCTTCATTCAGCTCTTCCGGAATCTACCAGCCCTCTGCAGCATCATCGCCTCTGAAGTCCGCTACCGCTTCAAACTGGTTGCCCGGCAGCACTTTGATCACTTCTGTTCTGCCGATGGCAGATCGCTCTCCGATCGTATAGCCCATTCTCTCCAACGCAATTCTCACATCCTGCGGAAATCCTTTTTCCAGGTCGATCCGGTCGGGCATCCACTGGTGATGGAACTTGGGCTTGTTCACGGCATCCTCGGTGCTCATGTTGAAGTCAATGATGTTCACGATGGTCTGGAATACAGAAGTAGGTATGGTAGTGCCACCCGGTGTGCCCAGCACGAGATAGGGAGTTCCTCCTTTTAATACGATCGTTGGCGTCATGGCGCTCAGCATCCTCTTTCCTGGCTCGATGGCATTGGCATCGCCGCCTATAGCGCCATACAAATTGGGTTCGCCCGGCTTGATGGAGAAATCATCCATTTCATCATTCAGCAAAAATCCCGCGCCGCCCACGACGGTACGGCTGCCATAACTGTTATTGAGTGTGGTGGTGATCGCTACCGCGTTGCCTTCCTTATCGATCACACTGAAATGCGTGGTCTCTTCACTTTCTTTCACGATCACCCCAGGTTGTGTTACTATGCTGCTGCCCGCCTTAGTGGGATCGTAATCTTTCATTCTCTCCTCGAGGTAGCTGCGGCTGACCAGGGTCTTTACAGGCACCTTGTAAAAATCGGCATCGCCCATGTGCACGGAGCGGTCGGCAAAGGCCCTTCTTTCCACTTCGGTCATGAGTTGTACGGCTCTTACCGAGGAATATCCGTAGGTCGACAAAGGCCTGTTCTCCACCATGGTCAGCATCTGGTTGAGCAATACGCCTCCGCTGCTGGGCATGGGCATGGAAATGATGTCATGGCCTTTATAGGTGAAGCGATGCGGTGTTCTCCACACGGCTTTATAATTCTTCAGATCTTCATGGGTGATGATCCCACTTCCGCGTTTCATTTCCTCTACGATCAGCCTGGCGGTTTCTCCTTCATAAAAACCCGCAGCACCCTTGTCGCGGATCCTTTTCAGGGTGTTGGCCAGGTCGGTCTGCACCAGCGTATCACCCTGTACCCAATCAGTTTCTTTCTGGAAGGCATTCCGCATGGTATTGAACGCTTTCAGGTCAGGCTGCAAATAATTGAGGCTGGAAGCTTCCCGCTTCGAAATGGCAAAGCCTTTTTCGGCCAGCAGGATGGCTGGCTCAATGAGTTTTTTAAATGGCAGCCTTGCATACTTGTGCGCTTCAAACATACCTGCCACAGAGCCCGGTACACCACTCGAGAGGTGTCCATCCAGGCTTTTTCCCTTGATCACATTTCCGTTCGCATCGAGGTACATATCCCTGTGCGCCGCTGAAGGCGCTTTTTCGCGGAAGTCGAGCGAAACCGTTTCTCCATTGGCAAGCCTTGCTACCATAAATCCTCCGCCGCCCAGGTTGCCGGCGTTGGGGTAGACCACAGCCAGTGCCAGGTGTGTAGCGATGGCCGCATCCACGGCATTGCCTCCCTGCTTCATGATCTCTACGCCTACCTTGCTGGCCAGGGCATGGGCTGATGCCACTGCGCCATTGGAGGCCGTCACTTTTTTCTGGGCCGAATAGGAATAGGGATCGATATTTTTTAATGCCTGCTTTCCTGTGGAGCAGGTGGTGCCGAGGAAGGCGAGGAGAAGGAGGAGGGTGATGGGCTTCATGGGTGCAAGTTAGTTAGGTTGGGGGAGTTGATTGAGTTGATAGAGTTGACGAAGTTGATAGAGTTGATAGAGGGGTGCCCTAATCGGGGTAGATCAAATATTTTTTCCGCATTTCCTTGTAGTTGCTCAGGCCGGGTTCCCAGCTTTTGCGGATCTCTTCTTCGGACACACCGTCAATGATCTGCTGGCGAAATTCAGACGTGCCGATCTGCACTTCGATCGTATTCATTTCCCGGCTCAATTTTGAGTCGAAGAATTTTTCCTTTTGCGGAGAAGCCTTATAGAGCTCCATGATCCAGTCCAGATTGATCTTTTTTCTTTTGAGCAGCAGGTTGATATCGTAATTCCTCAGATCCAGCCCATAACATACCTGGTCCTTGAACAAGGGTGTTTCCGCCATGCCTTTGATGCCTGTTGGCGTGTACGAAAATTCATAGATCCCCTTCAGGTAGGGCGCACCCAGCACCGTAAATGGAAAATAAGTGCCACGGCCATGATTGAGATAGGTGGCCTCGAACATGCAGGTAGAAGGGTAGAGCATGATGGCCTGTTGCGTATTCAGATTGGGCGATGGCTTTACCGGCAGGGTATAATACATGCTGTGTGTATAATTGGCCACCGGGATGATCTTCAGCGGGCATTTTATTTTGTTGGTCAAAAATCCTTCGCCGTTGGCCATCTGGGCAAACTCGGCCACGGTGAGTCCATGCGACATGGGTATAGGAAACATGCCGATACCCGATCTGTGTTTCATGTCCAGTATGGGTCCGTCCACCAGGTAGGCATTGGGATTGGGCCTGTCAAGAATCATCAGCTCCTTGTTGTTTTCCGCGCAGGCTTCCATCAGTCTCGACAGCGCATTGATATTGGTATAATACCGCACGCCTACATCCTGCACATCATAGATCACAATGTCCACGTCGGCCAGGTCTTGTTTTGAGGGCTTGTTCTTCTTGCCATATAGAGAAATGATGGGTATGCCTGTGGCCAGGTCTTTTTCATCGGCAACATGCACGCCCGCGCTGGCATTGCCACGGAAGCCGTGCTCGGGTCCGAATACTTTTAGAATGGTTACGCCCAGCGCATGCAGGCTGTCAACCATATGGCGTTGCCCAATGATAGAGGTTTGATTGGCCAAAATAGCCACCCGTTTTCCTTTGAGGTAGGGAAGATATTTTTCCGTCTGGTCGGCGCCGGTCAGGATACTATCTTTTTTCGGGGCAAGATCAACCGCGCTGTGTTCAGTTCTCTTCCCAGGCTGTTGTCCGCTGGCAGGGCTCTTGCAGGCGATGAATCCCGCAGCAGCCAGCAGGATGAAGAAAATAAACAGGGAATTATATTTCATGATGATCCAAATATAATTCATCAATGACTCATGCCTGAAAGACCATATCTCCGTATAACAGTAAACAGTAAATGCCGACGCTACGGTCGGCAACCCGACCCTCGCTTGGAGCGAGGCGTCGGGACAGTAAACCGGCATAGGAAGTCGTTCACCCCCGGAAAGAGGCTGTGCAACGAAGGGGCCGGAAAAAGCATCTTAAATAATATTATATTTGTTTCAGCCACTTAATAAACCTCATTCAAGATAGTTGTCATACGTTGAGTTCTTAACCTAAACCCTCCTGACTGACAACACTCCCCGCTCTGCGGGGAGTTTTATTTTACCGCTATTGCTTAATATTGGGCTTCAATTATGACTATGCGCCGGAATTTTCTTCTCACCTTCCTGATCTTTCTCTCCATGGCAGCTTCTGCCCAGCTTCGCTCACCTGAACAATTCCTGGGTTACCCGGTGGGCAGCAGGTTCACGCCCCACTGGAAGGTCGTGGATTATTTCAGGCATGTGGCGGAGGTTTCGCCTTCCACCGTAAAAATGCAGCAATACGGAGAGAGCTATGAAGGCCGGCCGCTGCTGGTGAGCTTTGTTTCATCGGCTTCCAACATGTCCAGCCTGGAAAATATCAGGGCCAACAACATGGCCCTGGCCATGCAGGGTGGTACAACCAATACTTCCAACGCCCCGGCCATAGTATGGCTGAGCTACAACGTACATGGCAACGAAGCTTCCTCTACAGAAGCGGCCATGCTCACGCTTTACGCACTGGCCGATCCTTCTAATACAAAGGCCAGGCAATGGCTGGAGAATACGGTGGTCATTATCGACCCCTGCCTCAATCCGGATGGACGCGACCGATATGTGAACTGGTTCAATACCGTGGTAGGAAAAAATGCCAACCCCTCCCTGGATGCGCGCGAACACTACGAGCCCTGGCCCAACGGCAGGACCAACCACTATAATTTCGACCTCAACCGCGACTGGGCCTGGCAAACGCAGGTAGAAACACAACAACGCATTGCCCTCTACAATAAATGGCTGCCCCATGTGCACGTGGACTTTCACGAGCAATACATCAATAACCCTTACTATTTCGCACCCGCTGCACAACCCTTCCATGAAGTGATCACGCCCTGGCAGCGCGACTTCCAGGTGACCATCGGCAAGAACCACGCAAGGTATTTCGATGAGAAAGGCTGGCTCTATTTCACCAAAGAATACTTCGACCTGCTCTATCCTTCTTACGGGGATACTTATCCTACTTACAACGGTTCCATTGGCATGACCTATGAGCAGGCAGGCCATGGAATGGGCGGACTGACCGTAAAAACCTCCAATGGCGACACGCTCACCTTATACGACCGCGCCCTGCATCATTTTACCACCTCGCTCAGCACCATCGAGGTAGCATCGCAGAACCAGTCCAAACTGGTATCGGAATTCAACCGCTTCTTCAGCGAGGCCAGCCGCAACGGCAGCGGTGAATACAAGACCTTCATCATTAAAAACAATGCGGAGGATGCCGAGAAAGTGACCGCCCTTCTTTCCCTGCTGGATAAGAACAACATCCGCCATTCACTTGCCCGATCCGGGAATGCCCGTGGCTATAATTTTCACACCGGAAGAGTAGAGTCTTTCCCTGTTTCCGGCAACGACATACTGGTATCTACTGTACAACCCAAAGGGGCGCTGGTGAAAGTGTTATTTGAGCCGCAGCCTGTGCTCGTGGATTCGGCTACTTACGACATCACCGCATGGGCACTGCCATATGCTTACGGATTGCGCGCCTATGCAGTGGAAGACAAGCTGCAGGCCACCGGCAACAGCTATGCTGCCTTGCAGGTAAAGAATCCCGCGTTGGATCCTTATGGCTACGTGATCCGCTGGAACGGCCTGCAAACTGTAAAACTTTTGTCGCAGCTTTTGCAGGAGGGGATCCGCCTGCGCTATAACGAGCAGCCTTTTGAAACTGCGGGCCAGAGGTTTGAAAGAGGTGCCATCATCATCCTCAAGACCAGCAACCAGTATTTTCCAGGCCTTTGGAGCAAGGTGAGGTCGCTGGCCGATCAAAACAATGTGCAGCTCACAGCGGTGTCTACCGGCTTTGTGGACAGGGGCATGGACTTCGGCAGTTCGAGTGTGGCCACCATGAAGGCGCCGAGGATCGCTTTGCTCACAGGCGAAGGGATTGACGGAAATGCCGCCGGCGAGATCTGGCATTATTTCGAACGCGACATCGATTACCCGGTCACCTTAGTGAATGCAGAAGACGCAGCTTACTTGAATTTCAGCAACTACGACGTGATCATCCTGCCCGATGGCAATTATAAATTCCTGGCAGATAAGGAAAAAGCTGAGAAGCTGAGATCCTGGATCTCCGGTGGCGGTAAGCTCATTGCCCTGGAGCGCGCAGTATCTCAACTTTCCAAATTAGAATGGTCGGTAAAGGCCAAGAAAGATGAAAACAACGCGGCGGGTCCTTACGATGCAGTGAAGCGCTACGAAGACAGGGAGCGTGAGGGCATTTCATCATTTACCCCGGGCTCTATCTTTAAAGTGGAACTGGATAACAGCCACCCGCTGGCATTCGGACTGGGCGAGCATTATTATACATTGAAGAGAGATGCTTCCATTTACGAATTCATCAAGAACGGCGGATGGAATGTGGGCATCCTGAGAAAGGAAAAGCAGCTGGCCGGATTTGTAGGCTCGGAGCTGAATAAAAGACTGCAGGACGGACTGTTGTTTGGAACACAGAATATTGGATCCGGCACAGTGGTCTACCTGGTGGATGATGTGCTGTTCCGTGGTTTCTGGGAGAATGGCAAGCTGTTGTTCAGCAACGCCGTTTTCTTGGTCCGTTAAGTTTAGACGCGAGGGCGCTCCCGAGGCTTCGAGAGACGCGGAGGAGCACGGAGATTGTCTGTTAAATTTTCAGTGTTAAATGATAAATGGTTGAACGAAGATTACGTTCCATCATAATTTTAATGAATTGCATTCGGCTGTTCCCCGCGTACCATAGCGCCTCCGCGGCTCCGCGTCTAAAATGAACTACCAAAAAACGAACCTTTTTAAATGAAGAAATACCTGCTCACTCTTTCGCTCATCCTCTCAGCAACCATTAGTTTCTCGCAACTATCCACCACTTCCGGTGAAGTTTATCTCGGCTTGCGCAAGCTGAACGTGCTGGGCAGTGTGCTCTACATCGCCGCCCACCCGGATGATGAAAACACCAGGCTGCTGGCTTATTTATCAAAGGACAGGTTGTACCGCACCGGTTATCTTTCTATCACCCGTGGTGACGGAGGACAGAATTTGATCGGCGAAGAACAGGGCATTGAGCTTGGTTTGATCCGTACACAGGAACTGCTGGCTGCCCGCCGCATTGATGGTGCCGAGCAATTCTTTACCAGGGCCTATGATTTCGGCTATTCCAAAACACCGGAGGAAACCTTTGCCAAGTGGAACAAGGAAAAAATACTGGCGGATGTGGTCTGGGTGATCCGCAGTTTTCGTCCTGATGTGATCATCACCAGGTTTCCGACAACCGGAGAGGGCGGGCATGGACACCATACTGCATCGGCTATACTCGCCAGCGAAGCATTTGCCGCGGCGGCAGATCCTACCAAATTCCCTGAGCAATTAAAATATGTTCAACCCTGGCAGGCTAAAAGGCTGCTTTGGAATGCTTTTAATTTTGGCAGCACCAATACCACCCGTGAGGACCAGTTCAAGTTTGACGTGGGCGGGTACAATCCTGTGCTCGGAAAAAGCTATGGGGAGATCGCCGCGGAAAGCCGCAGCCAGCATAAGAGCCAGGGCTTTGGCGTACCGCGCAGCAGGGGAGAGGCGTTGGAGTATTTCAAAGCTATCGGTGGAAATCAACCCACTACCGACCTGTTTGAAGAAGTGAATACCCACTGGAAGAGAGTGCCGGGTGCCGAAGCAGTGGAACAGAAGATCAACGCGGCCATCGCCGGTTTTGATTTCCTGCAACCCCAAAAATCGGTGCCTGCATTAGTAGACGTCTATCGCGCGTTGAAAGCATTGCCGGAAAGTTACTGGAGAAACAAGAAGCTCGAAGAAACAAAGAACCTGATCGAGCAGGCCAGCGGCATCTGGATCGAAGCCTTCACCAGCCAGCCTTATGCAATAAAAGGCGATTCGCTGCGCGTGAATTTTGTATTGAACAACCGCTTAGGCATCCAAGCCAGCGCCGAAGCACTGCACCTGGATAGTTTTGACAGCACCTTGTCTGCGACACTGGCAAAGAATAAGAATCTATCCATCAGCAAGACCTTATTCATCCCAGAGTCAATGCCTTCTTCACAGCCCTACTGGTTATCCGCTCCAATGGATGAAGGTTCTTTTAATGTAACTGACCAGAAAGAGATCGGCGCCGCAGAACTTGCCTATTCAAATATTGCGACGATAGATATTACGATCGAGGGTGAAAAATTCACTTTCATCAAGCCGGTGAAATATAAATTCACTGATCCTGTACGCGGCGAGCTCTACCAGCCCCTGGTGGTGCTTCCGGCTATGTTGTTGTCGGTAGATGAGGAGCTCCAACTGACAAAAGGCGACCGCAAATTTAGCGTGCAGCTCACGGCGCAGGCCCGGCGGAAAAATGTAAGCGGCTATGTTAGGTCGATTAGTCTAAAGGATCCAGACAGTCAGCTATCCTGGAAGTACGTACCCCGCAATATCTCATTGCAAGAAGTAAACAGTACAACGACCATTGACAACCAGATCTCAGCAGGCAGGGACAATGAATACAGCTTCATGATCCGCCGCGATTCCAGTACGGAAATGCTGCATTATGGCCAGTCGCTGCACGAGATCCGCTACGATCACATTCCGTACATCACCTATTTCACGCCTGCTAAGGTCAAAAATGTAAAACTTGACCTGCAGACCAGGGGCAAGCGCATTGGCTATATTGTTGGCGCCGGCGACAAGGTGCCCCTGGCGCTGGAGAAAATGGGCTACGAGGTGGTGCTGTTGTATGAAAAAGAACTTGCCCGAAACAACCTGCAGCAGTTCGACGCCATCATCAGTGGGGTGCGTGCCTATAATACCAATGCCTGGCTAAACAAATACCATGCAAAGCTGATGAAGTACGTAGAGAACGGCGGCAACCTGATCGTGCAATACAATACTTCCAACCAGATAGGTCCTGTGAGGGCTAAGATCGGTCCTTATAATTTTAATATCAGCCGCAACCGCATTACGGATGAAAAAGCGGAAGTGAGGTTCACGAATCCTGGCCACCCTGCGCTGAATTTTCCCAACAAGATCAGTGCAGCGGATTTTGATGGCTGGGTGCAGGAGAGGAGCATCTACCACGCAGCCGATGTGGACAGCAGCTTTCAGACCCTGGTGGCGATGAACGATCCAGGTGAGAAAGAGGACAGGAACGGGCTCATCGTAGCTAAGTATGGAAAAGGGTATTTTACTTATACCGGCCTGGCATTTTTCAGGCAGCTGCCGGCTGGCGTGCCGGGTGCTTACCGTTTGCTGGCCAACCTGATTGCCCTGAACCAGAAAAAGGAAATGTGATGGCAGACAACAAAAGAGGCAGTATCACCTTCGTCTTTATTATTTTGCTTGGTTTGGTGCTCGGAATTCTGATCAAAAGAGTGCATATTGGTTTATTGATCGGCCTGGTACTGGGCATCATGGCTCCCTGGCTATTAAGAAAACGCAGCTAACATGAATGAAAAAGAAAAGGAAGTGCCTTTTTTCAAAGACTGGAACGGCTGGTATACCCTGGTCATCGGTTTTCTCATTTTCCTCATTGCCATTTTCTGGCTTCTAACTGAATTCTTCTCATGACCGGGCTGGACTGGATCGTCATATCTGTATTGCTGACCGGCATCATCCTGTATGGGCTGTATAAAAGCCGCACGACCAAAAATCTTGAGGGTTATTTTCTTTCCAACCGGAGCCTGCCCTGGTGGCTGGTACTGCTTAGCATCATGGGTACACAGGCCAGCGCCATCACTTTTCTTTCGGGTCCCGGCCAGGCCTATGCCGACGGCATGCGCTTCGTGCAATATTATTTTGGCCTGCCTATAGCCATGGTGATCATCTGTATCACCTTTGTGCCTATTTACAACAGGCTCAAGGTCTACACGGCCTATGAATTCCTGCAGAACCGTTTTGACAACAAAACGCGCACCCTCACATCTTTTCTTTTTCTCTTGCAGCGAGGGGTTTCCACGGGTATTTCCATTTACGCGCCCTCGATCATACTTTCTTCTTTGTTTGGCTGGGATATTTTCTGGACCAACATCATCATGGGGGGCATGCTGATCATCTATACGGCCAGCGGCGGTGCCAAGGCCGTAGCCTACACGCAGCAGATACAACTGATCATCATCTTCATCGCCATGTTCATGGCCGGCTTCATGGTAGTGCGCATGCTTCCGCCTGATGTAGGCTTTGTTGATGCGTTGGATATCAGCGGTAAGCTGGGGAGGATGAATATCATCACCACGGGGCAAACGGAGAATGGTTTCAACTGGACCGACAAATACAATATCTGGAGCGGGATCATTGGTGGATTTTTCCTGGCCCTCTCTTATTTCGGCACCGACCAGTCCCAGGTGGGCCGCTACCTTACCGCGCAGAACAACAGGGAAAGCAGGCTGGGGCTTTTGATGAATGGCCTGGTGAAGATCCCCATGCAGTTCTTCATCCTGCTCATTGGCGTGCTGATCTTTACTTTTTACCAGTTCAATGGAGCGCCGCTTTCCTTCAACGCGCGTTTGCTGGAGCAGGGAAAGAATTCCGTAGTGAAGGATTCGGTACAAATGCTGCAGGTGAAAATTGACTCCGTGAACCAGGAGAGAAAAGAAACGGCGGTGTGGTATTTCAATTCCAAGGATGCCAGTGAAAAGATCTTTATAGGGCAGAAGCTGAAAGAACAGCAGGCAGCCTCCGATGGCTATCGTTTGCAGTTCAGAAAAATGACCGAACGCACTTCCGATGCGGATGCCAACGATACCAATTACGTCTTCCTTTCTTTTGTAAAAGATTATCTGCCGGCAGGCTTGAAGGGCCTTTTGATCGCCATCATTTTTCTGGCCGCCTGGGGATCCATAGCCGCGGCACTCAACTCTCTTGCATCAAGTTCTGTTGTGGACTTCCAGCGAAGGGTATCCGACACGGGTACGCCCATTAACGAGTACCGGCTTTCCAGGATCCACACGCTGGCCTGGGGGGTATTCTGCATCATTGTAGCGCAGTTCGCCCACCAGCTGGGACAGAGCCTGATCGAAGCAGTGAACGTCCTCGGCTCCTTATTCTACGGCGTCATCCTCGGCATTTTCCTCGTGGCGTTTTATATGAAGAAGGTGGGAGGCACAGCCACTTTCATCGCCGCCATCATCGTTGAACTTTTCCTGGTGGTGATGTTCTTCCAGGAATGGTTTGCCCGGGTCACCGGCATCGAAGCCATCGGCGAACTTCCCGATGTGAGCTTCCTTTGGTTGAATGCCATAGGTGCGCTGGGCGTGATGGCCATTGCCAGACTGGTACAAATCTTTAGAAGATAATGTACTTCGTACACATTGGGTTACGACTACTTTGACGCCAGGGCGCAAGGGCGCTATGAATCGCAAAGAAATTTCCCCTGCCTTCATTTCAATGCTTTACCCGCTGCGTTTATCCACTCCCGGTAAAAAACCGTAGAAATACGGTTTACTTCTTCTGTTTTGCCTGATAGTTTCGCTTGACCAAAACTTCTAGCATGAAAATTCATCTTCTAATCGTCTGTCTGCTCGTTTCTTGCGTTGCATTCAGTCAACAACACAGGCCCATTTTTCAGTCTGAACTTGTTCCCGGAAGTGTTACAAAAACCAACAAAGAAGGGAAAGCAAAAGTGCGAACTTATAACACCACGCCCGGACAATTCGCACTTTATGGGATCGGGAATATCAGTGACGAGGCTCTTAAAAGTTTAAATGCCGGTGGTAAAGTGGCAGTAAGTTTTACCGCGCCAAAAAAGTGGGGGGTATTCCCCTTGATCTATTTGGCTTCGTTTAACAAAAATGCAAGCAACAATGACTCCCTGCTGTCAACTGTGCTTGTCTTCCCCGAAGTAGGCAATCATTCGTTTTCGTTCACATCATTCTGGATGAAGCCAGGGACTCAAAACGGGATGTTTCTTGAATTTGTAACCAAAAAGATCAAGAAAGATGTAGATACTGCTGACTTCAAATCAGTGGAATATGCTTTCAATACCCTGCATTATACACTGGGATATTCGAGAGGATTTAGTAAAAGCTTTGACATGGAATCGTCAAAAAAATATGAGTTGGGGTGCTATTTTTCTGTTTTTGCCTCCTATGTGAACATACCGAATGAGGATCATGAAAATTTTGAAAAAATTGCGAATTGGACCTCACCAGAAAATTCCTTCTTCGCTTTGGGTGCCAAGGTTGCGTTTGAAATCAACGGGTTTCAGTTTTTTGCAGACCTTAGAAATGTATTCGGTTCAAAGGATAACTTGCCCATGAAAGATTTAAGAGGATTTAATTCTAACATCGGCATTGCATTCAACACAGAAGTGATTAAGTTCGTAGACAAGACTCCTTAATTATATATTTATATAGAGGAACCTGATATAGTCAACACCTTCCCCCTCTCCGAAAGAGGGGGTTTTTTTTTGAATGCGGAGCCGGCGCCAGGAAGGCAGAGAGTCCAACATAAACGCAAAGAAACCAAGTCATGATTATCACTTCAACATTCAACATTCTTCTGTTCTTCTGTTCATCCAGGGAGGGTATCAGCAAACTACGTAGTTCCCTGTATTGATCTAAGATATTTATCCCGTTTCCACTAAGAGAACCTGCTCAAAATATTTTTTGGAGTAAGAATTGCTAATGATGGCGGCGGGTAAACCGGTAGATTTATCGTCAGCCTCGTTAGAATCCTAAACCTCTGAAAAATGAAAAAAAGTGTACGCATCTTCTGGATGGCATTTTTTGCAGCCTTTGGTATTTTCATCCTGATCATCATCCTGGCCGCCACCGGCGTCTTTGGACCCCTGCCATCCATGGAAAAGCTCGGGAACCCGAGCCTCATGCAATCCTCCGAGGTGTTTGCCGCCGACGGTACCATGATGGGCAAGTTCTATCGCGAGAACGGCAACCGCAACCAGGTGGAGTACAGCCAGATCTCTCCCCACGTGATCAATGCCCTGGTAGCCACAGAGGACGAGCGCTTCTTCAGCCACTCCGGCATCGACATCATTGCTACCATGCGTGCGGTTGTTTTCCTGGGCACAAGGGGAGGAGGCTCCACCATCACCCAGCAGCTGGCGCTCAACCTTTTTAATGGAAAGAGAGAAAGGAATCCCGCCAAACGATTCATACAAAAGATCAAGGAATACATCATTGCCATCAGGCTGGAAAGGAACTTTACCAAGGAAGAGATCCTCACGCTTTACCTCAATGCCGTACCCTGGGGAGATAATGTGCATGGCATCCGGAATGCCTCGCGTACATTTTTTCAGAAAGACTGCGACCGGCTGAATATACAGGAAGCGGCTATGCTGGTGGGCATGCTCAAAGCCAACACCGCTTACAATCCCAATCTTTATCCCGTGGCTGCCAGGGAGCGTCGCAACACCGTACTGGGACAAATGGCCAAGAACGAACTGATCACAGAAGAACAACTGCAAAAACTGAGCGCTACCCCTTTGCGCATCAACTATATAAAGGCCGATGAGAACATGGGTTTTGCTCCCTATTTTCGCCAGGTGCTTCGCGACGAGATCAGGACGGCCCTCAGGGACCTGAAGAAGGCCAACGGCGAAATCTATGACCTTTACGACGATGGTCTCCGCATCTTCACCACTATTCATCCCCTGATGCAGGTCTATGCCGAGGAGGCGGTGAACCAGCAGATGCCGCGGCTGCAAAAAGCGCTGAATAAACAAAAAAATATCAGGTCAGGCTCGGTATGGAAGAACCACGACAAGGTGCTTCAAAAAGCCATGAAGGATAGCGAGCGCTGGGAGAACATGAAAGAAGGTGGTTATACCGAGAAGGAGATCAAGGCCAGCTTTGCCAGGAAGATAAAAATGAGGGTCTTTGCCTGGAATGCGCGCCGTGAAAAAGACACGGTTATGACCCCCATGGATTCCATCAAGTACCACAGGCAGATGCTGCAGGCGGGCTTTATCGTGATGGATCCAGCTACGGGAGCGGTGAAGGCCTGGGTAGGAGGCATCGACTTCAAGACCTATAAATTCGACCACGCCAATATCACCACCAAGAGGCAGGTGGGTTCTTCCATCAAGCCCTTGCTATATGCGCAGGCGATGGATGAGCGCGGGTTCAACCCGGAAAGCAGCATTCCCAACCAGCCTGTGCATTTCAAAGGCAATGGATGGGTGCCTGCTTCGCAGGACTGCGCAGGCTTGGATACCGTTTCCATGGCCGGCGCCCTGGCTTATTCGCTCAACTGCGCGACAGCTTACCTGATGAAGGAAGTGGACCCTGTGCAGTTCTCGGGATTCATGAAAAGACTGAACATT
The DNA here is from genome assembly GCA_036676905.1 of Chitinophagaceae bacterium. Taxonomy (GTDB): domain Bacteria; phylum Bacteroidota; class Bacteroidia; order Chitinophagales; family Chitinophagaceae; genus Flavisolibacter. Next base: position 206,279 of record JAKFCE010000020.1, read on the forward strand.
CCCACCAAAGTAGATCCTTATCCATCCGTGGCTCTCGGTGCCTGCGATCTTTCCTTGTTTGAAATGCTCTGGGCCTATACCATTTTCCCCGGGAATGGCTATTCCACCAAACCCTATTTCATCAGCCGCATAGAGGACAGGCATGGCAATGTGCTGGTGCGGTTCGACAACAACAGCAACAGGAAGGAAGCCATCAGCGAGATCGCTGCCTACAAAATGGTGAAGATGATGCAGGGGACGGTAGACCGCGGTACGGCAGCTGGTTTGCGCAACCGCCTTGGGGTAGCGGAGATGGGGGGAAAGACAGGCACCACCAATGGCAATGCCGATGCCTGGTTCATTGGCTACACGCCCGAAATGCTGGCCGGTATCTGGATCGGCAGCGACGACCGCTTCATCAGCATAGAATCGGCCCAGGGATACGGAGGCACGGCGGCCATGCCGGTCTGGGAATCGTTTTTCAGAAAAGTATATGCCGACAGGTCCATGGGATTTGATAAAAAAGCACTGTTTGCTAAACCTGCGGGACTTTTAAGCGATACCCTGACTGCCGACGTGAATATGCATACGAAGGAAGAAAAAACAGAAGAAGTGGTGGAGAGTAAGGTGACGGCGAGTGACTATTTCTAAAATAGAATTGGAGGCTGGCAAATATTCACATTCCGGTTAACTAGTTGACTAGTTAACTGGGGAACAGCCATGGGGAAACGCAGGGAGTTGTGGCGAGTTATTTAGAAAATATTTGCATCTGTTTCTCAGTATCCAATTCAACCAATAACCAAGTCAACAAGTCAACCAGTTAACCAGTCAACAATCATCGCCCCTCATAAACGACCCCGGAAGTAGGCGTCTCATTCAGCTCTATCTTTTTCAGCTTGGGCACCAGGGGCTTGATGCGATCCCAGAGCCAGACGGCAATGAGCTCGCAGGTAGGATTTTCCAGTCCTTCGATCTTATTCAGGAATTTATGGTCGACGCTTTTTACAATGGGCTCAATAGCTGCCTTGAGTTCGGCGAAATCGATCACCCAACCCAGTTGCGGATCGGGGTCGCCTTCTACAAATACCGTAAGGCGGTAGGTATGCCCATGGATCTCCCTGCATTTGTGGCCCTCGGGCACATGGGGTAAAAAATGAGCGGAATCAAAGGTGAATTGCTTAAAAATCTGCATGGTGGCGAATGAGGCCGCAAAATTACGATTTTTAAAGACTGAATGTTTTTCACTTTCGCTTTTCGCCATTCACCATTCACCATTCACCACTCACCTTCACCCCAGCTCGTCCAGCACCTGCCTGTACTGCCTGCCCACCGGGATGGAAACCCCTGCGATCTCAACAGCTTCTGAGGAATATGATTCGATCTTGTTGATGGCTACGATGAAGGAGCGGTGGATACGCTTGAAGCGATCTGCGGGTAATAATTCTTCCATCTCCTGGGTGCTCATTTTAGTGATGTGCACCTTGTGGGTAGTAACTACCCGGATATATTCTCTCTGGCTCTCTATGTAAAGGACATCGTCGAACGGCACCTTCACTTTTTTCTTTTGTACATTGATAAAGACCGAATCCTTTTTTTCAGTTGGTAAAGGAATGCTGGTCCTGTTTGTCCTTACCTTATTCACTGCCACCAGGAAACGCTCGAATTCCACAGGTTTTAGCAGGTAGTCGGTCACGTTCAGGTTAAAGCCTTCCACAGCGTACTGGTGGTAAGCGGTAGTGATGATCACGGCAGGTGGGCGGGTGAGGGTTTTGAGGAAGGCCATGCCTTTTAGCTTAGGCAGGTGGATGTCGAGGAACATCAGGTCCACCTCGTGGTCTCTCAGCCACTCGGTAGCAAGGATGGCGTCCTTGAATGTACCCAGCAGCTTCAGGAAAGGTACCTGCGATATATAATCGGCGAGCACCTTGGCCGCCAGCGGTTCGTCCTCTATGATGATGCACCTGATCTCAGACATGGCTTGCCAGGTTGATTTGTAGATGTGCAGTAAATGTATGATCCCCTTGCTGTATGTTCAAAGCATGGTCTGTGTAAAGCAGTTCCAGCTGTCTCCTGAGATTGTGCAGGCCGATATTTTCTTTCACCGGCCTGTCAGGCAAGGTCTCCGTTGAATTCTTCACGGTAAAGGAAAGCTTTCCCTTATTCAGTGTGAGGTGAATATCGATAAAGGGCCTGCCACGGGTTTCTGAAACCCCGTGTTTAAAGGCGTTCTCTACCAGGGGCATCAGGAGCAGCGGAGGTATGGCCTGCTTCATGTCTTCCACCTGGTAGTTATAATTCAGGTGCAGCGATTCGTCGTACCGGAGTTTTTCCAGCTCGATGTAATCGGAAATGATCTGTAATTCTTTTTCAATGCTGATGTACTCGCTGCTGGTTTCATAAAGCATGAACCGGAGGATCTTCGACAGGCGCAGGATGGATTCCGGGGCGAGGTCGGACTTGTCCCTTGCCAGCGAGTAAATGTTATTGAGGGTGTTGAACAGGAAGTGCGGATTCGTTTGTGATTTCAAATAATTCAGTTCTGCGGCCTGTTTCTCAATCCGCAGCTGTTGGGTGGCTTGTTTTAGCTTGTTATAATCATAAGCATGTACGATCAGGCCAAAAAAGATGAGGGACAATATCGAGGACGGCATCTGGTATTCGATACCCTTCATGATCGATTCAAATTGGATCACCTCTGTATGGATGCCCAGGGCCACACCCAGCTCCCGCCACCCGTAGGAACCGAAGGAGAGAACCATCATCGTTATCCATAGCACGAAGATCCCCACCAGGATCCAGGGAATAATATACCTGCGTTTGCGGCGAACGAAGGGCACCATCTTTTCGAACAACACATAGTTGAATGGTATGAGAAAGATGGAGCGCCAGATCTCATTGGGGATCATGACCAGGAAAGTGCTGGGATTTGCGACCAGGTAGATCAGCAGCCATAGGCAGGACCAGGCCGCGCCGACCTGGAGATAGAGTTTGACCCTTGGATGCATACTCCCCGTCTTCATCGGTTAAATGTCGGGATTTCTGCGGCATGGCCCTTCATATCATGCAGAATTTCATGAACTGTCTACCAGCAACTGCTATTCGTCTACCGGCCGCACTACAACGCGATCGCTTACGGAGTCCGTAGTTCGTATACCTTCTGCCGTTGTCTGTTGACAGGGCTAACAACCTGTGGCTTTTGCCTTTCATTTTGCAATTGATAAAAACAGGAACCGTAAAAAAACTATCAAATCTATTTTATGAAACAGATCCTTGCATTTTTCCTCCTCCTTGCAGTTTTGAATGGCCATGCGCAAAAATCAACGGGCGCCAACTATGAGGCTGCCGGCTGGAAGACCTGGGAAACCTACCTGCCCGGTGAACTTGTCATGCCCGCTTTACCTTCTGCTACGCAATCGAAGCTGGAGGTCAGCGCCATGAAGAAAAAGTCATTCGATGAAAAAAAGCTATCCGATATTCTATACTGGAATGCCGGCGCACCTTCCTATCGTTGGAACCAGTTGGGTAATTCATTGGTATCCTGGGAAAATGTGGATGCCGTGCTTCGTACGCCTACTGCCTGGATGAACATTGCCGTGTATGATGCCACGGTACTCGCCTGGAGAGAAAAACTAAAACACAAAAGGCCCCGCCCGCAAGCAATTGATCCTGCCCTGAAGCCAGTGGTTGCAGCGCCCACTACTTATTCATACCCCTGCGAGCATTCGGTCACCGCATCGGCTGCCGCCCATGTGCTGGCCTATTTCTATCCGAAAAAAGCGGATTCTATCATGCAGCTGGCAAGAACAGCCTCGCAATCAAGGGTAGATGCCGGCGTGCAGTTTCCCAGTGATGCAGAAGCAGGCTGGAAGCTGGGTGAACAGGTAGCCAAAAAGATCATTGAGAAAGCCAGGGCGGATGGTTCCGCTGCCAAATGGGACGGCAGCATGAATAAGGATCCAAAGAAATGGACAGGCAACTATCCAATGGGCATCATGGCGGCGAAGATGGTGCCGATGACGCTCCGATCACCTGACCAGTTTCGCCCGGCGCCACCGCCTGATTTCGCCGCGGAGATGGAAGAGATGAAAAGCTTCAAAAGGAATTTCCGCTCCAATTCACAGGCCTATTTTTGGGCGAATGTGGGTTATGAGTTCTGGACCGACCTGGCCTCGCAGAAGATGTTCGAATACAGGATGTCCGACGATGCGCCTGCCGTTGCCCGCATCTACACCATCCTTCACACTGCTTCACACGATGTGGTGATCTCGGTAATGGATGCTAAATATGCACACTGGGGCATTCGGCCATCGCAATATGATACCACGTACAAGCCTTTGATCTCCACGCCTCCTTTCCCTGGTTATCCATCCGGACATGCCATGGGTGCGGGAGCTGCCAGTACGGTGCTGTCTTATTTTTTTCCTGCCGATGCAAAAGAATTCCGCAAGTTGGCCCAGGACTGTGCCGACTCCAGATTCTATGCGGGTATTCATTTCAAAACCGACAACGAAGTGGCGCTGACCATGGGCAGGGAAGTAGCAAGTTTTATTGTGGAGGAATGGATGAAGAAAGCGTCAAAGGCCGCACAGGTAAAGCGTTGAATTTTTAGATCAGGAATGCCGGGTTAACGCTCGAACGGGCACAAAAAAAGGAGAACCAGCGGTTCTCCTTTTTAAATATGCTTAGTAAGATCACTTCAGGTTTTCGAGCAGCTTCTCATTCAGCTTCACGTAATCATCGTTCTTCGCGGCTTTTGCCAGCTCGATGGATTTATTGGCAGCTTCGCGGGCTTCTTCTTTCTTGCCCAGCTTGGCCAGCGCATTGGCTTTCTGGTGGTAGATCCAGAAACCTGTTGGCGTTTGCTCAATGGCCTTGTCAAACCAGGTGACTGCCTGGTTCAGGTCCTTGCCATTTTCCAGGTAGAACATCGCGGCGTTGAAATAAGGGCGCGTATCCTTGAACATGATGTTGTTGATCTGTGCCATCACCTTGCCCTCCACATCGGAAGAAATGGGCAGGGTCACCATAGTCTTGTCCCACATGATCTGCAGGTCGGTGCTGTTGGAAGTGATGTTGGCGAACTGCATGGTAAAGGTTTCTACGCGGTCGTCGAGCTCGCGTGTCCTGGCCTTCACTCTCACTACATCTGCTGAATCTTTATAGGCAGCGGGGCTGGTCACGTTGGTCATTTTGGTAATGATCAGGGTCCACTCGTTTTTCTCGGGGATTGTTAACAGGCCGTATTTGCCGGCAGGGATCTTTTTGCCGCCGATGATCACTTCCTCGGTAAAGGTGAGGGTGGTGGCGTTGTTGGCACCGGTGCGCCATACGTTGCCATAAGGCACCAGGTCGCCAAATACCTTCCTGCCTTTCACGCCGGGGCGGGAGTAGGATAATTCAATATTGCCAATACCCATGTCTTGCTTGATCACCTGGGTGGGACTGGGCTGGGGTGTGCGTAGGGTTTGCGCGTCTGCGGAGGCCAGCACCATCAGCAGGGCACTGAAAAGGGTAAATTTCTTAAGCATAGAACTTATTTTGGCCAAAAGTACGGCAGTTCCTGCTTTAAAGCGCGGTCTTCGGAATTTGAACCACCAAGGTTCCCAAATGTCTTAAAACCTGATCGACACCTTTCCTTTGCCCTGCTCTCTTTTCCATTTCGGGCCCTCTTTGAGGAGGCGGATGGCTTCCCTGTCACAGGAAGGGCAAAGCGATTTTTCTACGGTGATGTTGGTGGGATTGCCTTCTTCGTCCACGTCGAAGGAAAGCTGGACGATGCCGGAAGGCGTTTTGCTTTTCGACTCTGTATTGATAGTGAGGTTGAGTCTTTCCGAGATATAGTCGTTATAAGCCGGCCAGCCCCCGATGGGTTCCAGGTCGCCGACCTCGATGATGGACTTGCGTGCCGTGGTCTTTGCACGGTACATGCCGCGGTCGCGCGCTACCACTACTTCCTGCAGCTGCTCACTGGCAGGCTGAAGCACGATGGGCTCGCTGGTCCTGGCCTCGCGGAGGTTCACATTCCGGCTTAAGTAACCGATAGCATTCACATCCACAGCGGATGCTGTATCGGGTACGGCCAATTCAAACCGGCCTTTGTCATCAGTGAGCGTGCCAGAGTGATTCTTCACGATCACGGAAGCATAAGGGATCGCGTTTCTTTTTTCATCGGTCACATAGCCGCTGTACTTGTTTAACCTTGGCCTGGATTTTTGCGCGTTTACATAAGCCTGCGGCACGGCTACTTCCGCCTGGTCTGCAGTCAAAGCCACATCGATCATTGTATCTGCCTCCACAGGAGGCAATGACCTTGAAATAGAATTGGTTTTTCCCAACCTGACCTTCTTCACATTCGGCGCAGCGGCAGTGATCGTCACGTTTTCCTTTACAGGAACGTAGGTCTCTTCCGCCGGGGTATCCGTTACCGGTGAGGCGGCAGGAACTTCGGTCTTCCCTTCATGTAATACGACATTGTTTTCAGCTGGTGCGTTTTGAGTGGCCAGCTTATTATCATTCGTGCCACTCCGGAAGATCAGCCAGCCGGCTACGGCCATCACCATGAAGAGGGCGGCAATGCGCATCCAGCGGTAATCCATGCCTTTGCCGATCGGTACCACCTTGCGGCTGGTCTTTTCATTCATCCTTGCCTGGATAGCCCTGATGTCGCCTTCAAAATCAGGAGTAAGGGGATAGCCTTCCATGGCGTCGGCCAGGAAGGGGTCTTCCAGCGCCGCTTTTTCCATGGCGTGCATTTCTGCCTTCGGCATCTCCCCGCTATGGTAGCGGCGGATATCGTCTGCTGAATATTGTATTGGGTTCTGCTCCGGCATTTATACGACTGATTTCATTTTTTGTTTTTCCATACAGATCTTCAGGTTCCTTCTCCCGTTCTGGATATAGCTCCTGATCTTGTTCCATTCTATCCCGGTGATGCTCACGATCTCGTTATAACACTTGCCTTCCAGGTAGAACAGGCGGATCACCTGCTGCTGCTCCCCGGCCAGCTGGGAAAGGCAGTATTCCATGATATTCAGGTTCTCTTCCTTCTCCAGTTCCCCGTTAAGATGCACTTCTTCAGCCGATTGCACAAGCGATGGGTCCACATTGACCGTTTTTTTGTTCTTTTCGCTCCTGATCTTCATCAGGCAATGGTTCTTGGCCAGCTGGTAAAGCCAGCTTTTGAAGTTTTCCACCTCGTATTTGAGCAGTTTGGCCACCAGTTCTTCGAAAATATTGAGCACCGCGTCCCGGGCATCTTCAGGCTCCTTCAAATATTTAAGGCAAACACCGTAAACCAGCTCCATATAGCGGGCATAGAGCTCGCCGAGGACTTTTACATCCTGGGAGGATTTGTATTCTGCCACCAGGTCGGCATCGGGAATAGAGGACGGTATGTTCTTGATGAAGTTCAAAAAAACGTTTTAACATGCTTTTGCATGGTTCTTTAAGCAGCCCTGCAAATATCGATTTCGATTCGCTAAAGATTCTAAAAAATTTTCATGAATGGAAATTTCAGTTGACTGGTTAACTAGTTGACTGGTTGACTAGGGAGCAGCCACGAAGAGCGCTTTCTCTTTACCCAGTTAACAAGTTAACAAGTCAACAAGTCAACTCCTAAGCCGGCTTCTGGAAGGCCGGATGGAACTGGTGAAGCGTAGAACGCAAGAACTCCCGGTCGAGATGGGTATAGATCTCCGTGGTGGTGATGGATTCGTGGCCCAGCATCTCCTGCACTGCGCGGAGATCCGCCCCGCCCTCCACCAGGTGGGTGGCAAAGGAGTGCCGGAAGGTATGCGGTGAGATATTCTTCTTGATGCCTGCCTTGTAAGCCAGGTCTTTGATGATCAGGAAGATCATCACGCGCGACAGCCTCTTGCCCCGGCGGCTGAGAAAGACGATATCGTCTTCGCCCGGCTGCACCGGCAGGTGGGTTCTTTCGGTGCTGCTATAAAGCTTGATGTATTTGGATGCGACGCTACCAATGGGCACCAGCCTTTCCTTATTGCCCTTGCCAATGACGCGGATGAAGCCTACATCGAGATAAAGATGGGAGAGGCGCAGGTTGACCACCTCCGTCACGCGCAGGCCACAGCTGTACATTGTTTCCAGCAGGGCCTTGTTCCTGCCTCCGTCCGGCTTGCTCATGTCGATCTGGCCCAGCATCCGCTCGATCTCTTCATAACTCAGTACGTCGGGCAGTTTCCTTTTTAGCTTGGGTGCCTCCAGCAGAGAGGTGGGATTCTTTGTACATACATCTTCAAGCAGGCAATATTTGTAAAAAGCCTTGATGCCGGAGATCATCCTGGCCTGCGAAGTGTCGGTCATGCCCAGTTCTGCCGCCCATTTCACAAATCCCTGGAGGTCTTTGAGCTCAAGGCTTTCAGGGCCCTTCAATTGCTGCTGGCTTTGGAGATAGCTGGTCAGTTTTTCCAGGTCGTTGAGATAGGCTTCCACCGAATGAGGTGAAAGTGAGCGCTCGAGTTGAAGATAGGCTTTGAATCCTTTTTTGTAAGGTTCCCACATAGGCTGGAGGATAAAGAGTCGCATCGAATTATCAACATATCAACATTCGAAACAGGCTCTCCTCAAACATAGCGACAAATCCTTTAATTTCGGGCAGTTTGTTATGTCGTACTACAGAAGGAAGTTTAATCAGAATGTGCTGCAGCACCGCTCGCGACTCCGCCGGTTCCTGACCAAATTGGAAAACAACCCGCCGAAGCTTTTGGATACGCTGGCCGTGCAGATAGAGAAAGAAGTATGGGATGAAGTGGACTGCCTGGCCTGCAGCAACTGTTGCCGGAACATGACGCCTACCTTCACTTTCCAGGACCTGAAAAGGATCGCGCCGCATTTCGGCATGACCATCACGCAGTTTCGCGAGAAGTGGCTGTATAAGAACAGGGAAGGGGAGTGGATGAACCGCAGCCAGCCCTGCCAGTTCCTCGACCGCAAGACCAACATGTGTTCCATCTATACCATCCGTCCTGCCGACTGCGCAGGATTTCCTCACCTCTCGAAGAAAAAAATGGTGGATTACATCCACGTACACAAGCAGAATGTGCATTATTGCCCGGCCACATTTAAAATGGTGGAGAAAATGATTGTTGCCGTGGGCAAACTCTAGCCTCCGGCGGTTTATGAAGCGCGATGCGCTTCAGCATTTTCTATTCCACCTTTTGCCTTGATGCAAAAGGTGGAGCCAAAAGATCAAGCGCGCGCAAAACGCTGTGCTCTGCGCGCGCATTTTCTTAGATCGGGTCTCGGTGGCTAACGCCTTTCTCGTTAGGCCTGAAATTCTTTCCTCAATTCAACCATACTTTCAATGCGAGTGCTGACCGTGTGAGATTCCGATATGCGCTGGTATTCCGCTTAGCCTGCATTTATTGGAGTCTTCCTGCAGATAACGCGGAATAAGGCGCTGCAGTTGTTCTGTAGAGGTAAGTACCTCTTTATCCTACTCTTACCCGCCTCAATTTCATTCACCCATCAAAATTCTTCATTTCCTTCTTCGTTCAAGACTCATGTCCCCCTTCAGGCCTGTTCGCCACAGCGAAGCGACGGCGAGGGGCTCAGGGAGTTACGGAATGAGGAGCTGCGGTCAGCTTGAATGCCTGAGAATCGTCTGCCTGTAGCTTTGTGGCTTACGCCTGCCGCACCTATGATAAAGGTTGAGGTACTAACACATCAGTGAAGACTGTAGCGCCTTATTCCGCGTTAGCTCCGGAACGATTGCATTAAACGAGTGCTAAGCGGAATACCAGCGCAGTTTGGAAACTTAGATTTTCAGCTCTAACATGAAGCGCTGCTCGCTACATTAGGAAATATTTGATCTAACGCGAAAGGCGCAAGCCACCGGTACCCTAGATAACCAAAAGGCTGCGCAGAGCAAAGCGTTTTGCGCAGCCTAGCCTTTTTGCCCGCCCGTACCGAACGGCACGTTCGGGCGGGGCTCCACCTTTTGGGGCAATGCCAAAAGGTGGAAGTAAGGATCCGAAGGGCTCCGCCCTTCGTTGCGCCAAGCGGCGCGAGCGCTTACCAGTAAATGTCTTCCACAAAATGATAAAAAGCCTCTCCATTGAGCAAATTGATCGCTACAATATCAAACTGGATGTCTTCAAATTCCGGGTAGAGTAACATGTATTCATCCGCGGCAATGCAGATGTCACGGAACTTTTTTTTCGTGACCCTTTCCTCGGGCCAGTCCCGGCACTGCAGCGTTTTCACTTCAATGAAATGCAGCACAGATCCCAGTGAAGCAATGATGTCTATCTCCTTTTTATGGATGGTCCAGTTGCGGTGAAGGATGCGGTAGCCCTTTTTCTCCAGGTATTTTACTGCCAGGGCCTCACCAATTTTTCCCACGTCATTGTGATCCGCCATATCTTTAAATCAAAATGAGGAAAGAGTTTGCAAAGGTTGTTTAAGTTGAAAGGTGTTGTTCAGCCCTATGCCTGGGGTGGAAGGGAATTCATTCCCGCCCTCACCGGCATTCCTGCCTCTGGTGCACCCGCGGCCGAATACTGGCTGGGCGCCCATCCCGCTGCCTCTGCTGAAGTGCTGGACAGCCAGGGTAAAGTTCAGGGCAGCCTTTATGAAATGATCAGGGAAAAACCACAGAATTTCCTGGGAGAAAAACTTTCAGGACAATATGAGACCCTGCCGTTTTTGGTAAAGGTGTTGGATGTGAAACAAATGCTTTCCATCCAGGTGCATCCTACGGCTGAAGGCGCGGTGCAGGGATTTGAGAGAGAAGAAATGGCGGGCATTCCCATCAACGCTTCCAACAGGAATTATAAAGACCGCAACGGCAAATCGGAGATGATGATCGCCCTGAGCGATTTCTGGCTGCTGCACGGTTTCCGCGCTGACCTTTCTGAGTTTTTCTCTATCCCCGAGTTCAGCCCGCTTAATAAATCATTTGAGACTCAAGGCTACGAGGGACTGTTCACGACTATTATGCGCATGGACCAGGCGAGTGTGAACAATATGCTGAAGCCACTGGCCGAAAGGGTGACGCGGTTGTATAATAATAACGAGCTGTCGAAGGCTGATCCCAACTTCTGGGCGGCGCGAGCCCTGCAAACCTATTTCCATGATGGCGATATTGACCGTGGCATTTTTTCGATCTATTTGCTGAACCTCCTGCATCTCCAAACTGGTGAAGGCATCTATCAGCCTCCCGGTGTTTTACATGCCTACCTGGAAGGACAGAACCTGGAAGTGATGTCCAATTCCGATAACGTGTTGCGGGCGGGACTAACTGCCAAACATGTAGACGTGGAAGAAGTGATCGCTCACGTTGATTATGCGCCTATACACCCGGTTGTTTTAAAAGATCATTTTTTCACCGACAAATCCTGCGGCGACTTCCAGTGCACGCATGTGCATGGCAAGGGACTCACCATGCACGAGAGCGAGGCGCCTGCTTTGGTGTTCGTGATCGATGGGGCACTCGATCTATCCACAGGAAGCGAGTCGGCCAGGTGCAGCAGGGGTGAGGCCTGTTTTGTGGCACCAGGCAGTGTTCTTCGTGCAGAACCTGTGGAAAATGTTGACTACTTCGTGGTGACCCTGCCTAAAAATCCGCAGTAAATACTCCAGTTCATTTAATTTTGCCCAAAATCATTGTATGAAGATCGATCGTTCCACCTGGATAGTTTTTGGAATACTGGTGCTGACAGCCTCCCTGTTCCGTGTGGCTGAATGGAGATTTTTTGCCTTCGCTCCGCATATCGCCCTGGCCATCTTTGGTGGCGCCGTGATCAAGGACAAGAAGCTGGCCTTCATCCTGCCTATATTATCCCTTTTCATTTCCGACCTGCTCTACCAGGTATTGTATATCTATGGTTATACCGAGATCCCCGGCTTTTATGGCGGACAGGTGATCAATTACCTGCTGTTTGCAGGACTGACCGTTTTCGGCTTTGCCATGAGAAGGATCAACGTGCCTTCGGTGGCGGCATTTTCCATCACGGGCTCTATGCTTTACTTCCTGGCTTCCAACTTCGCCGTATGGGCAGGTGGCGGCGGACTGGGCAGGCCCCGTACATTTGAAGGACTGATGATGTGCTACAACGATGCACTGGCTTTCTATCGTGATTATGGACTGATCAACGGTTTTGCGGGCAACTTCCTCATCGGCGACCTGTTCTTCATGAGCATCCTCTTCGGCGGCTACTACTTGCTGAACAAGACCGTGCTGAAGGGAAAGACAAATCTCGCGTAAAAAATTCCTGCAAGAATATATTGGTCCCTGCGAAAGCGGGGACTTTTTGTTTCCCGCATAACGTCAGGCCGCTTTCTCATGGCAGATTTCCTAAAGTGATACACCAACCTGAAACGCAGAGAGCGCGGTGAGCGCAGGGAAGACGCAGAGGAAGTTATAATAGACCTGACTCTGGTTCACCATGGACCATTCACGACCCAATAGCTATCGGGAGACGATTGATGAATCACGAATTCTGCGAGATGTGCGGGCTATTCACCATTCACCATTCACGATTCACGATTCACGATTCACGCGATTCACCTCTCACTCTCATACACTTCATCCACCTCCAGAAACGGACCATCCGCCGCTTCGGTGGCCAGCACATCGCAGCGGTTGTTGTGCGGGTTGTCGGCATGTCCCTTCACCCAAACGAAGCGGAGGTTTTGCTTTTTTGACAATTCATGGAAATGCAGCCAGAGGTCTTTGTTCTTGATGCCCTTGGCAAAGCCGTTGCCGATCCATTTTTGCAGCCATTTTTCATTGATCGCCTTGGCCACATACTGGCTGTCGGTATAAATGGTCACGTTCATCCCTGTTTTTTTCAATGCCTCCAGTCCTGCGATCACAGCCATCAGCTCCATGCGGTTGTTGGTGGTGAGCCGGTAACCCTTCGACAGTTCGAGTCGGCGGCTTCCGCTCATGAGCACCACGCCATATCCACCCTTGCCGGGGTTGCCCCTGGCCGCACCGTCGGTATACATTGTAACTTCCATCAGGGACGAAAATCGACTTTTTTGATGAGACTGCATTCGGGGTGGCGGTAGACATTGTCGATGAGCACTACAGGTCTTTGTCTTACCTGTTCGGCGGTGAGTCCGAACTTTTTAAAATGCCGCACAATAGAATTGACGGAAGAAGGATGGATGATCACCGTGCGGCGCAGGCTGATCCTTCCCTGCGTGGCTGTATCCAGGGCCTTGCTGATCATTTCGGAGCAATACATTTTATCGTCGGTCTCATACTGGAAGACGGGATCGAAGACAATGCCTTTGGTAAATTGTTTTTCTATGTAGGAGAGCATGGCCTTGTGTTCTTCCCCGCTCAATGCATAGCGGTAGAGGGCAAAAAAACCATTCTGCTCCGGATCGAGGTAGGTGAGGGGATCGTCGTAGCGGATGCTGTCGGTGGGTGATGTGTCATCCACGGGTTCGATGGAACAAACTTTCTTTTCGCCATTCACTTCTACCACGATGCCAACATGGGAATAGAGTTTTTCTGTTTCAGAAAGTTCGCGGATCTGTCCGCTGGCGAAACTGTTGCCTGAGCGAAAAAGAAGATCACCGGGCCTTGCCAGTTGCATGGCTTCTGTTATGAGGGATTCATTCCATCGCTTGTCGTCTTCTCCTGGTATGGACTGGCAGGAGAAAATAACTGGGAGGGAAGCAATGAAAATAAAAAGCGCCGGTGGTAGCCGCAGCTTCATCTGCTTTATTTACTGGTAAAGCTAAAGCTGTCAACGCCTATCAGATCGGAATTGGCCCCGCTGTTGCCACCATTGGTCACATAGTAGCGAAAAGCAAACCTTGCTTTTTGCGGTGCTGCGAGTCCGGCTATCGTGATGGTGTATTTTGTCCAGTTCTTAGGATAGGCAGAACCGTTCAGCGTGGGATTGATGTCGAGCAGCAAGTTGGTGAACTGGCCTACGGATTCCGCGGAGCTGCCTACGTTTGTGGAGGCGTCTGTATAGTTGGCTCTCACCTGCAGGCGGTCGGGTGTGCTGCTGGCGCATTTGGTATAAAAGCTGATCTCGTCTCCATTCTTTACCTGCAGTTCGGGTGTGATCATCCAGGCGCTGATGGTAGCGGGCAGTCCGAGGGGATCGGCGGCGGCAGTGATGTCGGCCGCTGCGTAATCGGTGGGTGCGTTGGTGGCAGAGAAGGCCGTAAAGCCCACTACGTCGCCTCCATACTTTCCGCCGAGTTCATATTTGCCCTGCTTCCAGCCTGTTCTGCCCACCGGCTCGGAATTGTTCACCAGGGCCCAGCCTCTTGATTCCAGCCTGCCCACGCTGTCGAATTCCTCTGTGAGAGAAAGGGAGGCAGGCGGTGGACTGACTGGCGGCGGGGTGGCGATCTCCGGGTCTTTCACGCAGGCCAAAACCAGGGTGATGGTGGCTGCCAGCAGGAGAGGTGCTATGAAAAACAGGTTCTTTTTCATGAAGGCTTTTTGGTTATTGTTTGCCGGTGTATTCTACCTTATCGATGGCTACGCCGGATCCGCGGCCATTGTTGCCACCATCCACCACGTAATAGCGGAAAGCAAAGCGGCCTTTCACCGGCTTGTTCAGCCCGCTCACCGTTCCCTCAAACTTTGTCCAGGCTCCGCCGGGGTAGGCCTCGGCCACCATTTCACGGGTGAAGGTGAATTTTTGGTAAGCGGGATCGTTCCAGCCCAGGCCATTGTCATAAGTGCCGGGAACGGCATGCCACTCGTAATAATTCGGATTGATGTCCACCAGCGTGGTTCCGAAATCGCCGATGTCGGCGCCCTTGCCCACGTTCAGGCTCTCGCCATTCGTGCTCACACGCAACTGCAGCCTGTTGGCCCAGTCGAGGGTATCGGGCTGGGAGGTCTTGTACATGTCGATGTTCGTATTCAGCGAGGTATCGTAGCCGGGAAACAATGCCCAGCTCCGGGTGTAGAAACTGATCTTGTCGCCATTCTGCAGGGTGATCACGGGCGATACCACCCAGTTGCTGATCACGCCCTGTCCGGCGGAAGTGGAGGTGTAGTCGGCGCCAATGAAACCTACATAAGTACCGTGAGAGGAAAAGGCCTTGAACCAGGGGAGCACGTCGCCGCCCTGCTGCCACACGTTGGAGCCCTTGGGCTCGCTCACGTTGATGAATTTCCAGCCGCGGGAAAGCGCGGCGGAGGCTGTATCGAATTCTTCGGTGAATGACTGGTCGGGAACAGCGGGTGCATGCGCGAGGTGGGAGTCGTCTTTACAGGCTGACAGAACCAGCGTTGTCACCAATACCCCCATGATCATTTGCCCGAGTTTTCCCATACCAGTTGATCGTTGAGAAGTGAAAATAGGCAAAAAAGGGAAACCCTTCAAGCCCTCTTAAACCCACCCTAACCCTCCCCGACGCCGCCTTGCTTTGCCGGGCAGGCCCGACGACGCTTTGCTTTGCCGGGCGGGCCTGAAGGGAGGTAAGAGTCTGAGTGCCGATAATTAGTGGGGGTTTACTAATTCTTTATTGATGCAGGCCATGCGGGCATTCAGCTGCCTGCTATTGTGTACGGAGTACACAATAGCAGGGGCGTTCTAAAGTCCGCTATCGTTTACAGGTAATCGTTTTTGGCCTGATACGAAAAACAAAGCGGATAAACGTTTTTTAAACGTTTGTACCCGGGTATAAACGTTTGTAAGTATTGTGCGAGTGGGGGTGTTTTGTATATTAGATGGTTATTCGCAACTGAATAAACTACCTGTAATGTTAATTGACGAAATACTATCAAAGTTTGTTGGAAGCGGTCCCAGGAGCTATTACTCATTCGAAACTTTCATTCTAAATTTATTAAAGCATCATATTGAAAGTCAGAATAAAACATTGACCACTTCTGACAATTACAAAACTCCAGGAGATGCAATTGCCGAAAATGGATTCGATGAATTTGAAGGGAAAACCTTGATTGATGTAAAATTAAATCTGGATAGAATTCCCCCACGGCAATTCGTAGAACAATTCTTACATAGACTTACAAGATGGGAGAACTTCCCTGACATTAAGAACATTCTTATCATAAATGGAAGACCTATCGCTGATAAAAGTAAGGAAAGGATCCATGCTGAGATTTCGAATTATTTGCCATTCAAAATAACCCTTTGGGGTCCTGACGAAATAAATAAGGTTGTTGCAAAACATAGAAAAGAAGCTAACAAAATCGCGAACAATCTCTTTTCCCTAAGGTTAGAAAACGCTGTAACAAAAGAAACGAGAAGTTGGGAAGAAGAAAGAGAAGAACGCATAGATCAATTAATCGAGACTTACGGGCGAGGTCAATTTTCTATGTTTTTGGGCGCAGGTGTATCCAGTAGTGCTGGAATGCCCGATTGGTATACACTTTTAAATTCTTTATTCGTCTCCTATCTAACGAATGAGTTTAATAATTCTGAAACCATGTCAGATGACGACATAAGGCAAATTGTAACAAGGCTTAATGGTGTTGATGAACCATCGGCTTTGATGGCGGCTAGGTATTTAAGAAAAGGACTATCAAAGGAAAGCTCTGAAGTCAGACTATTCACAAATACGATTACTGATAATCTTTACAAGCTTAGGGATACTAAAAAGGATATAAGCTCAAACCTAATCAAATCCATTTCAAACTTATGTATGCCAAGACGCACAGGCGCAAGAGTGAGATCGGTTGTGACTTATAATTTTGATGATTTGTTAGAGCGAGAGTTGGAGGGAAGGTCAATAAGGCACCATAGCATCTATACAGACAATGAGCTTTCAGATCCTGATGAACTTCCGATCTATCATGTTCACGGCTTTCTACCAGAAAATAAGTCTAAGTATGAGTATTTAGATAAGAGTACTTTGGTTTTCTCAGAAGAGGGCTACCACCAGATATATTCAGACTCCTATCACTGGTCAAATCTTGTCCAACTCTATAATCTAAGGGAAAACAACTGTTTGATGATTGGCCTTTCTATGACTGATCCTAACCTCAGGCGGCTATTGGATATTTCCGCAAGGAATGTGGAACAGGCTAGACACTTTGCTTTTCTAAGAAGGTTGTCTTTGGACGACTTTTGTTATGTCACCGATAAGAAAACTAAGGAAAGGAAGCAGGTCATCGATAATATCAAAGGCGCTGACCAGTTTCTAAATCGTCATCATAAGCTGAATGAAGAATTGATGAAGGAATTGAGTGTGTCTATTATTTGGTTTAATTCATTTGATGACATCCCGGATATCCTAGATAGGATTAACAACGATTAACGGTAGATGCGCTTAACGTCGGCTTGCGAAAAACCGCATGTGCGTTGGCGGCGCGGTTATTTAGCTAAGGATTTGTTGTTTCGCCGCCACCGTTAGTATCTTTAACCACGCGGCTTTCCGCAAGCCATAGGCTGATAGAGGAAATTTAAAATGAAACCTCCTGATAAGAATAAAAGCATTAAAGGTATTGTCTTCTGCAAGTCACCTAATGAGTATAAAATATTTGACCCTAGGTCTTCTAAACCTACTTATCACGTAAAAGATGCAGGGAATTTAACTGAGGATAGCCCTGGAATGGTAGTCCAAGAGGCAGATGAAATGAAGTTTAACGGCAGTAATGTGCTTACTTACTTCACACCTAATAACGTGGGTGTTTTGTTATCCATAGTAAACAAATCTCTCTCTTTTGCGAAAGAAGTATTTGACAAGAAAATCGACCCAAATAAATACAATCATTCCATAAAAAACGCCAAAGGGGATCGACGCGATTTCATTACACAAAAATCAATAATGCTTTATGACTATATTGAGGCAATACAGACATGTATTGTATTTTCTTATACTGCACTAGAAGCATTTGCCAATCTAAGCATTCCATCAGACTTCGAATATGAGGTAATGGTTGAGAACAAGGGCATAGTTGAAGTTTACGATAAGCAAGCAATTGAAAAGTGGATTACGCTCAAAAATAAAATTTCGAAAATATTAGTTGATATATACGATACGGATGACATTAGTAAAAAATCTTTATGGTCGCATTTTGTTAAGTTGGAACTTTATAGGCATGATATAATACATCAAAAATCAATTGACAGAGTTGAGTTTTATAAATCATATTTTGGTAGGGATATATTTAAGGTATGTTCATGTGCTGAAGAAATTATAGATTTTTTCTATAAAGAACACGGGAAACGGAACGCTTCTAATCCATTATGGCCTTGGTTAATAAACAAGCGAAACCATTTTCCAACTACGAAGTATGAGTCGAGTCAATTCGAGAAAGGCGGAAGTATTTATGACGAATAAATCGATAGTGTGATGGCTGAATTAGCGAATATTTCCATAGAGCGGCAAGAAACTTTGCAGCATTAACGTTAAAGTTAGAAATGTCCTTTCCCCATCGCTTCGCCCATGGACGGGCCGGCAAGCCATGTTAGTTATGACCAATTTTATCACCGACCAAATAAGGCTATGGAAAAAAGCAATTTACTAGAGATGAACAACGTCGGTATCGTTGTAGAATCTCTGGACAATGCCATTTCTTTTTTTACGGAAATAGGACTGAAATTGGAAGGACGTGCTATGGTGGAAGGTGAATGGGCAGGACGGGTAACAGGCCTCGGAGACCAGTCTGTGGAGATCGCCATGATGGTCACCCCTGACGGACATGGCCGGCTTGAACTTTCCAGATTTCTAACTCCCAATACCATATCAGACCACAGGACAGCCCCGGTGAACTCACTTGGCTATCTCCGTATCATGTTCAGGGTTGCTCATCTGGACGAATTGCTATCCAGGCTTACCAGGCATGGTGCTGAAGTGGTTGGGGAAGTGGTTAATTATGAGAACCTATATAGGCTTTGCTACATTCGTGGGACGGAAGGGATTCTGATTGGATTGGCCGAGCAATTGGGCACTCAAACAACTTCGGATATTTTGGAAAACGTTTGAATACCGGCAAAAGCAAAATAATAAGGTAATGTAAGGGCAAGGGGAAGTAGCGCATAACATCGGGCTGCCGAAGGCCAGTCCGGCTGGTGTCTGCCGGGGTCTCGTGCCCACTAACTGCGGCGGTAGAAAATATTATCTTTAGCGTGACGCCACAGCGTTCACCCTAAGGTTAGGCGGGCGTTGGCAACGCTTTTTCCGTTGTAGCACATTAAAAACGCTATATGAGATCAATTTCAATTTTCATAGTTATAATCCTCTCTTGTCGTCTCACCTACGGGCAGACAGAGAAAGAAACCGGGAAAATAGTGGAAGAAATTCTTGCCGTTACCGACAGGTATAACCAGGCATGGGAAACGATCAATATGCTCAGGGTAGCCGAATTTCATTCAGACAGTAGCTTTAGGTACTACCGTAATATGAAATTATCGGTTGGTAGTAATGAGGAGTTTAGAAAACTATATCCCCAGATCCTGAGTGGAACAAAGAGTTTTAAAATGACAGTAAAAGATCCGGTAGTCCAGGTACTTGCTAAAGATGCGGCTTTGATTGGTTTTACAGCAGTCGCTGAATTGATAACACTTGATAACAAGGTCTTAGACATAGGCACAGGTGCCTATACTTACGTTTGGAAAAAAATAGATGGGCATTGGAAAATTGTTCATATTCACGAGTCAGCAAAATAGAACCTTCTCACGTAGTTCTAGTTATATCATTCCATGCTGAGCATCATGCATGTCGGAAGGGAATTAAGTCAGAAGTGGGTTCGTTAAACTGGGTTACTCCTTTTTTGTTTTTTCCATAGGCAGTTCCGGTATGCGGCTCCATTCCTGCATGCTGCCATCATACAATTTCATTTTATACCCCAGGTGACGGCCAACCAGGTAATCTACAGAGGCGGTTTGGCCGATAAAACAATAGACCACCACTTCTTTCTGTTTATAGGGCACGATGGATGAAAAATTATTTTCAAGCACTTCAATAGTTTTGAAACTATTCGTGCTGTCGATCATATCCGGGTATGGAATATTTTTTGCGCCGGCAATATGGCCATCCCTTGGGTTACCGGTCGGGTCTCCATCGTAAAAGCGTTTGACTCGTGCATCTACAACTTCTGATGATTGGGTTTGCAAAGCATTGAGTACATAATCTTTATTTACCAGTAAGCCGTTCCCGGATGCCACATAGTTCCCTTTTTTAATAACTGTAGGTTTATTTGTAACCGGGTATCCGGCCTTTTTCCAGGCCTCAATGCCGCCATTCAGGAAGAAAACTTTTCCTTTTAATCCATAATGCTCCAGCGATAAAAACATTCTTGACGCTATGGTAACATCAGCACCTTTATGACAAATAACAATCATTGAATTATTATTGATACCTAAGTCCTGGAGTACTTTGGTCGCTGCTTTCGCATCGGCGGAAACCATATTTTGTTCCGGGGTATTAAAGGCCAACCACTCTGGCCACAGAAAACGGGAACCTTCAATATGCTCCCGGTCAAAATCGGCTTTTACCACAAAGCCGGTGTATAAGACCACCAGGTCAGGATTTTTGATATTTTCATTCAACCATTGTGGTGAAACAATAACAGGTCCCTGCGCTTTTGCCAAAGCGAATGCAAAAAGCATGGCAGCAGAAAGCATCATTCTCTTCATAAAATAAATTGTGATAGGAATTTACAAAATTGATAACCCTGATCACCCTGCATTTTATAAATGGTGAAATCGGCTTTTAAAAGGAAGAACACCATTCACTTGCTTCACCCCGCACTTGCGGGGCTCGCAATGACTTCGCTTCGGATGTCGCTCAGACTCCCGATTCACGTCCCGATAGCTATCGGGACACGATTCACGCAGCAACGGTCAGACCTGGAACACCCCCGTCTTGAACTCCGCCATCACCGGGTTATGATCCGCTGCATGGATCGCTTCCGAGATCACCTTGCGGGTATCCACCGGGTCGATGATGCCATCCACCCAGAGCCTGGCGGCTGCATAATAAGGAGTGGTTTGCTTTTCGTAGCTGTCCTTTATCTTGTTCAGCAGCTTGTTCTCATCTTCCTCTGTCACCAGCTCGCCCTTGCTCTTCATAGCCGCAACTTGTATCTGCAACAAGGTTTTGGCGGCCTGCTCTCCGCCCATCACAGCGATCTTGGCTGAAGGCCAGGCATAAATAAACCGGGGATCGTAGGCCTTGCCGCACATGGCATAGTTGCCGGCGCCATAAGAATTGCCGATGATGATGGTGATCTTGGGCACCACGGAGTTCGCCACCGCGTTCACCATCTTAGCTCCATCTTTAATGATACCTGAATGTTCGCTGCGGGTGCCCACCATGAAGCCGGTGACGTCCTGCAGGAAGACCAGGGGTATTTTTTTCTGGTTGCAGTTCATGATGAAGCGGGCTGCCTTGTCGGCGCTGTCGTTGTAGATCACGCCGCCCATCTGCATCTCGCCCTTCCTGCTCTTCACGATCTTGCGCTGGTTGGCCACGATGCCTACGGCCCATCCATCAATACGGCCATAGCCACAAATGATGGTTTTGCCATAGTCTTCCTTGAACTGGTCGAATTCGGAATTGTCGGTGATCCTCTTGATCACTTCCAGCATGTCGTAGGTCTTGGCTGACTCTGATGAAACGATGGTGTAGAGATCCTTTACATCTTCCTTGGGTTTTTTGGCCTTTATCCTGTCGAACCCCGCCCTGGGTGTGCTTCCCAGTTTGTCTATGATGCGTTTTACCTGGTCAAGGCATTCTTCCTCGGTCTTGAATTTATAATCGGCAATACCGGAGATCTCTGTATGGGTCAATGCGCCTCCTAGTGTTTCCTGGTCGGCGTCCTCACCGATCGCCGCCTTGACCAGGTAGGGTCCGGCCAGGAAGATCGATCCCTGGTTCTCTACCATCAGGGTTTCATCGCTCATGATCGGCAGGTAGGCGCCGCCCGCTACGCAGGCCCCCATCACCGCGGCGATCTGCTGGATGCCCATGGCGCTCATTCTCGCGTTGTTATAAAATATGCGGCCGAAATGTTCTTTGTCGGGAAATATCTCATCCTGCATGGGGAGGAATACCCCCGCACTGTCCACGAGATAGATGATCGGAAGATGGTTTTGAATGGCGATCTCCTGCATCCTGAGATTCTTTTTCCCTGTGATGGGGAACCAGGCCCCCGCCTTCACGGTCTGGTCGTTGGCCACGATCACACACTGCCTCCCGGCAATATAACCCGTACCCGCAACCGTACCGCCGGCAGGACAGCCACCATATTCTTCATACATGTCGAAGCCGGCAAAGGCGCCGATCTCCACAAATTCACTGTCCTTATCCACCAGGTAGGCTATTCTTTCTCTTGCCGTGAGTTTCTTTCTTTCCTTTTGTTTGGCAATGGCCTTGGCGCCGCCGCCCTCGGCGATCTTTTTTAAATGCTCGTTGGTTTTTTGCACCAGTCCCCGCAATCCGCTTTCTTTTAAGACATCCATATCCGTTATCATTCGTGGCGATAAAGATAAATGGTATGGATGAGGATAAAACGGCTGCCTGATTTTGATTTAAAAAGTTTTTTTAATTTTAATATGGGAACTGCGTTAAAAACAGCGTTACTATATCGGTACTTCTTACAAGTCCATATAATTTGGCAGGATTTTTTTTCTCATTATTCCCGAAATAAATAATTAGCCCTTACTATGAATTCTTCCGGGACTCCTCGGTCTGCGAACCAGGATCACTATATTGTTGCTATTGGCGCCTCCGCGGGCGGCCTGGAGGCCATCCACGAATTTTTCGACAACATGTCGCCGGGTGGCACCTTTTCATTCGTCATCATCCAGCACCTCTCGCCCGATTACAAAAGCCTGCTGGTAGAACTGGTGGCCAAGCATACCCATATGAAGGTGCTGGAGGCGGGTGACAACATGCCCCTGGAACCCAATTGCGTGTATGTGATCCCCAACGATAAGTTGCTGAGAATGAGGGGTGGCAACCTGCTGCTGGAAGAGAAAAAAACAGAAAAAGCCCCCAACACGGCCATCGATACATTTTTCCGTTCGCTGGCGGAAGACCAGGGGCCGCGGGCCATCGCCGTCATTCTTTCAGGCACGGGATCCGATGGAACGCGGGGGGCGGAAGCGATCCAAAGGAACGGAGGCCTGGTGATCGTACAGGAACCATCCTCGGCTAAATTCGATGGCATGCCCAACAGCGCCATCGCCGGCGGCTTTACCGATATGATCCTGGCGCCTGAAGTGATGCCGGGGGAGATCCTTGCTTACGTGAACGAGTATCCAGTCAGAAAGTCTGGAGAGGCCCAACCCGACGAGTCCGCACTGCCGGAAATATTGAACCTGATCGAAAAAAATTGCGGTTACGATTTCTATCATTATAAAACGCCTACCATTCTCCGCCGGATCGCCAGGCGGATGATCCAGCTGAATAAAAAAGATTTTGCAGAGTATATGCAGATGCTCCGGTCCAGCCCGGAGGAATGCAGGACACTAGGAAAGGAATTCCTCATCGGCGTCACGAGTTTTTTCCGGGATGCGCAGGCCTACGAGGTTTTGCGATCGGAAGTGCTGCCTTTGATCATCAACTCCAAGAAAGATGGCGAGGTGCTGAAAGTATGGGTGGCCGCCTGCAGTACAGGGCAGGAAGCCTATAGCATCTGCATCCTCATCGACGATGTACTGAGGCGTTTGGGAAAGAATGTGGAGGTAAAAATATTTGCCACTGATGTGGATGCCGATGCGGTGGAATTCGCAGCACGCGGCGTGTATTCGCTGGCAGCCGTGCAGGACATTGAGCCCGGGCTGCTCAAGAAATATTTCATCGTAGGACAGGATTCGGCTAGCATCACTTCGCATATCCGCAAGCAGATCGTCTTTGCCAGGCACAATGTGCTGAAAGACCCTCCCTTCATCAAGAATGACCTGATCTCCTGCCGCAACATGCTGATCTACATGAACCCGGTGCTGCAAAAAAAAGTGCTGGGTACCCTGCAGTTTTCCCTGGTCAACGGAGGCTTTCTTTTCCTTGGCCCCAGCGAGGTGCCTGCCTCCATCAAAGACAGCGTGGAAGAAGTGAATGGCAAGTGGAAGATCTTCAGGAAGACCAAGGATGTGAATCCCTACAACATTGAAAGGTTTCACTCGGCGCTGATGACCACGGCGGGAGGGGAACAAAAAAGAGCAGCGGCCAGGGATGCCGGCAAGACGCTGAGAGACGACCTCCAGGAAATACTGACGGAGCAATTTGGCTATGCCGCGGTGAGTATCGACAGTCAGCATGAGGTGAAGGATGCGGTGGGGGATTTCAAAAAATATCTTTTCCTGCCCGACAACGTAGCCAGCCTCAACCTGATGAAAATGGTGACCCGCGAGCTGGCCGTTGCGCTGAATGCGGCTATCAGGAAAGCAGAAAAGGATAAAAAAACAGTTACGCTTAACAATATCAGGATGCGGCCTGCACCCGACCAGGACAAGCTGGTGAACATTTTTGTGAGGCCCAATGACAGGAGCAGTTTGACAACCGTGGTTTTCAGCGAAACCCAGGAAAGCTTTACCTCGAGGAGTCTGCCCGAAACCGGCACGCCGGCCTTTACCGATGCAGGCGCCTATGTAAATGATCTCGAGGAAGAACTCAGGGAAGCCCGGATGAATCTCCAGCTGGCCGTAGAAAGCCTGGAGACCACCAACGAAGAACTACAGTCATCCAACGAGGAGCTGCTTTCCGCCAATGAGGAACTGCAGTCATCCAACGAGGAGCTGCAATCGCTCAATGAAGAATTACATACACTCAATACAGAGCACCAACTACGGATCAAAGAACTGAACGAACTGAATGACGATCTCAATAACTATTTCAGGAGCACCGACATCGGCCAGATCTTCGTGGACCGCGACCTGCGGGTGAGAAAATTCAACCATGCCGCAGTGAATTTGGTGAACCTGATCGAATCCGACATCGGCCGGCCGATAGACCACTTCACCACCAACATCCTTGATACCTCCCTGGTAAAAAAGGTGAGGGAGGTGATGCAGACACAAAAGCAGATCGAAAAAGAGGTTCACTTAAGTAATGGCGCTGTCAGCCTCATGCGCGTACTGCCTTACGTGAGACAGGACGGGCAGGTGGACGGCGTGGTGATGACCTTCTATGATATCTCGGGATTGAAAGAGCTGGACAACATCATCAAAGGTGTTTTCAATTCCTCTTCCAGTGCCATCATGGCCTTCCGTGCTGTGCGCGACCACAAGAATGAGATCCGCGACCTGTTGTGGGTGGCCGCCAATCATGCATCGGACCGGCTGCTCGCAAGAACCAACAATTATGCGGGCAGGTCATTCCGCGATGAGCTGCCTTCCCTGGTGGAAAACGGCCTGTTCGATAAATTAAAAGGCGTGGCGACAACAGGAAAAGCCTTCCATGGAGAGATGCAGTTGCTGTTCAACCACGAGATACGCTGGTATGAGATCATTTCCACGAAAATGGAAGACGGGCTGGTGGTGACCTTCACTGATATCAACGAGAAAAAACTGGCAGAGGAGAAATTCAGGCAAAGCTACCAGGAGTTGGTGCAGGTGAAGGAGAACCTGAAGATCCTCAACGCCAAGCTCGAGGAAAAAGTAGGCGAGCGTACCCAGCAGCTGGCTGAAAGCGAGGAAAGATTCCGCCTGATCTCAGACGCTACGAGCGACGTAGTTTGGGACTGGAACCTGGTAACAAACGAGATCTGGTGGAGCGACAGCCTGCACAACAAATTTGGACACAACCTGCCTTCCGATCATACCAAGACCTCTGCCTTCTGGCTGAATAAAATTCACCCGGATGACAGGCCCAGGATCAAGGAAAGCATTCAGAAAGCGATCAGCGAAGGGGCTACCGACTGGATGGAGCACTACCGTTTTATGAAAAGCGATGGCAGCTATGCCGTGCTGCAGGACAAAGGCGCCGTCATTATGTCGGACAGTGGCGAACCTATGCGCATGGTAGGCTCCATGACCGACATCACTACTATGGAAAGAGCCGAGCAGGAACTGCGTTTGAAAAATGAGGAACTGCAGAACCTGATCCAGGAATTCCGTTTCGTTACCGACTTTATGCCCCAGATGGTTTGGGCTACGCGTCCGGACGGCTACCACGATTTTTATAACAAGCAGTGGTTCGATTTCACCGGCCTGGATTACGAGACCACCAAGGACAAGGGCTGGTCGCTGGTATTGCATCCCGACGATTTTGACCGGGCCTGGAAGGTCTGGCGCCATTCGCTGGATACGGGCGATGTCTATGAGATCGAATACAGGATGCGGCGCCATGATGGCGAGTACCGCTGGTTCCTGGGAAGGGCCATACCATTGAAGGATGAAAGCGGTAAGATCCTGAAATGGTTTGGTACCTGCACCGACGTGCACGACCAGAAATCGATCTCGGATGTGCTGGAACAAAAAGTGGTGGAGCGCACCCTGGAGCTGCAGCGCTCCAACGAAGTGCTGGAAGACACCAATGCTGAGTTGATGCAGTTTGCATCCGTGGCCTCGCACGACCTGAAAGAGCCTTTGAGAAAGATCCACATGTTCAGCAACATCATCAAGGACAGGTACCTCACTGATACGGACAAGGGTGCCATGGACTACATGAACAGGATCATCAACTCATCCGCGAGGATGACCAAGCTGATCAACGACCTGCTTTCTTATTCAAGACTCTCGGTGGAATCTTTCTTTGAACCCGTGAACCTGAATAAAGTGATCGAGGAAGTGCAGGCCGACCTGGAACTCTTCATCCAGGAGAAAAAAGCCAGGATCAAGGTGGGCAAGCTTCCGGAGATCGAAGGCATTCCCGGACAATTGAGGCAGGTATTCCAGAACCTCATCAGTAATTCGCTTAAGTTCTCAAAGCCGGGTGAAAAGCCTGAAATAAAGATCAGTGCTGAGCTCATAGAACAGCCGGATCTGAAAGCGCAGTCTTCCAGGAATGGCAGCTATGTGCGGATCACGCTCAACGACAATGGTATCGGCTTCGATGAAAAATATGCTTCCAAGATCTTCACCATCTTCCAGCGCCTGCATCCCAAGGAAAAGTATGACGGTACGGGTATCGGGCTGGCTATCACCAAGAAGATCGTGGACAAGCACAATGGACTGATCGCTGCGGAAGGAAAAGAGGGGGAGGGCAGCAGCTTTACCATGATACTCCCTGTGAAGCAACACATGGCGAATGGAGATAAGGTGGTATCTGCAAGGCGCTCCCGTGCATCTGCCTAAGGGGGCCTGCATGCAGTTCAGCTGGTTCAATTCTTGCAGTTAAGCAGGCGAAACATACCGCTATGCTTAAGAATAAAGCCACCCTTACTTCTTTCCTTGCGATCCTTTTGGCCACCTGTTTCCTGGCTTCTTCTCCTGCAGAAGCGCAGTATTTCGGCAGGAACAAAGTGAACTATAAGAAGCTCGATTTCCGGGTGCTGCAGACTCCTCATTTCGACCTCTATCATTACCTGGAGCAGCCCGCCTACCGCAACCGATTTGCGCAGCAGACAGAGCAATGGTACCGGATGCACCAGTCGGTCTTCCGCGACACCTTCGCCACAAGGAACCCCTTCCTGTTGTATAACAACCATGCAGACTTCCAGCAAACAAGGGCCATCTCCGGCGAGATCGGCGTGGGTACAGGCGGTGTAACAGAAGCTTTGAAGAATCGTGTGATCATGCCCGTGATGGAATCGAATGCGGCTACGGACCACGTGCTGGGTCATGAGCTGGTGCATGCATTTCAATACCACCTCATCCAGGACACATTTTCCCTGCAGGCGGTCAGCAACATCCCGTTGTGGATGGTGGAGGGCCTCGCAGAATACATGTCCATTGGACCTGCAGATGCACACACCGCCATCTGGCTGCGCAATGGTGTGGCTTCCGATAAGCTGCCTACGCTAAAGGACCTGACCAATAAGCCCAACGAGTTTTTTCCCTACCGGTGGGGGCAGGCATTCTGGACCTATACCACAGGATTGCATGGCGACGCCATCATCCGTAAATTATTCATAGAAACGGCGAGGGTAGGCTACGAGCAGGCCATCAAGAATTTGTTGAGTATTGATGCGAAGACCTTTTCGGAGCAGTGGCAGGCAGCGATCCGGAATGCCTATAATCCATTCCGCTCAAAAACTTCAATGAACCCGCCGGGCAGTATTTTGATCCATAAAAAAAATGCAGGCGAGCTGAACATCATTCCCTCACTGAGCCCTGACGGAAGCAAGATCGCCTACTGGACCGAGAAAAATCTTTTCAGCGTGGACCTCTACATCGCCGATGCCAATACCGGCCGCACGATAGAAAAAGTAAGTTCCAGCTCATTCGGGTCGCACATCGACGAATACAGCTCGTTCGAATCTGCCGTAGCCTGGTCGCCCGACAGCAGGGAGATCGCTTTTGTAGCATTTGCCAAAGGGAAAAACCGGCTGGTGATCGCCAGCGCGGAAACAGGAAAGATCACCAGTCAGATCGACATTCCCGGCGTGCCGGCCATCAGCAACCCGGCATGGTCACCTGCAGGCAATACCATTGTGGTCACCGGACTGGTGCAGGGACAAAGCGACCTCTATGCTTATGACCTCGGTTCGGGTTCGGTAAAGCAATTGACCAATGACCGGTACTCAGATCTGCAGCCTTCTTTCTCCCCGGATGCAAAGACCATCGTGTTTGCCACCGACAGGAAAAGCATTGGCAACAAAAATATTCAGCATAAGTTCTGGCATAACCTCGCCATGCTGGACCTTGCTTCCGGCAAGGTGACCAACCTTGACCTTTTTGATGGGGCGAACAACCTGAATCCCGTCTATGGCAACAACGGAATTATTTATTTCCTGTCCGACC
The DNA here is from genome assembly GCA_036676905.1 of Chitinophagaceae bacterium. GTDB lineage: Bacteria > Bacteroidota > Bacteroidia > Chitinophagales > Chitinophagaceae > Flavisolibacter. The sequence continues at coordinate 235,024 of JAKFCE010000020.1, forward strand.
GCGATGGCTTCAGGAATATGTACAGCTATCAGCCATCCAGTGGACAATTGATGCAGCTCACAGATCTTTTCACAGGCATCACCGGCATCACCATGTTCTCACCGGCCATTTCGGCTTCGCGCAGCACAGGCCAGGTTGCTTTTTCACACTACATGGGGGAGAGCTACAATATTTACAGGGCCAGTGTGACTGAACTCGCAGGAAAGCCTGTGGACGGCGCTGTGATCGCTGATGCATCTTTGCTGCCACCTTTCAACAGGGCAGGTGACGATATGGTGAGCAAGCATTTGTCGGAACCCCTTCCCACTGTACCCGAAACTGCATTTACCGAAGTTCCTTTCAAGCCCAGGTTTGAGCTGGATTATATTGGCAACACCGGCGTGGGCGTGGGGGTAGGACAGATGGGCGGCGGCGTGGCCGGTGGGGTGCAGGGCATTTTCAGTGACATTCTTGGCAACAACCAGCTTTTCGGCGCACTGGCGCTGAATGGAGAGATCTATGATATCGGCGGACAGTTTGCCTACCTCAATCAGCGAAGCCGCATCAACTGGGGAGTGGCTTATTCCCACATTCCTTATGTCACGGGCGGCCAGGGTCTTTCGCTCGATACGCTGGTCACCCGCACGGGCGACTCGGTGGAAGTAGTGAATTCCTCGCTCGACCTGCTGAGGACATTTGAAGACCAGATCGCTGTTTTTGGTTCCTATCCTTTTTCGCAGATCCGCCGCCTCGAAGCGGGCATGTCATTCGCCAGGTATTACTACCGGCTCGACCGCTATTCCGATTACTATGCCTTCACCAATATCAATGATCCCTACACCTATGTGTTTGTAGGCAACGACAAGGAAAAGCTGGATGTGCCCGAAGGATTCAATCTCGGGCAAGCCTATCTTGCCTTTGTAGGCGATAACTCCAATTTTGGTGTGGCCTCCCCGTTAACCGGGCATAGGTACCGCCTCGAAGCGGGCCGGTACACAGGCGCGATCGACCTGACCAACATCACGGCCGATTACCGGCGTTATTTCCGCATGGCACCCGTGACACTGGCCACCAGGGGCATGTACCTGGGCAGGTTTGGCGAAGATGCAGAGAATGGTACGCTGCCTCCCTTGTATATCGGTTATCCCACCCTGGTCCGTGGCTACAATGCGCGTGACTTCGCTTCGGAATCGAATTCTCCTGATCCGGATGTGCTCACCATTAACGACCTGATAGGAAACCAGATGTCGATCGGGAATATTGAGCTCAGGTACCCGCTTACCGGTCCTGAAAGGCTATCGGGCATCAAATCGGGATTCCTGTTCACCGAGTTGAACCTGTTTACCGATGGGGGCATTGCCTGGGGCAGCTATGACGGCTTCCAGATCGGCACCAAACCGGTGAACCGGGTGGCGCGCGACTCCAAACTCGTGCTCAGTTCGGGCATTTCGCTGCGCATCAATGTGTTTGGTTATCTCGTGATCGAACCTTACTACGCCATCCCCTGGCAGAACGGTGGATTCAGCAATGGAAGCTTTGGTTTCAACTTCCAGCCGGGCTGGTAAGATATTTTCATAGATAAGGATGCACCGTCGGTTCACGGGCTAATGTGTGTTGAGTACACATTATAAGACTACAAGCCAGGAATTTCCATGAAGAAAAGAAAGATCACGAAGCTGCTCGTGGCCAACAGGGGAGAGATCGCCATCAGGATCCTCCGTGCCTGCACCGAGCTGGAGATCAGGACGGTGGCTATTTACACTTACGAGGACAGGTATTCACTGCACAGGTATAAGGCCGACGAAGCCTACCAGGTGGGTGAGGATGATGATCCGCTGAAGCCTTACCTGGACATGGACGCGATCATTGCCATTGCCAAAGACATCAAAGCGGAGGCGATCCATCCGGGCTATGGCTTTCTTTCGGAGAATTTTGAATTCGCGCGCCGCTGCCAGGAAAACGGCATCATCTTCATTGGGCCTGATCCCGAAGTGATGCAGCAACTGGGCGACAAGGTGATGGCCAAGAAGATCGCTCTTGCCTGTAAGATCCCATTGATCGATAGTAGCGAGAAAGCGCTGGACTCGGTGGAGATCGCCAAAGAAGAAGCCGGCAGGATAGGCTTTCCGCTCATGCTTAAATCGGCGGCCGGAGGCGGCGGAAGAGGCATGCGGGTGATGAGGAGCATGGAAGATGTGGAGAAAACTTTTGAAGATGCCCGGAGGGAAGCAAAGAACGCATTCGGTGACGATACGGTCTTCTTTGAAAAATTCATTGAGCGTCCCAAGCACATAGAGATCCAGGTGGTGGCCGACCAGCATGGCCACGTGATGCATTTGTATGAAAGGGATTGCAGCGTGCAGCGCCGGTTTCAAAAGATCGTGGAGGTCGCTCCCTCATTCGGTCTCCCTGCTGCCACCCGGGAGAAATTATACAGTTACGCCATTGCCGTATGCAGTGCGGTGAAATACAACAATGTGGGCACCGTGGAGTTCCTGGTAGACCAGGAGGGCGGCATCTATTTCATTGAAGTGAACCCGCGCATCCAGGTGGAACACACCGTGACAGAAATGGTGACAGGCATTGACCTGGTGAAGACCCAGATCAGGATCGCGGAGGGACATGCGCTGCACGACGAGGTGATCAACTTTCCGCAGCAGGAAAAAGTGCCGCTGAACGGATATGCCATCCAGTGCCGCATCACTACCGAGGACCCTGAGAATGATTTCATGCCCGACTATGGCACCGTGCTGCACTATCGCAGCGCGGAAGGCTTTGGCATCCGCCTCGATGAAGGCAGTGTGTACAACGGCGTACAAATCTCTCCTTTTTTCGATTCGCTGCTGGTGAAAGTGACCGCGCATTCTTCTACCGTTACCGATGCCGTGCACAAACTCAACCGCGCGCTCAAGGAATTCAGGATCCGCGGGGTGAAGACCAACATCCGTTTCCTGCTCAATATCATTTCGCACCCCGAGTTCATTGCGGGTAATGCTACGGTGGATTTCCTGCAAAGGCACCCTGAGATCTTCAATTATCCTGCTTCGAAAGACAGGGGCACCAAGATCCTGCGCTACCTGGCCGATGTGTCGATCAACGGGCACCCCGATGTAGCGAAGCCCGATAAGGACAAACTATTTGAGAAGCCGCTGCTGACTGAATTTCACAAGCACCTGCCCGTGCAGGAAGGCACCAAGCAATTGCTCGACAAGCTGGGACCTGAAGCCTTTGCCCAATGGCTGCTGAAAGAAAAAAAGATCTATTACACCGATACTACGTTCAGGGATGCGCACCAGTCGCTCCTGGCTACCCGCGTGCGCACGCTCGACATGCTGAAAGTGGCCGATTCGTTTGCACAAAGTTTTCCGCAGACCTTCAGCATGGAAGTATGGGGCGGCGCCACCTTCGATGTATGCATGCGTTTTTTGCAGGAGGATCCATGGAAAAGGCTAAGGATGCTCCGCAAGGCGATTCCCAACGTGCTGCTGCAAATGCTGCTGCGGGGCGCCAACGCCGTGGGATACAAAGCCTATCCCGATAATCTTGTGGAGGCCTTTATCATCAAGAGCTGGGAAAATGGCATCGACCTATTCAGGATATTCGACTCGCTCAACTGGCTGCCCAATATGGCTAAGAGCATAGAAGCCGTGCGTAAGAAAACTGCGGGCATAGCGGAGGTGGCTATGTGTTATACAGGCGACATCCAGGATAAGGGCAGAACGAAATACAACCTGAAATACTATAAGGATTTCGCCAAAGAAATAGAAAGTGCCGGCGCGCACATCCTGGCCATCAAGGACATGAGCGGCCTTTTGAAACCCTGGGCGGCCCATGAACTGGTCGGCGAGCTGAAGCAGGTGGTGAACATTCCCATTCACCTCCACACCCACGATACTTCATCCCTGCAAAGCGCTACCTACCTGAAAGCCATTGAAGCCGGTGTAGACGTGGTGGATTGCTGTATCGGATCCCTTTCCGGCGTGACCTCTCAACCGAGCCTCAATGCGATCGTTGAGATGATGAAATTCCACGAGCGGGAAAACCCTATGAACATGGAAGCGCTGAACAGGCATTCTAATTACTGGGAAACAGTGAGGGAGTATTATTATCCTTTCGAGAGCGGCATGAAGACGGGCAGCGCCGAAGTGTATTACCACGAGATCCCTGGCGGGCAGTATTCCAACCTCAAGTCACAGGCTGCCTCCATGGGCCTGGGTGAAAAAATGGAGGAGATCAAAGAAGCTTATAGGGAAGTGAACCTGCTTTTTGGAGACATCATCAAAGTAACGCCCAGTTCCAAGGTAGTGGGTGACATGGCGCTGTTCATGGTGATGAACAACCTGAAAAAGGAAGACATATTCACAAGAGGAAGACAGCTGGCTTTTCCAGACTCCGTGATCTCCCTGTTCAGGGGCGAGATAGGACAGCCCGTAGGAGGGTTCGATCCGGAATTGCAGTCGATCATACTAAAAGGAGAGAAGGCTTATAGCGACCGTCCTAACGAGCACCTGAAGCCCGTGGATTTTGACCTTGAGTTCAAAGCATTCACGGAGAAGTTCGGCGATGAGGTGGAGTTCACCGACCTGCTTTCTTACCTGATGTATCCCAGGGTCTTCGAAGAATTCCACCGCAAGCGGCAGGAGTTTGGGGAGGTCTGGCAAATTCCCACCATCAATTTCTTTTATGGACTCAAGGACGATGAAGAAGTGCTGGTGGAGATCGACAAGGGCAAGAGTATACTGGTGAGGCTGCTCACCTGCGGTGAGGCCGATGAGGGTGGCATCAAAAAAGTATTTATGCAACTGAACGGTCAGACGAGGATCGTGGAGATAAGAGACAAGAGCGTCCGGGTCACTACCAAAGAGAATCAAAAAGCGGAAGCAGGCAATTCAAAACACATTGGATCACCCTTGCAGGGTAAACTTTCACAGCTGCTGGTGAAGGAAGGGGAGGAGGTGAAGACCAACCAGCCTCTGTTCATAATCGAGGCCATGAAAATGGAAACGACCATCACTGCTATTATGGATGGGAAAATCAACAAAATATTTGTGGAACCCGGGGAAATGGTGCGCCCGGAGGATCTTGTAATCAGCATGGAATGAAGCAGATATAGATCTGCACTGGCCGGTAATGTGAGTGCTAAATGTGGCACAGAATTGTATCTATATAGGTTGTCTAACCTATTTACACCATGCAAATGATCAAGTGGATATTGGTCCTGGGATTCCTGGTATTGTGGACACAGGGCCAGGGTATCGGGGATGAAAAAACCACTGAAGACCGGCCGAACGGCAACAACATCTTTATCATCACGCTCGATGGCTTTCGCTGGCAGGAATTGTTCAAGGGAGCCGACAGGAAGATCATCCACGACACAAGATTTACAAAAGACACGGCTGCCAGTAAATCGTTATTTTGGGACGAGCTGGAGACGGTGCGCCGTGAGAAGCTGATGCCTTTCTTCTGGGATGTGATCGCTACCGGCGGCGTATTATTTGGTAACAGGGAACTGGGAAGCAAGGTCAATACCAAGAACATTTATTCCATTTCCTATCCGGGCTACAACGAGATCTTCACCGGCAATACCGATCCCTTCGTGGCATCCAATAAAAAGATCAGGAACCGCAATGTGAATCTGCTGGAGTACCTGAACCAGGTACCTGAATATGCAGGCAGGATCGCGGCCTTTACATCCTGGAACCTGTTTCCATTCATACTGAATGCAGAAAGAAGCAAGCTCTATATCAACAGCGGTTATTCCAACGACCAGATGGAGAATGTGTCGCGCACCCAGGAGGCCCTGAAGCTGCTGAAGCAAAATGCGGAGATGGATCACAAGTCTACCAGGAACGACATGCTCACTTACCTGACTGCAAAGGATTATATTATGAAGAATCTTCCCAAAGTGGTTTACCTCGCTTTGGGTGGCACCGATGAATTCGGTCATGATAAGAACTATGGCCAGTACCTGAAGGAAGCCCACCAGGCGGACAGGATCATTCGTGACCTCTGGAACCTGGTGCAGCAATCGGCATTTTACAGGAACAATACCACCTTCATCATTACCACCGACCATGGCCGGGGCAGTTCGGGCTCCAACTGGTACAAACATGGATTCTTTGTGCCCGGTTCCTCGCAGACCTGGATAGCTATGATAGGCAAGGGGGTGAGGGCTATTGGTGAGCATGCTGCCCGTACCCAGCTTTACCAAAAACACATTGCAGGAACCATAGGCTACCTGCTGGGTGTAACCTCTTACAGGAGCGAGATCATTCCTTCTACCTATTTCGAAAGGCCGAATACGGCTGCGGCCACCGCGGCTGCCAGCCTGCGTTTTTAGGGTAGGGGTTAAATTATAGTTTTTCGTACTATAATTTTCATTAATTTGCTATCCCCTTCGTTAACCTTAAATACCAGGAATGACAAACACCTTTACCCGTCATCTTGTTTTGATCGACGATGATACCGACGACTTTGCCGTGTTAAGCTATATCATTGAACAGATCAATGCAGGCGTCCGCATTTCCGCTATCACAGAAACAGAGCACATCACTGAAAGGCTGCTGGCCGACCCGCCGGACATCATCCTGCTCGATATGGCCATGCCCAGGAAGAACGGCCTGGAATGCCTGTTGGAGATCCGGGAGAATGCATTGCTGGACCAGGTGCCAGTAGTGGTGTATACGGATTCAAGAAATGAGGCGGAGATCGCTTGCGCCTACCGGTATGGCGCCTCTTTGTATATTCAGAAACCATCTAGCTATTCAGAATTTGTAGAAACCATGCGGAAAACGCTGGCTTTAGACCTTAAAATTCCCCAACAGGCGCATGCTGTCCTGCCCCTGCCGGTAAGTGAAGGTCTGCTGGCCACCACCTGAAACCTCCCGGAGGCAGATCCCGGCCGGGTCCAGATAAGGATTTGCTGGTACAAGGATTGAATAAATTCCCCAGGGTGAGACTAATGCACATCTATGCACAGGCTTATCCAGATTTTCCGCCAGTTTTCCCGGTTTTGTTCAAAAGACGTGTTTAACTCTTTTCCGGAAAAATGGGGTTTGGTGCATCCGTTGTATTGAACATAGTATGAAAAAATCTAAACCGCAAAAAACGACAAGGAAGGTCATGCTATGGCCTGAAAAAAAGGTCTATTCCCTCAGTTGCGAGCTGGTACAGCTGCAGCGGGTGCCCCTGATCAAATTTTCCTGTTCTGCGTTCACCGGCAGGTCGATGATCTTTTTCGACGGCGAACCGATCAACCTGAATTAAGCCATTCCCCTGATTTATAGCCAGTTCACTCCCGCCATCGCTGGCTACCTTCCCTCGCACACATATCGCACATGGTCGTAATTTTACTAGGCGGGCGAGAACAAACACTCATCCAGTTGGGTATCAATACGTTCCGGTAGGCAGTTTTCCGTATCCCGAGTACAAAAAACACTTGTTTCGTCGAAGAAATATTAGAAATTCTCCACAGTTTTATTAGTTTTATCACTCATTGATTCGAACTCCCTAACCAGGAGTATTAAAACCAATTGTCCGAACCAGGTACCAATTCCTATGAGAAAACTTGTCCGACCACTAGTTTTACTGCTGCTTATTTGTGCCTTTGCCAAAACAAGCTCCGCGCAAACCTGTGTGCCATGCGATGCCTCAGGCGTTCCGACTTTTGTGGTAGACTTCAGCGCCAACCCCGACACAAGTGTTTCCATTACCAATAACCGCAGCGGAAAATGTTGCGGCGCCGGCGGATCGGACCGTTGTATTAAATTCCTTGTTACTGTAAATCCTCAAAGTACCGAGTTTGGTTTCAGCGTTTCTCCTGGTAATAACGGTACCTATAAGATCAATTGTATGAACGAGACCCAGGCAGGTACTCCTGCCTGTTTGAATGGTCTTGTTACATTTTGCATCACTTATTGTAACCCCGGTAATAACGCAGATACTTATACCCTGGCTGCCAGTAAGGGATTTGGCGCTTCGGAAGATGTGCATGTAAGGGCCGATGGAAACTGTAGCGGGCTTTTGCGTGTAGGTGGACTTACCGAGTCCAGCATCACATGGACCTCCGTTTTTCCCGGTGCTGTAGGTGCATACAATTCCTACCTGAGCGCAACTTCCGGAACGGACACTGTAATGGTGCAAACAGGCGCAGGCGCCCCGGCTTATATCGATTATAGGGTATGTGGTACAAGAAATGGCTGTAACAATGGTAGTGCTTCCTGTGATACAGTACGTGTTTACAATTACGCTGCCCTCACCGTTGATATCACTCCCACGAATGCGGCGCTTTGTTCTGCAGGCCCCGGAAGCGTGCAGTTAACAGCAAACGTAGTGGGCGGAAAAGCGCCCATCACCTATAGCTGGACGGGCCCCGGTGGCTTTACTTCCACATCTTCTAACCCAACCATTTCGGTGGCAGGCCAATATGTAGTGAGCGTGATGGACAGTACTACCTGCGGTGCTGTGACGGATACGGTCACTGTTCAAAGTCTGCCTACACCCAGCGTAACCAGTGCCGCCGCAGGCAACGCTTGTAGCGGGGTGGCGCAGAACTATGATATCACGGCGGATGTGGTAGGAACCACTTATACCTGGAGCCGTGCCGCTGTAGCGGGCATTTCCAATGCAGCAGTAGCCGGCCAGACCTCTGATCCCATCACTGAAACACTGATCAATACCACCAGCTCGGCGATCAACGTGGTCTACCAGATCACTCCCACCGCCGCAGGTTGTACCGGGTCGGTGTTCACCTATACGGTGAGCGTGAAGCCCCGTCCATCCGTGACAACCGCTGCCGCGCAAAGCGCATGTAGTGGCGTAGCAACTAACATTGGACTGACAGCCTCGCTGCCGAGCACGTTTACATGGACCATTGGTACCATTACCGGCGGTATCACAGGTGCTGCAGCCGGTTCGGGCAATACGATCGCCCAGGTGCTGACCAACCCTTCGAACTCCGGTTCGGGCACCGTGGAATACCTGGTAACTCCCTATACTATAGCGGACGGTTGTCCAGGAAATGTATATTCCATCACTGTTACTGTTAATCCCACTCCAGTTGTTACTAATCTAAATACGGCCGCCACCTGTTCTGGCACCAGCCCGGCGATTTCCCTAACAGCGACAGTGCCGAGCTTTTTCTCCTGGACCATAGGAACGATCACAGGTGGAATCACTGGCGCTAGTGCCGGGGCTGCCGGATCGATTAATACCATTCTCACTAATCCAAGCACTTCTGTTACTGGCACCGTTGATTACCTTGTCACTCCATCTTCAACCGCTGGATGCGCAGGTTCACCCTATACAATCACGGTTTCTGTGTATCCTAAACCGGAAATGACAATTGCAAGTACCAAATCCACCTGTAGCGGCTTTGGACCCAACGTGGCATTGTATGCCAGCGTGCCAAGCACCTTCTCGTGGACCATCGGCAATATTACGGGCGGCATAACCGGCGGCAGTGCGGGTTCGGGTAACAATATCAACCAGGTATTGACCAATCCAAGCAATGCTGCGGCAGGGACTATCGAGTATATTATTACTCCAACTTCTATTACTGGATCCTGTGTAGGAACGCCTTTTACACTGACAGTAACTGTTAACCCAACCCCGGAAGTAACCACAGGGCCTAACACGTCAATTTGTAGCGGTACAAGCACCAATATTAGCCTGACAGCCACAGTGCCCAGCAGTTTTACCTGGTTTGTTGGTGTTATCACTGGAGGTATCACTGGTGCCAGTGCAGGCTCAGGCAGCGCCATCAACCAGGTGCTGACCAATCCAAGCAATGCTTCTTCTGGAACTGTACAATATATTGTGACGCCTACTTCCACAACAGGCAGCTGTTCCGGTCCAGCCTACCTGATCACTGTTACAGTAGAACCCACGCCAGTGGTCACCAGCGCCAATACAGCTTCTATTTGTAGCGGTACAAGTACAAATATCAATTTATCCTCGTCCGCACCCAGTACTTTCCAGTGGACGGTAGGAGCTATCACCGGAAGCATCACAGGAGCTAATTCGGGCGCTGCAGGCACCATTGCCCAGGTACTGACCAATCCTAGCAACGCAACGGCCGGCACGGTTGAATATATTGTTACTCCCAGATCTACCATTGCACTTTGCCCGGGAACACCTTATTCTATTATTACCACGGTCAATCCGCGCCCTGCAGTAACCAATGCCAACACGGCCACTGCCTGCAGCGGCGTGGCAACCAATATTCCATTAACAGCCTCCGCTCCCAGCACATTCAGCTGGACCATAGGCACCATCACTGGAAGCATCACGGGTGCAAGCGCTGGTTCCGGCAGCACCATCGCCCAGGTGCTGAACAACCCGAGCAACACCACGCCGGGTACCGTGCAGTATATTGTTACGCCCACATCAACTACAGGTTCCTGTACGGGCTCTGCTTATACGATCACAGTCACTGTGAATCCAAATCCAACCGTAACTAATTCGCCTACAGCTTCTGTATGTAGCGGTTCCGCAGCCAACATTGCGCTCACTGCCAGTACAGCGAGCACATTTACCTGGACAATAGGTACTATCACTGGAAGCATCACGGGGGCAGCCGCCGGCTCGGGCAGCACCATCAGCAATGTGCTGACCAACCCAAGCGCTACCAGCACAGGTACCGTACAATATATTGTTACGCCAACCGCCACCACAGGAGGTTGTGTGGGTACACCATTTACCATTACCGCTACCGTGTATCCAAAACCGGTGGTGACCAATGCGGCCAGCACATCTACCTGTAGCGGCGCCACAATGAATCTTTCATTGACCGCATCCACGCCAAGCAGTTTCTCCTGGACAATAGGAACCATTACAGGAGGCATCACGGGAGCCAACCCCGGAGCAGCAGGCAGCATCAACCAGGTATTGACCAATCCAAGCAATGCCACTGCAGGAACAGTGGATTATATAGTTGCACCTACTTCTACTGCGGGTTCCTGTGCAGGAGATCCTTACACGATCACTGTGGTAGTGAATCCTTCACCGGTAGTGACCACTGCAAATACTGCCTCTACCTGTCATGGTACAGGACCGAATATTTCCCTGACTGCTTCTGCACCCAGCACCTTTGCCTGGACCATTGGAACCATTACCGGCGGCATCACCGGCGCCAGTGCAGGATCGGGCAGCACCATCAATCAAACCCTGAGCAATCCAAGTAATAGTGCCTCTGGCACCGTTCAATATGTGGTTACGCCCACATCGGTTACCGGATCCTGTGCCGGCTCACCCTATATCATTACTGTTACTGTATTGCCAAGGCCAGCAGTTACTTCTCCCGCTACCGCTTCTTCCTGTAGCGGGTCCTCGGCCAACGTAGCGCTCACTGCCTCCACGCCAAGTACATTTACATGGACTGTGGGTACCATTACCGGAAGCATCACAGGTGCCAGCGCCGGATCGGGCAGTACCATCAGCAACGTGCTTACCAATCCAAGCAGTTCATCTGCAGGTACGGTACAATATATAGTTACACCTACTTCAGTAACAGGCTCATGCGTAGGGAATCCTTTCACCATCACACTGACTGTTCATCCTAAACCCGTTGTTACCACTGCCAGTACGGCTTCCACATGTAACGGAACGGGTCCAAACATTGCGCTTACTGCCAGCACGCCTAGCACATTCACCTGGACCATCGGAACAGTTTCAGGGGGTATCACCGGTGCCAGTGCAGGATCAGGAAGCACCATCAACCAGGTGCTGACCAATCCAAGCAATGCTACAGCGGGCACGGTGGAATATCTGGTCACGCCTACTTCTGTTACAGGTTCCTGCGCAGGCAATCCATACAGCATTACCGTAGTGGTGAATCCAACGCCTGCTGTAACCAATGCAAATACTGCCGCAACCTGTAGTGGTACCAGCCCGAATATCGCGCTCACAGCCAGCGCGCCAAGTACCTTCACCTGGACCATTGGTACGGTTACCGGAGGTATCACCGGTGCGAGTGCAGGCTCAGGCAGCACCATCAACCAGGTGCTCACCAACCCAAGCAGCACCACGACAGGAAGCGTACAATACATAGTAACGCCAACTTCCACCACCGGTTCCTGCCCTGGATCTCCCTATACCATCACCGTAACTGTAACGCCAAGACCGGCCGTTTCCACACCGAATACTGCATCGGCCTGTAATGGCGTTGCCACCAACATTGCATTAACGGCTTCTGTCCCCAGCACATTCACCTGGACTGTGGGAACCATCAGCGGCAGCATCACGGGTGCAAGTGCAGGCTCAGGCAGCACCATCGCACAGGTGCTCACCAATCCAAGCAACAGTGCTTCAGGCACGGTTCAATATATTGTAACGCCTACTTCCGTCACAGGTAGCTGCGTAGGATCTCCTTATACCATCACGGTAACAGTGAATCCAACGCCGGCTGTCACTACAGCCAATACTGCTTCTGCATGTAACAACGTAAGCACCAACATTGCGCTGACCGCTACCACACCTAGCACTTTCACCTGGACCATCGGTACCGTTACAGGTGGCATCACCGGTGCTACAGCAGGATCAGGCAGCACCATCAGCCAGGTACTGAGCAACCCGAGCAATGCCACCGCGGGTACCGTAGAATACCTCGTTACTCCTACTTCCGTTGCCGGAGGTTGCGTGGGTCCTGTTTACAGCATTACCGTGGTAGTGGATCCTACACCACAGGTCACCAATGCAAATGCTTATTCCACCTGTAGCGGCATCGGTCCTAATATTCCTCTTTCGGCAACTGCGCCAAGCAGCTTCTCCTGGACAATTGGTGCGATCACAGGGGGAATTACAGGCGCAAGCGCTGGTTCCGGAGCAACCATCAACCAGTTACTTACCAATCCAAGCAATACATCGGCAGGAACTGTCCAATATCTTGTTACACCGGTTTCCACCAGTGGAAGCTGTACTGGTCCAGTGTTCACTATCACGATCACAGTCAACCCAACACCAGTCGTCACTACGGCAAACACGGCTTCTTCCTGTAGCGGGGAGAGTACCAATATCGCTCTCACTGCCAGTGCGCCGAGCACATTTACCTGGATCGTGGGCACCATCACCGGAAGTATCACCGGCGCCAGTGCAGGCTCTGGCAGCAACATCAGCCAGGTGTTGACCAATCCAAGCAACACCACCGCGGGTACTGTTCAATATATAGTCACACCGAGGTCGGTCACCGGATCATGTGCAGGACCAGTGTACTCCATTACGGTTACTGTGAATCCTAAACCAGCAGTGACCACTGCATCTACCGCTTCCACATGTAGCGGCACAGGGCCGAATATTGCGCTCACTGCCACTGTGGCCAGCAATTTCACATGGACAGTAGGCACGGTAACAGGCGGCATCACAGGCGCCAGTGCCGGATCCGGAAGCACCATCAACCAAACACTCACCAATCCCAGCAATGCAACCGCCGGTACTGTTGAATATATTGTAACGCCTACTTCTACAGGAGGTTCCTGCGTAGGCAATCCTTATTCGATCACTGTTACGGTAAATCCAACACCTGCCGTATCAACTTCCAGCACGGCTTCCACCTGTAGCGGGACTTCACCCAACGTAGCGCTCACCGCCACTGCACCCAGTACGTTCACATGGACAGTAGGAGTGATCACTGGCGGCATCACTGGCGCTTCTGCAGGCTCGGGAAGCACGATCAACCAGGTGCTGACCAACCCGGGCAACAGCACTGCGGGTACCGTACAATATATTGTAACACCTACTTCCGGAACAGGCGCCTGTCCGGGAACACCATTTACCGTCACCGTTACGGTCTATCCAAGACCAGTGGTGACCACAGCGAACACATCATCTATCTGTAGCGACACCAGTCCGAATATTGCACTTACTGCCAGTGCCCCGAGCACTTTCACGTGGACGGTGGGTACCATAGCCGGTAGCATCTCGGGCGCGACTGCAGGTTCTGGTAATACCATCAACCAGGTGTTGACCAATCCAGGCAACAGCGCTGCAGGAACAGTTCAATACATAGTAACGCCTACTTCAGTAACAGGAAGCTGCGTTGGAAATCCTTATACGATCACGGTAACTGTGAATCCTACACCAGCGGTGACCACGGCTAATACAGCTGCTACCTGTAGCGGTACAGGCCCGAACATCACGCTCACATCCAGTGCGCCAAGTAACTTCACATGGACAGTGGGTACCATTACAGGCGGTATCACAGGGGCAAGCAACGGCTCCGGCACCCTCATCAACCAAACACTCACCAATCCAGGCAACGCAACGTCGGGAACGGTAGAATATATTGTCACGCCAACTTCCGTAACAGGCTCATGCGCAGGCAGTCCTTATTCAATTATTGTTACCGTGCATCCAAGGCCTGTAGTGACGACAGCCAATACTGCGGCCTCTTGTAGCGGAACAGCGCCCACCATTTCATTGACCGCTTCTGCTCCCAGTACATTCACCTGGACCGTTGGTACGATCACCGGAGGTATCACCGGAGCCAGCGCAGGTGCGGGTGCCACCATCAGCCAGGTACTTACCAATCCAAGCAACTCGTCATCCGGAACCGTAGCCTACATTGTTACGCCTACTTCGGTTACCGGTACTTGTACAGGTGCTCCTTATACGATCACTGTAACAGTATATCCAAGGCCGGCGGTGACCACAGCCAACACAGCCACTACCTGTAACGCCACCAGTCCGAATATCGCATTGACCGCATCTGCACCAAGCACATTTACCTGGACCGTGGGCACCATTTCCGGTGGCATCACCGGCGCGAGCGCAGGTGCCGGCAATACCATTAACCAGGTGCTGAGCAATCCAAGTAATGCCAGTTCCGGTACGGTTCAATATATTGTTACCCCAACTTCTGTAACCGGAAGTTGCGTAGGATCACCTTATACCATCACGGTTACGGTGTTACCAACACCTGTGGTGACAACAGCCAGCACAGCCGCGATCTGTAACGGCACGGGTCCGAATATCGCACTCACAGCTTCTGCCCCAAGCACCTTTACCTGGACGGTAGGAGCGATCACGGGCGGCATCACAGGAGCCAGTGCAGGTTCAGGATCCGTGATCAATCAAACACTCACCAATCCTTCTAATACCAGCGGCGGAACAGTTGAATACCTGGTAACGCCCACGGCAGTAGCCGGAAGTTGCGCAGGCGCTCCTTATTCCATCGTAGTGACCGTGCATCCTACTCCGGTAGTAACTACGCCGAACACTGCATCTACTTGTAACGGCATCGCACCATCGATAGCTTTAACTGCCAGCGCGCCAAGCACGTTCACCTGGACGGTAGGCACTATTACGGGCGGCATCACAGGTGCATCGGCAGGATCCGGCAACACCATCAGCCAGGTGCTGAATAATCCAAGCAATTCTTCTTCTGGAACTGTAGCCTATATCGTTACGCCAACTTCTGTTACCGGTACATGTACAGGCCCGGCTTACACCATCGTAGTAACGGTGAACCCGACGCCTGTGGTGACCACAGCGAACACTTCCACTATCTGTAACGCTACCAGTCCCAACATTACATTGACGGCTTCTGCTCCAAGTACTTTTACATGGACAATTGGAACCATCACGGGAGGTATTGCCGGTGCCATTGCCGGATCGGGTAACACGATCAACCAGGTGCTGAACAATCCAAGCCCATCGGCTTCCGGTACCGTGCAGTACATTGTTACACCTACATCTGTAACAGGTTCCTGTGCCGGACCCGCTTATACAATTACAGTAACTGTTCTTCCTACTCCGGAAGTAACGACGCCCAATACCGCGGCTACCTGTAACGGTACCGGTCCTAATGTCACGCTCACTTCAAGTACCGCCAGCAATTTTACATGGACCATTGGCGCCATCACCGGAGGTATTACCGGAGCCAGCGCTGGATCGGGCACGGTCATCAATCAAACGCTGACCAATCCAAGTAACAGCAGCTCCGGAACTGTAGAATACATTGTGACACCCACAGCGGT
The DNA here is from genome assembly GCA_036676905.1 of Chitinophagaceae bacterium. Lineage (GTDB taxonomy): Bacteria > Bacteroidota > Bacteroidia > Chitinophagales > Chitinophagaceae > Flavisolibacter. The sequence goes on from JAKFCE010000020.1 coordinate 250,974, forward strand.
AGCCGGCGGCTGCCAGGGCGCACCTTATTCTATCATCATTACTGTACACCCAACGCCGGTGGTAACCACCTCTAATACGGCAGCTACCTGTAACGCCACCGCGCCGAATATTGCGCTGACTGCCTCAGCACCCAGCACCTTCACCTGGACGGTTGGCACCATCACCGGTGGTATCACTGGAGCCAGTGCAGGATCTGGCAACACCATCAGCCAGGTATTGAATAACCCAAGCAATTCATCAGCAGGAACCTTGCAATATATTGTAACGCCTACATCGGTCACAGGCAGCTGTGCCGGCCCGGCGTATACCATCACTGTAACTGTGTATCCAACGCCTGTGGTTACCACAGCGAATACTTCAACCATCTGTAATGCGACGAGTCCAAACATCGCACTCACTGCTTCTGCTCCCAGCACCTTCACCTGGACGGTTGGTACCATCACCGGTGGCATCACTGGCGCGAGTGCAGGTTCCGGCAACACCATCAACCAGGTGCACACCAACCCGGACAATTCGGCAAGCGGTACAGTAGAATATATTGTTACACCTACTTCAGTTACCGGTTCATGCGTAGGAGCGCCTTACAGCATTACCGTAACGGTTCTGCCTACACCGGCAGTAACCACACCGGCCACGGCTTCTACCTGTAGCGGCACGGGTCCGAACATTTCCCTCACGGCAAGCGTGCCAAGCACGTTCACGTGGACAGTAGGTGCTATCACCGGTGGTATCACAGGTGCCAGCGCCGGTTCAGGCACCGTCATCAATCAAACACTCACCAACCCAAGCAATTCTGCGGCGGGTACGGTAGAATATATTGTTACGCCTACTTCGGCAGCTGGCACTTGTCCAGGCTCTCCTTATTCCATCACGGTCACAGTGCATCCTGTACCAGTGGTCACTACACCAACGTCCGCTACGATTTGTAACGGCGCGAATGTGAACATACCGCTCACAGCCAGCGTACCGAGCACTTTCACCTGGACCGTAGGTACCATCACAGGTGGCATCACCGGGGCCAACGCGGGATCCGGCAATACCATCAACGATGTACTGACCAACCCGGGCAACAGCAGCTCTGGTACGGTTCAATACATTGTGACGCCTACATCCATCACCGGAAATTGCGTAGGAGCGGCCCTGTCCATCACTATCACCATTACCGTGAATCCTACACCTGTGGTCACCAATGCACCGACTGCTTCTACCTGTAGCGGCACCGGTCCCAACATTGCGCTGACCGCCAGTACGCCAAGTACGTTCACATGGACCATTGGTACCATCACGGGTGGCATCACCGGTGCAAGTGCAGGATCCGGCGCAACCATCAACCAGGTGCTGACCAATCCAAGCAACACGGCTGCTGGAACGGTGCAGTATCTTGTAACTCCTACTTCAGTAACAGGCTCTTGTCCTGGTAATCCTTATACTATTACGGTTACTGTTAACCCAACGCCTGTAGTAACTACAGCCAATTCCGCATCTACCTGTAGCGGTACCGGTCCGAATGTTTCTCTTACGGCCAGTGTCCCAAGTAATTTTACCTGGACCATCGGTACCATCACAGGCGGCATCACCGGGGCCAGCGATGGCTCGGGTACGCTGATCAACCAAACGCTGACCAATCCAAGCAATACAGCTGCGGGCACGGTACAATATATAGTAACCCCCACAGCGGCCACCGGCTCATGCCCAGGTTTGCCTTACACCATCACCATCACGGTGAATCCAAGGCCTGTGGTCACCACAGCGAACGCATCCTCTACTTGTAGCGGAACAGCCACCAATATTGCGCTGACAGCTACGGTGCCGAGCACATTCACATGGACCGTGGGTACCATCACCGGTGGTATCACCGGAGCTACAGCAGGTTCTGGCAACACCATCAGCCAGGTACTCACCAATCCGAGCAACAGTGCGGCAGGTACAGTTCGTTATATAGTAACGCCCACATCTGTTACGGGCTCCTGCGTAGGTGCACCTTACAATATCACGGTAACAGTGAATCCAAAGCCGGCGGTGACCACTGCCAGCACGGCCACTACCTGTAATGCAACCAGTCCGAATATCTCCCTGACAGCATCTGCACCCAGCACGTTCACGTGGACGGTAGGCGCTATCACAGGCGGTATCACGGGCGCAAGTGCAGGATCGGGCAATGCCATCGCACAGGTGCTGAACAATCCAAGCAGCACCGCCAATGGTACGGTTGAATACATTGTAACACCTACTTCAGTTACCGGCTCCTGCGTGGGTCTGCCTTATACCATTACGGTGACGGTACTCCCCACACCGGTAGTGACCACACCAAACACAGCGACCACATGTAACGGCACAGGGCCAAACATTTCTCTCACAGCCAGTGTGCCCAGCACGTTTACGTGGACCGTGGGTACCATAACAGGTGGTATCACCGGCGCCAGTGCGGGTTCCGGTACGGTGATCAACCAGACCCTGACCAATCCAAGCAATACATCCGCTGGTACTGTTCAATACCTGGTAACGCCAACTTCCGTTTCAGGTTCCTGTGGCGGAGCGGCTTACAGCATCGTAGTAACGGTGAATCCAACTCCAGTAGTGACCACGGCCAACACGGCGGCTACTTGTAACGGCACTGGCCCCAATATCGCGCTCACTGCTACAGTGCCAAGCACGTTCACCTGGACGGTAGGTACTATCACAGGCGGTATCACAGGAGCAAGTGCAGGTTCGGGCAATACCATTAACCAGGTACTTACCAATCCAAGCAACTCGAGCGCCGGAACGGTACGCTATATTGTAACGCCCACTTCGGTGACAGGAAGCTGCGTAGGTGCACCTTATACCATCACGGTTACTGTTCACCCCACACCGGTGGTGACCACGCCCAACACCGCATCAACTTGTAATGCCACCAGCCCGAATATTTCCCTGACCGCTTCTGCACCAAGCACCTTTACCTGGACCGTGGGCACCATTACTGGTGGCATCACCGGCGCCAGCGCAGGCTCAGGCAACAGCATCAACCAGGTGCTGAACAACCCAAGCAGCACTACGGCAGGTACGGTTCAATACATCGTCACACCCACGTCGGTAACAGGCAGCTGCCCAGGCGCGCCTTACACCATCACCGTGACTGTGCTGCCTACACCGGTAGTCACTACTGCGAATACGGCATCCACCTGCAGCGGCACCGGACCTAATATTTCACTGACAGCCAGCGTGCCGAGCACGTTCACATGGACAGTGGGAACCATTACCGGTGGCATCACCGGTGCCAGCGACGGCTCCGGTACCCTGATCAACCAGACGCTGACCAACCCAAGCAACAACTCCGCAGGCACGGTTCAATACCTCGTAACGCCAACATCGTCTACAGGTACCTGTCCTGGTGCGCCTTATACTATTACAGTTACCGTTAATCCAACCCCGGTGGTGACCACTGCCAACACGGCTTCCACCTGTAGCGGCACAGCCACTAACATCGCCCTGGCAGCCAGTGCACCAAGCACCTTTACCTGGACGGTTGGTACCATCACAGGTGGTATCACGGGCGCAAGTGCAGGATCGGGCAACAACATCAGCCAGGTGCTCACCAATCCAAGCGATGCCAGCCCAGGAACGGTACGTTATATTGTCACACCTACATCCGTCACCGGTTCATGCGTGGGCGTTCCGTACACCATCACGGTCACGGTGAATCCCCGACCAGCAGTGACCACACCGAATACAGCTTCAACCTGTAATGCTACCAGTCCTAATATCGCGCTTACGGCTTCAGCGCCGAGCACGTTTACGTGGACGGTGGGAACGATTTCTGGTGGTATCACAGGCGCAAGCGCGGGATCGGGCAACACCATCAGCCAGGTGCTGAATAATCCAAGCAATTCTGCCAGCGGTACAGTGGAATACATTGTTACCCCCACTTCAGTCACTGGTTCCTGCGTAGGCGCGCCTTACAGCATCACGGTAACCGTACTGCCAACTCCGGTGGTTACTACCCCGGCCACGGCCTCTACCTGTAGCGGCACCGGTCCGAACATTTCACTTACTTCCAGCGTGCCCGCTACGTTCACCTGGACAGTAGGCGCCATCACCGGTGGCATCACGGGAGCAAGCGCAGGTTCGGGAACGCTGATCAATCAAACGCTGACCAATCCAAGCAATACATCTGCCGGCACGGTGGAGTACCTGGTTACTCCAAGTTCTTCTACAGGTGCCTGCGGCGGCTCACCTTATTCTATTGTGGTAACCGTAAATCCATTGCCTGCGGTTACCAATGCTCCATCGGCTACCATCTGTAATGGTGCTGCTGTGAACATCCCGCTCACTGCCACGGTTCCAAGCACATTCACATGGACAGTGGGCGCTATTACCGGCGGCATCACAGGCGCCAGTGCAGGATCGGGTAATATGATCACGGATGTACTGAATAACCCGAACCCGATCAGTTCCGGTACGGTTCAATACATTGTTACACCTACTTCGGTAACCGGTTCCTGCGTAGGAGCGGCTTACACCATCACGATCACCATCACGGTGAATCCGACACCGGTGGTGACCAACCCCCCTACGGCGGAAACCTGTAGCGGTACCAGCCCGAACATCACGCTTACGGCCAGTACGCCAAGTAATTTCACATGGACCATCGGTACTGTTACCGGCGGCATCACAGGAGCGAGTGCAGGTTCAGGCGGTACTATCAACCAGGTACTGACCAATCCAAGTAATTCAGCAGCGGGTACGGTACAATACATTGTAACACCGGTGTCCCTGGTAGGATGCCCTGGTAACCCGCATACCATTACGGTAACGGTGAACCCCACACCAGTGGTCACTACTGCCAACGCATTCACGATCTGTAACGGTGCAAGTCCCAACATTGCCCTGACATCCAGTGTGCCAGGCAGCTTTGCCTGGACCGTAGGTACCATTATCGGCAGCATTACCGGAGCCAGCAATGGTACGGGCAACAGCATCAACCAGGTGCTCACCAACCCTGGTAACACAACTGCAGGATCAGTTGAATACATTGTGACGCCCACCGCTACAGCAGGATCTTGCCCGGGTGCGCCGTACTCCATTGTAGTAACGGTGAATCCAACGCCAGTCGTAACCACGGCAAACGCCTTCTCGATCTGTAGCAATACAAGTCCGAATATTTCACTCACAGCTACCAACCCCAGCACGTTCACATGGACAGTGGGTGTGGTTACAGGCGGCATTACTGGAGCCAGTGCAGGTTCTGGAAATACCATCAGCCAAACCCTTACCAACCCGGGCAACAGCAGTGCGGGCAGCGTAGAATATATTGTTACGCCCACTTCGGTAACCGGGGCCTGTGTGGGTGCGCCTTATACCATCACGGTAACAGTTCACCCGATCCCTGTGGTGACCACTCCGGCTACATTTGCCATTTGCCGCGGCACCAGCCCGAACATCAACCTGACCGCATCGGCGCCAAGCACATTCACATGGACGGTGGGCGCTATCACCGGCGGCATCACAGGTACCAGCGCAGGATCGGGCAACTCCATCAATCAGGTACTGAACAATCCGAGTCCTTCCAGCCCGGGTACAGTTGAATATATTGTAACGCCAACTTTGGTTACCGGAGGTTGTGTAGGTGCTCCTTACACCATTACGGTAACGGTGGATCCAACACCGGTGATCACCAGTGCCGCCACAGCCTCTATTTGTAGCGGTGTGGCGCAGAACTACCAGATCACTTCAAGTGTAGCCGGCGTCACCTTTAGCTGGGACCGTCCGGCGGTAGCAGGCATCAGTAATCCTGCAGTGACCGGCCAGACGGCGAACCCGATCACCGAAACGCTGGTGAACACCACGACGTCTCCGATCAGCGTGGTGTACAATATCACGGGCACAAGCCCCGTAGGTTGCGGTACTTCTGTATTGTTCACTTACACAGTGACGGTGAACCCTGCCCCTGTGATCACCAGTTCGGCGACAGGCGTGGTGTGTAGCGGTGTAGCACAGAACTACCAGATCACTTCTGGTGTAACAGGTACTACCTATACCTGGAGCAGGGCAGCGGTG
>JAKFCE010000021.1:0-1960 GCA_036676905.1 Chitinophagaceae bacterium
GGAACAACTCACCGAGGCGGACGGCCACAACGTCTGGCAGGCGACCTATCGGGTGTGGGGCAACACGTTAGAAGAGGTGCGCGAGCCGTACTACATTGAAGAGCAGAACCTGCGGTTTCAGGGGCAGTATCTGGACCGGGAGACGGGGCTGCATTTCAATACGTTCAGGTTTTATGATCCGGATGTGGGGCGGTTTACGACGCCGGATCCGATTGGGTTGGCAGGGGGAATCAATCTATATCTGTATGCGGCCAACCCACTCGAGTGGGTGGACCCGTTGGGATGGAGTTGCTCGTCATCCATTAACAAACGAATCAACAAGCTGAAAAAACAGGGCTATCAGGACCATCACATACTGAGTGATAAACACGCCAGCACCAAAAATCATCCGCTGCTGAAGCTAGCTGGATTTGACTTGCAAAGCAGACAAAATAAAATTTTCCTACCCAATAAGGCTACCGCCATGACCGACGGACGCCGATCAATCCATGAAGGACGCCACGCAGGCAGAGTCAACGACAACCTGGCCGGACGAATGACCCAAGTAGAAAAAGCCGGCAAGAGGAACAACTGGAACCAGGCGCAATATCGCAAGGCCCTGGATAAAATAGTTTCCGATGAGCGCAAACTACTCCGTTCCGGCGAGAGGCAACTGAACAAAAATGCCCGTCCCGGCGCTTATTACGATTAGGAAAATCAAGCATGATCTTAAGTTGGAAAGCTCCTACCTATTACAGCGAACAACTGATCGGCTCGTATGACATCGAAAGCGGTTCTTATGAAACCGCCGGTTCGAATTTTGACTACCTGTCATTGTTGGCGGGAAAACCCTATCCATTGAATATGGACAAGCCAAAGGTCTATTTTCCGTGCAAGAAAAAAAAGCTGCTTGCGTATGACTGCCTATGGCTACTTGGGGGAGTCCCATTAGTCACTGAGCGACTTGCGGATTTTCTCACCCATCAATCTGCTCAGGACATTCAGCTCATTCAACCTGCTGTCGTCATTGCAGATGGGGAAGAGGTCGACGAAGCTTTTTTCATAGTGAATGCAATCAATACCGTCAACGCGATAGATCAAGGGCAATCTGCCGCTGAACGGGATGATGACGGATCGATCATCTATTTCACTAAAACCTGGTTCCTGGACGATGCTGCCGGCATGCGCGGAATCGCTCGTGAGCCAGAGTCAGGAGACCTTCTGATCTCTCAGCAGTTGGCCGATTCTATGATCGATAAAAAATTCAAAAGCAACAAAGGCTTGGGTTTCTATATCGCCAACCGCACGTTTGTCCCTTATAAAAATCAGGCCTAGGCTCCTGGGCCCCATGATGATCGATATTTTTAGGGGCGGCTCTGGGCTGGTGGTGCACAACAAACAGCTGACCTATCAGGACAAACGTTACCGCTATGACGCGTTTGGCCGGGATCGAAGAACGCAGTACTAAACGGGGCGTGCAGCGTTTCGGACGCCGAGAGTCGGTTGATCGAAGTGCGCAATGAAAACGGCAGCGTGGTCACGTCTACCATAAATACCGAACTATCATATGAAAAACTTGGCAGATAAAAACCCCACGTTGGCAGATGCGATAATGACCATCATGGCGTCGGGCAATGAGCTCGATGAGCAAAACAAAAAAGATGAAGCCCAAGCCTTGTACCAAAAAGCATGGGACTTGCTTCCTGAGCCAAACTTGAATGGACACCTTTGTCGTCATGGGTCACAGGTTCTTTTTTCAACTTGCACTTCGACAACGGTGACTTCAAGGCCGCTAAAGATTGGGCGCAAAAGACCCTGGATGGCCGAGAGTCAGATATCGATACAGGTCCGCTGATCAACTTGGGAATGGTCTACTTTGAACTGGAAGATTATTCACAGGCCTATAAATACTTTGACGATGCTTATAGCTTCGGTAAGGCACGAGCCTTTCAAGAAAGGCCAAAAAAATATCTGAAGCTCT
>JAKFCE010000022.1:0-1776 GCA_036676905.1 Chitinophagaceae bacterium
AGCGATCGCGGACCGACAAGGAACACTGGATCTGCCGGTCGGGATTGGCTACAGACCCATCGGCTCAGGCGCAGAGGTGTTTGTCATCACGGCCGACGGGTTCGACATTCGCCCCAGCGTTCCGGTAAGGCATGCAACGTTCAATGCACAGAACAACGTTTATCGGCTCAGCTTGCCTGACTCGCCAACCAACACCCTGACCTGGACGCCCGCCGTCACGCCGGGTAACAGCTCGACCGAACGGCCGATTGTTCAGGCTGATACCGCCGTGTATTCCGGAGCCCCGATCGTGCCGATCGAAGGGCGTCTGGATTTGCATCCCATACTTGTGGAGGGTTGGGACAGGTTCATCATCGTCTTTCCGGATGATTCGGGTATTGCGCCGCTGTATGTCGTGCTCAGTAGTCCCTACGAGGGTGCTGGTGTCAAAGGAGAACACAGCGGTCGCGACTTTAATCCAGAACAAACAGGTGGCCCGACAATGAATTTGGAGTGGAACTCCGCAACCGCCTCTCAAGAAGGAGTCGATTTGGTCAAGCTGCACACATCCAGATTTCCTTCTTCTGATGCCAACAAAGTGATGATCGATCGGTTGGAAAGAATTCTCAAAGGAGAACTCGACATAACCGATACCGACAAGCGTTACTACACTCATGAAATCAGAGAACTCGAAAGATTCAGAGCCTTGGGGTACAACGACTCTGAGATACCAGACGAGAATTCCCCTATATGGAACAACGTTCACACTGCGACGTTGGAAGACTACAAGTTAAAGGACGATGAAACACTTCTCTACACAGCAGAAGCTTTAGCTGCAGCAGAAGAGCAGGACAAGCATTACTACCAAAGACTTCTGAAGGAGATGTGGCAATGAACACCATTGAGCAAATTGTAAAAAATGAATCCCTGGACGATATCGTCACGGTTTTTGCACTGTTCAAACCAAACCCGCATCTGGACATGATGATCAGACGCTATAACCGTGAAGTTCTCGACAAATATGGAGAGCTTGAAAGCTCGTACACGCGACTCTTCGCAGCGGGTGTGCTGGCTAAAGGCGAGAAGGGGTTGGCAATCAAAGGCCCGAACTGGAAAGCTCCCAAGTTCATGATCGAAAACAAATACTCTTAACAAGCAATTCGGCCACCAAGCCTCAGCTTGGTGGCCTGCTCCACTTAAGTCGAGCACTACTAACAAAGACTTCTGAAGGAGAGGTGGCAATGAACACCATTGAGAAAATTGTAAAAAACGAACCCATAGTAGATATCCTGACCGCTTTCGGAATCGGACTAGCCTATCCCTCACTCGACAGAATGATCGGCCGGTACAGATTTGAAGTCATTGCCAACGGTGAACTGCTGAAAACTTATGCAAGGCTTTTCGAAGAAGGCGTACTTGCCAATGGCGAGGGCCCCGTAGCCATTAAAGGCCCAAACTGGGAAGCACCTAAATTCGTGACAGAAAAGCTATACGAACAATAAACAGACAGGCCACCCAACCATCTCCCGGTGGTTGGGTGGTTACCTTTAAATCGAATACTTCTGCAAGTTCTCCATCATTTCCTTCAACGCCTCAATATTGTCCTTCGGATGCGCCGCGCCTTCGAAATCACAGATCTGCTCCCAATGCGACGCCACATCTTCCGGTGAAAAACCCACCCGCGGATCAAACCCTGCACCCAGGCTACGCTCCCAGCGCACCTTGCCCATCCAGCCGCCACCCACTTCGAACAGCCCGGACGTTTCCTGGCACTGCTCGCTGGCCAGGTACACCACC
>JAKFCE010000023.1:0-1710 GCA_036676905.1 Chitinophagaceae bacterium
TTGAAAGCAAAGATCGCAGTCTGCGGCAGCTCCTACAGGTGGCAATGGTATCTACCCTGTAGGAGCTGCCGCAGGCTGCGATCTTTTGAATTTATTTTTCGATACCGACCGAAGGTAGTCACTCGATCGTTCCCACGCTCTGAACTGACCCCACAAAGTTGGACGATTATCTATCTATGCCTGAGCAGCCTGAGTTCTGTATTCAACAGGGCTCAGGCCGTTTAGCTTCAGTCTAATGCGCGAGTGATTGTAATACTGGATGTACTCGTCGATGCCTGCGTGAAGCTCATCAAGATCGTTAAATTTGTTCAGATAAAAAAACTCGGACTTCAGTGTGCCGAAAAAACTCTCCATGGCCGCGTTGTCGTAGCAGTTACCCTTGCGCGACATGCTTGGCGTAACGGAGCACTTTTTGAGAGCCCGCAGGTAAATGGGCATTCGATATTGCCAGCCCTGGTCTGAGTGCAAAACCGGTTTTTCATGCGGCTGAAGTCGCTTGAATGCACCTTTGAGCATCTTCCCGACCATATCGAACAGCGGCCGTCTGGCAACCTCATAGGAAATGATTTCACCGTTGTACAGATCCAAAACGGGAGACAGATACAGCTTCTGACCTCCAACTTTGAACTCTGTAACGTCGGTTACCCACTTTTGATTGGGTGACGGAGCTTCGAACTCACGCTTCAAAAGATTAGGCGCTGCCTTGCCTACCTCACCCTTGTAGGCTCGGTATTTCTTCACCCGCACCAAGCTCTTGAGCTGAAGCTGCGCCATCAGTCGCTGAACAGTCTTGTGATTGACGAGATGGCCAGCGCTCCGTACCGCAGCCGTTATCCGGCGATAGCCATACCGGCCTTTGTGCTCGTCGAACGTCGAGCGAATCTTGTCTTTCAGCTCTGCATACTTATCAGCCGATTGCAGCGCCTTTTGCTGATAGTAAAAGGTGCTGCGTGCCAAACCGGCAAACTTCAGCAGGCTTTCGAGAGAATGCAGCGGCCTCAGTCCTATTACGATTTGCGCTTTTTCTGCTGCGCTACTCGTTTCTTCTCCTGAACCAAGGCATCGAGCTTTTTTAGGTAGTCGTTTTCCATCCGCAACTGCTTCACCTCAGCAAGCAAATCATCGCGTGAACGCGATTCGTCATCGGTTGAGTTGGGTTGAACAGAAGGAATGGTGGTCGGCATTTTTTTCGGGCGTCCGGCTCTATTAGGCTGCTTGGTAAGGGCATCAAAACCGCCCTCGTCAAAGCGGCGTTCCCAGAGGCCGATGATGTCGAACTTACGGATATCGAACAAGGCCGCCGTCTGCCGATAGGACAGCTGTTCCTCACGCATACGTTTCAAAACAGACAGTTTGAAATCGTTGCTGTAGCGCGGCAGCTTTTTCTCTTTAAGCCCAGCAACGCCATGCACCTGATAGGCCGCGACCCACTGGCGTAGGGATGAAAAGTCCACATTGTGACGGTGTGCGACATCTCTCAAGCCCGCGCTACCGGAGCAGTAGTCCTGCACCGCCGCGAGCTTTGCTTGCTCTGTGTACTTACCCATGACACCCCCAAAGGTTGTGTCCAACCTTTTGGGGTCAGTTCAGAGCGTGGGAACGATCAAAGTGCTGCGCGCTTGGGCAGATAGGGTGGCAAATACAATCCAAGATACGCATCAAACACCCGCATCCCTTCCTCAGCCATGCGCGGCGTGATCTGCCCATGTT
>JAKFCE010000024.1:0-2480 GCA_036676905.1 Chitinophagaceae bacterium
TTTCGGGATATTCGCGCCGATCTCTGAACATGATGTAAAGCGGGTCCAGGCCAGACGCTGGCGGGAAGACGACAACATAGTCATCGAAACGAATTGCAGCCATGTCGCTGAAGGACTCCAACAAGGGCGCAGGCAAGGACCGAAGGAATCCCAGCCGATACTCGGGGGATGGCGTCAGGGTCGAGATGGTTTCAAGGTTAGCTGGCGCGCTCCAGCTCACAATTGCCGGGACCGGCCCGTCAGCGGTAAAACAATAGGTCTTCAGCTGCTCATTCCAGACGGCGGCTCGCACCCTCACTCTGGACGACAATACATTGCCATTAGTCGGCGTAATGGCCACCTGTAACAACGTCTTTATTTCTCTCAGGCCGCGGGACATCGTCCCTGACGGAACGGCGTACGTGCCGCTGCTCATCCTGAACGGAAGATCGACTTCGGCCCCCGTCGCGGCCAGACCTTGCCAATCCTGGCCCTCGATCGGCAGCAACTCGTGCAGAGGAACGGCGAGCCCATACCTCCCCACTTCGGCCCGACTGGAAAAATCGAATTGCAGCACCGCTGCGTATTGACCTTGATGGTCTTGCGCTCCCGAGGTGATCTGCCAGGTAAACTCCGCCACCGCCGAACGTATGGCTTTTTGCAGCGCAACCCGATGGGTCTCCAAGGGTTGCGAAAGGCCGCCATCCAGGAAAATACCCGGTCGCGCATTGGCAGAGGCAAGGGGTGCAAACAGCAACCCGGACGTCTGAGTCGGCCCTACTCCTTGCTGATAGCGCTGATCAACAAGTTGTGTTTGCGCGATCACCAGCGACGTTTCAGCGTCCACTTCAAAGCGGTGGAGGCGTTGATTGATGTCATTCAATTTCGTCAGATAACGGTCGTAAGTGGCGTTGATTTGCTGGGCGATGTTTTGCCACTGTGCGTGTTCGGACCCGGCATAGGGCAATTCACGGTGGGCGCTGTCTCGTTTGAACTCGATACGCATTTTCCAGAATTCGTACCGGCGTGCTGCCAGGCGCGCTTCAAACGTTGCGACCTCCAGAGCACGAATGTCCGCCTCCCGCCCACGGATGTCCACGTGTGCGCTCTGTCGTTGACGCAGGTGCTTGATTCGTTGCTCGAACACAGTGAGTGCCACTTCTGCCGCCCGCTCGGAGACCGTCAGATCTACAGCGATTTTTTGAACATCAGCAAGATTTTGGGCGATGCGCTGCTGCGTTATCTGCGTCGGGATCAACGGCGTTTTCGGCCTTGTAGCAACAGGTTTGGGGGCAGGAACACTTTCCCCCTTGAACGCAGCACGGCCCTGTTTATGGTGCCAGCCTTTGACGTAATACACGACCGAGCCTGTTGAGTAGGCGTTGTAGCTAGCCTCTGGCGGATAAAACAGCAGGTCCGCCCCTTTGGGGTGACCGGCGATGCGGTCGAAATGATTGATCAGCCGATCATGGTCCGCTTTTGGCAAATCGACAGCCCAGATCCTGTCGACCAGCGCCTGGAATTCCGGTTCGGTGTAATCCTTGAGTGTTGCTTTTAGTTCCATCTTTATTGCTTCCTTTTTTCTGGCATACAACGGCCGCCAGATAACGACATCTGCTCATGTTGTGATGAGCAGATGCGTGTGAATTGTTTGCGTTTAGATCAGTGCAGTTACTCTGGTTTGAAGCCGGGCTTGTTATTACGTGCACGCCATTCTTTGACTTCTTTCAGGATGCCCTCAGGACTGTCTTCCTGGCCTTCTTTGGGGTAGAAGAGAACGTCCGAACGGTCGGGGTGCTCCGTAATTGCCTCGAAATGATCCAACAAGCTATCGGTGTAATCATTCAAAGCATCGCCTTCGAGATTGTTGGTATTCTCAAAGAACTCCCGTAAAAACAATAAAAACTCAGTTTCTGTGTAATCTTCTAATTTGTCCTTGAAAGTAATCATTGCTTCGTCCCCTTATGAAGGTCGATATGGCGCTTCGCGGTGAGAATCACAAGATTTTCCATGTCATAGACCGCGCCCCCCTTAGCTACTTCATCTTTATGATGGATCTCAAACTTTTTCCTACCGCCGACCTGCCCCCGACGATCTGGATAAGGTGCGGCGCCATTGAGCATATGTTTCAAATTAATTTCATTAAATTGTTTGGCAAGTTTTTCATCCATCGCCACTGCCCTCCAAAATGCCTCCCTGAACCGATGAAAGTTGGCAAACTCCCTCCCCCTTAGCTTATCCGCAATCTGGACAGGAACCGCCGCACCCTCTGCTCTTGCAGCCTCCCCCAACCAAATCCCTGTAACCTTCTGCCCACCCCCCGTAGCGATCCCCGGATCATCACGCCGATCCAGAAACAGAACATCCGACGAAGGCAATTCCATATCCGCCGGATACCCAGGAATACTGGCACCGATCTGCCCTTCGTCAACAGCCGGAAACGTCTCGTTTTGCGGTAGGACCGGGATGACTGGAGCGCCGGGATAAACCGCTGGAATCGA
>JAKFCE010000025.1:0-3142 GCA_036676905.1 Chitinophagaceae bacterium
ATGCCTATCTCAAGGATGTGCTGACACGACTACCGACACAGCGGGCGAGTGAGGTCGGCCAACTGCTGCCGCATCAGTGGGTACCCGCCTGAGTCACGCAAGGTGACTTGAGCGGACGCTTACGCACATTCCGCAGGAAACCAAGCTTCGGCTTTTTGCGGAGGCGGCAGGGCACTGCCAGCACCCGGACTGCCTGCAACCCCTGTTCCCGGCTGAAATGGGTGGTGACAAGCACATCGCTGAGATGGCCCACGTGATCCCCCATGGTGAAAAAGGGCCACGTCATGAGGAGCGACCCGTTGGCGAACTCGAAGCCGACTCCTTCGAGAACCTCCTACTCCTGTGCCCCAGCTGCCATACGACCATCGACAAGAACTCGCCCTCGTACAACCGCAGCACGCTGTTGATGTGGAAGAGCAACCATCTCGCCGCACTGGCTAACAAGCAAGGCGTGCACGCCTACGAGGAGCGCTCACAGGTAAGAAGCGCCATTACAACTGCCATGGCGGAGAACAAGGCGATTTGGAAGCGGCTCGCCCCTTGCGAAGGTACGAGCTTTGCTTACGACCCAGAGTCAGAGTCCGCGAAAACTTGGTCGCAAAGGATGCGCAACGTCATCCTGCCCAATCACTTTCGTATCCAACGCATCATCACGGCGAACCGGCACCACATGAACGAGGCCGAACATGAGGCCTTTGCCCAGTACCAGGAGCATGTCAGAGGGCTAGTTGAACGTCACGTCTGTGGCGTCTCCGGCCGAGCTATTCGCTATCCAGTACAGCTAGATGGGATTTTTGCATGAAGTGGCAGGTGAAATATGCGCTGGAAAATATCCGGCGTGAAAGCGGAGTCATCTCGGCAGAGCACGCTGGGGGCGACGCGATTCGCATATCGGTTCGTGAGCAACCTGACGTATTGGCTGTCATCAGTGACACCTACAAAATGGACGCCGAACTGGCTGCCCGGTACTACCAGCAATGGCCGGAGATGGATTTCCTCTGCGGCTACCGCAAAGAGTGCTTGTGGGAGGGTGGTGCAATCGCCTTCCTAGAAGACAAGACCGTAGGATGGGGAAATTACGGATCACTTGGGTCAGCAATTCCAACGGGCTCGGTGAGGAAGGCGTCACACAAAAATTACGTGTTTTCTTACCGAATGATTCTGCAGCTACGTTACGTAACGAACATCCGTCGTGAGTTCGATCGTGTGTTCACTCTTACCCTTTCGAGTGGGCGTTCACTCAGGATAGGCATGATCTGGGAGTACGAGCCGACAGCCGATGCTGTCCGCAGCCTCTGGGACAGTTGCGGTGCAGTAGACATTGCGTGGAACACCAATCCCAATGGATCGCCTGCTCCAAGCGCCATTGAGGCAGGACGGGAACTGGGATGCAAAATACTGAAATGGGACGAGTTGAAGGCAATTTTGCTGAAGGGCTGATGACAGCAGCGGAGGTTGCTGGCCTTCTACTCGAAACCTGCCCGACGTTGAGGTACTTCGAGGCCTTCATGTTCGGCTCTTCTCTCCAGGGCGTCGGCAGCGATTACGACGTATTGGTCGTTGGCCCTTCGGGCGCGCCGCTGGTTCGACTGAAGAGCGAATTGAGAGCCGCTGGCGCTGAGCTTCCGCTTGATATTTTGTACATGATGCCGGCGGAGGCTGAGGCCTCAGCGTTTATCGCGCGTGAAGGGTGCATCCCTCTATCGCAGTTGGCTCGCTTAGACCGAGACACTGGCGAGCCGCCTTGAGACCTCCTTTGCCCCTGTCTTCACGTAGTCTTCAACTGCTTCAGTCTACCGGGTGTGTACAACTCCACTCATGGCTTTCGTCCTCCACTCGGCTCACCCACTCTCGCCTAAACTCCTCTCCAAGAACATTTATGGGCCAAGTATACCGGCGCGTAGCAATGTTAGCCTTGAAGTCGTAGAAGGCCTGCGGATTTCTCCAAGTCAAGACATCTTCCCAGTACAGCATCAAGGCTAGCCTGTAGAAGAAAGCGCCAAGGATGTGATCTCTTGGTATAAATGAAACTAGTCTAGCCAAACCGCTAGCGGATCTCCTGTCACATCCACTAGATAAATTATAGTAGTAGCAAAGCTCGACATCCGGAAATTCATTGGGATACTTCTCGGAATAATGTATGGTCTTTGATGCGCCTATGAAAAATGCATCAGCTACTAGTACTAGGTCGATCGCCTGGCTAGGGTGTGCGGGTGGCCACTTGTCTAGAGCCTTTTCAAAAGCGTGAAGCTCTTTTTCATTGTCATCTAGGGTCTTCGATCTGACAGTTTTTTTAGCACCTTTTAAATTGCTTGAAAGAGCAAGAACTCCGTAGATGATTCTGCCGTACAATACCCTGCCAGGACTACCTTCGCGAGGGAAAGGACGCAAGAGTGCAGCAGTCTCTGCCATGTCCTTGATGTATCTCTTTTCGAGAGTCATCTTGACCTCGAAGGCAGCAACCACATACTCATGAGGGAAGTATTTTCCCGCGAAAGCCAGGGGGAGATCTTTTGTTAGTATGAGGTCGATCTGGGGCGAAAGCATACCATTTTCTAAAATTACTTTGCCGCCTACGTGAACTTCAATGTCATTCGGCAAATAGTTTTTAAGGAAGGCAGCGAATTCAAACTCTCCTTCAGCTCCGGCATTGCCTGGATCCAGCTTTGCCACGCTCTGAAGATATTCATAATGACTTATTAAATTGTCGCTGTTTTTTTTAAGCGACAGCATCATTCTGCTGACTTTTGTGTAATTAGGCGATACTTTAAACGCCGCTTCAAGATGACGCTCGATAAGTTCGATGCTTTCATTTTGGCCCGCTGACACTTCCGTGGTGGGCTGAGTAACCTGTCTCGACAAGTCCATTTCGTTGTTCATTTTCATTGCCTTGAGCCGACTCGCAGAACGGTGTGACCGTGAGATCATCAACCAATCCTATCTCAAGGCTCTTTTGCTTCCCACCAGCAAAGCGGCAAAAGGGCAACAGATTTATTTTCTCTAATCTAATGTCCGCTTCTGGCCCAGGCTGTGTAAAAATCTATGGTCACCGACCTTGCTATGATTTGATGAATTCGAAATCATCGGGGGGCGCCAATGAAGCGCTTTATCCAGGGAGAGTACCGAGGGCAAAGCACACTGC
>JAKFCE010000026.1:0-1535 GCA_036676905.1 Chitinophagaceae bacterium
TTTAAGCGTAAAATAATTCGATTTTTGAACTGTTAATTCTTGAGAATTAATAGTCAGTATCAAACAACATTTACAATGGAGAGTTTGATCCTGGCTCAGGATGAACGCTAGCGGCAGGCTTAATACATGCAAGTCGAGGGGCAGCAGGTTTGTAGCAATACAGATGCTGGCGACCGGCAAACGGGTGCGGAACACGTACGCAACCTTCCTTTAACTGGAAGATAGCCCACCGAAAGGTGGATTAATACTCCATAATATAACTGAATGGCATCATTTAGATATTAAAGCTCCGGCGGTTAAAGATGGGCGTGCGTCTGATTAGGTAGTTGGCGGGGTAACGGCCCACCAAGCCTGCGATCAGTAGCTGATGTGAGAGCATGATCAGCCACACGGGCACTGAGACACGGGCCCGACTCCTACGGGAGGCAGCAGTAAGGAATATTGGTCAATGGACGCAAGTCTGAACCAGCCATGCCGCGTGGAGGATGAAGGCCCTCTGGGTTGTAAACTTCTTTTCTTTGGGACGAAACCCCTATTTCTATGGGGACTGACGGTACCAGAGGAATAAGCACCGGCTAACTCCGTGCCAGCAGCCGCGGTAATACGGAGGGTGCAAGCGTTATCCGGATTCACTGGGTTTAAAGGGAGCGTAGGTGGACTTTTAAGTCAGTGGTGAAATCTCTGGGCTTAACCCGGAAACTGCCATTGATACTATTAGTCTTGAATTCTCTGGAGGTAAGCGGAATATGTCATGTAGCGGTGAAATGCTTAGATATGACATAGAACACCCATTGCGAAGGCAGCTTACTACGGAGACATTGACACTGAGGCTCGAAAGCGTGGGGATCAAACAGGATTAGATACCCTGGTAGTCCACGCCCTAAACGATGATTACTCGACATTAGCGATATTACTGTTAGTGTCTAAGCGAAAGCATTAAGTAATCCACCTGGGAAGTACGACCGCAAGGTTGAAACTCAAAGGAATTGGCGGGGGTCCGCACAAGTGGTGGAGCATGTGGTTTAATTCGATGATACGCGAGGAACCTTACCTGGGCTAGAATGCATTTTGACCGCAGGTGAAAGCCTGTTTTGTAGCAATACACAATTTGTAAGGTGCTGCATGGCTGTCGTCAGCTCGTGCCGTGAGGTGTTGGGTTAAGTCCCGCAACGAGCGCAACCCCTATCTTTAGTTGCCATCAGGTAATGCTGGGAACTCTAAAGAAACTGCCGTCGTAAGACGTGAGGAAGGAGGGGATGATGTCAAGTCATCATGGCCTTTATGCCCAGGGCTACACACGTGCTACAATGGGGGGGACAAAGGGCTGCCACTTAGCGATAAGGAGCTAATCCCAAAAACCCTCTCTCAGTTCAGATTGGAGTCTGCAACTCGACTCCATGAAGCTGGAATCACTAGTAATCGTATATCAGCAATGATACGGTGAATACGTTCCCGGACCTTGCACACACCGCCCGTCAAGCCATGGAAGCTGGGTGTACCTAAAGTCGGTAACCGCAAGGAGCCGCCTAGGGTAA
>JAKFCE010000027.1:0-1822 GCA_036676905.1 Chitinophagaceae bacterium
GTGCAAATCTAACCCATGGGAAGATTTCTCTGGCCAGTTCAACAAGGGCGATAAAATCTCCGGCACCATCAAGTCGATCACCGATTTCGGTATCTTCATTGGTCTGGACGGCGGCATCGACGGCCTGGTTCACCTGTCCGACATCTCCTGGAACGAAGTGGGCGAAGAAGCCGTACGTCGCTTCAAGAAGGGCGACGAGCTCGACACCGTCATCCTGTCTGTTGACCCAGAGCGTGAGCGTATCTCCCTGGGTATCAAGCAGCTGGAAAGCGATCCGTTCTCCGAGTACGTTCAAGAGAACGACAAAGGCGCAATCGTTAAGGGTATCGTGAAAGAAGTTGACGCCAAAGGCGCCATCATCACCCTCGCTACCGATATCGAAGCTACTCTGAAAGCCTCCGAAATCAGCCGTGACCGCATCGAAGATGCACGTAACGTTCTGAAAGAAGGCGAAGAAGTTGAAGCCAAGATCATCAGCGTTGACCGCAAGAGCCGTGTAATCCAGTTGTCCATCAAGTCGAAAGACGTTGAAGACGAGAAAGAAGCTATCCAGAGCTTGAAAGACAAGCCGGCTACTTCTGATATCGCTACTGGTCCTACCACTCTGGGCGACCTGTTGCGTGCACAAATGGAAAAACAGAACTAAGTTCTGTCAGACCATAAAAAAAGGGCGACTTCGGTCGCCCTTTTTTGTACCTGCGATTTGACCTCCTCCATGAACTATGTGGGAGCGAGCCTGCTCGCGAAGGCGGCCTGACAGCCGACCTATCTCTCGCGGATGTACCCAAATCAAATGTGGGAGCGAGCCTGCTCGCGAAGGCGGCCTGACAGCCGACCTATCTCTCGCGGATGTACCCAAGTCAAATGTGGGAGCGAAGCTTGCCCGCGATCGGCTGCGCAGCAGTCGTAAAACCGGCGCACACGTTCTATCTGGACGAACTCGGTAGCAGCATTTCCAAAGCATCCCACCTCCCCAAAAAATCACCCAAACAACATCTTTCCTCAATCAGATCAATCATCTATTCAGAGTTAGGCTAGGCTTTGGCTTGAAGCAACCGGCTGTAGGGCGGGTTACCCCGCATAAGGAAAAGAATGAACAAGCTCATTTTCATAATGGCAGTGCTGGTTCTGACAGGATGTACAACCACCACTAAAACCTATGCGGTGCATGGTGTCAGTGGTATAGAAATCGACTGTTCCGGGCTCGGTTCGGGCTGGGAGAAATGCTACAAGCGCGCCGATCGCGAGTGTAAGGCGCAAGGTTACAAAGTTGTCACCAGGTCCAGCGACGTCAAGGAGAGCGCTGAGGACTATCCCTTTGGCTGGAATCCAGCCGGCTACCTTTCGCGTTCCATGCTGGTTATCTGTCGATGAGCAGCACAGCTATCGCGCTACCTGAATGCAAAGCCAAAACTTTTGGCCTCGGCAAATGTCGCGACTCTTGGCCTGTGCGGGCTACCTCAAGCGCCGCGCAGATAAGTCAATACATGGGCTGTTCAAAACCCTCCGAGCATGCTAAAACCTTTGAAGCGCTGATCTAGCTGCTTGAAAAAGAAGGGAAAAATATGACGAAGTCGGAGTTGATCGAACGAATTGTCACCCATCAAGGGCTACTCTCATCCAAGGATGTCGAGCTGGCCATCAAGACCATGCTTGAACAAATGTCCCAGTGCCTGGCTACCGGTGATCGCATCGAAATCCGTGGCTTTGGCAGCTTCTCATTGCACTATCGTGCTCCGCGCGTAGGGCGCAATCCGAAGACCGGTCAGTCAGTCAGTCTCGACGGTAAATTCGTTCCCCACTTCAAGCCGGGCAAAGAGCT
>JAKFCE010000028.1:0-2518 GCA_036676905.1 Chitinophagaceae bacterium
CTCAATAAGCTCGAGAAACTCAGCATGTAATTCATCTTCGGCCATGGAGTCTGGCAAGGAACAATAATACGAAAAATTCTTCATTCTTTAAAAATCCACAGGAATGTGAGTTAAATTTGAGGCTTTCCTGTATAGCTTGCCATCTTGCCCAAGTAATTTATTTCCAACTTTTATTTGCGCAGTCCATCCTGCACCAGAGTTAGACCCTGGAAACTTTGCAGCTGCGTTTGTATCAGGCGAGTGCCACTTAACTTCAATTTTTTGCCCTCCCCAAACGTACTGATATTTACTCCCATCACTGATGGTAGCAGAAGATTTGAAGCTATCTGCAATACCTGGGGGAATTAGCTTCTCCAAATCAGCAGCTTTTATTCGCCCATTACTCATAAATTCGGACGCATAGACCTTAGCGTCAAAGAATGCTGGAGGCCTACTCGGCTCTGGCTGATTCAGATATCCAAAGTCTCCATCTGCTTTTGATATAGCGTTGTCCCACTCCGGAGTGGTAGAGCCGGGTTGTCCTTTTCCTCCACCGACGGGTGACGTTTCACCGATCGGTTTCAACTTAACGCTCCCGGTTTCTCCTGATGGATGCATTCCCGGTATTACATTTATCCCGAAGGGATTGAATCCGGTTTGATCAAGGTAGACGGCGGCCTCTTTCAACCATGTCCCGTCATTGTTGACCCACAAATTACCGATCTGATCTAAGTGATTTAGACCGGCAACAGTCCAATCAACCGCATTTCGCCGGGTCTGATAGTAATAAGCAAGATCGCTGTCCGAACCGCCCGGATTTAATACCTCAGTCCGCTCAATCAGACTCCCCAGTTCTCTGGCCCCCTCATCTATCTCGGCACGTATCTGCGCGCAGTTTCTCGTGGCCTGGCAGTTTTTCAGTCGCTCCCGATTAGCATCGCTACGAGCATCGAATTCTTTTTTTACTGCCTCACAGTCACCTTTGAGCCGACACGCTTTCTCTGCCGCAGCGAGGTCATCCACATCCCGATGATTCAAGAAGTTGTACTGCGTTGCATTCGCCGCCACCGCCGCCCCAACCCCGACATCCCCACCCGAAGCCGCCGCACCTAGCACACCCACAATTTGCGAGAGCGCGAGAATGTTGGCCTGGGCCTGGTTGTACTCCGCAGAACCCGGAACGAGGTTTGAGGGTAAGAGTTTGTCGCCGAGCAATCCGACCAACACTTCGTTGGCGCCACCCGCCAGCGCTCCGGTGCGGAAATCACCGCCCATCGCTTCAGCCAGCAAGCCCCCCAACCCCGCATGCAAGAGAATTTTTGCTAAACCGCCCTCCGACAGGGGCAGATCTCCAATTTTCCCGGCCCCAACAGCGCCACCAATACTGACAGCTACACTCGCAGCCGAATTGGCCAGGTTGTCCTTGAAGCTTCCTCCGTAAACAGCCGTCTTGATCACAGCATCGGCAGTCACCTTGATAGCCACGGCATTCAAGCTCTTGACATCAAACCCAAGATTTCCCGGGTTGTAATTGAGCCCGTCCGCTACGCCGGCCGTGGCAGCGGCTACGACATAACCTTTGATACTTTCCTTTGAGGTAACGTCCTTGATGACCTTCCCAAGGTTGCCCCGATTGTCGATGGTGCTGACGGTGGCCTTTGTCGCGGCACTCACCGCGACCGCCTGCAACATCGCGTTCATGCCCGCCATCATCGGCCCCATGACGGCAGCCAACGCAATCGCAATGATCAACTGCGAAGCCGGGCCTAACCCCGAGTTGCTGTACTTGAACGACTCATGGATTTCCTTGACCTGTCTCCAGTCCACATCACCGCGTGCTTCAGCTTGTTTCAACCAGGCCAGCTGCGGATCTGCCTGGACCATCGCATCAATGGTTTGACTAACGGTTTGCTGGTTGACCTGTTTGACGTCGATTTGCAGGCCATCGACCGCCTTGATCACGATGTTGCCTTTGGCAATCATCTGGGTCTGGCGCAATGTCTCGTCGGTATTGCCCTGGCCTTTCGATGAGGTCCAGAAGGCATCACCATCACTTTTGGTGTGGCTCTCGTCATGCAGGTCTTTCACCCCTTCAAAAACAATCGCCCCACCACTGTCCAGCGTGATGTCCTTGCCACTCTCCAGCTTCGCCACCTGATAACGCTGATCTCCTTCACTGATCAGCGTCAGGTTGCCACCGGTCTTGATCTCGCTGCCCACGTGGGTGATCTGCGTGACTTCATCACGCTGGGTTTTCTCGGCGCCCCAGCCGCCCTTCTCCTTCATGTCATACAGCGTGTAATCCCTGTTCTGCGCCGCCAGCAGATTCAGGTCATTACCGGCGTACACATACGCTTCATTCCCCGCGCTGATCTTGCTCGCAATCAGCGTGGTATCGCGTCCGGAGCTGGTTTTGACATTGCCGCCGGCGCTGAACTCCGCCGCTTTCTGTACGGTGTGGTCGTCCTCTTCGTGGATGCGTTTTTTGCCGTCCTTGCTGCGGGTTTCGACGTTATGTTCGTCGCCGGCCGAGGCCAGG
>JAKFCE010000029.1:0-2222 GCA_036676905.1 Chitinophagaceae bacterium
AACTTTCAGAATCTATTGGGTGATGGCTCTTCTTTCGGCATTGAACTCAGCTATGCCGAACAGCCTTCTCCCGATGGTTTGGCCCAGGCCTTTCTGATTGGTGAGGATTTTATCGGTGACAGTGATGTGGCGCTGATTCTGGGCGACAACATTTTCTATGGTTATGGCTTCAGCGCCTTGTTGCGCGAAGCATCACAACGACAGACCGGTGCTACCGTCTTTGGTTATCGAGTCAGCGATCCAGAGCGTTTTGGCGTTGTCGAATTCGACAGTGACGGCAAAGCAATCTCGATCGAAGAGAAACCTAAACATCCGAAATCCGACTATGCCGTCACCGGTTTGTATTTCTACGATAAAGACGTGGTGCGCATTGCAAAGCAAGTCAAACCTTCGGTCCGCGGCGAGCTTGAAATCACTGACGTGAACAATGCCTATCTGCAGCGCGGGGACCTGCACGTCAGTGTGCTCGGGCGTGGTTTTGCCTGGCTGGACACCGGGACCCATGATTCATTGATGGAGGCCGGGCATTTCGTCCAGACCATTGAAGCGCGGCAGGGCTTGAAAGTGGCCTGCCTCGAAGAGGTGGCGTACCACCAGGGTTGGTTGTCGGCTGCGCAATTGGATAAACAAGCCACCGCGCTATACAAAACCGGTTACGGTCAATACCTGGCACGGGTGCTGACAACGGAGCCCGCGAAATGAATGTCATCAACACCCGGTTGCCCGGTGTACTGATCATCGAGCCTAAAATCTTTGGCGATGGCCGCGGTTTTTTTTTCGAGAGCTATCACCAGCAGCGTTATCGTGATGCCGGCATTGAATTACCCTTCGTCCAGGACAATCACTCGCGCTCGCAGTATGGCGTGTTGCGTGGTTTGCACTTCCAGCGGACCCGGCCTCAGGGCAAGTTGGTGCGGGTCACCCAAGGTGCGGTGTACGACGTGGTAGTGGACATCAATCCCCAGTCCCCCACCTGTGGTGAACATGTGGGCGTCAAGTTGACCGCCGACAACCATCTTCAACTATGGGTGCCGCCGGGTTATGCCCACGGCTTCTGTGTGCTCAGTGATATTGCCGATTTTCAATACAAATGCACCGATTTTTATTACCCCGAGGACGAGGGTGGGTTGCTCTGGAATGACCCGGAGCTGGACATTACCTGGCCGTTGGAGTCGCCTCTACTCTCGGAAAAAGACTTGCGCAATTCGCGTTTGCATGCGGTATTGAATGGAGAATGACGGATGAATAAGGGGCTATAGTTATATTAACTATTTATGGCTCGATGTTATTTAGCCTTCAATCTCCAACCACAATAGGACCTTGCGGAATAAGAAGTCGGGAAAATCCTGACTAATAATAACAATAGACCTTGAGGTCATGTCACTAAAACCCGTAAAAATGTATTGAAAATGCCTAATTGTGTGCTGAATTTCTTGGAAAATCGCTATTTTTCGTCAATGGGGCTTGTCTGATTCTGGCCCTCTGTCAATGATGTGATGAGGTTCAGTATATGGCGTGCAACACTTATAAATGACATGCTCCAAAGGAGGCAATGCGCATGAATTGGCTGTTTAATTGGTCAGTTTCATTCGTTCTGCTGTTCCATTCCTGGTCCCTTAGTATCAAATCTTGTAGAGAGTTGATGTCGAGAAGGAGTCTGATATGAAGAAATTACTTTTAGCCGGCTTGCTGGCTGTCATGAGTACCGCGGCGTTGGCTGCGGATGAACCGGTGAGCGATGCGTCGATCGCAAGCGAGCCGTTGTCGTTGAACACCCCGCTGGTCGGGGGAGTAACGGTCGCCGAAACCGTGGTGGTGGGCGCGGCTATCGCTGGCGCTGCAGTGGCCGCTTCAAACTCGGGTGGCAGTTCCAATGGCGGTACTTCTGGAACGGGCGGCACCACGGGTACTGGTGGTACGACTGGTACCAACTAATACCCCGTGAAGTGTGTTGTTCAAGATCACTCAGAACTTTCTGGGTGATCTTGTTTTTTTAGACTCGCCCTCGACTAGCGTAGTGCCATTATGATCCGTAGGTTTTCTGTTGTTATGCTGGCAAGTATCAGCTTGCACGGCTGTATGTTTTCGCCTGGTCAACACATGGACACCAGTCAAATGGTGAGTGACGGTTCTCCGGAGAGTAGCCGGGTGGAACTTATTCCGATCACCCCTAAATTGATTGCCATGGATGCCGCCACGCAAGTTCGCGAATCGGTCCCCTC
>JAKFCE010000030.1:0-2588 GCA_036676905.1 Chitinophagaceae bacterium
TGATTGCCGGCATGGAAGGCGTGACGATAATTCATGATTGCTCCTGCGAAGGCCGGGAAGTTTACCTTGTACGGCGCAGAACGTCAGGGGTTCGCGGCTGAGCGGGCAATCCTGGTGCCGCCACCTCTACACGGTGATCGTTCCCACGCTCCGCGAGGGAATGCCTCCAGGGACGCTCCGCGTTCCAGCCACACCGCCGGTATCGAGCCGGGCACTGATGTGACGCAGAGCGTCACGGGCTGCATTCCCACGCAGGAGCGTGGGAACGATCATTCTGCGGCGCTACTCCGAAGGCCGAGCCCGCAACCGCCGCCCAATCACATCCAACACATCACACCCATCGCGTAATGAAATGGCACAGAGCAAAGCAAAATCACTAAGGATGAAGGACTCGCACTCGATGGAACCGCGCATCGACATATTTTCCAGCACCTGAGTGACGGCGCGAATTCGATAGTTGGCGGCGTCGTATAAAACATCGAGCGGCGCGTGGGTATCGACGAACAGTGTGGGCATGTCGGTGCAGTTGCCGGTGAGGGCCATGAAGCGGTTGTCGGGATGGGGGATTGGTTTTTCGTAGGGTGGGTCGGGTGTAAATGTTTTCATTTGAATTGCTCTAAAGGAAGAAATGGAGCTGCCTTAGGCCTTCCTACAGGCTAGGGTGGCAGCTATGCACGGGGTAGGAATATCGAGACCCTTAGAGCAAAACTCGACCACGCCGAAGCGTGCCCGCGCATAGCCGCCGCAACTGATCTTACGGACGCACGTTAACGGCCGCAAACCAAGCATCGACGCCAATGTAGCTCTAACGGTTTCGAAGGGTTCCTACACCCTGCCACTGAATTTTCAGTGACCACCAGAGACTATCGATGGAGCTCATTTCACACCAGTTCATGAAAACCGCTACGACTTGAAGGAAACTTCCGACGACCTTGCCCAGAAATTTCGCAGGATGTACGACGTCCATGCAATTAACCAACTGTCGTCCAAGTGGATTGATCTTCGAGACTGGCTTTTTGAAGATCGTCTTTCCACTCAACAGTTGCCAAGCGAAAAATGTCTTCAAAAAATGCCCTGGTATCTTTCATCTCATCCCACCCATCAGGAAATGATGAATACGCCTCAGGGTCATACTTCAGCAGTGATTGGAAATCATAATTTTTGTCCTGAAGAGCTTCCTCCAGACATTTGTAAAGTAAAAATCTCTGCCTATATGATCGCTTTCTAGGGAGGCAGTATTTGAGAATTAGCTCCTCCCTGTCCGTCGGATCATTAGGATCGAACCTCTCTAACTCCTCACCAAGAGTCTCTTCACGATCATAAATATCAAAACACCCCAAAAAATAAGAGGGTGTGGGGATATACGGTTGCCCAGTTCCAGGATCAATAAGCATTTTTCACTCTACTTAATCGGATATAACGTAAACGGGATGCCAGTATCAGGATCGAATTTCATTTCAAAGCCATCCAAACCAATAAGCTTCGGATTCTCCCTCGACTTGGGATTGGGAAAATACCCCTCACCAGCGCCCGGAAGCCTCATTCTGACAATGTCGTTTCCCTCACTGTCCTTTCCTGTAAAACGTGGAAGTCCGTGTTCCGTTCTCGTTGTTGCAAGAATGTAAGCCTTATGCATTAACGTATAACTATAAAATCTAGAACTCGGATTTCCTTTCTTTTTCCGAGGAGTTTTTCCAGTCATCGGGTTCGTACCGTCAATTGCCCGTTGCTTGAAAGCTTTATCTGGCACCTGTGGAGCATGCTTCCCAACCATATGCATGCCCTGACTGTCGTTTAATCTAATAATCTCTTTTTTAGCTACCTCCTCAACGCTCAGCTTCGGTAACTCAGGCTCCCCCTCATCAACCTTAGCCCTACTCACATCATCCGGCGCGGAACACCCCGGCTTATTCGGCGGCGGACAATTCCCGCTCAACCCCAACGGATCAACCCACCCCGTCGGATTCGGCGTGTACTGGTACTGGTTCAGCCCACCCGCCAACTTGATCGGGTCCGGCGTCAGATACCGACCAATCTCCGGATCATAGTACCGATGCCGGTTGTAGTGCAGGCCGCTCTCGGCGTCGAAATACTGCCCCTGAAAACGCAGCGGCTGGTCGAGCTGTTCGCCTCCACCGAGTGCCAGATGCGTGACCTTGCCGTGGGCGTTGTACTTGGCCGACCAGACAATCTCGCCACCGAAATCGGTCAGTTCCTGCGGTGTACCCAGATGGTCGAGTTGGTAGTAGAACGGGCAGGCCTTGCGCGGGCCTTTGCCGTCGAGCATGGCCAGCGAGCGAAAGCTGCCGGGTTCGTAGATGTAGCTGCGGTAGTGCGCTTTGCTGCTTTCGGCGACGACTTGGTCGCCCTGCCAGAAGAACTCGGTGGTTTGGCCGTCGTGGGTTTTGGCGATGCGGCGGCCGAAGGCGTCGTAGCGATAGCTCGCGCAACTTCCATCCGTCAACGTGACGCCGACCAGCCGATGCTGGCAGTCGTAGCGGTATTCGGTGACGAGTTTCTGCCCGGTGCCGCGGCGTTCGCGGATCAGGTTGCCGAAGGCGTCGTAGTCGTAATGGCGGTCGCCTTGC
>JAKFCE010000031.1:0-2764 GCA_036676905.1 Chitinophagaceae bacterium
GGCTCTTTACCGGTGCATGGATTGCCAGGCCATTACACTGGGCGAACACCTCCTCTGGAACGCAATGTTTAATAGTTTCGGACATAAAAAATGGGCGACCTTGAAGTCGCCCATTTTTATTGGGTGATTTAAAGCTGCGCCCGCAACCGCCGCTCGCGCAAAATGCCTGCTACAACGCAGCGTTATCGCCAAGCGCCTCGCCCAGGGAAAGCGTTTCCAACCGTTGAGTCACGCTGCGACTGTGGTCTGAGCCCATTCAAACTTTAAATTGCATCCACTACCGGAGTGCTGGCCTGGAGCTGCTGCCGGTAGTTGGCAGCACGCTGAAGCACTCGGGTCAAGGCCATAAAGTTCGCCGGTTTGGTTAAAACGTCATTGGCCCCCGCGACCCTGAAACGCTCTATCTCGCTCGAAAAAGCGCTCGCGGTGAAAGCAACGATGTAGCAAGTCTCGCCCAATGGTAGTTTGCGGATTTTACGAATGGCCGCTAGCCCATCCATAACAGGCATGTTGATATCCATAAAAATGATATCTGGAGTCGAAGGCATACACCTATTCACCGCCTCCAGACCGTTTGACGCAAGGTCGGGTGTATAACCCAACTCCTGTAGCATCGCCATGGCAACTTTCTGACTCACGGGATGGTTTTCTACCAGCAGGATATCGAGCGGGTAATCCTCGGCAAAAGATGAGTCGAAACCCACCACTGCATGATCGTCCCCGATGGGTATTTCCGAGACTGAAAAAAGCTCCATGGGGAGTGAGAAGGAGAACGTCGATCCGACGCCAGGCTGACTGGTAAAGGATAAAGTCCCCTGCTGCGCCTCGACCAGATTTTTGCAGATTGAAAGACCGAGTCCACTCCCGGTAAAGCGTTGACTGGCCGGCCCTTTGAACTGAGTAAAGGGCTTGAACAGGCTGTTTTGCCGTTCAGTGGGGATACCTATGCCGGTATCGCGTATGGAGAAGTCGAGTCGGGCTTGAGGGCCGTAACCGCTCGTCGTGACCATGAGCGATACTTTTCCGGATTCGGTGAATTTAACCGCATTGCCCAACAAGTTGAGCAATATCTGGCGAAGGCAATCGGTATCGGTTTTGACCAAGGAAGGTACGTCCGGTGAGACGTGGGCCTCAAGGGCTATTGGCTTGTCCTGAATGTTTTGCCGGATCATTTCAATACTGGATAAAACCAATGCTCTCACTTCGAAAACACGAGGTTTCAACTCAAGTTTGCCCGCTTCGATTTTTGCAAGGTCGAGAATGTTATCGATAAGAGACAGCAGGGTTCGTCCGCTGGTATTAATCGTTTTTAGCAGACGGCTTTGCTCGGGGCTCAGGGCGGACCGCGCCAGCAACTCGGTCGCGCCGATGACACCGTACATCGGTGTGCGGATCTCATGACTCATGGTGGCCAAAAATCTGGTTTTAGAACGATCAGCGTCCTCGGCGGCATTTTTTGCCTGATTCAATACCTGTTCGTTTATTTTCAATTGCTGGAGATGAGCACGCATGCGTAAAAGGCTGAGGGCGAGAAATACCAGAATGGCCAGGATGATATGGTGCAGGGAGTCCTGATTGAGTTGGTGGTAGTAGTCCGCCAACGTAATCTCCGCACCAGTAACATAAACAGTACCGTCCTGCGATTTCATTGGGACGAAGACGGCGCGAAAGTCTCCCCAGTGATCCGAATAGTCGATCCAGGTGGGTTCGGTACGCTCAAAACTGTCGAGCAAAGCTTGACTGGCATCCGGGTAGGGATCGAAAAAGCGCACGAAATTCTTCTCCTGAATTTCTTTTTTCGATGCGCTGGAGCTAACCAGATAAGCCTCGCCCGAGCGTTTGACCACGCTGTAGACAAAGGCAGTACCCATGGAATCGTTGAAGCTGGAAAGTCGCTGAATGGCATTCCAGTCTTCCGTTTCGGATTTGGACTGTTTGTCGATCAGATTGTCATGGTAGCGGTCGCCGAGGATGGCCGAAGCACCCAACGCGGCATGCAGTAATTTGTTATTGATGTTTTCAGTGAGGACTCCTTGAGTCTCGACGTAGAGGTAGTAGATATAGCCACTGACACCTACGGTGTAGACCAAGAGAAAAATCCATGTTTTCCGTTTGAGTTTGAACATAAATCACAGCCTCCATACTGCGCACGGAAGTATAGTTTGAAGGTTGGTTGAAAACCATTGTTTTGTTTTTCGCTGTTTTCAGGTGAGGCGATGAGGTGTTAGTTGACCAAGGAGCCAGTTTTTTGGGCTTTTTGTGCTCACGATGTTGAGTCGATTTTTTGGATTGATCAGAAGTTTAAAGACAGTTTTTAACAAACTCTTGCGAAGTGCTGCGTGAATAAGTCTGGGAGGCGATATTTAAAAGTTGCGGATATAAAAATGGGCGACCCTACCTTGGGTCGCCCATTTTTATTGATGATTTAAAGTTGCGCTCGCAACCGCCGACCGACCACATCCAGCAAATCGCAGCCATCACGCAATTGGATTGCCAACACCTTCGCAAACTCTTGCAACAGCGCAGCATCACCACCAAGCGCCTCGCCCAGGGACAGCGATTCCAGCAGTTGAGTGACGCTGCGAATGCGATACGCCGCCGTGTCATGCAACACATCGACAGGCGCTTCAGTGTCGATCAGCAGGGAAGGGATCGTGCAGTCGATGCCGGTAATCGGCATGTATCGAGTCATGGCTGCACCTCCTGAGCATCGGACGCCCCACCGGGCGGATCGAGATTGTCCAGCGCCCGATTTACCAACAAT
>JAKFCE010000032.1:0-2509 GCA_036676905.1 Chitinophagaceae bacterium
GATCGTTCAGGCGTGTAAAGCATCGGAGGTTTCAATTGCTTCGGTCGCTTTGCAACATGGATTGAATACACATCTTGTATCCAAATGGATTCGCTTAATTGATGCTAAGCCAGGGAATGATCGCTCACTACTACCGAATAAACCTGCATTTATTGCCTTATCTTGCTCTGCACCATTAGATCCTATTTCTACTGGCATGTTAACGGTTCAAATTACTTTACCCCACTCAAAAGCAGAAATTGGCTTGAAATGGCAAGTATCAGAAATATCTGCTTTAGCAGAATTACTCAAGGCACTTACAACATGATCCGTATCGATGAAATCTGGTTGTCTACTCAGCCCATGGACATGCGTGCAGGTATGGATACGGCCATGGCTCAGGTGGTGAGAGCCTTTGGCTACATCAAACCGCATTGTGCTTACCTGTTCTGTAATAAACGTGGCCATCGCATGAAAGTGCTGGTACATGATGGACTGGGGATCTGGCTGTGTGCTCGGCGGTTGGAACAGGGAAAATTTCACTGGGCTAAAGTTCACCAGGGTGAAACCCTGGCACTCAGTCCAGAACAGTTACAGGCACTGATCCAGGGTTTGCCTTGGCAGCGCATTGGACGACAGCAATTGGTCACAATGCTCTAAACTAGCTTGGTCCATTCTGCTATTCTCCAAACGTTCTATTTCATTCTTCTCATGACCTCAGGCATACTGCGGTCATGAATACACTGCCTGATTTAAGCCAACTGACCCATGAACAACTGCTGGAATTTACTAGACAGTTGGCAATGCAACATCAGTCTCTGGCACAATCAAACCAGCAATTAGATGCCAAAGTTCAGCATCTTGAAGTATCCAATCTGCAATTAGATGCCAAAGTTCAGCATCTTTCCATTCTCAATCAAAAATACGAGCATGAACTTGCGCTGTTTAAAAAGCACAAATTCGACAGTAAAAACGAACATCTCACCGCAAAACAAATCCATCTCTGGGATGAAGCGGTCGAAGAAGATATTGCCGCTGTTGATCTGGAACTGGAACGGCTGAATGCAGATAAAACTGATGCAGCGACACACAAAGCCACAGTCAACAAACCTAAACGTCGACTGCTGCCCGATCATCTACACACCATCCGTATCGAGCATGAACCAACATCAACCCAATGTGCTTGTGGCTGCACCTTGCGTCGTATCGGCGAAGATATCAGTGAAAAACTGCATTTCAGACCGGCACAGTTCTATAAGGAACAGCATGTCCGTGGCAAATGGGTCTGTGATCAGTGTGACACCCTGACTCAGCAAGCGATGCCCGCCTATGTGATTGATAAAGGCATTGCTTCACCTGAACTGCTCAGCCATGTGCTGGTATCGAAGTATGCCGATCATTTGCCGCTGTACCGTCAGCGCCTGATCTATCAGCGGGCGGGCATTGATCTGTCCAGATCCACGTTATCTGACTGGATAGGTCGCTGCGGTGTAGAACTGGAACCTCTGGCCAATGCTTTAAAAGAGGTGGTGCTGCAACAGCGGGTGATCCATGCCGATGAAACGCCGGTCACCATCATGCGGATGAGTGATGATGAGAAAAAACCGAAGAAAGGTTATGTCTGGGCCTATGCAACAACCCAATATAATCCAATTCAAGCCGTGATTTATGACTTTCAGGATAGTCGTTCAGGCCAGCATGCTGAAGTGTTCCTGAAAGACTGGCAGGGCCATCTAGTCTGTGATGATTACAGTGGTTATAAAGCACGCTTTAAATCAGGCCAAGTCATTGAGGTGGGCTGCATGGCGCATGCTCGTCGTAAATTCCATGAACTGCATGTGACCAAGAAAAGTCAGGTCGCTGAACAGGCCTTAGTGCTGATTCAGAAACTGTATGCCATAGAAGCAGAACTCAGGAGAAAGACCGATGGTACAGCAGAACAGCGCCGCGAATACCGACAACAGCATAGTCAACCGGTGATGCAACAACTGTATGAATGGCTCAACCAGCATCAACTGACGGTGCCATCGAGTTCTCCAACCGCCAAGGCCATCAATTACACTCTGAAGCGTTGGCCAGCTTTAAGCCGCTATCTGGATGATGGCAATCTACCGATTTGCAATAATTGGGTGGAAAACCAGGTGCGGCCTTGGGCGTTGGGACGTAAGAACTGGTTATTTGCAGGTTCGCTGCGTAGTGGTCAGCGAGCGGCAAACATCATGACTTTAATCCAGTCAGCAAAGCTGAATGGGTTGGATCCGTATGCCTATTTAAGTGATGTGCTGAAAAGATTGCCGACCCATAAAGTGACCCAAATAGAAGAATTGCTACCACACCGCTGGAAATCCAACTCAAATTAAAAAATAGACATGGGGTTCAGCGGACGCTTACTTTAGATCTCGCTGACAATCCAGAACATCGAGCGAAACGAGATCTACATGATGAGCATCATGCTGAACAAATTCAACGAATTTGGAAAGAAAGTTCAGGTCGATATGGTGTGCGTAAGGTCTGGCAACAATTGAAACGT
>JAKFCE010000033.1:0-1769 GCA_036676905.1 Chitinophagaceae bacterium
CCGCAAGGAGGCAGCTAACCACGGTAGGGTCAGCGACTGGGGTGAAGTCGTAACAAGGTAGCCGTAGGGGAACCTGCGGCTGGATCACCTCCTTTCTAAGGAAGCTGTGGAATTGGAAGACGCCATCTTTACGATGGATGACCTTTCCCGTGCTTTTTAGAACATAGATCGCACCAGTCAGGTGACGATCGAAACGCAATACGCCGCAAGAATGCTTATGCACTCTGCGGAGATGGCGATACCCGCCGTCCACGTTTCTCTTTCTTCAAAAGGATATGAACCATTTGGTTTGCGCTCACGCGTCGTGCCGCCTGTCTTCGACAGGCTGACGCTCCGCGAGGGCGCCGGACGACCGGCGACGGCTCGCTGAGCCGTATGGGCGTTTACAGTTGAGCCTTTCGAGGCTCGGCGAGATGGGCCCGTAGCTCAGTTGGTTAGAGCACACGCTTGATAAGCGTGGGGTCGGTAGTTCGAGTCTACCCGGGCCCACCAGTTTTTGGTTCGCTTGATGGTTTACCTGATCCTGACGGTTTGTACGTCAGGTGTTTGTGATGGTTGGGGCTGTAGCTCAGCTGGGAGAGCACCTGCTTTGCAAGCAGGGGGTCAGCGGTTCGATCCCGCTCAGCTCCACCAATTCACTTTGGTGTCGAGAGAGCGGACATATCCTTTGAAGAAATAAAAGTTTGCATCGGCGAAAGCCTGATGCCTGTTCTGCATACATTGTGAAGAGAAGATATGTCTGGAGGCTTCCAGGTGTTTTGAACGCAAGTTCGAGACGTCCGAGCCCAGTCCTTACGATCCCATGGATGGTCTAGCCGACCGGAGATGGATGAGGGGTTGGTTGCGCGGTAGGAAGCCTGTTACTCAAGGCATGTTTGTTGTTGGTGATTGAACCATTGGAACTTCGAGGCTTTCGGGCTTTAAGGGTTTTGGTGTTTGATGATCCTCTGACGGCATGTCGATGGGCGTTGCCTGACCGCGCGCTCCCGGACAGATCTCGAGAAGCTGGTCTTAATGATATGACTTCGCGGTGCACCGGCGTGCCCGCAATGAAGGACATATCGAACACGTCGATGGCATCATGACGACCTGGTTGTAAAAGGTAACCGGGTCTTTGGGTCTGGCAAATGCGGCTTGTCCGTATGGTCAGATTTGGAACCCCTCTGAGCGCGAGCGAAGAGGATAGGCATTCCAAATCCAATAGATGATGAGCATTGGCAATGAGAACGATCAAGTGTCGTAAGGGCAATTGGTGGATGCCTTGGCATGCACAGGCGATGAAGGACGTGATACGCTGCGATAAGCTGTGGGGAGCTGCGAATAAGCTTTGATCCATGGATCTCCGAATGGGGAAACCCACCTTAAATGCTTGGAGAATCCAAACTGTTCAGCAATGGACGGCTTGGGTTTCCAAGCATTGAAATAAGGTATCTTACCTTCGAATAAAATAGGGGTAAGAAGCGAACGCAGGGAACTGAAACATCTAAGTACCTGCAGGAAAGGACATCAACCGAGACTCCGTAAGTAGTGGCGAGCGAACGCGGACCAGGCCAGTGGCAATGCTGAATAAAGTCGAACGGAATGGAAAGTCCGGCCGTAGCGGGTGATAGCCCCGTAGACGTAGAACAGGCATTGTCCTTGAGTAGGGCGGGACACGTGAAATCCTGTCTGAACATGGGGAGACCACTCTCCAAGCCTAAGTACTCGTGCATGACCGATAGCGAACAAGTACCGTGAGGGAAAGGTGAAAAGCACCCCGACAAGGGGAG
>JAKFCE010000035.1:0-4560 GCA_036676905.1 Chitinophagaceae bacterium
CCATGCTTTCTAATTTTGCTGGCGGTATCAGCCACTCAATATCTAGCCGCCTAACAAGCGGTTCAAATCGTTCGCTTCGCTCTCTGGGACTGCGTGCCGCAGCCCCTTAACCTAAACGTTAGGGCGCACGAGAAACCTCGTCCCGTCTACAAAATGACATCCATTTGGTCACGCCTGTGCACCCGATCGTTCGCAGTTTTGGCAGTCATGGCACTTCCATGGGTGCTTTCACTCGGCAGCCATGCCGCGCTTGAGTCGTTGGCACCAGGTGAGGTCTCAGCGCGAAACTGGGAATGGTTCTCAACGCTTTTCTTCCTCGTTGCTACAGTTGCCTGCGTCAGCCTCGTCTGTCTAGGGAATCTTCCGCGGTCGGCAAAGATTGGGGTCAGTCTCTTCCTGGGTTTGGGTGGGCTTTATCTTGCTGCAATGTTCCACGTTCATTCCAATTGCGGCGAGTCTTCGCCGTACATCGGGCAGAAGTCCATTGAGGTCATCGCGTCCTGTGGGTAGCGTGTTCCGGGCGGTCCGATCCACCACCAGCCGTGCCATCAGCCGCCTGCGCCCTAACCCCTCAGTCAAGGGGACGTCCACAAGCGGGCTTCGCCCACTTGCGGCCGCCCCTTACCTCGAACGTTATAGGAGCCAATGAACATCGTGAGCCCAAAAAATATAAGAATCGCACTGATCTTGTTTGGAAGCCTTATTTCCACAGCAATAGTTCAGCGTTATGCCTATGAAGCAGACATACTCATGAGTCTGGCCGTAGAGAACACCATTAATCAACGACTGATCGCCAATATCGCCCTTAGCGTTGCAATCCATACGGCTCTCGTATCAATAATTCCGGTACTCTTAGCGGCCTTTAAAAAATTCACCTTCAGCTATATCGCCTTAGCGGTCTCACTTTCCGCATATCTCACGGCAATATTTAATATAAATATCCTAGGGATAACGCTAGGGGTATTAGCTTTTTCTTCATCGCTTATTTTATTTTCATCAAAGCCAAGCTGGCCATCGAGTACTTGAGAGCAAAGCAATGAATTCTCAGTGTAGCTCCTATAACAAGTCGCTCAAATCGCTCACTTCGTTCGCTGGGACGGCGTTCCGCCGCCCTTTAGCTTATCGTTAGAGGACATATGGATTATCGTGCAGTATCAAAAGGACTTGTAGCTTCCTTAGTTATCTATTTAATATCCAGGCCATTGCTTAAATGGCATAGTTTCCTCGTTGATAACATATCAAACGAAATTGTTGCACTGGTTGTAAACTCAGCTCACCAGCCTATTTCAATAACCTCATGGTTCATAGGTGGCGCACTTGTAGGTTATTTATGCAATGCCAACCCAATCAACAACGGAGCTCTTGCAGGCGCACTATATGGAGTAGCATTCAGCATAATCGGCATTGCCTTAATAAGCGGCCAATCTCACGACTTAACAACCAAATATTTACAGTTAATCCGAGCAGCCTTTATGATTGGAACCTATTCATTTTTGTTCGCACTATCGGCCTCCTTCGGCAATCTGTTACGAAGCCAGCGTAGTGTCCTCTAACTAGTGGTTCAAATCGTTCGCTTCGCTCACTGGGACGGGCTAAAGCCCGCCCCTTAACCAAACGTTAGGTAACACCATGAATCCCGAGCTCATTGAGTTTCTTCAGAAAAACGCATCAGCAATATTTGCATTGCTTGGCGTAATATCAGGCTCGTTATTGGCCGGGGTATTTGGATACATATCAAAATCCAGAGAAACTAAACTTCGCATTACTGAAAAAGTGGTCGACAGAAAACTACAAGCTCATGACAACTTAATAGACTTTATCGGCCAAGTTAGAACAATGGTATTGCTGGGTGGGTGGGATGGCGAAAGAGAGCTAAAAAGAACCCCTCAAACCATGATTGGCCAGCAAGAATTCAGTGATTTCTTTGTTAGTTTTTCCAGCATGAGAAACTCATCCGAACGTTGGTTTTCATTTGGCGTAAAGCGAGAAATAAGCCTTTTCCTCGACTATGTAGTAAGCCTTAAAGAATTGGTGCGAACAGCCTCTGACGAACAATTACAGGAAATCGGATCACTAATTAGATACGACTTTATTGAATTCGCAGTAAAAATAGAAGACTCCGCGCACGATTTCATCAACAAAGACCTATTGAAACTTAATCATAAGGCAGATAGGAAATGGCATAAATACAAGCCAGATGAGACCATTAAAAAGCTTTGCGAAACAAGGCTTTTTAAGCTCCGTGAGATTATTGAGAAGATGCTTCTCAAGGATACATAGACCACCAAAATACTTCAGTAACGCACCCAAGTGAATGTTACCTAACAAAAGGTTCAAACCGTTCGCTTCGCTCACTGGGACGGGCTAAAGCCCGCCCCTTAACCTATCGTTAGAGGCAATTAAGGAGATCACCGTGGCGACTAGAAAGAAAACAACAACTATGGAGCCCAAGGATCCTGCGGAACTATTGATCTCGAGAGACGATGCCAAATCAAAACTCCAAGAAAGAATTCAAAAGGGGCTTGAGATAAAGCAAGTCCAAATAAGCTCAAGAGAAGCACTCGACACAGCAAACAATGAATATAGCAAGTGGAATTCATTCAACGCTGAACTTCTCAAAAGAATTTTCACAACCGATGAACTTTCGGAAGAATACTCTCGCTGGAGTAGCATCAGTTCCATAGCAATGCACGAGCCGTCTCTTGGCGAAAAAATCTCAGACTTATATAAAAATATCGATAGGAAAATCCATCGCATAGATTCAATTATTGAAAGACTAGAACTTATCCCCTTGAGGCACACCTCCTCGCCGGAGAAAACAACAGAGGAAAACTCGCCTCACGCTCAATCTAAGACAAAGAAGGTTTTTATTGTCCACGGACACGACGAAGTGGCAAAAACCAGCTTAGAGGTTTTCCTTCATGAAATAGGATTAGAGCCCGTCGTTCTGCATAGGCAAGCAGACGAAGGTTTAACCGTTATCGAGAAATTTGAGAAGCATAGCGATGTTGGCTATGCATTTATCCTATTAACACCAGATGAAATCGCTTACATCAAGTCCGAGCAAGGCAAAGAAGATGATCAGCGGAACAAAGAATTTCGTGCAAGACCAAACGTGATTTTTGAATTTGGTTATTTTGTAGGAAAGCTAGGTAGGTCCAGAGTTTGCTGCCTATATACTGGAGATGTCTCGTTGCCGAGCGATGTGGGTGGAATGATTTACAAAAAATTCACGAGCAACATTGAAGAAGTGGCATATAGCATCATTAAAGATCTCAAGGCATCCGGCTATGCAATTGCCTAACAACCGGTTCAAATCGTTCGCTTCGCTCACTGGGACGGGCTAAAGCCCGCCCCTTAACCAAACGTTATAAGCCTTTAGGAAATTACAATGGTGAGCCCAGAAAACCGAAATCGGTTGCTTATCAAATTCATGGATGAGCAGTACGTCAACAGCTTTATAAATGAAGGTTTATTGTTCATGAACAATATTCAAAGTTTTAGAACTTTCGAGGATAGCGACCCGGCATTGAGGCGCGATGTGCACGAAGGACTCTCCGCTAGCTTACTACCTGAGAATATAACTTTAGAGCTAAACGGACACGTCTTTACCAGTCTTGTCGATAAAATTGATTTACGGCAATGCCATCAGGATGAAACAAACATCTACAGCATGACGATTATCAGTGACGAAGATATATTGAAATCTGGTGAGAACGGCCTTCGCTTATCAAACAATTTTGTAAAATTCGGCAATAAGGCAGTTTACATAGGCGGTAGCGACATAAGTGAATTTTGGCGTCGCTTAAAAAACACCATAGACAATCATTCATCAATATACACGCTAGAAGAAGATAATATTGTCGCCAGGAAAATCAGCTATGTAGAACGAAAGCTACATCACAGCCAGCTCAGTGTATTCAATAAATTCAAGGAATACGCATGGCAGCACGAATGGCGTATTGCTCTAAAACAAACCGAGCGCGTTGGCCCACTGCCACTAAAAATAGGCAGCCTCGCAGACATAGCGCATGTAATTGACACCGCCGACCTCATAAAAGAACCAATTAAACTCCAGCAAAAAGTCTTATAACAACTGGTTCAAATCGTTCGCTTCGCTCACTGGAACCGCGTGCCACGGCCACTTAACCTGAACGTTAATGCCAACCCTAACACCCGGAGATCAATGGGGTCAGTGTGATTGATTTTAGAGGATCAATGTTTAGATCAATGTCTCTGCCCCCATTGATCTACCCCATTGATCACGGTCTTTCTGGATGAACTCCTCTAAAACTCAGTGCGCTGGCAAGGTCCTACCCCACAACCCAATCTCGGGGAGACGGGCATTCACCAGGGGAGTTCTTCACCGCGATAATCCAGGAATTGCCCCGAGTCCTTGGGCGTCAACCCGCGCAGTACGCGGATGATCCCCGCGACGCTTTCGCTCGGGCTCTGTGCCGCTTGCGGGCCGCCCATGTCGGTACGGACCCAGCCCGGACTTATCACGACGCAGATGAATTCCTCGGGCCGCAGTTCCGCGGCCAGCGTGCGGGTGAACAT
>JAKFCE010000036.1:0-1630 GCA_036676905.1 Chitinophagaceae bacterium
CGGCTTAAGCTTGCTCGTCACACTAAGTCGCTGACCCATTATACAAAAGGTACGTGGTCACCATTTCAGGCTCCCACTGTTTGTAGGCAATCGGTTTCAGGTACTATTTCACTCCCCTTGTCGGGGTGCTTTTCACCTTTCCCTCACGGTACTAGTTCGCTATCGGTCATGCACGAGTACTTAGGCTTGGAGAGTGGTCTCCCCATGTTCAGACAGGATTTCACGTGTCCCGCCTTACTCGAGGATCTTAGTTCGCATTACGCGTACGGGGCTATCACCCACTATGGCCCTACTTTCCAGAAGGTTCCGCTTGTCTCACTAAGATCACTGGCCTGGTCCGCGTTCGCTCGCCACTACTTGCGGAGTCTCGGTTGATGTCCTTTCCTACGGGTACTTAGATGTTTCAGTTCCCCGCGTTCGCTTCTTATCCCTATTTTATTCGAAGATAAGATACCTATTAGCGATACTTGGAAACCACAGCAGCAAGTTGCCCTGCTGCTCTGATTTTCCAAGTACCTTAGGTGGGTTTCCCCATTCGGAAATCTACGGATCAAAGGGTATTCGCACCTCCCCGTAGCTTATCGCAGCGTATCACGTCCTTCATCGCCTGTGCATGCCAAGGCATCCACCAATTGCCCTTAAGACACTTGATCATTCTCATTGCCAATGCCCATCGCACAACTCCATCGGAGTTGACGCACGAGCCAGATCCTGTGCGGGACCTGCACTCAATGGTATTGGCACAAAAAAAGACCAGCTTCTCGAGATCTGATCGAGGGCGCGGTTAGGCAACCCATCATATGCGGGAGATTGAGCGTCTCACCGCGACAAACCAGAGCCGTCAACGTGCAGATCAACCTGGCGGGCCGAAGCCTACCGGGGGATCGCACTCAAGCAATGGAGTTCGAACAAATCTTCTCTTTACGATGTCAAACAGAACAGGCAGCAAGCCGAAGCCCGCTGCAAACCTTGTTGGCGAATGACCATTTTCCCTCTCAACACCAGGTAATGGTGGAGCCGGACGGGATCGAACCGACGACATCCTGCTTGCAAAGCAGGCGCTCTCCCAGCTGAGCTACGGCCCCTGATCTTACCTTTGGAAAGGAAATGGTGGGCCTGGGAGGACTTGAACCTCCGACCTCACGCTTATCAAGCGCGCGCTCTAACCAACTGAGCTACAAGCCCGAACCACACCCTGCAGGCTCAGCCGGATCGGCGAGCCATAAGGCGCGGGTTGGTCATTCGCGAAGAAAGAGAAACGAAGGCGGCACGTCCCGCGTTGTATGCGCGACGGTAAGAGTGACTCTCTTCCGTCTTGTTCCAAGTAAACCAGAAGGCAGAGGCTTCCGAAGAAGCGTTTCCATTGAGGTTTATCCTTAGAAAGGAGGTGATCCAGCCGCAGGTTCCCCTACGGCTACCTTGTTACGACTTCACCCCAGTCGCTGACCCTACCGTGGTCGTCTGCTTCCCTTGCGGGTTGGCGCAACGCCTTCGGGTAAAACCAACTCCCATGGTGTGACGGGCGGTGTGTACAAGGCCCGGGAACGTATTCACCGCGGCATGCTGATCCGCGATTACTAGCGATTCCAACTTCATGCACTCGAGTTGCAGAGTGCAATCCGAACTGAGA
>JAKFCE010000037.1:0-4448 GCA_036676905.1 Chitinophagaceae bacterium
CAAACGAGGAACGATGGGCCAGGGATGGCCCACCGTGACGACCCTCGGAACAGCGCCGGAGCGAGGGAAGTTGAGCGCAGCGAAACCCGGATGCCGGGCGCGCTTTCTCTTTGGTTACTTTCTGCGCAAGCAAAGAGATACGGAGCGTAGCGGAGTAACAGCCGCAGGCTGGTCCGAAGGGTGAGCGAAGCGAATCAAGTGACTCGCCGTAAGGGCGAAACCAGTAATAGCGGTTAACGGAAATCGTGGTCTCCTATTATTTTGGGCTGAAATGGCGATAGGACTACCGGCCAGGAAGCTCTCGGTGGACAGAGTGATGGTAAATGACTAGCGTCAAATGGACTGCTGCCGAAATTTATCGAGCAGCCAGGGCTTGCCGTCCATCTAATGTTTCTCCTCGAACAGTGTCGCTTTCGCAGTGACCACCTCCAGGGAAAACAGGGGCTTACAGGATGACAAGGAAGGTTAGCTTGACTTGGGGAAGCTGGTGAGACCAACCGCACGGCACTGGACGAATGACGACACTGGCTACTACCAGTGGATCGAGACGCACCCCAACGGCTTTCAGGCCAACCTCTATTACCCTGACGACGTCTCGTACTTTTTGGTGCACAAGTCGACTTGCAGATTGCCAGACAGAAGTCATCCAGCTACGGTTGACCCTCGAACGGGAAATCAGTACGCGAAGTTGACTGCTGACTCAATTGAGGAATTGCTCACTTGGGGATTCGGCAAGGGCCTGAAGTTCGGAACTGAACGCTGTCGGTACTGCGAAGTCTGCAAGCCTGAACTGAGCAGCGTGGACGACGCACCTCCAACGGCGGACGAGGCTCAGTTTGCCAGTTCGGTGCTGCGCGAAGTCAATCGTGAGACGATGCTGCGGCCTGTCGGAGACCCCTGTCCTAAGTCCATTGACGCGAGTCACGTGACCCACGTTCGAGACCCAAAGGTCGCTGCTTGGGTCCTCCGTCGCGCACGTGGTGCTTGCGAACTCTGCGGTGGAGTTCGTCCACCGCCGCACGGCGATGACCGGACGTACTTTGATGTTCATCACCTTCTTCGTTTATGCGACGGGGGAGCTGACGTGACGCTGAACGCGACCGCGGTTTGCCCGAACTGCCATCGCCGGCTTCACTTCGGAGAGGACGCCAACCAACTGGCAGCTGAGCTC
The DNA here is from genome assembly GCA_036676905.1 of Chitinophagaceae bacterium. Classification (GTDB taxonomy): domain Bacteria; phylum Bacteroidota; class Bacteroidia; order Chitinophagales; family Chitinophagaceae; genus Flavisolibacter. Next base: position 1,172 of record JAKFCE010000037.1, read on the forward strand.
CTTGAGCGCGTCAGAACTGCTGACGCCGAAATGGGCGAAGTCAGCCATCGCAAGGGCAGTTCGAACGGATAATTGGGGGACAGACTACGGTTTCGCTTGAGTGATAAAGCAGGAGCTAACAATCGTGGTCTGTCCCCTAATACGCAGTCATCGAGAGTTATGGTTTTATACCTAGCGGACAGGTTAAGGGGCGCCCGCGAGCGTAGCTTGTGGGCGTCCCGAGTGAGCGAAACGAACGACCTTGAACCGTTTGTCAGGCATACTCCACTGTCGCCTCTTTTGCTGGAAGGAAGAGTAAGCTTCCGGCCTCATTCCTGACTGCCTCTATAACTGTTCTGCGTTTAACACCAACTCCATCAAGGTAGCTTATGTGAGTTGAGAACGTGTTCGTCGGGGTGGGGAATGAGTATTTGATGACTTTTTTGGAACCGTTAAGCATAGCGGCTATTTCAGTTTGACTAAGAGAGCCTTCATTACATGAGATAGTGATAGAAGTGCAAGAGTGTCCATCATTTATTAGAATGGATTCAAGCACAGTTATTCCGTCATAGCTGCTGTTATAGCTGTTTGTGCTAAGTTTCAGTATGGGCTGAGCTTTTCGAATTTCCCGCTCTGCCTCTAGTTCGTAAGCCATTTTGGTTATGGCCATGTCTGCTCGTGTGACCTCGACAAGCTCTTTCTGTTGTTCAACTGACTGTTTTAATTCATTAGCTTGAAGCTCTAAGGCTTTAGTGTTTAATTTCAGCTCTTCGCCTTGCTGGAAGTACCCAACGACAAGCCACAAAAAAGCAACTGGTGAGAAGAATCCGGCCATGAAGTCGCCAAGCTCATTTAGAGACATAGACTTTGCTGGCTCAAATTTCAAGATTACTAATAGTGCTCCGGCGAGCAACCAGGCAATAGTTACAGCTGCAGCAGCTGATGTTTTTGTCATGGCACTTCCTCTTTGCCTAACGTTGGGTAAGGATAGTAAGGGGCAGACCACAGTTTCGCTTGAATGATCAAACAGAAGCAAAAGCGTGGTCTGTCCCCTAATATTTCAGTCATTTCCATGAGTTTGTTGGAATTCGGATTGAGAATGTTGTCCAGTGACCTTGCCTTTCCTTTAATTGGGCTTCTTGTTCAACTTCAATGATAGTGCCGATACGTTTTGCAATTAACTGAGAGATATAAAGACCATACCCGGCGCCTTCTTCTTGACTTTTTATAGCATCTTTCGCGCGTTTGAATGGTTGAAATATTAGCTCGCGTTCGCTATCTAGGATCCTGGGTCCATACGACTCAACTGAGAAAAATATATGATCGACCTGGTCTGATATGTGTATTTCAACTTTTCCCGACTTCTTAGAGTATTTTTGTGCGTTGTCGAGCAGTGTTTGTATGATTACTGAGATAGCTTCTGGGTTGGCCAGGATGTTTTTATAGCTGTTGCCGCTTACGGATGGTGTAATTCCTTTTCTTTTGAATAAATCGTTATAAAGCTTTACATATTTTAGTGCAAGCCCGTGAAATCTAAATGAGGTTGTTTCGCTCTCTCTGGTTATCCAGTCGGGGTTGAGAAGGTATTTTGCAACATTTAATTTTTCTTGTAGGAATTTGCTGGCCCAATAAATTGCTTGTTCTTGTTGTGTGGCTTGCTCTATTTTTTTATCAAATTCAAGTCCTAGATATTTTGTTTCTATTATGACATTTATATTTTGTGAGATTGTTGCGTTAATTTGTTTGTAGTCGTGTACAAATGATAATCCTTTTAGGATGTCTTCTTTTATTTCAAGAATAAATTCGTCTCTAAAGGATTCTTGATTGAGAAATTGGTCTCGTGCAGAGTTTTTTATTTCTTGTAAAGCCGTACTTTTTTTAATTGAGACTTGCCGAAGTGATGCTTTTTGGCTTTCTACCAGGTGTATATTGATTGTCTGTTGTTTTTCTTTTCTTATGTTTTTGGTTTTGGCTTGAGATGAGGACTGGTGGTCAGGACAGATAAAGCCTGCTAATACGGTTTTGTTTATTGCTGTGAAATTATAGCCGTAAGAACATAGGCCTATTTCATTTGTGTGGTTGCGGCATTCATTTGTTTTGCATGTGTGACACCTTTGTGGCCATTTTATTATTAGGCCGTCGTGGAGCTTTCCATTAATTACGTGAGGAAGTGTGATGTTTGTCATAATGCGATGACGGCCAGTGCTGTTTGTACAATGGCCAATACTAGCTGGGCATCTTCTTTTGAAATATCTTTTACCGCAATGCTGGTTGTTTCAATTTTTCCACTCAGCATTGAGTTTTGGGCTGCTTGAGTTATTCTTGTTCTTTCTGTATGGCTAAGATTTTGAATCTTCTCAATTTTTTCAATGTAAAATCTATAGTTAAAGCGCTGTATTAATAGGTCGTCTACTATTCGTTTGAACTCTACGTAGTCTTGGCTCTTAGCCAGCTTCCTATCCGCAAGATCAAAAAAATCTTGATATTTTAGTGACCAGTCGGCATTGGAGAATGCTATGACGATTTGAGCTGGAGATTTCGCGCGTATATGTTTTAGAATTCCAAAGCCTTCTTCTTCTGACTCGCTCTGGCCTACTCCTTGGATGTCTAGAAGTATTAGGTCAAAATAGTTATTTTCAAGTTTTTCTAAATTTTCTACATCGTCCCATTTTTCGATGGTGTACCCATCTCTAGTGAATAATGGGGCGTATACAAAGTCGCTGTCATCAATAACCAGAATTTTGGCGCGTTTCTTTATTTCCTCGAAAGATGGAGCGATAAATGTTGTTGTTTTTCTAAATGGCCAAATCACTAGTTGTCTCCAATAAAAAAGCCCCGCACTAGGCGGGGCTTCAAGTCTCTGCTCGCTGCCCCAAACATCCATTTCAGGTAAAGCGCTCTTGATCTTTCAGTGAGTAAGCCGAATCAATCCCAGCTCAACGCCCCACCCGTCTGATACTCGATCACCCGCGTCTCGAAGAAGTTCTTCTCCTTCTTCAGGTCCATGATCTCGCTCATCCATGGGAAGGGGTTGGTGGTGCCCGGGTACTCTTCCTTCAGGCCGATCTGGGTCAGGCGACGGTTGGCGATGAATTTGAGGTAGTCCTCCATCATCGCGGCGTTCATGCCCAGGACGCCGCGCGGCATGGTGTCGCGGGCGTATTCGATTTCCAGCTGGGTGCCTTCCAGGATCATCTGGGTCGCTTCGTCCTTCATCGCGGCATCCCACAGGTGCGGGTTTTCGATCTTGATCTGGTTGATCACGTCGATGCCGAAGTTCAGGTGCATGGATTCGTCG
>JAKFCE010000038.1:0-2033 GCA_036676905.1 Chitinophagaceae bacterium
GAGCCCGGGAACTCCGGTGGCCGAAGCACTGGAATTGATGGACGAACTGGACCGTCGCTACGTGGTGGTGACCTGTGCCGAGAACAAGGCCTTGGGCTACGTGCGCCGTCGCGACCTGCACCGCCAGACGGGCACCTGCGCGCAATACCTGCGCGAGTTCAACGCCACCGCGGCCTACGACGAGCATTTGCGCATCCTGCTGTCGCGCATGTACGAGTTCAACCGCTCGTGGCTGCCGGTGATGGATGCCGAGCGGGTGTTCCTGGGGGAGGTGACTCAGGAATCGATTGCCGAGTATTTGAGCTCTGGTAAGTCTCGTGGGGGCAAGACCAGTATCGTTTCGCCAGCCGAGGCTACTCTGGCCTGACTCGGCTCGTCGCGGACATAAATTTAACTTTACTGTCCGCGACTCATTAGCCAGTTTTGTTAACCAAGCGGTATTGCCTGATCCTCAGGAATAAAGTGGAATGTCGCATCCTCTGAGGGAGATTCTGGCATTTTGATGTATATTATTGGCAGCGAAATACTTGTCTGCGCCCGAAAATCTTTTTGATCATGCTGAGCCCCCCACAGACCGCTGGTACTGAAATAAAAGAATGCTTTGATCGGCAGCACCTTTCCGATGTCTTGGGCCCATTTCACTGTTCGCACCTCCGTCCATTCACGAAATGCAAAATCCTGGACTAACTTCTGGGCTTTTAACCCCTCATTAAACGCGTCTACAGCGCCTCCACCCAAAGAGTTTCGAATATTAAACCCGCATACATATTTATGCGGAGCAACTTCAAAGTGCTTGGCCCAAGCCGTAGCCGTAGCAATACCCTGAACTTGGCACTCGCGGCTATCTGGATAGCCATCCATCTGACCACAACCTTCACTGTCACGGATACTCGTGACCCCATCTATCGGAAAAAAACATAAAACATCTATGTTTATTTTATCCTTGGGAATTTCCTGCTGGGGATAAAAAATAAATCCATTACTGTAACCAAGAATTTGATTAAACTTGATATCTTTGCGCACATACGAGAACGAGACACCGGTCGTCGAAGGGGATGGATTCGGATTCCAGGAATGGTATGCGATAGAACTATGCGTTCCTCTCAGGAGCACCCCAGAACACGTAATCGCGGATTGCTTTTCGAAAGATGGGCAAGAGGAAACTACACGCTCATAACTCTCCGTCAAACTTTTAGCAGTCTCTTCGCCCACCGTCACCAATGATTTAACAGCAATCCCACCTCCAATGTTAGTGCCCCCCGATTGATAACCGACACAGGACGAAAGCATCAACACGAGCAAAACAGGAGCTACCTTGCCCATTCACTACCTCCAATTAAACAACTGAATTTCGAGAGAATGCTTTCGGCCAGAGGACTCGAGAGCAAAAATCTCTACAATCGACGCTGAAGCATTCGCACCAAAACTGAGCTATTGAACGCAAACTAACCTTACATACCCTCCTGGCCAATACTGCACCCGACTCATACCACGCTAAAAGCGACTGGACTTACTGCCTGCGCACTGACTTCAACGTCTAAACTTTTTGGTCATCAAGGGTGACAGTCTGATTTATTAGTGTTCATCATAGCCAGCGATATACAACATCAACCAAAGCTCTTATATGACTGCGCCCGAACACTACCGCATAAATCATCTTCAATAACCAGGGAAACTAGCACCTACGCCCCAGCGACTGATGCTCACACTCTACAGACAATAAATAACTAATGAACCTGCTAGAAATGACAGTCCCTTACACTAAATTCGAATAAACATGCGTCGTTTCACAGCTGGATCGCACCTACTTTGCCTCAGATTGGCGAGGGTGGCCCGATGGAATCAGGCTGAAAATGACTCTCGGGGGAACATAAACCTGTCACTTGGGTCCTTTACACAAGGGAGTGTCAGGGACCGCACGACGGAAGCGTGCAAAAACGCGACATTTTTTGTTGATCTCAAGCTCCTCACGCCCTAAAGTTCGCGCCGAACGTCCATGCTGGAAACGATCCATCCGGCTCAAGTACTGACGA
>JAKFCE010000039.1:0-3951 GCA_036676905.1 Chitinophagaceae bacterium
TTTTCTTCACTGCCACATCGACCTCTTGCGGAGTGAGCAGAACGGTGGTCTTGCACAGGGTAACTCCAGCTGCATTTACCCTGAGGGCCAGTGCTGCTGCGGTGGAATTGTCTGGCAGGTCGCCAATAATGAAAACATCCTCTTCGCCAAAAGCAAAATAGAAAGCTTCAACAGTGCCGCCCATCGATTTGAATAGCTCATCGACGGCAGCACGTCGCCGAGAGCCACCCTCCTTAAGCAAGCCATTAACGCCTTCGGCGAGATAGTTGGCTTCAAAAAGATATTTTGGCATCTGAATCTCCTCAAAATGATGGCCAGTTAATGGGCATATCTTGGACATATCTGTTTCAGCCGTCACAAGACCATCGTTCAATGCGCCTGTAATTGACACGCTGCATTTCAGATCACGAACCTCTGCCCAATTTGCTGACTACCTTTGGTCAATTTGACAATGAATCGAGACGGAAATTTCGCAAGCGGTGAATTTATGTCACATGCAGCTTGATAATCGTGTCGTCGCTAAATGCGCTAAATTTCGTGACTGCCGCCTGGATTAGAACCCCTACCAGGACTTCGTGACGTGCATGGCGCTTCGCTGCCTTAGTCTGACTGGACAGGCCACGGCACGCCTATGATCAAACACATGCAGCATGTTGGTATGGTGGCGATCCGATTTGAGATGCAGTGGTGGGGATATGAGGCGAAATATGCTTGCTCACCATACTGGATTCAGTGATCGCATATCACTACGCATATCAATAAAATCATTCATGAAGGTGACAGGCAAGTCAGATATCTATTAGTTCGCTGAAAGCCCTGGAAGTCAGAATTTCAGGAAAGATTAGAGACAGAAAGCGCAGGTTGCAGGTGCTCGCGCTGCATAACGAGCCTGGTCACTTTAGCTACAGTATGTCTTTGCGTGTGTGCCGATTGCTTTGGACCATCATTAAGCGTATTCCCGCGCCTCCTTCTTCCCTTCTTTTTCCTGGGATAGGCCAATAATCACCTCTTTGTGGCTGATCAATGCAAAGTCAGGCATGAGGACCACCATCGTATGGCGATCGCGCCAAAACTAATCAGAATCGATTTATTCGTCAATTTTATATAGTGGGAAGGGGTGAACTACTGATTCAAAACTGCATGTAAGGAGATGAAATCATGAATACCATGACCTCAGATATGGAAGCACTCAAGGCGCGCCTGAAGGCCACCTGGATGGCGGGCGATTACGGACATTTTGCCCAGTATCTTGAACCCGGTGCAATAGAGTTTCTTAATCGACTGGCGATTCCACCAGGCACCCGCATGCTGGATGTGGCCTGTGGTGCAGGACAAATTGCCATACCTGCAGCACGTGCCGGCGTGCAAGTGACCGGTGTGGATATCGCTGCCAATTTGATTGATCAGGCGCGTGCGCGCGCCAAGGAAGAGGGCGTCACTGCGCAGTTTGATGAGGGCGATGCGGAAATGCTGCCCTACCCGGATGCATCATTTGATCTGGTGGTAAGCCTGATCGGTGCCATGTTTGCGCCGCGGCCGGAGTTTGTCGCGGCAGAACTGATACGGGTATGCCGCCCGGGCGGCAAGATTGCGATGGCCAACTGGACCCCCGAAGGTCACGTTGGGCAAATGTTCAAGATTATCGGGAAGTATGTACCGCCATCACCGCTTATGGCACCTCCGATGAAATGGGGGGATGAAGCGACGGTGCGCGAGCGGCTCAAGAACGGAACCAGCAGCATCCAGATTACCAAACGCATGTATCCAATGCAGTACCCGTTTTCGCCTGCAGAAGTGGTCGATTTCTTCGCCACTTATTACGGGCCGACAAACCGGGCTGTGGCGGCGCTCGATGAAGATCGTCAGGTTGAGATGCAAGACGATCTGGAAGCGCTTTGGACCAAAAACAATCAGGCCAATGATGGAACGACCTATGTCGATGCGGAATATCTGGAGGTCGTTGCGATACGGAGCGCAATGTAGCAAAGACTTAAATCTATGCAAGTAAATTCGAGGCACCGTTCCTGGAAACCCGATCAGCAGGGATTTTATTCTATTGATACAAATCCTGTATCGCGACAGCATCGCGATACAGGCGGTCAGTTCCGCGCACCGTCATTTTTTCTTACCCAATTTCTTACCAAAACCGCGTCAACAAAAAAGCCGGATTTCTCCGGCTTTCAATAAGTCTTTGATTCTATTGGTCGGGGCGAGAGGATTCGAACCTCCTACCCCGTGCACCCCATGCAATTAATTATGGATTCTGTTGGACCTGATTGGACTAACAGAAATCATAAAATCATTTAATAATCATCATCTTACAGAATTCAGTTGTCCGAGCGAAACCATCGAGTTACACTAAAAGCCGACAATATTTAAGGCACGGCTAAGGCACGGGACTCGATATGGCAAAAATGACGGTACAGCAAGTGGCGACACTGAAAGCAAAAGACAAGCCGTATAAACAGAATGTCGATACAGGTTTGCAATTGCGAATCGCCACAGATGGCAGTAAAACCTGGATTGTTCAATATGTCATTGAAGGAAAGCAGCGTGAGTATCGTTTGGCAAAACTATACGGTGCCGTTACAAACGATGGCCACCTATCGTTGCTAGACGCTCGTAACGAGGCTGCAAGAGTCCGCGCGCTGGCTCGTGACGGCATTGATTTTCAAGTACTGAAAATCGAAACCCAAGCCATTGAAGCCGCTCAGAGAGCGGAAGCACAAACCGAAAAACTGACGGTTCAAGACCTTTTCGACGCATGGATTCAAGATGGCGTAAGGCGCAAGGATGGGAATGCGACATTGAAACGAACGTTCAACGCAGACGCACTACCGAAAATCGGTAAAAAATTAATCAAGGAATTAACAGAGCATGATCTGCGGGGCGTGCTGCGTGCGATGGTTGCGCGTGGCGTAAATCGTGCCGCGGTGGTCATGTATAACAGTTTGACGCAAATGTTCAGTTGGGCAGAGAAGCGCCAGCCATGGCGCAAGCTCCTTGCTGATGGTAACCCGATGGATTTGATCGAGATTGAAAAAATCGTCAGCCCAGAGTATGACCTTAACAATCAACGCGACCGCATCTTGTCGGATGACGAAATTAAGGAGTTGCGGGACATTCTAAAAAAGATGCATGTGGAGTACGACAAAGCGATAAATAAACGCATTGCGGCGCAACCTCTAGAGCAGACAGTTCAATGTGCAATTTGGATCATGCTCGCGACCATGTGCAGGGTAGGGGAGTTGTCTATGGCTAGGTGGGAGCATGTCGATTTAGAGAGCGGGGAGTGGTTCATTCCAAAAAAGAACGTTAAAGGAAACCTGAACGACTTAACGATATATCTTCCTGATTTTGCAATAGAACAATTCAAAAAACTGCAGAACTTGACCGGCAAATCTGAGTGGTGTTTCCCCGCGAAGAATAACGACGGGCACGTTTGCATTAAGTCGAAGAGCAAACAGATCGGCGACCGACAATCGATCTTTAAGAAAGGCAAAGACGGTGGCCCGCGCAAGCCAATGAAAAACAGACGGCACGATAATAGCCTCGTACTCGGGGCCGGTAAGAATGGTGCCTGGACTCCGCACGATTTACGGCGCACAGGTGCAACGATGATGCAAGCGTTAGGCGTGCCTCTGGACATCATTGACCGTTGCCAAAATCACGTTTTAGGTGGGAGCAAAGCACGAAGGCACTATATGCATCATGATTATGCCGACGAAAAGCGCGAAGCATGGCGAATGCTAGGCTACCGGCTGGCATTGGTCCTTACCCCTGCCGATAACGTTGTACTGTTCAGTAAAAAAGCCCTATTAAGTAAGTAAAAAGAACATTGCCGTTTTTCGCAATTGGATGTTGCAAGACGTTAGCGCACTCTGATACATTACGGCAATCAGATGTTTCAATCATCTGTGACTCTTCCTTAAATTCAGCGGAGAGGCCGGC
>JAKFCE010000040.1:0-5081 GCA_036676905.1 Chitinophagaceae bacterium
GACTTTACTCGGCCAGATGAATGGATATAATGGCGCCCCTGAAATGCCGGTATAGCTCAGCTGGTAGAGCAACTGACTTGTAATCAGTAGGTCCCGAGTTCGACTCTTGGTGCCGGCACCATACAAATCAAAGGGTTACGTTAGCGCGTAACCCTTTTTTGTTGCCACAAATTGGGCCGGGGTAGGATTGGGGTAGGGATTTGCCATCTCATGAATTCTCCGGTAGAAAAACCCCGAGATAGCGACATACCGCTCGTCGGAAAATATTCGCAGCTCACCCCAAATCTCGACGAATTTTCTTTCACCCCCAAAATTACCAGAAGCAGTTTTCGTCATCTTGAAGGCCATTCATGACGACGGTCTTTTTCGCCCGGATGACGTAAAGTGGATACTTGCACAGCCCCTGAGAGCTGAATAGTGTGAATGGGCGGGTCGTCAGACCTGACTCCAGGATCACTAGCACCATGAAGCAACTTGTTATGGTGGCTGTATGCGGGGCGCTTCGGCGCACCGAGTTCCTAGAGTCTCGGTCTTCCACACCCGCATACAGCCGCCACCCATCATGTGGAAGTGATGCAGGCGGTCTCTAAAACTCTAGAGGTCACCCTATGCACCAGAGCGACTCAACCCCAGGCTTCACCCCGCTACATGCTAGCGAGCACAACTGCTTGCTCGGCTTTCGCAGCGATGCCCGAGCAGGCGAGCTCTATGACGAAGCCACGTTGCGGCAAACCGCAGCGCTCGACCTGCTCTGCGCTCTGAGCGGCACGTCCAAATTGAATGAACTTACCAGTGAACCGCTGAGCGGGTGCATTCAGGCGATCAGACTGCTGTGCAGCGATGCAGCTGGGTTGTATTCCGCAGCCTGGGATCGCGTGCAGCAAGAAGCGGCATGACCTAAATGGAATGAAGGGGGCGGATCTATTCGCCCGCCTTCTTCGAAGACAGCTCAGATTCGTAGCGCCGCACAAACTCGACCAGGTTGAGCCCTAGGACGTGGCAAATGTCGCGCAGTTGAACCAAATCGAGCCTTCGCAGACCTCGCTCAATATCACTTGTGAAAGATTGCGGGCGGCCCAGGGCCTCGGCGAACTCAGCCTGCGTCATCCCTGACTCAGTACGACACTGCTTGATCAAGCGCAGCAGCACCAAGTTCTCATCTCGATAAATCGATTTTTCCACAGAGACGCATTCCAGCTGTTGACAAAGCTGAAAGGTATATCTAATTTACAGATATCTGAATTACAGGTACGCAGATATGAACATTGCACACATCTCCACAATCATCCCTCTAGCCGTCGACCGATCTGCACTGCTCGACGTCAAAAACCGAGTCCTGCTTTTAACCCTTGAACGCCTCCTCAGTCGTTTCGACGTCGAGCTCCCGGTCGCGCTACGCCTTTTATCGGGATCAAATATCCACGTCCGTCTCGATCCGGTGAGCGGCAATCCATGCCTGGCCTTTGAAGACATTCCAGCGCTTTTGGGGGTTATCCGCCCGCCGCATAGAAATGATCGTCACAACAGACAGCACATGAACATGCTACTCGAACACGAAGCGCTACTAATCAAGTTGGAGTATTCGGGTCTCATCGATCAACCGCGCGCCCTCAGCAGAGAATTAATTTCAGCCTTGCGCCCTGGCGGCAGCAGGGATGAGAAGGACCTGAATGGCTTGTACGACTTTACGCAGAAAGTCGCTCTCCGCTAACTCGGCACCGACACAAGAAAGCATGCCCCTGCGGGGCCATGGATAGATTTCCGTACAAGCTAGCGTGCCGAACAACATGCGAGCTCTCCTGCCAGGAACCCTTATGGAACACACCCCTGCACCAACCCTGGAAGACATACTCGAAGCCATCACCGACTGGTCTGCGCAGAAATACACAGCGAGCTACAGAGCGGAATTTAAAAAGAATGTGCAGATTCAGTTTAAAAGCGCGCTGGGTGCCGACTTTGAAAACGTGTCGCTAACGTTAGCGGAGAGCGCCCTAAACGAGCTTTGCTTCATCCTCGCTCACTCAAACCCAGCAACACTCCCAACACCTGCGGCCAGCTTTTCAACTATTTGTACGCAACTCGTAACGACTATCGGTTTTGGAGCAAAGCGTGCGAGCAGAGCTGATGTCATGTCTGCCATGAACGCGCTTGAGCTTATGCGCCTGAAAGAAGGCAAGTGACATGTCCAGCCAAACCACACTCAAAACGGGGCTGCTGGGTGCCATCGAACCATCGCGTCTTGGGGATGGTTCGGATGACTGAATTAGACGCTATGACGGATCTGCTCTACGGGCCGGGAGAGCTAATGGCCGGCAGTGAAATGTCGAATGAAGAGGCGATGGCTTATGCCCATAACCACTTCCCTTACGGCAATTTCTGCTTGGTGCGTGAGTGGATCTGGATCGATCTTGAAGCCAATGAGGCACAGCGTGCAGAACTGGTAAGGACACAGCGCCAACCGGTGATGCTTTACGCGCACGGCGTCATCTTTGACAGTGAGCGCAGATGGGATATCGGTGACTTCGTCCGCACGTCTCCGCTATACGCTTTCGAAAAGGGCTTCCATTTTAAAACACTCAACAGCACATACCTGCTCCTCGGTGCCGGCACACGAAAGCACGCCAAAGCGGAAACTGTGGCTCGCATTTTCTGATCTTTAGGTGAGCTGAATAGACCGGGGATGTCTGCCTGAGGGGGTAGTCCAAGTGACTTGGTCTGATAAACGGAGATCGAGTAGCACTGTGGGTACACGGCCATTCTCATACCCCAGCTGACTATCACGATAGCTGGAACACGGATCGTCTGTAACCCAAAGTGCTATCCAGGCGAACGCACGGGCTTCGACCCGGAGCTCATCATCAATCTCTGAGGAGCAACAATGCGATCAGTATCCCCCTCTGCCATACAGCGGTTAGATGAGGCTCAGACTTGCAGATTCAGCCAGCCCGTCACGGCTTATCTCACTGAAGCCCGTATTGCGGCTTGCTGCTGTCTTGGCGTGACACATCGGCATATCCGGGCTGATCCGATTTGGGGACGATTTACTGATGGGCACCTGATCCGCACATCGGACATCTTACGTGTTGCGCAGGAGGGAGGATTCTGGGTGCTCCATACCTACAGTGGCAGTTTCTATGTCATCGCCTCATTTCACGCTGACGGCGGCTACCAGTCCCTCCTGGAGTATCAGAAATTCCTTCCCCAGGGTTTCCACCCGACACCAGACCGACTGCATTGACTGGCAGCGACGACCACATTCGCTAATTAGCTCTCGCCGTATCGCACAGGTGGCGATTGCGATACTCAGCGGGTGTGTCGAGCTTCGATGTGACACACCCTGCATGCGACATGACACGAGTGCGATATGCCCAACATATCGCGCAAGTCGATTGCGATACGCCTCGCGTGTGACGGCGAAAAAAGCGATACGGCACGGGTACATGACATGCGATACGCCTCTAGTATCGCAAAGATACCAACGCACACTGAGGCAGTGCCATTACCGGCATTGGCGGTGCCTGCACTGGCGCGACAGAGCGCCACCAGTGACATTCTTGGAGCCTGAAGTGGTAGCGTTAGTGCCTGAACTGACACTGGTTTTATTGGTTATGTTCACCACGCTAAACTATATAAATCAGATACTTAACAAAAATATTTATAGCCAAATCCCACTTGGTTGGCCAGCGCTTTTAGGGTTGGTTAACGTCGTCGCGAAGCAGCGATGACACCCTTGGCGCATGGCATTGCATCTGCACGAGACAATCATAGTACCCACAAACCAACCACCTACTTACAGCACGTAGCCATCCAACCGTGATGATGCCTGAGCTCTGTAAAGAGCTCAGGCATGACATCCAGGCATTTGAACTAGCAGCGTACTGACACCTGCGCAGCATCGCCCTTTCGGCCTGGCACCAGCCTGCCGGCTACGTTTTGACAACAAAAACAGCGGGGGCGTACTTGAAGCAGCCGTCAGGCGTTCCTTCAAGTACGCCCCCGCCACCCATACTTGAACCCTTCAAGTATGGGGCAGTTGGGCGTTTTGGGCGTTTGTGAGGTCAGCGTAACGAATGTGAAGCGAAACCGAGCAAAGGACCAAAATGATCAACTGCATTCGCGAATGCGGCTGCTCTTTGTTGTCAAAAAGCAGCTATTTTCATTCGCCATAGGTGAATGGCTGGCTGGTCATTCGATGCTATGCATGGCTGCCTTTGACTGAACCGCTCGTAACTCAGCAGACACTTTAAAACCAAGAATGGATACAATCTAAAAGGCCTAATTTTCGGAAAAACGTCACACTGTTCACTTAAGTGACAGCATGACGTTGGTGGGCTTCTCCGTGTTATTAGATTAGACGCGATAACCGCCTGCATATCCACGCTGAGGATCGCCATACGTATCAACCAGAAATGTTTCTGCCCATCTTAACCAAGCAGAAATTTTATGGCTCTCCCCACCCAACACTCCGACTTTAGTTCTCTTCGATTTAAAATCATAAATCTCGTAAATTACCGACTCACCTAGAATCGCTGACGCCTCTGAAAACTCTTTTATCTTACCCTTACGCGCATCGACAAATCTCTCTCCATTAATCGTGATCACGGGCTTTCTACGCAACATTGAGATAGCCTGCTCTACATAGTTTTCCAGTTGCGCAACTGATATACCTTGAAACTCTGCTCGTGTTTTAGCCCGCCAACTCATCAGAGCTTCTGGTTTTACCCCAGGGCACATCCCCTTGTAAGCATGAGCAAGACAGTGGTCTGCTGCCGCGGTTATACTCAGCTCATCAGTTCTTCGGTGACCAATGAGAGTACAAACCTGGCCGATACTGCTGCCGAGCCAGTAATCATGTGGCTGCAGGCCATAGCCAGGATCACCTTCGCGATGATGATCGATAACAATATGATTACTTTGATAATCGTTAGATCTGCACTCGACCCACACAGGGGTTAGGCCTAGGGATGGTCTGAAGTAGCCATGTATTTCTGGCTGACTTCAGCCTCCGCCGATTTTGAAAGCGGCAAATCGATCAAAAACGATCAGATCACCCGCTCATTTCTGAGTTTTTAGCCGCCGCG
>JAKFCE010000041.1:0-1748 GCA_036676905.1 Chitinophagaceae bacterium
AAGAGGCCGTCTCATAAGCAATTATGGGACGGTTTATTTTTTATACTGTTTCGAGTGGCTACTCAATGGTTGCTTTTGGCAGCGAGTCCAGGTAACGGGTGCTTCCTGAAGGTGTTATTGGTTAGATGGCAGCAGTAAAGGCCCAAAAAGGCTTACGCCTTCCATTTTCTCAGATTATGGGCTATTGAGAGTAACCCGATCTCCACTTCCGTTTTACCCATTCCCTTTAGCAGGAACCGTTTGAAGCCATGATTGCTTTTGATATTGGCAAATACCGGCTCTACATCGACCGGTCGTTGCTTTCGATACTTGATTCCTTGCTGCGTATTCAGTCTTTCTTTTGCCGCCTGTTTATGCTTTCTTAAGGAATGGTTGACTTCAACGATACGGTTGCCTTTACCGATATGACACACGCTCCGCATCGGGCATCCCTGGCAGTTTTTGGCCTGATACCGGCTGATAAGCTGTACATAGCCCGAAGTGGTTATCCGCTGTCCATCACCAATGTAGGCCATCTGCTGTCCCATCGGACAAACCAGATAGTTTTCCGATTCGTTATAATGCAGACTGTCATTACTGAATGCTTTGATCCCTTCTTTCTGCTCTTTATCAAAGGTATTGTACTTGATATATGCCTCGATCTCTTTTTGTTCCAACACGCCGTAGTTCTCGTCTGAACCGTAACCAGCATCGGCTACGATTGCTTTAGGAAGAGTGTTATACAGGGCTTCATACTGCTCGATGTGAGCCGGAAGGGTCCCGTAGTCGGTAGAGGTCTGATGTAAGGAATAGTTCAGGATGAACTGTTCCTGCGTACTGATCTGCAGGTTGTAGGCCGGTTTCAATTGCCCGTTCAGCATATGATCCTCTTTCATCCGCATGAAGGTGGCATCCGGATCTGTTTTCGACATGCTGTTACGTGAGCCGAGTTTTTCTTCCTGATCTTCATACCGCTCCAGGTTTTCCGGCCAGTGTTTGCGGGCATAGTTCAGCTTTTGCTTTACCTTTTTGTCAACTTCCTTATCCTCCAGTGCCTGATCGATCTTTGCGATCGTTTTACGCACCTGCTCGGCATTCACCTGCTCAAATTCGGAAGGGGAAGGATCTTTGAGTTCTTCAGAGGCCACGCCCTGAGCATATTTCCACAAGTCATCCAACTGGGTTTTGATCCGGTCTTTACTTGTTTTAATGCCTTTTCCCCAGACAAACGTATATCGGTTAGCAACTGATTCGATCTTGGTGCCATCGGTGAACACCGCCTCCTTTAAAGACACGATCCCTTCTTCGGCCAGCAGCAGTACGATCTGCGAGAAGATCTGCTTTAAGATCCCCGACAGCTTCTCGCTCCGGAAACGGTTGATGGTATTATGATCGGGAGTTTTCATCCCGCAGAGCCACATGAAGTGAATGTTTTGCCGTACCTGCT
This sequence comes from Chitinophagaceae bacterium, assembly GCA_036676905.1. GTDB lineage: Bacteria > Bacteroidota > Bacteroidia > Chitinophagales > Chitinophagaceae > Flavisolibacter. Next base: position 1,427 of record JAKFCE010000041.1, read on the forward strand.
CTTCCAGTTTACGACTAGAGTAAGTATTAGTCAGGTAACCGTACACCAGAACTTTCAGCAGCATCCGCGGATGGTAGCTCGAGGCGCCGCCTCCTTTATATTTACGGTTGATAGGTCGGATGTCTATCTCATCAATAACCTTCTTTACGATACGTGCCGGGTGGTTAACCGATACCAGTTCTTCCAGGCTGGGCGGAAGTAATTGCAACTGATCGGAATCGTATGGTTTAAAAACAGGCGTGGTTGATTGCTTTGTTCCCATACCTTTAAGATACGAAAATCGCCTAAAATAAAAAAGAGGCTATCCTTTTGAGACAGCCTC
>JAKFCE010000042.1:0-1767 GCA_036676905.1 Chitinophagaceae bacterium
AGTTCGATGCCGGGATTGTGCAGGCGGTGTTGGCCAAGTGCAGTGCGGCGGGTGCGAGGGATGTCGAGAATGTGTTGATGACGCAGGTGACGGGGAAGTTGGCGGAGTGGGTGTTGGAGTAACGAAGCTGATCGCGAAAAATTCAACAGTCACTATTTAATGTGTCGATATAAAAGGAGTTAGTCATGGCACCTGATGGAACTACGAAAGCGTTACTTGCTCGCCACTTTGGTAATTTACCCGGCCCGGAGAAGGAAACGTATGACGTTGCACAAGCGCTATCGGAAGTATTGAAACATAATGGTGTATACACCCCTGGGGTAGTCGCTGTTTGTTGGTCCGCGCAAGGGTATTGGTACACAGCTGTATCACCCGACATACAGAGAAACATCAAAGCAGTCGCCGGTGCAGTTGGCGTGACCAACTGGTTGTTCTGTGCGACCCGCTTGGCCATTGATGCAACCAATTACAACTATGAACAGGGAATCTGTGCTTGCACCACGACCCTGCCGGTAATAAGCGGGAATTATGCTAACCCGGGATGCGCGGAGAAAAAAATCATCAGCTCGGTGCACCGGTGGGGAGATGTGATCGAACAGCTTTCCCTGATCGGACACCCCGACATTGACAACACAAGAGTCCTTCACTCTTACGTAGCCGTCGGAGATAAACACGGCGCCTACCTCGCCCCCTGCAGCAGTTGCCTTCAAGTTGCAAAAATTTACGCTCAATGAAGGACGGTGGCACATGAGAATCGGAAGTTTCAACGTTGAAAAAAATGGCAAGTCCTCGACACTGGACAAGCAGACGCAAGTCGATTTCTTTATCCACAATTGCTGCTCCAGCAATTATTGGGACGCGGATATTGTTTTCTTATGCGAAATACATTCAGCGCAGATCGACAACTACCGCTCGAACCTCGCAGCCATTTATCAGAATTACAGCGTGTATTCCTTCACCGGCGGTTATTCAAATGCCTACATTGTCCTGGTCAAAAGTTTTGAAGCCCTTCAAGTGTGCAGCCAGGGCAGCCTGCTTGGCTTGAACAGGGACCTGATTGCCGTGGAGGCTCACGGAGTGAGGGGTTACACCGGTTATGTTTTCCTCGCGCATTTCAAGTCCGGACAGAATGGACTGACCAGAAGTCAGCTCAAGTCCTGCACAGCGCTGGGTGGAAGATGGGTAGCAACGGGCGACCTGAACCTGGATTATCAGAACGTCGGGCAACTCGACACTGCGGGGCTTGCCTATGAATGCTGGGGAGGCCAACAAACTCAAAATAAAGGTGGCATTCTCGACTGGGTCTTGGCGTCAGTGGATGTGACGGTCGCTCCCGTTGATCTCACCGGGCTTGGACATGTGTTTGATATGTCCGGCCCCGATCATCGTCCTATTCTTTTCGACGTCACCGGTTGATGGTCATCGGCTGAAGATTCAATTGCCGTTGTCACGCTGCCCCATGGTTTAACCAAGGCCACTTTATGCCCCGCACCACCGACAGCAACACCAGCCTTTCCCTCACCGCCACCTCGCTGTCGGCGCTGTACCCTGAATCGCTGTCTGGCGAAGAAACCCTGAACGCTCTGGGCTCGCAAATCCTGAACGGCCTCAACGACGGCGCCTCCCTCACCCTGACCACCGCCGTCGCCACCCACGTCACCGCCACCCTGCACAACGACGCCCTGACTCGCCCGTTGGACGCACTGGTCGCCGAAATCCGCCAACTCCCCGCCGACGCCACCGCCGAGCGTTATCAGCTTGTACTAC
>JAKFCE010000043.1:0-2865 GCA_036676905.1 Chitinophagaceae bacterium
AACTGAGGGAGCTTCGGCTCGTTCCTACACGCTTGGGCGCCTTGTCGTCTTTCGCTGGCTGGAGATCAGCGTTTACTGTTTGGCTTCGCTGCAAAATCAGCGAACAGGTTTGGTCACCTGATATCCCGCACACATATGTGCCATCATTCGCCCTATGGAGATCTTTGTCTTCGTTGTGCGTTGTTATGGCGGCTGTGTGCTGGACGCCTTCGGGCGAGCCGATTTGCGGGTTATCGGTTGACCAAGCCTGTACACAGTCCGCCTCCATCGTTTGGTCACGGTGCTGGCGGTTACTTAACTAACGTTTGAGTAATTCTTATGCCAACGTTCAACCCGTTTCCTGTTCGCTATCGTTCAATAAAAAGTAGCATTACCGACTCAAATCCCTTGGTGATCGACACAGAAGCCAATCCCCAAGACATTCTCGAAGCCGCGTTGCAGCGCATCCGGGCCTCCAGCCAGTTACTTGAAACACTCCACTGCCAATGCTTCAAGCACGGGGATGTGCAGGACATTCCGCATATTACCCATGCGCTTTATCTGCTGACTCAGGATGGTTGCGATCTGTTGACGGTTGCTCAGCAGCGGATGATGGGGTGGAAGGCGCCGGTCTGAGGTAGGGCTGTAAGGAAGGGGAGTAGCGTTACGATTTTGAATTGACTGAATGATCAATTCGTCCTGTTGTACTACTTTGCTGTCACCTGATTGATGCAGGCTCAATCAGGTGACCTTTCAATAATTCTTCATCGCTTCATAGTTTGTCAGGGAAGAACGACAGTGGAGGGCGGGTTGCTTTCCATTCGGTCAGAGTTTTTTTCGATTTCTCGATCTGCTCATCTGTCATTTTAGCAGCGATTTCAGGAAGTTCGTCTTTTGCAAATTCTTGCATGCCGCCTCCACCATCCAGTTCAAGTATCCAGGAAACAGATGCATAGGCTGTTACTAGATCTTCTTTAAAACCGTATTCTGGCGACTGACCTGCCAAGTAGGAACCATAACCATACACAGCGCTGACATATCCAGTCATTGCAGCTTTTTCGTTCCAGTACCTGAATTGCTCCCAATCCTTTTTCCGACCCTGAATCGCAGCGTACGCCAGCATGCCTTGAGGGTTACCACCCTCCGCAGACGCCTTCATCCAGTGTTCGACCATATCCGCTCGCTTTGACGGTGTCAGGAAGAAACCTTTTCCTTCACGGTATTCGGCCGCTAGATAGTATTGTGATAATGCAAAGCCTCCCTCTGCGGATTTCTCAAACCACTTATCATCTCCGGTAATCCGATATATCAAATACATCGCCTCAGCGTCACCTTTTTCAGCTTCTTTCATGGCAGCCTCTAAAGCACTTCGGGACCATTCGAGTGGCGATTTTTTTTCAACTGGGCAGTTGTTCATCTTAACGCAAAGGTCATTGTCACGTTGAGATAATCTTATCATTGCATATATGTCACCTTGGAGGGCAGATGCTTCATACGCACTTTGGGCTTCTGGTGTTATATGTTTGTTATTTTTGCGCAAAGCTTCGCCCAAATAGTACTGAGCCTCACGGTCGCCACTTTCAGCTGCTGTTTTGAGATAGGGTACTGCAGAAATGGCTTTGAGTTGATTGTAAAGTGTAATGCCTTGTCTTTTAGCTTGCTGCAGATCTGTGAAAGTCTGTGCATGTGCTGCCACTGAAGTTATAAAAATAATAGCAATGGCTAATGTTCGTTTCATGGATTATTCAGTGGCTTAGTTTGAAAGGGAAAAATGAAAGAGCTGGATGAGTTTTTTTCCAGTTGGCCGCAAAAGTTCAAATACATCGACTCTGCGTTGCCCTGTGCCGCTTCTTCAGTTGCCAATGATTTTGCGCTTTTCAGCCATTCCACAGGGGTTTTTTGGCTTGTTGGGCAGTTGTTCATAGTTGCACAAAGATCATCTTCCATCTGGCCAAGTCTAATCATTGAGTAAATATTACCTTGCTCAGCAGAAGCCTCGTAGGCTTCTTTGGCTGCTGCATCGATATATCGTTTGTTTTTTCGTATTGCTTCGCCTAGATAGTATTGAGCTTCGCTGTCACCGGCTGTGGCGGCGATTTGTAGGTAGGGAAGTGCGGAAGCACTCTTGAGCTGATTGTAAAGCTCAGTGCCTTGACTCTTAGCAGACCGCTGCTCGCTCGTAAGCTGCGCGCAAACTGGTAAGGATATTCCTGCTAAGAGAAAGGCTATAAAGCAAAATGTTCTTGCTGATCGCTGCTTCATAGTTTATCTGGGAAATATGAGAGCGGCGGGTGTGTTGCTTTCCATTCTTTCGACATTTGCTTTGCTTGTTCGATTTGTTCAGGAGTTAGTTTTGCTGCAATTTCAGGGAGTATGTCGTTTGCGTAATCTTGCATGCCGCCACCGCCGTCAAGTTCAAGCAGCATAAAAATCAACGCATATGACTTTACCGGGTCATAAGGGAATCCGAACTCCGATGGGTTTTTAGATAAATATGAACCATATCCGAATACAGCACTTGCGTATCCAGCTTTGGCTGCCTTTTCGTTCCAGAACCTGAGTTCTTCAAAATCTTTTTTGTGCGCAAGAGCCTCTACATATCCCATCATGCCTAAGGGGTAGCCGCCTTCAGCAGATGATTTCATTAAGCGCTCAACGACTTCTGCTCTGCTTGAAGGAAGCAGGAAAAATCCCTTTCCATCACGGTACCCAGTTGCAAGGTAATATTGTGCGAAGGCGTACCCTTTTTCGGCCGATTGCTCTAGCCATTTGTCGTCACCAGTTAGGCGAAACATCAGGTACATGGCCTCGGCGTTTCCTTTGGCTGCTTCTTTTTCAGCAGCATCTAAGGCCATTTTTCTCCATTCAGTTGGTTCTTTTCGACCT
>JAKFCE010000044.1:0-2623 GCA_036676905.1 Chitinophagaceae bacterium
GAAACCTTTCGGTTCCAGGCGTCTTTGCCTGTTCTTCGCGGTGTTCGACCTGGCGCCTTCGCCTGATCCACCGATGTTGCCCACGACCTGCTCGGCCGGTCGATCTTCGTTGATCGACGGGGCGGCCCACTGCGTGGACCTTGATCGATCTAATGCAGCGTTTGTGCCAGTTGCGCATCGAGCGTCCTGGAACGCCTTTTCAGTGAGGATTTATAGGGGCCTGACATGATTTCCCTTGCGAATCACCGAGGCCCGGGACTATTCGGTTTTTGCCTTGGCATAGTGCAGGCCGACTGCAGTGAGCTTCATAAAAGTGCATACACCTTAATGAATAGATGTGCCAATTGCAGAACCTCATCAACTCGCTGAAGCTGTTCGATCAGTCGATCGAGGATGTCGCGGTGATCTGCGGTGCCCCGCGCCTGCAAGCGGTGTTCAAAGTGACCTTTCCGGCGATTCGTCCGGGCATGGTCGCCGGTGCTCTGTTCGCCTTCCTGGTTTCCTGGTTTCCTGGTTTCCTGGTTTCCTGGGATGAAGTGGTGCTGAGCGTGATGATGGCCAGCCCGGGCCTGCAAACCCTTCCGGTAAAAATGTGGACCACCCTGCGCCAGGACCTAATGCCTTCGCTCCTTGGCAACTCCAACTTTCTCAAGCACAAGGCCCAAGGCAACGCAGTGGCTGTTTGAAGGCTGGTCGCTGTCGATTCGTCTGACCGCAGGGTTGCAAACCGATCAGGATGTATTGCTGATTGTGCGCCCGGAAAAAGCTCTGGCCCTGAATGTCGAACAGGCCCGTCAGGAACCACTGATGGCGGGCTGGAACGAAGTCGCAGCCACAGTCACTGAAGTACTTTTCCTTGGTGAAAGCTAGACTTGCAGCGTAGTGACCTTGGGCGGCACGTCCATGACAGTCAAGGCGCTATCCGCTGCGGGCATGCCGCTCAAGGTCAGTGATCCGGTGCGCGTGCGCTGGGCAACTGCGGATACTTGCGTTTATACCGAATGGGCTGAAAGCGATCTGAACAAGGCCGCTGGCGTGCATTGATGCGAAAGCCATCCGCCACCTCGACGTGCCGAGTGACTGTACCGACGGGCATCACCAACATCGGCATGCCGGTCGGGATAGCTCTCCCCGGGCGCTCCTATGACGATTCGACACTATTGCGACTGGTGTCGGCGTCTGAAGCGATTGGGTCAAAGTGGTTGGTCCCGTCTCGTACCCTGCCGCTGTCCCTTGGGCATTATTCGCCTATGGTCGACCGGCTGGAACCGATTCGCGCGAGAGGAAGGGTGCCGCGAAATGTTTGCGCAGCACCCGTGCGTTATCCAAGAGAAAAGTTTCCTGCACACTTTTTAATGTTGCGCAACTGACAACTCTGTCAGTTGTTCCGCCCAAAAATAACGATTACCGTCATGATTAGATGGCCTAAACCAAGGCCATCTAACTCGCAACAAACTCATATTGATTATCCAAGGGTCTCGCATCATGAAAAGCACCGACCATATCGAGCTCGGCATTGATAAAAATTTTAATTTTCTTCTACCTGCACAAAAAAATCCAGAGAACACATATTACAAAGCAACCTTCTCACCAAAACATCCATCCATCGGAGAAAAACATGAATCAACCAATTGCTACTACCAATCTTTAACTTCAAAAAACGTGAGTCTCATTGGGCAAAACTTATCCGGATCCGACCCGTGGATTCGGCAAATTGCAATTGTTATTCCCCGTACTTTCAAGGATGGCACACACTTTATACTCCCCGAGGAAAATGGTGAAATATTTGCGGCTATCGCTGCGGATGGGGAAGTATCCTACGCAACTGAGGGCGAAGTCACTTTCGAACGAGACAACTCTAACCAAACGATTACAGCAAGATTCCAATTCAAAGCAACACAAAATGGAGTTCTATATAACGTACAAAATGGAGAGCTTCGTCTAATAGCTACCGGCCCACTTTAAGCACCACTACCAGACAATATAAAAAAAGCACAACCTCAACACATTAAAGTTGCCAAGCGAGGCAAAAATCTGGATCCGCTGCGCTTGGCGCAGTCTTCCCTATCAAAGCCCCCCATAACTATTCTTCACCTCAAAATGGCAACGAAAATGTTATTTAAATACCACCAGCGATGCAAACACAAGACTCGCCGAGAAAGTCATCAGCAACACTGCGCAAATAACGAGTTATTGATAAAGAATAATCTATTTTTCTTTTACCGCAATCCTCCCGCTAGTGTGCTGTTTTAGAAATAGTTTGCCTGCCAATCCGTGAGACCATCGTCTTACAGGCTCGCTCTATTTTATTCAAAATATCTTCTCCCTTTGCATTCCAGACATAGCGAGTCGGCCGCGCATTATGCAGTGTCAGGAATGTGGTGATCGAGCATTCCAATTCATGGCTTGATCGAAATTCACTACCAGCTTTTGCGACGACAACGATGATGACGATAAACAGCTCAAATCCTGCGTGAAAACCTGGTAAACGAAACAGCTTTCGAAGCTGGCACCCTTTTCAAGGACAGGCAGGAGCGACTACTCATCAAGGGCCAGGCGGCAAAACTGCCGACCATGAGCCCGGATACATTAACGCAAGCATGCTTTACCGCTCATCGCTTGT
>JAKFCE010000045.1:0-3214 GCA_036676905.1 Chitinophagaceae bacterium
TGGCCAAGCAAGTGGTTCGCGACACCCTCAGCGAAGTGCAGAGCAGTCAGGCCGCCCTGGCCTATCCAGCGAATTTCGTCGCGGCCTAGTCAGGCGATGTAAAAAAACCGGACCTCGCGTCCGCTTCTACAAATCTAATACCTGATTAATTACCCTGAAAAAACAAAGGCTTCCTATATAGGAAGCCTTTTTCGTTTTTGCCTGGGGTTACTGCAGGGTTACGCCGGCAGCCGGCTGCCACCTGTCGATGCCCAAGCCGGAGTTGCGTGACGTACATCGTAATGGGACAGGTCGCGGTATCGAACCAGGCTTGTCTGGGGACGTGGTCCAGCCAGCGCGGACAGGCTGATCGAAAAACGGCACCGGAAGGGGAGGAAATTCGAATTATATTCCCAAACGTACTAAGGCCTTCCGCCCACTATGAGTAATCAAATTTGTGTATTGGGTGACATAGTTGCTACGCTTCCACTGCCACTACGAGATTGGTGGCACCTGTTGCCAGTGAGGTACATCGTGCAACCCCTAAATTTGCAAGGCCAGAAAAATCGTGAAGTCGTGATCGGTATCGATCTTGAGCGGATGCATGCTGCCCGGCAAACGCCTCTGCACGAACTCCCTCGCGGCCTGTCATTGGACGAAATGCGCGAGCACATTCTCGCAGTGGCCAAGAAAGCAAAGTAGCGCTAGGCCTTCAGCAAGGATGCGAGATTGACGTACTCCGTTCATTACAATACTAAATTCGCTGTCGAGTTTGCCAACTACCCAGCCCCACAACAGACTGCCGTCCTGACTTTCGCTCAGAAATTTCAGCAGCATGGCCTTGGGGATTTTGCGCGATTCGAAGGAAAGATCGCGCCTTCCTGGTCCGGTCTTCACCCCACAGACCCAGTGTATGTTTACACCGTGAACAATAACCTGTGGCATTACCACATTGGCATACCAACCTACAACAGCGTCCATGGCAAATACAAAACCAGTGATGTGGTCCTCCATTTTGAGTGGCCTAATCGAGGTTCGGCTATCCACATGGTCGACACATACGATCATTGGCGTTCAGACGGCACGTTCTACATCCCGCCACCCGAATATCTAAAAAAAGACTGACCGGGGCGGTCGCAAGGCGCCCTATTCATTTGCGCACCCGTCACCGAACTCAATCCACCACACTCGACTCTAGAAGCTGCCGCCGCCGTAGACCCTGTTCGGCCGCTGAGCCAGCATAGCTTTCAATGCTAGCTTCTTGGGTTTCTCGCATCACGGACTAGCCGCCTGCCAGCCGGCGCGGGTGGGCTACCCTCAATGGGCGCCGGTCGGGACACGATTCAGCCAACACTGGGCGCCACGTCCAGCCAAGTGCCGACGACGATGAACAAACTGATGGCACATAGACGGCTTCTGCGGCTAGGCTGCTGGCATCCATGTCGCGCTCACCACGATGAACGCGACATTGCGTGCTGCCTAAATATAGTTATGCCTGACCGGAGCGTCTCCATGAAAACACCTCAATTCCTCTTTATTGTTTTTGGGCTTGCCAGCTCGGCACACGCAAGCGAAGAGTCTTCTTTGCAAGACATGCTCTTGGTTTCAAAAATGGCTGGTGTTTGCGGTGTAATGCAGCAAATGGCTGCCTTTCAATCAACAACTAAAATGTCTGGCGGCAGTGAGTTCATTGAACGTTTCTGGCGCACCGAATTTGCAAGACTTGGTAAGTCTCAGGAAATTTTCTTCAAAGAGTGCGAAGGCTCAATAGCCGCCTACAATCAGCTTTTGCACGCATCAGAGCAGTTGCAAGAGTGAGGGAGTATAACTAGCCGCTGAAAACGCTCATTTCATTCGGGGGACCGCGTTCCGCAGCCCCTTAGCTTAATCGTTAGGCAATAAGAAATATGGATATATCAGGCTACCTCAACGAAATTGAACACGCGGCCCGTGAGGTGCTTACGCTTGTGTGGGCGGAACACCGCCAAGTTGAAGAACTCCAGATATTGCTTCAGCAATTCACCAATGAGATGGAAGACGGTTATCGGCGCGCAGAAGCTTGGGCAGACTCCGAAGATCCGGACGATATTATGTTGGGCGCGGGGCTTAAATGGGGGACCTACTTCGGCGCGGACAAGCAGCGCCATGGGACGCAAGAAAGCCTCGATCAAACAAAGGAAAAGCTTGCGGCTCGCGAATTTTCCAGGGCCTCTATGGCTGGCAGCCTCTTGCAGTATGCGAAGCAAGGTATCTCCCTTGCGCATGGGGGGCTTGCAGCTTGTCCTGATGGGCGGATGGTTGGAAGCCAGCCGCTCAAGCAATTGATTTGGCAAGCCAGGAATCAAGCATTGCACTGGGAAGACGGGAATCCTCACCCTCCTGTGCAGCGCTGCTTTGATCCACTTGCTGCAGAGTTCGACCAAAAGTTCGCAAATTACGCCGTGGATAATCTTGCTTTCGAAGTCATATCCTTACTGGGATGGACGAACTATGATGATTTTCAGTCCGATCTTCAGTTACTTGCCTAACAATGTGGTTAAGGGGCGCCAACGACACTGCACTCCGTTGCCGCCCCATAACCAAACGTTAAACAAAGGTGGCTTCATGAAAAGCGCGCTGATCTTCATGCTAGCGACTCTGATCGCCGGGTGCTCGACTTCAGGAACATCGATCAAGATCGGTGAGAATGGGCATTACGCCCCGACAAGCCCAGACTCAATATCTCTGCTGCTGGAAGCGCCTCAAATGAAACATCAGATCATCGCTCTGGTTGAGGGCGTCGCCGCAACCGACGACTACTTCACGAAGGCTCGGACTGAGGCGGCTGCCATTGATGTCATGAAGAAAGAGGCCGCCCGAATCGGGGCCAATGCCATCGTCCTAACGGGAAAGAACTCTGCACCGTACGGCCAGGTTGGCTTTGCAACCACGACCGGTTCAGCAATTGCTACCGGTAACTATATAAACGGTTACGCCACTACTGTTTCATCGGGTCTTGGCTGGGAAAAGATCACGTTTTCTGGCACCGCTATTCGCTACGTAGATATAGGTGAGTAACGTCGTGCCTAACAAACGGTTCAAACCGTTCGCGTTCGCTCACTGAACACGCAAAAATGGAGAAGCTAGCCATGGATCTACACAAGTGCGTTTTTATTTTCTTGGCCTTCTGCTATCTGTCCGGTTGCGCGACGGGTTCAGTAAGGATGATAGGGCAGGCTGGCACTTACAAAAGTGG
>JAKFCE010000046.1:0-9155 GCA_036676905.1 Chitinophagaceae bacterium
CCTGACGCCGTCAAGGACGGATCGTCCAGAAATGGCAATTCCCCGGTATGAAATCCCCGCCGGAGACACAGGCCGGAGAAAATATCCCAACCCGGACTTCCGGGAAGAGTTTCCGGGAAGCCCGGGGCAGGTAAAAGAAGGTCAATTTCCGGATCTTTAATTAAAATGATCAGGTATTTGCAATTGAAATATTCTGCTATCTTAATGCTTGCCTCGTACCTGTACTGCGGATTGCTTAAGGCAGCAATTAACTTGAGATCCATTTTATTCCGGAATAACACATACTACGGCGGTACAGTTCTGAAAGCCGCTGAACTGACCATCTACACGGGCAACCTGGCCATAAGTATTGCAGCCTGCGTAATTAATGCCCTCCAGGGAGTTGTTCACCTGGTCCAGCTGCGAATTAAATTCATCACCCATGCGCAGCCTTGTGGCTACACAGTCGAAGAACAGCGCCACATTCGGTTTGTGAGATCCTAACTGGGCTATCGCATTTTTCGTGGCTTCGATGGCTGCATTCTTTGAGCAATCGTTATCGGTGCACATAAAACTTACATAGGCCCCTTTGGGAATATCACTGGCCATCACGATAGAACCATCGGGATTAATACCCAGGGGGACACGTAATTTAAAGTCCCCCGCAGTTTCAATTCCCAGGATATTATGCAGGAAAAAAGGAATGGGTTGCTCCGGATCGAAACCTTGCCCTGATGCCGCGGCATGCTCCTTAAATAATTCTACTGCCGGACGTGCATTCAGGCTAATCAGCGTGGTGCCGTCCGTTTGAGTCACCCTCATTTTGGTTCCCGTACGTTTCCAGCCGTGAGCCGCGCCGATACCGACAGGCTTTTCAGATAAGATCTCCAGGATTATGGCCGAATCGGTATAGGCTTTGGTGCCATAGAACACGTGAGTGCGTTGAAAGTTGGCGTTATCACCCGCGCCGCCGCCAAAAAACTGGTACTTGCCGATCGTCCTTTCCGTTAAAATTTCAACCAGTTCATCCGTATAACCGGATAAGGCATCGGCAAATAACATGGCCGAATGATACTGGTATTTATAATCCTCGATGGTTGTTAAGTAGCTGCTTAACTCGCCGGCAACCTTCGCGCGGTCAGCTTTGATGCCCTGCGAGAGTCCTGCCGAAAATTTCATTTCGTCAGAATGCAGGGCAATGGCACAGACTGAATCGGTGCCGAAATCGCCGGTTGTAAACTCCCCGGCCGAAGAACTGCCTATTAATATCTCAGGATTACAATTATCATTTAAAGCCGATAAGAGGCTTTCGTAATCGTAGACGGAAGAAGCAAAAACGATAACAACATGGGGTTTGGTTTCTTTAAAAGCTTGTGTAATTTTTAGTGCCAGCTCGGTTCCGGCTTCCTGAGAATTTTTTAAGGTTGAGTAAACAACCGCAGATTGGGTCATATAAGGGTTATAGTAAATTTAGGTTATTGGTATCAACGATTATAGTTCAATAATCATTCCTTAAAGTAAGTCTAAGGTATAAAGCGGAAGGCAGGAATGTAAAAGGTTTAGAGATGGAGGGTGGCAGGCGATTACGCATAATGAACAAAGGGCATCGCCACCCCGGGAAGAGATTTCTCCTCCTCCGTCGTCGAAATGACGGAATTTGCCGATTTACCTGCCTAAACAACAAAGCACATCGTCACCCCGAAGCAATGAGGGGTCACACCTATGAAGATAAAAGAGATTTCTCCTCCTTTCCCGATGCCCGGGGTCGAAATGACGGGGGAATTTCGTCGAAATCGAGGGTAACGATTCACAGCAAACCATATCTGCGAGCATCTGCGGCCCTTATCTGCCATGAACTGCGGGAAAAATAATAAGCCGGTTTTAACCCAATTATTCATCCGCGTAATCTGTGTCATCTGTGGTGAACCTTTCTGTCAATCCAAGTTCACCTCCTCCGCCCTGCGGGCACCTCCTCCAGAGGAGGACAGCCGGATGATCGGCAGGGGATGGTAGAAACTTAGAATGGATCTGCGAAAATCTGCGGATCTTATCTGCGATGATCTGCGGGAAACAATAATTTTGATTAATGACAATTTTTGCCCTCAACAGGATAATTTTTGCACATTTTCAAAGGACTTACCCAATTATATTTGGTTTATGCGGATGGCTGAAATGGCCGCCGCTGCATTCAAGCAAAATGCGCGCTTGCGGGCTACAGTCTGTTTATTACCGGGCAACCGGCAGCTGCAGAAAGCGGTGGAAATAAACCCGAGCCCGTGGTTTACGTGATACAGGAAGCCGGGTTTTCAGATCGCTGATCGACGGAACCCGGCAGAATTTATAATATAATAACGCTCTCAACCTGATTCCGGTACATGCCGGCAATGGGGGAAAAAAAATTCAGGTTAGGGCGAAACCAAAGAATGCTTCCTTCCGGAAGGATTCTTTTCGGATCAACCGACGATCGGCAATAGCCGATCTCCCTGGAAATTATCGCATATCCTGAGGTCAGTCCTGAAAGGGCCGCCCTCCATTATTATAAATGACGTAAGCCAATACATTATGAGAAAAACTCTATTTCTTTACCTGCTGTTATTCCCCTGCTCGCTGGTAGCAGCATTAGCACAAAACAAGGTCATTTCCGGGACGGTAACAGGCAGCGATGATAAACAGCCCCTGCCTGGAGCATCGATCAAAGTAGAAGGGACATCGCAGGGTACCACCACTTCCGTTGACGGTAATTTCTCATTAAGCGTCCCCGAAAAGGGCAATTTACTGATCAGCTACCTCGGCTACGTCTCCAAAACAGTGAAGATCAGCGAGAATTCGGTCTATACGATCCTGCTGGAGCCGAATACCAGGCTGCTGAGTGATGTGATCATCACGGGCTACGGCAACCAGAACCGCAAGACCCTGACCAGCAGCGTCACCTCCGTAAAGGCAGAGGATATCGCCAACGTACCTTCGGCCAGTTCCGACCAGCTTCTGCAGGGCCGGGCTGCGGGCGTGCAGGTGAGCACCAATTCCGGTTCGCCCGGCGGCGGTATCTTTGTCCGCATCAGGGGTACGGCATCCATCAACGGTTCGAGCGATCCTTTATATATAGTAGACGGTATTCCCATCCAGGCTTCTAACCTGGCCCAGAACGGGGTAGGCGGAAGTACAACGAATCCCATAGCAGACATCAATCCATCCGATATCGAGTCGATCGACGTACTGAAAGACGCCTCCGCCACGGCCATCTACGGCTCGCGGGCGGCGAACGGCGTGGTGCTGATCACCACCAAGCGCGGCGCCAACGGGCAGGCCAAGATCAGCGCGGGGATCTATGCCGGCGTGCAGAATTTAATTAAAAGGCCGGCGCTGGTTTCGGGATCGCAGTTTGAATCGCTGATGAACGAAAGCGCGGTGAATAACGGCAAGGTGGCGCCTTATGCCAACCCTGCAGCAGCCATAAATACCCAATGGAACGACCTGGTGCTGAATGACGACGCGCCCATCCGCAATGCGGATCTTTCCATCAGCGGGGGCAGCGATAAGGTGAAATACCTGGTATCGGCCAATAATTTCATGCAGCAGGGCGTGATCCGGAATTCGCAATATGACCGGAGTACGGGCCGCGTGAACCTTGACTTTAACGCCAACTCAAAGCTGAAGGTGGGAACCAGTATTTTATATTCCCGCTCGCAGCGTGCCATCGTGCAGAACGATGATAATATCTCGGGCGCCTTTTCGGGATCCCATTTTTATCCTTCCAACATGACCGTCTATAAAACCGACGGTACTTACCAGCGTATCCCCACCATTGATCATCCCCTGGCAACGGTGGATGAGGCGGACATTAATATGGCCACCGGCAGGTTCCTCGGCACGGTCTTCGGCGAATATGAATTTATCCCCGGCCTGCGCTTAAAGTCGAGCTTCAGCGTGGATTATACCAATAATACGGAAAGCACCTACCTGAATACCTTCACCAATACGGGCAGTGCCGTGCAGGGAAGCGCCGATATTTACAACCTGAATGATAATAACTGGATCCAGGAGAACGTGCTGAGTTACCAGTTCGACCTGAACAAGAATTCTTTCAACGTACTTGCCGGCTCATCCCTGCAGGAATCTGAAACGAAATTCATCCGCTCGACGGGTACGGGCTTTCCTACCAATGACTTTACGCAGATCAACGCGGCGGCAGTATTAAGGGCAGGTTCTTCAAGTACCAGCTACGGCATCGCCTCCATTTTCAGCAGGATCAATTACGATTACGATAAAAAATACCTGGTCACCCTGAACGTGCGGAGTGACGCTTCCTCAAGGTTCGGTAAAAGCAACCGCTGGGGTATCTTCCCGGCAGTAGGCCTTGGCTGGCTGGTTTCCGAAGAGAATTTCATGAAGGATATCTCCTTTGTGAACAGCTTCAAGATCAGGGGTGGTTACGGCATCACCGGTAACCAAAGCGGGATCCGCGACTTTAACTCCTTAGGATTATGGCAGGGTGCGGCCTATTCAGGCGCCCCCGGCGTGCGTCCCTTCCAGCTTGAGAACCCCGACCTGAAGTGGGAAACCACAAAGCAAACGGATCTGGGCTTCGATCTGAGCATGTTTAACAACCGCCTAACCTTCAACGCGGGCTATTACTATAAGAAGACAGAAGACCTGCTGCTGGCCGTTCCGCTGCCACGCTCTTCCGGCTTCCAGTCGGTCGTGCAGAATTTAGGTGAAATTGAGAATAAAGGGCTTGAATTTGCGCTGGGTTACGATATCCTGCCGAAGACAAGCGCCCTGAGCTGGAACGTCAGCGGCAATATCGCGGGTAACCGCAATAAAGTGCTGAAGCTGGTGGCTCCCTTCAATGTTTACGGACGCGACCTGTTCAGGTATGAAGAAGGCGCGGCCATGTATTCCTTTTACATGCATCCCCAGACGGGCGTAGACCCGCAGACGGGCACCATTCAATTTGAGGATGTGAACGGCGACGGCAAGTTTACCTCCAGCGCCGACCGTAAGATCGTGGGTAACGCAAACCCCGACTTCTTTGGCGGTCTGACCAACAACCTGGCTTATAAGGGTCTCGACCTGATGTTCCTCTTCCAGTATTCATACGGCAACGAACAGCTGAACTGGACCCAGTTCTTTATGCAGCATGGCGGAAGCCGGGCGACCAACTATACCGAATCGCAGCTGAACCGCTGGCAAAAGCCCGGTGACGTCACCGAGGTGCCGAAAATGGTAGCGGCCAATTATGCCTCCGACCTTCGCCCTTCACGCTTCGTGGAAGACGGATCTTACCTGCGCCTGAAGAACCTGTCATTAGGCTATAAGATCCCGTCGAAATTCACGAAGAAGATGATGCTTTCATCCGCCCGCGTTTACGTTTCGGGACAGAACCTGCTGACTTTTACCAAATACAGCGGCCTGGATCCTGAAGTTACCGCCACGGCATCCACCAGCCTGACCCAGGGAGTTGAATTTTTCACCACCCCTTCGCCAAGAGTGATCATGACGGGCATCAATGTTAGTTTTTAATCTTTTTTAAAATGATGAGTATGAGACCGAATTCCGATAAGATACAGATGAGCGGGGCGCTGACCGCAGAGAGCGGCGCAGGAAAGGGGAGATTGAGAAAATTTAGTTCCGGCGGCACCCTGCTGCTGGGTTTTTCGCTGCTGTTCGCGCTGGGGGGCTGCGAAAAAGTGCTTGACCAGAAACCCCTGAACGAGGTGGACCAGAATATCGCCATCACCGATAAGGGGAGCGCCAATGCCGCCGTGGCCGGCCTGTACAATGAGCTGCAGAGCGCCAACTACTACGGAGCCAATTTTTTCATCATCGGCGACGTGAGTACCGATGTGGCGCAAAGCATTGGTACCTGGGATCATTACCGCGAAATGGATACCTACCAGGTGGCCGCTTCGGGTAACGTTGAGAATAATAACTTCTATACAAGGGCCTATTCCACCGTGAATATCGCCAATAATATCCTTGAGAAGATCCCGGTTTTGGCTTCGGTGGCCGATGCCGATAAAGGTCCGATGCTGGGCGCGGCTTATTTCGTCAGGGCGCTGGCCCTGTTTGACCTGACCCGTTTATACGGCGGCGTACCGGGCGTTGTGGGAACCATGGGCGTCCCGGTGATCACCAAAGCCACCAAGACCGTTCCCGAGGTTGAGTATCCGGCACGTCCCGCACTGGCGGTATCCTATGCCGCGGTTGAGCAGGATCTGATCAAGGCTTTAGAGTTATTGCCTGAAACAACGAACAAGTCGATAGCCTCCAAAGGTGCCGCCCGTGCGCTGCTTTCAAGGCTGTATCTCTATCTCGGGAAAAACGCCGAGGTGATCACCTATTCAAGTGCCGTGATCAGCGACAGCAAATATGTATTGAACCCGGTATATGCCGACATCTTCGCTTCCAAGCTGACTACAGAATCCATCTTTGAGTTAAGTTTCAATGATTCCGATCAGAGCGGGATCCGCAACTGGTATAATCCTGTTGGCGGGCGTGGTGATCTGACCACCCACGAAACCTTTTATGCCGAGGCTACGGCCAACCCGAATGATGTGCGGGGCAAGCTCTATGGATTTTCGGCTTCCAACGGCCGTTACCAGACCAAGTACCAGAAGGCCGGCGGCGTGGATAATATCCATATCCTGCGCATCGCCGAAATGTACCTGAACCGTGCAGAGGCAAGGGCCCAGACCGGCGACCTTGGCGGGGCGCTGGATGACCTGGACCTGATCCGCGTGCGGGCAGGCATCGGTCCGATCAGTCCGCGACCAGCCACAAGAGAGGCTGTGTTACAGGCCATCTGGAATGAAGAAAAGTTTGAATTCGCTTTTGAGGGGCACCGCCTGTTCGACCTGACCCGCACCGGGCAGATCATGACCGTGCTGCAGAATATCCCCCGCAAGAACGGACCGGCAATCAGCATCCCGGTTATCGGGAGAGCCGTTTTTCCAATACCCAACTTCGAGCTGGACGCCAATAAAAACCTCATCCAGAATGAAGCCTACCGCTAATCAATTGAAAACAAACCTTATAAATAAATTATGAAGCCCTTCCTTATTTCAAGAAAGCTACTGTTTCTTGGTTTTGTCAGCCTGGGGATCTTTGCGCCTGTATTGAGTTTACAGGCACAGGAGTCGGCCCTGGATACCAATCTTTTTAAAACGCTGAAGTACCGCAACGTCGGTCCGAACCGCGGGGGACGCTCGCTGGGCATCTCCGGTTCTCCCAGCCGGCTGAACGAGTATTATTTCGGCGCTACCGGCGGCGGACTGTGGAAGACCACCGACGGCGGTATCAGCTGGAAGCCCGTGACCGACGGGCAGATCAAATCCTCCTCGGTAGGGGCGGTGGCCGTGTCGGAAAGCAATCCCGATATCGTGTACATCGGCATGGGTGAGTCGGAATTCCGCGGCAACATCATGCAGGGCGACGGCATCTATAAGTCGGTTGACGCCGGCAAGACCTGGAAGAACGTAGGTTTAAAAAATTCGCAGACCGTGGCCCGCGTGCGGGTTCACCCGACCAACCCCGACATCGTTTATGCGGCGGTGCTGGGTCATGCTTTCGGTCCCAATGCCGAACGCGGAGTATTTAAAACCACCGACGGCGGCAAAAGCTGGAATAAGATCCTGTATAAGGGCGATAAAGCCGGAGCGCAGGACCTGATCATCGATCCCAATAACCCCGAAGTTATTTATGCCTCCATCTGGGAGGTCTACCGCACGCCCTGGAAAATGTGGGGCGGGGGCGGCGCTTCCGGTTTGTTCAAGTCGGTTGACGGCGGAAAGAACTGGACGGAGCTGAGCAACAAGCCCGGCATGCCGAAGGCACCTATCGGCAAGATCGGCATCACCGTATCGCCGGTTGACTCGAAGCGTGTATGGGCCATCGTGGAAGCAGCAGAGGGCGGTGTTTTCCGTTCGGATGATGCCGGCGCAACCTGGAAGCGTACCAACGAGGACCGCAAGCTGCGCCAGCGTGCGTTCTATTATACCCGCATCTATGCCGATCCGAAGGACAAAGAGGGAGTTTACGTGCTGAACGTGGGCTTCTTTAAATCTACCGACGGGGGAGTAAAATTCAACAAGACCATTAAAGTGCCGCACGGCGATAATCATGATCTCTGGATCGATCCGAAGGACCCGATGCGTATGGCGCAGGCCAATGACGGCGGCGGTACCATCTCGGTGAACGGCGGAAAAACCTGGACCGACGAAAACTACCCTACGGCCCAGCTTTACCATATCATGGCCACTAACGACTTCCCTTACCATGTAGCGGGAGCGCAGCAGGATAACAGCACCGTAGCGGTACCCAGCGAAGGCTGGAACTTCATGTCGCTGGGACCCAATACCATCAACCGCCAGCCTTATTCCTACGAAGTAGGCGGGGGCGAAAGCGGTTATATCGCCCAGGACCCGAAGAACCTCGATGTTTTTTACGCCGGCAGCTATTCCAATACCCTGACCCGCATCAACCGCAAGACCGGTGAGCGCAGGCGCATAGAGCCTTACCCGCGCTATTTCATGGGTAATGCGGCCGAAACCCTGCCGGAACGCGTACACTGGACCTTCCCGATCGTATTCTCACCGGTAGATCCGAGCCGTCTTTATGTAACCTCCCAGCATGTATGGGTCAGCAGCAATGAGGGCCAGTCCTGGGAGAAGATCAGTCCGGACCTGACCTATGCGGACCCGAAAACCATGGGCGAGAGCGGCGGGGTGATCACCCTGGACATGAGCGGACCGGAATTATACGCCACCGTATATGCCCTGGCGCCTTCCTACCATGATGTGAATACCATCTGGGCGGGTTCCGACGACGGCAAGATCAGCATCACCCGTAACCACGGGAAAACCTGGTCGAACATTACGCCGCCGGGATTGCCCAAGCATTCGCGGGTGAGCATCATCGATGCCTCCCGGCATAAAGCCGGCACGGCATACGTGGCTGTGAAACGTTACGAGATCAATGACCGTGCACCTTATATCTATAAAACCCACGATTACGGCAGGACCTGGAAAAAGATCATCAGCGGCATTCCCGGGGATGACTTCGTACACGTAGTGCGTGAGGACGTGAAACAGCCCGGCCTGCTCTTCGCAGGTACCGAGCATGGCGTCTATGTATCCTTCAATGACGGAGATCAGTGGAGTTCGATTTCATTAAAC
>JAKFCE010000047.1:0-3796 GCA_036676905.1 Chitinophagaceae bacterium
ATCGAATTGGACACCAGCATGACTGGCGCCGATGTCGAACGCCTGAACAGCGACCTGCTCGCCGCCCAAGTCGACAGCGCCCGCGCTCAAGCACTGCTCGATGCCATTGAACACAACCGGGCGCCGACCAGCCTGGCGCAACTGATCCCCCAGGCCAGCGCCGAGCAGCAATTGGCGGCGCAGCGCTGGCTGCAAGGCCAGTACCTGGAGCTCGCCAGCACCCTGGAACAGAGCGCCGCGGTCATCGAGCAGCGCAATGCGGAAATCCAGGCGGCGCACAGCAGCGTCGCCTCGCTGCAGCAAAGCCTGCCGATCACCCGCGAACTGGCCGCCGACTACAAACGCCTGCTCGATAAGCAATTCGTCGCTAAACATGCCTACTTGGAAAAAGAACAGATCCGCCTCGATCAGGAGCGCGAACTGAGCCTTCAACAATCGCGGGTGCGCGAACTCGGCGCTGCGAAAAAAGCCGCGCAGAGCCAGCAAAACAGCGTGATCGCCCAAACCCGCCGCGCCATGCTCGACCTGCAACACGAATCCGAACAACGCGCCGCCGCCTTGAGCCAAGAACTGAAAAAGGCCGAGCAACGCGACCGCCTGATGCACCTCACCGCCCCGGTGGCCGGCACCGTGCAGCAACTGGCGATCCATACCCACGGCGGGGTGGTCACCGAAGCCCAGCCGCTGATGGTCATAGTGCCCAGCGACCAGCCGGTGGAAGTCGAAGCCATGCTGGAGAACAAAGATATCGGCTTCGTCAGGCCCGGCCAGGCCGTGGAGATCAAGGTCGAAACCTTCAGCTTCACCAAATACGGCGTGGTGGATGGCACCGTGGTCAGCATCTCCGACGACGCCATCGAAGATGAAAAGCGCGGACTGGTCTACAGCGCACGGATTCAACTGAAGCAGGACAGTATTCAGGTGGGGGCTAACAAAATTGCCCTGTCGCCGGGTATGGCGGTCAGGGCGGAAGTGAAGACCGATAAGCGCAAGGTGATCGATTACTTCTTGAGTCCGCTTAAGCAATACGCCAACGAAAGTTTGGATGAGAGGTAGTTTGTATG
Source organism: Chitinophagaceae bacterium (assembly GCA_036676905.1). Taxonomy (GTDB): domain Bacteria; phylum Bacteroidota; class Bacteroidia; order Chitinophagales; family Chitinophagaceae; genus Flavisolibacter. Next base: position 1,065 of record JAKFCE010000047.1, read on the forward strand.
GGCAGAGTCACAAGTAGTGATGGCGTTGCGGTAAATATTATGTGCTTTCTGACGCTCATATAGATAGTGCAGAGGTGGTCTACATTCGAGAGAGGATGGAAAAGGGTTGAGTGGTGGGGGTGGTTTTTGAGAAGGAGTGCGAGAGCACATTGAAGCAACGGCTTGTTCAGCATGGTCATGGTGCGAGCGGAAAAGCAAGGCGTTTCGAGATTATTCAAGCACTCCGGCCCTTGATTTAGAAGATGGAAACAAATTAGTTTGTTGAAAATTTTACTTTTGATGAAGTTGGAATTGAGATGAAAAAGGTTTTCTGTTTGATTATTGGCGGAGTATTAATCTTGGCTTGCGCTGCCATATATGTGACCTATCTTGGCGAAAAGAGTAGCTCGTGGATCACGATAAAAATGTGGAAAACTCCATATTTCAACGTGTCGACGGGAGGGCTAGGTAAAGAAGAGATGGTAAATCTTATGAGTTTACAGCCCTCCATTGTTGAGAAGGATGGCGTGGTAGCATATTTGTCTGCACACAAATGTAAAATAGGCACGGTGGAATGTGCTTTTGACTCTCTTTCGGCTGCCAATATTCTAGTTGAGGCTGGTGAGCTTGAACGTGGCCTGAAATTGATTGAGGCTGTAAGGCAGGGATTTAAGGAAAGTGAAAGTTGCCCCATAAGTTTTGAATCTAGCCTCTTGCTATATAAGATTAAAACATTCTCTAACATGGAGTTTTTGGATGTTATCTCTGAGGCTTCCGCCGCAGTAGATAAGATAAAAAACGCGGGTGGCTTGATTTATGATCTAAGGACGCAGGTGTGTGAGGACTTGGCTAAAGAAAAACCTGAGTTATTCCATGAGTACGTGATTTTGATATCGCGCGCTATGACTTATGCGGTAGGGCGCTACTCAGTGGCAGGTGCTTACATTCAAGAGTCAAATAAGTTGGCCTACTAATAACTGGAGATGGGGGTTAAGGATGAGCATTGATACCGGAGCTGGCGTAACTATAAAGGATCTTAAGGATTGGGCTGATCAAAGCGAGGCTACAACTGAATACATACACTCGCAAATTGACAATTTAAAAAATGTAAATGATCCTGGGGTTTCGGAGCAAATAATTCGCGATACTTTAAGGTACGCGAATGAGATGTTTGGGTCCGGTCCGGTAGGCGAAATTCTGACTGCAGGGCTGAATCTAGTTGAATTCGCAGAGCCTTCATTTCCTACAGAGGATGCCATTGAAACTCAAAATTCTGTTTTGAGAGCGATGATTGATCTTACGAATTTTGGAAACTATTTGCTTGGTAGGGACTACAGCAATATTTATCCAGACGGGCCTTTTTTAGAGCCTGATGATCCTGTTCAAGAGGGGCTAGACAGTTGGAAAGACCGTCTTGAGGACATCAAAGATTTGCTGAAAGATTTGATGCCATATTTTGATACTGGCACTGCCTGCTCTATAAATCCGGGAGCAAACGCTAAGTTCCAAGATGCATTGAACTTCATCCAGCGCCGCGACCCCCTCACCCTAGACCTCGACGGCGATGGCATAGAAACCGTTTCCGCCAACTCCGGCATTACCTTCGACTTCGATGGCGATGGCCTGAAAACTGGTACCGGCTGGGTCAAGGGCGACGATGGTTTCCTGGTAATGGACCGCAATGGCAATGGCGCCATCGATACCGGCCGCGAGTTGTTCGGTGTGGATACCATCAAGAGCGATGGCCAGAAAGCCAGTGACGGCTTCGATGCCCTGCGCGATCTGGATGGCAATACTGACGGTGTATTCGACGCCCAGGATGCCCAGTTCGCCAATGTTAGTGTTTGGCAAGATGCCAACCAAGATGGCGTGGCTCAAGCCAGCGAGCTGAAAACTCTGGCCGAGCACAACATTACCGCCATCAATCTAGGCTCGACCGCCACCAGCCAGAACTCCAACGGCAACTTGATCAGCGCCACCGGCAGTTTTGTTCGCAGCGACGGCGCTGAAGGTACGGTCAACGGTAATCAGAGCCTGGCCGCCAACCTCGACCTCGCAGCCAACCCCTTCTATCGCGAGTACACCGATAGCATCGAGTTGGACGATACCGTAAAGGCTTTGCCGGATATGCAGGGCTCCGGTGCGGTACGCGATCTTCGCGAGGCAGCCATGCTCGACGCTGGGCTGAAGAACGTTCTCAGCCAATACAATCAGGCGCAAACTCGTGAGCAGCAGATGGCACTGCTTGATCAGGTGTTGGCCGAGTGGGCATCGAGTTCGGGCTACAAGACTTGGGATCAGCGTATCGGCAACCTCGGCAGCGACTCGCTGGAAGTCAGCTTCGCCTATTCTTGGGAACTACCGGCTACCGACAGCATTGGTATGAGCACTGGCGGTAGTAGCGGAGAGATTGGCCTGCCCGCTGAAGATAGCGGACCGACCGCTACGCAACTCGCTAAACAGCAGTTGTTGGAGCGCATCAAGATACTGGAGATATTCAACGGCCAGAACTTTTTCAACTTCTCTCGCAGTACCACCTCGAGTGATTCTGACACCGACGCCATTAGCACCTTTACCCTGTCCTCCGGGAGCAGTACAGGTTCGAAGTCAATGGGGGCTGGCATAAGGGAAGTGATTCTAACTGAAGAAGACCTCACGATCAGCGCCGGGCAGACTGCGTTGCTCAATCAGGCCTACGATGCACTTCTCCAATCCGTATATGACGGTCTGCTGCTGCAGACACGCTTGAAACC
>JAKFCE010000048.1:0-2649 GCA_036676905.1 Chitinophagaceae bacterium
AACTCGTCGATTGCATGATGTTCAGCAAGATCAGGCAGATGGCTGAGGGTTTTCTTGCGGCTGGGCGACTTGCCAGGAAAGGCTGGCAAGACCATTTCAATCTTGCGACCGCTCTCGACCGCCTGCATGACCTTCGTCAGATGGGGCTCCAGCACCTGCAACGAAAGTTCGGGATCCTGCCCCGGGGCAAGGCTACGACGTCGAAACAGGCATTCGAGGATTTGCTCGGCAATATTCATGTGTGGAGTGTTCTGATGCTCGTGCATCAGCTGACCGCACACCTGTTGAGCAACGGTGTTTGAACCTTGCATAGACAATCCCTTGTGTGGTGAACAATGGCCATCTTTTGGCCATCAGCAGATATCCCTTACCTGCGGGCGGCTAAATTCCTACAAGTCGTTAGGGCTGTCAATCGTGGCAATCAGGAATATTGCGGGCTGCACGATTCCCTCCCGTGGTGTAGGCACCGATGCATTGGTCCCGTATCGCTTGAAGGCGAATGTCGAACGCCATCTGGGCATCGCAGTGCGTGGCTCGTCTAATCTCGAACATTTCATTCCCCATTAACCATTGGTAGACGGAGAACTAAAAAGCCCCGTCCATTTCTGGCGGGGCCTTGGGTAATTACGTCATATCCTGTGAACGCATGACCTCATGGCCCGCCAGAAGCGGTCATGGAGGTGCATATCATGTTCATGTGGCGTGTGTAGGTCATGGGCTGATAGTGTTTTGGAGATCCGGGTTGTCAATTTTGAGGGATAAATAAATGCGTCCCCTTTTAGCCCGCCGTCCCTTTTAGCCCGCACTCTTTTAGCCACATTCAAGGTTTGTACTTTAGGTATTGTTTTTGCCCTTCGCTTTTTAATAGCCCAGCTTTAGGCACCTGAAATGTACGGAATGAGACGCCCGATTGGTCTGTATGCTCACGCTTGAGCAAATAAAACATATCGTCCGACTCCGCCACTTGGCATGCAGTGTAACTGTCAAGATTACGATACTCCAGAGTACGCTCTTCACACTTTGCTGCTGTTTTGAGTGCAGCATTACGACCGGACTCTGAAGGTACACTGACGGTGATATACCACGCGAAACTGGCAAATCCAGCAAGCACTATAGAGGCAATTAAAAACTTTAAGGGTACGCTTAACTCACTGGCTCGTTGGCGTCTTCGAAATATCCACCCAGATAGATTCGGTTGTGACGACAACTTCTTTCCTGGTTCTTCGCTCAACGCTATCACTATCGTAAAGGCAAAAACCAACGCAACGCTAAGCAAGATGGCCGCAATGGTCGCTCCTAGCCCAGCACCACCGTAGGCAGCAAGCTTTTGGGCACTAAAATTCATGCGATCAATTGGTACATCAAGAGTTAAATAATACTTCTCAAGGTGTGCGTATCCACTCAGAATGAAAGCTCCTAACATACTAGCGATTAAGAGCGACACCTCAACACTCCAGTACTTTTTGGATCGCTCCAATTCATTTACGCTTCTTAGCTCAAACCCTGACTCGCCCATTTCTGGATCTCCTTGCGATATATAAACTGGACTCCTTCACCATTAGATCAGGCAGTAAAAAGTAACAATACTATCTTACTCAAATACTTCCACCACCTTGCCCGCGTCTAAATCATGAAATCAATTAACGCCTTCTGTCCGGCTTCCAGACATAGTGAGAAAATACAAACATGGCACATACAAAAGCAAAAAATAAAACTCCAACGGCACCCCAGTTAGGCAAACCACTCAAGAATTTGATTTTATCTATCTGGGGGATAAAAACCACGGTTCCAATTGAAGCACCGATGAAGATTCCTACCCTGGAAGCTCGCACACTGGTGTAACTGCCATTCAACGTGTCATCGAGCTCCGTTTTCCGCAATCTTGGAACGTAGTAGCGCAAACCGAGAAAGCAAAGAACCACGTAAATTGCAAGCCAGATCGCATTAAAGTACGTGTCATCCAGGGCTATTAATTGTTTCAGCCCCAGCATGACTATCGCGGAATAAAAAGCTGCACAGGCAAAGACCATAGGCCATGCCCAGAGGTAATAGCGAATTTTTTGAACTTCCATAAACACATAATCCATCATGCGTGCAACATTAAAACCCTCAGAGCCCCGTATCCAATACGGGGACAACCTGAAGTTGTTAACTAATCAAAAGTTAGCCGGTGTGTTAGCACTGATGATTTCAGCCTCATCCGCCCCAATATTGCGAAACCGATGCGGCAGCGTCGTCGGAAAGTAATACCCATCACCGGCATTCAGCACACTAATCTGACCATCAACAGTGAGTTCAACAGTGCCACGGGTAACGAGCCCACACTCCTCCCCTTCAGCATGCACGATGGGCTCTTCACCAGAACTCGCCCCAGGTGCGTACTGCTCGCGTAAAAGCCGCATCTGCCGACTCGGCACCGAAGCCCCGATCAGCAACAACCGCAGCCCATGACGCCCCAGATCCGGCTGTTCATTAGCCCGAAACACGTACTGATGCTCGCGGGGCGGCTGATCAAAGGTGAAGAAATCCGCCAAGGACATGGGAATGCCTTCGAGCAGTTTTTTCAGGGAGCTGACGGAGGGACTGACGCGATTCTGTTCGATCAGGGAGATGGTGGCATTGGTGACGCCGCTACGCCGGGCCAGCTCG
>JAKFCE010000049.1:0-1984 GCA_036676905.1 Chitinophagaceae bacterium
GAAGCAGCGCGCTTTGGCCTCGATGCTCTCCCTGGATAAAACGCTTCATTGGCGCCCCCCGCTGATTCGAATCCATCAAATCATAGCAAGGTCGATGCCAACGTTTTTACACAGTCTGGGCCAGAAGCGGCCTGTGGTGACCCACAGCAATCGGGAAAACCGACTACGCCCCATTGTCCATCCGCCCATGGCTGCCCCCAGTATTTTACCTCCGACTACCGCGCTATCCTCGGTATCCGTTCACAGATAGGAATTGGTCATGGCTCTTTGGCGGCCTCAAGGCCTTCATCGCAGCATACGATCAAGTAGAGCCCGTGGCAGACCTACAGAGGGCGTAAAATTTCGCAGTGCGAAATCCAGAAAGCCTTGGCTAGACCCTGATCTCAAGGGTTAGCTGCAATAGCCAAGGAAAGACTGCGAAAGACTGCCATGCCAGCCACATACCCGGCTACACCGACAGAGCGACCCGTCCCAGACGTTTTTTCGCAGTGCGAAAACTCCTCATATGTGCAGGCCTTCCTGACTAAATTTTCGCATTCGAAAAATCTCCCGCCACACCAGCTACGTCTGCTAAGCCAGCAACCTGTCCGGGCAGCGCGACTATGCGTGGAGCGATTTCGCAGTGCGAACTTTCAGAGCCATGCGGTCACTTCAGTAGCTGCGAGATCATGACACCGCAGGCTTTTAGGCCAATTTGACGCCATACCGGCGTAACAGCCCCACTTGAAGATTCACCATTGCATTCAATACTACCAAATGGCCATACCCAAATTGGCCGCCAGGGAAGGCCTCGCAGCGCAGGTAGTTGAGACCTATAAAGGGTTGACGTACCTTGATCCTCAGGCGCTTACGGCTCAGATTTCAACGTAGGCAACGCTCTTTTGTGGGCAGAAATCGCAAAGGGACTTTTTCAACAGAATCGGCCGATTACTGCCTGTCACGTCTAACCGCAATCGACCCAGAGCTGGTGCAGTCGCAAGTCCACCAGGTCGGTAAACCCGCTCGATTAGTCGAATTTTTGCGGTACAGAGAAATGAATTCGAGCTGATGATCAATAAAATTAGCCAGCAGGGGGCCTGCGTCGCGCCACGGGGGTGGGAGTCGCGGGGACGCTTGGTTTGTGCGCGGTAGGTGCTACACGTGCTCTGGTCGAGTGTGGTTCGGTCGTTTTACCCTTTCTCTGCTTTGAACTCTTATATGAAGTTACCAATCCTGACCCTTTTTGGGCGCGTTGCGCAGGAATCTGTTGGGGGGAATCATCCTCTACAAAGGGATGAAGTTTGACCTTGACCTTATGCGTTTGGGTAGCTTTGGTCTCTCCGCCGATGTCAACGACGAACAACTTTGCACCTGCCTTAGCTGTTGCGTCCAAGGCGAAGGTGACCTCTAGTTCCACATCTCCCATTTCGAAAAATGGGTCTTCTTTATCCACGGCGGCACGGAGTTCCTGTTTAACCTCCTTGATGAAGTCCACAAGGCTGATCATCCCTTTCATTGCTTAACCCCATCCACGAAATTGTTTAGGCGCAACACCCATTGGGGGCATTACCGCGATCGGAGAACTCATCGATTATTCTGCGCCTGCGCTAGGTGGCTAGCTGCGGCCCGGGAGGCAAGTCCTATCACGAATAAGCTCCACAGTCCAAACGGCTCGCATAAACAGCACCGCTAACACTAAGCCCGAAGGCTGCTTCTGGCCCAGACCGTGTAAAAACGCAGCAAGCAATGGCAATCAACTTCCGGTGGATTTTCTCAGTGTCCAGGAGGCCGCCGGAGGCCCAATCAGGCGCAATTGATGATTCTGGTTGCTATGGCACTTTCGGCTTCGGTGCGCCTGCTGGAGGGCGGCAAGAGTGGTAACACAGGCCTCAGGCCTTCATCGCTGCCATCAGGGCACCGCTGCCCAACACGTTCAACACGCGTTTGAGATTGTAGGCGAGCACATGCAGGCTCATCTCGGTACTCACCCGGTCGAGCGTTCTGG
>JAKFCE010000050.1:0-3164 GCA_036676905.1 Chitinophagaceae bacterium
GTCTGCTTGCGCTTGCCTGCGTACTCGGCGTCGGCGAAGGTCATCTGCTTCATCGGAAAACTCAGCGGGTGGAATCCGGGTATTTTGCCAAAATCAGGAAGTCTTCTTCAGAGTTTCCCTAACGGATTGTGAAAGCATCAAGGCATCAAGGCGGTCCAGTGTGTGACTGCTGATGGTATAGCTGTGTACCACACTACAGCACTGCTACAGCTGGATCGGATACGAAGCATTCCGATTTCAGACAGAATCCATAGCGATTTCTGCCCTTATAAAACACTGATGGGAAGACCGGTTAATCCGTTCATCCTTCGGTGACTCTATACACGGAAAGCTTCAATTGTGTGGTGTTTACACTACACGAATTGTTGTTTCCATGAAAAATCAACGTGCGACAAACCAACCCGCAAAAATAGGTTAGCTGTCCACTCACAAGCCCATTTTCAATACCGTCATGCCGTTCGCTCGCGGACATCTGTGGGACACACAGACATGGATAACGGACAGCGAATTGAGCTTGTTACAACGCAAATGCGGCAGTGCCTAGTCAGCCTGCCAGCCGTTCTCCGCCGTCCACAAAGGACATATCACGGCCATGCCTTTTAGACGCGAGCTCTGAGTAGCTGCGCGCTCCGCAAACTATGCAGCCAGATGCAGGGATTCCCCTGTCAACACTAACCAGTTCTTGGCGGAGCTGGCTGCCATTTGCTCCCGCAGTTATCCATGAAAAACGCAGTCGCAAACCTCAATGCAGGCTTCAAGTTGAGCTTGTATTTTTAATCTGTACACAGGGGATTTAGGTATGGCCCAATATGGCAAGCACAACTCAAGAAACATGGGGCGTGGGCGCACCCCGAAGTACGCATCCCGAAACAAGCTAGAAGAGCACTTTGCAGGTGGCCATTTCGGAACAGTATCAGCACATAGCCAGCGCTTCAATTTGTTCTGTGATTGGATGAAAGAGCAACTCGGCATAACTGATCTACGCAAAATCACAATTGAGCATTTGCTGAGCTACGCGGCATACCTCAAGCAACTAATGCTTGATGGAAAAATCACCGTAGCGACCGCCACAAATCGTGTTTCATCGTGCAATGTTGTGTTTGAAATTATACGAGGCGACAACCAAGTCCGCATCGCCAAAATTGGAGAAGTACTGGGTGAAAAACGCAGCTATATCCGCAGAACAGTGCCAGACGGAATGTGCTTGAACGACATCGTTAGCCTTCAGCAGCGACTAGTAGACGCCGGGTTCACACGGGTTTCGGCAATTGTCGGGCTGGCCCGCGCATGCGGAATGAGACTGCGTGAAACCATCCTGGCAGATCTCCCACGCTTGCGACGCGAAGCTGCACGCAATGGAAAAATCAACATTCAAAATGGAACAAAAGGCGGGCGTAAGGGTGCATTTGCCCCTCGCTGGATTCCGGTCACGGAAGAAATACAAGCGGCGCTCGACTATGCAATTGAAGTCTCGCCTAAATCCAGTCGAAATCTCCTTTCTCCGGCAGAAACGTATAGATGCTTCCTGCGCGGGCCCGTCGAAAAAGCGCGGAAGGAACTCCATTGGAAAGGCATTAAGGGCTTTCATGAACTGCGAGCTGCCTATGCGTGCAGCCGGTATGAGCGACTTACCGGCCACCCTGCCCCAGTCGTTTTGAAGCGCAAGAATCTATCACCCGAAGAGCGAGCAGCCGATCGGGAGGCGCGCAAAATAATCAGTCGTGAACTTGGGCATGAACGAACTGAAATCACAAACTCTTACCTGGGGAGCAACTCCAAATGAAGTGTCTCATAGAGATGTTTTTGAAGGGTGTTCTAACAGGGGGAGCAGAGACTCGTAAGCGCGAACTAGGGCAAGCAAAAAAGATCCATGAGGCACTCCGTGAACACTGGAATCTGAACCATCCTGAGCAATGGCGGTTGAAACATCTGCGATGGTTTCTAGAAGTGCATCAAAAATCCACCCCACCTGAGACGCGCTATAGATATTGGCTGACAGTCGTTAAAATCATGAAGCGCCGGCAAAAAGAATCGGATTGGACACCGCGCCTCCAAGGGCCATGGACCATCGCTCCGAGATAAAAGTATCCGTATAGACACCGTGTCTCACCAAATAGATATGCGGGCCCCTACGCTCATGCCTAGCGGTAAAAAAATAGCTTTTCTTCGTGCCGAGCAAGCAAGAAACCCGACACTGGAAAAGATTCTTCCCTCTGAGTTCGGATTCCACACTATCCGGACACCTGTTCCACGGTCATCCGGAAAGATAGTCGGAGCGTAGCGACGCAGGTTTTGCATTGTTAGTCTGAGGCGCCCGGCGCCGTCAATTTCTTCGTCCGCTTGCGCATCGATTCGCCCTTGAGGTTGATCTGTATCAGCGTTTGGCGCGGGCCGCATGATTACCTGATTTTCTGGCACTCACTTAAAAAAGCCGGGCATTTAGCCCGGCATTCTTATTTAAAAACTAAATAATGGCTTGCCAGGCGCCCGAAGGATAATAGAAAACCAACCAATATCAGTTTTCTATTTTTCAGTTAGATTATTGAGGAATAGACACTTGATAGAAATACCTAGTGCTTCGCGCATAAACAACCTTTCCGCTATCAAGCAATAGACTAGTCAGGTGTGAGCAAAGTTGACTTTTCAAACAATCAAGCTCTGCCCAGCAATCATGCGGGATAAAATTATAATATTTTACGTCACCCAAAGAGTGCGGCCATGAATTTGCATCCACCACCTCGTACAAGTTTTCGCCAATAGGGCAATAGTGGAGGCGCAATGAATTCATACAGAAAACTTTATAATTATTTTTATATTCATTTGTAACCAGCACCAAAATACCTAACGGCCGCTCTCGCAAAAAATATTTGATTTCCTCGACATCAACCGGCGATGCAGCAGTGATATCTTCGAAATCAATAATTAAGGTACATTTTTCTAGCACCACGGAATCCTGACTTTTCTTTGGAGTTGCAGGCAGTTTCATACTCTTATCCTATTTCTGCTGTGCGGAATGCACAGGGCATGAACAGAATGCAGTGCTAAGGATCCTCTGAAGTAGCCATGCATTTCTGGCTGACTTCAGCTGCTGCTGATTTTAAAAGCGGCAAATCGACCAAAAACGCTCAGATCACCCGCTCATTTCTGTGTTTTTAGCCGCCGCG
>JAKFCE010000051.1:0-3039 GCA_036676905.1 Chitinophagaceae bacterium
AAAAGGAAAAAGGGGACAGATTTATTTATGCCTAACCACAAAAATAGATTTGCCCCCCTGCGTTGCAGTTATTTATCACTAGGCTCAACGTAATACGTTTCAGCATGCCTAAGCAGCGACAGAAAGCTTTTCCTCACCTCATTCGTGTCCTTTTCCTCGCCACATGTTTCTATAAAAAACACGTGATTCTTGCCTGCCTCAAATGAGGTGGTAAAACAAACGGCACCTAAAAAATACACACCTTCTACTCCAGACCAATTGCTACCAGAGTACAGCCTTGCTTTTGATAGCGGATGCGATCCAGTTCCAACTTTCAATCCATCTTTTTCTTGCACATAATCGCCAGATATTGCATCAGCCAAAGTCATCTCTTCGCAGCCGACTTTGATATCCCGCACCCTACCGTCTTTATATTTGTATTTGACAATGGTCTCACCTTCACTTGTTTTCTCAGATGAAAAACCAGAGAAGCCTCTCACTTTCATCATACAACCATTGCTTTCAACAACTAGATCCTCTCCAGCGTGCGCCAGCAAAAATGAGGACAACAAATACAAAGCTGCGACCTTAATCACTGTTTCTGCCTCTTAACAAAGGAAGGAATTGATGCAGGCAACTCTCCAGGCTCCGGGCTTGAATATAATAGATCCGACAGGATAGCCTGTACGTTAGTAAAAGCATCCCTTCTTTCAGGCAATCCATTCATACGTATAGTTGTAGTTGGCTTACCTGTATTCACATGACGCCCCACTAGGTCTAGTGTTGGATTGCTCAGCCTACTCTCCGCACGGAGAGAAACGTTACACTGATGTGTTTTCCAGTTAAAGTCCTCGCACACATCCACTCGCCATACAACATTCGCAGCTACAGGATCGCTTGTTTTATTAGCCCGATTTTTTGCCCACCAAAAACCGGCACTTTCAGCCTGATCATATGATTCTGATCCAACCGCATCTCTCCACACTACATTCTGGGCTTCATTATTTACCTGTCTACCCCGATGCTTAAAATACTTAATATAATTGTCTTTATGCGTAACCTGAATGATCCCCCTACCATACCAATCACCATAGCTTTTTCCTTTACCCTCCCCGAGTTCCGAAAACAGGGAAAAAAAGCCTGACTCTACCAAACCATTCGCCATGAACTGACTCATACGTTGTTTCGTCACAACCAGATATTTTCGCATAACCTCATTAAGTGACACTTTGATTCTTGTAGCTCTGCGAGAAGCGCCAGAATACGGAATGCTCGCCCGGTATAATGTTTTACTATTATGATCCTCACCAATAAATGACCGAGGAATACATTGAATCAACTCATTCGTGCTTAGCCATGAGCATTTCCTGAACGTCTCGATAAACTCTTTCGGTGGAAAATGCCAATGTTTAATTCCGACATCCGTCAAACCGGCCTCTTCCCAAAAAGCCATAGCCTCTTGGTGTGCCTTGAGTTTTTCATAGTCGCCTTTCGGCATAGGCGGCCCCAACTCTGACTCTTGCTTCAACCAACCGTAACGGGTATCGAAGTCACTTTTCCCCCACTCACTTGGAAACTTAAAAATGCAGCGCTTAAGCTTTTGCTGTGAGCTCTCCTTTTCGAGGATCGCTTTATTGTGCTGCTTGATCCGATAGCTCTTGCTGTAAACATGCTCCTCTTCGGGTTTTGGTGGCGCATGTTTAAAATCAGGATTCTTGGATATTTCCAGCAAGCTTCTTGAAGGTGGATATAGAGGATCCTCATCCAGTTTCAAAAGCGTTCTCAAGTATGGAGACTGACAATGACTATCCTCATCAGTATCATCGGCAATCAGCTTCCAGCCTTGCCAATGAGGAAAATCAGCATCACTAAAACAGGTAACAGTACTGCCGTTTAGGTTAAACCACGCAACCCCATCGGGTAGAGCGACTTTCCGCCAATGAGCAGCATTGGCCGGTGCTAACGCATCAGGCCCGAGCACTCGACCAAAGCGAAGTAGTTCATAACCAGCACTTGCACAACTTGGATAACGCTTAGTCGCCTCCTGATAAAGATCGTACTCAAAATCCTTTTCCTCTTCTTGCTCACCAATACAGTCACCATCGACTGTATAGGTACGCAGCACACATTGCCCTTGGCTATAGCTTATGCACACGAATAGATCTTCTGCCGGACGAGTCGCTCGACTTGACGTGTTGTTGGAATCTGCCCATGAACTAGGGCGATCCGTGTAACCAATAACTTCTGGAGGCAAATAAAAATACATATCCCCCCAACAACTGTCTTTGCGACCAGACTTCGTCTGATATTCAAGCTCTCGCTCTGATCGACCTGTCAGATTTGTAACTTGGCTGTCATCTGCAATAATTTCAAAATGAATTTTATTAGCAGAACCGTAAATTTTTCCTGCTTCTCCGAGCGCTTCCTTACGGTAGATCTGCATTCCTTTCTTCAGATCTTTCACCGTTATTTTTGAAAGATGCATGTAGATCGAGTAGAAAACCACCTTCGAATGTGCACCTTCACCAATCTCGGTTTCGTGCCGCAAGACAATGCAACCATTGTCAGTCCAGCCGCTGTAATTCAAAGGGGCTTCAGCGCTTGTGTCCACAGGGGCCGGTTCACGGAAATAAGCTAGCGTCCCATCGGCAATCGCACGTACAGGCAACACACGCCCGGCTTCTGTAGGGGCTTTCAGGTGGGTGCCACCATGCCAGTTCAGATCAAAACTGATTGGAAAAAAACCATCGCCGGGAGCGCCACACAGCATGGCTCGATTCAGAAACGCTTCGTCGTCCTCTCCAGCAGTCGGTGCAGGAAGAAATGGAGGGCTAATCAACATAGGTGTGATCCATCTTTAATCAATTTTTCAAATCCATTGAGCGCTGACTTCACAGCGATAACAGGTACTTTGTCTTAGGTTTAGGTTCCTCAGGCGCATTCCCCAACGCCTGATCCATCAAACTCCCCGCCTTATCCTTATCCGCCGCCCCCGGCAGCACCGGCGGCTTAATCCCAATTCCGGTCCCACTCCCCGCCGATCCACCGGCATTAATCTTC
>JAKFCE010000052.1:0-6805 GCA_036676905.1 Chitinophagaceae bacterium
AAAAATTGAAAACCCTTTCTGATTCGTTCAGGAAGGGTTTTGTTTTTAGGAAGGAGAACCTAACCCACATTGCAGCATTTAGTGGTATAGCGATTAAATATTCATTTATTTTCTGTGCCTAAGGCGTCGATTAGCTGTACCCCCCCCACAGTTATTTTATTTTATAACTCCCATTAGGCCTTTGGCCGCAACAACCGCAAAAAATCAAGTCTTGCCTCGTCCAAAGTGGTATAAATCCGAAAAATCAATCCGTACCACCACAGGAGATGTCCTCAATCAATTCCGGGCTATAAACTGGGCTCACGGCTCAAAAATCAATTTCTCCGACTTCGTCAACATCCAAAAAAAACTGCAAACCCTCAAAAAATCAGATAATCCTATCCTATCCGCATTGTTTCACGCCAGAAATTAGCCAAACTTGAGGGGAAAGAGCCCGGTAAAATACCGGGCTCTTTCCATTTAGGTTGGATTTTAACCGGTGATGGTTATAATAATGGTTGTATTCATTGATTTCTTTTTTGAGTTGGTATATGGACTGATACCTTTTCAGGTAGAACAATCCTGATTTGAGTGTTCCGAAGAAGTTTTTGATAAAACTTCGAAATGCCAAGAAAATCAGTCGTCTCGATCTATTTGGCTACTGCTAGGGGAAAGAATTTTTTGGACACTAACCCTGTATCTGAAATTGGAGTATCCTATTATTGGTTGATGGATTTGGACAATTTGCTTTAATTATTTATCCATCTGTGATTTTTAATCTGGAAAAATACAGATCATTAACATCTTAATACAAGATTAAATTAAAAAATAAGTCTAAATTGAAATACTCTTTTTAGTTTAAAATAGTTACTTTTCAATTCTTAAATCTGGAAGAAAAACTATTCCCACCTGAGAATACTTTCCGAATAACTTAAAAGCATTCTTCGCGAATATTTTTTTTTGTAAATAGGTTGTAAGAGATAGTTCTGTTCTCTACCAAGAATTCGGAGGTAGCAGATCCATCAAAATTGAAAAGAAGGGAAAAGTGTATTGAATTTAGTTGGGGGGAATTTCATTTTCTGCTGGATAGTAATTGCACTCCCGATTTGGACATTAGCTTAGTTTGGAGGTCGGATTATTTTGAAAATGAATTAATGAGCATGACTCTAAAAAATTACCTTAATTTTTGTTTCTAGTTATGGAGGAGAAACTCAGGCGACTAACCTCTTTTCTCAATAATGGGCCTAAGCCATTTTTGATATGGTTTACAGGGCTATCAGGTTCTGGTAAATCTACCTTGGCCGAATTGACCAACAAATTCCTTCTTGAAAATGGGGGTAAAGTTTATCTCTTGGATGGAGATAAAGTCAGATCCGGTTTGAATAAAGACTTGGGATTTAGCCTAGCGGACCGGGCTGAAAACCTTCGAAGAACAGCAGAGGTGGCCAAGTTGATGTTAGATGCCGGACTAATTGTAATTGCTGCATTTATATCCCCTTTTCAAAAGGAAAGGGACATGGTTAGGCAATTGGTAGGCTCGGATAATTATCTGGAAGTTTATTTGGAATGTCCGCTATCTGTTTGTGAAAAAAGGGATGTCAAAGGCTTATATAAGAAAGTCAGAAGTGGTGAAATTTCATCTTTTACTGGAATTGATTCTCCCTATGAGATTCCTGTAAATCCAGACCTTGTTTTAAAAACAGCTGAAGAAGATATGACTAGGTCATTGGAAAAAATTATCTCAGCCTTTACACATAAATTTCTTTAAATGCCTCAATTTCATTTTATCTCAGGTTTGCCTAGATCAGGTTCCACTTTATTATCTGGAATTTTTACCCAGAACAAAAGTTTCCATGCGGGTATGAGCAGTCCGGTAGGTTCAATTATCAATGGGGTCTTGGAGCAGATTGGAGGAGGAAGTGAGTTTTATAGTTTCTTCGATGAAAAGAAACGGAAACTTATTTGTAAGGGAATATTCAGTTCATATTACAGTGATGAGCAGAGTAAAAAAATAATTATTGATACAAACAGGATGTGGACTGCGCGCATGCACCAACTTTCTGAGATGTATGAGGGTTTTAAGGTGATCTGTTGTGTGAGGAATCCAGCCTGGATCATGGATAGTTTCGAAAAGATTTACCTGAAAAACCCTTTTGATTATAGTAAAATTTACGGTTCGGGCAACAGGCAAACTGTTTATTCCAGATGTGAAAGCATGGTGAATGGAGGGATTGTCGGGGCCTCTTGGACGGCACTAAAAGAGGCGTTTTATGGTGAGTTTTCTGAAAAATTGTTATTAGTGGATTACGACCTGTTGGCTCAACACCCCAATAGAACGATGGAGCTGATATATAAATTTTTAGGAGAAGAATATTTTCCACATGATTTTGATAATGTGGAATACTCACATGATGAGTTTGATTACACTCTTGGCGCCAAAGGGCTCCACACCGTTCAGCGGAAAGTACAGTTTAAGCCCAGGAGGTCTATTCTTCCTCCTGATTTGTTCGAAAAGTATAGCTCAATGGCATTTTGGCAGGATACTTCGGGATCCTCGGCCAGCGTAATCGCACCAAAAAAAGAAAAAAATAACTACATAAATGACAAATAAATGCAACAAGGTTTACTGAAGAAACTGGGTACTGCCTGCCTGCATATGGCACTCTCCATGAGTGCCCTTTCAGCTGCAGGAGCGTCATCATCCTACTACAGGACAAGAAGAGGTTCCTATAGTGGAGGAAATAACCACTACATATCCGATCCCAATCTAAAACCCCTTTCCACCACCACGTTTTCAAAACGGAACTCCATAGCCTACAGTACA
The DNA here is from genome assembly GCA_036676905.1 of Chitinophagaceae bacterium. GTDB lineage: Bacteria > Bacteroidota > Bacteroidia > Chitinophagales > Chitinophagaceae > Flavisolibacter. The sequence continues at coordinate 2,804 of JAKFCE010000052.1, forward strand.
GAATCCCGGGACTATAGTTTCCATGCGGAAAAAGGCCAGACGGCCAAGGAACTTATTCTCGTGGATCACAGCGTTCAAAACAAGCATTTATTTTTTAAACAGGCGCGGCCAGGAGTGGATGTCCTGGAGATCATGCCAGGAAAGGACGGGATAGGCTCCTTGGTTAAGATCCTTGAAAACTATTCCAATTTGGATGCGGTACATATTGTGTCCCATGCACGGTCAGGTGCTGTACAAATCGGTGGACAAACTATAGACCAAACCGATTTGGAAAACAATTTGGCCGCATTTGCCACCCTCAACGATGCTATACGCGAAGGGGGGGATTTGATGCTTTACGGATGTGAGGCAGCGGAAGACAATTCCGAAAATAACTATCTTGATATCATTAAAAATAACTCCCCTGTTGACATTGCCACTACTGTTCATGAGACCGATATTCTTACTTATAATAGTAACCCGGATCTGGAAATTCTGAAAGGAAACCTTGAAGCCAAACCATCAGCAGAATCCATAGCAATGCTGGATTTTACCGGAGTAATTAATTTTAGTCAAACAAAAAACGCTGGGGACTATTACGGGAGCGCAGCTGTTAACGCTGAAGTATGGGCCACTGGCACTTCGGGATATTTTCTCATCATCGACGGGGCAACCCGGGCCACTGAGCTCTACACAGGTTTGGGTTCCAGTGGACAGGCAGCTTTTACGCTGAACACGGAAAATTCGGTGACATTACGCTTTAATGGCAATAAGCCGTTCTCGCCGCAATCATTGAAAGTGGCCAATATAGCTGGAGGAGGAGGGACTACTCATACGTTTACCTTTACAAGCAATAAAGGAAGTTTTTCGCAAAACGTTGTCAACGGAAGTCCGGCAACAGTAGATCTGACTTCTTTCGGTGCCAATGTTACCTATATAACTATTTCTTCTACATTGGTGTATGCCTGGTTGGATAATTTCTCCGTTGAAGGCGTCGGCCTAACAGTTGACGAAGATCCACCCGTATTCCAAAACAGTACACCCTCTGTAGGCAGCCTAACTTTGAGTGGTGCCACCTTGTCGGCCGATCTAGATGAGGAGGGGACCGTCTATTACGTCGTTGTGGCTGATGGTGCCAGCCCACCGAGCGTCACCCAAGTGCGCAACGGGCAGAACAGCAGTGGCGCGGCAGCACTTGCCAGCGGCAATTTCACTACCACTTCCACCACAGGCAGCGAAGCTTTCAGCGGTTTGTCCTCCGGTACCAACTACGATCTTTATGTTGTTGCTCAAGACGATGAAGGCACACCAAATGTTCAAGCTTCCGCCACGTTGGTGAACTTCACTACCGAAGCGGTTTCCACTCCCACCGTCACTGACGCCCGCATCAGTATTTCCGGTGCATCAGGCACCGGTGGTGCTTACAAGATTGGCGATACAGTGACTGCCAGCTGGAACAATACAGCGGGTGGAGACAATAACTCAGGTATTACAGGCGTCACCGTAAACTTTAGCCAGTTTGGTGGCGGTGCAGCCGTAGTGGCCACGAATAGCAGCGGCACCTGGACGGCCACTTACACCATCACTTCCGGTGCTATAGACGCCGCCAACCGCAATGTGAGTGTGACCGCAACCAATTCGGGCGGTAATACAACAACGGCGGATACTACCAATGCGACAGTTGATAACGTTGCGCCTTTTGTGTCCGATGTTTATATCGGTATTTCCGGTGGCACTGGTACCGCAGGCGCTTATATTGCAGGCGATATCGTAACCGCCAGTTGGGACAATAGCGCCATTGGCGACGATAACAGCGATGCCATCAGTTCGGTAGCCGTCGATTTCAGCCAGTTTGGTGGGGGTGCGGCTGTGGTGGCAACTAATAGCAGTGGCACTTGGACGGCCACTTACACCGTTCTCGCGGGCGCCATCTCTACCACAAATCGCAATGTGTCGGTCACCGCAACGGATAATGCGGGAAATACAAGAACTCAGGCCGATAGCGGTAATGCCGTTGTGGATAATGTGGTGCCTGCCGTGACGAGTGTGGGCGTGCCAGCGAACGCGACTTATGAGGGAGGGCAAAACCTCGATTTTACCGTCAACACCAGTGAAGCTATTACTGTCAATACCGGTGGTGGCACGCCGCGTATTGCGCTGACGCTTGGGGCTTCTACTGTCTACGCCAGTTACCTTTCCGGCTCCGGGAGCAGCGCACTGACTTTCCGCTACACAGTGCAGAGTGGCGATCTCGATACCGATGGGATCGCGGTCGCGGGATCGATAGAAACCAACGGTGGTACCTTAAAAGAGAGTTCGGGTAATAACCTGAACTCCAGCTTGAATTCAGTCGGCAGTACGGTGAGTGTATTAGTGGATGCTGTGCCTGATGCACCCATAGTGACCGATGGCAAGATCAGTATTGCCGGAGCCAGCGGCACAAGCGGAGCCTATAAAGTTGGTGATACCGTCACCGCAACCTGGAACAATACCGCGGGCGGCGATAATAACGCCGACATCACGGGCGTGACAGTAAACTTCTCGCAATTTGGCGGCGGTGCCGCTGTGGTGGCCACTAATAACAGTGGCACCTGGACGGCCACTTACACCATCACTGCCGGTGCTATAGATGCCGGCAACCGCAATGTGAGTGTGACCGCAACCAATGCGGTCGGTCCGACCACGACCGCCGACACGACCAACGCCACAGTGGATAACGTGGCACCGACAGTCAGCAATGCCAGTATCAGCATTTCCGGCGCAACCGGCACCAGCGGCGCTTACAAAATTGGAGATACAGTCACCGCGACTTGGGACAATAGCGCAATCGGTGATGACAACAGCGATGTGATCAGTACGGTCACGGTAAACTTTTCCCAGTTTGGCGGAGGATCCGCTGTTGCAGCAACCAACAGCAGTGGTACCTGGACTGCAACCTACACAATAGTGGCTGGTGCGATTGACACCACCAACCGGAATATTTCCTTCAGCGCAAACGATAACGCGGGCAACACTACGACAACGGCAGACACCAGCAACGCGACAGTTGATAACGTTGCGCCTTTTGTGTCCGATGTTTATATCGGTATTTCCGGTGGCACTGGTACCGCAGGCGCTTACAAAATTGGCGATACAGTCACTGCGACTTGGGACAATAGCGCCATTGGCGACGATAACAGCGATGCCATCAGTTCAGTGACCGTCGATTTCAGCCAGTTCGGCGGCGGTGCGGCTGTGGTGGCAACTAATAGCAGTGGCACCTGGACGGCTACTTACACCGTTCTCGCGGGCGCCATCGCTACCACAAATCGCAATGTGTCGGTCACGGCAACGGATAATGCGGGCAATACAAGAACCCAGGCCGATAGCAGTAATGCCGTTGTGGATAATGTAGCTCCAACTGCGACTATCGTAGTAGCAGATACCGCATTAGGTGCTGGCGAAACCTCCCTGGTGATCTTCACTTTTAGTGAAGCTGTGACAGGTTTTACCAATGCAGATCTAACCATTGCAAATGGAACTCTGAGTGCAGTGAGTTCATCGGATGGCGGCATTACCTGGACGGCGACTTTGACGCCAACAGCCAGTATTACTGATGCGACCAATGTGATTACACTGGATAACACCGGTGTAGCGGATGGGGCAGGTAACGCGGGTTCAGGCACAACGGATTCCAACAATTACGCCATAGATACTGCTCGTCCAACCGTTTCTATAGTTGTGGCTGATACCGCATTAGGTGCTGGTGAAACCTCCCCGGTGACCTTCACTTTTAGTGAAGCTGTGACCGGTTTTACCAATGCAGATTTAACCATTGCAAATGGAACTCTGAGTGCAGTGAGTTCATCGGATGGTGGTACTACCTGGACGGCGACTTTGACGCCAACAGCCAGTATTACCGATGCGACCAATGTGATTACACTGGATAACACCGGTGTAGCGGATGCGGCAGGTAACGCGGGTTCAGGGACAACGGATTCCAACAATTACGCCATAGATACTGCTCGTCCAACCGTTTCAATA
>JAKFCE010000053.1:0-5080 GCA_036676905.1 Chitinophagaceae bacterium
GCCTGCCCAGAAAAGTGGCAACCATTGCAGCAAAAAACACCAGCATGAAGCCCACTATGGCCATCAGCGGTTTCAGGCCAGACCGGGTGCCATGGCCAATGGACGTGCTCAGATTATCCAGTGATAAGGGCAGTAGGCGAACCAGCCTGCTGCGCCCCATGCGTGCATCGAACGACCAGATGCCAGGAAATTCCAAGGGTAAAACTCAGTACAAAAAATACGCCCAGTCCAAGTGCCGACATCGCCAACTCCTCCCGTAAATATGAGACGCAACCCCAGCACTCAGCCAAAATAGAAATCCGAAAAACTGCAGCCAAAGCCGTTCAGACCGCAATCAAGCGACCAGCTGTAACTCAGCATATCCGTGCCGAAAGGGTTACCCATCACATCAATGCCACCATCCATCATGGGCAGCCCATTGGCTGGATTGACCCCAGTTGTATCCATAACCTCAGGGCCATTGGCAGCCATAAAGCCTGGTGCAAGATCGTCAGCATGAACATGCATGCTTGGATCATCCCAGGTCGGGCTATCGTGCTGCATGCTGTCAAAAAGCGTGCGGGTGTCGTCTTGTCTGAGCAACGACTCGGATAGCTGATACCAAGGCCTTTCGCGGCGAATACCCAGTCCATTATGCACCACGACAGCTTTGCCCTGGACGGGATAGACGATGGTGGAGTAGGCATGTGTGGCGGGTTGTAGGGCTGATGCCAGCACCCTGGCGATATGTGTTAGTAGCCTCATAGGTAGCTCCTTGATGAGAGTGCTACCAGCGTGCCTTGTGTTGCGGGAAACCCAAGTCAGCACCAAAGGGGATGTTGCAGCCACAAGCAGCAAGCTCATCAGGTCTCTAGAAAACCGTGCTTATGGGGCGGCTTCTGCCAGTCACAACGGGCAGAGATCGGTCAGGAGTTGCCCGAGTGCGAACTGACTCGCTCTAGTTGATTCAGGCATTCATTGCCCCCAGAGCAAAAAGCGAGACTGGGCTGACTGGCGGCTGTTGCGGCTCTATGATGAAACCTGCCTGATATCCAACACGACCCATACCTCATACCCTTTCTCCCGAGCTGCTTTCTCGGCCTCGAGTTGGGCCGCGAGTGTACTGATGGAGCGGGAGCTGTGCTCGAAGCGGAATGGCGAGCCACCGTTCTTGCGCACACTCAATTCAACGAGTGTGAAGGTGGAGTGCTGTTTGGGTATTGACTGCTTCGATTTTGAAGGAGCGGGGTCAAGACCGAGTGCGCGCCGCATCTCGGCTTCAATGAGTTTTGTGTCAGCCAAGCGAGATCCCTAGAGCGATTTCAGGTGACGCCATTGTAGCGAGGAGCCGTGCTGTTATGCTCAACACATCGTAGGCTATTTCCACCGTATTCTTGATCACTTTTAAGCTCCTTGTGGTTGAACCCTGTCTGTAGTGATCATTGCGCCCCGGCCAGCCGCGACAGGCAGAAATCGGCCAAAAGCAGCCTGTCGGCGCAGCCACAATGAGGCGTTCGAATGGCTGATGCAGCGGCCTGCGAGGCGTGTCAGCCGCTGAAAGCCTCGAGGGCAGGGGTCTCTGGCGGGACTAAAGCGTTTGTCCGTGATGGCAAGAGCATGAATCTGGATGCCGGCATAGGCCAACGCACACCGGATATGGCCCATACTCTGTTGCGAAAGCAGGGCCTTGGCATCGTCGAGGAGGATATCGGCGGCAGTGGTCACCGTTCGATACGAATGTGCCAGCAGACCAGTGAGGTAATCTGCAAAGCGGCATCAGTCCTAAAGATCCTCGCTCGCCGCCATTAGCAATGCGGATCACTCTAACCACCCGCGCAAGCGGGGAGTTCGCAGATTGCCGAGATACTTCTTGCATTTAGGTCGTTTTCAAGAAGGTGTTGAGCTGGTACCGGGCTGTGGCATAGTCATGATTCGTTTACACAAGAGCAATACCGCTGGCAACTGCTATCCTGTCGCTTAAAGATAAAATGGAGTTTGGGTATGGATTTTAAAGTAGCCAAGCGCTACATACTGGGGTTCGCACTTTCCACTTTTGGTATGCATGCAGGAAGCGCGTTAGCATTTGGCGAGGATGACCAAGTGCTAGCGGACTTTGGTAAAGGTGTTATTTACAGTTGCGAGGGTGAGCAGTGCAATATATTTATTCCAGATATTCAGTTAACGCCTGCCGTTGCTTCGGATTTTGACTCTGCGCTGGACACCATAAGAGCGGATTACGGAAAAATATTTGTTTTTGTGAATGTAGATTCGCCAGGCGGCAGTGTTGAAGCTGCGATGAAAATTGGTTCCAAGCTACGGTTAGACCCCAATCACGCCGTGGTGGTTGGTAAAGGGGCGCGGTGCTTGAGCTCTTGCGTTTTTATTTTGTCTGGTGCGACACAGCGTCAGATCTGGGGTAGCGTTGGTATCCATCGGCCCTATTACCCTGAGGTTGAGAGTCTCTCTGTTCACCAAAGAAATTCGCGCTACAAGAGTTTAGTTACGGAGGCGCGAAATTACTTTGAGGAAATGAATATTAGGCCGGAATTGGCTGATGATATGTTTGCAGTATCGCCTGAGAATATGAAGTATTTAACTAATGCCGAGCAAGCGCATTATGGGATTAATAGGGTAGATCCTGTTCTTGGCGAAATGCATGATGATATGACTGCCAAGAATCACGGCTTAAGCAAGGTTGAGTACCTAAGAAGAAAGGCACTTTATAATAGGCTGTGCACTTGGAATGATAATACCTGTATTGAGGCTATTCTTAATCAATGAACTTGGTGTGCATATATGATAAGAATAATTGCGGCGACTACAGCTCTTCTTGTAACAAGCGTTGTCCAGGCACAGATTTTTAAATGTGTGGGGCATGACGGAGGTATCAGCTTTTCGCAGACACCGTGCCCTGCTACTCAAGGAGATGCTTCATGGGCAGGAAATACCATCCCAACCCCAGAAGATGGGCCTGTAGAGTCTAGTGATGAGATCGTGAATCGAAACCTGCGTGCGGCCAGCATCATCGGTAATGAAGAGCAGAAGGCTCAGATTGCGGCGAAGCGTAAGGCAGCTGAGCAAGAGGAGGCCGATCGCGCAGCGCTTGAGCTAGCTTCACAACCTCAAAGGGTACGTACTATCTGCAATGACCTCGGTACATCGACGTTTTGCCGTAGTAGCGACGGCAGCAAGTCCGTAACCAATCGGATCGGGAACGCCTCATTCACGCGCACTAAAGACGCAGACGGTAATGTGACCCGGACAACGAAGCAAAGGCTTGGTAACACGGCGATCATTAATACAACCGAAGAGTAGATGGTCAAGCCACGCGAGTGTGCCCGAATTTTTGTGTAACCGGCTCATGAGCGACACTTTCGCTCCGAACCAGGGACACCATGAGAAAAACGCAACACCTCATCACTGGACTACCCCCGCTCCAATAGACATATCCAAACCTCAAAGGAGGTGTGCTAAGCCACTGCGGAACAGTCCGCTTTTGGCCGGTTCCTGCCTTTCTCCACCGGCAGCTATCGACCCATAGCCACCGGTCACGACGGGCAACAACCAGCCAAGAGCGGACGTCAAAGCTGGAATTCGCGCCACGGAAGCGCGAGCTTACGGGCCCATCAGCACAGTGTGTGCAGCGTCGGCCAGTTTGCCCAGCTCCAGTGCTTCACCGGCATCAATCAACCCATCAGTACGCATTGCATCGACTTCGGCTAATTGCGTGCGAAGCCAAGCGCGCAAGCTCCCGCAGATCACAGTGTCGCTCAAGGTTTTATGCCATTCAGTGAGGCGCCGAAATTTTCCTCTACAACATTCATAACAGGTGCCCTCTCTTTTGTGTACCCAGTCCAAAGGTACCGAATTGGCATCCTTGTGGTGCGTATCTCGACTAGCGCCTAACCAGTTACTGGATATTTTTTAGTCTACTTTCAATCTCGGATTTTATTTTATGCCCTTGGCTTAGGCTCAACTCAGTCATAGTTCTTCTGAAATTTGCTCCTCCTCCGGTTATTTCTTTGAACTGCCTTGCCGATATAGCCTTGAAACCGATTTTAAAATCATCGAGCGCTTTGGAATACTTGTCTTCGGGTTTTCCATAGTGCTCATGCTTCTCAAGCTCTCCGGAGACCATACCGGACGCAATAATTCCCGCACCACTCTGGTACAGATACACAATATCGCCCTTAGATAGCTGGCAAATATACTCTTTCCAACCAGAACAAAAAGCAGCAGCTTCTTGATTTTTTAACATATGGAAATGTGTATCTTCATCATTATTGTAATTTGTGTTAAGCAAGAAATATTTTTTCCCCAAAAAGTCATTTGGATCTCGTTCTTTGGGATGGGGAGGATTAGCAGCCTTTTCTTCAAGAATAGAATTTGTCTCTTTAATTCCTGCCTTGATAAACTCTAAAAGCAAAAAACTTTTCGATTTATCAAGGGTGAGTGATAGCTCATCCAACTCATTACTGAGATTTGTTGGGAGCCTAATTGATACAGGCGTAGATACTGTTTCATCTGTTTGATCGAATATGGATTTTTCCAGCGTTTCTTTAATTGAGCTCATATAACCTCCGTAGTCATCAAGCACGACTACAGTAGCGCGACTACCTTTTGTAGTCAACAAAAACGCGGGCTTTTTGAGCCGCTGCTTGACCTAGCTTTAGCCCCACGTTCCTAGAGAGCGCAGCGCGTCCAGGCGGTGCTTGTAGAAATGCGGAACCTGACCAAAGGCCAGCCCCAGTAATTCGTAGGCTGGATGCCGCCATTGGATTGCCCCTGAATTTGTAGACGTCATGACCAGCCGGTTTGGGTCGACAGCAGCCGGCCACGAAAGACTGGATCGACTCAAGATAATCGACTAAGGCCTGTAGTGAATGGCAGAAGTCGCCCAATACAGACAAAGAGTCTCAGGCGCTCGTAGGTTTCCCATAGCGAAATGCTTACACGCATTGGCTGCGATATCCTCTGTTTTAGGCTTCGCTCTTTAACCTAACCTACAAACATCAACTGAAGCGCAGGACGCGCTCAGGATCATGGATGATCGACCATTGCCTAGGAGGCTGCTGACAGGGTGTCGGAATGGTCTTGAAGA
>JAKFCE010000054.1:0-38858 GCA_036676905.1 Chitinophagaceae bacterium
CGCGTCTAAACCACACTAACAAAAAGGCCCGCGTTAGCGGGCCCCTGCTTTGAGATTGGTTGGTGTTAATTCCTTTTGAAGAAGATAGCTGTCGCAAACTGCGTGGGTGACTGCACCACTACGGAGTAGGCGCCCGGCACCAGCATGCTCACGTTGTAAGACCAGGCATTCATGCCCTGCATTACGGTCTGCGTGCCGCTCCTCACCAGTATGCCCATAGAATTGTAAATGCGCACAGAGACCGTTTCTGATTTGTTCGAATGGAACATCAGGTTGAGCGTGCTGAACACAGGGTTGGGAGAAAGATGCAGCTGGGCCAGGTTGGGACCCGCAACAGCAATGCGCCTGCAAACTTTTCTCTCACAGCCTGCTCTTGTGCGCATGTAGAGGCAAACCTCATAATATCCTCCATGGTTGTACATCTTGGTCACTTGCTTGCCTGTGCCAGTTGTGCCATCACCGAAGGTCCATTTATAACTGATGATGCTGTCTCCCGGAGGGTGTGTGCCCTGGGCGGTGAAGACCTTGGTCTTCGGTGCTATCGTAGAATCCCGGAAGGAAGCAAAGCATTGTGCAGTGGCTGGCGCGGCAATGAAGATGTAGCGGCAAACCTCTCTTACACATCCGCCGGCAAACACTACACGCACACATACTTTGTATTGTCCAGGGTGCGGGTACAGGTGCGACATGGAAAGTGACTGCGGTGTTACGGGGTTGGGCAGATTCACCGTCGTGTCTTTCCCGTCACCGAAGATCCACTTGATCTGTTCCGGTCTCCTGGAAGGCGTGGTTACCACGTAGAAACTCCGGTGCAGCATAGAAGCCGTGCTCATGGGCTTTTCATTCAGCACCACGTAGCAGGAATCTACGGGAGGCTGTCCAATGGTGACCATCTTGCATTTCTGCGCCACACATCCTCCATCGTAAAAGATCTTTACACAAACATTGTAGTTGCCCATCTGAGGGTAGACGTATGAAACAGAATAAGGCCCTGTATGGTTAGCCGGGTAGTTGATGCAGGTATCGCGGCCGTTACCGAAATTCCAGCAGACCTTTACCGGCTTTTTCTGGTTGATGCTCCAGTGTACGGCGGTGAACTTGCGGCCCATGGGCGTGGCGGTCACAGGGTCCATGAGGAAGTCGGCCTTGCAGCTGTCGATGCTTGTGTTTAATGCAACAGGCACCGGTTTGCAGGTGGTGGACTCGCAGCCTCCCTGGTATTTGATCTTCACGCATACGTTATAACTGCCGGGACTGGCATATTGGTGCAGGACGGAGAAATTCAGTAATGTTCCGGCTGCCGGAAAGATGCAGGTATCCTTACCGTCGCCGAACATCCAGCAGATGCGCTCCACGGGGCGTTGCTGGCTATGCCAGGCTTCTGCCTTAAATAATTTGGTCAATGGGTTGATGGTGTCACGGAAAACGAAATAAGCCTTGCAGCTATCGGCGCCGGAATTGCCGATGGTGATGGACAGGCATTTTTCGCCTGTGATCACAGAGTCGTTGCCACTGGGACTGTACTTGAAGATCTTCAGGCAGGCGTTGAACACACCGGGCCCGTACTGGTGCTGTGCACCGGCCAGCGGTCCTGTTTTTTGTTTGTGGCCGTCGCCAAAGAACCACCAGGCTTTTTTGCCCAGGGTGTCGTTGATCACGGAGGTGTTGTTGAAAACCACCAGTCCCGAGCCAGTGAAACTGACCGTGAAATTGGCAGCGTCAGGCGGCGTTTGCCCGGCTAAGTAGTTGATACTGAATAAGAGCGCTAAAAGCAGGTAGAGTTTCCTCATACAATGAAGTTTAGAGGTGCTTTCGAGGTAGCAGTATGCAGACTTGCGTTGTAAGGTAAGGTTTAATGAAATGCTAAGAAATAGTTAACGGGGTTGACAGGGGTTGACAAGCCAGCCGGGGTCTAGGAGATAGCTCTTTGGTGATCGATGATAAAAAGGATAAGGTCGTCCAGTGATACATCTATTCTCGACAGGGCGTCATTGATGTCTTCCCTGCTCACCTGCGCGGCGAAGGAGGCGGTCTTTAGTTTTTTCTGGATGCTTTTTGCATCCATGCCCTCGTAGCGTTGCGGCCTCACCAGGGCGGCTGCATGAATGAAACCCGAGAGCTCGTCGAAGGCATAGATCATTTTGTCCATTTTCGACTCCGGCTCCACGCCGAAATGCCGGGGACCATGCGAAGCGATGCAGCGGATGACGGAGGGATCGATGTTTCTTTTTTCCAGTTCTTCCACGATCACACGGCAATGGTCATCCGGGAATTTTTCCCAGTCCGCATCGTGAAGCAAGCCGGCCAGCCACCATTTATGCGCTTCTTTTTCGTCGAGACCTTCTTTCTCCAATGCCCAGGCCTTCATCACGCCACCTACCTGCCGCATGTGCAGCCTTAGCCTTTCATTTTCCACCCATCCGTTCAACAGGTCCAGTGCTTCCTGTTCGGATAATACATGGCCTGCATTGGCTGGATCTCCGAACTGGGTCCTGTTCAACGGGCGGATGGCTTCAGACATACAAGGAAATTTTCAGCAAAATACTGGTCTTTCATGCATTTTCGTTTTCATATTAAAGCAGTACACTATATATTAGCGGTTATAAACCGACCAGCTAACTTATGAGACAGACTAAGATCTTCATTGCCGCACTTATTGTTCTCTCCTTTTTCCATGTTGTATCAGCTACTGCGCAGGAGTTCCCCGTACACGTAACGCCTTCCTTCAAGAATCCGAAGACCGGCAGTTTCGTAGAGTCACCCTCGGGTTTCCTGGGAATGGAGCTCACGGATATGAAGGCCCAGCTGGCCTTCACCTTCAAACTCGATAAAGTAAGGTTTGGCATCAAGCTCACCGCTTTCGACCGGTCCATGAAGGCGTCGAAATCGGTAGAACTATTCAATGGAGACCGCACCTTCGGACCCTTTCAGCCGGTATTAAGAAAGTTCAACGATAAGTTTTACATCGTCTATTTTAAGTTTTCAGAAAAAGGCAACGCCGACATCAATGCCATAGCCGCGGAGATCGATCCCGTTTCCCTTGATTTGAAGAAAGAAGTTGAATTCTTCAGCATCCCCATGAAGAATTATGGTCTTTTCAAGTCCCTGGACCTTTACAGTAAGGTGAATTTCCAGGTAGATGAATCACCCGATGGCTCTAAGCTACTGGCTTTCTGGTCCTCGGGCGCAGACAATGAAATGATCCTTTCTGTATTTGACGGAGAGCTCAAGAGCCTGTGGAAGAAAAAAGAGATAGCAAAGTATGCCAGGGATGTGACCATCACCTCCGTGTGCATTGACAACAGCGGACTGGTGTTTTCTACCTATAAAGGCGAGGAGAAAGACAAGATCTACCGCCTGGTGGTTTCCGACCAGAAGAAGAGGCTGGAGAAAGACGTGCAGCTGGAAGCAGGCGCCACGCCCTTCCAGGCCACCGTGTTGCCCGCCAATGCTGGAGGCTTCGTTCAGCTGGTGGGTACCTATAAAAAAGAAACCGACAATCTTCACGGCATATTTCACCAGAAGCTTTCTATCCCCGATCTGAAGGCGACTTCCAGCACTATTACACCATTTACAGAAGAACTGATAGAGCGGTTGGATAAACTCAGCTGGGCGGAGACCAAGAGCAAGAAGTTCGGCGTGAACGAGCTCTGGATGAATGCCATCGTTACCGAAGGCGACCATATTGCGATGGCGGGAAGTTTCAGCCGTATTGTTCATGGTCAAAAAGCCACTTACCATATTTCAGGGAGCATCCTCACTGTAAATTTCCAGGAGGGCAAGCCGGTGGTATCGCTGATCCCCCGCTCGCGTACCAGTTCGGGTTACAACCTGGGCAGCGGTTTTATGGCCGTGGCATCCAAAGACAAAATGGTGATCTTTTACAATGACTACGATAAGAACGTGAATAAAAGCGTGAATGAAAAGTTCACGGATTCCAATGATCCCAGCATTCTTGTCTTATTAGGAGCCGTGATTGAAAAAGACGGCAGCATGAAGCGGCATATAGTGGCGGATCTTACAAGGGAAGACTTCCTGCTGCAGCCGGAAAAAGCTTCCATCCTGGGCAACGTGGTGCTCATGCCGGGCGTGGAGATCAAAGGCATGATGGGTATGCCAAGGGATGAAGGGGTGCTGGCCTTAATTACCTTAAGATAATGGCAGGATAGTAATGTGTACCGAGTACACAAAAGGAATCAAAGGCAAACGTACCTCGGAAACTAGTCAACCAGTTAACCAGTTAACCAGTCAACCTATCAACCGAAAAATCAATTCTTCTTCGGCTCTTCTTTCTTCTTTTCTTCTGGTAAAAGTTTGAAGTAGGTCACTTTGAACCTGTCCTTCACCACCTCGCCCTGCACTTCGGCCTTGCGGATGGCGCTGCAAAATCCGTCATCGGCATGCGCGTCGCCATGCTCGTCGATGGTAGTGCCATCTACGAAATAGGCCTTGCCATCGATCCTCACCGCCAGGTCGCAATCCGTACCGGGCAGCTCAAATTTGCACTGTCCGCAGGAAGCTTCCACCACCAGCAGCTTTTTAGAAGGATCGGGTACGGGCTTCTTGGTTTCTGCCTGGCTAAATGCAGTTGCAGAGAACAATAGCGAAGCAATGAGGAGTAAAGACTTCATGGCGTGTATTTATGAGGTTCAAATGTAGGTTTTTTCTAAGCTGAACTGCAGGGGTCGGTTCAAGCAGTCAGCTTTTCGTCGGTTCCGCCGGCGAGAAGGGTCCCTCCAACCGTTAATGACTTCCAAAACCTGTCAAAAATATTATTGTAAATCAATGCGTTACAAGGGTGACTTTCAAAAAAGACCCTGAATTCCTTGGGTGGAATGCAGGTTAGGGTGTACTTTCGCGCTCCATTTAAAAAAGTCAGGGGGATGGCCCTGGCGCAAAAACAAAACAATGAGTAAACTACATTTTACAACAAAACATGCCAACGCGGCTACCGTTCAGCGCAACTGGTTCATAGTTGACGGTACCAATCAAACCGTGGGTCGTATGTGTGCCCGTATTGCTGCGATCCTTCGCGGTAAGAACAAGGCATACTATACCCCACACGTTGACTGCGGCGATTATATCATCGTCATCAATGCAGAAAAAGTTAAGCTTACAGGTAACAAAATGGACGAGAAAGTGTATGACCATTACACTGGCTATCCAGGTGGCCGTAAGGAAGAGATCGCAAGGGACCTTCAGAAGCGCAGACCCGAGGTGCTGGTAGAAAGAGCCGTAAAAGGCATGCTGCCGAAGAATCGTCTCGGTCGCCAGATGTACAAAAAATTATTTGTGTACGCAGGAGATCAACATCCTCATACTGCACAGCAACCAAAGGAACTGAAGTTTTAAGAACCGAAATTTCAAATATCAAAACGATATAATGGAAAAACAAAAAAATAGTGTTGGACGCCGTAAAGAAGCTGTAACCCGGGTATTCATTTCCAGGGGCAGCGGCACCATCACCGTAAACGATAAAGATTACAAGACCTACTTCCCGTTGGTTTATCTGCAGAACCAGGTGGAAAGACCACTGAAGGCTGTTGAAAGCGCCGACAAGTACGATGTGAAGATCAATGCACAAGGTGGTGGCGTGAAAGGCCAGGCTGAAGCAGCTATGCTGGGTATCGCCCGTGTACTGCTGGAGATCAACCCTGAGTTCCGTCCTGCGTTGAAAGCTGCTGGCCTTCTGAAGCGTGACCCACGTTCTGTTGAGCGTAAGAAGTTCGGTAAGAAGAAAGCAAGAAGAAGCTACCAGTTCTCTAAACGATAAGAAAGTTTCCAGTTTCCTGTTTCCAGTTTCCGGTTGGAGGCTGGCAATGTGAACGAGACAACAATAAACTTAATAAGAAACAACAACTCATAATGGAACAGAACACTTCGTTACAGCAGCAACTTTTGGACGCAGGCGTGCATTTTGGCCACCTGAAGAAGAAGTGGAATCCCAAGATGCTTCCTTACATCTTTGCTGAGAAGAAAGGTATTCATATCATTGATCTGAACAAGACCACGGAAAGCCTGCAGGAAACTGCAGCTGCCCTGAAGGCCATTGCCCGCAGTGGTAAGAAGATCCTTTTCGTTGGTACCAAAAAGCAGGCGAAGGACATCGTTACAGAGTGTGCCCAGCGTGTGAACATGCCTTACGTAACCGAGCGTTGGCTGGGTGGCATGTTGACCAACTTCAACACCGTTCGCAAGAGCGTGAAGAAGATGCAGAGCATCGAGAAAATGCTGACCGATGGCACTTTCGACAGCATCACCAAAAAAGAGCGTCTCACTTTATCCCGCGATAAGGAAAAGATGGAAAAAGTTCTCGGTGGTATCTCCCAGCTGGGACGTATCCCTGCAGCCCTTTTCATCATCGACATCGGCCATGAGCACATTGCCCTGGCAGAAGCCAAGCGTCTTGGCGTTACCACTTTCGGTATCGTTGACACCAACTGCGACCCTAACAAAGTAGACTTCGCCGTTCCCGGTAACGACGACGCTACCAAGTCGATCGCTATTCTCACCAACTACATCACCGCGGCTATTGCTGAAGGTCTTGCTGAAAGGCAGGCGGCTAAGGAAGATGATGGCGAGGACAACATCAGCGATGATGAGAAAGAAAAGCGCGCCGCACGCATGGAAGCTGAAGCCCAGGCTGAAGCAGGCCGTGGCGGTCGTGGACGCACGCAGGGTGGACCAGGCCGCAGCACAGGACGTGGTCCTGGAGCTGGTGGCGGTGCAGCAGGTGGTCAGCGCCGTCGCACACCTTCAGGTGGCGGTGGTGGCGCACGTCGCCCGGGTGGAGCACGCTAGGATCGTGAGTCGTGAGTCGTCAATGGTGAATGGTGTCCCGATAGCTATCGGGAGGTGAATGGGGCGATTCGCAACGCGTACTGAAAGGAAGTGCCGGAAAAAGGATTAAGAATTTGGCAGGTTCCAAATCTTCAATCTTAAATTTTCAATCTTAAATTTTTAAACATGTCTACTGCAACTATAACAGCACAGGATATCAACAAACTCCGCCAGGCAACCGGCGCAGGCATGATGGATTGCCGCAAGGCATTGACCGAGACCAACGGTGATTTTGAAGCAGCGATCGACTGGCTGCGTAAGCAAGGCCAGAAAGTAGCAGCCAAGAGAATGGACCGTGAGGCAAAAGAAGGCGTTGTGATCGCCAGGACCACTGCCGATAACAAAACAGGATACATTGTTACGATCTCCAGCGAAACAGACTTCGTGTCGAAGAACGCTGACTTCGTGGCTTTCGCTCAAAGCATTGCTGATGCAGCAGTGGCCAACAACGTAAAAAGCAAAGAGGAACTGGAAGAAGTGCAGGTGAACGGAACAAAGGTTTCTGAACTGATCAACGATAAGCTCGCTTCGATTGGTGAGAAGATCGGTATCGCCCGTTTTGAAAGGATCGAAGCTCCTTATGTAGCTTCTTATATCCATGGCGCTTACCGCATGGGTGTACTGGTTGGCTTCAACAAGGACGCCGGCGAAACAGGAAAGGACATCGCTATGCAGATCGCCGCGATGAACCCTGTAGCGCTCGACGCATCTTCTGTACCTGCCGACGTGGTGACCCGTGAAAGGGACATCGTGATGGAGCAGATGAAGGCCGATCCCAAGATGGCAGGCAAGCCCGAAGAAATGCTGATGAAGATCACAGAGGGCAAGCTGAACGCTTACTACAAAGAAAATACGCTGATGCAGCAGGCCTTCGTAAAAGATGGTGGCAAATCAGTAGCCGATCACCTGAAATCAGTAGACAGCGACCTGAAGGTAACTGAGTTCAAAAGAGTAGCACTGGGCTAAGTAGCCGGATATATCATTTGAGAGCCTCCGCATTAGCGGGGGCTTTTTATTGCAGTTCAGAAAAAAAAGATCCCGGCAAGCCGGGATCCTAAGTATTTGAAGGTGGTTAATGCCCTATTATTGTTTAATCAGATAGGTAAGTCCTACCTGCCATCCGTTGGAGTTCCACTCGCCCGGCTGGCCTTCTTTCAGCAGGTTGGAGATACCCTTCAGGTAGCGAACACCGAAGCCCAGTTTGGACATTTTATAGCCAAGACCGCCGCCTACAGAAAATGCGGTTTGCTTCACTTCCTCTTTCAGGTTCTGCTTTTGCGTGATGCCGTTGTTGGTATCGGTAGATTTAGCCTGTGCAAGGACGCCGAACTGGGGACCTGCTTCTATGTAAAAACCCGACATGTTCCACTGGATCATCAAGGGCACCTGGATATACTGAAGGCGGGTGGAGCTTTCGAAATTGGTATTCTTTTCCCTGATGCCTTCACCTGAATACAGGAACTCCGGTTGCAGGCTGAACATTTTTCCAACAGGGATGTTGTAGGAAACACCGGCATGGAAGAAATACTGCATATCGTTGGAGTGGGTGGTCTTAGGTTCTTTTTCGATGGTGTACAGGTTACCACCCAGCTTGATGCCCGATGTATAGGCTTTTTTCTGCGCAGAAACTATATAAGTGCAGGATAATAAAATAAGCAGTAGTCCGAACTTTCTCATAATTGTGGTTTGATGCGATAAAAATAGCAAACTCGTCGATTTTTACGCAATTAAATCTTTGTAAACATGGTTTGTGCATAACTCCATGCCGTGAAGGGCAGGATGAATATTGCCGCCAGGGCCAGCCAGGGATTAATAAAAAGCAATAGCCCGCAAAACAGCAAAATATACAAGGGGTAGAGCACCATCATGCCGGTGGAGATCACCGAATCGTAATGGCCGCTTTTGCTGAACCTGCGATCGGTATAGGCCTTCACCGGCAGGAAGAGCGGAAGGTGAAGGATCCAGCCTGCCACCGCAGGTAAAAAGAGCAGGAGTTTTTTCCAGGCGGGCACCGGCGCGTGGAAATAGGAGTGGAGTTTGGCCTTGTCGCCCGGTGGGATCTCGTAAACCAGGGTTTGCAGCTGCTTGTTCAATTCTTCGTTGAAAGCAAGCATGTTCTTTCCAAAATTCTCCTCCTCTTCAGGCCTTTGAAAAGGCTCTCCAAAATGGAGATGGATATCTTTCCCGAATTTTTTGAATGAGCTGTAATTGATCCCAACCGGCAATACCGTCAGCGGGATGCCTTCCTCCCAGGCGCTGTTGGCCAGGCGGGCCGTGCCCTTTCTCAAAGGGCGTAAATGCCACTCGTTTTCGCATCTGCCTTCACTGAAGATGAGCACGATGCTGTTGTCCTTGAACCCTTCGATGCAGGCAGCGAAAGTGGTGTAATTGTGGCCGAGGTATTCAGCTCCTTCAGTGTTTCTATAAACCGGGAAAAGTCCCAGCCAGCGAAGGAAACGGTTGGCTTTTGGGTTTCTGAATACATCGCCCCTGGCCAGGGAATGCACCCGGTCTTCAAATAGGGTCGTCAGGATGATCCCATCGAGAAAAGAATTGGGGTGGTTGGCCGCCAATAGGAGTGGCCCTTTTAGTTGAAGATACGCTGGCTTGTTGATGATGATGTTCCTGCAATAGAGACGGATGGCCAGGCGGGCGTAGGATTTAATGAGTCGGAAAAGCACGGGCGAAACTACTGATTAGTTGACTGGTTGACAAGTTGACTGGTTGACTGGTTGACAGATCTGTTCACTAGCCCCTTATTTTAGTAAGATTCCTGTAAATCCGTTCATCCTGTAAATCCTGGTCTCTTTTCCGCCTTTATCTTTGTTTCAGGGAAATCTTAAATCTTCTCCCGATAGCTATCGGGACTTCAATCTGCATGAGGATCATCACCTATAACGTCAACGGCATTCGGGCGGCCATGAAAAAAGGCTTTTGCGAATGGCTCAAAGAGGAACCAGCCGATGTGATCTGCGTGCAGGAATCGAAGGCCCAGCAATCCGATGTGGATGCAAAGATCTTCGCCGAGCTGGGGTACAAGGACCACTGGTTCTGTGCGCAGAAGAAGGGGTATAGCGGGGTGACTGTTTTTTCTAAGATCGATCCGGACCAGGTGATCTGTGGCACCGGTCACCAGGTGAGCGATGACGAAGGCCGCGTGCTGCAGCTGGATTTTGGCAAGGTGCGCCTGATCAATGCCTATTTCCCTTCGGGTACTTCCGGCGACGAACGGCAAAGCTATAAATACCAGTGGCTCGACGAGTTTTTCGACTATGTGCAGGAGCTGAGAAAAACACATCCTTATATCATCCTCTGCGGGGATTACAATATAGCGCATAAGGAGATCGACATCCACAATCCGAAAGGCAACCAGAAGACCACCGGATTTCTGCCGGAAGAGAGAGCATGGATGGATAAATTCTATAGCAATGGCTGGATCGATGTTTTTCGTCACCACCATCCCGAGCCACACCGCTATACCTGGTGGAGCCAGCGCTTTCCCACTGTAAGGGCGGAGAACAAAGGATGGCGGATCGATTATATCAGCGTGACCGACCCAATGAAACCCTACCTGCAGGATGCGGAGATCTATCCCGATATCAAGCACAGCGATCACTGTCCTGTATACGCGGATATCAATGTGGAAACCATCAACAAAAAGAAGAAATGAAAGAGCAGGTGATCTATAATGTGACTGTAAAAGTGGATAGCGGCATTGCGGAGTCATGGCTGAAGTGGCTGAAAGCCGAGCACATACCCGATGTGCTGGGTACCGGTTGCTTTTTTGACGCGCGGATCGTACAGCTTCTCGAGCTGGATGATGCGGAAGGACCGACCTATGCCATACAGTATTCAGCGCCAACCATGGAGGATTACCAGCGGTATATCAGCAATTTTGCCAATGAAATGAGACAGAAAAGTATGGATAAATGGGGCGACAGGTTCATTGCCTTCCGCAGCGTCATGCGGGTGATCTAGTTTCTAAAATGTAGTCAATTCCCTTTCATGCCGGACAGGTTTTTTCTGCACATATCAAACGTGGAACATTGATCTTTCTTTAGCCGGAAATCTAAATCATTTATCAATAAGCCCTTAGCCGCTAACACCTGTTACAACCGCTAAATAAAAAAATATTTTTTCCTGAAACCCTTATCCCCTATGGATTACAGCGGGAAAGATTTTTTTCAACATTCATGAATTTTATTTTGCACCTGTCAAAAAGCATCTAAATTTGTTTCTCATCAATCTTTAAAAAATATAGTATGAACAAAGCAGAACTGATTGCGCACATCGCCGACGAGGCTGGTATCACAAAGACCCAGGCCAATAGCGCCCTGGATTCTTTTGTAGAAGTAGTAGCCAAGACATTGAAGAAAGGCGATAAGGTTACTTTAGTAGGTTTCGGTACTTTCTCAGTATCCAAGCGTGCTGCCCGCAACGGTCGTAACCCGCAGACAGGCGAAGCAATCAAGATCAAAGCCAGGAAGGTTGCCCGTTTTAAACCCGGAAAAGACCTTTCCTCCAAGTTGTAATTAACTGCCAACTCATTAAAGCTTTCCATTCCGTGGAAAGCTTTTTTATTTCGTATTTTTGCCCACTAAACAAACAATCATGGGAAGAGGTGATAAAAAAACCAAGAAAGGAAAAATTTTCAAAGGCTCTTTTGGCAAATCAAGGCCAGCGGGCGACAAAAAGATCTCAGGTAACCAGCCTGCGGTAAAAAAAGAAGCTAAGTCCTAAGATCTGTAGCGCCGAATAAAGAATATTGTACCGATAGCTATCGGTATGAGTGCTGAAATTGACGTCAGGTGCTGATACTTAGCAGTCAATCTGGCGGTGTACGGACATTTGAACCACCAAGGCACAAAGACACGGAGCAACACTAAGAAAGCAGCCACAATAACTGCCTACCTGCTGCGCCAACAGCCGTAAAATTATAGGAGGTATTGACACCTCGATGAAGACCGCAGCGCCTTATTCCGCGTTACCTGCAGAATGATAGCAATACCGAAATACTAAGCGGAATACTAGCGCAAGTCAGATTCTCACACCTTCAGCTCTAACACTACGGTCAGACTGAGACCAATCAGCAACATAAACCTAAGGCAAAAGGTGTGAGAAAAGGAGCGCGCAGGGCAAAGCCATTTGCGCGCTCTTGATTTTTTGGCTCCACCTTTTGTATCAAGACAAAAGGTGGAATAGAAGATCCTGAAGCGCATCTGCGCTTCAGGACGCTGCGCGAGGAGCAGATCTACGGAGCGAGCCGCTCTACCTTCCAGGTTGCATCATCCTGCAAACTATACTGTATCCTGTCATGCAGGCGGCTTGGGCGGCCCTGCCAGAATTCTATCATCACCGGCTTTACTACATAGCCTCCCCAATGGTCGGGACGCGGGATCTCTGTGCCCCCTAACTGCTTTACAAGTTCCGTGTAGTTATTATCCAGCCATTCCCTGTTCTCTATCACCTGGCTTTGCGGCGAGGCCAGCGCGCCAATGCGGCTGCCTTCGGGACGCGAAGTAAAATACTGGTCGCTTTCACTGGCGCTCACCCTGGCCACCAGCCCGGTGATACGGATCTGTCTTTCCAGTTCCTTCCAGTAAAAAACAAGGCAGGCCCTGGGATTTTCCTCCAGCTGCATAGCCTTAAAGCTTTTGTAATTGGTATAAAAAACAAAGCCTTCGCGGTCGAAGTCTTTCAGCAGCACTACTCTGGCCGAAGGCATGCCGTCGGCAGAGGCGGTGGCTAGGGTCATGGCATTGGGCTCTGTGATCTCCGCGGTAAGAGCCTGCTCCCACCAGTTGCGGAACTGCTCTATGGCATCAGGGTGAATTTGGCTTTCCAGGAGTACCTGCGCAGCATATTCACGCCGCAGGTTCGCGATCTCGGGGGTCATGAGGTAAATTTGGGATAGGGTTGGGCACCGGGGCCTTTTTCTTCTTTCATGAGGCTCAATAAACTTTCCAGCTCGCCAATGCGGCGCACTTTTGTTTGCAGCTGGTTGTTCTTTTCTACGATCAGCTGCCACTCGGTCTCCATATCCTCCATCAGGCTGATCTTTTTCATCAGCTTTTGCTTGTCGGCGATGGCTTCGGCTATGTCCTTACGCAGGTGATGATTTTCTTCGCGCAGCTCCTGGTTCTCTTGCTCCAGGGATAGCATCAGCGCTGCAGTTTTATCCCTTTCAGTCAGCAGCTGGTCGATCTCCAATTTTAATTCTTCCAGTTCTATAGACAGATAGTTCACATCATCCACCCGCTGTTGCAGCCGGTTGTATTTATGTTGCAGGGCAAAGTACTCTCTCTGCTTCTCTTCCAGTCGCAGCGCCAGGCTGTCTGTCATTTCGGATTTTCTCAGGAGCTGCTTGACGTTCGATTGCCTGGGAGGCTCACCTATTTCGCCCAGTTCTTTTTTGGAATGGCGGTAAAAAAACAGGGTTGCTAAAAGTAAAAGGAAGGAGATTCCAAATGCAGCAAAACCAACGGAGTCGGGCAATACATCAAGCAGGAACATGCAGTAGTTTAGAAGACCTAAGCTAATATAAGTTTTCGAAATTTTACCGGCAGGTTATCCACGCACCAGCGTACCCACTTTTTCTCCTGTCACCACGCGGCGCAGGTTGTTTGGCTTGTTCATATCGAACACCACGATGGGCAGGTTGTTCTCCATGCAAAGTGTGAAAGCGGTCATGTCCATCACGTTCAGTTTTTGCGAAATGCAGTCGTTGAAGGTCATTACGCCATACTTGGTAGCCTTAGGGTCTTTCTCCGGATCGGCCGAATAAATGCCGTCCACCCGGGTACCCTTCATGATCACTTCGGCTTTGATCTCGATGGCCCTCAGGGAGCCGGCGGTATCGGTAGTGAAATAGGGATTGCCTGTGCCGGCGCCAAAGATCACCACTCTTCCTTTCTCCAGGTGCCTGATGGCCCTGCGGCGGATGTAAGGCTCGGCGATCTGCTCCATTTTGATGGCGCTTTGCAGCCTGGTGTAGACGTTGATCTTTTCAAGGGCGGCCTGCAACGCCATGCCGTTGATGACGGTGGCCAGCATGCCCATGTAGTCGCCGTGGGCTCTCTCGATGCCTGTTTCGGCCTCATTCATACCCCGGTAAATATTGCCTCCGCCGATCACGATCGCTACCTGTACACCCAGGTCTACGATGGACTTGATATCCTGCGCATAGGCTGACAAAACGTCCTGGTCCAGGCCGAAATTCTTATCGCCCATTAAGCTTTCACCGGATAACTTGAGGAGGATGCGCTTGTATTTTGGAAGCATATTTTCTTGAATGGAGATGCGAAGATAAGGCGGATGGGAGATTTATGATTTCTAGATTTCCGGAATCCGGGATTTTGAAACGGCTCATCAATCGAAAAATCCAGAAATTCCGAAATCAGCGATCCTTTAGTGGATGAAGAAGGTAATGATGCCCACGGCTATGAGGACGAAGCCCGAGATCCGCTTTTCATTGTGTTCGATGAAGTCTGCCGGCAGCAGCTTCACGCCCTTATGGCCCAGGTTCACCAGCAAAAGAATACCGGTAATGCTTACCACAGCATATACGATGGCCATCATGGACACCACGCCCATGCCGTAGGCGCCCGCCGACAGGAACAGGCTTTCGGCTTCCAGGCAGGGCGAAAGCAGCATCATGATAATAAAGATGAGGATCCATTTACGCTTGGAATGCTTGTAGGCGATCACGTCTTTCTGCGCACTGTGGTGGTGGTGCGGCAGGTTCACGGTGAAATAAATGAGGCCGAAAGCAATAAGCAGGACGGCAGAGACCACGTAGATCACATTGCCATAGGTTTCCTCCATCTCCTTTCCTATTTTTCCCAGGATCAGTCCCAGCACTACGGTACCTGTAACATGGGCCAGGGCGGCCAGAAAGGTAATGGTGGTGACTTCGCGCTTGTTCCACTTCTCTGCCCGGGCTACAGCCACCAGCGGCAGCCAGTGATTAGGGATGAGCGCGTGAACAATAGCCAGTAAGAAAGTGCCAGCAATAAGACTGAACATAGTTCTGTTTTACGAGCGGAATAATAATTCACAGGGTTTCAGTCCCGTGTGTTTCTTAAAGGCGGTGGAAAAGTGGGAAATGGAGGAATAACCAAGCAGGGCAGACACTTCGGTAACGCTTAACCCTTTCTCATAGAGCAGGTATTTGGCGTGTTCCATCCGCTGGCTTTGATAAAAATCGAAAATGGTGGTGCCGAAAAGCTCCTTAAAGCCTTTTTTGAGGTAGCATTCGTTAATGGCCACTTTCCGGCTCAACTCTTTAATGGTGATGGGTTCCCCGATCTGCTGGATCAGGATCTCGCGGGCTTTCACGATCTTCTCCTTGTCGGCGCCATTCGCCAAAAACTTGCAGGTAAGCGTGTCGATCTCTTTTTCACCCACCATGCAGTCCATGCTGTACACCAGCAGCATCTGCGTCTGGGCATTTACATAAATGTTCTCGAGCGTATCGCTATAATTATGATTCAGCAGCCCTTCCAGCACCGAACGTGTACGGTTGCATACGGGGAGGGTTTTGGAAAATGAGGTGTTATGGCTGAAGGAAAGAATGCTTTCTGTGAACCCGTCGTTGGCCTTGGGACGGATGAACTGGGACAGGAGGGTGGAAGAAAATACGAAGCTGATCACGTCCACCGTCTGCAGCTTTTCCTCGCAGCGGGTATTGGCACTCACCCGGCACTGCTGGCAGCGCGCACCCCTTTGCTGGCAATACATATTGCCGGTGACGCAGAAGCGCAGCTCCACGCTGTCGGTCGCGGGGGAGCCAGTAACCTTGTAATTGAAGAGCCCCGCATCCTCCGCCATCCAGTCATGGGGGCGTGGATAGCGCCGGATGGTGTATTGCACGGAACCGGGCACCTGCTTCTTCACCTCCACCATCAGTGGCTCGTGTAAAGCCGTTTGTTCGGCCAGTCTTTCAAATCGGGTCAGTTCCTGCATCGGGGATGCAATTTACAACCTAAAAAGAAACCTCTTGTCAGCCTTGTGTAAACAGTTCCCGCTTGGAGCTTATTTCATACTTTCGCCGCTATGGAAACCCAGACTACAGCTCCCGAATTCCAACACACCCTGGCATCCCCTGTCTCGATCAGCGGGGTGGGCATCCATTCGGGACAAACCGTTGATATTGTGCTGCATCCGGCGGATCCCAACACCGGGATCGTGTTCCAGCGGGTGGACCTGGAAGGCCAGCCGACCGTAAAAGCAGACGTGGACAATGTGGTGGAGACCACCCGCAGCACCACCATCGAGGCCAACGGCGCCCGGGTGAGCACCATCGAGCACCTGATGGCGGCCCTGGTGGGCAGCCAGGTAGACAATGTGGTGGTCAAGATCAACGGACCCGAAGTACCTATCCTGGATGGCAGCGCCTGGGCTTTCGTGGACATCATTAAAAAGGCCGGCCTGCAGAAGCAGGACGTGCAAAAGATCTATTACGAGCTCCAGCACAATATTTCCTTTACCGATGAAGGCAAGAAAGTGGAGATGGTGGCCCTTCCCTACAAGGAATTCCGCATCAACACCCTTATTGACTTCAATTCACCCGTTCTGGGCACGCAGCATGCCTCAATCCGGCATATTTCGGAGTTTGGCGACGAGATCGCTTCTTCCCGTACGTTTTGCTTTTTCCACGAACTGGAATACCTGCTCGATAACAACCTGATCAAAGGGGGCGACATCAACAACGCCATCGTAGTGGTTGACAAGCCGGTGACCGACGACCAGGTGCAGCGGATCTCCCGCGTGTTCAAAAAAGACAATGTGAAGGTGAACGAGGGTGGCATTCTCAATAACCTGGACCTGCGCTTTCCCAACGAGCCGGCCAGGCACAAATTGCTGGATGTGATCGGCGACCTGGCCCTGGTGGGCTTTCCTTTCAAGGCGCATATTATTGCCAACAGGCCCGGGCATTACAGCAACGTGGAGTTTGCCAGGAAGATCAAGGAGCATATCAAAAAGTACAAGTACCGCCAGCAGATACCGACCTACGATCCTACCAGGCCGCCCATCTTTGATGTGCATGCCATTGAAAAAAAATTACCCCACCGCTATCCCTTCCTGCTTATCGATAAGGTGATAGAGCTAAGCGACAAGCACGTGGTGGCCATTAAGAACGTTACGTATAACGAGCCTTTCTTCCAGGGGCATTTTCCCGGCAACTGCGTGATGCCGGGGGTGCTGCAGGTGGAAGCCATGGCACAAACGGGGGGCATTCTTACCATTCCCGACGACCCGGATAACGACTACGATACTTATTTCCTGAAGATCGATAACTGCAAGTTCAAGAATAAAGTGGTGCCTGGAGATACCATGATCCTGAAAATGGAGTTACTCTACCCGGTACGCCGTGGTATTTGTGAAATGAAAGGGACTATTTTTGTCGCTGACAAGCTGGTTGCGGAAGCCGACATGGTTGCGCAAATTGTAAAGAAACCCAAAGGAAAAGTATGATCTCACCGCTGGCATCGATTCATCCGGAGGCAAAGCTGGGAAGCAACGTGACCGTTGAGCCTTTCGCTGTGATACACGATAACGTGACCATCGGCGACGGTTCCTACATCATGTCGCACGCGGTGCTCATGCCCTTTTCAAGGATCGGCAAAAACTGCCGCATCTTCCCCGGCGCGGTCATAGGCGGCGTACCCCAGGACCTGAAATTCATTGGAGAAGAAACAACGGCCGAGATCGGCGACGGCACTACCATCAGGGAGTGCGTAACCGTGAACAGGGGCACCAAGGATAAGTGGAAAACCTCTATCGGTACCAATTGCCTGGTGATGGCCTATGCGCATATCGCGCACGACTGTATCGTGGGTAACAACGTGATCCTGGCAAACGGCGTGCAGCTGGCCGGGCATGTGGAGATAGGCGATCATGCCATCATTGGCGGGCTGGCCGGAGCACACCAGTTCACCCGCATCGGCGCACATACCTATGTGGCCGGGCATACGGTCATTCGTAAAGACGTTCCTCCCTACGTGAAAGCGGCCCGGGAGCCTATGGCTTATATGGGACTGAACATTGTAGGACTGCAAAGAAGAAAATTCTCTCCTTCCGATATCGAGACAATCTCCAGGATCTACCATATTCTTTTTGTGGGCAACCACAGCACTTCCACGGCTGTGCGCATGATCAACGAGGAAGTGAAAGACGGCGAATACAAAAGCGAGATCCTCCGCTTCATCGAGGAATCTAAAACAGGTATCATCAAACGTTATTCTAAAAACGGCCTGGATGAAGATCAGCCTTACTGACGCGGGAAAGCGTTTTAACAGGGAATGGATCTTTCGTAAAATCAACCTGGAATTCTTATCAGGCAGGGCCTATGCGATCACCGGCTCCAACGGCTCGGGCAAATCTACTTTCCTGCAAAGCCTGGCCGGCATGATGCAGCTGAGCGAGGGGAAGATGGAATATGCAGGCATCAGTGCCGACAATGTATATACAGCCGTTTCATTTTGCGCGCCTTATTCCGATGTCATCGATGAAATGACGCTGCTGGAGTTTTTGGAATTCCATAGCCAGTTCAAAAAATTCATTCCTGGCGCCAACGCCCTAACGATCATTGAGGAGATCGGCCTCACAGCCGCCGCGAACAAGCAGATCCGTTATTATTCTTCGGGCATGAAGCAAAGGGCCAGGCTGGCCCAGGCTATTTATTCCGATACGCCGGTATTGCTCCTCGACGAGCCCACTTCCAATTTCGATGAGGAGGGGATCGCGCTGTACAGGAGGCTGTTGGAAAAATATGCGGCAGAAAGGCTGGTCATAGTGTGCTCCAATGACGAAAAAGAATATTCCTTTTGCCAGGAGCGCATCAGGATGGAAGATTACAAATAGCCGTTCCTTTATCAACTTCGTCAACCTGTCAACTATGTCAACTTCATTCCAGGCGATCAAACAGATAACATGGGAACAGTTCGGAGCATCCATCGACATGCTCGCCAACGCCATCAAGGCCTGTCCGGAAAAGTTGTGGGACGATCCGTCGAAATTCTGGTATGGCGCGTATCACACGCTGTTTTTCCTCGACTACTATATGTCTGAAGAGCCTAACCAGTTTCATCCGCCTGCGCCTTTTACCATGTCGGAAATGGATCCATCGGGCTTAATGCCGGAGAGAACGTATACTAAGGAGGAGCTTCTCCAATACCTGGCCCACTGCAGGAACAAATGCGAGCAAAGAGTTCTTTCTTTTACGGAGGCATCGATGTTTGCACCTGTTGCTACTTATAATCGCGAGTATCCTGCGCTGGAGGTCGTCATGTTCAATATTCGTCATGTGCAGCATCACACGGCGCAACTGAATTTGCTGCTTCGGCAATCTGGTGCTCAGCCGCCTGCGTGGGTATCGAGAGCGATGTGAACAGAAGAACAGACGAACTGAAGAATGTTGAACCTATAGCTATCGGAGGTGAAGTCGGGTGATTGGGAAACCTCAATAATCATTCGGTTAAGTCCAGCGGGTCATGGAAGATATAGCTCCTCAAATTTGATATCAGCTTTTTTCAGAAACCCGGTCAATTCTTCCCGGAACGTCACCTTTCTATGGTGAACCTCCTGATTAATTATGTATCTGCATACATTATGAATGCTTGATTTGGAAACAGCGAAAGCACTATATCCCTCCTGCCACCGGAATTTGCACCGGGTAAGCTTTTGATTATTGATCCATTCAGATGTGTCGCCTTTAAGGATCCGCATCAGATCGGAGTGTGACTGATTTGGTCTTAAGCCGAATAGTATATGGACGTGGTCGGGCATGCCATTTATCGCCACCATTTTATGTCCATGGTTTTGAAGAATGGCTGTCATGTATTTATAGATCCTGGGTTTTATTTCTTTTCTGATATGCGGCGCTCTATATTTTACAGAGATCACCGCATGGATATGTATTTGGGTGAATGTGCTCATTGGGCAAAATTCCCTGCGCATAGAAAAATGACAATGGGAGGATTACGGTTTTGTTCTGTGTTTTTTCTCCGGTTGGCCTGTCTGTTCCCTGGTTTTGCCCCTACGGGGCAAGAGAACGGGGTGGGGTATCGTATCTACCAGGCTTTTGCCCCTTCAGGGCAAAGATCAACGGGGGTGAGGTATCGTTTCTACCAGGCTTTTTGCCCCTTCAGGGCAAAGATCAACGGGCGTGGGCATCGTTTCTACCAGGCTTTTGCCCCTACAGGGCAAGGGATTCGATAAAAGCCGGTTTCGATTGGTGAACGAGAACTAAAATTGCTCCTCCGGCAAGCACGTGAATTATATCCGACCCCGAAGGGGTCGAAGCTTAGTAGAAAATGCATCTCTCTAACTAATATTGCCCCGGAGGGGCAAAACATTGCGTTAAGGTTGTGTCATCGGATATTTTGTGAACGGGGTTGCAAATTGGTAGAAAGCACTTCCATTCAGGTTTTGCCCCTTCGGGGCAAGATAACGGGAGGCATCGTTTCTACCAGGCTTTTGCCCCTTCAGGGCAAAGGAATTCGATAAAAGCCGGTTTCGATTGGTGAACGAGAACTAAAATTGCTCCTCCGGCAAGCACGTGAATTATATCCGACCCCGAAGGGGTCGAAGCTTGGTAGAAAATGCACCTTATATATTTAATTTGCCCCGGAGGGGCAAAACATTGCGTTAAGGTTGTGTCATCGGATATTTTGTGAACGGGGTTGCAAATTGGTAGAAAGCACTTTCCATTCAGGTTTTGCCCCTTCGGGGCAAGATAACGGGAGGCATCGTTTCTACCAGGCTTTTGCCCCTTCAGGGCAAAGGAATTCGAAAGCCAGTTCTGATTTCTGAATAGGCACCGTTGTTGCAAGAAGGAAGTGCAACTATTTTCATCTGACCCCTTGAGGTCGGCGATCAAAAATTGCTGATTGGGCGTTGTAAAAGAAATCATTTTTCTGGGGGACAATGCAGCAATTCTCATCCGACCCCGAAGGGGTCGAAGCTTGGTAGAAACGACCCTACACTATATCCATTGCCCCGAAGGGGCAAAACATATCGGCATCCAATGAGAGTGAGGCCACTACTTCCCAATGACCGTTCCTTTGATACGATCCATGGCTATGAAGCCGATATACCTGGAGTCCTGCGAGGCATGCCTGTTGTCGCCCATTAGAAAATAATGGCCGGGGGGCACCACAACCGGACCGAAATGATCTGTGTTCCAGTTGCCTTTGAATAGTGTTTTGATCTCGGGAACCACTTGCTCAGCGGGTACTACGTATCTCCTGGCACTGTGTAGTTGCTCCCGGACGAGGTCATCTGCCAGGGTCACGAGCACGCTGTCGGGCGAGAGCACCTGGATGTCTTCCTGGTTGATATCATGGGTGGATTGTAATTCTATCAACTGCTTTGTAGTAAGCAGGTAACTGTGGGCGAGGTTCTTTCCTTCATCTGCATTTTTACCGTTGATGTAGAGGACGCCCTCTTTTAATTCCACTGTATCTCCACCTATTCCACTCACCCGGTGCACGCGCACATGTTTTCCAAAATAGGGGTCTTCGAATTCATAACAAACCAGGTCGTTCCGTTCAGGGCTCAGCAGGTTAGTAGAGAAGAAACGGTCGCCCACCTCCAGTGCCGGATAATTGGCCGCGGAAGGTGATTTGTAATATTGGAAAGCATGAGTGACCCTGCCGATGACCCATAAGGTGAAAAGCACGCCCACAGTAATGAGGAAGACCTTCAATGCCTTGTTCATTGGCTTGCGGCGGGAAGGTGAAATGGCTTTCGGCATATTGCTTATTTAAATTATTTATTCAACCAATGTGACATTCTGAATTGCCTCTCTCCTGTCTCCAAAAAAATTTCACTATTCACCACTCACCACTCACCACTCACCACTCACCATTCACCATTCACGTCCCGATTGCTCTCGGGAGACCATTCAACGCAGGTATCGATCGAACCAGGCAACAAACTGCCTGGCCTCTTCTTTTACATCTTCGTGTCTATGTCCTGCTCCTTTCACTACCACCAGCTGATGCGGCAGGCCTGCTTCTTTATATTTGGCAATAAAGGACTCGGATTGTTGCAGGGGAACCGTCATGTCCTTGTCGCCATGAATAATAAAGACCGGCGGATCATCAGCTGAAACGGCTAAAATGGGTGAGATCGTTTTACCGATCCTGATCCTTTCGTTCACATCTGTTACAGGGTTGTAGGTCCTGCTGGTATCGTTAAAATGTTTAAAATCGAAGGCTCCGTAGATCCTGGACCTTATCATGAGTTCTTTCAGGTAAATAAAGGATACACCGGGCATGCCCCAGTTAAAAAAGTCCGTAGGGGGATAAAATACGGCTGCCGCCTGTACCCGTGCAGACACGCGGTCGATCGGGTCTGAGGATGTAGTATCCCTGGCATCATCGGCCGTGGCCACCACGAGGGAAAGGTGTCCTCCAGCTGAAGAACCGGTGATGCCGATTCGCGCAGGATCGATATTGAACCTCTTTGCATGATAACGGATATACCTGACGGCTCTTTTTACATCCAGCACCTGGTCGGGTATGGCGAACCTGGGTTGAGATCCCACCACTACCAGGAATAGGGTGTAGCCTTTATCCAGGTACATGGTGTTGAGTGCAATAGCAGGGCCCGTCATAGAAAATGAGGAGAACCAGCTGCCAGCCAGTACATGCACGATGGCTTTCCCATTCGCTGTCACTTTAGGCTTCACGTGAACCATGGTGAGGGCCATGCCGTCCTTTCTGCCGTAGATCAATTCTTCACGGTTGTATTTCGAATGAACAGAATCAGTGGATGGCTGGGCACCAGCTACCTGGAAGCAAAGGCAAAGGAATAAGAGGAGTTTGTTCATCGGTCGTTTTTCTAGTTCTCAATATAATGAAGAGTTGATAAAGTTGACATAGTTGATAGAGTTGACTGAGGAAGAACGGTTGCATTTGTGATCATGTTTTTATTTCTGCGAGTTTCTCTGAAATTAGCCGACTCACTTCCCTGCCATGCGTGTACACCATGAGGTGACCGGCGCCAGGGATCACCACATCGGCTTTTAGTTTTTTCACGGGCAGCAGCCGGTCTTTGTCTCCGTGAATATGATAAAGGCCTGGAAGCCTTTCTTCATTTTTCCAATGAAGCAACCGGTCGATCGCCCACTTCAGAAAGCGCGGCGAGGTATCGGCAAAGATGCTGGCCAGCAGGCTGGCATCTTTTTTCGACCGGATACCAAAGAACCAGTTGGTCAGGGAAGTCGGTTTCTTATACAGGGCCACAGGTACCAGCCGGTGAAGTTTCAGCCAGGAAACAATCTTGTATTTCATCGGGAACTCGTGGCTGGTGCCAATGCTTGAAAGAATGATGGTTTGCGACGGCTGGATCATCCTTGACATTTCCGTAGCAAGGATGCCGCCAAAAGAGAGTCCCACCAATGCAAACGGGGTGGATGTATCCACCTGCGCCGACAGGTTTTTTGCATAGCTGGTGATGGATTCATCTTTTTCCGGTTCGATCCATTGGATATGCCTGGCGGAAAAATGAGCAGGAAGCCTGATGTTTTGAAAGGCCCTGTGATCCGCTCCCAGCCCGCTAATGAAATAAATATTCACCCTTGAAAGTTACTGAACAGGAAGCGCAATAAGCCTGGTTTGAAAGCAAGCAAATCTAAATTCAAAGGTCATCGGGTGGGGTAGATCCAAAGCAAGACAGGCTTGTCCGACCTGTCAATATAGGTTGACAGGGTATCCAGGAAATTATAAGAGACCATGGGACAGCCCAGGCTGTTGCATATCGGATCCGGGAAGGTTTCCGTATCCGGCACGCAATCGTATGCATGAAGAACAATGTAGCGCTCGAAAGCATTGGAGTTGCTGCTGTCAAGACCGTGCAGCTTATAGGCTTTTCCGAAATTTCCCTGGTAGGCATAGCCGATTTTGTATTTGCCGGGCGAGCTGCAACCGGAGCTCACCGTGTTGGAGTAAGCAGCCTCTTCCAGCAGGGAGCCATTGCAGCTTCCATGGGCCACCAGGCCGGCATGCAGAATGGAATCATTAACCAGGTCGTACACGAAAAATCTTTTCCTGCCGCTGGGTAGGCTCATATCCAGCAGGAAGGCTGTTTTTGTGGAATAGCCTTTTTTTCTTGCATAGGTTTCCAGTTGGACAGAACGTTGCAGCAAAAGCTTTTTACTGAGATCGGGTTTTTCCTCAGGAGGCGTTGGGACCTCAACGTGAGGAAGGGAAGATGGAACTGCCGCCACATCCCGGGCCAGCAGCACGAATGCGGCCATACCGGTAACAAGAAGGGCTATAGCTGCGAGGGTGGTCTGCTTTGCTCCCATAGTGAAGTCGATATTTCACTAAGACGAAACGGGAAAAGCAATTCCATATTTTCAGCGGATATATTTTTAACGCCTCATCATGCATTTTCCGCCAGCCTGAGAACACGTGGCCCCCTACAAAATAAGGCAGGCGTGGTGAAAGATCTTCGTGAAAAGAATAGGCGTTTAGGTTGGATTAGGTGTAAGAGGGTCTGGTGGCCTGTAAAGAGGTCTCAATTAAAGATCCTTAAGCTGGATCTGTCAGATTTCTTTTTCAGTCTTGTGCGTTGTTCTCATGTAGTAACCAATGAGTATCAGCACAAGATGAATAAGAAAAATGCTCGCGGTGATCACAAGACCGTAGATGCCTGCTGTTCCAAATAATTCCTGCCTTGCACTTTCTTCCGGGCTCGCTACCCTCAGGAAGAAAATAATGGCCGTCAGTACAGTGCTGGTGATCAATGCACGAAACACGAATGCGGAGAGCTTTTTCATGTTTTTTTCAGTTTGATTAAAGTTAACCATTAGTTGCGGACTTACAAAGCTTTAGATATTGATAAATATTTCCCCTGAGCTGAGAAAAATCAGTCTTTTCCGGAGTTGAAACAACAATCTAACGGTGAGGGGAAGGGTAGGAAAGTAAAGAATAGGGTAGCAGGCCGGTAAACTGCAACAAGTGTTCAAAAATTCCCTGAAGGGAGGATGTTTTTATCTGTCCATCTGTCCATCTGTCGATCTGCAGGTTTGGGGATGGGGTTTCCGGTGATGCAGTTAAGCCTTGAACGCCCCCTCCATAGCTTCTACGGCTTCCGCAATGGTAATGGTGAATACGCCGGCGTTGCCATTGTCGAATTCTGTGCGCCAGCTTTGGTAGCCTTCTTCAAACGGCGGCAGGCCCTCAGCCATTCCTAAAAACTCTTTGACGCTGCGATCGATAGCTTCTTCTGAAAAAGGAAGGTGGCTGATCACTTCGGTAAGGCCGTTGGGGGCATGTGGATTTTGGATCTGCAATCCCTCCAGGTATACATTGACGATATTTCCAAACGTTTGATTTTCTTCAGTGGCTACCACAACCATGATGGAATCTTCCTCGCCTTCCCTGGATGCATATTGCCAAACCTGGCCGGGTTCGTATTTCATGCGGCCAAAATAAGTATTTCCGGAGTACTATCCGCTTTGAGGCCCCCGATCGTGCTTTATCAACTATATCAACTTTGTCAACTTCGTCAACTACCTAAACGTCCTCAGGTAATTCACTATGCTCCAGACCTCGTCCCTGTCCGGGATCTTTTTCTTGTAAGAAGGCATATCCTCCCTTCCTTCCCAGATCTTATAAAAAAGGGAACCGTCGGTTTGGCTTTGAAAAACGGAGGTCCTGAAGCTTTCGAGTCTGGTTTTGAGCTGTGCCGCCTTGGTGCCGTCGCCAGCTCCCGATTTTCCATGGCAGGAGGCGCAATGCTTGGCATACAGGGCCTTGCCTGTGGCCAGGGATTCTTTATCGGACGGAACAGGGTTGGGTGTGGCCTTTGCTTTGGCTGGCACCACCCATTTTTCCTGCGTGGGTTCTGCTGCAGGTTGAGGAGCAGGTTTCTCCACAACGGGTTCAACCGGTGGCGGGGGCGGTGGAGGATCCTTAACAGGGGTGGTAACAGGCAGATCCTGAACGGGAGATTTCACCGTCTCTGTTTTCGGCTTATCCGCTTCTGCCACTGTTGGTTTTGTGGTTTTAGCAGGAACCGTAGTGAGGGCAGCCGGTTTCTCTTTCGCAGTTTCAGGTTGCTCGTTCTTTGTTACCGTTTGCTCCACCACTGTAGGTTCGGGACTCAAAGCGGAGTCGACTGTCGTATGGGTTTCTGTGATCGTGGTGGATTGTACGGTATCTTTTGCTTCGCTGGTTTGCGTCCTGTTTTTTTCATCGTTACTGTTGCAGGCAGGGATGAGTGCGAGGGAAAAAGCCAATAGCAGCAGAGGCAGGAAAATAAGTTTGCGTATCATGGTTAGAGTTTGAGTGATAGCCGGGATCGGCAAGGCAGTAAGGTATCACTCTCCCCCGGGGAAAAATATGATATAGGTTAGGTGGGAATTCCTACCTGCAGGTACTTTGAGCACGTGACCGTTCTTCGGCAGCCGATCAGGCCTTCTTCATGTACCTTATCAGCATGAGCATCTCATCCTTGTCGGAGTAGTTGGGCCTGGTTGATTCAATATAGGTCTTGAGCTTATCCTTCTTATCGGCGTAGGCCTTGTACAATCCCTGTTTGTTGGCCGGGTAAATGTTGCCCTGGGCATCGGCTATAAAAAACTCCGAGCTGGGTTTGTACAAATGTTTTTCGTCAATGCTGATGTAGGCATGGCTGTTGTCGTCGTAAGTATAAGTAGAGCTGGAGTTGGCAGCAGATACAGGGGAGTAAGTTCCATAGGGTCCTTTCTTTTCCTTGCCAATGAATTTCATGAACTCCCTTACATAAAGATTCTGGTCAGGATTGTGCGTTACTTTCTGAAGGAAGGTCTTTTCATAATACACAAAAGTATCGGTGCCGATCACCACCTGGGCGGTGGTTTCGGGCCTGGCAAGCGCCAGCGTGTCGCCTTTAGGCGTGAGAAAAAGCATCTGGCCTGTGAGCCTGTTGTAATTCATCAGCGGCTCAGCATACGACTCATCGGCAAAAACGATCTTACCCGTAAAGAACTGCTGGTACAGGAATTCGATCCGGTTCCGGCCGCTCTGCGGATCCAGTGTGTTGATCTTGGCGACAGTGATCGCTTCTTCCTGGGCACAGGCGTAGGTGGAAAGGCAGAAAGCTATTGAAAGACTGAGTACCGCTTTCATAACAAATAGATTTAATATCTAAGTTAGGTTGATTTTTTCTGACTTCCTATGCCGTTTGTCATAAATGAAAATGTGTATTAAATACACATTAACTGCTTGCTTTCTCCCTTCGGCAGACCGGGAGCGCATTTTCTAAACCGCCTCCGCCTTTACGAGCTCCTGGATGCCCACCAGTTCTCTGAACCTGCGGTCTTTCATCAATTCGGGAATGGAATGGTAGGGAATATGCGGCAGGGTGAGCAGCATCACATCCCTTTCCTGTGAAGCTTTTTCGAAATAACGGAAGGCCTGCTCTATATCGCTACAGTCTGCGGCGGCTATGCCCATGCAGGCGCTGTTGATGTATTCGGTATCCGACCGGAGCTGAAGCTCCTGATAAAGTTTGCCGGCTTCCTCTACATATTCCATGGCAGCATGAACTTCCAACAGGTCCAGCACCGCCTGGGAGTGGCGGTTGGTGATGGCCACAAAGCGCTGGGCATATCTCAGTGCTTCTTTGTATCGTCCTAGTTCCCGGGAGGCAATGATCAGGCTCCGGTGTGCCAGGAAGGCGTTCATGTCCAGCTCGATGGCGGTGGTGGCCACTTCTACTACCTCTTCATTTTTTCCCTGGCTCACCAGCACCAGCGCATACACGGCATGCACGATAGCGCTAAGAGGTTCCTGCCGGATCGCCAGCAGGCAGTGCTCGGTAGCTTTTTCAAAGTCGCTCCGGGTCCAGGCATAATAAAGCAGGGCAAGCATGTACCGGCCAGAGGTATAGCCGGGGTTGATCTCCAGGGATCTTTCAAAATACGACCTTCCTTTTTCGCCATCACGTACCAGCGCCACATAATAATATCCCAGCGAGGTGTAAGGTTCGGGCAAGGTGGGATCGAGCCCGATGGACCTGTCAGCCGCTTCCTTTCCCTTCTTCATCACTTCAATGCCTGGCTGGATGGAATAAAAAGAACTCATCAAAGTGGCATCCGCCAATCCGGCCCAGGCCAAGGCAAAGTCAGCATCGTAGCTGATGGCTTTTTCAAAATGCACGATCGCCCTGGAAACCCAGGGACCGCGGCGGGCGAGGTAGAACCTGCCTTTCAAATATTCTTCATAAGCTTTTGGATTGGTGGTGCAGCATTTCTTCACCTGCTCCAGTTCGTTTTCCAGGAGCGTGATCTTCAGTTTGTCGGTGATGGACAAAGCGATCTCATCCTGAATTTTGAACACATCGCTGATCTCGCGGTCGTAGCGCTCGCTCCATAAATGATAGCCATCGTTCACGCTGATCAGCTGGGCGGTGATGCGGAGTTGATTGCCGTGCTTACGTACGCTGCCTTCCAGTACATACAATACATTCAGCTTTCTTCCTACCTCACGCAGGTCGATGTTCTGTCCCTTGAACTGGAAGGAGGAGGTGCGGCCGGCTACCTTCAGCTGCTTCACGTGCGAAAGCGAGTTCAGGATCTCTTCCGAAATGCCGTCGCTGAAATATTCCTGTTCGGAATCGTTGCTCATGTTCACAAAGGGCAGGACCGCAATGCTCCTTAGAGACGCTGGGTTGTAGGTGATTGATTCGTGATCTTCCTCAATTTTTGCACCGGTTACCACCTGGTAAAGTCTCACCGGCATGTTCACGTTCTTCAATGTTTCTTCCCGGAAAAACCTGGTCTGGATATCCTTCTTGTTGGCCAGGTTGAATTGCACAGCCTCAGAGACCAGGATGCTCCCTGCCGGCGCTATGGATTGTATCCTCGATGCAATGTTCACTGCATCTCCAAACACGTCGTTGTTCTCAAAAATGATCTCGCCCTGGTGAATGCCGATGCGCAGGCTGAATTCCTGTCCTGTGGAGGCTTTCTGTATCTCTATGGCAGCCATCACGGCATCGGAAACGGTATGGAAGCTTGCCAGTATGCCGTCGCCCATCTCTTTGATCAAACGCCCGCTAAATTTCTCGATCACCGGTGCCTGCAGCCTGCGGTTGCTGGCCAGGATCTCAAAGGCCTTGTGCTCGTTGTGGCCCATGAGACGGGTGTACCCGACAATGTCGGTAAACATAATAGCAGCAAGTTGCCTTTGCTGAGACATGAGGGGGTGAGATCTGTATAAAGATAATTTTTTATTTCGGGGTTCTGAGGTTGATGGGTTGACGTAAATACGGGAAAGCGATGTTACCGGCGGATATCAAATCTTCCCTTGGTTACGGTAACAGCGTCGCCCCAGCCCGGCCTGGTAGCAAGGAACTCAAATGTGCCCGCCAAAACGCCTCCATCATCCACCATGACATGGATATATCCCTTCCTGGTCGCGAGGTTGGTATAATTCACCATCTCATTCTCTACCCTGCCGAAATTCTTGTCGTCATTTAACAGGTACATGCCAGGCCCCTTATAATTGGTTACTTTGATATCTATCACATGGTTCACAGGCTTTGTGTTCCTTGCCACCACATTCAGGATAGGGCCATCGAAACTTACTTTGATGGTGGCATACAATGAAGGACCACCGTCCACATCGTCCCCATCTGTTTTAAATACTTCTTCGTTGGCCATCCATGATGCTGTGTGACTTCCGTTCAGGGCGGGCCTGGTGAGGTTCTCTTTATTGCATCCCAGGATCAGGAATATGGTTGCTATAAAAAATATTGATCTCATAATTTGATTTTGATTGATTATTTAACCGGGGCATACTTCGATGCTTTCCGGAATTTTCCTATTGCCACTTTAAAATGAATTCTTTTTTCTGTACTGCCGTCAACATAATCGACACCGCCGTCAATAAAATATCTCTCATTGAGCGCAAATCTTTTTCCAACGCCTCCCGTGAGAGCGAAAAGCATCGGCTCATAATCGGTATAATAATCCAGTCCGGGTCCCGCATGCAAATAAAATCCAGCAGGCGCCAGGTAAAAGCGGTAGGCTGCCTTGAAAGATGCGATGCTGATCTTGTTCTTTTCATGGTAAAGCCATTCTTCCTTCGCTTGATATGTGGCAAAGGCGGCTTGCAATAAGATGCCGCTCCTGTTGGATAATCTCGGCTCGTAAGTGAACTCAGCGCCGACGCCAGGCTGGAGAATGTTGAGGTATTTGGTTTCTTTCATTGGGGAGGAATAAAAGATGCCAATAGATGCAGAGTTCTTTCCTTGTTGCGCAGCTGCAGTGAACCAGCAGGCCAGGCCCAGAACGAGCAAAGCAATTTTCATGAGTTTTGGTTGTTTTATAGATGAAAAAGAGCAATGTAATGCTAATAGTTTGGAATCAACTGTTCCCCATAGTGTTTTTTCACCGAGAGATTATCGGTATTTTGTCGGAAAACTGTTTATGGGTGTAGGCACACAAGAGCTAGCCATCATACTTGGACTGATCGTTTTTTTGGTGATCGTGATTGCATTTTTAAGAAGAAAGCGCGCCTGACCAGGATTCCCGGGAATTCAGGGATTGGCAGGATGCTTCGAATTCTATTTTTCAAAGCAACCTTTCGTTGGCACCTATTCTTTAAAGGGTACTACCCTAATTCCTGCATTAGGTACAACTTCAAATTTTCCAGTTTCCACATTCGCCCGCCAGGCTTTAAGGATATTGTATTGGTAGGAACTACCGCCGGTCATTCCCAACCCCATTTAACGAAAACATCATGCGCTTGCTTTGTGCGCAGAAACCCGATGAATTTGAGTGCCTCCGATTTTTGATCAGTGATGGTGGTGGCGGCAATGGGTGTGCCCCGGTAGACCGTTTCTCCTTTAGGGATCTTTACCAGGGTCGTCACATCTTTCAGCCGGTAATGCCATGAGGCATAAATGATCCACGCATCATAAGTACTATCACTCTTCCATGCTTCGATACCGAGGGCCGTGTTGGGAAAAGAGCGGTAAATGTTTTTTTGTATAGCCGCGATGAGGTCAAGTTTCCCTGCCAGGTCCTCCCACATGCCCAGCTGCCCCGCGCCATTCACGTCCAGCAATCTTATTCCAGGTTTGGCCAGGTCACGTAAACCACGGATCTTTTTCGGGTTCCCCGGCCGCACTAAAATGCCTGCCGCCCTTTTGTACAGTTCGGTACGTGTGGAACTATCAATCATGCCCGGATGTTGCATAGAAAATTGCGTCAGCATGTATGCTGCACCACCAAAGACCAGGTCTGCATTTGTTTTTGCTTCTGCTATCCATTTTGTTTCCGGACCGGCAATCACTTTTACCGGGATGGAATATATTTTTGAAAATAACCTGGCGCATTCTTCCATGGGTGCCTGCGGACCACCCGGGCCATAAACAAATAAAGTATCGTGGGCCGCGGAACCGGTCACTGATCCGATGGCGACCAGGAGCAGGTAAATCGTTTTCATAAAAGACCTTAGAGGTTGTCCTGATGTTGTTCCTAAGCAAAGTTACAAGCATAGGCAGGATCTGGCTTTGGTTCGGGTAACAATGGTTGGATCTCAACAATGTACATAACAGAGCTGCAGTCGGTAGAGGTTAACTGGTCAACTAGTCACCCCATCCTAAAATTCAATAATAAATCCAATAGAAGGCGTAACAGAAGCATCGCTGTTCACAATGCGCACCGGGATGGCATTGCTGCCATTGGCTTTGATAGGTTGCCCATCAGTGGTGGCAAAGCCGGTGTTGGTCTCGTTGCGTTTGAATGTGTAGCTGTCAGGTTCCGAGCTTTGCGCCATGTACCAGTTGGTAATATCCATGAA
Source organism: Chitinophagaceae bacterium (assembly GCA_036676905.1). GTDB lineage: Bacteria > Bacteroidota > Bacteroidia > Chitinophagales > Chitinophagaceae > Flavisolibacter. Next base: position 31,650 of record JAKFCE010000054.1, read on the forward strand.
CAGGTCGATGGTTGTTTTGCGGAAGTTCCATTTTTTGTCGATCCTCAGGTCGCTGGAGTGGAAACTATGAAGCCGTAAGGTATTCAGCTTTGTATAGTCTAAAATGCCCTGCCCTCGCGACAGGTAATTCAGCCTGGATGCTGTTTCATCGAAAGGCGTGAACGGAGCACCGCCCTGGAAGCGGAACTTGAGCCCGATCTCCCAGTTACGCGGCAGCTTGTAACCCATGGTGGCACTCAGGAGGTGACGGTTATCCCAGCTGCTCGGGATGAAAACTCCGTTACGACCGTTGTACTTCGACCAGTACAAAGTGTATGAAAGGATGCCAAAAAAACGATCGGCTAGTTTTTGCTGGGCAAAAAGCTCAAAGCCATGGGCCCGGCCTTCGCCATCAGTGATGACTGCTTCATTGCCCAGCACATTGAAGTCCGAGCCTAAATTGGAAAGTGAGATCCCATTGCGAACCGATACCGGCACTTGGTTGTAGTCCTTATAAAAAACTTCCGCTGTAAAGCGCAGGGCATCACTGGGCAGGAACTCCAGTCCCGCTACATAATGATCGCTTTGCAGGTAATCGCTTGATTTATTCACCAGCACCCCGTTGTTGTCGGCAAAGCCCAGGATGGTATAAGGCGGAATTTTATAATACCGTCCCACAGAGGCGCTGACCGTCCATCTTTCGGCCAGCACATACCTGAAAGAAACCCGTGGTGAAAGAGTTTTCAAAGGATCGCCGCCATCTTTGGTAAAGGTGTTCATTTCAGTACGAATGCCTGCACTGATGCCCAGCCTCGAATCAAAAAAATTACGGCTCGCCTGTGTGAAAAATCCAAAGCGCCAGAAATTATTAAGCGGACTGTTGAATCTAACACTTTCTGCCGGCTGAATGATATTGCCGGCGTCATCCCGGAGCTCGCGGCGGATGACACTGAAAGTACTGTTACTGTAGTCACTCAATTGTGCAGAACCACCATAAGCCCACTTCCAGCCACGGCGGTATTTATTCACATCGACCCGGAGCTTATTTTCAGTTTCCCGCGATTCGTATGACAAGGTTTGCTCGCTGGCGAGCTTTGTTTCATTATCCTGGTATTGCTGGATATCATTATCGAAGGTGTTGCGGCTAAGGGCCACATTTAGGAACCCGTCCTTCACCAGTCTTCTCAAACTGAAACCCATCGTATAGTTCCACTGGTTGATGAAGGGGTTGGAATTGAGCACATAGAGTTTTTCGGGTGTGGCTTCATCCAGCTTTGCAAAGCTGAACTGGTCGATAGCGCCCAGCCCTATAAAGGAAATGGTCGTCTTGTCACTCAGCTTATGCGTGACCTTGGTTTGAAAGTCCCAGAAGTTAGGCCTGATCGGAAGGTCGATCAGAGTAAAAAGCAGTTGCAGGTAGGAACGGCGTGCCGATGCAAGGAAAGTAGTTCTCTTATCCTTAGCCAAAGGCCCTTCCAGGGTGGCTGCCAGTTCAGTGGCGCTCAGGCGAACGTTCCCCTGGAGTTTGTTGGGATTGCCGGTACGCTGGCGAAACTGGAACACCGAGCTCAATGCATTGTCGTAGCGGGCTTCAAAAGCGGAGGAACTTAATTTCACGTCTTCAATAAAGGAGACATTCAAGATACCCAACGGGCCGCCCGAGCTGCCCTGGGTTTGGAAATGGTTGATCACCGGGATCTCGATACCGTCGAGGTAAAATACATTTTCATTAGGCGCACCGCCGCGGATGATGATGTCGTTGCGAAAGCCTCCGCCGCCCACGCCTCCGCCTACACCGGGCAGGGTCTGTATCACCTTGCTGATGTCGAAGTTGCCGCCAGGATTGCTCCTGATCTCTTCGGTGGTTAAGCGCTGCACACTCAAAGGTGACTCTATAGTAGCCGCAGCCGCTGTGCGCCGGTTGGATCGGACCACTACTTCAGAAAGTGATTCCAGCGCCGGTTCCAGTTCTACATTCAGGTTGGTTTCGTTGCCGGCGCTGATCACAATATTGAAATAGGTCTGCGGCTTGTAACCCACACCGGTAAACTCAATGTTATAGGTTTTCACAGCAAGGCCGGTAAGGCGAAAAACCCCGGCTGAATCGGTCGTCGTTCCAATGGTAGTGCCCTGCAGGGAAACGCTGATGCCGGCCAGGGGCGTTTGTGTGGCCCTATCGACCACGGTACCAGAAAGACGGCCATTTTCCTGCGCGTTAGCAAGGGTAAACAGAAAAAAGGATAGGATGGTGAATAGAAGCTGGGGTGTTTTCCCAATGGGAGCTAACATTTTATGACCTGGCATAAATGAAAGAATGAGTGGTTATTCCCAGCCGGCTATGCGCTGGCTAGTAAAGATAGGAAGGGTTGTATGAAGCTGAAGAAAGCTTATTTCTTGCTTCGAATCAGTCAATGATATAAGATGATCCGGGGTCGGTGGAATCAAGTTTTATAGTGATCGAGTCGCCGATCCGTAGTCGATCGAACCATTCATCGTTTTGCTCATCGTTTTTATAAGGCCGGTTCCTATAATAATAGCGAAAATGAACGGTATTGCCTTTGTGGGTCTTTTTTAGGTAGACGTAAGCTTTACAGGTGTCTGCATGCTCATCGATCTTCTCTTTGTAGTTTTTTGTCAGATAGGCCGATAACCGGGGTCCTCCGATCATGATCAGCAGCATTAACAGGATGAAAGCAAGGTAGGGGACTAGGGTTTTAAATTTCATTTAAGGGCTATTTCTACTATTATATTTCTTTTTGCAGGTGGTCTCACGACAGGAGGTAACGATCGCTAATAATAAGAAAAGGTAAATATTCGTGTTGCACTTTGGCCCATGAGTTAGTATGTATTTTTAAATGGCAGCTTCCTGGCCCGCCCGGTTGAGTCCTTCGGCGGGGCTCTTGGCACTCAGATGTTATAAGCCGGGCCCTTTTTCTAGTTTTTCTTTAAGATAAATAAGAGCATTGGTTGCAGAAATGCTGCAATCCATTTGAAGTTTATTAAGCATCGTAATCGCTGCAAGAGTGGGGACCTGGTTGAAATAGGATTTTGTCCATTCCTCACTTTCAAGCCGTGCAATATTATGTAACTCATTGCCAATCTTTCCGAGTGCTACTGAATCCTGAATAATTGATTGAGTATGCTCATGGAATGCAAGAAGCTTATTATAAAGAAGGTCGCCGGCCCTTTCCTTAATAAATAGGTTCGTTGAAACATTGAGAGATTCGCCAGTCGAGTCCCGGTCGCGCAGCAAAATATTCAGGCTATCGATAAAGTTTTGAATGGACCTGTATGCCAAAAAAACGGTATCGGCCTTCTTTGAAATGAAACTCCCTGTAACATCATTGTTCTTGATCTCTGTATAAAGTCCATCCAGTGATTTTGAAATAGAACTGGATGTGGAGCTAAGACTTTTATCCACTTCTTTAAATGAATCAAGCACGGAATCCTGGCCTCCTGAATTACATGCCGCTAAGGCAAATACAAGTAAAATGAACATTAATAGATTATGCTTCCTGGGCATGGTTTACAACGGGGCTTGCGAGGGCATTTAGGCGGCGCAGCTTGTTGCCCGCTCCCATGTGGGCTAAAGATATATGGATGAAATCATATTCTTCACTGGCGTTTCTGCTTAAAATCTCTAACACCTGGATTTACTCACCAATAACCCGCCCTACCGGTAGCATTTGTTGGCTGAGAGGACTCTGCTTATAGCTGTTTTTTATTTAGAACACCAACAACAGCGTGAGGAGGGTTACAATACGCCCGGGGGGCTGACCTTGGTCCCATATCGCATTTACCCTTATAGGCATATCTTTGTTTACTTATAGTTGGGCTGTACAGTTGCCGCTTCTGAAAGGACAGATGGAAGAAGGGAAGAAATGCGCTGCAGCCATGAATAAATAATTCACTAATCTTAAATTTAATTGTATGCCGAAAAAGACAGCGCAACCCAGGAAGAATAAGCCTACTAAAAAGAAAAGCTCAGCACAGAAGAAGGCGGATCCAAAGAAAAAAGCACGCTAAGGTCAATACGCGAAGAGCCCGGTTTAAGCACCGGGCTTTTTTTACGACGGATAACTGTAACTAAAAGCGACTGGCGGTATTGGTAAGCCGCTGTTATGCGTAATTGAACTGATCGGCGTGACTAGTCTGGCATCCTTTATTCAAGCGACGCATTAATTCATTGTGAACTTCACCTCAGTCTGAATAATGTTTATATGAAAAGATCCCTTCTTTGTAGTCAAAATAGTGAACCAAATGTTATTTAGTCCCTCTAGCGGTGTAGGGCAGGTGTCAGATATTTCTATCTCCTGCTCTAACTCTGATAAGGTGTTTTCGCCGAGATGTTTGATTTGCGATATTTCGGTTTTGGTCCTCTTTAGCCATTCACTGAGCGATGATTCGATATTCTTCGCCTGGATTTGAGAACAATATGTGCCTCCTCTGAAGTTGACAACAAATGTGAAAGTGTGTTTCAATATGCCTATGCTTTAAACTGCTTTCATATCACGCCTAACGTATCAGGGCTTACTGATGCCGCGATTGAATTTACGAATATTTGTAACTAAAAGTTTCTGGAGGTATTGTAAGCCATGTTATGAGCTGGCTTCATGTCTGATTACAATAGGACCGGTTGCCATTGGCGCATAGTTCAAGTGCTTTGTTATATAAGGGACAAGTTGCTTTAGCTCCTGGTATGTGTTAATAGTGGCTGTAAGAACAAATACGGTAACAGTATATTTTTGGAAGTTTTGCTGGTGCCGCAAATTCTTATTGAAAGTAAGTAATGCATTGAACCCGTTCGATATCATCAGTTCCAGAAGCGGACCATTTTTCGTTCCTGTCCATCCAAGGTCGCTAAGAGTATAAACTTCATGGTCTTGGAAATCTTCTTTTAGTCTTTTCGGAAGATTTTCATCAAGCAGCAGTTTCATACAGTTTCGCAATGTTTTTCGAGGTAAGAAGCTTGTTGGCTATTTCCAGTGCAAACACTGCTTGTTCTTTTGTTACCGTTGGAAAATCATTTAGGAATTCGTCCAGTGAAACTCCAGCTTCCAGATGATCGAAAAGGGACTCCAATGGAACACGTGTGCCCCTAAACACTGGTTGACCGCCGAGGACCTCAGGATCAATATTTATGAGATCTTTTAGTTCCATACCACAAAGGTACAAAAGTCGGTGAAATGCAATATTTGGGGGCTTTTGAAGCCTTGCGCATAACGTAGAAGGGTTGCCGAAGACCGGCGCCTCATACGCTTCTTCAATTTATGAACTTTGTCTGACTTTACCTTCCCGGGTGCTGGGAAATTAGGTGGATGATCTCGTTTGGAAATGGCGCCGGTTTTGGCAAACCACTGTTAGCCGCTGGCAGTCACATCACTTCAATATCAGGACCTGTGACGTTAGGAAACCTAAAAGCTCACGACAGGGGATCTCGACCGGAAGAAGCAAGCCGCCTTGGCTTATTTAGATTCTTAGCTACAGTGATTCTTTAATAGGAAATGATTTTAGTTCAGGACCCCAACACCTGAAAGCTTTGTAAAACGGAAAGCCACCATAGTAACCGATTGAATTATCATTAAAACTTCTGGCGGCTTGCTTCCTGGATGCTGTACTGGATGTAGGAATCTTTGCCACCTGGACCGGGCTGGCGTTAAAAACTCCATGATGGTGTTCCGGTGATCGCTCTGTTCTCTTGTGAGCTTTTAGAGCGCAATGCTTGCGGCTAACGTATCAGGGCTTGCCGATGCCGCCCATAATGAATTTAGTGAAAATTGTAGATAAAAACGACCAGTGGTATTGGCAAGCCCATGTTAGGCGTAATTAATCGCGAATTAGGATCTCACCCTCTTTTCTAGTCGTAAAGTTATCACCTGACCTATTTTTTCGTCTGACAAGCCCAGCCACTTTCGGATTGAATTTTACTTTGTCAACCATAGTGACCAGTATTATGCCTGGCCAAGCGTTCTTTCCAAAGTGAGTTGAGGCAATGGAACTATCAACGTAACTAATTGATTTTATCTTTTTATAGTCTAATATTTCATTAACGAATTCTAAAACCTCGGTACCTTTAATTATATCAAGTTTGTAGATGTACGCGCCATTTACAATAAAGAGTTTTGAATAAGGTTTTTGGTTTTGTCGGCCAAGTGTTGTGAAAATCAAATCTTTCTGTCTGAATTTAGACGTGTCAGCAAGAATTTGAACCTTTAAAGAATCCAAATACTTTTTCAACTCCTTGCCTTGGTAAACATTATTATAGGTTGTGTCTATGCTTTGCGCGGCAATCTTTGTAACGATAAAGCAGGAAAATATGAAAAAGACTATTCGCATTTGGATTAATTACGCCTAACGGATCAGGGCTTGCTGATGCCGCTGACATGAATTTAGTGAAAATTGTAGATAAAAGCAGACAGTGGTATTGGCAAGCCCCTGTTATGGGTAGTGGCGATTACCGAATGGTTTGAAGATTTTTCAGCAGTTCGGGCAAGTAGTTCTCTTTGATTCGCCATACGATAGAATAATCGATCCCGAAATAATGGTGAACAATTCGATTACGGAATCCACGAAGTCTTGCCCAATCAATATTGTTATGTTGGTCTTTAAATTCCTCTGGAAGCCTATTGGCAGCTTCTCCAATAATCTCAAAGTTCCTGATTACAGCATCCACCGTCTTGGAATCAGCGATAAAAGCTTCATAAGATAATCCTGACGTGTAATTAAGTATTTTTTGGGCACTTTCAATTATGTCTTCAACCAGGAGATTGGGTTCTCTTTTAGACATATATAATTTGAGGTTCGATGGATCTGAAGTATTTGTCTTTAATTCCATTCCGGGAAACAAGATCAACAGAACGCTTGAGTTTGGTTTCAATAAAATCTGCAAGATCTATGAACTCCACCCCCACGGGCTTTGAAAAATTCACTATAATATCGATATCGCTAGATGAGGTAAAGTCATCACGGACAACTGATCCAAATAAACCAATCTCTTGGACATGGAACTTCCTTTCAAGTTCAGGCTTGATTTGTTCCAAAACCTTTCTTATGTCAGCTAATTGTCCCACAATGCAAATATACAGAATAGAAACTCGCCATTACCCATAACAATAAATATACGAATTACTTCTTTGCGTCCTATCTGTCTGGTTTCCATCTTATTTGTTGTTTTTCCTGGGCTTAAATCTTTCGCAAAATGCATTATCAAAACGGATATAAAGCAACTAT
>JAKFCE010000055.1:0-2767 GCA_036676905.1 Chitinophagaceae bacterium
CCACCTGGGAAGTACGACCGCAAGGTTGAAACTCAAAGGAATTGGCGGGGGTCCGCACAAGCGGTGGAGCATGTGGTTTAATTCGATGATACGCGAGGAACCTTACCTGGGCTAGAATGCTGGGGGACCGTGGGTGAAAGCTCACTTTGTAGCAATACACCGCCAGTAAGGTGCTGCATGGCTGTCGTCAGCTCGTGCCGTGAGGTGTTGGGTTAAGTCCCGCAACGAGCGCAACCCCTATCTTTAGTTGCCAACAGGTAATGCTGGGAACTCTAAAGAAACTGCCGTCGTAAGACGTGAGGAAGGAGGGGATGATGTCAAGTCATCATGGCCTTTATGCCCAGGGCTACACACGTGCTACAATGGGGAGGACAAAGGGCTGCAACACAGCGATGTGAAGCTAATCCCAAAAACCTCTTCTCAGTTCGGATCGCAGTCTGCAACTCGACTGCGTGAAGCTGGAATCGCTAGTAATCGTATATCAGCAATGATACGGTGAATACGTTCCCGGACCTTGCACACACCGCCCGTCAAGCCATGGGAGTCGGGTGTACCTAAAGTCGGTAACCGTAAGGAGCTGCCTAGGGTAAAATCGATGACTGGGGCTAAGTCGTAACAAGGTAGCCGTACCGGAAGGTGCGGCTGGAATACCTCCTTTTTAGAGTATGTTTTAGACTTACACACTGTTGCTTCTCTTTCTTTCAAACTTATTTAGTTCTTTTAATTATTATTGGTTCCCGATCACAGACCCGTAGCTCAGTTGGTTAGAGCGCTACACTGATAATGTAGAGGTCACCAGTTCAACTCTGGTCGGGTCTACCATATAATTAGCAATTAGCAAATTAGCTGGTGGCTAATTCTCTTTGGGGGGTTAGCTCAGTTGGCTAGAGCATCTGCCTTGCACGCAGAGGGTCATCGGTTCGACTCCGATATCCTCCACAAAAAAAGTTCTTTCAAACATTAAGATGTAGACATCAGGTCTATTAGGCTCGGAACCTTAACATCTACTTTTATTAGCTTAGGCTAGTATCAAGTTCTTTGACATATTGGAAAAGAGATCTCATTAAATTGAGTATCAAAATCAAAAGTTGTGATGGAAACATCACTAAATTTCTAAATTTTTTAAAGCGAATAAGGGCACACGGTGGATGCCTTGGGTCTGAGAGGCGATGAAGGACGTGGTAAGCTGCGATAAGCTAAGGAGAGCTGCACACAAGCGTTATATCCTTAGATTTCCGAATGGGACAACCCGCTATGTTGAAGACATAGCACTCGAAAGAGAGCCAACCCGGAGAACTGAAACATCTAAGTACCCGGAGGAAAAGAAAATAATAATGATTCCCTGAGTAGTGGCGAGCGAAATGGGAAGAGCCCAAACTTAAGCGGCGTGCCGCTTGAGGGTTGTAGGACTGCATTTAGAAACTCTCATCAAACTGAATCTTCTGGAAAGTTGAGCCATAGCAGGTGATAGCCCTGTAAGTACAAATTGAGAGGGACGAGCAGTATCCTGAGTAGCGCGGGACCGGAGAAATCTTGCGTGAATCTGCCAGCACCATCTGGTAAGGCTAAATACTCCTCAGACACCGATAGTGAACCAGTACCGTAAGGGAAAGGTGAAAAGCACCCCGAACAGGGGAGTGAAATAGTACCTGAAACCGTGTGCTTACAAGCGGTCGGAGCAGCGCAAGCTGTGACGGCGTGCCTTTTGCATAATGAGCCTACGAGTTACTCCTGACTGGCGAGGTTAAGTTCTTTTTTAACGGAGCCGAAGCGAAAGCGAGTCCAAATAGGGCGATTAGTCAGTCGGGGTAGACGCGAAACTTTGTGATCTATCCATGGGCAGGTTGAAGGTTAGGTAAAACTAACTGGAGGACCGAACTCGTTGACGTTGAAAAGTCTTGAGATGACCTGTGGATAGGGGTGAAAGGCCAATCAAACTGAGAGATAGCTCGTTCTCCCCGAAATGTTTTTAGGAACAGCGTCACATATTGAAGTTTATTAGAGGTAGAGCTACTGATTGGGCTAGGGGGCTTCACCGCCTACCAAACCCTGACAAACTCCGAATGCTAATAAATATCTGTGGCAGTGAGGCTGCGGGCGCTAAGGTCCGTGGCCGAGAGGGAAATAACCCAGATTAGCAACTAAGGTCCCTAATAAGTAGTTAAGTTGATCAAACGAGGTGGGACTTCTATAACAGCCAGGATGTTGGCTTGGAAGCAGCCATTCATTTAAAGAGTGCGTAACAGCTCACTGGTCGAGAGGTCCTGCACGGAAAATAATCGGGCATCAAACTACTAACCGAAGTTCTAAAATTGTACTTGTACAATTGGTAGGGGAGCATTGAAATCTGCATCGAAGGTGTACGGCGACGTATGCTGGAGCGATTTCAAAAGAAAATGTAGGCATAAGTAACGATAAAAGGAGTGAAAAACTCCTTCGCCGAAAGTCTAAGGGTTCCTGATCAACGTTAATCGGATCAGGGTTAGTCTGGTCCTTAGGAAAACCCGAAAGGGGCATCTGATGGAAAACTGGTTAATATTCCAGTACCTGCTATACATTAAAAGTGACGGAGAAACGTGGTGGTTACGTCCTGACGGAATAGGGCGTTCAGCTGAACCTTCGGGGGAAGCGAAACCATAAAATTTCTTCCAAGAAAAGCGAGTATAGCAGCCAGTACCGCAAACCGACACAGGTAGACGGGATGAGTATTCTAAGGCGCTCGGGTGAGCCGTGGAGAAGGAACTAGGCAAATTGACGCTGTAACTTC
>JAKFCE010000056.1:0-4153 GCA_036676905.1 Chitinophagaceae bacterium
GTCTGCTTGCGCTTGCCTGCGTACTCGGCGTCGGCGAAGGTCATCTGCTTCATCGGAAAACTCAGCGGGTGGAATCCGGGTATTTTGCCAAAATCAGGAAGTCTTCTTCAGAGTTTCCCTAAGCAAGTGCTTTCCGCACAAGTGAGAGGTTTCAGAGTTGTCTGACACACCCTCATATTCTTGCCTAGGAATAAAAGCATCATGTTCTAGCGATGGAAGTAGCTCTCTCTCCGTTATCCAGCCGCCTTTTTTTAGAGACTCTTCAATAATGCTATTTCTAACTGCTTCAATATACTCTTCTGTAGGAGCCAAAAAATAGTCATCACAGCTTTTAACCAGCTCCGCCGCATCTGTTTTTGTAGTCTTTATCCCAACTCTATTGTTTCTGGAGATAGCGTAAAGACGCGACAGCTTCTCATACTGCGGCCTGAGAATACTCCAATATTTTTCATACTCGAATTTTGGTGATATTTCAGGTGTTGTTTTCTTCAATTTCTCGCGAAACAGACCAACTAGTGCTTGTTCGGTGATAAGGTAGTTCTCAAAACAAAATCTACCAAGATAAACAAACTGCTTTCCTTGATAGGAGACAGCTTCTCCAGTGATATCATCAAAATCCTTGTCACAAATAAAAATTCGCTTTTTGTTTGAGACTTCGTTAGAAATATCTATAAACTTGGTTTTTCCTCCAGTGCAAATCACTGCATATTTATTTTCAATTCCGATTTTTATTAAAAATTGCTCATATATATATTCTTGCCCTTCATCTTCAAAATAGAAGAACAGATCAAAAAAATCTGAAAGAAGAATATCTCTTGCTGCTCCGCCGTCAGCGGAATACGATGGGAAGTCTTCGTAAGCGCGCATATTTGTTACTCACCCCTCGAATCACCGAACACTCGTGAAACTGTATGCCTATACGATCCAACGATTTCTGGAGAATGCGAGGCAAGGATGATCTGACAATTTTCAGGTGCCAATTCCAACATTGCACTAACGAACTCTTTTTGCCACGCCAGATGAAGTGAGAGTTCCGGCTCATCAATGATAAATATCGAATCTTTCTTCGCTACAAAATAAAGATAACTAAGAACGATAATGATTTGCCGCTCCCCAGAAGAAAGCTCATTTATACCGCGCTCTTGAGAACCATCTGAATCTTCAACAGAAATGAACTTAAAGCGCAATTGACCATCAACTTTAGAGAACAGAATCTCTTTATCAGAAGCAGCAAAAAAAGAATTAACAACCTTTAAATATTTTTTTGTGCGCGCACTGCTTTCTGCAATTTTTTCATCCATTTCCTGAATTGAAGCCAATAAGCTCTCAATTCGGGCAAAAGAGATGTTCTTGACAATTATATCCCTTTCTTCACTTGCAGTTCTGCGACCGGCCTTAGTCTTCTTAACCACGACTGAAGACTGCGCTGCAAAAATCTTCTTAGTGTCCTTGAAGAACTTTGCAAGAACTTTTGCAGGACCCTGGTCTTTGTAGATTTCCAACTCCCCGAGTCGCTGCTCGAGTTTAGAAATATCATCAATTGTGACACTGACTTGATCCTGCCCAAGTTCACTTACGCGCAAATCCAAGAATTTAACCATCAATCCGTTGATAAATTCAGTTTTGATTGATGCAAGGTTTTTGGTTAGCTCGCGATGGTTTTCTATGCAATATGACTGGACATGATCTAAAGGTGTTTTTTCTACTACGGGCTTATCACTCAAGAACTTGACATGCCACGCATTATCGAATGAGATATCACCGCTATTGGCCGTAACTTTAATTGTTCTATCGATATTTACCAGGGTGATGCTTGTCCTTGCTTTTATTTTATCGATTTCTTTTTTTACGGCAATAGCGTCATCCAGAGGCTTGCTCTTTTTTATATCACTTCTAAATCCTTCCATAATTGATTTCAGTATTAATGAGTTTTCTTTATCCCCTTTCATTATTATTGAGAGTGACGATAATGGAGCCGAAAAATCGTTTACATTAACAGTGTAGCTGTCCTCATGTTTTAAAAAAGAAATCACCCCTCTTTTTTCGTTATCGATGAAAACAATCTCGATTTCTGAAAATTGGAGTGTTTGAATATAGTCAATGTCAAAATTTAAAATGGCCCTGATTATGTTTAGCGCGGTTGTCTTTCCTGATCCATTTTTTCCGAAGATTATATTAAGCCCGGGCCTTAGGACTGTTAGTCCAGTTATGTAGCCATGCAAGTCCTTCGCATGCAAACTTTCGATTATCATATCCCGATCCTGTTATTTGTATAAAAATAGATGAAAACAGTTTTCTAGAAAAATTGGGCACAAACCTATAATGGCATCATGGCTCTATTCTCGCTATATTCTTTGAACGTTATAATCCCAATTTATCATCGCTCGACCAGCTTCCATAGACGCGTCCGACTCACTGCTTCTACCCGGCAGTTGCTTTCTGGTCGAACATCCACTTATGGCCGGAACCTGCCCCTCCCTCGTGGCAAGTCCCGGCAGCTCTTAGGTTACCCGCCACAACTGATCAATCCGCGTCGTATAGCTCGGGCTCATCATCTCTCGACGCATGCCCCAGTCAGGTTGCGCCGGCACCCCTGCAGGGCGCATGGTTCCCCGTCCCCAGCGCGCATTGATCGCATCCATCACGCCCATCACCCGCTCGGCAGCCACTGGCGGTGTCGCGACGAACAGGTCATCGGTGAACTCGCCACGCTGGCGCAGATCGAGCAACAGGATCTCCGCCTTGCTGAAGGCAAAGCCGGCCCGGTAGATCAGTTCCAGCCCCCGCGAGGCGGCCTTGGTTATCAGTCGGGTATCGTCGGTCGGATAGGGCAACTCACAGATAATACCCCTGGCGAACTTTGGCTCATCCGGGTTGAACATGCCGGTGCGGATGCTGACCCGTACTTTCTTGCACAGAGAGCGTTGCGCGCGCAGTTTTTCACAGGCCCGAGCGGCGTAGGTGGCCAGCGCTTCGCGGATCGGCGGCAGTTCATGCAAGCGTTTGCCAAACATCCGGCTGCAACAGATCTCTTGCTTCGGCGGTGCTTGTTCCTCGAGCGCCAGGCAGGATGTGCCGCGCAGCTCACGGGCCGTCTTCTCCACCACCACCGAGAACTTGCTGCGCAGTGTCCAGGCGTCGGCCTGGGCAAGATCCCAGGCAGTACGAATGTTCATGTCGGCCAGGTGGACGGTCATCTGCCGGCCGATACCCCAAACCTCGCTGACATCCATCACCCTCAACAACTTGTCGCGCTTTTCGGGTTGGCGGATATCCACGACCCCACCGGTCTGCCGCTGCCATTGCTTCGACGCACGGTTGGCCAGCTTGGCCAAGGTCTTGGTCTGGGCAATGCCCACCCCCACCGGGATACCCGTGCAGCGCAGCACCCTGGCACGCATCTCTCGCCCTAGCTTCTCCAGGCTGCCGGGCATACCGGTCAGGTCGGCGAACGCCTCGTCGATGCTGTACACCTCCAGCGCCGGAGCCATCCCCTCGAGGAGGGTCATCACCCGCTGACTCATATCGCCGTAAAGCGCGTAGTTGCTGGAGAACGCCAGAATGCCGTGCTGTCGAAGCTTGTGCCTGATCTGAAAATACGGCTCGCCCATCTTGATGCCCAGCGCCTTGGCCTCGGCCGAGCGGGCGATCACGCAGCCGTCGTTGTTCGACAGCACGACGATAGGCGTACGCAGCAGGTCCGGGCGGAACACCCGCTCACAACTGGCGTAGAACGAGTTGCAGTCGATCAGGGCAATTGCCGACTCAGCCTGGGGCATGGCAGTGCACGCTGTGAGTGACCACGCCCCAGATCAGCAGCTCATCCCCCTCGAGTACGTAGCGCGGCGCGTAGGCCTTGTTCTCGGCCCGCAGAACGATCTGTTCGCCGTCCTTGGCCAGGCGCTTGACCAGGGCATCGCCGTTGAGCGCAGCGATGACGATCAGGCCAGGCCGCCCCTCCATGGCTCGATTGACGATCGCCAGGTCGCCATCGAACAGCCCCGCATCGATCATGCTGTCGCCGCCGATGCGCACCAGGTACATATGCGGCGCGCGGAGGTCGAGCAGCTCGTCGAGGGATATCTCGGCTTCGATGTGATCCTGCGCCGGCGAGGGAAACCCGGCCGGGACGCGGAAGGAATAGAAAGGCAGG
>JAKFCE010000057.1:0-3465 GCA_036676905.1 Chitinophagaceae bacterium
CGAACGGCTGATGCAACAATGGCAGATTCCGGACGAGGTCTACCGTGGCGTGCTGTTGCAGGTCAGTAGTCATTTCTGGTTGCAACAGGGACGCCCCGAATTGGCCCATGAAGCGTTGAGTCGTGTGCTGCGGCACTATCGCGGACCGCAGGCTCGACAGGCCCCACCTGCCACACTGCAGTTGATTGCGCGCGTCGAGTATCAGTTGATATTGGCGCAATTTCATTTGAAGCAAACAGACGATTCTGTTGTCCGCTTACAGGCTCTGTTAGATCAGGCGCAACACAGCGGGATGCGTGGGCTGGAAGCAGAGCTGCATTTTGCGGTGGCCGAAGTGGCATGGTTAACGGGCGAGCGCATCTTGATGCTCGATTCGCTACTCGCAGGTCTGGAGCTAGTCAAACACTGCAATCTGAAACAGGCTCAGCAGGAACTACTGTTGCGTCAGCCTCATTTGTTGAAAGCTATAACGGAGGTGGAGTTGACATTCGAGCAAGCTGTGCCCGTCGTCGATAGCCAACTATTGAGTAGACGTGAAACGGAAGTGCTTGAGTTGGTTGCACAGGGACATTCCAATCAGCAGATTGCCGAGAAATTATTTATTTCATTGCATACGGTAAAAACTCATGTAAGAAGAATTCATGGGAAGCTGGGTGTTGTGCGCAGGACGCAAGCCGTTGCAAAGGCGAGGTTGTTGGGCGGGTGTGGATAATTAAGTTGATACATATATTCAGGGCGGGAAAGGTTACGAATTGTGTTGGGTTGAGTGTCGAAATGTTTTATTTCTGTTGTTAATAATTTGAATGCTATTGCGGGTTTTATTTAAAGGAGAATTCGACTAGTTTGATTCCTGATTAAATGGCATGGCGCTATTTTTATAAAAGGAAGTTTTAAACTATGATCGAGAATAAACGTTTGTTCGCATATGAAAACAATGTTCTGAATTCATCGATGTATTCAGCTGAGGGTATGCAGCGTTTCAAGGAGCTGGAATCGAGTCTTATCGACAGTGAGAACGCACTGATAAATGCACTGGGCGAACACGCTTCTCTCAAGGCATTTGCCCGGATGCGCATTAAAGCATGGGCCAATAGCGCAATGGGCACGTCTCTGGAACCGGATGAAATTATAGTAAAGTCACAATACATTCTAAAAGTTGGCGGGCGTGAAATCGTTCAGGACGATCAGCGTTCGCTGACAGAGTTTGTTATTTTTGGCCTGCATGATCAGTACGCTCGTTCCAGCCTGGCTTTCGAAGGCAATCAAGTGCCGACCGGGCTCACTCGGGGGCGTCTGGAAGGCTGGTTGGCAAATGTCGATGTGCGTTCGGATTTTGCTGCATTGTGGGTGCATCCCCCATCGCAGCCGGTTATTAATGCCATGCAAGAACGAATGGCCAGACATATCGAATTCTCCACGTTCCGTCACCAAAATGAACGCTATTACCAGCCTCTTGATGCTCTTCAGATCAATCAATATCTGGCAGGCGCTTCACATATATCGATGAGTGGAATCATTTTTCCCAATTCCGGTGCCCCCATGAAAAACATGTGGGTGTTCGCGGATAAACGCACACCCGGGATTAATAATATTTTGTACGCGCCCCAGGCTCCGGATGGAGTAGTCTGGCGCACATTTAGAGAGGTTGTCGAACTCGAAAGTCACATCGTTGCATGGGCGAGACAATATCCTGACTTCATCGATTCTCACGTTATCAGTCTCCAACGAACGACAGCACATCAATACATGCAGGAGGTCATCAGTCACAACAGGCAGTGGCGAAATGGCGATGTCAGACTTACGGCTATGCAATCAGAACCCGGTCGACCTCTATCGGGAGCCGCGGCCAGTGATTTGAGATGGCAGGCCTTCGAAGCAATTTCCGTAGCACCTGCAGAATATCGTCGATTACCGATTTCCGTTCGTCAGGAATTTGCTCGACTACATACAGAGTTAGCAGCGCTTTACACCGTTGAAAGCCTTGATGTCGGATTTATGTCCTATGAGCAGTTTACTTATGACTTGATTAAGTCGAGGGTGGAAGGTGTTCTGCAAGATCGCGGTGAAGTGGTAAAGGTAGATCCAGACAAAATTATCGTCGAGCTGACGCCGAGCGAAAAAATGACACTCACGTCGCTGATGATCAATGAAAAACACTTCGATGCGTATGAGCGTGAGGGCATGACATCAAGCGGTTATCCGCGCTACTACGTAATGGCAGGGCACCCCGTTCTGAAGAGTCTGGATATCCGTGACATTGCAAACTGGACCAAGTTACGGCCAGGTGAAAAGTACATCAATATGCTGAAGGACCGCTTTCTGAATCCAAACGATTCAGCGTATACATTTAGGCGCGAAGTTCATTTTGAACGCCAGCATACAGAGATGTATCGAGCGGCGTTGGCGGAACGCTTCAGTGGAGGGCTGACCAGTGATCAGTTCAATCGAATAAAACAGCTGATTATTTCTCTGGAGAAGTCGCAAGCTCATTTGACGCATCCGCTTGGCGATGCGCCGTCTCTTGAAGACAGTGTTTATCGCTTCCATTTCGGCAGGCGTCGACCCGTAAAGGGAGTTTATGTTTTCAGGATAACCGAAGATTGGCTCTATACCCCTCATGCGCCAGACGGCAAGTGGTTCCGTCCGCTGGATCATATTGTGAACGCGATACGCTACGGGGCTTTGACCGAGTACTTCCTGGATCGAGTCCGGCTCATCGATCAACCCGCAGTCAATGAATACTTTGATGCAGTGCGTGACATCAAAAGGAGAACCGCGGCTCCGGGGTTGGAAATAGGTAGCCGTGTTCGGGATATCTATACTTCTTACAATGACATGGTTCAGTTCGTTATCGATGATGTAGATTTCAAGACTACGAGTTTGGCGGAAATTATCAGCGCACTGGTTTACAAGAACGTCATGCTGGCTGCTACGGTGATCAGCATCGTTATCCCCCCGGTAGGTCTGGCAGCCAGCGCAGTGAAGATCACCAAAAGCCTATTGGAGGGGGCTCAATCCTGGCATCTCGCAGACAGGGATGCGGCTTTTACCAGTTTCCAGGAGGCTCTGATTGAGTTGGCGACTCTTGGGTATGGCAAGTACGAGAAGTTGGGGGCGACATCGGTGACGAAAACCCAGAAAACACTGATCGGGTTTATCAAGGATGCGAGGAAAGTTGCTGAAATGGTATCGACGGCTACCGGACAGAAGATCGATCACGAGCTGTTGAAAGAAATCGTTGACGATGTTCTTGCGGAACTGGGTTCTGGCGGCAGCAAGACGACCGTGCGTTAAACGGCGATAGCAGTCCTACGCATAATTGAACGTCAAATAGGGTGGGCTACCGGTTCATACCCCATCCGCCAACTCACGGCCCGGGTCGCCGCCAGCAACCGCTGCGCCGCCGGGCCGTTTTCGTCGGCATGGAACAACGAGGTCGGGCCAACAATGGTCATTACTGCCGCC
>JAKFCE010000058.1:0-2459 GCA_036676905.1 Chitinophagaceae bacterium
CGATTTCCGCAGCGGCCGCATCATCTTGCAGCAGGAAATTTTGCCGGAACAGATGGTGAAGTTGCTCAATGATGGCAAGACCGATTTGCTGCCCGGGTTTATCTCGCAACGCACGCGCCGCCCGTTCAAGGCCTTTCTGGTCAAGGGCAAGGATGGCAAGGTAAGTTTCGAGTTCGAGGAACGCAAGGCCAAAGCGCCCGCCAAAGGTAAGGCGGCCGCCAAGCCGGCTGATGCTGCGACACTGCCGACGGATAAAAAAGCAGTAGTGAAAGTGCCGCTGAAAAAAGCCGTGGCCAAGAAAACAGCCGCCAAAAAAGCCGTGGCAAAAACGGCGACGAAAGCGGCAGCGAAATCCCCTGCCAAAAAAGCCGCCGCCTAAGCAGTCGCCCGGAGCCGCGCCGAGCAGCACGGCAGATGGCTGGTCGGACCGTGCGCTGACAGGAACTTGGGGCCGGCGTATTCGTCAAATGAGAGTACAACTGGCGCAGGCCCTCCTGCTGTAGTTGGCATGCTCAGGGTAGCCTTGATCAGGATAGTCTTGATACGCTGGGGCTGATATGAGCAGATCCTTGCATGAAAGGATGCGCGATGCCAACCCGATTGATTGCAGCGACGATGTTCATTTTGCTGGCCGGCAGCAGCCTGTCGGCATGTTCCACTTCCCCTTCGCGCCAGCAAATCGGCATCGGTACCGGTGCGGTAGTTGGTGGTGTGCTGGGCCATGCCGTGACCGATGGCAGTGCGTTGGGAACGGCGGGCGGCGCACTTGTCGGCGGCGTAGTCGGCAACGAAGTCACCAAACCAAAAAAATGATCTCTGCCGCAGCCGCGGCATGAACCGCAAAAAGCAAATCGGTTTGTGGTATTTGACCGCGAGTCAATTTTGCGTAGGCGATGGCAAATTTCTGCCATCACGGCAGGCTGATTGCACTGCGCGGAATATTGCAGCATTTAAACGCTACCCTTCTTCTGCCTAACATTCCCATTGGTATTCCCATTTGCATTCATTGATGCAATTTAATATGGGCCGGTCGTGCAGTTATTTCATGAGTTGATGCCCTGGACAATGCATTCACATTAAAAATCTTCATCTGCCTTGCGTGGGCGTATGCTAATCAATGACTGCACAACAAGCACAGCGTTGTCAGGTTTGTTGGCACCGTCAAAGGCGGATTCTACTTGACAAAAATCAATGGACAACAGGCCATGATCCCGCGCTAGGAACTTACAGTTATTGAAACTCTCTACACGATGCGCATGCATTCGTGCATGCAATGAATGGCGTCAAACTTTGAGGTCATATCTACTGTCTTTTTTAGGAGGATTTTATGAAAAAATGGATTCTACCCCTGGCGTGCGCATTGGCCCTGAGCGCATGCGGTTCAATGAATAAGCCCAGCAGCTCAATGGGCAGCAGTTCATCCGGTGCAAGCAGCCCATCCGGAACCACTTCGTCGGGCACCACTTCCTCCAGTGGCGGCGCCAGCAGCACCGGCAGCTCATCGATGAATAATCCAAGTGGAACGGCTCCCACCTCCAGCACTGGCGTACCTGCCGGTTCCAGCAGCTCCGGCTCGACTTCGATTCCAACCACCGGTTCGGGTGTGAAAAATTCCGACAGCACCTCCGGCAGTACAACCGCCAAGTAATCATCCTGCTTGTAAGTAAGAAAAACATTGGGCGTCGGCTTGCAGTAGTCCGCGCCCAATGCGACCTCCCTCCCATCTTTCCGATTTTCCCCCCTCGTAAGTTGATGCTGCACAGGCGTGGCATTGCCTGTTATCGTACTCTCCCCACTACACAATGTTTTCGGCTTTGCTGCACAGCAACTTGCGAGGTGAATTGTGTCCTGATTTAAGCGTCATTTAAGTCATGTAAAGCAATATTGACGCAATACAATTATTCACCTACAGTGGCTGAATAAAAAGAAGGCATTTAATGCCGCGAGACAACATTGGCCAAAAAAACAATTCGATGCCAATCCATAAAATATTTTTGCGATATATCAATCCCCTTTTAAATACAGACCACCACATACAACTTTTCGAGAGTTGACATTATGGCTATAATACCGGCCTTATTTAGCCTAAGACATTGGCCGCAGAGTTCAATGAACGTTAGTGTCTGGTTAGAAAAGAGCAAGTGGAAAGAAATTGTGCGAACAGCGTGCTTGATGCAGACGAAAGTCTGAAAAGTCGATTCGCTATCGACGCGATGGAAAGCAGATGAGTTCGAATTGTTAGAAAGTGTGGAAACTGTCGGTAAAACAACACGCTGACGATTTCCACGCGTTGACAGGCTGGTAGTATTACTGTCTTCTGCGCTTTGCTTGCAGTAACTTTGATTGATTTACCCACCAAGAGGAAAGAAGATGATGAGACGTCACGTAGTATCCGCGCTGGCCGTACTGTGCTGCGCAGCCCCGCTGCAAGCCAAAGACATCAAGATTGCCCATATTTA
>JAKFCE010000059.1:0-1516 GCA_036676905.1 Chitinophagaceae bacterium
GGAATTTCGCTACCTTAGGACCGTTATAGTTACGGCCGCCGTTTACTGGGGCTTCAGTCAGGAGCTTTGGGGTTACCCCCGAACACCCTTCCTTAACCTTCCAGCACCGGGCAGGTATCAGGCCCTATACTTCATCTTTCGATTTTGCAGAGCCCTGTGTTTTTGTTAAACAGTTGGTTGAACCATTTTACTGTGCCCCTATTGCTAGGGGACGCTTTATCCCGAAGTTACAGCGTCAATTTGCCTAGTTCCTTCTCCACGGCTCACCCGAGCGCCTTAGAATACTCATCTCGACTACCTGTGTCGGTTTACGGTACGGGCTGCATTAACCTAGCCTTAGAGGTTTTTCTCGGCGGTATGATTAGGATCACTATCACCGCTGCCGAAGCTTTGGTGTACTATCACGTTCGACTTTCTAACCGGATTTACCTGGAAAGAAAATATCTACACGCTTTAACCTTCTATTCCGTAAGAAGGCGGATCTTTCACTACCGCGTTACCCCGTCGAAATTAATGCAGGTACTGGAATATTAACCAGTTTTCCATCAACTGCCCCTTTCGGGTTTGCCTAAGGACCCGACTAACCCTGATCCGATTAACGTTGATCAGGAACCCTTAGTCTTACGGCGAATAGGTTTTTCACCTATTTTATCGTTACTTATGCCTACATTTTCTTTTGAAATCGCTCCAGCATACGTCACCGTACACCTTCGATGCTGATTTCAATGCTCCCCTACCGATCATCCACTTAGTGGCGATCATAGAGCTTCGGTTCGTAGTTTGATGCCCGATTATTTTCCGTGCAGAGTCTCTCGACCAGTGAGCTGTTACGCACTCTTTAAATGAATGGCTGCTTCCAAGCCAACATCCTGGCTGTTATAGAAACTCCACCTCGTTTGATCAACTTAACTACGTATTAGGGACCTTAGCTGCTATTCTGGGTTATTTCCCTCTCGGCCATGGACCTTAGCGCCCACAGCCTCACTGCCGCAGATATTTATTAGCATTCGGAGTTTGTCAGGGTTTGGTAGGCGGTGAAGCCCCCTAGCCCAATCAGTAGCTCTACCTCTAATAAACTTCTATATGCGACGCTGTTCCTAAAAACATTTCGGGGAGAACGAGCTATCTCTCAGTTTGATTGGCCTTTCACCCCTATCCACAGGTCATCCCATAACTTTTCAACGTTAATGGGTTCGGACCTCCAGAGAGTGTTACCCCTCCTTCATCCTGCCCATGGATAGATCACAAAGTTTCGCGTCTACCCCCACTGACTAAGCGCCCTATTTGGACTCGCTTTCGCTACGGCTCCGTTACAAAAGAACTTAACCTCGCCAGTGAGGAGTAACTCGTAGGCTCATTATGCAAAAGGCACGCCGTCACTTCAATAAATTGAAGCTCCGACCGCTTGTAGGCGCACGGTTTCAGGTACTATTTCACTCCCTTGTTTAGGGTGCTTTTCACCTTTCCCTTACGGTACTGGTTCACTATCGGTCTCTGAGGAGTATTTAGCCTTACC
>JAKFCE010000060.1:0-2645 GCA_036676905.1 Chitinophagaceae bacterium
TGGGAGGACGACGTCTCGTTGGCCTGAGCGAAACCGACGAACGCGGTGCAGGCGAGGGCGGTGGTCATCAGTAGTGTTCGCATGTTCATGATGGGTCTCCAGTGCAGAGGGAAGTCAGTTCGACTGAAGAACGTCGAACCTGCCGCACTGGGCGTCAGAGGGAGCTGAGGGCGTGCGGTCCAGTAAAGTTTTGGACCGTGGGGTTAAGCGATGGTTAACCGGGTTGTATGCCGCCTGTCGTGAGGCGGTTTCTGACAGAGGTTTCATCTAGGTAAAAAAACGGAGGGAGCTTCGGCTCGTTCCTACATGCTTGGGCGCCTTGTCGTCTTTCGCTGGCTGGAGATCAGCGTTTACTGTTTAGCTTCGCTGCAAAATCAGCGAACAGGTTTGGTCACCTGAGAACAGTGCACATATGTGTGCCATGATTCGCTTTACGGACATCTATGTCCTTATGGCGCATTGTTGTGGCGGCTGTGTACAGGACGCCTTCGGGCGAGCTGAGTTACTGTTCTCGGTTGACCAAGCCTGTACACAGTCCGTCTCCCATCGTTTGGTCACGGTGCTGGCGGTTACTTCAAAACAGATGAGTAACTTACTATGCCAACTCTAAATACGTTTCCCGATCGTTATCGTTCAATCAAAAGCGGCGTTACCGACTCAAATCCCTTGGTAATCGACACAGAAGCCAATCCCCAAGACATCCTCGAATCCGCCCTCCAGCGCATCCGCGCCTCCAGCCAGTTACTTGAAACACTCCACTGCCTATGCTTCAAGCACGGTGACGTTCAGGACATTCCGCACATTACCCATGCGCTTTATTTGCTGACGCAGGATGGTTACGACCTGCTGCAGGTCGCGCAGCAGCGGATGATGGGCTGGAAAGCGCCGATTTGACGCTGCACCTTCAAAAACAAGCCTGCCTCCTGTGGGCAGGCTTTGAAGCTAGATGTCCGACGGTGATGTATTCAATGGGATGAAGCGCTCATTTCAGGCGTAAAACCTTAAATCCATGGGTATCTGGCCGAACATCAACACTACCCGCTTCCTCTGGTTGTCCTTTTCCGGCGAAATAGTCATACACCAGGAACTTTCCTGAGACCTCGTTCCCGATATTTGGAATGATCAGCCGCATTTGCTCTTGTCCAAGATAAAGCCAGCGGGGGAGGGACTTCTCTGCAAAATCGATTCGTTCGATCGAATGACTGATGGGGTTTTTGCGTAAAACAACACCCTTCAAATACGGTGAGCCGTAGTTGAGCGCAAATATAAAGCTGGAGGAAATACACTTTGCCAGGACCACCTGCCCGACGAAGTCGGTATCAGGCATGTCCGTAAATGCAGTTTGTGTCTTCTGATCGAGCTCAAGAAATAAGCGCTGACCCTCTGCAGTTGACTCGGCCAGTAAAGACACCTGTGTTCCATCAGACAAAGGGCAACCGAGAATTGACTTGGGCGGCTCTGCATAGGCAGTCCCTATAAGCAGGACAGTGATTAAATACAGCCACGGGCTTTTCACTTTATATTATCCCTGAGCACCTGCATTGAATCGGGACTGGCCGCGAGTTTTGCGGCACAGGCACTAATTTTTTTATAATAAACTCCATTGGAAAGGCCTCGGTACTTTTTGTAGGCCTCTTCAATTGAGCTGGATACATCTATCCAATATTGCATGTACTCCGTGCCAAGTTGAATATTTTTGGCTTCGTCAAAAATGCTGGCGCTAGCGTGGAATGCCTTGCCTTCGGCAAATGCCAATTTGGTTTGCTCGTCGCTCGGCGTACGGCCAAGCTGTTTCTTTTTTCGATATTTGTAGACCTGTTGTACCGCTTGCATCTGCATTTGCATCAGGCCTCGAGCATTGTGCCCAGCCCCGGCATTAGCATCGAAACGTGATTCCATATAAATCTGGCAAATGATGGTGTTTGTATCAATCGAGGATTTGTTGTGGGCTTCAACCAGCTTCCTGATTTCCTTCAAACGCTTACTGTCATCTATCATGACTGACGCCGGCTTTTTATCGGTTACCGGAGTCAACGCTTTTTCACCTGTGGCCAAAGGTTTCAATTTAGGCATTTCAAGCGTCCCATCCTGGATTGATAGGGGGGATGTCGTCATAAACCTCAATCACAGCCATTTCCGCCTCTGTACTTTTGATTTTTCCAGTTCTTCCTTCATCATTGGTACGTCCCGCCAGGCTCTTGCCCGATGAGGTTTTGATGACGTATGGAAAATTCTTCAACGGTAAACCCGTGTTTTGATCAGTAATCAGGAAATCCAAGTCATGATCTGTTTTATCGGGAACTGTTTTTCGTTCCAAAAGTTGACCAGCGCTCGCGATTGCGGCCGCTAACGGGATCGATGGACCTAATGCCTGGATACCTGAACCAGTGCCCGGCCCACCACCGGAATTGACCTTCACCTCAGCCCCACTAATCGTCACGCCACCCGCATCAATCTTCACAAAACTCCCGCCAGCCTTGGCCGTGAGCTCCATGCCTCCCTCAACCACCACCTTCTCTCCAGCGTGGTAGTGAATCTCCTGACCCGCCTCGACAAACTGCGCCGTGCCGACCTTCACATGCTGGGTCACGCCCACGGTGAGGTGATCATCCGCCCGTGCTTCGGTCTTGCGGTCCAGATGGGTA
>JAKFCE010000061.1:0-2107 GCA_036676905.1 Chitinophagaceae bacterium
CTTACCCGACAAGGAATTTCGCTACCTTAGGACCGTTATAGTTACGGCCGCCGTTCACCGGGGCTTCGGTTCGGCGCTTGCACGCCCCCCCTTAACCTTCCGGCACTGGGCAGGAGTCAGCCCGTATACATCGCCTTACGGCTTTGCACAGACCTGTGTTTTTGTTAAACAGTCGCTTGGGACATTTCACTGCAACCCCATCAGGCTTCAGCCGTAAAGGCTTACACCCTACTAGGGCACCTCTTCTCCCGAAGTTACGAGGCTATTTTGCCGAGTTCCTTAACGAGAGTTCTCTCGCGCGCCTTGGTATTCTCTACCAACCCACCTGTGTCGGTTATGCGGTACGGGCACCTACGCACTCGCAACGAGGTTTTTCTCGGCAGTGTGGAATCAGTCACTTCGTCTCCGTAGAGACTCGCCATCACGTCTCGGCAATACTCGAACGGATTTGCCTATCCGAGCTACCTACCTGCTTAGACCCGCACTTCCAGTCGCGGGATGACCTATCCTCCTGCGTCCCCCCTTTGCTCAAACGTGCTTCGGTGGTACAGGAATATCAACCTGTTGTCCATCGCCTACGTCTATCGACCTCGGCTTAGGCCCGACTAACCCTGGGCGGACGAACCTTCCCCAGGAAACCTTGGATTTCCGGCGCATTGGATTCTCACCAATGTTTTCGCTACTTATGCCGACATTCTCACTTCTGCTTCGTCCACACGTCCTCGCGGTCGTGCTTCAGCCTACAACAGAACGCTCCCCTACCGATTGATTACTCAATCCCACGACTTCGGTGTACAGCTTGAGCCCCGTATATTTTCGGCGCAGGATCGCTTGACCAGTGAGCTATTACGCTTTCTTTTAAGGGTGGCTGCTTCTAAGCCAACCTCCTGGTTGTCTCTGCGACCCCACCTCCTTAGTCACTTAGCTGTAACTTCGGGACCTTAGTCGGTGGTCTGGGCTGTTTCCCTCTTGACGACGGAACTTATCTCTCGCCGTCTCACTGCCGGACTTCACTCTACCGGTATTCGGAGTTTGATAGGATTTGGTACCGCGATTTGCAGCCCGCACCCTGCCAGTGCTCTACCCCCGGTAGGAAACATCCGACGCTAACCCTCAAGCAATTTCGGGGAGAACCAGCTAGCTCCGAGTTCGATTGGAATTTCTCCGCTAGCCACACCTCATCCCCCGGTTTTTCAACACCGGTGGGTTCGGACCTCCACGCAGTTTCACCCACGCTTCATCCTGGACATGGCTAGGTCACCCGGGTTCGGGTCTATCGCCACATACTCGTCGCCCTATTCAGACTCGGTTTCCCTGCGGCTCCGGGGGTTACCCCTTAACCTCGCATGTGACGATAACTCGCCGGCTCATTCTTCAACAGGCACGCCATCAGGCCATCAATGACCCTCTGACTGCTTGTAGGCATACGGCTTCATATTCTCTTTCACTCCCCTCCCGGGGTTCTTTTCACCTTTCCCTCACGGTACTTGTTCACTATCGGTCGCCAGGTAGTACTTAGCCTTACGACGTGGTCGTCGCAGATTCACCCGGAATTTCACGTGTACCGGGCTACTCGGGTGCCTCATCAGCAGTCCATTCAATGTTCCCTACAGGGCTATCACCCTCTATGGCCCCGCTTTCCAGCGGTGTTCGGATACTGAATGGTTTTGTAACTGCTGCTCACTGCTGCCGCAGTGAGACAAAGGTCCCAACAACCCCCACTACGCAACCCCGGCAGGGTATCACACGTAATGGGTTTAGGCTCTTCCCCGTTCGCTCGCCGCTACTAGGGGAGTCGTTGTTACTTTCCTTTCCTCGAGCTACTAAGATGTTTCAGTTCACTCGCTTACCTTCGTCACACCTATGTATTCAGTGTGCGATCACTAGGCGTTACCCTAGTGGGGTTTCCCCATTCGGACACCCACGGCTCGTCGCTCGTTGACAGCTCCCCGTGGCTTATCGCAGTCTTCCGCGTCCTTCTTCGGCTCCTGGCGCCAAGGTATCCACCGTACGCCCTTTGTAGCTTGACCTACATTGGTTTCTCAGCGTTCGACGGGATGCCTCCCGTCTAATCCTTGGATTATCCTCAAGATACTCAGGTCACCTT
>JAKFCE010000062.1:0-8689 GCA_036676905.1 Chitinophagaceae bacterium
GCCCTGGAAACAAAACATATTGGATCGGTAGTTCAGTTGGTTAGTCCCGATAGTTATCGGGAGCCGCCCTGGAAACAAAACATATTGGATCGGTAGTTCAGTTGGTTAGAATGCCGCCCTGTCACGGCGGAGGTCGCGGGTTCGAGTCCCGTCCGGTCCGCAAGAAGCTCCTTCATCAAGGAGCTTCTTTTATTTGGTACGCCCTGTCACTATAGAGGTTAAGGCGGGTCGAGACGCGGCGAAGCCGGTCCCGATGCCGACCATGCGTCGGCATTCGAGTCTCTCGCCTTAGGCGAGATCCGCAAGAAGCTCCTTCATCAAGGAGCTTTTTTGTTTTGACGCGGTCCCGATAGCGATCGGGACGCGGAGACGCGGAGAAACGCGGGGAGACAGCCGTTGAATGGAATCCCGCATGTTGCTGCCGATATCCTTGGCTTTGACGCGGGTGTCGGTAATTAATGTAAGCACTTTATTTTCTTAACTTTAGGCAGCACTTCACGTCCACTTCAATGTAACCTTTGTTACCATTCACTCCGACCCTTAATAACATCTTTGTGCCCAGAAAAAGAAAGAGGTTATGGAAATATTAGGCTATGTACTGGCTACGGTCGTGGGGATATCACTTGGACTGATCGGCAGTGGGGGTTCAATTTTGACGGTTCCTATCCTGGTATATGTACTGGCGGTGAACCCCGTGCTGGCCACCGCCTATTCACTATTCATTGTAGGTTCTACAGCCCTGGTGGGTGGCGTGCAAAGTGCCATTCAAAAAAAGGTGGATTTCAAAACCGTGCTCGTTTTTGGCATCCCATCCATCGCGGCAGTGTATGCCACACGCATGTGGCTGGTGCCTTTCATTCCCGCGGAATTGTTTTCCATCGGCTCATTGGTGATCACCAAGTCGATAGCCTTAATGCTGCTGTTTGCCGTCGTGATGATCCTCGCCTCTCTCAGCATGATCAGGTCGGGGAAAAAGAAAGAAGAAGGCATTGAGCAGGCCCCGATCAAGTACAATTATCCCATGATCCTGCTGGAAGGAGCCGTGGTAGGCTTGCTGACCGGGCTGGTGGGCGCAGGTGGCGGCTTTCTGATCATACCTGCCCTGGTGTTGCTGGCCCGCATGCCCATGAAGCTGGCCGTAGGTACCTCATTGTTCATTATCGCCGCAAAATCCTTAATTGGCTTTATTGGCGACCTGCAGGGCAGCGAGGTGATCGACTGGCGCTTGTTGGGAAGTTTTACTGCCTTTGCCGTGGCCGGCATCTTCGCAGGCATCTGGCTGTCGAAAAAAATCGCAGGTGAAAAATTGAAGAAAGCCTTTGGCTGGTTTGTGCTGGTGATGGGTGTTTACATTATTATAAAAGAGATCTTTTTCCCTACAGGCGGGGGGCACTGACCTGCACCCGCCCGGGACGTTTCGGGCAGACTATTCTTAACCATTAAACGATAAAATATGGAACAGGGTGAGGTAACAACGATGCCAAGGATCGGGGATAAAGCGCCGGATTTCGAGGCAGTGACTACAACAGGGAATCTGAAGTTCTCGGATTATAATAAAGGCAGCTGGGTGGTGTTCTTTTCTCACCCCGCTGATTTCACTCCAGTATGCACTACAGAGTTGAGTGGTTTTGCGAAAGAGAAGGATTTCTTTGCAGCCCATCATACAAAACTCCTGGGGATCAGTATCGACAGCATCCATTCCCACATTGCCTGGGTGAACGCAGTGCAGGAGAAGACAGGCGTGTTGTTTGAATTTCCCATCGTGGCAGATATCAGCATGAGCGTGGCGAAATTGTATGGCATGCTGCAGCCCGGGGAGAGTGAAACGACAGCCGTAAGAGCCGTATTTTTTATTGATCCCGAGGGAAAGGTTCGCTTGATCATGTATTACCCATTGAACGTGGGCAGGAACATGGCAGAGATCAAAAGGGTATTACTGGCATTGCAAACATCCGACGAGAACAAATGTGCCATGCCGCTGGACTGGCAGCCCGGCGAGAAGGTGATCGTACCCGCTCCTAAAACGGTTGAAGGGCTGGCAGAAAGAAAGAAGAGCGGCCTGGAAATGGTAGACTGGTATCTCGCTAAAAGGTCGTTGTCGGCCGAAGTGGCTAAATAGAGCGGAGGCCGATCGGGAGGCGATCCGTTTCCATGGATCCAGCGGAGGGGAAGGGGCAATACCGATGAGGTTTTTGCATGGTTTGTATGCAACTAATGTTACAAAAGCAGGTAAAAAAACACTCCATATTTGCAGTAGAGTCAACATAAACTAAACATCAAACACTATGTATTTTCAGCACATATACGACAAGAGTCTTGCCCAGGCAAGCTATTTCATCGGCTGCCAAAAGGCAGGCGTCGCCACTGTGATCGATGCGAAAAGGGATGTGGATACCTACCTGGAAATCGCGCAGGCGAATAACATGAAGATCACCCACATATTTGAAACCCATATCCACGCCGATTTCCTGGCTGGCTCAAGAGAACTCGCTAAGCTGACGGGCGCCGGGCTCTACCTGAGCGACGAAGGCGGCAAGGGATGGGAATATGAATTTCCTCACCACGGCCTGAAAGACGGTGATAAAATCCAGGTAGGCAATCTCACTTTCGAAGTATTGCATACGCCAGGACACACGCCTGAAAGTATCAGCTTTCTTCTAACAGATAATCCTGCATCGAAAGAGCCCGTGATGTTATTTACCGGTGATTTTGTATTTGTAGGTGATGTGGGCCGGCCTGACCTGCTGGAAAAAGCTGCTGGTATCAAGGGTACGGCAGATGCAGGCGCCCATCAAATGTATAAGTCCATTAAAAAGTTCAATGCCCTTGCAGACTATATCCAGGTATGGCCGGGCCATGGAGCAGGCAGCGCCTGTGGAAAGGCCCTGGGTTCAGTTCCCAGCACCACCGTGGGTTATGAAAAAGCAAGAAACTGGGCCTTTCAATATCCCGATAACGAACAGGGCTTTGTGAAATACTTATTGGAGGACCAGCCCGAGCCACCGAAGTATTTTGCCATGATGAAGCAGCTGAATAAGGTGGACCGGCCTTTGCTGACTGAAGTGCCAAAGCTGAAAAAATTGTCAGCTGAAGAACTGAAGGCTGCCATGGCGGAGGGTGTGAAACTGATCGATACAAGAAGCAAGACCGATTTTTCTGAAGGTTTCATTCCTGGCAGCATCAATATCCAGAGTAATAATTCTTTTAGCACCTGGGCCGGCTGGTTCTTAAAATACGATGAGCGTTTCATTTTGCTGGCAGATGAAAGCCAGCTGGACGACCTCACAAGAAAGCTGATGCGTATTGGCCTCGATAACGTGTATGGCTATGTGCCTTCTACTGCTGTATGGACTGAAGCTGGTGGTAAGCTGGAGAAAGCGAATGTGATCTCATTAGAAAAAACCAAGGAGCTGATCACCAACAACGGTGTACAGGTGATCGATCTCAGGGGCGCAACGGAATTCAACAGCGGGCATATTGCTAAAGCGGAGAACGTCTTTATCGGCACCCTTGAAGAACATCTTGACCAGGTCAGTAAAGATAAAAAGGTGATCGTCTATTGCCAGGGAGGCGACCGGTCTACCATTGGCTATTCCATCCTGGCAAAAAATGGCTTTACCAATGTTTTCAACTTTTCCGGGAGCATGAATGAGTGGGTAAATGCGGGAGAGCCTGTTGTTTCTTAAAGGGCAACCTGGAAAAAATACTAAAGAGGCTGCCATCAAGGGCGGCCTTTTTTATCAGGGTTTCCCAGTGCAACAAAAGTTACCAAACAGGCTCGCATCAAAACTGAAATTTACATGCTTTGAATAAGGAGATCATCCATAGAAGGGCTTTCAGTGTAACCTTTGTTACCGAACATCCCGGCGTCTCCATCTAAATTCGTTTGCGAGGGTTGTGAAAGTGAGTTTCAAACATAAAAAATTTAAGCAATGAGTATACTTCAGAAATTATTTGGCGGCGGCGAAAAGCCAGACCTGAAAACAGTCATCGGGCAGGGCGCTTTTTTAGTAGATGTAAGAGAGCCCGATGAATTTGCCGGGGGTACGGCCAAAGGGGCTGTCAACATTCCTTTAGGCACTGTGCCTTCAGCTTTAGACCAGTTCAAAGGCAAGGAGAATATTGTGGTTTTCTGCCGTAGCGGCGCAAGGAGCGGACAGGCAAAGATCATTCTCGAGCAAAACGGGTTTAAAAACGTGATCAACGGGGGCGCATGGGAAGAAGTGAGCCAGTTTGTTCAATAGTTGCCATTATTAAGACAATCAACTCAATCCCGTAAAAGAACCGAATGGAAAGTTTAAAAATTTTGATCCCCACCGACTTCTCCGTGCAGGCGGAGTTCGCCTACCTGCTGGTGAGAAAACTGGCGGAAAAGACCTCAGCCGATATTCATTTTTTGCATGTGATGAATGTGCCCGATACCGTAACGATGGACAAGAATGGGAACATTCAAACCTGCGGTGAAATTGACGTTAATTATGTAGTAAGGCAAAAAGAGATCGCCGAGCGAAAATTAGCAGAGTTGAAAAACATATATGGCGGTGATGTCAGCAGCCATTTTGAATTGGGTAAGGTAACGGACGGCATATTGAATTTTGCGGAGGCCCATCATTTCGATCTGATCGTGATGGGAACAAAGGGGGCCTGGGGCCTCAGGGAAAAGCTGTCAGGATCGGAAACGCAGATGATCGCCCGCAGATCGAAGATCCCGGTATTGTCTTTAATGTGTGACCGTTCTGATCTGAACATACAGAATATTCTGCTGGTGCATAATTTCAATCACCCGGCAAAGGAAGATCTGCAGGTCCTGCACAAACTGATCAATGCTTTC
This sequence comes from Chitinophagaceae bacterium, assembly GCA_036676905.1. Classification (GTDB taxonomy): domain Bacteria; phylum Bacteroidota; class Bacteroidia; order Chitinophagales; family Chitinophagaceae; genus Flavisolibacter. Next base: position 4,832 of record JAKFCE010000062.1, read on the forward strand.
AATACCAAAATTCATTTGCTTCAAATTACCTCCGGCAGGGTAGAGGCGGAAAAGGAAGGCGTTTTCACCCGTATGAAAATGTTTGCGGATTTAAATGGCATATCTGATTACGCGTGTCATTTGATCAATGACGATGACGTCGAGAACGGCGTTGTGCATTTTAACCAGATGCATAATATGGATATTGTTTGCATCGGTACGCACGGTAAAGGAGGTATATTTCATCATAGCGCCACTGAAAAGCTGATCAAGCATCTTTTTAAACCCATCATATCATTTCACTTAAAATAATACAGGGATATACATGAGAGATTTTATAACACAACCCTGGTCCTGGTGGTTCTCCGGCATCATGATAGCGGCTATCATGTTCTTTCTCTTATACTTTGGAAAGTCTTTCGGGTTCTCATCGAATTTAAGAACCCTCTGCGCGGCGGCCGGGCTGGGAAAGAAAACCAAATTCTTTGACTTTAACTGGAAGTCGCAGACCTGGAACCTTGTATTCCTTGTGGGTGCCATCCTGGGAGGCTTTATAGCAAAACAGTTCTTTTCAACCGATCTGCCGGTAGAGATCTCGCAGGCAACCATCAACGATCTGAGCAAGCTTGGCATCGCCGCTCCTGTTTCCCTGCAGCCTGCAGAGATTTTTAGTTTAGATGCTGTTCTGACCGTAAAGGGATTTCTTATACTGGCGCTGGGTGGCCTCATGGTGGGTTTCGGCTCCCGTTACGCCGGCGGCTGCACATCAGGACATGCCATCAGTGGTTTATCTGACCTGCAGGTGCCTTCGCTCATTGCCGTTATTGGTTTTTTTATGGGGGGACTGATCATGACCTTCCTCATTCTTCCATTAATATTCTGATCGTATGAAGTTTATGAAATTTTTGTTGCTGGGTGTTGTTTTTGGAATTGTCATGGCTAAATCAGAAGCCATCTCCTGGTTCAGGATACAGGAGATGTTTCGCTTCCAGGCATTTCACATGTACGGCATCATAGGTACCGCGGTGATACTGGGCGTGATCGGTGTGGCCCTGATCAAGAAATACAACCTACGGGACTTCCATGGTAACCCTATCCTGTTTCACCCAAAAGACAGATCCATAACGCGCTACCTGCTGGGTGGTGCCATTTTCGGATTGGGATGGGCATTGAGCGGTGCCTGCCCCGGCCCCATGGTGGTGAATATCGGTTATGGGTTTTTGACCATGGGTATAGTTTTCCTTTTTGCTATCATAGGAACTTATTTGTATGGAGTAATAAAAGAGAAACTGCCTCATTGAATGGATGAATATGTTCAATGAAACCTAAGCTGGGTTGAATAATAGTTATTGGCGACCATGCTAATTGAATCCTATTATATAGTTTAGTGGAGTGCAAATTTGTCATTCACTAACCTATCGAGCGGTCCATGGTAAGTAAAGAATCTTTTGAATCAACCTTCGAGCCTGAACTGGTAAAAGAGATCATGCAATTCGGCGAGCTGAAGCAGTATAAGGAAGGGGATGTGATCATTGATTACGGGAGATACATCCGTATGATGCCCCTCATTGTAAAGGGCACCATTAAAGTATTCATGAAGGATGAGACCGGCAATGAGATCCTGCTCTATTATTTATCCGCCAACGAAAGTTGCTCTATGGCTTACAGCTGTTGCATGGAACTGAAGAAAAGCGAGATAAAGGCTATAGCAGAAGACGAGGTGGAGCTGATCGCTATCCCGCAGGTAAAGTTGGAAGAATGGCTTTGTAAATATCCAAGCTGGAAAAAGTACATCATGCGGAGCTTTAATGAGCGTTTCCTGGAGTTGCTGAGATCCATAGAAAGCATTGCTTTTCATAGACTGGACGAGAGACTCATTAATTATTTAAAGGATAAGCAACGCCTTTCCGGTTCCCGTGTTGTTAAAGCCTCTCACAACCAGATCGCCGAGGAGCTACACACATCAAGGGTGGTGGTGTCCCGGCTCCTGAAGCAGCTGGAAAACAATAAGAAGATCATTCTTTACAGGAATGAAATAAAATTACTGCCTGAATTCAACTAGGTGCGGCGATCGGATAAAGTTTGGCCATGGGTCATATTGGCGGATCGCTTCGGTCATTAAAAACGGTGCGCCTTAGGAACAGGAAGCTGTTAATCTGGTTTGCCAGCCCGGAGAACGGGCAGGTGCAAGTGAAATTTTACAGCAATGATCCTTACCAGGATCACAACGAATACGGCGATACTCTCCGTGATGGTTGAGGGGAGATTGAAATAAAGGCAGGCAAAATAAACCAGGCCGCCTGCCACACAGGCCAGTGCATAAATATCTTTCCGAAGCAGCAAAGGCACTTCGTTGAGCAGGACATCCCTCACCACTCCACCTACCGAGCCGGTAATGGCACCCATGACAATACATACCCAGACGGGCTGCCCCATTTCGTAGCTTTTGGTGATGCCCACAATTGTAAACAACCCCAGTCCAATGGCATCAAAAAGAAAAAGTGCGTTTCCCCATTTGAATATTTTTCCTTTGAAGACCAGCACTGCCAGCAGGGCGGCTGCCGTGGCCAGGAAATAGGTGCTGTCCAGCATCCAGAAAGGGGTAACATCGAGTAGCAGGTCCCTCACCGTTCCGCCCCCTATGGCGGTGGCCAGGCCTACCAGGTAAGCACCAAACCAATCCACCTGCTTACCGGAAGCCATGCGGATGCCGCTGACAGCAAAGACAAAGGTTCCGGCGACTTCGAGTATATTGGTGAAAATATTTTCCAATGGAAAGAATGATGGCTTTTGATCGAGACAATATTAAGCCTTTTGTTTTTTCCCATGTGCAAGTAATGGCCACCCCATGGAACTTTGTTGATTTATACCAATTATTTAGGTAAAAAAGCAGTTGACTTAAGGGTTTTACCGGCAAGGCAAATGAAGCCTGAATCCGAAAAGGGTTTACTATAGCTTAGTGTTTGATCGTGGTTGAAAATGATTATCCTTTATGCGGCTATACAAGAACAAATATCGTGATGGAACAGTGCGCTTGAGGAACTGGGATTATAGGAGCTCCGCTGCTTATTTCGTCACAATATGTACAAAAGAGAGGGAACATTGGTTTGGGAAGGTGGTGAATGCACCTTGTATAAATTCCCTAGGGAATTACACGAAGACAATGCAACTATCAGAAATTGGGATGATGGTTCGTGATGAATGGGAAAAAACACCCGGTATCCGGCCTGATATGAATTTGGTTTTAGATGAATTTGTTGTGATGCCTAACCATTTCCACGGGATCATTATTATAGGGGATAATGAATATAACAAATCTCGTAGGTGCGCCATGCATGGCGCACCTACGATTGAAAAAATCGATACACCTGCCAACAACAAATTTGGTGTACAATCAAAAAACCTGGCGTCCGTAATTCGCGGATTTAAATCTGCAGTTTCCATTCAGGCAAGAAGGCTGTATCCTGAATTTTCCTGGCAAAAAAGGTTTTATGAACACATCATCCGTGACGGCCGTTCGTTGACGCATGTGAGACAATACATTTCCAGCAATCCTATAAAATGGGATGCGGATATGTTTAATTCAGAGTGATCCCTTATGTAATGATTTCAAAAATACCGCAAGGCCCTGCCTTCCCATTGGACATTACATGTCTTTAGATTTTGTCCGTGGCCGCTTCGGTCCTGGCTGACTTCAGCCGCTTAAGGTAGTCCAGCACCTCCTCATCGGAAACCTGGGTGAAGTCCTCATAAAATGCGCCGACACCAAAAAATACTTCCGGGACCATAAGGATGCAAAGCTCGTCTGCCAGCACCTGCAATTTTTCCACGGCTGTATCGGAGGCTACCGGTGCAGCGATCACCAGCCAGGAGGGTTTG
>JAKFCE010000063.1:0-2129 GCA_036676905.1 Chitinophagaceae bacterium
GTAACGATATTCGGTGACGAGTTTCTGGCCGGCGCCGCGACGTTCGCGGATCAGGTTGCCGTGGGCGTCGTAGTCGTAGTGACGGTCGCCCTGCATGAGCAGGCGGTTGCCTTTGACGTTGGCGAGGTTCGCGGTCGGTTGGTCGCCTTGGCCAAGGAGGTTGCCCGCCGGGTCGTGGGCGAAGCTTTCTGGGGTGGTGCCGCAGACGTTGAGCTTATATGGTGCAAAATACTTTAAAGTATAAAAGTTTCATAGGCTTATTGTTTTTAGCTTTAAGCTACTATTGATGCAGAATTAAGTTTTTTTGTATGTGGTGGTTTTGTCTAAAAATTGAATAGGTTTAAGGGGGTGGGCGGTGAGCGACGAGGTCAATGCTTTAAGCAAGTTTTTGAGCTATATATTACGTCATAAACCTGAGCACATTGGGCTTGAGTTGGACCGGGAGGGGTGGGCTGTGGTCGCTGAACTGATCACTGGCGCGGCTGAGAAAGGGGTTTGCATAAGTTCTTCAAAGATTCAAGAGTTGGTTTCTCTAAGTGATAAGAAACGCTTCGAAATTTCAAGTGATGGGCTTAGGATTCGCGCAATACAAGGACATTCGACAAAGCTAGTTAGGCGAAGCTATGTTGAGTTTAAGCCTCCTTTGTTTTTGTATCATGGTACAGCGACACGCTTCTTAGAATCTATCCGTCAGCATGGTCTAAATGCGGGTGAGAGGCATCATGTGCATCTGACACAAGATAAAGATTCAGCTTTGGAAGTCGGTCGGCGATACGGTAAGGTAGTAATCCTAAAAGTCAGTAGTCGCTCAATGTATGTTGAGGGATATAAATTTTTCAAGACGGAAAATGATGTATGGTTGACCACTTGTGTGCCGCCAGAGTTTATAACTGAAGTTGAGATGGAGTAGCTGGCTACTCCTCTTCCTCCCATTTTTGGTGAGTCTTTATTGCCTCACTTAACCATTCGTTGAAATTGTTGTAAGTTCCGTGTAACTCCCAGCCTTCTGAAGCATAAGCGTGGATGATTAATACTTTCGGATCTCCGGAACTATCGTCACCATCGAAGCAGGCAATGTCGTCGTTAGCGTTAAATTTTGCAAATGGTATTAAATCTCTTTTTGGGTAAAGTTGTTTTAGTGTGTGATACCAATAGTTTATATCTCCATCCTCAAACGCAATGAACCACCAAGGTTCAATGTCAATGGGTGGGCTAAGGCTAATAGTGGTTATAAAGTTTTCCGGGTAGGAAAAATCCTGTCTGTTTTGAATTTTTAGATAAAAGCTCATTCTTTACCACTCAGTTTTGGCAGTTCATGTGATCCATAAGGCGTTTCTTTTCCGAAACGCTTAGGTGACTGTTTACCTACTCGCAACTCAATTGCCTGCCCCCAAGTATCCGGTTTTTTTCCTTTTACGGCGAAGCGCTGTTGTTCTGGTTCGGTTACTACGTCGTTATATCCACGTTCTCTAGCTTCCACTTTGATTCCAGCTTCACGTGCAGCCCTTACACGAGTGTTATCCATGCTGGTTAGATGACCATCCGGCATTCGTACGACATCAATTGGATCACCTTGCCAGCCTTTTTCTCTCATGCTAGTGACTAAATTATCATACGTATAATTATTTCCATCTCTGTCCATCTTGTTATACGAAACTGACGTCTGGGAGAAACGCACTTCATTGGGATCAATAGATCTTACTTTGGGGCAGTTAGCCACTTTGCTACTCAACCCCAACGGATCCACCCACCCCGTAGGGTTAGGCACGTACTGGTAGCCGTTCAACCCACCCGCAAGCTTGATCGGATCCGGCGTCAGAAACCGTCCAGTCCCCGGATTGTAGTAGCGATGCCGGTTGTAATGTAACCCTGTCTCGGCATCGAAGTACTGGCCCTGAAAGCGCAGCGGGTTGTCGATTTCGGCGATGTCGAGTGCGGCGAGATTACCGTAGGCGCGGTATTTCGCCGACCACATGATCTCGCCGCTATAGTCGGTGAGTTCCTGCGGGGTGCCGAGGTGGTCGAGTTGGTAGTAGAACGGCGCGGCCTTCAGCGGGCCTTCGCCATCGAGCATGGCCAGCGGGCGGAAGCTGCCGGGTTCGTAGATGTAGCTGCGATAGCGGTTGTCG
>JAKFCE010000064.1:0-2702 GCA_036676905.1 Chitinophagaceae bacterium
TAGATATTCCGACGAAAGTACGCCAGTGTTCCGCGATAAAGTACCCCATTTATTCCGGAGCAAAGTACGCCAGCCAGACCGGCCTGCAACATCACTAAGCTAGCGTGATAATATTCAAACCTAATGATTTTTTTTCTTTCTCAGTGACTTGCCTGTAAGGGCTATTCTGTGTGCAGAAGCTGACAGTCTGTCCATAATAGCATCAGCCAGCGTTGGTTCGTCAATAAAGTTATACCAGCTGTCTACCGGAAGCTGAGAAGTGATCATTGTACTGCCGTTTCCGTACCGGTCTTCCAGGATATCCAGCAGCGCGATCCGCGCGTCATTACTCAGTGCTTTAAGACCAAAGTCATCCAGTATGAGCAGTTTATTTACAGAGATTCCCCGGATCCATTTCAGATAAGATCCGTCAAGCCTGGCCTGGGCCAGGGCTTCCAGGAATTTATTCATACTGAAATATTGGGTTCGATATCCAAGTAAACAGGAACTGCGGCCAAGGGCGCAGGCAAGAAAAGATTTACCACATCCGGTGGCACCGGTGATCAGTACATTTTCTCCCTTTTCGATAAACATACCATCCGAAAGTCTCAGAACCTGTTCTCTTGTAATTCCTCTTTCTGCATTGCAGAGAATATCCTCGGGCAGTGCATGGTAGCGGAGCTTGCTGGCCTTCAGATACTTTTGAGTACGGGCATGATCCCGGTACTCGACTTCTGCCTGGGTGATCATGGCAATCAATGCATGGACATCCTGCAGTTCATGTACAGGAAGCGCTAGTGCGGCCTCATACCGTTTGGCCATGCCCGTCAGTTTAAGGCCCTTGAGTTGTTCTACTGTGTTTTGTGTGTTCATCGTTCTTAGATTATGTAATGGATTAATTATAAGCTTCGGGTCCCCTGAGATTAGTATGTGCCGGAAGGCGGAATTCTATAGTGAGCTCCTCCTCCAATTGGTCCATGTTGTTGTCCAGGATCTTTTTGATTGCGCCATAAGTGAACTTATGGCCCTTTAAGCTTCTTTTGCAGGCAGCTTCCATGCGCAGGGCACCATAAGCACCCATCAATCGCAGCAAGCCAAGACAGGCGGTATAGGATTGATCAATAACCAGCTTGCTGTCCATTACCTTTTTGAAAAACTCATAAGTGTTCGGTCCGTTATCTTCTGCTTTCTTCAGGTAATATTCCGGACTCCAGCCGCGCTGACGATTGATGGCCTGGTGCCGTTCAGGCATGTGTTCTTTGATGGTAGTATAGCCGTGACTGGTAAAGTTCCGGGTATGGACAGCGATTCGCTGGCTCTCACTATAGATCTCCACGGTATCGGTACAGTATACAATCCGTACTTCTTTTCCAATGTAGCGGTAAGGTACCGAGTAGTAATGCCAGTCCTCACCAACCAGTACATGATAATGCTTCTGAACCTTAGCTTTGGTATAGTGGCGTATGCTATAAGATGATTCCGGCAGCGGCTGAAGCAGTGCTCTTTCCTGGCTGTCAAATAACTCCTGTCTTGAGAACGTTTTCTTCTGAAAGTTGAGCTGGTGATGCTGGTCGAGTTTTGCCCGGATCGCTTTATTGAGTTCGGCCAGGCTATGAAAGGTATCGTTACGGAGACCAGCATAGATGCGCCTGTAAGTAATCTTTACATTGTTCTCCACGGAGGCTTTATCCTTGGGCTTGTAGGGCCGGGCTGCCAGCAGGGCGATATGATTATGGTTAGCCCATTGCTCCAGCATATCGGTAAATACAGGCTCGTACCTGCAGCTTTTAGAGACCCATTGCTTCATATTGTCTGATTTAACTGTTTGAGGCACCCCGCCATAATAATCAATGGCATTATTCAGTGCCCGAACTACCTGGGTAAGCTTAGCATGGGGCAAAGCCTCTACGTAACCGTAGCCACTAAAAGGCAGTATGGCAACAAATACCGGGCAGGCGATCAGTTCACCACTTGAGGGATCTACATAATGCAGCACATCGCCAGCAAAGTCAACCTCCATCAGTTTTGCAGGATAATGGACGAAATGCATCACGGCATTATTGAGCTTAATATGATCCTGAAGCAGGTCGCAGAATCTGGAGTATTGAAAACCGGCCGGGTATTCCTTGATATACTCTTCCCAAAGCAGCAAACGGGTTACACCGGTGCGCTTAAGCTCCATATTGAAGTATTCAATCAGACTGTTAAAGTGGATTTTTCGGGGGTCAGTATCCTCCGGAATGACAGGCTTGATCAGGCCAAGAACCTGTTCTAACTGTTCATCAGAAAGCTTGATCAGCTCTGTTAAACTCTGACCGGTCTGCTGAAACTTCTGCAGGTAGAGGGCAATGGTTTTGCGGGTAATCTGTACTTCTTTTTCTATAGCCCGCTGGGAAACACCTCGGCCAAGAAATAAAAGTATCTGTCTTATCTTATGCATACTAAGTAGCTTATTTGCCATACTGCAGGTGGTTTTTGGTTATAAACCAAACCTAGAGTTATTGGCGGTTAAACGCTGCTTAGTGGCGTACTTTGGCGCGGAATAAGTGGTGTACTTTGTGTCGGAATGTCAGTCCATTACAAATACTATTTCCTTAACAAAGTGGTGTACTTTGCCTCGGAATAAGTGGTAACCTTTCCCTCGGAATCGTGGCGTAGTTTGCCTCGGAATGCTGGCGTACTTTGTATCGGAATCGTGGCGTACTATGGAGCGGAATATCCAC
>JAKFCE010000065.1:0-31982 GCA_036676905.1 Chitinophagaceae bacterium
TATTGCTGGCTTTACTGAAATGGCGGATGCTTATAATAATGTAGGTGTTGAATATGCTTCGGGCCATGGCGACTACGCCGAGTGGCTGGAGAGAGAAGATCCCAACGAGATCATCAACGCCGGCGACATCGTGTCTGTAAAAGCCGGTAAGGTCACAAAGAACCTGGCGGGCGCCGAGCAGATCATGGTGGTTTCTTACCGCCCTATGGTGCTGGGCAACATGCCTGCGGAAGGACAAGAATACCTGGGCAACAAGATCGCATTCAAAGGACAGGTGCCTGTGAAGATCACGGGTCCGGTCAACTCCGGGGACTACATCATTGCAGATCTTGCTATTCCTGGTTTTGCTAAAGCTATCCATCCTACTAAAATGACAGCCGACCTGTATACATACTATATCGGAAGATCATGGGTAAGCAACCCTGAGCAAGGACCCAAGCTGGTGAATACCCTGGTGGGAAGTGACCAGTCTGCCTTTATTGCCATTGTTGAAAAGGCGGAAGCCGAAATATCTGACATTGATCTGCGCGTAACTGTGCTTGAGCAACAGTTGGAGAAGATCAGGGCCGCGAAGAATCCAAAAGCTAAAAAGAAATAATGAAAACACTACTCGTATTAATCAGCTTTCTCTGCTTCTTCACTTCTGCCAGTGCCCAGGCCAAGGCGGATACCACCGGCATGCAGGCGCAGGAAGAATACTGGAAAAAATGGTACATAGACCTTTATGAAATAGGCGTGGGTCAGAATAAGGATTCATTAAAGATCACGCCGGAGGTCATTCGCATTATGCAGGACACTGCATATAGCAATGCCATCTACCCTGCCACCTATACCTGGCCGGCGGCAATGGACCTGGTAAAGACCATGGCGCTGAAAAAAGCGTTCTGGCATATGATCAACCTGTATTCAGGAGAGGAGCAGATGAAAAATCTTGTCGTCACCTTCCTGCTGCCTTTTGATCAAAAGTTTGAAATGGACAAGATTCTCATTGCTGCGTTTTACACGTATGGAATGACCGATCCTGAAGCCACCAGCTTCCGTGACGGTAAGATCCAGATCACGCGTCCCGACATTATTGAAGCCAAATTCAATAACATGAGGAACCTGGTCACCATCATCAAAAGTAAACGGCCGCAGAAATAAGTGAAAGCCCCGCATCCGCGGGGTTTTTTGTTAGTGATTGCTGAAACTTGAACTGGCGGTTAGCGGGCAAGCATGGCCAGGGCAGATTCAAATCTTTTCCTCAATACCTTTTCCCGGTTGAAGGTGAAAGGCTGTGCCAATGGCCTTGCATTGAAGAGGATCTCATCATTGATTATAACGATAGTTACTGCGTCGCCCCAGGAGGTCCAGCTGATCTCCACCTGGGCCACAAAAAAAGTGCTGCCCTTACTCACCACCTTCCAGCCGAGTTCTTTTATGGCTGCCAGCACCTGCTCTCCACTGGCTTTTTCTGTGACCGGATAAAATTTTCTTTCCGCTGTAAGCCTCCGAAGGAAATATACCGCGGACAAGATACCAGTAGCCCAGAAACCGGTCAGTAACCATTGCGTATTCTCCTGCGGAAATACATTGGACTTTGATATTTTGTCAAGAGTAAACAGGAGAGCCATTAATACAAGATAGAAGGGCAATAATAGTATGAAATACCTGTTCCAGATATCGCTCCATTTAAAAGGGAATTTGCCTTCCTTCCTGATGTATGCGAGTAGCTGTTTGTTCACCGGTTAAAGATAAACGCAATGCGGTGAGTCAGGGCGCTGCTTATGCCGGGAAATAGATCTCAAAGCGTGCGCCTTTGTCCACTTCACCTGCTGCCATGATGAACCCGTTGTGGTTTTGCACGATCTTTTTGCAAATTGTAAGGCCGATGCCGGTTCCTTCCTCGCCATCACTGCTGTGCACCCGCTGGAACAGGCCGAAGATCTTGTCTGCATAAAGAGGAGAGAAGCCGGTACCGTTGTCTTCTACCACGATCTTGTGGTACCAGCCAGTACTTTTCGCGGGCATGGTCACCACGCCAGGTTTCTTTACCAGTGAAGCGCGGATATTGATCCTAAGCGGTACACCATTCTTCCTGTACTTGAGGGCGTTGCTTATCAGGTTCTCAAAGAGCTGGGTGAGCTGGAAGCCCAGGCCGGAAAGTACAGGCAGCCTTGAGGCGCTGATCTCCGCGGAGGCATCTTCTATTTCATCTGCTAATTTGGTCTCCACGTCTTTTACTACTTCGTTCATGTCAACTTCCTCGAATCTTTTATCCTGGGTGGTCACGTGGGAATAATCCAGCAGGTCGTTCAACAACAGCTGCATGCGGCCGGCGGCACGGCGGATGCGATGGAAGTTCAGGCATCCATGATCGCTAAGATTGCCCAATTCTTTTTCTTCGATCAGCGAAGTGAAGGTCATGATCTTTCTTAGCGGTTCTTTCAGGTCATGGCTCGCGATATAAGTGAAGGAATCCAGCTCCTTGTTGTATAACTCAAGTTCATAGTTCTTTTCAGTAAGCACCTCGTTCAGCTCCTGCACTCTTTCCAGCATCAGCTTGGAAACATGGAGGTCCTTCATGATGCGGAGATAGGAGAAAAGCATGATACCCAGGCCCACGATAAAGATCAGGAAGCCGATGAAGGGAGTGAGCAGGCTGTACTTATGCTTTTCTTTTTCACGGGCCAGTATTTTCCTGTCTTCTGCCGCCTGTACCGAATTCACATAATACCGGATGCTGTCCATAGACGATTCACCGCGCAGCAGGTGCATTTTCCTTACATCCTTACTGAGTTCTTCTCTTTTGTATTGGCGGATCACGTTGTCAAACGTGCGGTAGCGCACTTCTATAAAGGTGTGGACGTTATTCAGGTCGTTTTGCTGGCCGGCATCATCGGCAGTCGCTTCCTTCACTTCGTTCAACAGCTTACGGGTATTCTCGTAGGAACCGAAAAATGGAGTAAGAAACAGCGAGTCGTCGGTGAGCAGGTAGCCTCTCTGGGCTGTTTCCGCATCTTTGAGAGAGGAAATGGTTTGCTCCAGCTTCAGCTTCACAAGATTAGACTCATTCACCTTCTGGTAAGATAGGATCAGCTCTTCTACCTGCCTGTAAAACATATAAGTCAGGAATAAAAGGAGCAGGGTGGTGGATGCAAAAATGATCCTTGCCAAAAGGTTTGAGAATTCCATAGGCGACGGCTGGTCCAGGTTAACTGATCGCACGATCCATTTCATCAGCGGCGGAAACCTGCCGCGCGGTGTGCAAAAACTGGACCGGGATTTAGAGGATTTGAGGATATTCAGGATTTCTGCCTGGGTTTATTCAGAATGTGTATTAAGTACACGATGAATGTATGGTCATGGTATCAATATTAGTTTCATAGATCATCGCTTTTCAACCAAAGCCAATGGATACAGTAAAACCAGGCTACAAAAAAGAGCATCCAACCTGGATCAGGGTGATCGGGGCAGTGTTGCTGCTTACAATAATTGCCCGGAGGATATGGCCCATGCCCGACCTGGGACCTGTCTATTTTTTCGTGCAGGGCATTTTTGGCGGGATGATCATCGCCTATTTCATCATGGAGAAAAGAAAGGTGGAATTGATCGTCGTGGTCCTGCTGGCGGTCGCTTCGATCATTGCCTGGATGGTGCAGAATCCGCGATAGCGATATCTATACAGTATAGATCATCCCTTCTTCTGCAAGCTGCGTCGCAGGGAATACTTCTCTTGCTTCAGTAAGGAAGGGAGAAAGGTCGTTGTACTTGGAACTGAAATGGCCGATCAGTAGTTTGTTCACCATGGCCTTCCTGGCGAACTCCGCGGCCTGCCTGGTGGTGGCATGATAGCGTTCAATGGCCTTGTCGCGCAGGTTATCAAGGTAGGTAGTCTCATGATAGATCATGTCTGAGCCATACACGTGTTCTATCAGTGACTCATCGTACCGGGTATCGGCGCAGAACGCATAACGCTTTCCCCGCTCCGGAGAAGCGGTTACTTCATCGTTGCGGATAGTTTCACCCCTTGGCGTGATATAGTCCAGGCCAGCCTGCAGGCTGGTATAGAAAGACATAGGGATGTCGCGTTTTTTTACCTTATCGATCAGTAGTTTTCTCTTCCCTTCTTTTTCCTGGAAATGAAAACCATAGCATTCAATGCGGTGGTTGGTGCGGAAACAGCTGATGCGGATGCGCTCATTGTCCACCAGCACTTCGTTTTTTGTGAGGGTATGAAAATGGAGAGGATAACAGAGGTCGGTCTGCGCTACATTCAGCTGCATTTCTATGATCTGCTGTAAGGGCGCAGGTCCGTACACATGCATTTCCTGCCGGTGAGAAAGCAGGCTGAAGGTATTGATCAGTCCTACCAAACCGAAGTAATGGTCGCCATGAAGATGGGAAATGAAAATATGCGAGATCTTACCCCTGCGGATCTTGTATTTGATCATCTGTATCTGCGTGCCTTCACCACAATCCACAAGATAATTGGTGCCGTCCTGTGTAACTACCTGGCTGGTAGGATGGCGGTTGAAAGCTGGTACGGCGGAATTGTTTCCTAGTATGGTCACCGAGAGCATGCGGTAAAATTAAGGGGTTTCTTTCTAGGCTTAACCGCTAAGACGGCACGGTGTTACTGCCATGAGTGGTGAAACGCAATTGAAAACTAAACGCACTAGCTATACTTTTTCAGGATGGCTTCTATTTGACCCAGGTAGCTTCTGCCAAACAATTCGAGGTGGATCAGTAAAGGGTAAAGGTTGCACACTTCGCACTGTTCTTCGTGATGGGGAGAAAGAGGATAATGGTGATCATAGGCTTCATAGAAGGCCGCGTCGAATCCACCGAAAAGTTTGGTCATGCCCAGGTCCATGCACCTGTGCCCATAATACACAGCGGGGTCAATGAGCACGGGAAGCGAGTGGCGGTTCGCCAGGAAGTTACCGCTCCAGAGATCGCCGTGCAGCAGGGAAAAGGCTTCCTCTTCAAAGATCGCTGGCAACCTGGCATACAATTTATCAAAAGCATCGGCGTGGTCGCTATCCAGCCTGCCTTTCTTCCTGTTCCTTTCTACCATGTACTCCAGCCGCTGCCTGCGAAAAAACTCCACCCATGAAGAAGAGAAACTATTGATCTGCGGAATGCTGCCCAGATAGTTGTCATGGTCCAATCCACAACGGGGGCTTTTCACCAGGTGGAGTTGGGCCAGTTGCCGGCCAAAGCTTCTCCAGAATGACTCGTTGGCCACGCCGGGCTCCACCCATTCCATCAGCAGCACCTGGTTGTCCTGCCACTGTAGATGCTGTAACTGCCCAGGAGTGGCGATCAGTTCCGTGGCCGCCAGGAGCCTTAGCCCACGCACCTCGTTCTCAAAAAGGCCCGGTAGGCGGGTAGCGGAATTGATCTTGCAGAAATATTGTCTTCCATCCGCATCGATGTGCCAGGCAGCATTGATGGAGCCTCCGCTTACGGGGCTAGGCTCCAGTTTTTGGGCATCCAGTGATCCTCTGATCCTTCTCCTCAGCTCTTCATTCATCTTTTTTCGTCTTCAGTCAGGTCGTCTTCATCCTCCAGGAGCTCCCTTTCGATCTCCTCCATCTGTACGATATCCCAGGCCTCGCTTTCAGTGGGCGTGACATTCAAAAGGGCCAGGAGGTCTTTCTGGTCCAGGAAGGACTCCACCTCCGGTTCTACTTCACAAATGACAAAGGAAGCCCCGTTCTCATAGAACGCCTGCTGCGTGCCGGTAAGTATTTCGGCGGCTTCTTCGTCAATTGATCTGATTCCTTTTAATTTTAATACAAGGTTCTTGACCGGCTGGTGCAGGTAGTCGCGCAGCCTGTTGCACAGATCCGCTGTCATATTAGCAGATAGCGCCTCAGTTTCAACGCTAATGACATGAAATTTTTCTTTGGTATCAGTTTTGACTTCCATAAGGAGAATCGATGAGTATTAACAAATCAAAGTTAAACCTCACATAAAAATATTCGTTATTATTGTACAACCCCATAATTATTAAAATGGATAACAACTTCTCCTCACAGGTAAAAGAAATCATCTCGTTCAGCAGGGAGGAGGCTTTAAGGTTGGGTAATGACTTTATTGGTACTGAGCACCTGCTGCTTGGATTGATCCGTGAAGGAGACAATACGGCGGTCCGGATTTTGAAGAGCTTCAATGTAGACCTTTATGAGCTGCGTAAGGAAGTGGAGCTCGCCGTGAAGGATAAAACAGGAAAGAACATCGCCAATATCAATAGTCTGCCTCTTACCAAGCAAGCCGAAAAAGTGATCCGTGTCACCGTGCTGGAGGCCAAGGCTTTGAAGAGTCCTACGGTAGAGACAGAGCACCTGATGCTTTCTATTCTGAAGAACAAGGAAAATATTGCTACACAAATCTTAAATCAGTTTGACGTGGATTATGATCTTTTCAGGCAGGAACTGGGCATGGTGAAATCGAACGATCCCCGTGCCGAATACCAGGAAGAAAACGATGACGATTTCGACGAAGAAAAAAAATATTCCCAGTCCAAGGCCCGTGGGGGCGCTGCCACAAAAAGCAAAACCCCGGTGCTGGATAATTTTGGCCGGGACATTACCAAGCTGGCTGAAAGCGGCACCCTGGATCCTATTGTCGGAAGGGAAAAAGAGATCGAGCGCGTATCGCAGATCCTTTCCCGCAGGAAAAAGAACAACCCTATTCTCATTGGTGAGCCTGGCGTGGGAAAAACCGCAATTGTGGAAGGTCTCGCACTCAGGATCGTTCAGAGAAAGGTCTCCCGCGTGCTGTTCGACAAGCGTGTGATCTCCCTGGACCTTGCTGCCCTGGTGGCAGGTACCAAGTACCGCGGTCAGTTTGAAGAACGCATGAAGGCCATCATGAATGAACTGGAGAAGAACCGCGATGTGATCCTCTTCATCGACGAGATCCATACCATTGTGGGTGCTGGCGGCGCCTCGGGTTCGCTCGATGCCTCCAACATATTCAAGCCGGCTCTGGCAAGAGGCGAGCTCCAGTGCATAGGAGCGTCCACCCTTGACGAGTACCGCATGTACATTGAAAAGGATGGCGCACTTGACAGGAGGTTCCAGAAGGTAATGGTAGATCCGCCTTCGGTGGAAGATACCATGCTGATCCTGGAGAACATCAAGCCCAAATACGAAGAATATCATAACGTGGTATACGATGATGAAGCGATCAATGCCTGCGTAAAGCTGAGCGACCGCTACATCACCGACCGCCTCCTTCCCGATAAGGCCATCGACGTCATGGACGAAGTGGGCGCACGCGTGCACCTGAAAAATATCAACGTGCCGGAAAATATCCTGGAGCTCGAAAAGAAGATCGAGGATATTAAAGTAGAAAAGAACAGGGTGGTAAAAAGCCAGAAATTCGAAGAGGCAGCCGCCCTGCGCGATACCGAAAAAAGATTGGGCGAGGAGCTGGAGAAAGCAAAGGCACAGTGGGAAGAAGAAAGCAAACACAAGCGCTACCCGATAGGTGAGGAAGAGATCGCCGAAGTGATCAGCATGATGACAGGCATACCCGTGCGCCGCATGGTGGAGGCCGAGACGGAAAAGCTGCGTAAGATGGCCGACGAGATGCGCGAGATGGTGGTAGGACAGGATGAGGCCATTGGTAAGGTGGTCAAGGCTATCCAGCGGAACCGTGTGGGTCTGAAGGATCCAAAGAAACCCATCGGTACATTCATCTTCCTGGGTCCAACCGGAGTAGGTAAAACCGAGCTGGCGAGGGCGCTGGCCAGGCATATGTTCGATAGCGAGGACTCCCTGATACGCATCGACATGAGCGAATACATGGAAAAATTCACCGTGTCGAGACTGATCGGTGCGCCTCCGGGCTATGTTGGGTACGAGGAAGGCGGACAGCTGACCGAGCGCGTACGCAGGAAGCCATATAGTGTCATTCTGCTCGACGAGATCGAAAAAGCTCACCCGGATATCTATAATATATTATTGCAGGTACTGGATGATGGCCAGCTGACCGATGGTCTGGGCAGGAAGGTAGACTTCAAGAATACCCTCATCATCATGACCTCCAACATCGGAGTTCGCCAGCTGAAAGATTTTGGCGAGGGCGTTGGTTTCGCTACACAATCCAGGCTGGACAATGCGGAAGAAATGGGCAAGGCAGTGATCGAGAAAGCATTGAAGCGCACCTTCTCTCCGGAGTTCCTCAACAGGATCGATGATGTGGTGATCTTCAACTCTCTCAGCCAGGAGCATATCTTCCAGATCATCGATATCCTCATGAAGAATGTGATGAAGCGACTGTCTATGCTCGGATTTACTCTGCAGCTTTCAGAGGAGGCCAAAAAGTTCATCGCTGAAAAAGGATACGATCAGCAGTTCGGTGCACGTCCTTTGCACAGGGCTATACAGAAGTACCTGGAAGATCCTTTGGCAGAGGAAATACTGAATCTGCATATCAAAGCAGGAGATACGTTGATAGCTGAGTTCGACAAAGAAAATGAAAAGCTCGTCTTTACGATCAACCATCCTGTACAGGAAGAGTCGAAAGCATAAGCTCTACTATACTACAACGATCCCCCTGGTTCCCAGGGGGATTTTTTTTGCAGCGAGGTTTCATACACGTTAGCATTTCTTTAACATGGCAGGATAATTGTAGAATTTTTTTTACAAAAAAATAAACCCCAGCTACCATCTACCCACAAACGAAATCCGAATTCACCCGCATTATTTACTTAACCACTAAACAATCACAGAATGAGATCACGTTTACCTCACCTCATCCTTGGGCTTTTTATGGGCCTTTCCATTTCGGCTGAAGGCCAGCGTACGCCCGAATACGTTGATGGACAAAAACAACGCATCCTGCAGCAGGAAAGAGTTTCATCCGTTGCTTTTTCCGAAGAGCGGCAAACCCCGTCTTTCATTGCCGTGAAGCCAGGGACAGTTCCAAAACATGAAGCTCAACAATTGCTGGCCCAGTTCACCAACGTACGCAGCGGCATTGATGAATTGAGACCGGAGCGCATCGTTGCCACGGAGAGTGGATTTGAAGTGCTGGAATATCGTCAATATTATAAAGGCATTCCTGTGGAGCATGCTCGCTACACGGCGATGGTAAGAATGGGCTCCGTCCATTTTTTCAATGGAGCATGGTTCGATGTGCCCGCTGGACTTGCGGTACAGCCGGTGCTCACGGAGGCCAGGGGAATTGAAAGGGCGAAGGGCGCGGTCAACGCAAAAAAATACGCATGGGAGCAGGTTCAGGAAGCTATTGAAAAAACAAGCAATGCTGCAGCCAAAGCTGCATTTGCCGAAGAGTTGAAAGAGTATGCTCCAAAGGGTGAGCTGGTAGTGATCAAGGACTACCGGGCATCCGGTGTGGCCCAAATGCGGCTGGCTTATAAGTATAATATTTATTCATTTGAGCCTGTAAGCCGGCAGTGGGTTTATGTGGACGCGCACAATGGCGATGTGCTGCTGGTGGATAAGATCATCAAACATGCCGACGAAGAAAAGACGCCTGCCCCTTCATCTGTTAGCGCTACCGTACAAACAAGATATGCAGGAGCGAGAGCTATTTATACCAGGCAGATCAGCGGCAACGATCCCAACAGTGGAACACTGCTCACCGCCAGTAACCCTTTAGAATCCTATGTGCCCGGTTCTTTAACTTATGGACTGATAGACGACACAAGAGGAAGTGGAATTGAGACCTATGATCTGAATGGCGTGGGTGGATTACCCGTATCCATAGCTCCCTCGTACAGCCTGGCAAAGTCGTTTACCGATGTAGATAATTTCTGGACGTCGGCAGAACACAGGCGCGGAGGCACGCAGGAATCGGAGAACGATGATATTGCCTGGGATGCCCATTGGGGCGCTGGTGTGGTTTACGATTACTGGAAACAGAAACATAACCGCTTAAGCTTTGATGGAAAGGATGCCAAGATCAAAAGCTATATCCATTCGGGCGTGGGCTATGACAATGCATTCTGGAATGGCAAGGTGATGACCTACGGTGACGGTTCTTATCCTGCAAAGGCCAATGGGTTCCGTCCGCTGACCTCCCTGGATGTTTGCGGCCATGAGATCGGCCATGGTGTTTGTGAATTCACTTCCGACCTTGTTTACGAAAAAGAGTCGGGCGCCATGAACGAGGGATTTAGTGATATCTGGGCGGCCTGCGTGGAATATTTTGCCATCAAAACCATCGACGCCGGCCTGGGTTCGATTTACAAGCCCTTTCATATAGGCGAGCAGATCGCTGCTGATCCCACCAAGCCGCTGCGACGGATGGACAATCCGAAAGCGGCAGGTGATCCGGATACTTATGGAGGACAGTACTGGGCGAACCCGGTGTGTACACCTACGCTGGCGAACGACTATTGCGGCGTGCACACCAATAGTGGCGTACTCAACAAATGGTTTTATTTATTGACCGTAGGTTCCGGTGCGGGATCAGGTCCTGATGCTGCTTTTGCTGGTCAGGATGATGGCATCAATGACCTCGGTGAGATCTACGAGGTAAGCGGGCTTGGATTCGATGCGGCGGAGAATATAGCCTACCTCACGGAGCTGATGCTCACTTCCAATGCCACCTTTGCGGAAGCAAGGAATGTATCCATCAATATTGCCTCCGCCATCAGTGGAGGCGCATGCACAGGCCTGGTAAAATCTGTAACCAATGCCTGGTATGCTGTGAATGTGGGCGAAGCCTTTACAGAGCCCTGCACCATTACCTATGGTTTCATTTTCCAGCCGGGCGGCCATACCACCGAAGGCCTGAATGGCGCTGGATGCAATTCCGAGAGCGCTGTGGCGGTTCCGCTGCTGCTTCCTGCCAATTCCACTGCTTCGATCATCAGCGGCGGCTCGGCGGTCAATGGACAGGATTACAGGCTCTCCACCACTAGCTTGTCCAACGCAGGCAGCACCATCAAACAGGACTCTGTGCTCGTATATGTGAAGAACGACGCAGTGGTGGAAGGAACAGAAACCGTGATCCTGCAGGTAACAGTAACCAATGCTGGCGCCAACCCCGTGAATACAAATTATGAGCTCCAGATCCTGGAAGACGATGTGATACCCATCATTACTGCGGGCAGCAAAAACTTATTATCCGAGTCCTTTACAGGTACCGATGGTTTTGGAGATCCTGCCGGATGGACCGAGATACTGGAAGTACCGGAAGAACCGAATGGCACGCAGGCAGCCAAAGGAAAGAACCAGTGGGGCGTTTTCTCCAACAAGCTAGCTGTTACAGGCAGGGATGAGCTCACTGGGGTGCAACTACCCAACGGCACCTACAACAACAATAGCCTGAGCCAGACCATCATTTCTTCGCCCTTGCTGGATGCGAGGGGGCTTGCCAGGCTGCAGCTTAAGTTCGACTTTGAAGTACAGGGTGAGATAGAGCCCAATGGACCTGATACGGATTCATGGCCGGCGTTGGATTATATGGCCATTGTCTATTCATTTGACGGCGCCACCTGGCATGAACTGGGGCAGGCACCTTATGCAAGGTTTGCTGCCGCAGCACCCACCAGCGGCCAGTTTGATTATCCGCTTCCCGGCTTCCTGAGCAACAGGCAGTTCTATCTGGGTTTCCGCTGGAACAATGATCCTTTGATCGGCGGACCAGTGAGTGTATCTATCGACAACCTCACACTCGATGGCGCTGCCCGCAAACTGGAGAGCGATCTGGGTCATAATTCACGCGAGAACCTGGGGGCCAACCAGGATGTTTATTACTACAGCATTCAGGACGGTGACCTCGTTGGCAGGGTGAAGAACAATTCCAGCCGTGATTATGGCTGCACCAATCTCTATGTTGAAAAGGCGGGTAATGGCAGCTTCAATCTTTATCAGTCGAACAAGGACGGCCTCCACAAGGTTGCGGATAAGGTTATCAGGGTAGAAACGGGCCTGATATATAAGGCTTCCTCTACCATCAGCCTGTATTATACCGAGCAGCAGCTGCTTTCCCTGGAGATGGCAACAGGGCAGGATCGAACCAGCTTTAGCATCTACCATGTGGAAGCAGCGGCCTATACAGCGGCGGGTGCCAACAATACCAGGCGGTATGCAGCTGTATACACGCCATTGCCAGGGGTAGGGGGTTATTACACTGTGACACTCAACGACAGGGCGAATGGTTCTTATGCGCTCGGGTATAATGTATCTGTCATTGGCTTTGGTGCTTCAGACAGCAGAACCGGTTTGATCAGCGCACAATGGAAATTCGGTGATCTTTATCCCAATCCTGCCTCCGGCAAGGCTTATATCGAAGTGAGCGCGCCGGGCGAGCAAAGAATAGCGCTCGAGATCGTGAATAGCCTTGGCCAGCTGGTACAGAGAAAGCATCTGGAAATTTATGGCGGCGCCAACCTGGTGCCGGTAGAACTGGGCCAGCTGAGCGCAGGCAGTTATATGCTGAAACTGAAGGATGCGGATGGCATATTGCTATATAGCCAGCCCTTCCTGAGAAAATAGGGAAAAAGGGTGTTGTAAAAAGCTGCGGCGTTTGCCGCAGCTTTTTTATTTTTACCCTGTTATTGGCTCCCATGAAAAAAATTGTTGTAACGATAGACGGATGGTCATCCTGCGGTAAAAGCACGCTGGCGAAACAGCTGGCGAAATCGCTGGGATATATTTATGTTGACAGTGGGGCCATGTATCGCGCCATCACGCTTTACTTCCTGAGAAACCATGTGGACTGGACGGATACCAAAGAGGTGAAGGAAGCGTTGAAAAATATTACGATCGAATTCATTTATAATGATAAGAGCGAAAGCTCGGAAGTTTACCTCAATGGTGAGAATGTAGAATACGTGATACGTGATCTGGTGGTGGCTGAAAAAGTAAGCGAAGTAGCCGCTATCAAAGAAGTGCGCGACTTTGCTGTAAAGCAGCAGCAGGAAATGGGGAGAAAGAAAGGCATTGTGATGGATGGACGGGACATTGGTACCGTAGTATTTCCGGATGCCGAATTAAAGATCTTTATGACCGCCGACAACGCGGTACGCGTAGAAAGAAGATTCAAAGAACTGTTTGATAAAAATCCTAACATCACTTTAGAAGAAGTTAAGGCCAACCTGGAAATGCGGGACTACATTGACTCCAACCGCGAAGTAAGTCCATTGCGCAAGGCAGAAGATGCTGTCATCCTGGACAATACCCATCTCACCCCAGCTGAACAATTCAAAAAAGCCATGCACCTCGTTAAAGAAACGATAGCGCAAGCTTTCGCCTGACGACAGTCTTTATTTTCCCTGACGACAATCAGTTGTTAAAAGGTCTCTATGGAAAAAAATTTGTAGGGATTATCGTACAACGATTCCAACTAACTATCGATGATGACAACCCGCTAACCTGTTCTCATCTTAGTTAACTCGCTCCTCACCTGTACTGACCTACCAGTGAAAGCTTAGGACGTCCTTATCCTTTGCAAGACAAGCAGGGTCATTCCTGCGCCATCCCCCTGAAGACACTTCAATTTTATTGTTAACCTAAAAAACACCAAATGAAAAAGATTCTACTTTCATGCAGTGCCGTCTTGTGCCTGCTCGTTGCCGAAGCGCAACTGTTCATGAACGAGTTTTACGTTCGACCTAATCCCTCAAGTGGCCACCAGGAGTTTTTCGAACTCTTCAATGCGTCCACTATACCAGAGAATGCTGATTGCTACACGCTGGTTGTTTATTTTAGGGAAAGCCCTACGGTGTCTGGGTTCTATGTCATTGATATTCCGAACATAGTTGTGCCGGCGAGAGGTCATTTGCTAGCTTCCAGCCAGGCGCCTACTTTCAACTACCAGGTAGGTCCTGCCACCGCTGATTTCAGCTGGAACGATTACATCAGCCGCTATGTATTAACAGCCGGTGTATTGGTTGAGAATAACGCGGGGGCTCCCTACAACGACATCTTTACAAAAGCTGGAACAGGTGGCGGTTCTGTCTATGCCATGTTCCTTTTTAAGAACAATGCACTCCAGGACGCCTTCCTGGGCGGAAGTGGCTCTATCGATGTGCCTGCATTCATAGAAGCCTTGGGCACGCTCACCCATACGGCACCTGCCTGCGGGGGCTTAACCTATAATTTCGCTACCATCGACAACGAGCCAGATGGTCTTTTTGCCAATGTGGTCTCAGAAGCAGGTATTGATAATGGATACATGCGCATTGCAGACGGTCCCTGTGACATCAATGCCAACTGGGAAAAAACCTCCTATCCCGGCGAACACACTCCTGGATATGCCAACCCGCGCCGCCGTCATGATGGCAGTGAAGTGGGAAATCTCACTTTTACGCTGGAATGTACAGACAGTCTCACCATATCCTACGATATCACCGGTGGGCCATCATTTGCTTTCCCGGTTGTGGTACAGTTGTACCTGGACAAGGATGGTAGTCAAACATTGAATCCAGGGGATTCTCTTATGGATACACATACAGACCTGAGCGTTTCAGATGGACAGTGGGGATTCTCAAAACTGTCGACCCAGGAAGAGTTTCTGTTCGTCTTCGATGCCGTAGGCAACTGTTTCGACTCCGTGGCAAGGAAGAACTGTCCCAGTGGCGTTGTTTTGCCTGTGACCATGAAGTCATTCACTGCAAAAAGGAACAGGGGATTAGTGAGTCTGCAATGGACAACTGCAACAGAGTCCGAAAACCTGGGATTCTATATTCAAAGGATCCTTGGAAATGGCACATGGCAAAATGTAGGATTTGTAAGGTCATCTGCATTGAATGGCAACAGTAGCTCCGAGTTGACTTATACCTACACAGATCCTAATACTTTCAAAGGCGTGTCCCAGTACAGGTTGCGCCAGGCCGACATCAATGGCCGCGTTTCTTACAGCGAAGTGCGCGCAGTGATGGGCGAGCTGAGAACAGGGAAACTGCTGATCTATCCAAACCCAGCCTCTAATGGAGCAGCTAAGCTGGTATTTGACGGTTCCGGTGTTCGTGATGTGAACATCATGGACCTGAACGGAAGAATACTGAGGCAGTGGAGAAGTGTCAGCAGCGATATACTTGAGATCAATGGGTTAAATCCGGGCATGTACATGATCCGGGTCACCGACCTTCAAACCGGCGTGCTAACCAGTGAAAAACTCATCGTAAGTGAGAGGTAGGTGATCACGACCCATTGAAATCTGGAAGGGAGTGCGGAAAGCGGCACCCCTTCTTTGACCAGAATTGGGAGGATAAAAATTCTCGTGGAATTGATCCCTCCTGCAACATATAGTTCACGACCAAGTGCAGTGCACTTGTAAAAAAGGGAGTCGCGGTGGCTCCCTTTTCATTTAGCCTGGCTTACGCCTGATCGCTTTCTCATGCAACTTGAATCAAGCGATGTTGTTATTTATTAGCCACACGTTCTCTTATTGTGGATTTTCATTCACATAAATCATAGCCGGTTGAACTCCCATTATTAAATTGTGTGAGCAGTAAGAAAGCACTGTTAAAATTTTGGCACGGATATTTGTTTAGAATATACAACCTCGATATCCGAAAAGGATAACTCCAGAAGACAAAAAGCAGCGAAAGCTGACCCCGCCCAACGACAAAAAGAGCATAGCATCTAACCAGCCTCACCGACATCAAGAACCTTCAGTCCCGACAGACTGAAGCATGCCCCGACGAAAAGTAGACATTTCCTAAATCCGACTTTGTAATCAATCAGTGGCTTCAACGCAGCGATGCGTTTTGCAATAGACATCTCATGTTCCTACCAAAAACCAATTGAGTGTACAGGGGTATATACCCCGGTCATTCCACCTCTTATTGCCTTGAAAACACACTAACATTTATCGCTAACCGAAAAAACACTAAAATGAAAAAGATTCTACTTTCATGCGGGGCCTCTTTGTGCCTGCTCGTTGCCGATGCGCAACTCTTACTAAATGAATTTTACGTTCGTCCTAATCCAAATCAAAATCATCAGGAGTACTTTGAGCTGTACAACAGTGGTATGGCCGTAGAGAACACGGATTGCTACTCCCTGGTTACTTTCTTTGAGCAAAACGGCGAAGTTGGATTTTATGTTGTTGACATGCCTGCCGGCACAGTGAATGGACGCGATTATTACGTCGGTTCCTCCCAGGCCCCTGCTTTCCAATACCAGTCAGGCACAGGAACGGCTGATATGAGCTGGAATGCAGGTAACATTTATCGTTATGTGTATCGCAGTGGTGCGCTGGTGATGGATAATACCGGAGCTCCCTACAACGACATCTTTATAAAGTCAGACGGTACCAGTGGTAACAATGGCGTTTATGCTATGTTCCTGTTCAAGAGTGGCAACCTGGTGGATGCATTTCTCGGTAACCACACTAGCATCGATGTGCCATCTTACATTGAGCAGATGGGACAGTTGAGTCATGTTAACGGCTGCAGTAGCATCTCTTATAATTTTGCTACTATCGATGGGGAGCCGGACAGCAAGTTTGGGCATGTGAATGCGGAGGCTGGTACAGATAACGGATATCACAGGGTGCCAACAAGTGTTTGTGGTGGTGTAGGTAACTGGGAAAAGACATCAGCTCCACAAGAACATACTCCTAATGCCGTTAATCATGAGCAAGGTGGTGGAAATGGTGGAAATTCCGGAAGCACTGGTAGCCTGTCGTTTATGCTGGAGTGTACCAACAGCACAACGATCTCTTACAATATCACTTCAGGTCCCTCGGATGCATTCCCGGTGAATGTAGCTGCTTACCATGACGCGAATGGCAGCCGCACACTGGATTCAGGCGATGTGGTGATCGGTACCCAAACAGACGCTTCAGCCAGCGACCCACAAAAGTCATTTGCAAGGACTTCGTCTATGGAAGAATTCATCTTCGTTTTTGATGCAGCGGGTAACTGTTACGATACTCTGGCGCCTCTGAACTGCCCTGCAGGTATTGTTCTCCCGGTTACAATGAAGTCTTTCCAGGTAAAAAGAGACCGCGGTAATGTATCAGTGAACTGGACAACAGCTACAGAGCAAAACAATCGCGGTTTTAATATCCAGCGGAATACCGGCGGTAGCTGGGAAACAGTAGGCTTTGTACGAAGCTCGGCGCTCAACGGCAGCAGCAGCGGTGACATCAGCTATAGTTATTCAGATATCAATAGCTTCAGAGGTGTATCTCAATACAGGCTGCAGCAGGTAGACCTGGACGGCAAATCAACTTACAGTGAGATCCGTACAGTTCGTGGCGAGCAGCAGGGTGGAAAGACCCTCGTGTATCCAAATCCTACAAGGAATGGAATTGTGAAACTGATCTTCGAAAGCTTGAACAGCAAACGCGACATTTTCGTCAGCGATATGAGCGGAAGGATCGTGAAGCAGTGGCGTGGTGTCACCAGTGATAACCTGGAAATCACCAACCTGGATCCTGGCATGTACATGATCCGCGTGGTTGACCAGGAAGCTGGAACATCAACAAGTGATAAGCTCGTAGTAAGCGGACGATAGTCGATCACGACCCATTGAAAAACCAGAAGGGAGTGCGGAAAGCAAGCACCCCTTCTTTTTTTGACCATGATTGGGGGGATTCACAGTATGACCAGCATAACTAAATCTCCCTGCTACATAAAAAAAAGGTGCACTTGTGCACCTTTTTTTAAACACTAAAATTTATTTCACTACTCACTTACCCGAGATCCCCAGCAGCTCTACTTCGAAAACCAGGACAGATCCACCGGGGATCGCCTGCTGGTCGTGTAGTCCATACCCCAATTGGTGGGGAATGTAGAATTTAAATTTAGATCCTACCGGCATCAGTTGAACGCCTTCGGTCCATCCCCTGATCACTCCACTTAAAGGAAATGTGATCGGTTGCCCCCTTTTATGGGAGTTGTCGAATTCGCTGCCGTCGAGCAAGGTGCCTACGTAATGAACAGTAACGCTGTCGGCTGCTGTGGGCCTGGGGCCTGTGCCCATGGTGATCACTTCATACTGGAGTCCTGAAGCGGTGGTGATCACACCTGCTTTTTTCTTGTTGGCGGCGAGGAATTTCTCGCCAGCGGCTACAACGGGTTTCACTTTATTTTCCTGGATGATGGTCATGTAACGGTTCATAAGGATATTCATTTGATTGTCATCAAGCGCGATGTTTTGTTTTTTCAGCACGTCGTTGATGCCTTTGGCCAACAAGGTAGCGTTAATGGTGGTTACACCCTGTTGCTGGTAAAACCTGCCTACGCTGACACCCATGGCATAACTGGCAGAATCGTTCAGGGTCTTAAGCGGGCTGGCGGCTGGTGCCGGTTTTTTTGCGGGGGCTGCAGCTGGCTTCTTTTGGGCGTTCAAAGAAACAGTTGCCAGCAGGAGAAAAGGGAGAAAAAACGTCTTCATGAAATGAGTTTAGTGTTCAAAAATAGCATTTCACCATCCAGCAGAGGATAGAGAATGGGAATTTAGCAAATGTTTCAGGGTTGGGTCACCCCAAATCGAGGATTTGCCCAGGCGGAGGGTTTTGAGTTTCTTTGGAGGTATGGAAAAATTCAGGAAATCGGTGCAACTCAGGTGGTCGGATTTGGATCCCAACTTTCACCTTCGCCACTCTGTGTATTACGATTGGGGAGCATTTTGCCGGGTGGAGTACCTGAATGAACACGGTCTCACGGCCGACATGATGCAAAAGCTTCATTTTGGACCTATCCTTTTCCGGGAGGAATGCGTGTTCAAAAAAGAGATCCGTTCCGGCGACCGGGTAGAGATAGATATTTCATTGTTGTGGTCGAAAAAAGACTTTTCCAGGTGGAGCTTCCGTCATCATATAACCAAGAATGACGAAGTACTATGCGCGGTGCTCACCGTGGAAGGGGCCTGGATGGATACCAGGATCCGTAAACTTGCCTCGCCGCCCGCTGAAATAGCATCAGTGTTTGAAAGCATGCCCCACTCGGAAGCCTTCGAGTGGCGATGATCTTTTCAAGTTTGACTTAACCGTCAACCCTCGGATGCATTCGGGCACTTGGTGCTAAAATAAAAAAAGCCGGGACGAACCCGGCTCCACTGATAAGCAGTTAGTGTTTATTTTGGATATACAGTGCGGAAAGCCAACATGTCGTAAGAAGTAAATCCTGCCCAGCTCAAACAAACTGAGTTCATTACCGAAGAAGGATCTAATTCTGGTGTTCCGGTAACAAGCGTACCGTAGGTGCCATTGGTGTGCGTGAAGCCCACCGAGTGGCCGATCTCGTGAGTGATCGCAAATACTTTATAAGCTTCACCCAGACCGTTGTGATAGGTATTGATCGTGATCGTTTTGCCTGGCGTGCCATCGGCATTCGGATAATAGGCCGTTGCGATGGTATTGGAAGCCTCGTAATTCGTGGTCATGATCATGTCGTAATTGGTGGTGGTTGTAGTGGTTGTGGATGGCTGCCACTTTTTACCTTTTCCGGAACCGCCGGAGGTGGTGGTTGTCGTTGTGGTAGGAGAGGTTACACGCGTGATGGTGATCAGGCTGCCTGCATTGTTCCAGTTGGCGATTGCCGCATCGATAGATGCAAGCCATACAGAAGGAACGCTGTTGTCTACATAGAGCTTAAGCGCCGATGCCTTCGTGCGGGAAACTGAGTAATAAGACTTGCGCTGCGCCATACCGCTGGCTCCCATGGGAATGTTTTCACCCTGGCTGGCCTTGTAATGTTCCCTGGCTTGGTCAAGCGACATTCTTCCGTCGCCATCAATCACAAATTGTTTTGCTGCTGCGTCATAAGATACGTTTCCTGTAGTGAGGCCCATGGTACTGGCAATGAATCCTTTTAAGGTTTCTGCATCTTCGATGGTCTCTTCAGCTACTACGTCGGATTTCTGGCAGGCCTGGAAGGCGAAGGCGATGAGGGCTAACAGGACGGTGTAAAGCGCTCTGGGCGCGGGTTTCATGGTGCTTGGCATAGGATGTTGTTTTTAAGGAAGGTGAAATTACCTTTTTGAAACCCTCATCCTTTTTGCTTATCGGTAAACCGGCACAAACTGTCGGTGAATGCAGGAATAGCAGGATTTTGTTCTTAAAAAATTGAAAACGATTGTCAAAGGATTGTTAACCGTTGTCCTGCAGCATTCTGACTTGTGTTGGATTCTGACTGAAGTGCGAGCGAAGCAGCGTGCGGATATAACTATTGTCCTTATAAGGCTGAATGTAAGCTGAGACGGTCTCCATGGTGAGCTGCTCCACATTGCGGGGCAGATAGCCCATCCCAAAAAAGTTTCCGCGGATCACCATAATGCAAGAAAGGTCCTGTTCGTTCAGCCCCTTATCGAGAACGAGGTAGGAAGGTCTTTGTGTAAGGGAAGCAATAGCATTCAGTATCCGTTGGTTGTAGACAGAAGGTTCTTCTTTTTTTTCGCAGGCGCCCTGGCAGTAAGATTCCTGGATCCCCAGGCAGCCATCATGGTCGGTTTGAATGAAACAAAGTTTAGGACAAAGTGAGTACTCTTTCACCAGCTTGCGCAGTACGCCAAAAGCATCCACTTTATAGTGAAAAGTGTAAATAGGATAGGAGTGTCTTCTTTTCTTCTCCACGGCCAGGCGCATATACCCATTCTGGTCCTCGTACATGAAAATGCCAAAGGCTTCTTCCTGGTTTTTCTGCGCGTTGTTGAACCGCGGCCAAAGTTTTTTGATCTCCGTGCTTTCCAGTATGGCGGCCATGAGTTCGGTAGCCGTTTCCCTGAATGTAATGGCATGCACGTGCCGGATGAAATTCTGTCTTTGCCTCCCATCTCCATTGTTGGCAAAATGGCTGTTCAC
Organism: Chitinophagaceae bacterium; assembly: GCA_036676905.1. Taxonomy (GTDB): domain Bacteria; phylum Bacteroidota; class Bacteroidia; order Chitinophagales; family Chitinophagaceae; genus Flavisolibacter. Next base: position 20,731 of record JAKFCE010000065.1, read on the forward strand.
TCGTTTTTTGATATCCTTTGCCTTGCCTACATAAACTACCGCTCCCTTATTATCGTGGAAATAATACACGCCTGGGCTATGTGGGAGACGGGCAAAATCATCTTTATTCACGTTAGGCGGGTAAGACTGTTCTCCCGTGCCACGCTTGAGGCTGTTGGCTATACAGCCTTTTGCGTCATTTTCGAGGAGCAAATGAAGCAAACTAGCAGTGGCGGCAGCATCACCGCCTGCACGGTGCTGGTTGGCTATAGGGATACTCAAGGAGTGGCAAAGATTCCCAAGGCTGTAAGAGCGGTGCCCGGGAAAGATCTGTCTTGCCATCCGGATGGTACAAAGCTTTTTGGTCTGCAGCGGAAACCCGTGGTATTCCAGGTGGCTTTTTACGAAGGAATAATCGAAGTTCACATTGTGCGCTACGAAGACCTTATCCTGCAAAAGTCCATGGATCCTTTCCGCCACTTCTTCAAACTGCACTGCGTCCCTCACCATCTCATTGCTGATACCGGTGAGTTTTTGTATGAACCAGGGGATCTCCTGGTTGGGGTTCACCAGGCATTCAAAACTGTCGATCACTTGTTTGCCATCGGAAACCAAAATAGAGATCTCTATGATGCCATTGCTGGCTGCATATCCTCCGGTTGTTTCAATATCCACGATAGCGTAGTGCACAATAATTACTTTTGAAGAGAAAGGGAACCGAAGTTCTAAAAAATTTAGCAATGCGCCAAGACCCGGAGAAATATTTAATGTTCAGTAACAGGCTGGAAAAGGTGTACAGGCATTTAAAAAGGCAGGCCGACCGGCAGGGTGTGGGCTGTTACAGGATCTATGACCATGACATCCCTGAATTCCCCTTCCTGGTAGAGATCTATGAAAGCCATATCTATGTTTCCGAATACAAGAGAAATCATACCCTCAACGAAGAGCAATACCAGGATTGGCTGAACCAATCCATGCGGATCATCAGCAGCATCACGGGGATACCCGACGAGAATATCCATATGAAGCTTAGAAAGAGAAAAGAGGGAAGGACCGGCCAATATCAGAAAGAGGATAAGGAAAGGGTGGAGTTCGTGGTTTCGGAAAATGGATTGAATTTCATAGTGAACCTCACCGAATACCTCGATACGGGTCTTTTTCTCGATCACCGCATCACAAGGCAGATGGTGCGAGAGGGGTCGGAGGGACGTTCTGTCCTCAACCTATTTTGTTATACCGGCTCATTTTCCGTGTACGCTATTGCGGGCGGGGCTGCGTCAGTTACTTCTATCGATCTTTCCAAGACCTATCTAAATTGGACGGACAGGAACGTGGCCCTGAATTTTCCGGCTTATACTGCGCATAAGAGCGTTCATGCGGATGTGGTCCAGTGGCTGAAGGAACCAGTGAAGGAAAAGTATGATATCATTGTTATGGATCCGCCCACATTCAGCAACAGCAAGCGTATGGAGGGCATCCTGGATGTACAGCGCGATCATGCTTCCCTCATCAACCATTGCCTTAACAGGTTGAACGAAGGCGGTGTGTTATATTTCAGTACCAATTTCAAGAAGTTCAGGATCGATGAGGGCGCGATAAAAGGTAAAGTCAAAGACATCACCAAAGCAACCACCCCATTTGATTTTGCTGGGAGGCTTCATCGCTATTGTTTCAGGATCACTCCATAAAAAAAGCCACTGAAAGTTCAGTGGCTTTTTTGCTTATTGGTGAATCCGATCAATATACATAGTTCAGTGCAGTCTGGTCGTAGCTGGTGAACGGACGATTCACGCCGCTACCGATACAAGCCAGCATCCATGAACCAGAGCTTGGTCCTGTAGGCGTGCCTGGAATATGAACAGCACCTACGCCTGTAGTGGTTTGGCCTTCGTTGCCACCGGATCCGCAGCTGTAAGCGCGGTTCATGTAGTCAGTATGGCGGAAGCCGATGCAATGGCCCATTTCATGCGCCATGATGGTAGCAATGTAGTTCACATTGGTACTGCTTGTGCTGGTGCTGTAATGGTAAGTGTTCATCTGGATGGTGCTGTAAGGCGCTCCGCTACTAGTTGGGAAGCCTGCAGAACCCAGTGTGTTGCTTACCTGGTAGTAAGAATTGATTGTGATGTGTGCGCCCGACGTAACACGCTGGAACTTGATTCGCATGGGCAGCGCATTGTACCTGGCAATAGCATTGTCAACAGCTGCAGAGAAAGCAGACTGGTGATTTGCTGAAGTGTTGTTTAACCTTACCTTGATCGTTGGGTAAGCTGTTGACACTAAATTGAAGGTACGGTAGTGCTCTTCATTGGCGATGATCATGTCTGGCGTATTCGGATGCGGATTGGACAGTTGCTCCTCGGTAAGAACAATGTCATTTTCTACCAGGTAGCCGCCATCTACTTTTTGTGCACCCCTGGTGTCGAAGCCAAGTGCCTTGATCTGCGCAAGTACATCTTGTGAAACTGCTTCCGGTTCTTCGGTTTGAATGTCCTTAGAGCAGGCAACAATAGTTACGGAGATGATGCTGAGCACCGTGAGGAACTGTAAGAATTTTTTCATTGCAAAAATTGGTTTTAAGGTTGAAAAGATCATTGAATTTACTCACGGGTACCTATATGTTCAAATGAATTTTAGTAACAAAGTTGCATTTAACTGTGTACTGAAAACACAATAGTTAGCCTGTGAACAAGTGGGTGTAGCGGCTCCGTATTTTTACTAAGTACAGTTGCATATAAAAAAGGAAAACCGCTGTCAACAACAGCGGTTTTCCCTAAGCGTTTTAGAATATTACCAGAGATAATTCAGCGCGATCTTGTCGTTGCTGTTGAACGGACGGTTCACATTGTTTCCTATGCAGGCAAGCATCCAGGAGTTGGGATCGCCTTTCGTAGGTGTGCCGGGGATGTGAACAGCTCCTACCCCTGATTTAGATTGACCTTCGTTGCCACCATAACCGCAACTGTATCTACGATTCATGTAATCTGTATGGCGGAAGCCAATGCAATGTCCCATTTCGTGGGCCATGATGGTGCCGATATAATTCACATTGGTAGTGCTGGTACCCGTTCCGTAATGATAGGTGTTCATTCTCACCTGCGTGTATGGGTCACCGGCGCTGTTAGGGAAACCTGCTGAACCAAGTACATTGCTTGCCTCATAATAGGCGACGATAGTAATATCAGTGCCTGCTGTTCCGGGGGCTACTTTCTGGAAGTCGAAATTCAGCGGCTCGGCATTGTACCTGGCAATGGCTTCATCCAGTGCTGCATCAAAGGCCGCCTGGTGAGCGGAGGAACTGTTACTCAGTGCTACTTGCACAGTAGGATGCTTGGAGGAGGAAAGTAAATTGAATGTTCTGTACTGTTCTTCACTCGCTACGATCATGTTGGGCGAGGTGGGAGCGCTGTTCAGCTCCCTGGCAGTGAGCAGTATATCGCCTTCAACCAGGTAACCTTCCGGCGTTTTTTGAACACCATTGGTCCCAAAACCTAATGCTTCGATTTGTGCGAGTACATCCTGGGACACTTCATTTTCTGTTTCTTTCACGTCTTTTGTGCAGGCACTGAAAGTGAGAGCAGCAAGACCAAATGCAAAAATGGGTTGGAACATCTTTTTCATTTTGGAGGTTTTAAGTGTGGAGGAAAACGTTACTGAATTTAATAATTTCTTTTCAATGTGGCCGGCAAAATATCATGAAACCCTTGCCAGTATTGAATTTCAACGCGTTATAGATTCCCGCCTCAATCTTTACCCATAAAAAAAGCCGTTGCGATAGCAACGGCTTTTTCAAAAGAGTAAAAGTTGATTACCAGAGGTAATTCAGGGCGATCTTGTCGTTGCTGTTGAATGGACGGTTTACGTTAGAACCGATACAAGCAAGCATCCATGAATTAGGATCTCCTTTAGTAGGAGTGCCCGGAATGTGAACAGCACCTACACCGGTTGAAGACTGGCCTTCGTTACCACCAGCTCCGCAGCTATAACGGCGGCTCATGTAGTCGGTGTGTCGGAAGCCAATGCAATGTCCCAGTTCATGCGCCATGATAGTGGCAATGTAGTTTACGTTGGTGGCGCCTGTGCCAGTTGAGTAATGATAAGTGTTCATTCTCACTTGGTTGTAAGGATCGCCGGCGCTGTTAGGGAAGCCGGCAGAGCCCAGGGTATTACTCACCTCATAAAAAGCCACCACGGTAACGTCTGTTCCGGCAGTGCCTGGAGCAACCTTTTGGAAATCAAAAGCAAGGGGCTCCGCATTGTAACGGGCGATCGCCTCATCCAGAGCTGCATCGAAAGCCGCCTGGTGGGCAGATGAGCTGTTGCTCAACGCTACCTGCACTGTGGGGTGCTTGGAAGCAGAAAGCAAGTTGAAAGTGCGGTACTGCTCTTCCTTAGCGATCACCATGTTGGGTGATGTTACTGAAGCAGTCAGGTCAGCATTGCTCAAAAAGATGTCGCCTTCCACCAGGTAGCCGCCATCAGTAGCCTTTACACCATTGGTATTGAAACCTAAGGCTTCGATCTGGGCAAGAGCGTCCTGTGATACTCCGGTTTCAGCGTCGTTCACACTTTTGGTACAAGCTGTGAAAGTCAGTGCCGCAAGGCACACTGCGAGGAAAGGTCTTGTCATTTTCTTCATGTGTTTAAAGTGAGTAAATGGGTAAAAAATGTCATACAATATAGGTCGTCAATTCATCCGTTAACAAAATATTAACGCAACAAAGTTGCAATCCCTTCGATGATAGGGCAGTCTGAGTTTGTTTATCATTTCTGTGTAATTTGCCCAATGCCTATGAGACTTGTATTCACTTTACTTTCCCTGTTTTTTTCGATTGCCGTCTTTTCGCAGAAGGAGATACCAGGAAAAATTTCCACAGAGCTCAGCCGTAAGCTCGTTGATCTCAAACCTTCCGATTCGGTAGACATCGTGATCAGTTTGGACAAAAGCAGGCCTGTTGGCATTGGCCGCCTGATCAATCAATATCCGGCAGCCGGCGTGTATCAAGTCCGTCTTGCAGCGGCTTCCGTCCAGCTGCTGGCCCAAAACGATCAGGTGCGTTTCATCGACGCCTGGCATCAGCCAAAGGAAGAACTTACCACGGCCAGTCTTGATATTGCTACGAACATGGTGAATCTGGTGCACCATCAATTTCCCGGCATTAACGGCGACAGCATTATTATCTCTATTAAAGAGAATAGGTTCGACACCACTGATCTTGATATCAGGGGCCGCATCATCAGCATGCAGCTGGCTTCACCGGCCGGTACCGCCCACGCTACGATCATGGCCACCACGGCGGCAGGCGCAGGCAATTCCTCGCCATTTGGCAAGGGAGCGGCATGGCTGGCTTATCTTACTTCATCCGATTTTATCAACCTGCTTCCCGATCCGGACGCCATCTTCGATGACCTGGGCATATCTGTACAGAATCATTCTTATGGAACCGTCATTCAAAATTATTATGGGGCTGAGGCACGCGCCTACGATGTGAACGCAACGAGGCATCCTTCCCTGCTGCACGTTTTCTCTGCAGGTAATTCAGGCAGCGTGACGCCAACTACCGGCGCTTATGCAGGTATCGCAGGAGTGGCCAACCTTACGGGCAATTTCAAGTGGTCGAAAAATTCGCTGGCTGTTGGCGCTATTGATTCGTTTTACCAGGTGGCGCCCCTTTCGTCTAAAGGACCCGCTCCAGATGGACGTATCAAACCCGAACTGGTAGCTTTTGGACAAGATGGAAGTTCGGGTGCAGCTGCCCTGGTTTCGGGCGCCGCGGCGCTGGTGCAGCATGCCTATAAAAAAATGCATGCCGATAGCCTGCCGCTTTCTTCTCTTGTGAAAGCGGTATTACTCAACTCGGCAAAGGATGTAGGCCTGGCCGGAATCGATCACAGCGCAGGATATGGCTCGCTCAATGCTTTCGGCGCAGTCAATACGGTCGTAGAGAATAGGGTGAAAGTGGATTCCTTGTCCTCTCTGCAGGCTATGACCATCCCGCTTACCGTTCCTGCCAATGCTGCCAGGCTCTCCGTGACCCTTGCATGGACGGACCCCGCTGCAGCGGTGAATGCGCCTAAGGCCCTGGTCAACGACCTTGACCTTGAGATAAAGAATACCACTACCGGTGAAACCTGGCTCCCATGGGTGTTGAATACAAAAGCCCACATCGATTCCCTGCGCCTTCCCGCCCTGCGGAAACGTGATACATTGAACAATGTAGAGCAAGTAAGTATTGAAGGGCTCACGCCAGGTAATTACTCCATTGAAATCAAGGCCAGCAATCTCTCCACTGCGCGCCAGCCCTTCGGTGTCGCCTGGGCAATAGACACAACCGGGCATTTTACCTGGACCTATCCAACAGCAAGCGATGCTTTGGAATCCGGCAAGTCGGCTATTCTAAGATGGATATCTAACCGTAATGAAGCTGCCGTGCTGGAGTATAGTAGCAATGGCGGAGCATGGCAAACCATCGCTACTGTTCCGGACGCCCGCCTGGGGTATTATGAGTGGACTCTGCCCGATAGTTTCATTACCGCGAGGTTAAGAGTAAGATTTACGGCTGCAGAATTTCTCTCTGACAGCTTTGTGATCAGCAGGCCGCTGCAAATGCATACAGGCTTTAACTGCAAAGATTCCTTCCTTTTGTTTTGGGACAAAGCACCTGTGACCCAATACCAGGTCTATGCATTACAAGGGAAGCTCCTGCAGCCTTTCCTGCAAACCCCGGATACCTTTCATGTATTCACCAATTCGCCTTCGCTGCATTACGCCGTAGCGCCGATAATCAATGGGAAAGCAGGACTCCGGGGTAACACACTCTTTTACCCGGGCGATGGAACCGGCTGTTATTTCAAAAGCTTTTACCTGCAGACAACCAACGGCCCTGCAGCCTTTATGTTCCTATCTATTGGGACGCTGTACAACGTGAAATCCATCACCCTGCAAAAACTGGGTCCGAATGGTTTCATTGATGTGTCAACAATAACAGGTCCACAGTTGAAGGAATTCAACCTAACGGATCCCGCGATGAAGAAAGGCGTGAATGTTTATCGCGTGCAGCTCACACTGCATTCCGGACAGGTTTTGTACAGCGACGTGATCTTTGGATATTATTTCGAAGAAGCGGATGTAATCATCTATCCCAACCCCGTGCAGGCAGGCAGTGTGATCCATCTCTTGTCCAACAAAGCAGGAAGACAGCTGCTCAACGTCTATAATAGTAGCGGCCAGCGTGTGTTGACTCTTCGCATCAGGGAACTCAGGCAAGACATACCTACCGGCCTGTTGCAGGCAGGTGTTTACTTCTTCCACATCACCGATGATGAAGGGAAGAGGATCGTAGAAAAAGTGATCCTGTATTAATCCAAGTGGCCAAACAAAATGGTAAATGATAAAGGACCCTTAAGGATCCTTTATCAACTTTATCAACTCTGTCAACTCTTCGCTAAAGCGTCTTCAACACGTCGTTCATGTTCCGCACCGCTTCCGCGCTTTTGCCAAACAGGGCTTGTTCGCTTTCATTCAGTTGGTAATCCACGATCTTTTCCCAGCCGTTCTTGCCAATGATCACCGGTACGCCCAGGCAGATATCTTTTTGGCCGTAGTCTCCATTTAGTGGGACGCAGCAGGCAAACAATCTTTTTTCATCCCTGACAATGCTTTCCACCAGGGCCGCTCCGGCCGCTCCGGGTGCATACCAGGCAGAAGTACCAATGAGCTTAGTAAGTGTAGCGCCGCCCACCATGGTATCGGCAACAACTTTCTGCTGCTGCTCCTCACTGAGGAACTGGGTCACAGGTACGCTGTTCCAGGTGGCATAGCGGATCAGCGGGATCATGGTGGTGTCTCCGTGACCGCCGATCACAATGGCGTTCAGGTCATTGGGCGAACACTCCAGGGCCTGGCTCAGGTAGTACTTAAAGCGTGAGCTGTCCAGGATGCCACCCATGCCGATGATCTTGTTCTGGGGCAGACCACTGGTTTGCATGGTGAGATAGGTCATGGTATCCATGGGATTGGAGATCACGATCACGATAGCATCCGGTGAATGCTGCAGTATATTTTGAGTAACGCTTTTTACAATGTTGGCATTGGTGCCGATCAGTTCTTCCCTGGTCATTCCCGGCTTGCGCGGTATACCGGAAGTGATCACCACCACATTGGAGCCCCTGGTTTTGCTGTAATCGTTTGAGCTGCCCGTTATCTTGGTATCAAAACCCAGCAGGGTGGCGGTCTGCATCATATCCATGGCCTTTCCTTCTGCCAGTCCTTCCTTGATGTCAAGCAATACCAGTTCTTCCGCTAATTCTTTTCGTGCAATATTATCGGCTACGGTTGCTCCAACAGCGCCGGCGCCCACTACGGTAATTTTCATTGATGATCGTTTAGTTGGTTAATGTTTCGCGCTGCGAAGATATTGCTAATGACCTAATCACGCATGACGGAGATCAGTTTTCGGAGATAGCTTAAAACAAGAAGCCGATCCTTGCATGGATCACCGGCTTTTCGTCGCCGAAGCCCACGGTTCCATTTAGCACCGCCCTTCGGAAGGGAACGATCACCAGCCCGCCACCGTAGCCGTAATGCCATTGATCGGAGGTCTCATTTTTTTGCCAGATCCTGCCCTGGTCGAAGAAGGCCAGCAGGCCTATCTTGCCCGTGAACAACCGGTTGCTGGTGTTGGCCAGCCAGCGGATCTCGTTGTTGTTGTAACCCGAACTCGTACCGAAGAACCTTCTTCTCGCATAACCGCGCAGATTTATATTGCCGCCCAGAGAATTCATCTGGTAGAAAACAGGATCGCCATTCAGGGTGGCGCCCCCAACACGTATGGCCAGGCTGGTATTCCTGAACAAGGGAATATAGCCCCAGACCGCACCCGAGTAGCGTGTGATATCCCTGTTAGTATCTGTAAAATTGACTATGTAATTCCCGGCGGCCGTGAAGCCAAAACCTTTGGTGGGCATCAACGGATCGTTTCTTTCCTGGTAACGGTACATCAGCTCAACCCCACCGAATGTCTTTTTACCGCGGTCGGAGAGGGGTACGCCGGCAACGAAGAGGTCAAGGAATTTGCCCGGCCTTACATCCAGTTCAACCGACTGGTAATATGGCTGCAGCTGTATGAAATGCGAGTCGATCCTTCGGTTGATCCCCAGCCCGGCCAGCCATTCTTTGGTATGCATCCGGTAAAAAGAATTTTTTGTGGTATCCGTCAGCCGGGCGGTGTTATTGCCTATGCCGAAGAAATGATCTACATAGGGGAAGTCGTACCGGAGTATGGGAGCCAGTCCCCATTTGCCCAGCACTTCATTGTACTGGCCACGATACACCAGGGCGAAGCCTCCGCGGGTGAATGTCCATTCAAACATCAGGGAATGTTCATAACCGTAAGGCCGCATGCCCCATTTTTGTTTGGTAGCAGAATAGCCAATCCCCACAGTTGTTCCAGGCTTGAACTTCAAGCCTTTCTTATCGTAGTTGAAGCGCTTGTAATCGTAGCGGTTCTTGAGCGTGTCGCTCGTAACGCGTACGGGTAGGCGGTATTCGGACTGCACACCGGGTACCTGGTTATCGTATGCGTAAATATGGTGAGGTTTTGCTCCATAAGACCCCGAGGTCACATCAGTGCCTTCGCCGCCGATGATCCTCACCTTGATCCTGCGGCCTTCCCCTTTTAGCTGGAATTGGTCGTTACCATCGAGCCCGTAGAGCCGGACCTCTTGTGTTTCCTCTGCCAGGAAGATTCTTTCAAAAACCGTTTCTGCCTGGTTTTCTTTCATTCCTTTAACCACCACCTTCGTCTGGCCATCACTCAACCTTTCAATGATGAATAGCTCCGTTTTATCAGAACCCACCACCTCCACTTCTTTGGAAAGGAACTGGTAGTAGAGGTCAGCGAATTCTTCAAGGGCATTTCTCCTCGATATCAGTTTCGCGATGATCTCTTCTCCGGATTTCTGGAAGGCCTCATCCGGCATTTGGTTTACTGCATAGCGGATCACGGAGTCCGTGAGGGCATGCTGCAGCTCTCTAGCCAGCCTGAGCCAGTCTTCCTTTACGGGTTGTACTGCCAAACGCCTGTCGAGGTACCGGGCAGGGAAGTTGTATTTAGCTACGTTTTTAATATCGTGATCGAAGCTTTGCAGGTGCTTTAGTTTAGCCGCCGACAAAGCCCGCTTCAGTAAAAAACCGTCAAACAAAGTATAGGCCTGGTCGCGGTCGCGGGGGATGGGTTTGTACAGGATTTTGTCTCCCTCTTTAAAGCTGGCCCAGCGCCATTGATCCTCGTGGCGGCCCCAGTCGCCAACAAACATGTCGAAGATCCTGGCTTTCACATAAGCAAGCTGGTCTACCTGGTATTTATGATCTTTTGTAAGATTCTCCAGCATTTTGTCGGTACCCACTACATTGGCAGAATAGCCGAAGTGGGCTGCCCTGGTTTCATCGTCATCCGCCCTTTCTTCGAGGAGGGCCAGCATGTTGCCGAACTCCTTGCGAAAACTGTCCAGCTTGGGATGGTCGGGCACAATTCCCAGGACGGGCTTCGAATGATAAATGCCTGCCTCTGAGATCATGGGCGGGATAGTGAACGCGGCGTAGGGGTGGGCGGTGCTTGCCTGGTCGGCGATGATCCGCTCAATGAAAGTGCCTTTATACTCTGCCGGGAGGGCCTGGCCATAGAACTTGTCGATGCTTCTCAATACATAATCCTGACCGTTGGCACCTTTGAGGTGCAGGGTTCGGGTCTGGTTCCCTCCACCACGGCGTACCGGCGTGAGCCCCCCGCCTATGGTATCCAGGTTGAAATAGCCCACCTTTACCGGTGTGGTCCATACTTCCCGGTAGTGGTCGCCCCAGAGCCAGCGGTAAAAATTGGTTTTGTTGTATTGAGGGCCGGGCGTCACCACCCTGTAGGCCGAGTCTGCCTTCGCCTGGCAAAAAAGATCTGTTGGTAATAATAAGGCTGAGAAAAGAAGAGCATGAAAGCAAGCTGCCACGCAATATGGCGATACCTTTAGCATAGGACAATCATTATAAAAATCCTGCCACCGGCATGATCTGCGGTCAAGTTACAACATTCGGAGGCAGGGGAGGGCTGGCTGGCGGGTCAAGGCCTATTTTACCTTACTTTTGCCGACATTAAACTTTTTTAAATTCTCCTATGGCAAGTACTTCAGATATCAGTCGCGGATTGATCATTAAGTTAGATGGAAGTTTGTATAAGGTCATTGAATTTGGCGAGAACAAAACCGCGCGTTCTGCTGCCAAG
>JAKFCE010000066.1:0-2517 GCA_036676905.1 Chitinophagaceae bacterium
TGCTCGCGGCGGCTAAAAACACAGAAATAAGCGGGTGATCTGATCGCTTTTGATCGATTTGCCGCTTTCAAAATCGGCGGGGGCTGAAGTCAGCCAGAAATACATGGCTACTTCAGACCTTCCCTTGCTGTCTCTGCATCCTGAAAAATCTTTTATTGGAGTTCCCACTCCAGAGGTGCAGCCTCCAGAAAGATGAATAGGAACAGGTCGGCCATTGATATATCTAAATTCTATTGGTGAGCCACAATAGTCACAGATTGCCATGGTAGCACCTTAAGCTTACACTCATGACTTAATATGATGGAGGCGAATTTGTTCGCACCCATAGATAACTTCTGAGCACCTCAATTTGGTACTGAGAGTCTTCATCTGAATTTATGCGAATCAGAAAAACTCCTAGCCCACATAGAATCTTAGGCTATTACGTCAAATGCGCTAGCATAGCTTGGAATGCATTTTGCCAATGTTCACTTCTGGCCGGTTGCTACCCGACACGACGGCAGCGTCGGTCGCTTTCTGCCATTCGTGACTGGCAGCAACCGACCTAAGGCGGACAACGTATCGAGGTGGTAGCTCGTCAAAGCATATCCTCAAAAACGTATAAGCTATGGGCGACTCATGATCGGCTACTGGAGAATTTAATGGCTGAGATAGGGCGCAATGTGGAGCAGCCGAGAATTGAAGAGCTAAGTCGAGCAGCCGAACTGCTTACGACCGGAGGTAACTCCGAGGCCGCGTTTGATGCGCTTGCGAGCTTGGTTGATGCAGCTGATGACGAAGAAAACGAAGCGGCGTTGGTCAAAGCAATCGAGCTTGCGGACGGGATCGAAGCCAAATGCCTACCAAAGGATGCTTGTCTCATCCGCTATAACCGCTCCAATGCATGGGCGGCTCTCCATCGCATCAGGAGTACACCAGAAAACGCCTGGTCTTGGGAGCAACCAGAACTCCTAGAGCAAGTCTACTGGCTTCGCGCCGCAATCCAACATGAAGGCTACGCCCAACTACCTAGACCTCGTAGGGCACAGCTTCACTGTAACCTTGGCAACGCGTTAAGCTCGGCAGGTCGATTTGTGGACGCGCTGGCCGAATGGCGCCAAGCGTTAAATGAACAGTCGATTCTCGGTATGGCGCGTGGCAATTTGGGCAAGGGGCTGGTCCGGTACGGGATGGCGCTTTACGACGAAGGCCATACCTACTGGTTTCTTCGTTTCGGGCAGCTAGAGCTATCCAAAGCCGTGTCTGGGGGTGTTGGCAGAGACGGAGCGACGTATCAGGAGGCGCTTTCACATTTCGGAGGGTGTCTGGCAGATGTTGAGCACCTGCTTACTGCCTATGACGGCACGGCTAATGACGTTTTACCGACTTACTCGATAGGAAGGAGCAAAGGGGAACAGCAGTATCGGCAATGGTGTCTAGAGCGCCACCTCTTCCTCAATCCTCTTAACGATCTCGGAGCAGAATCGGTGGCAGCGCAAGACGTGCTCTCTCTGCCCGCTCATCGTGCGAATAAGACAGGAATCACCTTCCTAGCTTTCTTTAACCAACTCAAGCAGGAATATTCGTATGCCCGGTGGTGCTTATACGAGGGAACGAAAGCCCAGCGAATGCATCTTGCTGACCGTAGCACAATACTGGCGTTCAACTCTGACTACGCTCATTACTCTATGGCACTGGAGCAGGTAAAAACGGCCTTCCGTTGCGCATACTCGCTTCTCGACAAAGTTGCATATTTCATCAACGCCTACTGGCAACTAGGGATACCCGAAACAAGTATCTACTTTCGATCTCTCTGGTATGAGTCCTCGAAAGGCAAGGTGCGGCAGGTTCGGCAAGCGTTCGAGACTTCGGAGAATCTTCCTCTTCGAGGGCTTTTCTGGCTCTCGAAGGATATCTATTCCGATCTGCTTCGTGAGGTGGCACATCCGAATGCGAAAGACTTGGACTCTTTGCGCAATCACCTTGAGCACAAGCATGTAAAGGTTGTCGATTCATTGGGTCTAATGACCAATCATTCAGATATCTGGAATGATCAACTTGCTCACAAGGTCGAGCGTGACGAATTTCAGGCCAAGACTGAACATCTGCTTCAACTGAGTCGCTCCGCACTCATCTATCTTTGTTTGGCGATGCACTCAAAGGAACAACGTACGCAAGATTCAGGTGATATTACATTCCCACTTGAGGTCGGAATTTATCCTGCCGACTTCAAGGTGTAACCCAGGTCCGGGCAATGACTGGTGTATCGTTGGAGGCACCAACGACCTAATCCAAATAGTAAAGAATTTCTCCCGGCTAACCGTCTGCTTCTGGCCGATTCTGTTGAAAAAGTCGGATTTTCTAGATCGCCTGAACTCAGGCACGACCATCGGCGGAAAACCTACTCACCACATAGAGTGGTTTTTCGGTTCTTCGTTGACCTTTGCTGCTTTGTTATTGGGTTAATTTGAGGTTTTTGCTTGGTGCAGGCGCACCTATCCTGTGACTGGCGGCCCTTGAGATGTAAGTTTGGCCAGC
>JAKFCE010000067.1:0-2691 GCA_036676905.1 Chitinophagaceae bacterium
AAGGCATCTTCTGCCCTTAGCCCATGCCGTCCCGGCCGGTTCTTCCAAGCGTAGAGGACACTTATCTTTGTCGTCAGCCCAGTACTCGCGATCATCAGCTTGAGTTCGAAGCTGCCCTTTGCAAGCGTCCGCTTTTGGCCGATTTCTGTCTGTCGCGACTGACCGAAATCGACCCGCAGGCAACTGACTTAACCTGGCTCATGGGAGAACTGACGTTGTTGTTTGAGCAGCTGGGTATGCACTGTCAAGATCGGTAGCCAGACCCCAATAGCCCAGTTTCAAAAGGTGCTTTTTTAAGCCGAAGATGTAGTTGCTTTCGGGAATGCGAATTTCTTTGTGGTCACCGTCCCAGTACATTATTTCGACAAATCCTTCAGGGATGAACGCACCTTCAACCGTCCGCTCAAACTCATCGAGATCGGAACGAAATCTCATTCCGTAGTAGCCATCATCCCCCACATATCCGTGATGACTTATTGCGTAGCTGGCCAGTTCCTCAGCCTTAGGCCAATCATTGGAAAAAAGCCAAGACAGAATCTCTGCCTCAGTCATGGGTAACACCTGATTTATGCATCACCGGTGTGCAGAGTTCCACCAGCGTCCCGTCAGGGCATCGGACGTAGGAAATGGTTTGCCCCCAGGGCTTGGTGCTTGGGGCGGACATTTCAGTAGCGCCCGCTTGCAGCGCTCTGGCATGAGCCGCTGGAACGTCCTCAGTCACTAGTCCGACTTCGATGCCTAGCGGTTTGGGGGACGAGTGTGCCGAAACATGGCCGGTACTGAAGTTCATTGCGGCCAGTTCATTGGCGGCGAATGCCAGTGCAGTTTCTCCTGTTTCGATTTCGCCATAGGTGGCGGATTCATGGAGGAATCGAATGTTGAGCCCGAAGGCTGATGAAAAGAACTGAAGTGAGGCAGCAACGTCCGGGACGTAGATGATCATGTAGCCAAATTTCATGAGCGAGCATTCCTTGTTGTGCCAATCCAGCATATTGAAGTCGGATGCCTGCTTTCGGCTTTCAGAGCTCACTGGAATTGCGACCAATGATCCTGAATTTCATACCATGGAGCCTTGGACGCCACCTCGATGTGTTTCTGCTTATCCGAGGTGAATGTAGTGTCCAGGGTGCCCAGCGCTATCGAGATCCAATTGGAGTATTCACCTTGGTTTCTTGACCAGAATAGCGAAGAGCCGCACTGGGCGCAGAACTGGCGCAATACTGATTCAGAGGATCTGTACGACTTGATGCCATCGGCGCCTTGGATGAGGTGCAGATCGCCACGCAATACACTGCCATAGCTGGCGAATGCGGCTCCATGGCTTTTGCGGCATTGGCTGCAATGGCAGTGAGAAAGCGCTTTTGGTCGTGACCGGATTTCGTATTTGACGGCGCCGCAAAGGCAGCTGCCCTGGAAGACGTCAGTCATTTTGGAGCACACCTGAGAACGAAGAGACGGCCATTTAAACCGCGAACAGCTTCGGTGTCGACCGGCAGCATCTGGCCGACTTCTGCCGCTCGCGAAGGGCTTCAACCGACCGAAGCTGTGTGAAAACGCATGCACCGTTTTGTAGTCTGCGTTGCTACGTAAAATCTGTCGGCGTTTGGTTAGTTCCCAGACCTGAAATTTACTGAGGAACGCGATTTTCGCTCCGATTCTGATTTTCAAACTTGCTCTAAAATGTTTTCACACAGCCTGGACCCGAAGCGGACGCTGGCAATGGTAGAGGTTGACTGTCTATCTAACTGCATAGCAGCATGCCGGCCAGCACTCTTTCGCTAATCCGCCGATGCAAGGATGCCTATGTCTGTAGATCTTTATGAGTTGTTGGAAAGCGTAAACGATGAGCAATCGTTCATCGGGTTTATCGAGGCGCTTGGTTCTGATTTTTCCAATGAGCGTGTGTTGGAGAAGACGACGCCATCATCCCCCTATGGACCCGTTGCCTTGGGGTGGGAAAATGGGTCTGTAGATACGTTTCTTGATGCAGCGGCTGCTTGGGCGAGCGCCAATAGCAGGAGCTCTCTATCGAATGCTCCGGTATCAAACGTATGGCTGCGTTGCGCGACCATATTGTTGGCTGGCAAGTTTTATGAGTGAGCGCCAGCCCGCTCTACCTTCAGAGTGAATCGAAAAACTCATTCAGTCCGCTTTTGGTCGTTGGCAGTCGATCTCGATGGGCCGCAATCGACCAGAGGCATGCTGACCGCAAGTTATCTTAATCGAAGGAGCGTTTTTAGTGAGCGGCCATAACTACGACTTGAGAACCGACTTCATAGAGGCGCTCAAGGAAATCACCGCGCTGATGTCCATTGCATACGAACAAACCGGCCCAGTACCGGATGACCATGCGTTAGCTCAGGCAGGTTTAGAGAATGGTGGTGAAATCGTTCTCGATTATGTCGATCACAACGAGGCTGGAATAGCGTTCGAACACCTGCTTTACATGATTAATGAGCCACCGCTTATTGTTTCTGAAGAATGCACAAAGATATTGGCCCGAATCGCGAGAACCCTGGAGATGCCGTTTACAGGGGACGAAAGCAGCCGCCTATGAAAGGCCGCTATTGGCCGATTTCTGTCTGTCGCTAAGGGCTGAAAACGGCCAAAAGCGGGCGTTCGATTACCGCAACACACCTACCTTCTTCAGATTTCAAGGCTGGTGATTGGGCTGGTTGGCCTGTCTACCGA
>JAKFCE010000068.1:0-3422 GCA_036676905.1 Chitinophagaceae bacterium
CAGATGATTCTGCAGGGCACTCAGCTGGAGATCGAATACGCTCGGGACACCATGCCACGCGGCGTACTCGGCATGAACGCGGCGATGATGGAGGACTACCTGAAGTTCATCGCTAACCGTCGTTTGAGCCAGATTGGTTTGAAGGAAGAGTACCCAGGGACGACTAACCCGTTCCCTTGGATGAGCGAGATTATGGACTTGAAGAAAGAGAAGAATTTCTTTGAGACTCGGGTTATTGAGTATCAGACTGGTGGGGCGTTGAGCTGGGACTGATTCCTGAGCTAGCCGTGATTTGACGATGTAAATCGAAAAATCGAATTGCAGGAGGCCCCGATCTGATCGGGGCCTTTTTATTGGGTAAGAAAATTCTCACTAATTTCGACCTTCGCTACTAAAACTCCTACAACAATTCCAGCACCGTCCGCATTGATGTCGTTTCTGAGCATCTCTAAGCTCTATAGCAGGTGCCTAAGAAACGCCCAACGTAGAAGCTAACTTCCTTTCCACAGTACGCGCGCTGATATCAGCGATATATGCGAAATCCTGTGAGTGGGAGAAATAGCTTGTTGGGATTTCTTAGATCCTCTACGTCGGGTTCCGGCCCTCTTCCACTCATACGTAGAGGTAATGGATATGCCTGCAGAAACTCCGCACCGATCGGTCATGCGTGATCCCTTTAGGCCGACGATCTTCACCCGCCACAACCTTCACCTCCATGCCCTTCTTCTTGAAAATCAACCATGGTTCTGCGCACGCGATATCGGTCGCCTGATGGGTGTCCATCTGAGTGATCGTATGGTCAGCAAGCTGGATAAAGATCAGCGTCGCATTTTGTGGATTGAGTATTTCCGGCAACCAGAAAAACAGCTAATGCTCAGCGAATCTGGTGTGTATGCGCTGTTGGTGTATCACTACGTTCCAGGGAATCGGTTGCTGCGAGAATGGTTGACCCATCAGGTGGTGCCGGCCTTGCGGGATGCGGAGCAATCTGAAAATTCAGATCGGCCGATGTTGAGCTTGTTGGATTGGCCGGAAATGTCGTTGAGTCTGCTGCATTGGCATAATGAAGATTGGATTCGGTTACGGGATATGCCTTACCTGTTAAATGATCAGACTCAAAGTCGGGTGAATGTGCCGAAACCATGGTGGCGGAGGGTCGTTCAGGTGTTTCAGTCGTAGAAGCATTCGACGGGCTAGGCGCCGTGTTCT
The DNA here is from genome assembly GCA_036676905.1 of Chitinophagaceae bacterium. Taxonomy (GTDB): domain Bacteria; phylum Bacteroidota; class Bacteroidia; order Chitinophagales; family Chitinophagaceae; genus Flavisolibacter. Next base: position 1,210 of record JAKFCE010000068.1, read on the forward strand.
TAGGAATGCCTGCGAAATCCGTAGCTATTCTTAGCAATTCGCAGACAGCTTTGATGACCAAGTATTGCCCGAAGGTTTTCAACCCTCGGGCAATTGTATCGATATCCCAAGTTGGGGTGATCAGGAGCCGAAGTGTTCAGTCGTCGAAAACCCAACGCCCACTGAGAATGCCTTTCAGCTGTTCAACGCTCAGCAGCTGGTTGGGCTTCTTATGAACAACCGCGTGGCAATTTGCGCAGAGTGTAATCATGTCGGTCGCTGGATCGACCACCTGGTCTTCTTCATATTCAGAAATGGGCTTCACGTGGTGTACGTGGATAAAGCCTTTTGCGTGCTCGCCGTAAGCCTTCTCAAAATCAAATTCACAGGCGTTACATCGAAGTCCATGAATTTCGATTGCTTGCAGCCTAAGCTTTGGGTTGCGCTCATATCTGACGCCGTAATAGGCGACTTTTTTCCCTTCAGTGCCGGTAACTCTAGTCTCAAACTCCTGCGCGCCATCGATTGGGCTAGAACCGTCATCCAGTTGCGCCTTCAGCACCGCGTGAGAGCAAATTCTGTCAAATACGGCTTGATCAATTTCCCGAACACTTCTGCGCCAATAATTGTTTTTTAGCCTTTGAGGAATTGGCTCAAGGTATTCACCATCAATTTTGTTCGGGACTGCAGACTCAAAAGGCTTGAAATTCTCAATATCAGCAAACAGATCACCCTTTGTGCTGTCCTTGTCCGCATATATCTTCCCTACTCGAGCAACACCAAAATAGTGTGGGCTCGCACTCAGGCGCCGATCCGAAAAAGCCTTATTTTTCATTTTCCCTTTGTAGTAAAGCACCTCCATTCCTTCGGAGAGCACCGGTCTGTACTGCTTCGGGAAGTGATACCGGGCCCCGGTTTTATCGGACCACATCGATACATCATTTTCGGCAATGACAACTGGCATCCATTCATCCTCGTAACAGAAGATGAAGCCTACCAAACAACAAGAAAATTCCTACAGGCTTCGCGAAAAACCCCACATTTCGATCAGCAAAGGAAGAGTTTCGCTCTAGCAGCTCAATCAAAACCCGCAGAAACATCTCCTTTTTTACAGATGCCGTAGATAGCAAAATCGTAACTGCACCTCATGGTGAGCGAGGCCAAACGAGCCACGCGCACGCCCAAAGATTGAAGATATTGACGAATTAAGAGGTGCGCTATCACGCCCCTCCCGCTATTAATACCCTTCCCTCTCGCGGACCCGAGCCCACCATGAAATTCGACCTCGCCTACTGCCTCAGCCTCGACGACAAGCTGTCGATCTATGACGTGCGCGATTTGAATTTCGACGAGACGATGGAGTTCGATTCCGCCAAGGAGCATTTCCAGTGCCCCAACGATGCCTGCCGTTCGGCGTTTGATACGACCAACGTGCTGGGAACATTCAACGCCAAGAACGTGAATTACGTGCGCACGCCGCACTTCAAGAACATTCCCAGCACGCGGCATGTCGAGGGTTGTCCTTATGTCAGCCTGAGAACGCCGGCGTCGGGCCTGGAGGTGGACGGGGCGGAATCGGATGACAGTCGGGAGGAGCATTTCCCGTCGGAGTTGTTGCTGATTCGGCGTGAGTATGTGCGTAAGCCTGTGAGCCCGGCGGTGGCGGCGGATGTCATGCGGGATGACCCAACACCCACTTCAGCGGCCAGTAACCTCGAGCATCCGAGCCGGGAATCGGCGCCGGACAAGACCAGTGTCTTCGCCCATCCGGTGGAGTGTTTTGTGTCGAACTTCGAGGATAAGGAGCTGCTCAAGCGCATGCCGCTGAAGATTGGCGAGCACTCGGCGCCTTATGGGTCGTTCTTCAAGAAGATCGAATACCTGCAGGACAATAAGGGGCTGATTTACTGGGGCAAGATCAAGGAGATCAAGGATTACACGCAGAGCTTTCGCATCGATTTCGAACAGAAGGTCTGGTTCAAGCAACCGGACGAGGCGAAGAAGAAGCCTTATTCGGTGAACGTTTACCTGAGCAAGAAGCTGATCGACAACTACCGCAAGCGCAAAGCGTTTCTGGAAGAGATCAAGCACGCCGTCGACAGTGAAGCGGAGTTGTATTGCTTCTTTTATGGCGTGACGCCGGAGTTGAAGCAGGTGCCGAGCAAGAAAAACCCCGAACAGACGTTCGGGGTGTTCAGTGCCAATATTGAGAACCTGGATCACTTCATTATTCG
>JAKFCE010000069.1:0-6758 GCA_036676905.1 Chitinophagaceae bacterium
TCGCGTGGCAAGCGCTGCCGCCAGACTGGCTTCTCGTGACAATCGACGCCATGGATCTGAAACACGTTCTTGGCCAGGTCGACCCCAATGCGCATAAGCTTCATGTGTGGACTCCTTCTCATCGATGACTGCGGTTCGCACCTTCAGTCTGGCACTCAAGATGCCGAGGTGAGGGGGAGTCCATCCCATTGCTTCTGGCCGATAGCTGCCTGTCAGGGGCCTCAACCGACCCATTGTAGCCCTTCGGCACTGGCAGAAGACGGCCAAGTGTGGGTGCAGCCAAGACAATTACTTTTCGCTGGCTCCGCTGACTATCGAACGCCTCAATTTACCAATCATAAGGTAGGCGAAGTCAAGCCGTATGGCGGGAGTCGTTGGTTAAAACTCGCGTTAGAATCAGCGTCGCCGTGGTCTAGTCGACTTTCGCCCCCTTCATGCATTTTTGTCGAACACACATTTATATCGTAATCAAGTGCCCACCGTATGGGCCATTATATTGTTCACCGAAACACCGATCCTACCAGTTATAAATTTGGAAAAGTGTGCTTGTTTCATTTAGCACCTGGCTTTCGGTTCGCATTGTATTTAAGCGTTCTTTGCAACGACTTGCCTTGTTTTGGAGTTGTTCCTCTGGAGTATAACTCCGTACCAATCGAAGGTATGAAGTTTTTGACCTCATCAAAATTGTCACTCTGCGATATCAAAAATCTAGTGGACATAAAGCATTGGCCAGCATTCTCGTGATGAACCATATCTTCATCCAATTCGATCAAAGATACAGTTTGATCAAACTCCTTCAAACCGCTCCACCTTTGCCCATCTTTACAATACATAACAATTTTAGGGCTGAGTGGGTACACTACATACTCACCATCGTTCAGCCCTGCAATACCTTTAAGCCACATCGTATTATCAAAATTTTTTATACTTACAGGATGGTCAGAAGTCATCAACTGGACGCTACTAGAGTTCCTTGCAAAAATCCAGATAGAGCCGAACAGATCATTTGTAAAGTTTTCAATGCAACCAGAATTAGCTAAAAAATAAAAATGCAGTAACTTTCTTTTTTCTTCCGAAAGGGCTTGCACATCAAGATCAGACTTAGACTCAGACTCAGACTCAGACAATAAAAAAGGTAGAAGATCATAAAATTCTAGCGTTCGATAATATTGCGCAGATATAAATTCAGATAAAATAATACGATCTTGTTTAGAGATTTCTAACCTACCGCCAAGCTCTGCGACTTCAATATCCGCAATTAATTTGTTTATGATTGTCGCCGCACTTGACTCCATTGCCGCCAAATTTTTCTCAATGACCAGCGGATCAACTCCATCAGGAACAGGTTTGGGAAGTCTGTAGAATTGGTTCTCAGCTGCGACGCTGTTTTCGGTTGTCGGAAATGTCTTGCCGGTTGTCTTGTCAAAAACCCACAAGCGTGATTTATTATTTAGGAAATTCTTCAAGTAAAAACGAGGAACGTAATGGTGCAGCTTCGGCTCTGACATAATTGCTCTCTATAAATTAAAGCCAAATAAATTTGCTTAACAGCCTACCATATTCTAAATAAAAATTAATGAGCGCATCGTTAGTCCTGCCAAGCCTACATTGTCCACTATCTAAATTCGGTGAAAGAAGAATTCGCTTTATGATCCCATCACCAAGCAGCCTCGAAATAGGCTTTCCTGGCGGTGCAGTCTACGGGTACTGGCGAAGCTCTACGTCGGGTCGAAAACGGTCGGTAAACGATGGCACCTATCAAGCAACAGTGACTGATCGCAAACGAACGCCTCTGGCCGGTTGTTGCCTGTCACGACCGGCTGGTTTGGGTCGAAAGCGGTCAACCGCGACTGAACTGCTTTCGACCCATTGCTGACGCCCGTAGCTCGGGACTGGTCTCGATTCAGCAAAAATTGATTCAGAGCATCAGGTCGGCATCGCGAGTGCGCCATGACTTTTGGTCACCGGCTCGAAGCACACTGAACGGTCCATCCTCAGACCTTACGCTTGACCTCTCGCATGTACTCCACCCACTCATCATACGGCGTGACGTAGGAGTGGTAACTGTCCAGTCCGGATGCCGGCGGCCAGGTCACATGTTTGCTGATCACAAAAAGCCCATGATCAGCATCGAGGTAGTAGCCGGTTACCACGTTCCGCCCGTAGATACCTGGGGTCACCTTGCCCGTCATCGTTTCAGGATGCGCGCCGTTCTTTGTCCAGATTACTCCGTCCTCGATCCATCGCTTGAGTTCCTTGAACTTGTCAACCATCTCCCCTGGTTTGGAGAAGTAGTGTTGAAACAGCTCGGATGAGTGCTCCTGGACGCTTTCCTCTAGCGGCACATCGCCCAGCGTAAGGCTGCCAAGGTACTCGCTCAACGCTTTCGTGATGATGGAGTTGCGTGCCTCTCCCGTGCGCAACGCAAGCAAATCCAACTGGTCACGGATACTTTCGTTTAGTCGTACTGATAGCATATTGATTCTCATTATGTGGATGCTTAGAATGCTAGCATACCTTGTATGCGAACCTAAGGAATACTATGTATGCTATCTGCTCTGGTCAAGCTTTTCTGCGGCAACGTTCCGGACGTATCCAATCCGAGTGTGGCGACAAGGGCCTGAGATCAGGGCTTGCCAATGATGATCAGTTGACGAGGTGACCGTTGGCTCAACGACTGAGGGTGCGGGAGAGTGGCCTTTCACGAATGACTGATTCTGTCAGATAGCAGACGTTCGGCCCAGGGAGGGGGTTATCGACAAGCGGTGGACAGCCGGAAAACCGCCTCAGAAAGCTTTACGGTCTGCTTTGGATCTATTTCGCCACTGGTGACGTTCACTAATCAACCTAAAATAGTTAATAGTAGATGCTCAGCCCAGCGGCGTATTTCCACTCAACATCTAAGAGGCTGAAGTGGTTCAATGCCTATGCTCTCTCGGTTGCCACTTCTCCGATAATTCTCATTTCATGAAGCCACATATCAATCGCAAGATCTGTAGTGCCGAGTTTATTTGCCCAAACTACTTCATTTGGTGTGGCAGTTCCAGATATTGCGTAAGTCAGAGCGAACTCGCTACGCAATGAAGCAAGATTCTCGATTGTTTTATGCGCAGCACAGTTTCTAACTATTTGAATATGTTTGGGGCCACTGAAAGGTAATCCCAAAGCCGTGAGTAACTGCGCTTGATTCGCTGGCGCTAAAGTATTTACCATTTTGATCAGAGCGCTTATATCGCCCCAAGTGGGTTCGCGCCTCATCAGAAACCCGATCGGCAATGGTGAGTTATGGTTCTGAGAAAGAGATGCTTTGTTGCATTGATGACCAATTTTTTGCCAACTATTATCACCATTACGACCAGTGATAACTGCGCTGTTTCGTGCCTTGGTTCCTCTTATGGATTTATGAATTAGGATGCGAGAGAACCAACACCAGCTCAGCCAGATGTCGGATATAAGGCTCTCTGTGAGATATCGATGCTGCCAAGATGGTATCTGGCCCAACTGACTTTGAAGAAATGAAGCTCGGATACCGTATTTTGTTATCCGGTTCGAGAGCCAGCTATTTAGTCGATGAAGACTCATGATTTACCCCAGCAAAGCTTTTGCCAGAGCAAGTGTTCGAATTTTTCGCTGGGCTTGCTGCGTGGTACTTGAGGTACATGCCTCAACGTAATGACGATATGGACCCTCATCTTCTTGATTTTCGTGCGCCTCCGCCAATTCGAGAAGTCGCGGCAGAGCAACATCATAGTCGATGTTATAATTAGGGTTTGGACTTTCGACGATTTCATCACTCCCAGGGAAGCCATGTTTCACTGCAACGTAGGCGCAAAACAGCGAGTGAATCACATACGACTTAGTTATGAAACTTCCCCTGATGCCGGCTAGAGGTTCAACTAGCAAGTTGAAAAAATCGATTAGAATACTTTCATATGTATCTTCTTTAGGGAAACTTTCATCATATTCCCTATAAAGCTTTTCGATAGTTGCATTTCGTTTTGTTTGGACACCGTACTCTAATACTACAATGAGATCAGATACAAACTCCGCATCGCCCATACGGGCGATCTGCTTCTCTGTTAGTACGTCATACGCCTCTAATAAGGGAGAGTAGAATCCCTCGGTAATGCTTGCAATGAACCACTTGAATGCACCCTGATAGGTTGAATGGCGTTTTTCCGCTTCCTTCAGCGGGGCGGTGTAGGCATTCATTCTGCGAAACATTTCTAACAGCTCGGTACGGGTAGCTGAAAGTATTGTTGAGTGTTCAATTTGGTAGCTTATAAAAATTTTTTGAGTTGCTTCGTCAAGATCGCGAAATCTCAACCCTTTGAATTTTTTTGACGTATTGCTCAGTGGGAATTTGTTGTGATAAAAATCTTGGATGGTCGTGATGCGTTGCTGACCGTCTACAAGTTCCTTATACGGCTTGTTGGTTTCTTTGCTGAATGCTTGATATAGATATATTTTCGGGAAGGGAAAATCTTGCAATATGGTGTCAATGAAGTAACTGCGTGCAGTAGCTGGCCAAATATCCGATCCCCGCTGATAGTTCCTATTAATGATAACTTCTTTTCGATCCAGCATCCCTATCAAATCGATAAGTGTTATTTGTCCAATGTTTAAATTCATATTCATTCCCTGATTGAAGCTTGGCGATTATGGGGACGGATACCTCCAGCACAGGAGGCGCAGTGATGCTATGGCATTGCGCCATAAAACTCAAAATGATTTGTCCTCGAGTTTTGGAGATTCACTTCGAAGCCTGCTAGATCTAAAACGGCCAAGCCTGAACGTCCATTTGTGCCGAGAAGCTACCTCAGGGTCGAACATCTGCTTCTGGCCGGTTGTTGCCTACCGCGCCCGGCAACTGTGGGTTGGAAGCAGTCTACTGGATGGCAGCAAGCGCTTGAGTCGGAGTCGTCTGCTACGGCGTCTTCCTGAAAACTTCCTCGCGGTGGTACAGCAGGAACGACAAATGGTATTCGGAGAGCTTTCCGCTACGTACTTGCATGTCGGCAGTGATGCCTAACAGCTCGGCAGTGTCTAACTTTAGCTGAGGTGACAGCCTGATTTTTCCATCATCCTCGAAAGTGATGAAGCCCTTATCGAAGGCGGTATCGAGGTTTGGGATCAGGAGTAGGCCGTTGGGCATGGTGATGGCTTCTTCTACGGAGCATTCCCGCCAAGGCTTGATGTGCGATGCAATCAACACCTCCTCCATCGCGCAACCGGTGACCGAGCAGCTTCCCCAGTACTTGATGAGGCTATCGCGGAACAGGCCCTGTCCAATGCGGGCCTTTTGGTAGGTCATGCGCTCCTTCTCACCGAGAGCCTCGGCGACTTCATCCATGGCCTTTAGGTCGTCCAGGGCGTCATGACTGACGATAGGCTCTACTAGGCCCAGCTCTTCCATGGCTTTAGCCACCTCGGGCCGCAGAATCCACTGAAAGTGCCCGTATCTGTCCTTGAGCCCATGTGCATCGCACATGGTGTAAGTCCAGACAGGATTACCGTCAGGATACGACTCCTCGGGTTTGTGTCCGATGAGGTCGGCTATGTCATGGGCGAATTTGCCATATTGGCTGTTGCCTGCTTCAACGCCGGAATAGCCCATGTCTGCCGCCAGGGAGAGTCGCGTTGCGCTGATCAGGCGGCCTGGAGACCGGTAGTGGGCCTTCAGCATTTGGAAGCCGTTATTGATCAGTGTCGACTCATTCTTACGATGCTCGGCAAGCGCCGATTTGAATTGTTCTACCGTGATCATAAATCCGCTCCCTTCGGTTCTTATTTTCTGGTCAGCATCCAGAACAGGTCAGCATACTAAGCAGCCCCTGATCAAGTAGTCATTCGGTAATCCCCCCTAAAATTCTACAGATTTATGAGGGGTGAGTTCTATGGCCGGTCCCAGAGCCGAAGGGTTTAGACTTTTACCTACCCCCTCCCCTTGGCGATGCGAGAGCCCATTCAATTGCTACCACTCCGCTTGTGATACCAGCCAGGCTCTGACTGGATCAGGCTGGCAACTTTCTCCGGGTCAGAGTCGAGCTGTTCTTCAAGGTCGAAGCGGTCAATGAATCCATCGCTTACCAGGTGGCCAGTCCCTACCTCCAGCAGCGAGGCAACTGCGGAAAGCCAGCCGACTTGCTGCGGTGATAACGGTTCGTTAGCAGCCTGTGTTTTTTGAAAAGAGGGGGAGGGGCTGCCTACATAACCTACAGAACTGGGTTTCGTTGGTTTTGGAGGTGCCTCCCCCCGCTTTTTTGGACTTTCTGCATCTAGCGGCCTATCACTCAGCCCTCCGCCAGACGTAACGCTTGGACGGCCTGCCGCCTCTATCGCTGGCCACTTCATAGCCAATGACAATGTTGTGTTCGGCTAGTGTGACAAGTGAATCATTCACCGCTTCAAGCGAATCCAGTCCGGCCCAGCCCTTTAGTCGTATCTCCCGAGGGGTGAACGGTTCGGGCAGCTTGGCCTTGCGATCAAGGATCAACTTTGCACCCATCAGTGGCGCATTGATTGCAGCCCCATAGAGTCGCCGAGCGTGTGACTTGAGGTAATCCGCCCAGTCCCGGGCGCGGGCTGTTGCCTCTATCCCTACGGCATCCCTACCCCCGTCGATCAGCTCAAATAGTAGAGCCAGGCCGGCTATGGTTTGCGGCATCTTCATAAAGTGCGATTGCAATGCAGGGTGGATCTCGCTGCCTCTAATTTCCTGCATGTGTTTGGTGTACCAAGTATTGAAAAGCTCTTGT
>JAKFCE010000070.1:0-3995 GCA_036676905.1 Chitinophagaceae bacterium
CGCGGCGGCTAAAAACACAGAAATGAGCGGGTGATCTGAGCGTTTTTGGTCGATTTGCCGCTTTTAAAATCAGCAGCAGCTGAAGTCAGCCAGAAATGCATGGCTACTTCAGAGGATCCTTAGAATTTTAATACTGCAGGCCGATAAAGTGTTTGGCAGCGAAATGTGTAAAGATGATTTTCAAGATATTTACAGTAGATTGATATCGCACAGCGACCCCAAAACATTTGAATCGGTTCGACTTTCAATAGAGAGAGCCATCGTGATGTAAGGGATTTAAGGACTAGGAGTGGTAAGATTGATATCTTAGGGTAAGATTTTTTGCATCATGGCTCTTAAGAACTTCTATGCTCAGCGCGCAGACTGAGCATAGAAACAATTTTTTCTGCGATAAAAGTCAAAAGCTTGTCTAGAGTCTTCACTCCTATTCTTACTGAGTTTAGCTTCTGTAAAGGCTGCTTTGGGGTCAAAGCAGGCACCCTGCGACCGTCCGCAGTTGGCCGGTTGTTGCCTGTCGCGACCGTCGGCTTCGGGTCGGCTTCCTCCGGTTGCCACCGGCAGGGAGCGGCCAGAAGCGGTCAGTCCTATTTTTATTCGACTATATCGAGCGGTTTCATAACCCGTGAATGCGTCGTAGAGTCGCTGGCAAGATCTGGGGTTTCAGCTTTTTCAAACCGCTCGTTAGAACGGGCCTCCCCCGTTAGGACACTCAAGTCTCAGCACCATAGCAAGAAGGGCACGGTCATCATGAAACCGAAGGAAGATACTCCAGAAGACCATCGTCGACGCTCTGATTTTATAAGGACACTGATCCAAAGCCCCACGCAAGGAGGTCCATTTCCTCTCGAATGCGCCTGCGGCATTCCAAGAACAATCGTCCAGTTCTGGCACAGGCGAGATCAGCTTCCCAGTGACGTAAGCGACTGCATGAAGTCTTGGAAATCATTAGAGTCGCATGGGTTCAAATATCTTTTATTCGATCAAGAAGACGCGAAACAATTTATTAGCGAAAAGCTCGGCGAACGTCACAGTAGAGCATTCGAAAAGTGCTACCACCCAGCCATGCAATCAGATTACTTCCGCCTTTGCTACATCTCAGTCGAAGGCGGTTTCTATGTAGATGCGGATGACGTTTATCTTGGAACCACAATCGACAATTTGTTTAACGATAGCCGGTTGAAAATTCAACCCCTGTGCTACGACCTAGTTTCAGAGTCAATGCTGGAGTCCACAATTTTCACCATTAAAGGAGCATATTCTCCAGACTGGATCTTCTACTTCAATAACAATCCATTAATTTCGCCCCCCCACCACACTATAATTAATAGAGCCCTCGCCCAGTCCACCCTTCTTCTGGAATGTTCAACTGGTGACCTGCCGGAAATTCAGTCGACGACTGGCCCTGGAAACCTGTCTAAATCGATTTTTGAGTTAGGTACCGCAGGTGCCGAAATGAAATCAAGCATTCATATACTTTATAACTGGGAGAACACTGCATCTACGGAGTGGCATCTGAGCTACAGGAATGACTCAAGAAATTGGCGGCTGTCAAATAAAAAGCAACATCAAGGATGAAGGAAAAGAATTACTATGAACCTAACTAAGCCTCTTCGGATGGCAGCAAGCCTTTTTTATACGGCACTACTACGCAGTCGTTTTCTCCTGCCAGCACAGCGCTCTCGTACATTCACCTTTTCTTCCCAACCTGAAGCACACATCGGACAAGTCTATGTCATTAACTTGGACAGAGAGACTGTACGATGGTCTGACGTTACGCGCGAGTTGAACCACGTATTAGACAACTCAGGTATCAAACTTACGGAGAAAACAACTCGCTTCTCTGCTATCGACGCTAGAGAAATGCCAGAGTGGTGTATTGACGACGGGTATGTGTACCCCTTCTACACTCTAGCCGACCAGTTGTATGTAGAGCCCCAGCCCAATGCTCTGCCAGATGAGTTCGAACTTGATCGTCCTATTCGAATGAGTGTCGCTGAAATAGCTGTCGCGCAATCACATATTCGCGTTTGCCAACTCATTGCAGAAGGGCCTCATGATTATGCGTTAGTTCTGGAGGATGATGTTTATTTTGAACGCGGGTTTGGATCGCTTCTAGACAAGGCGTGGATAGAAATGTCTGATGCTGATCAGACAGAACCACAGTTCGATATTCTCTACTTGTCCTATAAGGAAGTGAAGAACGGAGCCAGAAAAGAGTTTCTATCTAGCAACGTTTTTAGACCCGAGCGCGGACTTTGGTACTTCTCTGGTTACGTTCTCTCAAAAAAAGGGGCCTGCAAGCTTCTTGAGCTATTACCCTGCCGCGGCCCCGTTGATCTCTGGATTAATCACCAATTTAATAAACTTGATGTCAGGGCTGTTCGCAAATCAATTATTAGCCAGCGACGCGACCTTAACTCCTCGAATTCCTACTCTATTCTCCCGGCCCTGACCAAAATTGGGGTCATCGACAGTGAAGGAGCCTCCCTTTTTCAGGGACGACCCAAAGCCCAGCCAGTTTTTGTCTTTGGCTCAACAGGATCAGGGATGTCCGCCCTGGCTATGGCGCTATCAATGCTTGGCTATCGCTGCTGCAGCGACCTAGACAAGTTGCCGACTTATGAGCTCGGAAATTTGTTAGCCGGTGCCGAAAACTGCACATTCAACGCATTCGTCAATATTGGCTGTCTTGCTCAACATATCAGTACGCTGCGGGATAAATACCCCCAAGCCAAGTTCATTGTGACCGCGAATGAATACACACTAAACGAAGCACATATACGCTTCTTGCTCGACAGCCTCGAGGGTGCAGACATTGTGTTGCTAAGTTCTGCCGAAAAGCGCAAGTGGCGTGTTATTTGCGATCATCTAACATGTGCACCGCCTGCTTGCCCGTACCCGGAAATCCAAGACATTAGACAGCAAGAACTCTTGGGTCAGGATTCAGAAATCACGATGTTTAACGCTGGGAAGAATCTCAAGCACGATTCCTCGCCCTGGGTAGTGGAGCCGCATCCGACTTGGCAAGGAATTCGTTCGCGAATATCTGCCTCTCAGGTTGGCGGTTATGAAGCGCGGGCTGTTTTCAACGATTCTCTGGAAAGCATTGACACCGAGCGCTGGCTACTTCGAGATGACACATTCCCAGGAAACTTGGCTCTATTTCGACCCGATAACATCAAAGTGCAACCAGGCTTAGGCATAACCCTAACAGTCAAGGAAGAACCACTCGGAGTTCGGGACTTTAGTGCTGCAGCTATTTCGAGCTGCCAAAAGTATCTTTTTGGCAAATTCGAAGTTTCGATGCAAGCAACCAGAGTTCCTGGCCTGGTGACAGGTTTTTTCCTGCACCGTGACTCGCCTCGCCAAGAGATAGATATCGAGATCGTGGGTAATCGCTCAAGCCATCTGCTAGTGAACGTCTTCTACAACCCCGGCGGAGATGGGGCAAAATTCGACTATGGGTACAGAGGAACGCCAAGTCTCATTCCCCTCGGCTTCGACGCGGCAGACGCACTTCATACCTACGCCATCGAGTGGGACCCATCTGAAATCAGGTGGTTTGTCGATGGGCGCTTGGTGTATCGACGAGGCGTCTGGGATCCCACCCCCATTCCGCACCTACCCATGACTCTGCATGTAAACACCTGGCCGACGCGCTCCCGCGAACTTGCAGGTCGCCTTGCAAGGCGCGCGTTACCTGGTACTGCGGTTGTTGGATCGATTTCAGTAAATGCGGCGATAGCTAATGCCTTTACCTCAGAACCAGGATAAGAAGGGCAATTTGAAGAGCAATCGGGGACAGGCCACGATATTGATGCTGCTGACCGGCAGCTGTGGGTCGGCTCCGGTCGTTCGCGACGGGCAGCTACCGACCCATTGCAGACGGTGACGGCCGGCAAAAATCGTCCAGAAGCGAACATTCAAAATTGTCTATAGAAGCAGGGTCAATTCAGCTGTTACGGCGGGGTTAGGTCAGTTTGTCGAGCACGTAT
>JAKFCE010000071.1:0-7645 GCA_036676905.1 Chitinophagaceae bacterium
TTTCGCCGAGATCCTCTCCGAGACAGTCGTTCAGTCGTTACACGATTCGTGCAGGTCGGAACTTACCCGACAAGGAATTTCGCTACCTTAGGACCGTTATAGTTACGGCCGACATTCACGGGGACTTAGGTTCGGAGCTTCGCCTTGCGGCTAACAACTTGCCTTGATCTTTCCGCATTGGTCACGTGTCACACCCTATACGTCGTCTTCACGACTTTGCAGAGTGCTGTGTTTTTGTTAAACAGTCGCTAAACGCAATTTACTGAGACCTACCGAAGTAGGCACCCCTTCTCCCGAAGTTACGGGGCTAATGTGCCGAGTTCCTTAGAGAGGTTTCTCTCGCGCGCCTGAGTGCGCTTACACTCACCCACCTGTGTCGGTTTGCGGTACGGGCAACCAGGGGAACAACTGCGAACTTTTCTCGGGACAGGAACCCACCAATACGCTTCGGGTTGCCCCTAAGCTCAGCATTCGATTGCCTAGTTGATGTCTTCCCATCCGTCCTTCGCAGCCTTAACCCTGACTGGCGCAGGAATATTTAACCTGCTGTGCATCCACTACGCCTTACGGCCTCGTGTTAGCTCCCGGCTAACCCTGGGAGGACGAACCTGGCCCAGGAAACCTTGGGTTTACGGCGACCAGAATTCTCATCTGGTTTATCGCTACTCGTGTCTGCATTCTCACTAATCAGCGCTCCACAGTCCGTTTCCGTTCTGCTTCACTGCACTGATTACGCTCTCCTACCACTCATGTCCCGCGAACGGGTCATGAATCCGAAGCTTCGGTATCGTGTTTGATCGCCAATCATTTTCGGCGCGACATCGCTCGATGAGTCAGCTATTACGCACTGTTTAAATGGTGGCTGCCTCTAAGCCAACATCCTCACTGTCTGTGCAACGTCACATCCTTTCCACTTAACACGATTTGGGCACCTTAGCTGTCGGTCTGGACTGTTATCCTCTCGGCAACGAACCTTATCGCCCGCTGCCTGATTGCTGAAATATTGGGACCGAAGGAATTCGGAGTTTGATTGGTTTTGGCAGCCTGGTGGGGCCCCTAAGCCATTCAGTGCTCTACCTCCCTCGGGTACTTAGTCAACACTCGCCCTCAAGCGATTTCGGAGAGAACCAGCTATCACGGGGTTTGATTAGTCTTTCGCTCCTACTCTCAAGTCATCTCAGGATTTTTCAACATCCACGAGTTCGGTCCTTCACTGCATGTTACTGCAGCTTCAACCTGCTCAAGAGTAGATCACCTCCGCTTCGGGTCTATTGCCAGCGACTGGACGCGCTATTCGCACTCGGTTTCCCTTCGCCTCCGCATCAAAGATGCTTAGGCTCGCCACGGACAATAACTCGCAGACTCATTATGCAAAAGGCAAGCCATCACGCCTTGCGGCGCTCTGACACATTGTAAGCTTATGGTTGCAGGATCTATTTCATTCCCCTAGCAGGGGTGCTTTTCACCTTTCCCTCGCGGTACTTGTTCACTATCGGTTGCCAGAGAGTATTTAGCCTTATCCAGTGGTCTGGACGGATTCATGCAGAGTTTCACGTGCACCGCATTACTTGGGATACCCCTAGAGGACTTCAAGTTTTCGCTTACCCGGCTGTCACGGTCTTTGGCAGATCTTTCCAGATCCTTCAGCTAACCATCCATCTCCCATATCAGGGTCCCTCAACCCCGGAAGGACAAGTCCCTCCGGTTTAGGCTGTTCCGCTTTCGCTCGCCACTACTGACGGAATCACATTCGTTTTCTTCTCCTGCGGTTACTGAGATGTTTCACTTCACCGCGTCTAGCTTCGCCGGACTATGAATTCATCCGGTCGATACTGGGGGTTGAGCCCCAGTGGGTTGTCCCATTCGGAAATCCACGGATCAAAGCCTGCTTGCGGCTCCCCGTGGCTTATCGCAACTTACTACGTCCTTCATCGCCTTCTGGCACCAAGGCATTCACCATAAGCCCTTAGTAGCTTGATCACAAAAGTTGAACCGCTAATTGATCTCTCAATCAGCAGAAACTCAGCGAACTGTATATATTTGCCCTAGTTTTCTACTTACTTACCTATGTGTAGTTGTCAAAGAACCCCCCGAACCCTACTCCCCTCCCAGGTTTGTTCAACCCAGTCTGGTTTCCGCTTCGGAAAAATCATCTCTATCAGATCGAGTCGCACCTTCCGTCAAATGACTATCCAAATGACAGCAGCGAGCTTTAGTTGCTTATCCTCTCCTCAAATTGGTGGGCGTGACTGGATTCGAACCAGTGACCCTGCGCTTATCAAGCGCATGCTCTAACCAACTGAGCTACACGCCCATTTACAAAAACTGTTGGTGGAGCTGAGGAGATTCGAACTCCTGACCTATAGCTTGCAAAGCTACCGCTCTACCAACTGAGCTACAGCCCCAATCAAAAATACCCAGTGAGGTGTGAGGAGGTGAGGCCTGAGGCGGTTAAACCCCTGCTTCCATCTCCCCCGCCCTCCTGCAGTAGGAGTTCGAGTTCAACTTATTTATCGATCCGTTAAGAAAGAACAAATGTTCACTTAAAACTGAATTGTGCGATGAGATCCAAGCCATGACCAATCCCGAAGGATTGGCTCGACCTCGGAAGTCCAATTTTTATCTCGGACCCGTGGTTTCTCCTTAGAAAGGAGGTGATCCAGCCGCAGGTTCCCCTACGGCTACCTTGTTACGACTTCATCCCAATCACCAGCCATACCTTCGGCACCTTTTCAGGGGCGACTTCGGGTACAACCGGCTTTCATGATGTGACGGGCGGTGTGTACAAGGCCTGGGAACGTATTCACGGCGCCGTAGCTGATGCGCCATTACTAGCGATTCCGGCTTCATGCCGTCGAGTTGCAGACGACAATCTGAACTGGGCCCGATTTTCTGGGATTTGCTCCACCTGACGGTCTTGCTCCCCTTTGTATCGGGCATTGTAGTACGTGTGCAGCCCTGGCCGTAAGGGCCATCCTGACTTGACGTCATCCCCACCTTCCTCCTCGTTGAAGCGAGGCAGTCTGTCCAGAGTGCTCCCTACTCTCGTAGGGGTGGCAACAGGACACAGGGGTTGCGCTCGTTGCGGGACTTAACCCAACATCTCACGACACGAGCTGACGACAGCCATGCAGCACCTGTGCAAGCTCCCCTTGCGGGGTCGTCCCACTTTCATGGTTCTACCACTTGCATGTCAAGGCCAGGTAAGGTTCTTCGCGTTGCATCGAATTAAGCCACATACTCCACCGCTTGTGCAGGCCCCCGTCAATTTCTTTGAGTTTTAATCTTGCGACCGTACTTCCCAGGCGGCTTGCTTAACGCGTTAGCTCCGCCACAAGAGGGGTCGATTCCTCTTACAGCAAGCAAGCACCGTTTAGGGCTAGGACTACCAGGGTATCTAATCCTGTTTGCTCCCCTAGCTTTCGTGCCTCAGTGTCAGGTGTTTTCCAGGGACTCGCCTTCGCCACCGGTGTTCCTCTCGATATCTACGCATTTCACTGCTACACCGAGAATTCCAGTCCCCCCTCAAACCCTCAAGCAAGGTAGTTTCCAATGCAGTTTCCAAGTTAAGCTTGGAGATTTCACATCCGACTTACCTCACCACCTACGCACCCTTTACGCCCAGTGAATCCGAACAACGCTCGGGACCTCTGTATTACCGCGGCTGCTGGCACAGAGTTAGCCGTCCCTTCCTCTTCCGCTACAATCAGCTCACTCACTATTCATGAGTAAGGTTTGTTCGCAAATGACAGGGGTTTACGGGCCGAAGCCATTCATCCCCCACGCGGCGTCGCTCCATCAGGCTTTCGCCCATTGTGAAAAATTCTCGACTGCTGCCACCCGTAGGTGTCTGGACCGTGTCTCAGTTCCAGTGTGGCTGGTCGTCCTCTCAGACCAGCTACCCGTCTTAGCCTTGGTGAGCCTTTACCTCACCAACTAGCTGATAGGCCGCGGGCTTATCATGAAGCGTCAGGCCTTACGGTCCCCAACTTTAAAGATCAGATGATGCCACCCAATCTTCACATCCGGTATTAGCTCGCCTTTCAGCGAGTTATTCCAAACTTCATGGCAAATTGCCCACGTGTTACGCACCCTTGCGCCGCTAAACACACAGAATATTGCTACCCCATGTATCTCGCTCGACTTGCATGTCTTATCCACGCCGCCAGCGTTCGTTCTGAGCCAGAATCAAACTCTCCGTATAAAAAACGTTAGCTTGATCCTTGTCTGATCGTGAAACCAGACAGGTTGCAATTATTTAAAACCTTCAAGGATCCAACCAAACTAACCAGTTGAATCATGAAGGGGCTCTTCACTCATCGCACAATTCAATTTTCAATGAACCATCGACCGTTTCCGGTCGATCCCCTTCTTTCGAAGGGACGGAGAGGTTATCGCTTTTTCTCAGATCGTCAAATACGATCTTTGAAATCTTTCGAACCTTTCCGCCTTCCGCCTCACTCGTTTTACCGAGCTCAGCCCGAAGGGACGTGGAAGGTATCGTTTTTTCTTTGTTCGTCAAACACGAACATCGAACTTTTTTCGACCTTCCAAATCGCCTCGCCGTTCTCGTTTCCGAGCCCCGCTCGAAGGAGCGCAGAGGGTATCGGTTTCACTCCATCCGTCAATACGGACTTCGAAAAACTTTCACCATCCTGCGCCTTACTGCATCACTCATCGCTCTGCAGCCCTTCGCGAAGGGCGGCCAAAGTATCGTGTTTCGGTTTTTGGTCAAAAAGATTCGCAGGCAAACAGGGTGAGGCCTTCGTAAGCTACTGGTGCGTCGGTTGTTATCTGGCTAAAATGTTTGATCCAGATCCCGAATCCAAAAAACCGGATAGGCAGTGGCTGGGGTCAGGCGGCATCCGCAGGTCTGCTGAGCGGGTGTTTATTTCAGCTTGGGCGGACAGGTCCTGGTCCTTACCGTTGCAGCCATGAGAATCACTCACCATTTGCGCCTTGGCGTGATTGGCTGCGCACTGGCGATGTTCCTCCTGCAATCAGGCCGCGAACCGGCTGGAGCGGCAGCTCGACGGGAACCAGCGTGGCGGGCCATTTTCGACGGCAAATCGAAGGAGGGCTGGCAGCAGGTGGGCCACGGACAGTTTAAGCTGGAGAATGGAACCCTGCTGGCACAAGGGGGTCCGGGGATGCTTTGGTATGCGCGGGAAAAGCTCAGCAATTGCCAGCTCCGGGTTGTCTTCAAGTTAACCGCCAATACCAACGACTCCGGGGTGTTCATTCGGATTCCAGAGCGGCCGAAGGCGGCCTGGGACGGCGCGAACATGGGCTACGAGGTGCAGATCAACAACGGAGGAGATCCCTTTCATCGCACAGGGTGCCTGGACGGGGTGAACCGGGCGCAGATGCTGGTATCGGCGAACGTGAATGACTGGAACACGATGATCATCACGATGTTTGGACCGCGAACGCGGGTGCATGTGAACGGGGTAATGGTGACTGACCACATGGAGGAGGGGAGCGGCGCGCAGCGCAACCGCTTATTGGAAGGGGAACGGGCGAGGCGACCGGAAGCGGGGTATATCGGGCTGCAGAATTATAACTCGGCGGTGATCTTCAAGGAGGTAAGTGTGAGGCCGTTGTTGTGACTGAGATAGCCAATCGCCAATCGCCAATCGCCAATGGCAAATGGCAGATGAAAAAAAAGGGGCGGCTTGTTAGGGCCGCCCTGCTCTTTTTTTAAGCCGACTCTTTCGTTTACTTCATGCTCGGCAATCCGACGAGCTTGATGGCGCCGATGCCGCCGGGGTTCCAGTTCGTGAAGATGACGTAGACCTCGCGGTTGCGGCCTTTTCCACGAACATACCAGGCGGCGTCGTGGATATGGAGGGCATCCGAGTAGCCGAGGTCTTCCTTGACGCGCAGGGTGCTGACGATGGTGCGCTTTTTCAAGTTGACGATATAGATCGGGCCGGGGGTCTTATTTGGGCCGTCCAGGCAGGGGGCCAGCGCATAATCCTCCCATAGATCGATGTCACAGACGGTGCTTCCCGGCGGGAGGCCGAGGGTTTCCGCCCATTTATCTTTTTTGAAGAAGTATTCCTTGATCTGAGCCTCCGGACGGGCGGCGATGAGCAATGACTTCTCGTCTTCGTTATAGGTAATCCCGTGAGGGGTGCGTGAAAATTCCTTCCCGCCAATGAAGGGTCCGTCGAACTTCAGCGGGTCGGTCGTGCCGCGCGCGAACCACTGTTTACCGTAGCCGTCAGTAACAAATATTTCACCGGATCCAGCGAAAGCGGCATCGGTGGGCATGTACTCTCTTTTCGCCTTGTAGGGCCCGTTTTGCGGCCAGTCGAGCTTTTCAGCCCTCGCGAAGCTGGTGTCGGAGACGTACACTTCACCTTCAAGATTGTCTGCCGCAACGACGAGCGGGAGCTTGCCGCGGCGAGGCCGAATGTCGGCGCCATGGAGATTGCCGCTGGAAAACATAGGATCGCCTTTAACGACCCAGGATTGAGATAGATTGTTGCTGAATGCTACCCAGCCGATCTTCTGCAGGCCCCAATAGACAACGTCCCGTTCGGCATCGACGACAATGGTCCCATGAGCGTCCTTGAGGAACGACTTGGTTTCGGCGGGGGTGGGAACGAGGTCCTTCATGGCCGCGAAGGTCCAATACCCCTGCCCTGTCACGGGTCCCTGCGGCGCGGCGGACCGCAGCTTTACCGGGCCATCCTTTTCAGGGGTGATCTTGAGCGGGACGGGTGGATTGGTGCTGCCGTGAAGGTGATCGAACCCTGCTTCATGGGCATTGGCACAGAGGGCTGTGGCCAGCGCAAAGGCGTACAGTGCGTTTAGATTCATGGTGTTCCGGCCGCAAACAAGAGCGGAAACGGGCCGGAACGGCAATGCCGAATTTTTGCGCAATGCACACCTGAACCCCGTGATGCGGGAGAACTCGGACAGCAGCGTGGGATCGGGCTACAGAGCGAGCTCTTCCTGGACGGCGCGCAACGAGAGGCGCATGTCCGCCAGGAATAGCAGCAGCGAGGTAATCAGGCAGATCAAGCTGCCGGTAAAAGCCAGCAGCACGAATGACTGCACGTGGAATTTCATGACGGCCATGGCGAACAGGAGCAAGACCATGCAAGAGGCGAAGAGCATGCAGCCAACCGACGCGCTCACGGCGCTGCGGATGATGCGCGCGCGGCGATAAAAAATCTCGATTTGGCAATCGATGCGAGGCGCTGGGACGCCCGGCTGACGCTCACCAGCGAGCTCACGCAAACGATCGGTGACACGCCCGAAACGATTGGTCAGGGAGAGCAGCAACAAACCGACGCCAGAGATCATCGCCACGGGCGAGATGCTGGCCTGAAGCACACGAATCAACGAATCCAATTCCATCATCCCCTTGAGCCATATGCAGAAACGCGACGAATGCAAACCGGATCTTGCCAAGGAACACTCATTGGGTGGGGTCCCGGGTGCGCTGGCTAAATTGAGTGCATCGGATAATCCAGCCGCTCGATGGGAAGATGGCGGGCCGGATGCCGAGGATTCCAGGGTACGCGCCTTCGGGAGGTCAGGGCGGTGGCTCAGGATCGAGGATCAAAAAATCTGCGGAATTGCCTATAGCCGATCACCAATAGCCAACGCTGGCGCGGAGGTGCAGTGGGCG
>JAKFCE010000072.1:0-4079 GCA_036676905.1 Chitinophagaceae bacterium
AGGTCGAAGGTTTCGAGGCGATCCCGAGAAGGCTTGGCCACCTTATCACTTGGATCAGCAGGTCCATCGATAGCCCTGTGCTGGCCTGGTGGGCCATTCGACAGAACGGACTGCATCCGCGACTGCTGCAACAGTTCGAATGGCAAATAGAGCATTCGAAGGCTCTCCACGAGCGTGCTCGTCATATCTGGAACCTGATCCTCGAACACCATCGAGACCCTCGCAATTGCCAGTGGAATAGCGACTGGTTCGACTTGAAGAAACGGATCAATGCGGAGGGTTGGACGGCCAGTGTCCTACGAGAATTTCGGAAGGCTGCGACGCCTCGACTGGAGATCAAGCCGCCGTTTGGCTTGGGGCAGTCCAGGCCGCCGTGCGTACCCTGGGAGGAAATTCGCCTCGGCGACCTTGGGCAGTGCGAAGTGGTGCTCCTTGAACGGCACAACGAAGACTTAGACGTCCCCGACGATCTATTGCCACAGGTATTTGGCATCCTTGAGGAGCAGCTAATTGTCGCCTCAGGACTACTGGGGGATATCGAAACCGTCTACTTCCAGACACCGACCTGCTATCCCGACCGCGAGGTCAATGGCAAAGAATACATCTCGAAGCCCGCGGAGGCCGTGACTTGGTTCGTCCAACTTTTTGACCGAATGACTGCCAAGTGGCCAGAACTGGCGAATGCACACGCAACGATCTGGCCTGCCACAGACCGTTTCTTCTTCAGGAAGCTCAAGCTGTATGCGTACAGCAAAGTAGACGCCTTCGAGGCCGACCATGTAGCCGAAGAAGTCTTGTCCTTAGATCAGGAGACATTCTGGGACATCAATGTGGTCCGAGAGCTTCTTTTTCTACTGGCGGATCGATGGTGGGAGTTCTCTCAGGAGAGCCGGACTCAACTCTCCGACCGCATTTTGACAGGCCCCGACCGGCCTCCCCACTGGTCTGACGAGGAGTTCCCAGAGCTGCGGAATAAGTTCGCCGCCCGATATGCTCGGTATTTAGAGCTACAGGGTTGTGAACTGACAGCAGATCACAGTGAACGGTTTGCCGAGATGATCAGGGGCATACCAGGATGGAGCGACGCGTGGGCGAACTCGACGGTGATCAAATGGGGTTCTCATTCGGGCTGGGTCGGTACGGATGAGAAACCAGATGCAGTCTTGGACCTTCCAGTAAACGAGGTAGTCTCCAGGGCAAAGGAAGACCTGAAACGGGACTTTGACAGCTTCACCGAGAAGCGGCCCTTCACTGGTTTGGTGAAAGCCAATCCGCGAAAGGCTTTGTCTGCTCTGACGATTGCAGGAAAGGCTGACGACTACCCAGAGACCTTCTGGTCGTCCATGATCAATGAACTTCCCGCAGGCATCACGCCCAGGCTGAGACGGGTATTCCTGAGCCGGGTAGCGCGACTTCCACATACGGTTATCGCAGAACTGCGCCATACCTTGGGCAGATGGCTCGAAAAGAATTTGGTCGAGGTTCTTGCGTTTGATAATGATCTTGGTTGGGTAGTCTTCGATCACATCGTCGAAGGCATCCTAAGTGGTGGAGCAGATGCCGCGAACAGTGGTCTTGGCGAAGTCCGCCAGGGTGGAAAAGTCATTCAGCAGTCCCGGCGCACACTCGACCATGCGATCAACGGTCCTGTAGGCATGTGTACTGAGGCTCTTTTCCATGCAGTGCCCGGAGAGAAACAGGAAGCCTGCTCACTAATCCCGGATCACATCAAGTCTCGTGTCGAGCGCCTCTTTGCAGCACCTGGTGAGGGTTCAGATCATGCAGTGTCAATAGCGAGCAGAGAGCTTAACTGGCTTATGTTCGTAGATCCCGCCTGGACAGAGGAACGCCTAATTCCGATGCTGGCGTTCGAGCATCCAGCTTCGGAACCAGCATGGAACGGGTTTCTTCATTGCGGACGAGTGCCTTGCCCAGCGCTGCGAGAGATCATCAAACCGCTCCTGCTTGACCTAATCCCGTGGGTCGAAGGATTTTCATGGGGTCGCGAGCTCTCAACGGTAGCCGCCGAATGGCTAGGCTTCATGCGGGTGGCTCACCCGAATGAGCCAAGCGGCCTTTCACGAGGCGAGATGCGCTCGATCTTTCGAGCGATGTCTGACGATACTCGGAACCGGTTCATTTCCTGGTTGGGGCAGGTTGGACAGAAAAACGAGAATGGCTGGGCCGAACACGTCATCCCCTTAATCAACGAGGACTGGCCGAGAGAACGCCGATACCGGACCTCTGCATCGATGAGGGCGTGGATCGGCCTGCTTGATGATACCGGCGATAGCTTTCCGGCAGTCTACAAAACGGTGAAGAAGTTCTTGGTGCCAGTGGAGACAAATGACCACCCGTTCTACCGGTTCACTCTAGAGGTCAGTGATGAAAAGCCAATTACCGCCCTATTTCCTGAAGAAACGCTGGATTTAATGAATAGCGCTACACCTCAGGTCCTAACACGTCCGCCGTACGAGTTACCGAAGGTGTTGGCACTGATTGCGGAAGCCGCCCCTGGCCTAACATCAGATCCGCGCTATTTGCGCCTTATCGATCTTGTTGAACGAAGCTAGATCTCGGTCGGGTTCTACACCGTCTTCATGGCCGATAATCTGAATCGCACCAGATTCATCTACGCTCAATGACCCCTTCTGGCCGGCTCCAGCCCACTACAGTAGGCGATATCCGGCCAAAAGCGGACGGTCTCACAGGGTCTGAGCAGACCATCCTTGAGGCTTGAAGACATCTATGAAACTAGGGGCGATTCACTTAGAAACCAACCAAGGTCGTTCCAATTTGACAGCGGCCTCTTAGGTTGACAGTTTCGGGGCAGAACCCAATTCCAGGCGAGCTCCTATGGCACGTAAATACCTTCAAGCCAAAAAACGGCATCATTACGTCTGGGCGAAATATCTGGCTCGTTGGGGTAACGGGACTACGAACGTCTTCTACACCACGAAGACTGGGAAAGTTGCCCATGACAGCGTGCGTGCGATCGCCGCGGAAGACTATCTCTACAAGGTCACGACGCTTACCAAAGAGCAGGTGGATGTGATTAAGGGGTTCTCTCGCTTGAGCCCCGAATCACTCCAACAACAGCACATGTCCTACCTAGACGATTTTCTGGAGCTGCAGCAAGCAGAAGCAATCTACCGGAGGTCAGGTGTTCGCAGCCAAGAGGCCGAACAGCATCTCCATGCGTTGAAATGCAACCTATTAGAGAATCTCCACGCATCCCATGAGCAGGCTGTACAACCCGTGCTAGCGGCCTTGGCCGATGAACAACTTGAAGTCCTGCAGGACAAGCAGTACATGATCGAATTCATGGCATTTTTCGGCCATCAGTTTTGTCGCACGAAGCCTTTTCGAGATGGAGTAATTCGAAACCTTGTTCGCAGGAACGCCATGGAAATCGGCGTAGCTGATGCTGTCACCCATGCGTGGTGGTTCATGAGCTATATGTTCGGAATGAGTTTCGGGAATAGCCTATATCTAAGCCGCCATGACGATAAGCATGCGTTGCTGATAAACGACACCTCGGTGCCTTTCATCACCTCCGACCACCCCATCGTCAATGTGCACCCATGCGTTTCAGAGACTGCCTTCATTGCACCTGAGCATGCCGACCTCTACTACCCGATATCGCCAAGAATCGCCTACATCATATGCAACTCTGAGCGATTCACATCCGGCAGAAATGCGATTGATGAGACCACAGTAGTGGAGCTCAACTCCAAACTGGCAGCCCAAGCTATGGTGCATATCGTTGGTAACAGTGATAGTGCTATCCGTCCCTTCCAAAGCCTCATTGGACGACGCGCTCAGAAGGCTCAAAAGCAAAACAGCACTGAATCGTCCCTGGCTCCGTAGACGTCTTCGAATCTCATATCAGGGCAAACGTGCCTAGGGCAATAAGTCCGCTTTGGGTCGAAATCGGCCGGTTGCGAGCGGCCGCATTTGGCCGCTTGTAGCCCGTCGCAACCGGCTGCTTTGACTCTACGCCAACCTGTCACTGACCAGTGACACCCAACAGATCCAACACTCTCCATGCCACTAAACCGAGCGCCAAAAAAAACCGC
>JAKFCE010000073.1:0-2307 GCA_036676905.1 Chitinophagaceae bacterium
CGGAAAAGTCACGCACCTGGCGTTCGGCGGGGGCGAGCAATTGGAACAACCGTTACGGTTTCAGGGCCAATACTTCGACGCCGAGAGCGGTCTGCACTACAACCGGCATCGATACTATGATCCGGAGATTGGTCGCTACCTGACGCCGGACCCGATCAAGTTAGCGGGTGGGCTGAACCAGTACCTGTACACCCCGAATCCGACGGGGTGGGTTGATCCGTTGGGGTTGAGCTCGACGAACTGTCCTCCGCCGAAGAATAAGAAAAATGTAGGCTGTTCGGCCCCCGCGGACTCTAGTAATCCCGCCGTAAACCAAGGGGCACCAAAGCTCCCTAAGGCGAAAGACCCTGAGCCAAAAACAGAGGAGGAAGCCAAGCGTCAGGTATTAAAGTGGAACAAAGAATACAAAATGCATTCGGTTGAAAAGCATGGTCCGGAGATTGACGAAAAAGCTTTGAAGCAGCGGTCGATTGATGGGTCCCATCCGACGAAGAAAGGTGTGCAAGGACCAATCAGACCAAGCTCTCAGTTCAGTAGCTGGATGATGCAATTTCGTGCAATAAGTTACGCATTGTCCAAAATGCATCGTGATGTGCCTGAGCCGACTGGTTATGACGCCGACCTGAACCCCATTGTTAGAATGGAATTGCCAGGAGCCGGACATGGATACAAACCTAATGAGAAAGATCGAGATAATCCTCGTTATATAGAAAGTATGGATGGTGCAGAAATTAAGTTTGATAAGCGGAATGTGAAACGTCCGTTCACGGCTTTTCCTCGATAGGTGGATTTAAATGTTGATGCATCCGTTTGTAAATATTCCATTTGAGCCTCGGCTTTCTTACATCCTAAGCGGAATATCAATCTATGACAGAGAAGAAACGCTCGGTGAGGCTTTGTGGGTTTATAACCCTAATAAGCAAGAAGAAAGAGTGGAAGTAATAAGGAAATTTATAATTACAAATTTTGATTATTTAACCTACAGGCATAGGTTTTTAATTTTTAAGATGCTTGAGGAAGTTTTGCAACAATCAGATTTTGATTTTTCTAAGCAGTTTGAAAGTGATTACGAGGATCCTCGGATCCTCGCTTGGGATGAAACCGAAATAGAAAATCCACGGGGCTTTTTTGAAGACGTATATAGATTGGCAAGTGAAGAGTGGAAAGGTGATCTTCAGAAGGCCAGCCTTGAAGATCAATCGACTTGGTAAGGCCTGCTCTCTCTGAGGCAGATAGATCTTATGACCGCTTCGCGCTCAATCGCGGGCAAGCCTCGCTCCTACAGGATTGAAGTCGTTCCCATTTTTGGCGGTCTACCTCGATTCTGTAGGAGCGAGGCTTGCCCGCGATTGCGGTCTCACAGACAGCGAAATTTCTGGGCAAGGTCGTCGGAAGTTTCCTTCAAGATGTAGCGGTTTCCATGAACTGGTGGACGCTGGGTTACAGGGATAGTCTTTCGCTGTCACTGCGAAAGCGGTGGCAGGGTGTAGGAACCCTTACTCCAACGTGCATCAGCGCTGTCGGTTGATTGCGACACTTTAATTGTGTCCGTAACATCGTTCGCGGCGGCTGTGTGCGGGACACGCTTCGGCGTGGCTGAGTTGGAGTATCTCAGTTTCCTACTCCCGCGCACGGCTGCCACCCAAGCCCGTAGGAAAGGCCGTTGGTAGCTTCAAATACATACTCCAAGGTCTCTAAAAAATGAAAAATCTTCACCCTGATCCACCCTACGAAAAAATAATCCCTCATCCCGAAAACCGCTTCATGGCCCTAACCGGCAACTGCACCGACATGCCCACCCTGTTCGTCGATACCCACGCGCCGCTGGATATCTTGACCGACACTGCCAACTATCGAATTCGCGCCGTCACGCAGGTGCTGGAGAACATGTCGATGCGCGGTTCGGTTGAGTGTGAGTCCTTCATTCTCAGCGACTTCGCCTTGCTCTGTGCCATTCCATTGCGCGATGGGTGTGATGTGCTGGATGTGATTGGGCGGCGGTTTCGGGCCCGGCCTTCGGAGTAACGCCGCAGAATGATCGTTCCCACGCTCCTGCGTGGGAATGCAGCCCGTGACGCTCTGCGTCGCATCGGTGCCCGACTCGACACCAGCGGTGTGGCTGGAACACGGAGCGTCCCTTGAGGCATTCCCACGCGGAGCGTGGGAACGATCACCGTGTAGAGTTGGCGGCACCAGGATTGCCCGCTCAGCCGCGAACCCCTGACGTTCTGCGCCGTACAAGGTAAACTTCCCGGCCTTCGCAGGAGCAATCATGAATTATCGTCACGCCTTCCATGCCGGCAATCA
>JAKFCE010000074.1:0-6054 GCA_036676905.1 Chitinophagaceae bacterium
TCGCAGCATCGCCATCAACGGATACGCCGGACGACCACCTTCACCCTTCGGATAATGCGGCTCGATCAGGGCGATCAAACCCTTCCACGGCACCACCCGATCCATCTCGATCAGGAACAACTCTTTGCGGGTCTGCTTGCGCTTGCCTGCGTACTCGGCGTCGGCGAAGGTCATTTGCTTCATCGGAAAACTCGGCGGGTGGAATCCGGGTATTTTGCCAAAATCAGGAAGTCTTCTTCAGACTTTCCCAAGGAGAGCTGCTGCCATGGGGCGCAATGCCCAATTTGCGGTGCCGAAGTTTTTTTCATAAGACATAACGGGGGAAGCGTTTGGATTGATCCGCCGTTAGGGGCACCTTGGTGCAAGCACCCATGCATCGATGATTCCCGAGAAAGTGAGGGTCGGGATAGTCTGGCTGTCGAATATAAAATTGACTACGCGCCCGGAGAGAGCAACAGTCCACCCGAGCTGCTTTTAGGTGTTGTTGTATTTACAGATGCAGCCATAGAAAAGAACCACACAAGGGCCAGATTTGAAACAGGAGAGTTGATACTGAAGTTGGACATAAAGTTCAACGCAGGGTTTCTGCTAGGCGAGCTGTGTGTGCTTGATATCAAAGCCAAAATAATTTGGCCAATAAATGAGCCGAAATACTTGTTCCTTGTGACAGCCCTAGCAAATGAAGCTCCCTGACGTTCATAGTGCGATTTTTGAGTCCACTTTACGTCGACTTCTGCCATTCGTGACCGGCAACTGTTGCGGAAAAGGGGCCGCTCAGATTTATTTTTTTGTTGATACCTAATTATCCATTCAACCGGAATGGCTAACGCCCGCCGGTTAATTAAAAAATAGATCGCAAGGAGGGTTCCATGCCAGCGCATCATGGGTATAGAAGCGAGTGGGTCGCGGCGGGCTACAAGTCGGATATGGGAAGCGCAATTGCATGTCGCCCTCCGAAGGGGCGAGATGTGCGCCGCGTCTATCACCTGACTTCCGCTGAATACGCAATCAGTAATATTGCACTCGGTCGTTTGAAGGTTTCACGATTTTCGGATCTCAATGATCCCTTTGAACTTCTAGGCCTAAACTTCCGAGAAAAGACGACTCGAAATGTTGTTCGGGATTTCAAAGACGCCTACGACGCACGTACAGGGCTCCTGTGCTTCAGCGGCGACTGGGCGGAGCCGGTTTTGTGGAGTCACTATGCCGCGAAGCACTGGGGGATTTGCTTGGGATTCAATGTCCCGTCGAATGTTCTTCAGAAGGTCCAATACGAGGATGGGCGGATCCTCGCGGAGCTTGGGAAGAACCCAGACCTCGCAAATATTGATCCGGATCTCCAAGAGTCACTGCTGCGAACGAAGTCCAGTGGCTGGCAATATGAGGACGAGTATCGTCGGTTCGTTCGCTTGTCCGATGCGTTCAAGGAGGGGAGACTTTGCTTTCTGCCGTTTGGGCCGGACTTGGAGTTGGCCGAGGTCGTGCTGGGCCCTCTGTGTGCCCACTCCCTTCAATCGGTCAGACAACTAGTAACTTCGAGATACCCCGCCGCCCTTACCTATAAGACACGGCTAGCGTTCAAGTCATTTAAGGTTGTTCCGGATGAACGCACTATTCCGTAGGCAAGGTTTCGTGAGTTTTTAACGAAAAAGGGGGCCATGAAAAAAGGAAGGATTTATTTAACGACTTGAGCGTCAGCTGTGGGTCGACAGAGGCCGACCACGAAGGGCCGGAATCGACCCAGCGGCCGGTCAGTAGCATCAATATCGTGGTCTGTCCCCGATTGTTCCGATTGTTTTTGTTCTCGGATCAGGCTGCGCGTACCAACCTTCGACAAGCTCCGGCAGCCGAGCTGCCTTTGTCTCGGGTTAGCGCTCTGGCCTGAGTAATCTCAATCGAGGTTTTAAGAGATCAAACCTCGATCAGTAGATCAACAACCGTCTGAACCGGTGTGTAAATATCAACATCAGCTTCAGGGGCCTCGATAGTAACTACTAAGCTAAAACGTGCTTTCTTTTTCCAGCTCTCTTCGGAAGTTTTGTATTTCCACCAACCACCCACAGGATAGACAGCAATATGTTTCATCCTTGCAAGCTTAGCAGCATCTCCTGTCCAATAATCGGAGTGAATTGAACCGCGTTTTCTGAGTTTTGGCCCGAAGTGCCAACCAGTATTATCTCCTTCAGGCCCCTCGTAATCTTCATCACCCTCATTGGTCAGACCATTCACGAATAGTTTAAAATTCGCGAGGCTCTGCTCAGGGCGGATCACTTCGAAGCGTAGCCCATGCGACTGGTAGCTGTATCTGCTTCTGTAACCCTTTCTACCAGGGTTAGGTTCAATGAAATATGAGAGCGTGACCTTTAATTTGACTTGAGTCTCTTGAAGTGACTGCAGAATTTCTTCTGGCCATGGAAGTTCGTAAAGCACCATTTCATTAATTTTAGCGTCTGAAGATGGTGCCTCATTCCCAGGCGTTTTTATAAAGGGCTGAATTTCTTCTTGCGAGATAAGAGTTAGGAGGTTGTCCGCACTGTGTTGGGCTTTTGCTAAATTTATAACTCCATGCCCTACAGTTCTAAGCATAATCTCTTTGGAGTTAGATAGGTTATGTGCTTGTTGGAGTGCCTCATACCGTTCAAACATGCGATCGGTCCAGTCAGCAGAGTGAATCATCAATCCACGGATGGTTTCTGGCCAGAAATGCGGGTACTCTGCAGTAAGAATCCCAGCATCTCTTGAGACCAAGCCGCTTGCTGCACTGGAATCTTTTGTGGTTTCCAACACCAACCCAGCAGAACGTCCTGATGTTGTGAGAATAGAGACACAATCAGCATCTGTAAGTTCTGTCTCGTTAGGCGATAGAAGTCGGTTTCCTCCTTCGGCCACTACTTCAGGCTTATAAGGGGCCTGTTTGCGCCAGCTCCATTTTATTGATGAGCTAGATGACGGTGAAATATCTCCTGGATGGGAGAATGGAGACCAGCCCGCAAAAGTCGGGTCATCTACATCAGTCAGAAATGTGCATGCCCCCACGGTCACCGCATTCCAAGATTGAGCAGGATCCTCAATTTCAGAGAGGTGAACTTGATCCCAATAGTCTATGTTTGTTCTTAGATTCGTGTTGTTACCAGCGGAAATTATAAATAACCGCTGTTTCTCATCTTGGTACCCAGATGAGTAATAGTCAATCTCCGCTGACCATGACGATGGTAGTCCACTTGGGCCTGACGAATGTGCGGTCACCGCCATAGAATAGACTCTATTCCAGCTGGGGTTTTGTATCTCGATTTTGTTGGCTGTATCAATAGTAACAGCACCATACAATTCAGGGTCATTAGCGCCGACTGGCGGAAAGATTCGAGCAGACTCAATATGGTATGGTGCTTCAAATGCACTATTCGAGAAAAGTAGTTCTTGCAGATCTAATCCATAAAGGGCTAACCCTGCTTGTCGGGAACCGTGGTCATTATAAGCATTGCCTGGAATGTCAAAATGATCCCATCGCGCGTCCCAGCATTCAGATTTTTCAGCACTACAGTTTGAGGACAAAAGAGGGTTATTGTAGTTGATGCCAGTGTCAAGTATACAGATTGACGTTATGCTGTCGTTTCTGAAAGTGGTTCGTGCCAATAAACTCTCTGATAGATCCTGCTGGTCCCTTGGGCCTAGTGTTATGGACGTGTTTGGGGAGCACTGGGCCCTACGCAGCTCCGAGAGGTTTCCGATCAATTCTGGAGTTGTTTGAAGGTTGCTGGCCGATGTCCGTATTAAAAATACCGCAGATTTAAAGAAGGTTAAATATGAATTGGATGTTTCGGCTCCAATTCTTTCGGCAAGCTGGTTAGCAAGTGGTAGTGGACTTCCTAGGTGATTACTCCAATTCATCCACACTTCCCACCAAATTATCTCATCTGGGTTGGTGGGGTACACTTCAGCTCTATCTGTCCAAAATGATCTTAAACTAGCCAGCTTTACTTCTTCGATACTATCGATTAACTTGCGATTTTTTGGCGTTTTATTTCCGGTAGTGACATTTTCAAAGTCTTTATCCGGGTTTAAGTAGGCTTCTACTTTTTTTGAGAAGTCCAGCCTCTTGCTGTCTGGCACGAAAATTACTGCGATCTCACGCTCGCCATCTAAATGCAAACTTTGCAGGTGATAACTTTTTTTCGTGTCAAGGCTGTCAAGCTGTAATTGGCATCTTGGGAAACTTCTAACTTCGAGGTATATGCCGCTTTCTTCAGTTAACGGCTGAATATTCGCTTTTCGGCGACTACCTTCAGATATTGCATTGTTATACCCTGCGAAAATTCCACCGCCATGCGCCCCGCGATCTTGTAAAGGTATTAATGGGTTTCTACCGACCCCTTTAGGCTTAAACTTTTCTTTCTTGTTGAACCCTGGCACTACGATGTGTGGCAATCCTTCGCGCATACTGGTATTCCGGTTAGTTATGAATATGCTTGTAAGAAAGTGCGTCAGTCAATAATTTTGTTGTGAGATCTGATTCATGATGAAGAATAGCCTCTTTAGCCGCATCTTCACAAGCTCTAGTGATTTCAGCAGAACTTAGATCTGTCGCCTTGCTGATTACCGCTGGCCAGCGGATTCCTTTGAGGTTGAACTGGCTTAGTCGATTTATAATTATTTTCTTTATATTTTCTTTATCCGGTTTTTCAAATGGTATTGTATCGTCAAATCTTCTGTACAGTGCTTTGTCAAGAAGTTCCGGGTGGTTGGTTGCTGCGATGATTATGCTTTCTGATGTGTCTTGCTCAACGAAAAGTAAGAAAGAGTTTAAAACTCTTCGTATTTCACCTACGTCGTTTTGGGATCCGCGCTGCGTTCCAATTGCATCGAACTCATCAAAAAAATATATGGCTCGGGTTTGTTTTATATGGTCGAAAACCAATCTAAGCTTTGAGGCCGTCTCGCCCATGTATCGAGTAATTAGCGAGTCTAGAACTATAGTGTAAAGTGGAAGTTTTAGCTCGGCAGCTAATACTGATGCAGTTAAGGTCTTCCCTGTTCCAGGAGGACCAGTAAAAAGCATTTTTCTTCTAGGAAGAAGTCCGAAGTTGTGCAGCTTGTCTTTTTGACGCTGCTCAATGATGACCCTGTTAATTCGGCTTTGAGTTTCTGCCGATAGTATTAACTCGGATAATCTCGCAGAAGGATGAGAAAGTTCAAGCAGCCCGTTTAACTCTTGAGATGAGCGATTGAGTTGAGCTGTATTTTTTACTGAAGAAAGCTTAAGTTCAGAATTGGATATCTGCGCTTTTTCGATTAGCCCCTTTATTTCTCCCGCAAGTTTAGTATGGCCTGCGCGCGCCTCTTTCGCTGCAACCTGCAAGGCGATCGAATAGAAGCGATGCTCGTCACGATCAATGTGACTTCTGAGTAAGGCTTTGATCTGTTCGGCTGTTGCCATGATAATTCCTGTAGAACGCTAGCTAGACTTTAATATGCCTAAATCCACATGTCTCATATGAAGCTTAAAAACATATCTCTGTCACTTTAAACGTCAAGCATTAGGCTCACGGCCCCCTCCTTAGGTTTCTGGTGGGGGACGCTGCCTGAGGGCAAGCGTCCTCGTATGTTGGATGAATTATGCCAGCTCTCTTACTTTCGTGGGAAAAGGCGACAGATTTATTTGCTGCTGACCGACCGCTTCTGGCCGGTTTCTGCCTGTCGCGATCATCCGGGGGGGCGACCGTCGTCTGCTCGCCGTTTGGGATCGATAGCAGCACTTCATGGCAAGCATTGCCTCACTGAAGTCTCACTGAGGTTCGTTGATCAACACGAACTTCTGTCATCTCCCCTCTCTCGGCAACACTTAGCCTAGCAGGGCAGCATTTTCACTCGGCGTGAGTCAAAAAAAATGCCGGCCTGCTGGTGTATGTATTTCCTGCTGCACCATGGCAATAGGCCTGCCAACGTGGCCCCCATCATCAAAGGGGGCCTCTCGGTACATGATCAGGCAGTTGACCACTCTCTCGCTGCTCGCGCTCGTCGCCAGCTGCACCACCCAGAAAGTTGAACAGCCCAAAC
>JAKFCE010000075.1:0-2232 GCA_036676905.1 Chitinophagaceae bacterium
CTGCTCCAGACGACGAGCCATCAGCGCGGTGTCGCAATAGATATCAGCACCAATCTGCAACACCGGCGTCTTGCGGTAGCCGCCGGTCAGCGCCGTCAGGTCGGGTTTTGGCATCACCGGCGAAATGTTCACCGAGCGCCAGGACAGCCCCTTGAAGCCCAGCAGCAAGCGGGCCTTTTCGGCGAAAGGGGACGTCGGGTAGTGATGAAGAATCAACTCGGACATTACGCAAGCCTCATTTTCAATTATGGCTACAGCCCTTTAAATGCACAGGCTGCAGTATTTTCTAAGTCATTCATTTCCACTTGATCTTCTTTCAATCCATCAAGTGTCCATACACCTCGGCTATCGGATTACTTCAACCAGGCCCCTCGGGTTGAAGTGGTAGCCAGCGCTCCAATCTCGCAAACGTCGTTACCTTTCGACATGGAAAAACGTTTTCTTCGGTCTGAGCCCTCCCTGATCACAAGGTAACATTGCGACAAATAATGAAAACAACGAAGGATCGCTGCGCATGCTCGTGAATGTTGCGCCATTGATAAAAGAAGCAACAGGCCAACAGACTTGGATCGATCTTGCATTGCCGGACCTGAGGACGCTGGCGAGGGAACTTCGCTCAGCCCCGATCGAAGAAGTGAAGAGGGCTGATGATGAGGAGGGAGCCCTACAAATCCTCTTGGCTCACTTCGGATTTATTGATGAAGCCCTGCTGGCAGTCACGATTATGACCCCGATAGGAAATGTGGCGATCATGAGAGACAAACTGGCTCACATTGTCGAAAAACGTCCCGACTCTCGTGAACGTTACGTTCGACATGCATTGGATACGCTGACGGGACCGTTCGAAGTATGGAGAGTACTTTATGACAACGGTGCATACCGCGTGGCGTTCATCAATGCCTACGAGGCCAAAAATGACATGCTTGTCGTTGTGGATGTCAGAGATGGGCACGTCATGTGGAATTTTATGCATGCCCCAGCGCGAGCCATGAACAAGCATCGACAAGGAGAGCTTCTCTACAAGCGCTACGTTCTCGAAGACAAAGAAAAAGGGCAGCTGTGAGGCTGCCCTTTGAATTTGAATCCTGATATTGGCATCCTCAGGAAATGGGATGAAGAGGTCTCACCTTACACCGATGTTGCAGCATCGCTGAGGTACCTACGTCTGCTGAAGCCCTGCAAGGCAGCAGATTTCGCGCTCTTGTTCTCATTCTTGATAAAGATGACAGGCATGTCAACTCATTTGCTACCTCATCCGGTCACCGTAGCATGCTTGCCAAAGCCTCCCGCAAGTGGATCAACTTTTACGTTCCCTGCGTATCTGGTCCGCGCGATGACAATCCACCAAGCGTTCAAGGATAGTCTTCTCCACCATTGGGTATACGGCAACGGCCAATCCGCTTGAGCGCCATTGCTACACCTTTCCACGGGCCATACTTGTCAATCGCCAATTGCGCGTAGTGAGAACAAGAAGGGTGGAAACGACATGCCCCCCTTAATCGCTGAGGAGCGGTTCTCTGGTAGAGACGGATTAGAGCCTTCAAAAAAAGTGTGATCACCGAGGCTTACGGAAGGTGATGACGTAGTAATTGGCGAGACTGGCCTTCTTGCCCCTCAACGCATCAAGGCAACCTGCGTTCACCTGAACACCAATGGTGTCGATACGGTAAAATTCCCAACCCTCATCGGCCTGCTTGTTGGCAATGCTCTGCAAGTAAACGGCAGCTTCGTTACCCTTTTCCTTGCTGGCCTGAACCTGAATGTTAGGTGGCACCTGAACCATTTTGTAGTGATACATCGACTGTCCTTAATGACGTAAGTGGCGGTGTGCCACGACGCTCACTCTACAGACAACAATTGCGGATCAGTAGCCTAATAGGCATTTTCAGAAAGAGCTGACACCCCCGAAGACAAATGACCTACACCGATGACATAGCGCTCGCCACCAGACATTCCTTGGCACTTTTCTTGAGTTTTTTGATCAGGCGTTCCTGGCGCAGTGCTTCGCTTTTGTCGCGGCAGACTTCGGTGTAGACCAGTGCCACGGCCGGGCTCGACAGGAAGAAGCGCGCGCCTTTGCCACTTTGGTGGGTGGCGAAACGGCGGACGGGATCGTCGCTGATCCCGCAGTAGAGCGAACCATTGGCCGCGCGAACGAGGTAGACGAACCAGGGTTTGCTGACGGGCAGCGTCGGTTCGGCGGCAATGACGGAAGATTCGCTCGAGGTGTTC
>JAKFCE010000076.1:0-4380 GCA_036676905.1 Chitinophagaceae bacterium
CTCAATAAGCTCGAGAAACTCAGCATGTAATTCATCTTCGGCCATGGAGTCTGGCAAGGAACAATAATACGAAAAATTCTTCATTCTTTAAAAATCCACAGGAATGTGAGTTAAATTTGAGGCCTTCCTGTATAGCTTGCCATCTTGCCCAAGTAATTTATTTCCAACTTTTATTTGCGCAGTCCATCCTGCACCAGAGTTAGCCCCTGGAAACTTTGCAGCTGCAACAAAAGGGGACAGATTTATTTACTCACCAAACCGACAAACAATAAATAAATCCGTCCCCTTTTTTCGACGGCAGACCATTAACATCCTGACTCGATATAAACCTAAATAGCCCAACAAGGCCTAGCCTTGCAGCAACAGCAATAAAGACACTCAACAATTTCAAAATTATCGGCATTCCAGCGCGAAATTAAAACCCGTTCTATTTCACCTTTTAAATGGTCACCCAAAACTGTATACGTTTGCCATTGACGATCGCTGAGTTCAAGAAAGCTCCTGAAAACGGGCACAGACCACGATTAAATTGAAGGAGCATTATCCAGCCCTCGATAAATGTGGTCTGTCCCCGTTTTCGTTCGCGGTGGCTTTTAACCTTGACTTGAGACCGGCTAATGGGCGTCCCCTTTTCTTTCCCCTTTTCTTCTTTTTCCCACCCTCACGGTGCCCCCCTTAGCAAAATAAATCCTCTCCGTTACGGACATCCGCCGTCAGTGAAATTCAATAGCATCGAGAATAGCTTGCAACTTTACCGGATCAGCAGCACCACCAAAGTAGTATTCATTACCGCCAAAATCTTTGAGATCCTCAGGGGTTCCCTTCCAATAAGGCACATAATAAATCTCATCCAAAACTTCTTCCAAGGCGCCACCATCTTGAAATGTTGACACGCGAATATAAGGACCATATACCTCATCCATTTGGACCAAAATTCGCTCACCAGTTTTTGAGTCAATCATCTCATCAGTCCCATTTAATACTATCAAACCACTCTAACTCCGCTTTAGTCGGAGCTCGCTTATCACCTTGTTTATTAACAGCGTCGTCAAATTTTACTGGTCTAGTGCGACCTGGAACATAAGGATTACTCTCTGTTTCCTTAACTCTAGTTCGCGTCATATCAAACTCGGCGCCATCCTTGAATACTATTTTTACACCAGGCTCCCCTGGTTGACCACCTAGACGGGTTTCATTTTTTGTTGTTCTTGTCGTAATGATCCCAATCTCTTTCGGTGTAGTTGCTCCCTTTCCAGCTCCTAGACCAGGAATAATTCCGATGCCCATTTTTACAAAATCTGCAGCAACCCTAGTCAGGGCGCTACCGTTCAAAGAACTCACATCAGCCGCCATGGACCCTGCTGAGCTTAGATTCCCCTCCTGTATAAGAACAAAAGGGGACAGATTTATTTACTCACCAAACCAACCAAGCAATAAATAAATCCACCCCCTTTTCTTTATTACCTTCTACCCAAACTAACTACTAGAAGAGGATTGTTTTATCCACCCCTCTCTAAGCCCAACTACAATATTCATAACATTGCCTCGAAAAGCGTGCGTTGTCCTCACTTATCTATTTTCAGGAAATTTTGCCGAGGGCAAAACAACTATAGCAATCAAAAAACTAGCAAGAGCTCCGCATCCAAAGATACCGAGCAGATCAATAAAAAATAGAAAATCATACTTGCTCGACATCAACCGCATAAACAACCAAGACCATACAAAAGCAAAAAAACCACCTAGGCCTCCAACAACACAAAAATCCCTAGCACGCCTTACAAATCCCCCATACACAACAATATATGCCAATACCAACGATGGAATAAAGTAGAGAACCACAGCGATGATCGGCATCACAACTGGCAACCATATCAACTCTACAATACGAACCTCTCCCAGCAACTCTGGGTTCCGGAATAGCCGATACAATGTAACCATCAAAGCCCCAAACGCCTCAATCCCCCCCCCAAAAAGAGGCACCAACAAACAAACTTTTAACACACCTGCTCTCTTGCTCTTAGGGGCACTCATGGCGAACATCCTTGGGCAGCAGAATACCCTAACAATTTACAACCGAACTCAACCCTTGATTTGTAATCCAGTATATCCACACCACCCTTCACTCCCTGCTGCTCACTTGTAAAAGGGACGACACCCACCCCCCAATCAGTATCAGTTGCGATATTAGAAAGTATTTGAAAGAGCTCATGCCCCTCAAGATACTTCTCATGAACAGGTTGTAAAAGACCTTGCTCATTCTTCAGCTGTCCAATATCCCAAACCACAGCGTCGGTATATTTACCATCGAATAGTGCTTTGAAATTATCAAATCCACCTAAAATCAGCGTATTCCCAGCCTCATTTCTCCACCCATATATATTCGTCATCGTACCCAGCCCAGCTGCAAACGTGATGAATGAGCCATGTCCATCAGCACCGAGCCCTGTCAACGGAGCACGAGAAACAAACTCAGCACCTTCAAACCACTTAGCACCAATACCCAAATTGCTCTCATACAGATTACTAGCTCCAAAAAAATCGGCACGTTCATCAATCGTCCCTAAATATGTGGTAAATCGATCCTTTGCACCCTCGCTATCATAAAGATAACCGAACGTAGAACTGGATGATCGCGCAACATCCGACTTCATAACGTTCCAAGCATCTTTAATCGCAACATATTTTATAGCCGAGTTGACAGCTGATTTGCACGCTTCGCTAGTAGGTGCGAGATCACAGGTACTTTTCATTTCCGCGTCCAACTGCTCACTCAGCTTCTCGCCTTGTAATTTGGCGTTATCCTTCTCTTCTTGAGTAGAACAGGTTTTACCGGTTACACAATCGTTCACCTGATCAAACGTAGGGTGTTCCAGATAATTGAATTTCGTACTATTCAAAGCGATCTGAGCACCTTTCTCCAAATCCCCATCTACCGCAGCCGCTGCAACCAGCCCCGTCAGTTGAGAAAGCATCAACTGTAAATCCTTGTTTCCATCGGCAAGGGACACCATCTGATTCATCAGCGCTTCGTTTAACCCCGCAGCCGCAGCGCCTGTCGCGAAATCACCGCCCGTCACCTGCGACAACAAGCCTCCCATCAAAGCGTGAGCAACGACTTTCTCGATACTGCCTTCGGGGAATTTGATTGTGTCACCAATCCAGTCAAACCCGGTAGCCATGGCCACATTGCCCACCTCCCCCACCAGTGCCGCACCGAGGTTGTCGCCAAAACTGCCGCCACCAATGGCGGTTGAGATGCTGCTGGAAATCACCGCACGGCCAGCTACCCGTGCCGCAATGTCGGTGAAGTTGGTGCTGGTGAGAATGGACTTTGTACCTTCCGACGCACCGGCAAACCAATTGGCGTCCGCGTAATCGAGCATGCCCGCGGTGAATCCGGCAATGGCGGCGCCTTTCAGGCTGTCTGCGCTGAATGTTTCCTTGAACGCGGCGCCAAGATCGCCTTTGTTGCTGATGGTGCTGGTAACCGCGGTGGTCGCCAGGCTGGTGACAAAAACGCCCCCGGCGCCACCGCCCACCAGACCTAGGCCCGCTGGGCCCATGATGAAAGACATCAGGATGGCGATGGCGATTTTTGCCCCTGCCCCGAGACCTGAATTGTCATACTTGAAGCTCTCGTGAATCTCCTTCACCTGACGCCAGTCGATGTCGCCGCGGGCCTCAGCCTGTTTCATCCAGGCAAGATTCGGGTCGGCTTCAACCATGGCGTCGATGGTCTGGCTGACGCTTTGCTGGTCGACTTGTTTGATGTCGATGCTGATCTGGCCAGCAGCCCTGATGACCAGCCGACCCTGGGCGACCAGTTCACTCTGACGGAGGGTTTCATCGGTACGACCGCTGCCTTTTGCTTCGAACCAGGCTAGGTCGCTGTCACTCTTGGAGTGGTTCTCGTCGTGAAGATCTTTCACCCCTTCAAAAGCGATCGAGCCACCGCTGTCGAGAATGATGTCCTTGTCACTGTGAAGTTTTGCCACCTGATAACGCTGATCGCCGCCGCTGACCAGCGTTAGATTGCCACCGGCATTGATCTCAGTGCCGACGTGGGTTACTTGAGTGACCTCGTCATGCTGGGCTTTCATCGCGCCCCAACCACCCTTCTCCTTCATGTCATACAGCGTGTAATCCTTGTTCTGCGCCGCCAGCAGGTTCAGGTTTCTACCCGCGTACACATACGCCTCATTCCCCGCGCTGATCTTGCTCGCCACCAGCGTGGTATCGCGTCCTGAGCGGGTCACCACATTGCCGCCGGCGCTGAACTCCGCCGCTTTCTGTACGGTGTGGTCGTCCTCTTCGTGGATGCGTTTTTTGCCGTCCTTGCTGCGGGTTTCGACGTTATGTTCGTCGCCGGCCGAGGCCAGG
>JAKFCE010000077.1:0-298282 GCA_036676905.1 Chitinophagaceae bacterium
TCGTCGTGGGCGTCCTTTTGGAACGAAAGCAAGACCATCACGATCCCGAAGATGCCGAAGGAAGACCCGCACCAAAGATTCACATTGGTGCCGGCAGCGCTGACCAAATGGTAGATCAGCAGCATGATGCCGATGAGAAGAAAAAAACTGCCGATCACGAAGCGGAGGTCGATAAGCTTATTCATCATGGTAGTTTTAGTAGAAAATAATATTGAAGATCAAAGTAATGATCAGCACAACGATACCCAGCCACAGTGGGTTCTTGTACCAGACCTTGTCCTTATCCCGCTGACTGGGTGTAAGACTATACACCAGTCCCTTCAGGTCTTCATCCGTTTTTGTTTTAGTAAACAGGCTCACCAGCACCGTCACGATGAAACAAACAATGAAGGCTATGCCGGCGATGTTGAAAGCATGGCTCGTGCCCGAATAATATTCATGCACATTGCCCAGCCAACCGCCCTTTCCTTCTGCCGTGGTGAGCCCATGCGTGAGGGCAGCAGCAGCTGTTCCTGATACCAGCCCCCAGAAGGCGCCATTCGCCGTCGTGCGCTTCCAGAACATCCCCAGGAAGAAAGTAGCAAACAGGGGCGCGTTCACAAAAGAAAACACCAGCTGCAGCAGGTCCATGATGCTGTTGTATCCCCTGGCCACATAAGCGGTGGCCACGGATACGAGAATGCCAACAACTGTCGTCAGTCTGCCCACATTCAGGTAATGCTTGTCTGAAGCATTTCTCTTAATGTGCGACTGGTAGATGTCGTAGGTCCACACGGTATTGAAGGCCGTTACGTTGCCTGCCATACCCGACATAAAGGAAGCGATCAGCGCGGTGATACCTACTCCCAGGATGCCACTCGGATACAACTGCTGGAGCAACAAAGGCAACACCATGTTGTAATCCGTTTCTCCATTGATATTTTTCGGCAGGTCGAATTCGGCCGACTGGCTTTGGAGGGCCAGGATGATGATACCGGGCAGGATCACGATCGCCGGCATCAGGATCTTGGGTACAGCAGCAATGATGGGCGTTCTCCTGGCTTCGTTGAGGTTGCGGGAGATCATGGCTCTCTGCACCACCAAAAAATCGGTACACCAGTAGCCAAAGGCCAGCACAAATCCTAGTCCGAATACAAGGCTGAATGCATCCACGCCCATGGGATTGTTGGCAGCCGCATCGGTGCCCTTCCATAGATGCAGCTTGGCATCTTCAACGTTCCGCACAATGCCCTCCCAGCCACCAACCCTGTCCAGGCCAATGATCACCAGGGGTGCCACGCCAAGTACGATCAGGAAGAATTGCAGCACTTCGTTGTACACGGCGCTGGTGAGTCCGCCTAAATAAATGTAGGCAAGCACTACACCCGCTGCCATCCAGATCGACACATCGAAGTCCCACCCTAAAATCGTTTGCAGCAGCATGGCCAGAGCATAGAGTGAAACACCTGAAGAGAAGACCGTCATGGCCGCAAAGCTCACGGCATTAAAGGTTCTTGTCTTCTCATCGAAGCGCAGCTTCAGGTATTCCGGAACACTTCGCGCCCGGCTGCCATAATAAAATGGCATCATGTAAATGCCCAGGAAGACCATGGCAAAGGCCGCACCCAGCCAATAAAAGTGAGCGGTGTACATGCCGTACTTCGCGCCATTGGCCGCCATGCCCAGAACTTCCTGCGCGCCCAGGTTGGCGGAGATGAAGGCAAGCGAAGTGATCCACAAAGGGATATTGCGGTTGCTCATCAAAAAATCGTTGCCGGTACGGATCCTCCTTTTCAGCAGCAGGCCGATGCCGATCACGAAAAGAAAATAGATGGCAATGATGGCGTAGTCGATAAATACAAGCTCCATGCTTATTTAATTAGCTGTATGAATTCTATTTCCACTCCCTGGTCGGTACCAGGATGCTCATTGATGATGCGGACTTCCAGTTTTTCCAATGATCTTTTCTTCAGGGGACCGGCATTGATATTCTTAAATGTTTTGGGCATGAACCGCGGATAGGCCGCAGGCAGCAACAACATATCCGAAGGCTTAAGATCAGCAAGCGGAACCATAACATCGCTTGTCTTCTCATTGAACCTGATCACCATTTCATACGCACTGCCTTGCTCGTCGATAAGCGCCACACGCACCGAAGTGGCTCCGGTTAATGATCTCCCCCTGATCGACATCTTTGTAAGGCTGTCTATTTCCGAACTCCTGGCCTTCATCAGATCACCAAAATAAAGCTGCCAGGCCAGCAAAGGTTCTGCAGCCTGCTTCGACATCTTCATCCACTGCACCAGGTGCTTCCTGTTGGTGGCTACCGAATAGCCTACCAGGTTGTTGCGCCAGTCGGGATTGTACACCATCAGCTTCTCCCGGTCGCGCACAGGGTCAAATATTCTCACAGGAGATCCTGCAGGCATCACATAGGTAGACCACGTTTCATTCAAATAATTGTTGTCCCAGGCGTACGGGTAGCCCTTATGCCCTCCCGGAAATGTAACATACTCTCCATTTTCTTTCTCTATCAGAACTCTGTAATACAATATACCTGGCGGCAGCATATCAGCAGGGATGGTAGCGCTGAATTGGTATGGTGATCTCTTGTGTACATCAAGAGTCTTCCACAAGTTCATTGTATTGCGTGCTTCGATAGACAACTTATCACCGCTGTCGATACCAGTAATTGTCATATTGATCATCAACGGCTGATAAGCATTGACCTCGGAGGCCGGTTCGTGTATTAGTGCCAGAGATTCATGAAGACCGGGAATAGAGAAATTAGCATACGCACCTGTATCCGCGATCAAAACTCCACTTTTCTGCAGGAGATAATATACGCCTGGGGTCACATGAAATGAACCATTGGAAACCGTATCCAGCACCGGCAGTTCAGTTCCTTCATTTATTCCGTAAACCAAATACCGGCTACCCAATTCAGGAATCTGCACTACGATCTTCTGCTTGGAGTAATTAAGCCTGTTGAATTCCCTCTTCGGGGAAGCTCTCGCAAAAGGATCGCCCATTGAGATCGCATCCGGCATTACTTCAAGCCGCCATTGCTGCTTTGTTAGTTTATCAAGGAAATAAGCACCGCTCCCTTCATACTGAACCACCGGCGAAGAACCAACACCGGCAATATGTTTCAGCTTTGAAATATTTCTCGGAACGGTGGTCGTTGTATTGGAATAATAAAACGCCGTGTCCTCATTCATCTCGCTCAGGTTGTGGTGGGGACTGAGCCTGAATACATCGAACAAAGTATCCTGCGGATAACTCCCATAGCTTTTCAGCCTCGGCAGTTTTTGAAACACCTTGGACGCGATCAATAAACTGATCGCCTTCGATGGCGTGTACAGCAAATTCAAATAATGCGTCTGGTATTCCGTATTAAAATGGGCAGTGTGCAAAGGATCGTAAGCAAACTGCGTGGCCCACTGGAAGCCCGCCGTGCGGAAGCTCCTGGCCATGGCGGGATACATGTAAGAATCCGCCACGTCAGCCGCATCAAATTCGTACACCATCAAAGCTTTATTCCTGAAGGCCGGGATCGTATCGCGGAAAGGAATGCGGTACTGATCCACATGCGGGAGGTAATTTCCCTTGAGCGACCGGTTCGCCACCAGCCCGGTGGGATACCATTGGAAGGTGACGCCTTCAATATCTGAGTTGGCCACCACATCGGCATAGGCAGGAGATTCACTGATGTTGTAGAACACAGGCTTGGTCCAGCCGGTGGAGCGCACGGCCTTCACCATCCTTGAAATATATTCAGCTACCTTTTCTTTGGGACCTGTGTGATGCGGCTCATTGTTGATCTCCAATGCGATCACATTTCTGTCCTCTCCGTATTTTTTCTTCGTATAAGGATTCCTGTGCTCCAGCAGTTGCTTTAAATAATTCTCCTGGGCTTTCACCGCCCATTCTTCCGTGAGCACTTTTTGCTTGTTGTTGATGATGCTGGCAAAGCTCCCGGTCTTTTCGTCCGGCTCCGGATAGCCATTGCCCCAGTAAGCCAGCGGGGTAAGGAAGACTTTGATACCATTGCTTTCGAGCTTCGACAAGAGGTAGTCATAAAGATCCAAATGCTCATTCTCCAAAAGATTACCCGCCGAATCGCTGATCTCCGTATCCCATACATGCACCCTGAATGCATTAAGTCCCAGCCTGTGCATATGATGCACGTCGGCGTCAATGGCGCGCTTGTGGTCGATCCCTAATTTTTGATGCATCCGGAAGCCATGTGCAAAAGGCAGGGTATAATTCACGCCGAAAAAGCTTGCTTCCTTCCTGTCCCCGGTATAGCGCATCACGCCCTGTTCATCTATGTAAACAAGATGCGCATTGGTTTGAGCCCTTCCTGCAAATGAAAGCATGCAAAGGAGCAAGCCCAGGCAGTTTTTTGTCATCGGTTTCAGGTTGACATGAAATTATAATAAAAAACCGCCCGGTTAGGGGCGGTTACTTTTATGTGAATATGTTTTTCTAATTCTTCTTCACCGTATAGAACCAGTTTCCTCCTGTCTCCAGGTCGAGGTTAATGGTATAGTTTCCTGCAGAGGCAATCGCGATGTTGGAGCCGTTGATCTCCGGCTTGCCATCATTGTTGTTATCGCCGAGGTTCAATGCCCAGTCATCGTTGGCCCTGAACTTGATCTCACCGGCCACCAGGTTCAGCGTAATGGTCCAGATCCTGTCTGTAGCATTATAGGTCATATCCTGGTCG
Organism: Chitinophagaceae bacterium; assembly: GCA_036676905.1. Taxonomy (GTDB): domain Bacteria; phylum Bacteroidota; class Bacteroidia; order Chitinophagales; family Chitinophagaceae; genus Flavisolibacter. The sequence goes on from JAKFCE010000077.1 coordinate 4,712, forward strand.
GAACCCCAGCCGCCGGGAGTGGCACTGCCGATCAATCCCCAGGTATTCACCTTGTAGTTGCTCCAGGTCATGGTGTTCACATCGGCGCGCACATAATAAATACCTGCACCTCCACTAAGCGTGAGGTTGGCACCACCATTGCCGAGATTACCACCACCTGCAGAACCGTAATCACCGGCTCCCCAGTTATTGCCTTTCACGAACTTGAACTCCGGGCTGGCATTGTTGAAGTTGATAAAGCCTTCATAGACACCGGTATTATTAGGAGAGACCAGCTGCTTAGCGGTAGCGGGATCCCAACCCTGGTAGTTACCCGCTACATTCAATGCATGCGGATAAGTGTAAGTGATGATGTCCCTGTAAGGCTGCACAGTCATCTCCACAGAATTGGAGTACACGCTTTGCACAGCACCACCCGAAAGGTTATTCACCGTGGCCTTGATGCGCATTTCAGCGTCGGAGGTGATGTCGGCGGTGAATACTTTCAACAATTCCTTGTTGATCTCCTTTACAGTGAATGTTTTGGACGTAGCCTTGTTGCCTAATGCCACTTCGGTAGTAGAGGCAGAAGCGAAATTGGTTCCCTTCTTGGAGATCTGCAACGCGTAGGAGATACCGGCGTTGTAGCCGAAGTCTGCCGCTGTCCATGTAAACGTTACAGCTTCCTGGTCGGCATTGGCCTGCAGCAGGGTCAGCGATGTCTTATTGGCCGTAAGTGTAGGCGCCGTTGACGGCTCCAGCACTGCACGATCCTCATCCTTTTCACATGACCAAAGCATCACCGCAGCCACGCTGAGAACTAATAATTTATTGAGCCAACTTTTCATATCGTAGTTTTTTAATTTGATTAGTAGCCAGGGTTTTGCGTCAGGTTGGGATTGGAGGCCTTATCAGACGCGGGAATAGGAAATAACTGCAGGTGGTCTGAAACTGTTTTACCATCTTTCACACCGCCTTTCCAGGCCCAGATATAGCTGGCGCCGGTGAACTTGCCAAAGCGGATCAGGTCGGTGCGCCTGTGCGCCTCCCAATACAATTCGCGGGCTCTTTCATCGATAAGGAAATCAAGGTCAAGGGTGGTCACATTTCCTGCAGGACTGCCATAAGCCCGCTGGCGAAGCGCATTTACATAACCAAGAGCGGTAGCCATGCTTCCGGCTGCCCCATCCCTTACCACGGCTTCAGCATACATCAGGTAGGCATCGGCCAGGCGGAACATAGGGAAATCTGTATCTACAAAGGTCGGGTGAGAGCCCTGGGCACCGGTAGACGTGAGGTTGCTGTACTTCCGCACCGCATAGCCATCAGTAAAAGTGAAGATGTCGTTGATCTCGAGAGACTGGCCAGCGGTATGGAACATCGCACGCCTGTCAACAGCACCTGTTGGCTCGGGAAATTTGTTTACGAGTTGCTTGGTCGTACGCAGTCCCCACCAGCCTCCGTCGATACCGTAAGCGCCGGGGTTCATGCTTCCGCCCACTTCCGCATGCACCACGAAGGTCATGCCACCCCAGGTGCGGGTTCTCATGCCATCGAAGGTCACGGGGAAGATGATCTCGTTAGAGAGATGGTTATCAGCAGTGAAAAGATTCTTGTACTCAGGCTCCAGCGAGAAGCCGGCAGCGATCACTTTGTTCAACTGCGCGGCAGCATCCACATATCTTTTTGTACCAGTGTATACTTCTGAATTCATATAGAGCTTAGCCAGCAGCATCCAGGCAGCGGCCTTGTCGGCTCTTGCATACTCGTTGGCACCGGCAGCTACCAGTTCCGCATCGAGTTCTTTCAGTTCATTCTCTACGTAGGTGAACAGGTCGGCGCGCTTGATCTGGATAGGAAAGAAGGCGCCTACTTTATCATTCTCGGTCACGAAAGGAACGTTGCCGAACATATCGATCGCGTGATAGTAGCTCAGGGCACGCAGGAACCTGGCCTCAGAACGGTAGATCTTGATGTTGGCCGCATCTGCGCCGCCGATATTGCGCTCAGCCAGTTTGGCGTCTGAGGTCTCGCGGATGAATTCATTACAAAGGCCGATCTGGTAATAGATCCTGTTGTACATGGCTGCAATGAACTCATTGCCCGCACCCCAGTCCATATCATGGTAGTCGGGAAGACTTCCGTCGTTCCAGCCGATCACGGCTTCGTCGGTGGTGAGTTCCTGGGCCTTCCAGTACTGGCGCAGGTAAGTGGAAAAACCTTCATCGATACCAGCAATGTCGGGCTGGCCGTCAGGACCACTTTGTCCGCTCACCGCAAGTCCGGCGTAAAGCTTGGCCAGGATACCTTTATAATTGGCAGGGTTGGCATATACGGATGCCGATGTGACCTCCACGATGGGCTTCCTGTCCAGGTCCTTTGTACAGGATACAATGCCAAAGGCAAGGATCCCGGTCAGCAGCAATATTCTCATATTTTTCATTTCTTGTTTTTTTAAGTTTAGAACCCGAGGTTAAACCCGACAGAAACTGTTCTTGGACGGGGATAAAGGTTATTGTCGATTCCACCAGAGATCTCCGGATCAAGACCAGAATAGTCGGTAATGATGAAGGCGTTGTACACGGTGGCTGAGAGCCTTGCCGTCATTCCTTGCTTCTTCAACAGCCTGCCCAGGTCGTAACCCAATGAAATATTGTCAGCTTTAAGGAAGGAAGCATTCTCGAGGTAGTAATCCGAGAAATACTGGTTGTTGGTAAAGTTGGCTTCCAGCGCGCTCCTGTGCAGGTTGTTCAGGAAGTTGGTAGTGGAAGTAATATTTGACTGGACGTTGTTGGATGAGATGTTGTTATACATATAGTTGCCAAAGCTTCCCCTGAGGGTGAAGGCAAGGTTCCATCCCAGGTAGTTCAGCTGGGTGCTGAAGCCCATGTAACTTTTTGGCTCGGGTGATTTGTACAGGTAACGGTCATCTGTATTCACTACACCGTCGCCGTTCATATCGGCGTACAGTCCCTGGATGGGCTTGCCCGAGGCATCATATACTTGCTTATACACCTGGAAGGCATAAGGCGTGTGACCCACGCGCAAAGCCTGGATCATATTACCTACGCCACCGGAAATGCCACCACGTGCCACTGTATATTTTCCTGTGGTATCGGGAATGAGCGTAAGCTTCTGCACTTCCGCCTCGAGGAAGGTGATGTTGAAATTGCTTTCCCAGCTGAATTTCTTTGTCCTGATCGGATTCAGGTTCAGTGTAAACTCAATACCCTTGGTTTCCAGCTCACCTACGTTGGTCACTACGAAATTCGACAGGTTGGATCCGGCGGGAACGGCCACAAAACCCAAGAGATCTTTGGTGCTCTTCCTGAATACGTCTGTGCTGAATCCGATCTTGCCACCCAGGAATCCGAGGTCAAGACCAGCATTATAGGTAGAAGTGGACTCCCATTTCAGGTCGCGGTCGTATTCTTCCGGACGGATAGTAGGGTAGAACAAGTTGCCGAACTGGTATTGGGCCGTACCGGCACTGTAAGTATAACGGGGGAAATATTCGTAGTTGCCTATGCCTTCCTGCTGGCCGGTAACACCGTAGCTAAAGCGCAGCTTCATATCGGAGAATATATTAGAGTTCTTCAGGAAAGACTCTTCCTTCATCCTCCAGGCTACGGCCACTGAAGGGAAGGTTCCCCAGCGATTGTCCGGATGGAAGCGGGAAGAACCATCACGGCGCACGGAAGCGTGCAGGATGTAACGGTCCATGAAGGTATAGTTCAGCCTTCCGTAAAAAGAGATCAGGGTGTGCTCTGCCTTATAATAGAAAGAAGAATCTATCACAGTTCCGAAGGCGTTCACCCTGGGCACGCGTGGATTTTCCTGCTCCCAGGTCTGGTATCCATAACCTGCCGTAAAGTCCACACGGCCGATTCTTTCCATATCCCTGTTATAATTGAAGTAGGCATCCAGCAGGTCGTTCTTTCTTCTCTGGTAATAGCGATTGAAGAAACCACTGTCGCGGAAATTGCTGGCGGCTTCTTTTGGCACCGTCACAGTTCCTCTTCCATCTGCCCTGTCAGAGCCTACATTCACGATGGCTCTCAGTTCTGGCAGGAAATGGAATTTATAATCGAACTGGATATTACCGATCGCTCTTTGCACGGTGCTCTTGTCGCTTCTCTGGTAGAGAAGACCAAGCGGGTTCTTATAAGCATTGTTATTAGGCAAACCGCTGGTGGGATCCAGCCACTCGAAATAGCCGCCATAGCGGTTGGTAGCGCGCACCGGCTGTGTAGGATCAAATCCAACAGCCGAGGAGATCGCTCCTTCGTTGGCAAAATCATTTTCCGTTTCTGAAGCCCTCACATTCAGTTCCACTCTCAGGTGGTTGTCGAAAAATGATGGCGAAACGCTTAAGCTGGCAGATTTTCTATCCATCTCCGAAGTACGAAGGATACCCTGCTGGTCAACATAGCCGAGAGAAAAACGGTAAGGTATGTTGGGTATACCGCCGGAAAGGCTGATGTTATGGTCATGGCTCCAGGCTGTCCTGTAGATCAGCTCCTGCCAGTTGGTATTGGCATTGCCCAGGAAGGATTGCTGTGTAGCATTGGTCTTGGATTTCACCAGGGCCCTGAACTCGTCTGCAGAAAGCACGTCTACGACCTCGATCCTTTTGGCACGGCTCACCATTGAGCTATAGTCCACTCTTAACTTGGCTGACCTACCTTTCTTGGTAGTGATGATGATCACACCGTTGGTTCCGCGGCTACCATAGATAGCAGTGGCCGAGGCGTCTTTCAATATGTTGAAGGATTCTATGTCGTTGGGGTTGATCATGGCCAGGGGGTTGGCGGAACCGGAAATTCCGGCGTCTTCCAGCGGCACACCATCAATTACGATCAGCGGGTTATTGCTTGCATCGAGGGAAGCACTACCGCGCACCCTGATCCTGCTGCCACCGCCAGGGATACCGCTGCCGGGAGTGATCTGCACACCGGCCACCTTGCCGGCGATCAGCTGCTCAGGGCTCACGATCGGTCCCTTATTAAAATCTTCCGCGGTCACGGTTACAATGGACGCGGTCAGGTCCTTTCTCCTTTGGGTTCCGTAACCTACCACTACTACTTCGCCGAGATTGGCCACATCTACTCTCAGGGTCACATTCACCGTGTTGCCGCTGATAGCAACTTCCTGCATGCCAAAACCTACGGAGGTAAATATCAGCCTGGTAGTGGAAGCCGGTACAGTGATGGAATAATCACCGTTCTCATTCGTTGCCACGGTAACATTCTGGCCTTTGGCAGTCACTGTCGCCCCTGGCAATCGGGTTCCATTTACATCGGTAACCTTACCGGTAATGGTCTTGGTCTGGGCGAGGGCGGTAGTTGCAAAAAGGAACAGGAATGCAGGCAAAATCAGTTTCGCGATCAAATTTCTGCAGTTCATAAGCAATTACTTGTTTTAATAAATCGGAGAGATAGAAAAAGAACAATGTGTATCTGGAACACAATTTTAAATAAATTTTAATTCAAAGAGAAATTTTCAGCTCCATTTGCTGCACGGGGAAACCTATATTTTCCCCTTCTGTTCAGGAAACAGCCAATTCTTTATCGGCGCCCGATTTTCTCTTCAGGCCGTTTCGAAGCTTATACAATTTCCCTGGCCTGTGTTTCACATCTTCTTCCATTTGATTCAGATCTACCAGCCAGTTTTTCAGCGTGATACGCTTGCGGAAATTCCGGCGGTCGAGTTCCACACCCAGGATCTCTTCGTAGAGGTCCTGCAATTCGCGCAAAGAAAATTTCTCCGGCAGCAGGTTGAACACAATGGGATGCTCCATGATCTTATCCTGCAGCTGCCTGATACAGGTGGTCAGTATCAGCTTATGATCAAAAGCCAGCTTCTTGATGTCACTTACATTATGCCAGTGGAGCTCGTTGTCCGTTTGCGGTAAAGTATGGTCCTTGATGTTCATCAGGGAATAGTAGGCTGTGGTGATCACCCTTCCGGATGGATGCCTGTTGATGCGTCCGAAAGTATGCACCTGCTCCAGGTAAACATCCTTCAACCCTGTACGTTCCTGCAAAACCCTGTAAGGTGCCGCTTCGAGGTCCTCGTTAGGCCTCACCAGGTCACCCAGCAGCGACCAGAGTCCTTCGAATTCCGCCAGGTCCGACTTGATCAGCAGCACTTTCAGCTGCCTGTCCTCATAGCCGAAAATGACGCAATCGACGGAAATAGCGATGTTGAAAAAATCACGGTGGATGCTTTTCTCAATAGCAGCCGTTTTTAAACGCTGTTGTTTCTGCATAAATGGTTATTGAAATGTGACAGGTATAGTTTTCTGCGCTGTTTTGGTATTGATCAATAAATAATAAGTCCCTGAAGTTAATGAGCCATCCCTATTCAACGTCAATAAATGCTTGCCTTTCGTTAAAACGCCCGTGTGCAGGGTCATCAGTTTCTGACCGATGGCATTATATAATTCAACCCCGGTGCGGCCTGTAGCGGGCACATAGACCTCCAGCATGAATTCATTACGCGCAGGGTTCGGGTAGGTGCGGGCTTCTAAAATGCTGCCGCTTACCGGGATGGTCACCACCGGTGTAGGGACGGAGCTGTTCACGTTCCGGTTCAGGTAAACCCTGTACTCACCAGGCTGCAGCGTAAAGTTTTGAGCCGTGCCGGTAGCCGTTACCGTAGTGCTGTCGAGATAGTTGTACCAGGTGCCTGCACTGGGGAAGACCACGGAGCCGGTCACAGGGATCACATCGAAATTGCCAATGACCACCAGTTTCGATGTATCGGTATTCACCCTGATCCATTTAAATGACGAAGAAAGGCTCCTGTCCACATTGTTGCTCATGAAGGCTTCTTTGTACCAGGGATGAAAGCGAAGCTTGTTCAGCCTGCTGTACACGTCGTAGACCTTCTTCCTGCGCGCATCGGCCAGGTAGTCCCAGCGAATGGGCTTGGGCGATAGCCTGCAGTTATTGTTGATCGTGCCGTCCGGGCAGGTATTAATGGAATAAGGATAGCCCAGCTCACCGAACTGCCAGATCATTTTCGGACCGGGGATGGTGAGGAAGAAGGCGGCGTTCAGCTCCATGCGCTTCAGGGCTGTGGCCGTATCTCTTATATTATAGCTGCCTGAAGCATTACCGTAATTGAGATTGCGGAATACAATGCGCTCCTCATCATGACTTTCCATATAGGTCACCAGGTGGGGCTTGTTCCATGTACGCACTGTGTGAATGCCGTTGGAAAAGTCCCAGTCGGAGGAATAACCCATGGATGCCTGGCTGTAATTATAATTCAAATTACCCCAGAACATCATGCCGTAGTCGGCGAGCTCTTTTTCTTCTGTATTTGAAGCAAAATGCTCCAGGATGGCGTAAGCATTGGTCGACTTCAACAAGAGGGTGTCGTAATAGGCTTTCCAGATGGCTACCCGGGAAGCATCATAAGCAGCCATCGCTCCTTCATTGCAGTTGCTGCCGTTATTGTCGCAGGTTTGGTTTTGGGTAAAGCCCTTCGAGAGGTCAAAGCGAAAGCCGTCGATCTTGTATTCACGCAGCCAGTGCTCCACCACGCGGCTGGTAAAGTAGCGGGTGTCCGGGCTTTCGTGGTTCATGTCGTAACCAACGTTGTAAGCGTGTCTCGGAACCGGGTTGTACCAGGGATTGTTGGCGGCGGGCCTTCCGGTGCTGGCATCAAAATACAACTGCACCATGGGGGAAAGGCCAAAGGAATGATTGAGCGCGATGTCCATGATCACGGCAATGCCCTTCCTGTGGGCTGAGTCGATGAACTCTTTCAGCGCATTCTTGGTTCCGTAATATTTATCAGGCGCGAAATAAAAATCAGGATTGTAGCCCCAGCTGTCGTTGCCTTCGAATTCATTGAAAGGCATGAGCTCGATGGCATTGATGCCCAGCTTTTGCAGGTAGCCCAGTGTATCCCGCAGTGTTTTCCAGTCGTGCGCCGCCAGGAAATCGCGCAGCAGTAATTCGTAGATCACTAACCCGCGCTTGTCGGGACGGTTGAAATTATTCACCGCCCAGGTATAAGCCGGCTGCTGGGTTTGAAACAGGCTCACAATGCCGGTGGTCATGCCGGTAGGATAAGGTTTCAGGTTGGGATAGGTGGTGGCAGGAATATACTGGTCATTCCATGGATCCAGGATCTTTTCGGCATAAGGATCGGCTATGCGGAGCGTATCATCCACTTTATACTGATAGGCATACTCTGCGCCGGATGGCGCTTTGAACTTCAGCCAGTATTTATCTCCATCGGGCGTGCGGTTCATTAACCATGGGAGGCTCTCCGTCCAGTTGTTGAAATCGCCGATGAGCACCACCTTTCCCTTTTGCGGTGCATGCAGCACCAGGGTCACGGTATCATTGATGCCGTAGTTGATGCCATCTTTTGCTCCTGCGGGCAGGGCTGCGGTGGGATAGACCAGCGGCGCTACGAAAATGCTGATCGTATCGTACTTCGTTACCGTTCCATCGGAGGCCTCTACCACGAGCACCTGGTTGCCTGCTGCAGAAACCGAGGAGTTGCCCGTGATCGATTGCACGTTCGTTTGTGAAGCGATCAATACATTGTTGTGATAGAGCTTCATATTGGAAGGCAGACTTGCCTTCCCCTGCATAGTGAAATTCGTTCCTACGATCCAGGCCTGGGGTTCAGGCACGGGAATATATTTTGGCTCGGAGGGTGGTTGTGTGAGGCGCACATGAAGCCCGGAAGGATAGACGGGAACATACATGTCCGATCCATCTGCATTTCTCTGCGCCTTTGATCCATTACCATTACGGAAAAGGATGGCAACTTTTAAGATCTTCTCACTCGGGTTCGTAAGGCCAAAAAAGCTTCGCAGGCTTCCGTTAATGGTATACTGCCATTTGTTCGCACCCGCGGAAGGCGCATTGGCGGCGGCATCGGCAATGCCCCAGGCAAACTTGCTGTACTTCCAGTCGGTAGGCGTTGTGCTGGAGGTGGTGATCACACCAATATGAACATATACATCGGTAAGCGGCGTGTAATTCACCAGGCCCTGGTTGCCTTTTGTTGCATCAACAGTGATGGTAAGCACCTGGGCGGCATCGTCTTCTTTAGGGAAGTCGGGAGACCATGTAAGCAACTGCGCCTGGGTAAGGATAGCAAGGACACTGGCTACGGTAACGAGCAGCACTTTCTTCATAATGGCGTATATGGGCTAAGATACAATATGTACTGAGAACACATTAATTTTTTCACATGTGTTTTTTGATGTGATCAATGGCCTGAAGCAGAAGCGGAATCCAGTTATTTTTATACTGAAATGGCAAAGAACGATAACAGGCAGATCCAGGAAAAAACCACCAGGCTCTTAAAGGCGGCGCAGGCGGGAAAGATCGGTTTCGATGATGTGGAGCAGCTGAGAGCAGTGCTGCGTTTCCATGAGCATCGCTATTATATCCTGAACGATCCGCTGATCTCCGATTTTGAATACGACACCTTATATAAGTCCCTGGAGAAATTAGAAAAAGAGAATCCCGACATCGTGGTGCCCGACTCGCCCACGCAGAGAGTAGGTCAGGGCCTCACCAAAGATTTCCCATCGGTACAGCACCTGGTACCCATGCTTTCGCTGGACAATTCCTACAGCAGTGAGGACCTGGTGGACTTCGACAGGAAAGCGAGGGAACTCACCGGGCAAAAAGAAATTGAATATTGCGTGGAGCCGAAATTCGATGGGGCCTCCATTTCGCTTGTGTATGAAGACGACCTGCTGGTACGGGGTTCTACCAGGGGAGATGGCCTGCATGGCGATGACATCACGCCCAACATCAGGCAGATCAGGACCATCCCATTGAAGGCGGAATTTTCTGCGCATGGCCTGCAGACCGTGGAGATCCGCGGTGAAGTGCTGATCAACAAAGATCATTTCAAACAATTCAATGAGCAGCTGATCGCGCAGGGCGGCACGCCGCTGGCCAATCCCAGGAACGCTGCAGCGGGTACATTAAGGATCAAGGATCCCATGGAAGTGAAGCGGAGAAGGCTCGAAGCATTTGTGTATCACATTGGCTATTATGCTGCGCTGCCAGGAAAAAAAGAAGATTTCCACCGGCACTCAGAAGCACTGGAGATCCTGTGGGAGCTGGGCTTCCGCAGTCCTGAAAAAGAAAAAAAGGTGCTGAAGGGTATCGAGGCGGTGATCGCTTATTGCAACCAATATGAAGAAAAAAGGGACGAGCTCCCTTACGAGATCGACGGCATGGTGATCAAGGTGAACAATTTTGAACTGCAGGAAAAAATGGGCATGACCACCCACCACCCCCGCTGGGCCATTGCCTATAAATTCAAAGCACGCCAGGCTACCAGCAAACTGCTAAGGGTAGAGTACCAGGTGGGGCGTACAGGTAACATTGGTCCGGTGGCCAAAATAGAGCCTGTGCATATCGGTGGCGTAACGGTCACCTCCGTATCTCTTTTCAATGAAGATGTGATCCGCGAAAAAGACCTGCGCATAGGCGATACCATTTTGGTGGAGAGGGCAGGCGATGTGATCCCATACATCGTTAAATCCTTGCACGAGCTGCGCACCGGCAAAGAAATACCGATCCAATTCCCCAAAAAATGTCCCTCATGCGGCGACGAATTATACAAGCCCGAAGAAGAAGCCGCCTGGCGCTGCATCAATATCGGCTGCCCGGCGCAGGCCCTCGAAAGGCTGATCCACTTCGCTTCCAAAGATGCCATGGACATCAGGGGACTGGGGATCGCCAATATTGAAAAGTTTTATACGCTGGGACTGCTTACTTCTATACCTCAAGTGTACCGGCTTGATTATGATGCCATCGGCCAACTGGAAGGCATGGGCGCAAAGACCATCGGCAACCTGAAGGCGGCCATAGAAAAATCTAAATCGCAGCCCCTACACCGTTTGATCTATGCGCTGGGCATCCGGCATGTGGGCGAGACCATGGCCAAGACCCTGGCCCAATCGATCGAACATATTTTAGACCTTCAGGTCTTAAAAGAAGAAGACCTGCAAAAACTGGAAGATGTAGGACCCAAAGTCGCCTCCAGCGTAGTACAGTTTTTCCGCAATGAGGATAATATTCAAATGATCAGGGAGTTGGAAAGCCTTGGTTTACAGGTAAGAAACGAGAAAAAGCAGGGCGGCGGCCAGGGTGCTCTTTCCGGTTGCACCTTCCTGTTCACCGGCTCGCTTCAGCAATTAAAACGCTCTGAAGCAGAAGAACTGGTGGAAGCCAATGGGGGCAAGTTGATCGGCAGCGTCAGCAGTAAGCTGGACTACCTTGTGGTGGGTGAAGATGCCGGCAGTAAACTGGAGAAGGCGAAAAAGCTAACATCCGTTAAAATCATATCTGAAGCGGACTTCCTGCGAATGTTAGGAAAGAATTGAGTTACCTTTGTAGGGACAACGCCCTTCTAACCAAATGGCCTTTACTAAAAGTAAAAGCTGGTCATGATCAAAAAATTACCTGGAGAGATCTGGAAACCTTTTCGATTCAGCGGCAGCGGTGAACTGAGGAACAAGTATGCTTTGTCCTCCCACGGCAGGATCGCCAGTTACAAGGAAAACATCCTTGAAGACGGCAAGATACTGAACGGGTCTATCACCACCGGTTACCGGACACTCAACCTCCATCGCCCTTCTAACAAAGGAACCATTTACATTCACCGAGAATTAGCCCGCATTTTCGTGAAGCGTCCATCACCCCGGCACAAGTACGTGATCCACATGAATCACGACAAACTGGATAACAGGATCAAGAACCTGAGATGGGCCTCGCTCGAAGAAATGATCGAGCATCAGCAAAAAAGTCCGGCCCGCATCGCCTACAAGGAAAAGCAGGCCAACCGCAAGACCGGGCTAAAGCTTACTGCCGCACAGGTGAAGCAGATCAAAACCATTCTCGCCAACGAGAACCGCAGGATGACGATCAGCCAGCTGGCGGATAAATTCTCCGTGAGCGAAATGACCGTCTACCGCATCAAGAGTGGAGAGAACTGGAGTAGGATCTGAATATCGAACAAGGAATGTAGAATAACGAATGCATAGTTCGACAAGCTCACTATGACAATAACATCTGTCATTCTGAGCTAGTCGAAGAACACCACTCACCACTCACTCTATGATCGAACCCCAAACCCTAAAATTCCTTAAGGGACTCAAGAAGAATAACAACAAGGCCTGGTTTGATAAGCATCGTGCCGATTTCGAAGCGGCACGCATCGACTTTTCCAATTTCATCCAGCTCGTGATCGACGAACTGCAGAAAACCGATCCAACCATCACCGGCACCATGGCCAAGGACTGCATCTTCCGGCAGAACCGCGACATCCGTTTTTCAAAAGACAAAACGCCCTACAAAGTGAATTTCGGCGCCAGCATCAAAAGAGGCGGTCGCAAGTCGTTATATGCCGGCTATTATTTCCAGCTCGAGCCGGGCAACAGTTTTTTTGGCGGCGGCATGTGGATGCCGGAAGCGCCGCAACTGAAAAACATGCGACAGGAGATCGATTACAACTGGGATGAATTTCAAAATATCCTGCAGGCGACTAAGTTCAAGAAGATCTACGGCGACCTCTACAAAGGCGACGACATGCGCCTGAGCCGCGAGCCCAAGGGATATGAAAAAAACAATCCCGCCCTGGAATACCTGCGGCTGAAAAGTTTTTTCGCCGACACCTTCCTTCCCGACGAGGAGCTGGTGAAATCCACGCTCCACCGCAAGACCGTAGAAGGCTTTAAGGCCATTCAACCGCTGCTGGAATTCATCAACCGAACCATTGAATCATGATGCGGTGGCGCTGGCTCTGGATCTTCCTCCTTACCACTCACGCGCAGGCACAAGCGCCGGTAGTGCGCAACCTGGTGTTTGAGGGAGCCGGCATCCGCGGCATTGCCTATGCCGGCGCCATCCAGGTGCTGGAAGAGAAAGATATGCTGAAGCAGGTAGAGCGGGTGGGAGGCACTTCAGCCGGCGCCATTACCGCCTTATTGCTTTCCCTGGGTTATAATGCCGGGGAGATCGGCGAGATCGTGGGCAGTACCAAATTCAAAAAGTTCAACGACGGCCGTTTCTTTTTCATTGGTGGCATCAGCCGCATGAAAAAATATTATGGCTGGTACCGGGGAAGAGAATTTGAGAAATGGCTGGACGATCTCATTGTGGCAAAGACAGGCAATGCACAGATCAGTTTCGCCGAACTGAAGGCCCAAGGTTTCAAGGATCTGTATGTGACCGGCACCAGCCTGAACAGGCAGCGCACCATGATCTTTTCCTACGAGCACTTCCCTCAAATGAAGGTGAGGGACGCTGTACATATATCCATGTCGATCCCTTATTATTTTGAAGCCGTGTTCCTCGACAGCACCGGCAGGGTGGTGAAACATCCCAAAGAAAAGGCCCACCTGGATGTGATGGTGGATGGAGGATTCACCGCTAATTTCCCCCTCTTTCTTTTCGACAGCAGCAAGTACATGGGCGGCGAAGGTCCCAACGTTTTTTTGAAGAACATGGAAACCATCGGCTTCCGGATCGACAGGAAGAAACAGATAGAATACGACAGCCTGGGAAAAGGACTGGCGCCCTTGCCGATTGAAAAATTCCGCGATTTCAACAAGGCTTTTTATTTCATGCTGATAGAGAACCTGAACAGGCAGTTGCTGACCGAAGAAGACTGGCTGCGCACGGTTTCTATTGACGACGCCGACGTGCTACCGAGGATCAAAAAACTTCCCTCATCGCAATTGAATGCCCTGCTCAATAACGGCAGCCTGGCCACCAGGCGTTTTCTTGAACCACCAAGACACCAAGACACGAAGACGCACTAAGAAAATCTTCTTCGTGTCCCTTAGTGACTTAGTGGTTTGATTTAGGCGTGCAAGATCCCTTTGGAAAGCATGTACTCCGCTATTTGCACGGCGTTGGTGGCGGCTCCCTTCCGGAGGTTGTCGCTCACGATCCACATGTTGAGTGTGTTCGGCTGACTTTCATCCCTCCTGAGCCTGCCTACGAATACCTCGTCTTTTTCGTGCGATGACAAGGGCATAGGATAGACCTGGGATGCAGTATCATCCTGCACCACGATGCCGGGAGAAGAAGACAAAAGATCTTTTATATCAGCAAGATCATAATCCTTTTCGAATTCCACGTTCACGCTTTCGCTATGTCCGCCCATCACGGGAATGCGCACAGTAGTAGCCGTGATCTTCAGGTTAGGCGCCCGCATGATCTTCCTGGTCTCGTTCACCATCTTCATTTCTTCCTTCGTATAGCCGTTATCCAGGAAGACGTCGATCTGCGGAATGGCATTCAGGTCGATCTGGTACTTGTAAGCCATCTCGCCTTGCTTTCCTCCTCTCTCGTTGAACAACTGGTCCACCGCTTTCTTACCGGTACCGGTCACGCTCTGGTAGGTGCTTACGATGATCCTTTTGATACCATATTTTTTGTGCAGGGGCTGCAGGGCCACCACCATCTGGATCGTAGAACAATTGGGGTTGGCTATGATCATGTCCTTCTCCGTGAGCACATCGGCATTCACTTCCGGCACCACCAGGGGCTTGTCGGGGTCCATCCTCCAGGCAGAAGAATTGTCCACTACACGAATACCCGCTGCAGCAAATTTCGGCGCCCACTCCAGCGAGGTGGAACCGCCGGCGGAGAACAGGGCCAGATCCGGCTTCTGCGCGATCGCCTCTTCCATCGACACCACTTTGTAGTTTTTACCCTTGAACTCTACTTCCTTGCCCACCGACCTTTCGGAGGCCACAGGCAGGAGTTCACTCACCGGGAAATTTCTCTCCCTGAGCACCTGCAACATTTTAGTACCAACGAGACCTGTAGCGCCAACAACTGCAACTTTCATATCTGGAAATTCAACGGCAAAGTTCTGTTTTTTTCACAGTCGTCCGCTCACCGCACAACATAATTTGCATGAATGAGAGTCATCTTCCTGTTAATCTTTTCTCTGGCAGCCTACAGCTACCCTTGCGCGCAGCTTTCACGATACCAGGTGGTCATCAGCGAGATCATGGCAGACCCCACTCCTCCGGCTGGACTGCCCAATGCGGAATGGGTGGAGATCACCAACCTCTCAGCCAGCACGATAGACCTGTATGGGTGGAAATTTTCTGATGCTTCAGGCACGGCTACCATTGGCACGCATTACCTGCTCAGGCCCGACAGCATGGTGATCCTTTGCTCCAATGCCAACGTAGCTGTCCTGTCATCCTTCGGTAAGGCAATAGGCCTCAGCAGCTTCCCTTCACTGGACAACGATGGCGACCTGCTGGTACTGCGCACGCCTACGCTCATGACCATGCACGCGGTACCTTACGATCCTGAATGGTATGGATCAGCCACTAAGGAAGAAGGAGGCTGGAGCCTGGAAATGATCGATCTCAGCACTGCCTGCCAGGGAAGAAAGAACTGGAGGGCCAGCCTGCATACCCTGGGTGGCACACCCGGCAAACCCAATAGTGTAAAGGCTGTGAACATGGATGAAGCGGCGCCTGTGTTGCTGCGCACCTATTGCATTGACAGCATCAGCCTGGTACTGCTGTTTGACGAAACTCTCGACAGCGCTATAGCCTCTGCCAGTTCGCGATATATGGTCGACGGCATTCAACCGGCCGCAGTAACTGTTTTGCCCCCGCTTTACCAATCGGTCTTACTGAAACTGAACTCACCCCTCTCGCGTGATAAGGTCACCGAAGTAAAAGTTTCAAGTCTCCGCGATTGCAGCGACAATGAGACCGGCGCGGGGAATCATGCCAAAGCAGGCTTGCCTTCCAACGCCCTGGGTAGAGACCTCGTGGTGAATGAGATCCTTTTCAATCCCCATACCACCGGCTATGATTTTGTAGAGATCTTCAACAGGAGCAGCAAGGTGATCGACCTCTCCGGCATCTGCCTGGCCAACAGGGATGGCAATGGCCTGCTGGCCTCATTAAAAAAACTGTCATCCTCGCCCTATTATATATTTCCTGGCGAGTACCGGGTGTTCACGGAAGATGCGCTAAGCCTTGCAATTCTTTACCTGGTAAAAGAAACACCCATAGAGCTTCCCCAACTGCCAGCTCTGGCCGATGATGAAGGCAGCGTAGTACTGGTAGCTGTGCAAAACAGCGAGGTCATTGATGAAGTGCATTACAAAGACGACTGGCATTTCGCGTTGCTCTCCGATGCGGAAGGTATTTCGCTCGAAAGGATCGACCCGGACGGGAAGTCGGACGAGGCGGGCAACTGGCATTCCGCCGCCTCCACTGCGGGCTATGGAACGCCGGGTTATGAGAATTCGCAATTCAAAAAAGGAGAGGAACTGCTGGCGGAAATTTCCATCACACCGAAGATCATTTCACCCGACAACGATGGCAGCGATGACGTACTGATGATCCATTACAGTGTAGACGTACCGGGCTATGTGGCCAATGTGATCATTTTCGATGCAGCGGGTCATAGAGTGTACCAGGTAGCGAATAATCAGTTGCTGGGCATCCAAGGCCGGTGGACCTGGGATGGATTGGGCACGAACAGGCAAAAGCTTCCTAGGGGTAGATACATTTTACTGGCAGAGATCTACGACCTGAAAGGCCGTAGAAAAAGATGGAAAGAAAGTTTTGTATTGGCGGCGAGGTAAACCGTATTCCGTTCCGTAGGAGCGACCTGTATGTTCGGGTGCACGTTTTCCAAATACAGGCCGCCCCTACAGGGCGATATCCATAATTCATTCATTCTTTCTACATACAGACCGCCCCGCTGGGGCGATATCCATAATTCATTCATTCTTTCTACATACAGACCGCCCCGCTGGGGCGAGAATCCTAAATCAAATCATCTTCTACATACAGATCGCCCCTACAGGGCGAGAACTATAATACATCCATTTGTTCTACATACAGGCCGCCCCGCTGGGGCGAGGCTGTTGCGCTCCGTAGGAGCGATCTGTATGTAGGAACCGACATCTCCCATGACCCATCGCTCCGTAGGTGCGACCTGTATGTTCGGGATCTGCGGGAAACCGGGTGGTGCAGCCTGGTGAATGCTGCGACAACCAGGAAACCTTCAACAGCCTTGCGGCACGTAATCAACTTTGTCGACATTATCAACCTTCGAGGCTAAAAAGGAATCAACCGCTTCGGCTTCGGCAGCCGGTAATACCTCCACATCAGCAACCCACCCACCAGGCTGATCAGGCACAGGATCAATCCACCCATGATCGATGGCGCCACAGGGTCCTGGTACAATACGGTTTCCTTATCGCGCACCTCGCGCAAGCCAAGATTCACACCATTGGCTGTTTCAACGGTGGGATCCATGAAGAAAATATAGGATCTGCCCGGCTCAATGTTTTTGAGCGCTTCGTCAGCAGGTTGCGCATCCGTACCGTTATAGATGCCTAACTTTTCCTTTCTATCCTGCAGGCTGAACGTATAAGCATAATAAGTACGGCCCTTATGCGCATACAATGAATCCATCTGGCTGGACACCACAACAGCTTCCACCCTGCTTAATCCTTTCGACGCGTTCAGCGTGCGGTAAAGCAACAGTGCGCCGGAAAAAAATACGGCAACCAGGATGATATAGGTGGTAATTCTTTGCATGGCCTCACCCCCAGCCCCTCTCCCTTCGGAGAGGGGAGCCGGGACAATTTTTCAATTCAACATCTGTCATCCAAAACTACAATCGAACCCAGTGCTCAGCACTTCACCATTCTTCTGTTCATCTGTTCTTCGGTTCTACATTCCTAAGGAACCGGGTCATACCCGCTCCCTCCCCAGGGATGGCATCTTCCCACTCTTTTCACCGTAAGCCAGAAACCTTTGAACAACCCGTATTTTTTAAACGCCTCCAGCCCGTACTGCGAGCAGGTAGGTGTGAAGCGGCATTGCGGACCCAGCCATGGAGAGACCACCAGCTGGTAGAAGCGGATCAGCAGGATGAAGGGAAGGCCCAATATGAATAAAAGGTCTTTAAGCATGGGATCTGTTCTCTATCTCTAAGGTCAGTTTTTCCAGGATGGTCCTCATCTTTTCAGCTACCAGCGGCATCTCCGGCAGCTCTTTGCCGGTGAAGATCAAAAAAAGCTGGAGTTGTTTTGAAGCCTCTCTCAGGGCCAATTTTAAAGGCAGGTTCTGCGTGCGGAAGGCTTCGCGGCTCAGTCTTTTGATCCGGTTGCGGTCAACCGCTTTTTTGAAATGCCGCTTCCCTACGCCTGTTCCAAAAAGCAATGGCTCCTGGCCCTGCTGCAGCCCGCTTAGGCTGTAATAGACCTTGAACGGGAAACTGAAGAAACTCTTGCCCCCCTGGAACAGGCGCTCAATATCCTTCTGCTTTTTGATCCTCTGGTTCTTATGGAGTGTAAACTGCTTAATGGGTGGTTTTTGTAAAATAACAAAAAAAAATCCCCAGCCTGAGGCGGGGGACCAAATAAGATAAGGCTTTGCTTACTTTAATTTTCTTTCATCGCTCACCGTCAGCTTATGCCTGCCTTTAGCACGGCGGCTGGCTAACACTTTGCGACCATTCGCAGTTTGCATACGCTTGCGGAAACCATGTACGGTTTTGCGGCGTTTATTATGCGGTTGAAATGTACGTTTCATTTAAATATTTTTTTTCACGATTACTAAATGTCCCGTGGAGAGCCGGGATGATTTCAGCTTACCTACAGGTCACCACACCCGTTGGATTTGTGAAAGGACGGCAAAGGTAAGGGGAAAGGGGCTCATGGCAGTGAAAAAACTCATAAACCTCTGTTCAAATCCCGGGGGGCCCTGAGGGTCATTCCAGCCTCGTCGCGCTAAACGTATCCCCCTGGCTGATATCGCCGGTATCGTAACCCTTTTTAAACCAATACATTCTCTGGGCCGAAGTGCCATGGGTAAAGGATTCCGGGTTCACCGAGCCCTGGTGCTCGCGCTGGATCCTGTCGTCACCGATGGCATTGGCAGCATTGAGCGCCTCTTCAATATCGCCCTCTTCCAAAATATTTTTCATCCGCTGCGCATGGTGGGCCCATACGCCAGCCAGGAAATCGGCCTGCAGCTCCATCCTTACTGAATATTGATTATACTCTTCCTGCGAAACCTGCCCGCGCATCCTGGCCATCTTTTCCGAAGTGCCCAGGATGGTCTGGATATGATGCCCAACTTCATGGGCTACCACATAGGCCATGGCAAAATCGCCGGGAGCGCTGAACTTGGTTTGAAGATCCTCGTAAAAACCGAGGTCGATGTAAAGTCGCTGGTCACCAGGACAGTAAAAAGGTCCGCTGGCCGAGCTTGCGTTTCCACAGCCCGACTGTACCGCTCCCCTGAACAGGACCAGGGTGGGCTCGGGATAATCCTGGCCGGATTTGGCAAACAAGGCGTTCCAGACATCCTCCGTATCAGCCAGCACCACCTTGACAAATTTGGCCCGCTCGTCGTCGGCGGCCTGCTCCTCAGCACTCATGGGGGCCGACTGTCCCTGGGGTGCCTGGATCTGGGAAGGGTCGATATCCCCACCCAATAAAAAGTTGAGTACCAGGGCAATAACGCCAATGATACCGCCACCAATGGCTATGGGTCCGCCCATTCCTCTCCTGTCGTCAACGTTTCCGCTTTCTCTTCTTCCTTGCCAGCGCATAGTAATTTTTTTATAGGAGCTGTAAAAAATGTGCCGCGAAACTGCTATTGCCCGGCCTTAGGTGCGGGCGGGAAGACCTGCGGCCCGGGTTTTCCATTGTGACAAGTAAAACATGATACGTAAAGGCTTGTCTGCCAGCCTTCGCGGGATTCCACGTCGAAATATTTCTTGTTCAGCGCCGCCGTCATCTTCATCATCTCCCGGGCGATCTTTTTATGATGGTTGTCGTCCGAGGCAAAATCCCAGTTCTTCTGCTCGTCATTCAGCCGCACATGGCAGAAATTGCATTTCACGCCCAGGGCCGCTGTAAAATGATCCATCACACTGTCCAGCTGGTGCTTGTTGGTGTTTTTGGGCAGCACTTTCAGGTTTTTGAAGCGGGGTTCGTCGCGGCCTTCAATAAAGGACATGGCCACCAGGCTTACGAGCACGAACATGATGATCAAAGACTTCTTCATAGATCGGTTCATTGAGCCATGAATGTATCAAAAAACCGCTTCGGTTCTTAACAAAACACCCCCGGCCCAATTTGCTAATTTTGCCGAAAGAATATTTATGGCAGGACTGGTAGAGGAATTCAACGAATACCGCGAAAGGATGAACGAAGTGATCCTGGGGAAGAACAACCTGGTGATGAAAAGGCTTTGGAACCTGGATACGAATACTTATGAAGAAGGCGCGCTGGATAAAAGAACCAAGGAAATGCTGGGCCTGGTTGCCAGCATGGTGTTGCGCTGCGACGACTGCATCAAATACCACCTGGGCAAGTCGCACGAGCTGGGCATTAGCACAGAAGAAGTGTACGAAGTGTTCGCCGTAGCCAACATCGTAGGTGGAACGATCGTGATCCCGCATACGAGAAGAGCAGCGGAGTACTGGGAAGAGCTGGTGGCGGGTTCCAAATGATTGAATGATGAATGTCGAATGCCGAGTGTTGAATGCTGAAGTTACTGCGGCGGATAGAGAAACGCTCAATAAGGAATGTTCATTTGAATAATTGATGCTGATAAATTATCTGTACCCCGAAGGGGTACAAGCTTGGTAGAAATACAAATTAAAAATAATTATTGCCCCGGAGGGGCAAAACGGTTGAATGCTGAGTGTTGAAGTCCGGGAGACGAGAAAAATCCCATTTTTAGGCAGTTTTAATCTCATGGCGGAAACCAGGAGATCGTAGTACTTGCAACAAAAATGGGTAGGAAATACGACTTACAACAGAGATTGACAGAGTTTGCGATGGCTACGATACGAATAGGCGAGCAATTGCCAAGAACGGCCGCAGGCATTCATATTTGTAACCAGCTGATAAAAAGTGGCTCACATGCAGCATTGCATTACGGAGAGGCCCAGAGTGCCGAAAGCAGAAAGGATTTTCTTCATAAAATGAAGGTTTGCCTAAAAGAATTGAGAGAAACATTAAATTGTCTTACATTGATAAAAGAGATGAAGTGGTTGAAGCCAGAAGAGGTCGAACCGGTATTAAGGGAGTCCAATGAGTTAGTTTCCATATTTGTTACGAGCGTAAAAACGGCGGAAGCAAATATGCGGAGGAACCCGGAACGTACTTCTTAAATCAACATTCAGCATTCATCTGTTCTACATTCAAATTATATGGAAACTAATACTGTAACGCCTCCATCCGCTCTTACCGCCAAAGATTTCTCCACCGACCAGGAGGTGCGCTGGTGCCCCGGCTGCGGCGACTATTCTATACTCGCGCAGGTGCAGAAGGTGATGCCTACCCTGGGCATACCCAAAGAAAATATTGCCATTATCTCGGGGATCGGCTGCTCTTCGCGCTTCCCTTATTATATGAATGTATATGGCATGCACTCTATCCATGGGCGCGCCACGGCAATTGCCAGCGGACTCAAGGCGGCAAGGCCCGAACTGAGCGTGTGGATCGTAACGGGTGATGGAGACGGACTGAGCATCGGCGGCAATCACATGATCCACCTGCTGCGCAGGAACTTCGACGTGAACATCCTGCTTTTCAATAACCAGATCTATGGCCTCACCAAGGGACAGTATTCGCCTACTTCGGAAACGAACAAGGTGACGAAGTCCACGCCGTTTGGAAGTATCGACCATCCATTCAACCCGCTGGCCTTGGCGCTGGGCGCCGATGCAAGCTTCCTGGCCAGGAGTATGGACCGCGATCCCAAGCACCTGCAGGCCATGTTGCTGCGCACCCATGCGCATCACGGCGCTTCTTTCCTGGAGATCTATCAAAACTGCAACATCTTCAACGACGGAGCCTTTGAGATCTTCACGGAAAAAGGCACCAAGATGGAAGAAGCCTTGTTCCTGGAACACGGCCAGCCCCTGGTGTTTGGCACCAACCGCGACAAAGGCATAAAGCTCGATGGGTTCAAGCCTGTGGTGGTGAACCTAACAGAAGGCCACTCCACTTCAGACCTCTGGGTACACGACGAGAAAGACCTATACAAAGCACAGATACTCACCCGGATGTTCGACGATCCCAAGATCGAAGGCCACCTGCCCAGGCCCTTTGGTGTTTTCTTCGAAACAGAAAGGCCTACTTACGAGGACATGCTAAAGCTTCAAATAGAAGAAGCAAAAGCGAAGAAGCCGGCCGACCTGAAGAAGTTGCTGAGAGGGAACGAGGTTTGGGAAATTTCGTGATTGCTGCAATAGTTGACAGAGTTGACAAGGCAAGCCTGTTTAGATTCTATCCCTTTATCAACTTTATCAACTGGTCAACTTCGTCAACTTTACCACACATGCTCATCCACATACACCCCAAAGACCCTCAGCCCCGCCTCATCAGGCAGGTGGTTGATATATTGAAGCAGGGTGGTGTGATCGTTTATCCTACTGATACGATCTACGGACTGGGCTGCGACATTTTTAACCAGAAAGCAATCGAAAGGATCTGCCGCATCAAGAACGTAGAGCCGCAAAAAGCGCAGCTTTCTTTCATTTGCAACGACCTCAGCGACCTGAGTAAATACGCCAGGCAAACTACCACTCCCGTGTACAGGCTGCTGAAGCAATACCTTCCGGGACCTTATACTTTTATCCTCGGCGCCAGTAAGGAAGTGCCTAAGATCCTGAAAACAAAAAAAGACACCATTGGCATCCGCATCCCCGACAATGCCATTGCCAGGATGATCGTGAGCGAATTAGGGCACCCGATATTAACAGCCACCCTGCCTGGTGAAAACGTGGAAGAATACACAGATCCTGAAGTGATCCATGACAGGTTTGAAAAACTGGTAGAGCTGGTGATCGACGGCGGTCCCGGTGGAACGAAACCCTCTACCATTATAGACCTTTCATCGGAAGAGCCTGAAGTGATCAGGGAGGGGGCCGGCGAATGGCCGGGATAGAAATAACAAAAGCATCCCGAGAGATGCTTTTTGTTAACCTTCAACCATTCTTTTACGGCAGATCATGTTTTGCAACACACTAATATGACAGCCTGAACCCTGGAAAACGCTGCACCAGGTTTCCGTTTCCGTTCAAAATCGATGGTTTTTGCAATTCTTTAAGCTTTGTCAAGCACATCCAGCTCCGGAACCTCTCCGGCCTGGTCGTATTCCAGCCGGAAGGACCGGCGGTGATAGCGGGAAGGACCCCATTTGTCCAGGGCTTCCTGGTGTTCCCGGGTAGCATAACCTTTATTGCTGGCCCAGTTGTAGCGCGGGCATTTTTTATGCAGTTCCCGCATGTAGTCGTCGCGGTAGGTCTTGGCCAGTATGCTGGCCGCGGCAATGGATGAATAAGTAGCGTCGCCGTTCACCACGCATTTGTGCGGGATCTTTTTGAATTTCCTGAAGTAGTTGCCATCAATGATCAAGTGCTGCGGCTGCACGCTCAACTGCTTCACCGCTTCATGCATGCCGCGAATGGCTGCCTGCAGGATGTTGTACTTGTCGACCTTCTTGTTGCAAAGGCTGGTGACAGCGTAAGCGATGGCATGTTGCTCAATGACAGGCCTCAGCTCTTCTCTTTGTTCCTGGTTCAGCTGCTTGGAATCATTGAGCAGGGGATGAAAAAAATCGATGGGCAGGATCACGGCTGCTGCATAGACCGGACCGGCCAGGCAGCCACGACCTGCTTCATCACAGCCCGCTTCGATCAGATCTTTTTGGTAGTAGGGTAACAGCATCCTGGTGCAAATTGAAAACATTTGTGCGGGATGAAAAATATTTCTGTCCACATAGCCGGTATTTTTGCCCCCATGAACCGCGAAAGGTCCTCCCGTCCCGTGGCCATCTGGCTCCTGATAGGCGTTGCCATGCTGGTGGTACAGATCATCCTGGGCGGCGTAACCCGCCTTACAGGCTCCGGCCTTTCCATTACGGAATGGGACGTGATCACCGGCACCCTGCCTCCCCTGAACCAGCAAGACTGGCTTACAGAATTTGGCAAATACCAGGAAACCCCTCAATACAGGCTGCTGAACACCGATTTCGACCTGGATGATTTCAAATTCATTTTTTTCTGGGAATGGCTGCACCGCTTCTGGGGCAGGCTGATCGGCGTGGCCTTTGCCATCCCCTTTGTTATTTTCCTGGTACAAAGGCGTTTCAAGCCTACCATGGTCAAGCCCCTGCTGATCCTCTTCCTGCTCGGCGCCCTCCAGGGGCTCGTGGGATGGATCATGGTGGCCAGCGGCCTCACCGGCGACGCCATCTATGTAAAACCTACCCGCCTGGCCCTGCACTTCATCCTGGCCATGGTGCTCCTGGCTTATACTTTCTGGTTCGCCCTCCAGATACTGGTGAAGGAAACCAGCCTGGTAGCTGCGCCGCGGCTGAAAAAATTTACCTGGATCCTTATCATTCTCCTCGGTGTCCAGTTCATTTTTGGCGCGCTGATGGCAGGTCACCGTGCGGCACCCGCAGCGCCTACCTGGCCCGACATCAATGGCTCTTTCATGCCAGCATATGTCACCAGCAAACTTTCCGATGCACGTTCCCTGATCGAAGACAGGATCGTGATCCATTTCATTCACCGCATGCTGGCCTACCTGCTCGTGGTGTTGGTGATCATCTGGACCTTCATGGCTTTCCGTGCACCTAACACCCAACTTTTTTCAAAAGCCCGCGTCATTCCGGTGGAACTGGTGATGCTGCAAACCATCCTTGGCATACTCACCGTACTCAGCTCCATCGGCATCCGCGCTACCAAGTGGAATGAATTTGAATGGATGGCGCAGCTGCACCAATTTGTAGCCTTGTTGCTTTTATTGTCCCTGGTGTTTGCAGCATATTTGCTGCACCGCCCGTCTATCCACAGGGAAGCCGGCGCTAACCCTCCGGTCATTTAATAGTAAATTCGGCTTTTCTACACCTGATGGCTTATTTAAGAGGCATATTTTATTCCTTACCCGTCCAGCTCCTGTTCCTTCATTTCCGAAAATACCAGGTGCTGCTGATCTTCTGGATCTTCCTCTTTGCCTGCATCAGTGGCAACTTCATGAAAACTTTTGGCGCGGACGCTCTCTTTCTCGCCCCCGAATACCTCGGTAATGTGAATGGCCTCAGCATGGCACTCATAGGGGTTTCCCTGGGCGTTTTCATCATGTGCTGGAACATCACCACCTTCATACTTTTCAGCAGACATTTCAGTTTCCTGGCCGCTACTCAATTCCCTTTTTTAAAATACTGCATCAACAACAGCATCATTCCACTTCTCTTCCTGTTGTACTACATCATCAAGGCCGCGGCGTTTGCGCATTACAAAGAACTCATACCCAAGGTGGAGATCGTGTTCCTGATGCTTGGCTTTTTTGCCGGCCTTCTGCTGGTACTGGCCATTTCTTTCTTTTATTTTTTCCGGGCCGACAAAACCATCCTCCGCTCCCTGCAACCGCTGTTCAAGACCGCCACTTCATATATCTCCCACCTTCAGCCGGAGCACCATGCTACCGGCAAAGCGCTGATCCGCTCCGAGTGGTTCCTCGACTCTTTCAGAAAAGTGCGCCGCTGCCGTGATGTATCGCACTATTCGCCGCAGCTGATGGAAAAGATCTTCCAGCGCCATCACTTTGCAGCGGTGGTCGTGATGGTCTTTGCCTATGTGTTCCTGATCATCATCGGGTTCTTCATGGACCTCCCTGCCTTCCAGATCCCTGCTGCCGCGAGCAGCATTCTTTTTTTCGCCATCCTCATCGGCCTCTCGGGCGCCTTTACCTACTTTTTCCAGAGCTGGAGCATTCCCGCCCTGCTGGTCTTCCTCGTCATCATGAACTTATTCTACAGCTGGCAATGGATCGACCCGCACAACAAGGCCTACGGGCTTTCTTATAGCGAAGAGAAAAGACCGGTGTATTCACAGGACGTGCTGGAAAAAATGAGCAGCCGTACGGAGATCCAGGCCGACAAGCAACACATGTATGGGATACTGGACCGGTGGAAGGCGAAGCAGGGTGAGGAAAGGCCGCTGATGATCGTGATCACCACCAGCGGAGGGGGTATCCGCAGCGCCACCTTCACCATGAATACGCTGAGAAAACTGGATAGCATTACGGGCGGGGACCTGATGAAAAAAACTTTTCTCATTTCAGGCGCTTCCGGCGGCATGATCGGCGCCACGTATTACCGTGAGCTGTACAGGCAAAAACTTTCCGATCCCGCCATAGAGCCTACCGCCCAAAAATATGTTGACGATATTTCCGGCGACCTGCTGAATCCTACTTTTTCTTCCTTTGTCGCGCGCGACCTCTTTGCCCCGGAGCAAAGGTTCAGCATTGGTGAGAATGGCTACCTGAAAGACCGCGGCTATTCTTTCGAGCAGGCCCTGAACAGGAATACACGGGGCTTCCTCGACAAAAAACTGGGAGATTATAAACAGGAGGAATACGAAGCGCGCATCCCCCTGATATTTTATCACAACGTGATCACCCGCGACGGCAAAAAACTCCTGATCAGCACTCAGCCGATCCGGTTCATGATGAAGCCGGTGAGCGACAGCACTGAAACCGTGCACGCCGATGCGGTAGATTTCACCAGCTTTTTCCAATCGCAGCACCCGCTGGATCTTCGACTGCTCACGGCGCTCAGGATGAATGCCACCTTTCCCATTGTATTACCCAATGTGTTGCTGCCATCGGAACCCGCGATCGATGTGATGGACGGAGGTCTTCGTGATAATTTCGGCGTGGAAACTACGCTTCGCTTTCTATCCGCCATGGAAGAATGGATAGAAAAGAACACGAGAGGCGTGCTCATGATCCAGATCAGGGACCGCATGGATGGGGGCTGGGAAAATCCTTATGCCTCCGGCTCACTCACGCATAACATGGTGAAGCCCTTCTTCATTCTCCAGAATAACTGGTACAAAGTGATGGAGTACAACCAGAGCGACATGTTCTCCTATTTCTACACCGGCAACACCTTCCAGGTGAGGAAGCTATCCTTCCAGTATATTCCCGACAAAGAGGAAAACAAGGCAGCGCTGAATTTTCACCTGACTCAAAGAGAGAAAAAGGATATAGCCGCCTCGCTCTACTCGAAATCCAACAGCAAGAACCTGCACACCCTTGCAGAAATACTGAAAGAAGAGTTTAAGGAACCAGCAAACGGAAACAGCCGGGAATGACCTTCACATGGATCTCTTCGGCGGATTCAACTGGGTCGCCGTCGATATGAAGCGGCGCATTTGAAGGATTGAGAATGCTGATCTCCGCTGTTTGAAAATAAACCACTTCCGCATTGCTGTTCTTTACGTCTGCCTCTACCAGTGAGTTGAAGCCGCCCACCTGCCTGAAGGTTTGGTACAAGAGGTTCAGCTTGTTTTGCTTTCCCATTACTACAATGTCGAGCAAGCCATCTGTGAGGCTGGCCCTGGGCGCGATGGTGAAATGATTGCCAAACTGGTTGCTGTTGGCTACTGAAATAAAGAAGGCTTCCGTTTCCATCACTTCTTTACCCGCATGAATGGTGAAGGGATAGGCGCGGGCAGTAAAGAAATGTGAAACTGTTTTTTTGATGTAGGTGATCAGACCGCGGTTGGGGTCGTTGGCAAAATCATGCGCCACCTGTGCATCGAAACCCACACCGCAAAGCATGCAGGCAAAGCGGCCATTGATGGTGAAGGCATCGGCCTGCACATGTTTGCCGGCAAAGACCACATCCAGGGCCTTTTCAATGGAGGCAGGCACATGAGCGCTCCATGCGAGTCCGTTGCCTGAGCCCAGTGGCAAGATCCCAAAATTCAGCCCATGTCCATGCAGGCTGCCTACCACGCCGTTGATGGTACCATCGCCGCCGGCGATGACCACATCTGTGGTCCCATTCTTTTCAAATTCTTCCAGCAAAAATCGGTAATCACCCGTGGCCACTGAGGGAACGATCGTAAAGGGGATGCCTGCCTGCCTCGTTTTCTGCGTGATCAGCTCTTTGAGGCTGCCCCTGGCCCTGGTACCTGAAATGGGGTTAACAATATAAACTATATGCCTTTGCACTATTTCACGATAATGGTGCACAAATGTACCCTGCGTATCCTGATCAGGGCCGCCTTTTCGGGATCGGTTGGCAAGGTCCAGGTATAAACATGAAAAGACTTCGCGCCTTTTGAAAGATGGTTGTACAGAACGGTGTTTTCTGTTGTCAGCTTGTTCCCACCCCTGGCGATCTCATTTTCATCCTGGTCAACGAGTATGATCTCACGTTTCCAGCCGGCCTCCGCATGCTTATCCTTGTACACAACCACCAGAGCGCCCTTTTCTTGCAGGTCCGACCTGGAAACCGTGACGGTATTCTTTTCACTATCCTCCTTAGTGGCTGTGAGCACTGCATTGCTATTGTGCGAGACCTTCCAGCCCACCGGTTGCGCAGCGCAGGAGGCGGCCATGGATAAGGTCATCAGGATGGTAAAAAATTTCATGCTGCAATCTATCCAAATTTCCCTCCAGTAAAGGGGTTGTAATTTTGCCTATGGACCAGGGAATGGGCAGATACATCATGATAGCGGGTGCTGTCATCGTATTGGTGGGACTTATTGTGTTCTTTTTTGGCGACAAACTGGGCTGGTTGGGGAAATTACCAGGGGATATCCGGGTGGAAAAGGAGAATTTCCGCTTTTACTTCCCCATCACTACGATGATCCTGCTCAGCCTGGCCCTTAGCCTCCTTATCGCCTTGATTAAAAAGTTTTTGTAAAGTATTCCCTGGAGGCCCGGCAGCCCCTGAATTAACGTACCTTTGCGCCTCGTAAAACAAAAAAAATAGCCGAGGAAAACCAGTAAACAAGCACGTAGCGGTGATGTTTAGTTTTTGCCTTAATCCTGAACTTTTATGAATATTAGAAATATCGCCATCATTGCGCACGTTGACCACGGTAAGACTACCCTGGTAGATAAGATCCTCCATACTACTAAAGTGTTCCGCGAGAACCAGGACACGGGTGACCTGATCATGGACAGCAACGACCTCGAGCGTGAAAGAGGCATTACCATCTTCTCGAAAAATGCCGCTGTTGAATACAAAGGTGTAAAGATCAATGTAATAGATACTCCTGGCCACGCCGACTTTGGTGGCGAGGTAGAGCGCGTACTGAAAATGGCCGACGGTGTGATCCTGCTGGTTGACGCCTTTGAAGGTCCCATGCCCCAAACAAGGTTTGTACTTCAAAAGGCATTGCAATTGAACCTCCGTCCTATAGTTGTGATCAACAAGGTGGACAAGCCCAACTGCCGCCCCGATGAAGTACATGACGCGGTTTTCGAACTTTTCTTCAACCTGGATGCTACAGAAGAGCAGCTGGACTTCCCTACCTATTATGGTTCCGGAAAGAATGGCTGGTTCAACGACACCAACGAGCAGTGCGAAGGGATCACTCCACTCCTGGATGGCATCCTGAAACATGTGCCTCCTCCCACGGTATCCGAAGGCACGCTGCAGATGCAGATCACATCGCTGGATTATTCTTCCTTCCTCGGCAGGATAGCCATTGGAAAGGTAGCCCGCAATACCATTAAGGAAAACCAGCCCATTTCGCTGGTGCAGGCCGACGGGATCAAAAAGTCAAGAGTAAAAGAATTATACGTTTTCGAAGGCATGGGCAAGAAAAAGGTGACCGAGGTAAGATCCGGTGATCTTTGCGCCGTAGTAGGCCTTGAGAATTTCAATATCGGCGACACCATTGCCGATGCAGAAGCGCCCGAAGCCCTGCCGGTGATCAGTGTAGACGAGCCAACGATGAACATGTTGTTCTCGATCAACAACTCACCCTTCTTCGGACGCGATGGTAAGTTCGTTACCTCCCGTCACCTGCGCGACAGGCTGATGAAGGAAACAGAAAAGAACCTTGCCCTGAAAGTAGAAGATACCGACTCTGCAGATAGCTTCATGGTCTATGGCCGTGGTATCCTTCACCTGGGTATCCTCATCGAGACCATGAGAAGAGAAGGCTATGAGCTCACCATTGGACAGCCGCAGGTGATCGTAAAAGAGATCAACGGCGTAAAATGCGAGCCATTTGAAACCCTGGTAGTGGACGTTCCACAGGACTACGCTTCCAAAGTGATTGATATGGTGACGCGCAGAAAAGGCGAGCTGCTGGTGATGGAAACCAAGGGTGAAATGCAGCACCTCGAATTCGAGATGCCTTCACGCGGCCTGATTGGACTTCGTACCCAAATGCTCACCAACACCGCAGGTGAGGCCGTGATGAACCACCGCTTCCTGGAATACAAGCCATGGAAGGGACCCATCCCCGGACGTAACAATGGGGTATTGCTTGCTAAAGAAGGTGGAAGCACCACGGGCTATTCTCTCGATAAATTACAGGACCGCGGATTCTTTTTCGTGGATCCGGGAGAAGAAGTATACAAGGGCATGATCATCGGTGAGAACAACAAGCCGGGCGACCTGGTGGTGAATCCTAACGAAGGAAAAAAGCTCACCAACATGCGTGCTTCTGGTTCTGATGCGGCTACCAACATCACTCCTAAAAAGCAGATGTCACTGGAAGAGTGCATGGAATACATCCAGCACGACGAATGCATTGAGGTGACTCCCAACAATATCCGCATGCGTAAAGCCATCCTCGACGAAGAGGAGAGGAAGCGCCAGCAGAAGAAGATGAGTGCGCAGGCAGTATAATTATGGCAGGCAGGAGGCGCTAAGAAATTTCTTAAATCTTCGCACCTTCTGCCTGAAATAAATCTTCTGGCTTTTCGTTTGCATAGAAGCCCTTATGACGAAGACCCTGTTCATATTCATTGCCATTTTCCTGTTTGGATGCGACTTTATTGAAGGCCAGGAAGGTGGTACACAGAGCACGCCGAACAAGAAGATGACCTATTCTTATGCCTGCCTGGACAGCGCCGTTAGTGGCAGTGAACTCAATAAAGTGCTGGGCAAAGGCGGCGACCTTCTCCGTGATCTTACCGTTTCAGAAAAAAACATTACCGATGAGCTCCAGAATGAATACGGAGCGGCATTCCATGACGACGCCATCAAAACGGAAACCTTCAAATTATTGGCGGATCCTTCCATTGAGGCTACACTCAACAAAGTACTCAACGACCTGCTCCAGGTTAGGGAACAACCCACCGGTATCAAATACATGATCTATGCGCTGGACGACAGCGCCATCAACGCCTTCACTTTTGGCGGACGTATTTATGTTACCAAGGCCATGTACGAGCGCTGCAAAGCAGCACCCGCCCTGCTCTATGCCATCGTTGGACATGAGATCGGCCACTCGGAAAAAGGCCATATCAAAAAAACCATCCAGTCCATGATGGCCTCCGAAAAGATCTTTGGTGAGGAAAATGGAAGTACGGCTTTTTACATCCAGCGTTTGCTTACAGGATCCTTCAACCAGAAAAACGAGCTGGAAGCCGATTACTACGGCACCGATCTTACTTACAGGCTCAACCAGGACATCTGCGCCGCAGTGAAGTTTTGGGAAGAGATGGCCGCCAAAGAGAATGCCTATAACCGGCTGGAGGACTTTTTCCGAACCCATCCGTTTTCCGATCTCAGGGCAGAATGCCTGAAAGGCCACATCCGCAACAATTTCCAGAAAAGCTGTTATTAACAGGACGAAAACTGGTGAATCCGTATTTTTGCTCCATGTACCGGAGGCTTCTTATTATGCGCATCCTTCCCATTACCATCATGATGCTTGTGTTCGTGCTCCTATCGAACCTGGCCTCGGCGCAGTGCTCCATTTGCACAAGAACAGCGCAGCAGCTCGGCGAACAGTCGGCTAAAGGCCTGAACTTCGGAATCCTTTACCTGGCCCTGGCACCTTTTCTTATCGTGGGTGTGATCGCCTACAGATTCTGGAAACGGAACAAGGCTGCCTAATTTTTCTTCCTGCCTTTGAACAATCCCTGTACTTCTTCTTTGTAAGCCGCTCCTATGGGTATTTCTTTTCCAGACAATTTGATATAGTTGCCCTCGATGTATTCAATAGCCGACTTGGACACAATGTAACTTTTATGAACACGGATGAAATGAGTGGAGGGAAGTTGCTCTCCCAGGTGTTTTAGCGTGTTATTCGTAAGATACTCTTTCCCCTTGGCGGAAAGCCGCACGTAATCGTCAACTGCCTCCAGTGAAAGTATATCCACGAGTGGCACGCGAACCAAACGTTTATCTACTTTGATAAATATGGCATCTTCAATTTCCTCATTTGCGTTATTGCTCCTCGCAGCCTGGATAACCAATACCTTGTTCACTGCTTTCATGAAGCGTTCAAATGAAAATGGTTTTAGCAGGTAATCTACTGCGTTCAGCTCAAAACCCTCCAAAGCGAAATCCTGGTAGGCCGTAGTGAATATCACAGGCGGTGGCTGGTGCAGCGACCGCAAAAAATTGACCCCCGAGAGCGAAGGAAGATTGATGTCAAGAAAAATAAGGTCCGGCCTCATGACCAACACAGCCTGCTGAGCCGAAACCGCGTCGGGAAATACCGCAGCCAGCTCCAGGCTCGGCGTGTCATCAATATATCTTTTCAGGATATCCTGTGCCAGGGGCTCGTCTTCTATAATGATGCAGCTAAGCTTCATATAATTTCAGTTCTACATAAAAACGCTGGTCATCTTCTTTCACCGCCAGTGAATGCTTACCGGGATATAAAAGCGCAAGCCTCCGTTTTACATTCTCCAACCCAATGCCCCCGTATTTCTCCTCACCTGTTTCGTCAACCTTCCCTTTGTAGTTGGCGATCCGGAAGTCCAGCCCACCCCCCTGTGTCTCAAGTTTCATTTCAAGAAAATTTCCCTTCTTTCTTTGCTTGTCGCCATGCTTGAAGGCATTTTCCACGAAAGTGATCAGCAGCAAGGGCGCGATCCGCTGCCCGTTCAAATTCTCCGGCAGCTCCAAATTCACGGAGAGATGATCGCCCAACCTGATCTTTTGAAGGGCAATATAGTTTTTCAAAAGTGATACTTCTTTTTCCAGGGGCACCCACTCATCGCCAGCTTCGTACAAAAAATAGCGCATCAGGTCCGACAACTGCAGGACCGTGGACGGCAACCTGCCGTCCTGCGCCAGGGTCATGGAATATATTCCGTTCAGGGTATTGAACAGGAAATGTGGATTCACCTGCGACTTCAGTGCGCTCAGCTCCATTTGCACTTTTTCCTTCTCCATCTCTTCCATTTCAGCGCGCAGCCTGGTAACCGTGAACCATGAACGTGTGCCCTTGATCAATGTTGTGAGAGCCACATAAATGAAAATAAAAAGAGCAAGTTCAACCCAGGTGTAATAAGAAATAAAATAATGACCGGGGAACAATGCCGCTGACCAGTCCTGAAAGAACATCAGGTTCAGCCAGCTGAACAAGGCGATCACCAGCGCTAGCTTTAGTACATACAGGACCCAGCCCCACTTTTTCTGCAGTTGATGCACAAAGCTCCTAAGGTTCAAGTACACCGGCGGAACCAGGAAGACGTGAAACAGGGCCGTATACAATACATCTACTTCATGGATCTCTGGACCGGACCTGAATATCCTGAGCAGCACCAGGAAAGATGCGGTCCAGAAAACAAGGTGCTGCAACACCCTGAACCAGCGTTGATGGATAAAATCAATATTTCTCATTCCTGCCTTGTTAAGGTAACTACGTCCTGCTGATTAAACAATCCCGCGTCGCCCCCATATTTTTCCAGAAACGCACGCATTTCATTCGTGTCTGCAGTGATCAGGAAATTGTCGAAGAGCCTTTCATACTCATAGCTGATCTTCAATTTCCCGCTGGTTACAAGAGACTTGATCTTGTCGCCGTTCAAAAAATAGAGCTGGATCTTGTTGCTGTTATACTCTACCCGCGCAAAACTGTATCCTGTTTCATAGTTCCCGAAAGGATCTTCATCCAAATCGATCTTGTAAGGCATGAACTCAGCAAACAGCCACTTGCCTATCCTCGTCATCCTGGCTTCATAAACTTGTTTAATGCCATTTTCGGTGAACGTAACCAGGTAAGACTTGCCCATAAAAATATTGGCCCTTCTCTGCTCAGCCGTCACTGGGTTCAGGAGCGAATCGGATTCTCCAAAGGGGACCGACCTGTTCTTGCTGGCGAGATATTGCTCTACCTGGAATACGGTGCCATCATCCTTCCACTTTCCAAGGATTTCCCTGGCGTAAACCACGTTGGTTTCTTCAACTATCGGATAGAGGGAGGCGGTGCAGCTTGTTATGGTCACTACCATGGCCACTGCTAATATGATCTTTTTCATTTTTATTTCTTTATGTAGTGTTCAAAATCCTTTTCGTATGCATCTGCATTATTCCCATACTTTGAAATGTATTGTTGAAGCTCGCTTGTAGACGCAGTGATCACATACTTGTCGTCCAGTTTTTCGTGGCGGATGCGCAACTGCCTTTTTTCAATCATTTCGTTAAGGAAGTCCTGGTCGAACCTTTTGAGTATAAGCTTGCGGTTACCCTGCAGGCTGATCTGGTATATCGCATGCATGGGCACTTTGTGCTGCCCGTAAGCGCCGAATTTGTCTATCTCAGGTGTATAAGGATAGAAGTCAATGTACTTGTTGCTGTTCAGGACAACCACAAAAGCAATATACTGGCTCCTTACGCGGCCATCCGATTCTTTGAACTTCACCAGGTAACCTTTGTTCTTTATAGCGGCTATCCCCTCGGGCAGCCGGATGCCTGATGAGCCCAAAGGCAGGATGTCCATTTCGTCGGGCTGGCCATCCTTCACGTCTTCGGTTCTGTAACTACCTAATATGCTGGTTTCATACACCACGTCTTTGGGAGTATAAATGGGATAAAATGTGAGCAGGCAGCTGTTCAAAAGCATGGCCAGGATCACCAGCAAAAACCCATAAGTGAGATGTTTCATATACACGTTTTTAATCAGTTAATTGCGTTTAAAAGATCATGATGCAAACTTCCCTTTTGCTGTCAGGCCGGGCAATTTTTTTCGGTAAACATGCATTTAACGGGTGCAACCGCCATCCAGGGCGCCTTATCTAAAACTGTTCTGCTACAAAATATATCTTTAGCCCTTCAAAGAATGGAAAGGCAGACAGGCATATCGGTGGTGATCCCTAATTATAACGGCAGGCAGCTGTTCCCGCATACCCTTCCTACCGTAATGCATGCCTTGCAGGAGAATGATTTCCCTTTCGAGGTGATCGTGGCCGACGACGCCTCCACCGATGATTCTATCGAATGGCTCCAGAAATATTTCCCCTCCATCCGGATCCTGCCCGCAGAAAAGAATGGAGGGTTTTCGGTGACGGCTAACCGGGGCATCCGCGCCGCCATCCATCCCTGGGTCTTCCTGCTGAACAGCGATGTGAAACTGGAACCCGATTATTTCCGCCATGTGCTGCCCTATACCACCCGGGCCGGCGTCTTTGGCGTGATGGGAAGGATCGTGGGATGGGAAGACGATGTGATCCAGGATGGAGCGAAGTATCCCATTTTCCACGGTGTCAAGATCAAGACCTCCGGCAATTACCTGCTGGAAGATGAAGAAGAGATGAAAGGGGGATTGTATTCCATGTACCTCTCGGGCGCCAACGCCCTGCTGAATAAAAACATCTTTGAAGAGCTGGGCGGATTCAACGAGATCTTCTCGCCTTTTTACATCGAGGATTATGAGCTTTCATTGAGGGCCTGGAGGAGCGGCTATCATTGTTACTATGAGCACCAGGCCATCTGCCGGCACAAAACCTCCACCACCATTAAAAGCCAAAGCACCAAGCGCTTCATCGAGACCATCTACAACCGCAACAAGATGTTCCTGCACGCCATCCACCTGGAAGGAGCCACGAGGATACTCTGGTATGTGCAGCTCTTCCTGGAAGCGATCGGGCGCACGCTCACCTTCCAATGGGAGTTCCTTCGCTCGATCTCTATGTTCCTCCGCGGCGGCGATCAGGTCAGGGCTTCTCGGGAGGCCTTTCAGCGCACCGGCAAAAAATTAAGCGTGAAGGAAGTGGCCCAGCTGATCAAGCGTTCGATCAAAGACCGGGCTATCAGGAGGTTCTAAGTAAGGTGAATCGTGAAAGGTGAAAGGTGAAAAGAGCTTTCCTACTGGCATCACAGTTTCCTTTGGTGCGATCTGGAGATAATAGTAGTGAATAGTAAATATTTTGGATTGTCATTCCGACGAAGGAGGAATCTGAAGCTTAGTAAAAAGTAGGTGACCTACAGTGGTAAACTTCATTCAAAGCGACCCTCAGATCCCTCGTGCCTCGGGATGACAGCCGAGGAATAAAACAGCCCGCAGATCGCGCAGATTAAAACACCTTCATGCCAGTCCCCGGGGGGCGCAAAGTTTGAGCTTTGAATCCTGAATGTTCTCGCCCTACTTCACAATTCTTCCGTTCATCCGTTCATCTGTTCCTCTGTTCCTCTGTTCCTCTGTTCTTCTGTTCCTCTGTTCTTCATTCAAATTTTCGAAGAAGACCCCTGCTGCAGCCCGAAATATTCATAGAAATAAGAAGGATCCTTCAGGTTCAGCCACTGCTGCCTGTTCTTTTCGAGGTCGCTGTACGTGAATGAGCGGATCTCCGCTTCGGTAAAATTCAATTTGTTTTCAGGTTTCCCAAAGGTGACTACGCCCAGGCCATGGTCGCAATTCAGCACGAAGACGTTGATATCGTCGCGAAGACTGCGGAGGTGCAGGATGGTCTTCCACACGTCGCCGTTCCAGAATCCATGGTAGCCTCTCTGCTTCCATGCTTCGAATCTCACATTAGCCTCCTCTGTTTCCGGGTTACAATCGTGCATTACGATCACGCCATCCTTCCTCAGGTATTTCAGCGCGTTCTCCACATCACGAAGCGCATAATCGTATTCGTGCATGCCGTCTACCAGGCAGATATCCAGTTGGCGGCCTTCGTATAGAGCGGGTGCTTCCTTAGCAAAAAAATCATCGCTGGTCATTTTGAACGACTGAGCCGACACGTTGGTGAAATTGCTTTTTGAAAAAGATTTTTTCAGGCGCTTGAAAAAGCCATAATAAAATGCAGGATCTACGGCCACTTTGTATTTGGCCCTGATCTGAAAGAAAAGTCTTCCTACATACACGCCGATCTCGAGATATTTCTGAAATCCCCTGGCGTCGATCAATGATTGAATAACTTCCTTTCTTTGTAAATCCATACTTTTAATTAATGTGTAAATATAGGATATGGTGAAGAATCAGGCAGGCGGCCCACTGGTGTCTGTGATCATGTGCACCTATAATGGTGAGCAGTTCCTGTCCGAACAGTTGAAGAGCATTCTTAACCAAACTTATTCTTCCCTCGAGGTCATTATTTCCGACGATGGCTCCACCGACCAGACCATAGAGATCGCGAGGCAGTTTGCCGCCGCAGATGAAAGAGTGCGGGTGCACCGCAACCCTGTCAACCTGGGGTACAATGAGAACTTCGCACAGGCCTTTCAGCTGGCACAATACGAATACATCGCCATCAGCGACCAGGACGATATCTGGAAGCCGGAAAAGATAGAAGAGATGATGCCTTTGTTCGTTGATGAAGAAACGCTGCTTGTCCATTGCCAGTCGGTGAGGTTCTCTGGAAAGCCACCTGAGGCCGACCGCTACACTGCCCGGATCCCCCTCACCGGTGATGATCCTAAAAAGATCCTGTTCTTCAATACCATCGCCGGACACAACATCATGTTCCGGAAAAAATTGCTGGCATGGGCTCAACCTTTTCCGAAAGATATTTTTTACGACTGGTGGCTGGTGATCAACGCTGCCGCCTTCGGTAAAGTGAATGCGACAACCAGGGTGCTTAGTTTTCACAGATCACACGGTGGAAATGTTACGCTGGGCAAAAAAGACGAGGGAAAACAAACGCGCAAGAAGGCGGAGGAAAGAACAAGAACGCTGGAGGCCGTGATCCGCAGGAACATACTGAACGACGAGGACCAGGAATTTGCCATAGGACTGTTCAACTCATTGAAAACACTGGAGGGCAGGGATTTCTCCTGGCCCCTGTTCCGGTTTCTCAGCCTGCATGGTGCCACGTTGTTCTTTTTCAAAAAGAAAAAATGGCCCTCTTTCTCACATCTTAAAATGGCCTGGCGCCATAGCTTCGCCAAGAAATGAAAAAGCTGCGTATCAATATCGTGCTTCCATTTCCTGCTACCCGTCCGGGTGGCGGCGTGAAGATCATGTACGAGTATGCCAACCGGCTGAGAGAACGCGGGCATCTTGTTACGGTGTTGCACAGCATCCGGCGGCCATTCAAAAAGATGCGATCGCCGCTTTGGTGGAAGCTGCTGAACTACAAGCTCCGGCGTGCGGAACGGCCCGACTGGTTTCCTCTTCACCCTGCCATCAGGTCGGTGATCGTGCCTGAGATCACCGATAAATATTTACCCGATGCCGACGTGACCATGAGCACCTGGTGGGAAATGGCCTACATGGTCCGGCGATTGAATCCTTCGAAGGGAAGGCCTTTCAACCTGGTGCAGGACTACGAGATCTGGAAGGGCAACCAGGAACTGGTGCATGCTACCTACCGCCTGCCCATCCATCATTTGGTGATCGCCCGCTACCTGCAGGAGCTGATCGAAAAACATTCGGGGAAACAACCAGTGCATATCCCCAACGCGATCGACACGGAGAAATTCTTTATTGAGGAGCCCATAGAGTCGAGAGAGGAAGCCAGCGTGATCATGCTCTATTCAAAAGAGCCGCGCAAGGGTTCTGCCTTTGGTATTGAAGCGCTGTTAGAATTGAAGAAACTGGTGCCGGCCCTGCGCGCCACCCTTTTTGGTGTGTTTGCAAAACCCAGCCTGCCCGATTGGATCGACTACCAGCAAAAGCCTGCTGATCTCCGTGGCCTCTACAATGCCCATGCGATATTTTTTAGTCCCAGCCTGGGAGAAGGATGGGCGCTGCCACCCGCGGAAGCCATGGCCTGCGGCTGCGCGGTGGTCTGCACCGATATCGGCGGCCACGCTGACTATGCAAAGGATGGTGAAACGGCCCTATTGGTGGAAGCGGAGAATGTACCATCGATGGTTAGCCGCCTGCACCAGCTGATATCGAACCCCGAAAGAAGAATGGTGCTGGCAAAAAATGGAAATGCATTCATTCATGGGGAATTCAGCTGGACCGCTTCGGTTGACAAGCTCGAGAAAGCTTTCTATGATGCAGTGAACCGTTCGGCCAGCTGATAAAGATTCAGGTGGTTGTTCTGGAGTTGCTCGGCCACTGCTTTTTTGATCTCCTCTTTTTTCACCGTTTTCATGCGCCGCGATTCGATGAGCTGGAATACTTTTTCAGTCAGCAGCCAGAGTTTGCGCTCATTGCTATGTCCCGCAGCCTGGTCGTTGAGGATGGCAGCATACAATTCGCCAATGCCTTCCTGCCTGCTGGCTACGGTTTTGATCACGGGGATCTCGCGGTGACCCTGGAAGGCAGGCGCCAGCAGCATTCTCAGGTTCTTGACAAATGCATCCGCATCCGGGCGATCGCTTTTGTTGACGACAAAAATATCTGCGATCTCCATCAGTCCTGCCTTCATAGTTTGGATCTCGTCGCCCGCTTCGGGCACCACCACTACGATGGTAGTGTCTGCCAGCCCGGCGATCTCGATCTCGCTCTGGCCCACGCCTACGGTTTCAACAATAATGAAATCAAAAGGCGCAGATCGCAGGAGCTCGGTGATCTCAATGATCTTGTGGCTCAGTCCGCCCATATGTCCGCGGGTAGCCAGCGAGCGGATAAAGACCGAAGGATGATCGTACCAGTCGCTCATGCGGATGCGGTCGCCCAGGATGGCGCCCATGTTGAAAGGAGAGGAAGGATCCACACAGAGTACAGCCACTTTCTTTCCTCCATCCACCATGGTGCGGATCAGCGCATCGGCCAGCGTACTTTTGCCGGCGCCGGGAGGACCGGTGATCCCGATCACGGGAATGCCGGCAGAGGTACGCAGTGAGCGGAGGAAGCCGTCGAAACCAGGGTGCTCGTTCTCCACCAGGGAGATAGCACGGGCCAGAGACCTGGTATCTCCGCGCTGAATTTCCTGCAACAGCTGCTCCCACATGAATTAAAAATAGAAAAAAGGCAGGTTCCGATTGAAACTTTGTTTATTCGCATATGCCGATACCGGTACAGAATTTCTGGCAAAAGAATGCCGTTTTCTTCAGTATCCTGCTGATGGTAGCCTCGCTGTTCTTACCGCGGGCATTCTTCTCCATGGCCACTATTGCATTTGTAGTTTCCGCCTGCTTTCATAAGCACATAGCATCCCAGGCGGCGCGCACGTTTCGCCAACCGCTGCTGCTTGCGGTAAGCATCCTGTTT
Source organism: Chitinophagaceae bacterium (assembly GCA_036676905.1). Taxonomy (GTDB): domain Bacteria; phylum Bacteroidota; class Bacteroidia; order Chitinophagales; family Chitinophagaceae; genus Flavisolibacter. The sequence goes on from JAKFCE010000077.1 coordinate 45,049, forward strand.
TTCATTCCACTGGTCTCCGGGTTGTGGAGCGCCAACACCCATGACTGGCTGAATTTATTACAGGTAAAACTTCCTTTACTGCTATTCCCGCTGGCCTTTGCAGGCAGATGGCAGCTCAGCCTGCAGCAATGGAAGATCATTTTCACGCTCGTGTTGTTCACCGCACTGGCAGGTACTGTAACCAGCACAGTCGGCTACCTCATGAACTATGAAGCCGTGCATGCCGCCTACCTGAAAGCCAAAGTCATCAGCACGCCTTTTCAAAACGACCACCTGCGCTTCAGCGTATACATATCCATCGCTTTTCTATGCAGTGTCTACCTGGTGGAATACGGCTATAAAAAAGCGCTGCGCCACATCGGCATCGCCCTGTCCATCTGGTTTGCCATCTATCTCCACCTGCTTTCAGCACGCACAGGCTTGATCTGTCTTTACCTGGTTTCACTAGCCTGGCTGGTGCGACTGATATTGGCAAGAAAAACAGCAGGCCGGCGCACCTGGGTGATCGCAGCCATCCTCCTGCTGCCGGTGATCGCTTGGTTTGCCTTTCCCACTTTCCAAAACCGCATCCGTTATTTCAATTATGATCATGCATTCGCGAAGACCGGCACCTACCTGCCGGGCAGCAACGACGGCAACCGTGTACTCTCCCTCAAAGCGGGCTGGGATATTTTGCGCGATCATCCCATGGGCATAGGGGCAGGCGACATCCGCGACTCTGCTGACCGGTGGTATGAAGTCCATGTGCCGGGCATGGTGCCTACCGATAAACTTTACCCCAGCAGTGAATGGCTGATGCATGGCCTCGTGGGTGGATGGATTGCGATGCTGATCTTTACGGCGTCCGTATTCTTGCCCTTATTTTTGCGTTTGCGGTATAGGTTTTTTTGGATCATGCTCCACCTGGTGCTGCTCCTGGGCCTGGCCATTGATACAGGACTTGGCGTACAATACGGGGTTTTCCTTTACGCTTTTTTTGTACTTGCGTACTGGAAGTGGCTGCATGACCAACCGGCCAAGGCCGATAAATTTTAGCCTGGCTTCCGCTGATTGTGCATCAAATTTGCAATGCGAAGGTTATGACAAACTTCATCCCCATCTTCCCCTTAGGCATCGTTGTGTACCCCGGCGAGTCGCTCAACCTGCACATTTTTGAGCCCCGCTATGTGCAGCTGATTACCGAGTGCTTTAGAAATGGTAAGCTGTTTGGCATTCCTGCGGTGATCGAAAATAAAATGCAGGACTATGGCACGCTGGTGAAGATCAAGGAGGTGACCACGGTGCATGAAAACGGCAACATGGATATCAAAACAGAAGGCGAAAAGGTCTTTCGCATCCTGGAAGTGATCCGCGAGATCCCCGACAAACTTTACAGCGGCGCCATCGTGAACTATCCCGACAACAATGAGCAGGGCAGCAGGGAGGTGATGCAGCGGGTGATGAACAGCATCCGCGAGCTACATAAACTGATGAACGTAACAAGGGATTTCAAAAAAGGCGATGATGTGATCTCCACCTACGATGTGGCCCACCACGTGGGACTTTCCCTGCAGGAAGAATATGAGCTGCTCAACCTGATGAACGAGCGCCAGCGGCAGGAATACCTCAAGCTCCATCTTACCCGCGTGATCCCCATGGTGGCGGAAATGGAAAACATGAAAGAAAAAGTGAAGATGAACGGCCACTTCCGCAACCTCAAAGGTTTCGACCTGAACGTGTAATATCTGGTGGATTCTCCATGGTTCCCTTAATTTCGTCGCCTCATGACCACCACTGCCTGCTTCGATTTCGGCAATACCAGGTTGAAAGCTGCCCTCTTTAAGAATGGCGTGCTCCAATCGGTACATACGTTCACGCGTGACCACCTGGATATCAGCTCCTTCCTGGACAGCCATGCACCTGAACAAGCCATACTTTCCTCCGTGATAGACCATCCGAAGGAAATAGACGAACTGCTGGCTTCCCGCACGCGTTTTCACAGGCTTTCCGCATCATCCCGCCTGCCATTTACGATCCCGGTGGGCAAGCCGGAAACCGTGGGTGCCGACCGCCTGGCCATCGCCGCTGCCGCTGTAAGCCTTTTCCCGGGCCAGAATGTGCTGGTGATCGCGCTGGGAAGCTGCATCACCTTTAATTTCATCAGCGCTTCCGCAGAACTGTTAGGAGGCTCTATTTCCCCGGGCATGGAAATGCGCTTCAAGGCCATGCACGAGCAAACCGCCAAGCTGCCCCTGGTGAAACCCGACTGGAATGTGCCCCTGATCGGCTATGATACGGTTACCAATATGCAGTCTGGCGTGGTGCTGGGCATGGCTTGCGAGATCGATGGCATTGTGGATCTTTACAAATTGAAATTCAGCAACTTTAACGCGCTTTTAACCGGGGGTGATACCCCCTATTTTGAGTCCCATTTAAAAAACAAGATATTTGCTGACCCCGAATTAATTTTTAAAGGTTTGTATGCGATCAGCCAACTCAATTGCGCTTAGGAGAATGAAGAGTCCCGGAAAATTTCTTGTTGTACTTGTTGCATTGAGTTCTGTACTCACCGTACAGGCCCAGGACAATTCTCCCTATTCACGTTACGGCCTTGGCGACATCGTGCCGCATTCCAACGTAGTGAACCGGGCCATGGGCGGTATCATTTCAGGCTACAGCAGCAGGCTGAACGTGAATTTCAATAACCCTGCATCGCTGTCCGGACTCCAGACCGAAGTAGACAGGTCGGGCAAGTCGGTTTATGGCCGCGCCATCCTGGATGTGGGCATCAACCTCGAGAACCGCACCATCCGCAGCCCGCAGCGTGCCGATAAATTCACATCTTCTTACGCTTCGTTTTCTTATGTACAGGTAGGCATTCCCCTGAAAAAGAACTGGGGTATGAGCTTTGGCCTAAGGCCACTCACCCGCGTGAGCTACCTGATCATGAAAAAAGACAGGTTGTTCGACAGCAATACAGGCAATCCCATCGACAGCGCGCATACAGAGTTCAGTGGTGACGGCGGAAGCTTCCTGCCCAACATCAGCACCGGTTTCCGCATTGGCGACCTGAGCCTGGGTGGTAGCGCAGGTTATTTTTTTGGCAACAGGAAAACAGCCACGAAGAGAGCGCTGGTGAATGATTCCGTTGCTTATTACAACTCCAATCATACCACACGTTCTTACTTTGGCGACATCTTCTTCGACCTGGGCGCCCAGTATGAAATAGCATTAACTGCAAAGACAACCTTGCGTTTCGGCTTATCGGGCAACCTGCAGTCCAAGCTGAAGGCTTCCCAGGATATCATGCGCGAAACCTTTACCCGCGATGCCAATTCCGGCGATTTCCGTCTTGACAGCGTGCACGAGTCGAACGACAACAAAGGCGAGATCGTGTACCCCGCTTCTTATACGGCAGGACTGGTATTTGAGCACCTCAAGGAAAATGGCGGTGGATGGCTGGTGGGTGCCGACCTTATGCAGACCAAATGGAGCAACTATCGCTTTTTCGGTGCAGCAGATGCTATCAAAGACAACTGGCAGTTCAGGCTGGGAACAGAATTGAGGCCTACGCCCGCGATCAGGAATTATTTCAGTACGGTATCCTACCGCGCCGGACTTTCCTTTGGAAATGACTACGTAACCGCCGGCGGCGACCTTCCACAATGGAGCGCCACGCTGGGTATGGGTCTGCCGATGGTGAGAAGCGCTTACAGCCCTGGTCAGTTTTCCATCATCAACGTAGCCTTCGAATACAACAAGAGGGGTAACAATTCCAACCTCTTAAAAGAAAACACTTTCCGCATATCTGCAGGCCTTAGCTTAAGCGACCTTTGGTTCAATAAGCGCAAATATGACTAAGCTTGCTTTCGATACGATCTTTTCAAGGGCAGCTATCTTCGGTAGCTGCCTCTTCATTTTGGGTTGCGAGAACGACGAAAAAGTGATCGAGGCCTGGACCGAAAAAACAGAGATGGTAGAAGTGGCTACGCAGGTGGTGAGTTATTTCAGCCAGGAGGGCAAGATGCGCGCTATGCTGACAGCGCCCGTGATGAAGAGGTACCAGTCGGACACGGTCTCTGTAGAATTTCCCAACTCCCTGCACGTGGATTTTTACGACTCCCTGAAAAGGGTGGAGAGCTATGTGAATGCGAAATATGGAAAGTATTACGAGTCGCTCAACAAGGTGCTGCTGCGCGACAGCGTGACCGTGATCAACGTAAAGGGCGACACGATGCAAACCTCGGAACTCTGGTGGGACCAGAACAGCAAGACATTCTACACCGAAAAAAAAGTGCGCATAGCCATGAGGGATAAGCGCATATACGGCGGCAAGGGCCTGGAAGCCGCGCAGGACATGAGCTGGTATGTGATCAAGCAGCCCACCGGCACCATGCTCGTACCAGATGATATGATGGTGGAGTAGGAGGCCTTGCTCTCGCACCCGTACAATATTCAATTTTCAATTTTCAATGTTACAGGGTGATGTTCCAGAAGACTGCCCCGAAGGGGCAGAAGCCTGGTAGAAACGGGCACACCACTCGCTCCTTTGCCCTGAAGGGGCAAAACGTGTAGATGAACAAGCATCATTGGGATCGACCAACCCTATTGTTTTGCCCCTCCGGGGCAATTTTTTTTTGGGGTGACACATGTTCTACCAAGCTCTTGCCCCTTCGGGGCAAATGTTGATGGCTGTTGTTGCGATTTCTTGTGAAGGGCCAACCCGCTACATGGTAAGGTCCTCATACATTGCATACCTACGGCATGCCGGTTCGGTTTGATGCATTTTTCTACAGACATTGCATGCCTACGGGCATGCTCGGTAAATTGTGATGGTGCTCTCTATCCCGTAGGGATGAAATGTTGGGACGGCCAACCTGCTATGGCTCTGGAGCATGGTAGCAATTTACCTGATGCCCCGAAGGGGCAGAAGCCTGGTAGAAAACAGCCACCCACTCGCACCCTTGCCCTGAAGGGGCAAAACGCGTAGATAAACAAGCATCATTGGGATCGACCATCATATCTAACCTTTCTTCTTTATTTTTTCCCAACTTTCATTCAATTCCTTTGATTTTAGAAATGTAAAGTATACTTTACATTAAAAATTATGAAATTTCTATTGCCGCATAAGTTTAAAAGAGCTGGGCTGATGCTGGCGCCCGCCGGGATCCTTTTGTGGCTCCTGATGCAAACCGGAAAAATCACTTCTTTTTTAATACTGGTGACGGGTATAGATCCTTCACATGGAGTTCCGGGCTATTTCAATACGATCAATTCAGGGGTGGCCATCGCAGGCTTTTTCGGGTTTCTGGCGGGTCTGTATTTTATAGCATTTTCCAGGGAACCCGTTGAGGATGAGATGATCCAAACAACAAGACTGGAAAGTTTTCAGTTTGCTGCCCTGGTGCAATTCCTGTTCATTGTGGCCGGCTTTCTCTTTATGCTATTCTTCCAGGCACCCAAAGAAACCGGGATGATGCTTTTTTTCATTGGCATTGTATTGAGTTTCTGGATATGCTTCATTTCAAGGTTTAATTACATAATGCATTCGAGGGGACGATGGAAAACAAACTAAAAGAGCTGAGAACGGCAAGGGGATCCACCCAGGCTGAATTAGCAGATGAAGTAAACGTATCACGGCAAACCATTATTTCCATCGAATCGGGCAGATACATTCCCTCGGTATTGTTGTCATTAAAGATCGCAAAGGTGCTGGGCAAAAAAGTGGAGGACATCTTTGAACTCCAAAAATGCGACCTGTAGGCTGCCCCGAAGGGGCAGAAGCCTGGTAGAAACAGCCCCCCGCATAGATTCCTTGCCCTGAAGGGGCAAAAGGCTTAGCTGATCGAGCATGCAAGGAGACCGACCACCTGATTGTTTTGCCCCTCCGGGGCAATTTTTTTATCGGGGAGGCCCATGTTCTACCAGGCTCTTGCCCCTTCAGGGCAAATGCTGATGGCTGTTTGATGCGAATGGCCGGCAATATTTGGGGTGGATTAATATCCAATTCACAGGAGAGCTTCACTTCGTTCGCCATGACGCGTACGCCAACAAAGCACTAACTTCATGTGCTTTAAAATACTTGAAGATGGAATACAGGAGAATGGGCAAGAGCGGCCTGCAGCTGAGCGTACTATCCTACGGCAGCTGGGTGAGCTTTCATAAGCAGATCGAGGACAGCAAAGCAGACGAGCTCATGAGCATAGCTTATGACAACGGCATCAACTTCTTCGACAACGCAGAAGTGTATGCCCTCGGTGAGAGTGAAAAAATGATGGGCAGGATCCTGAAGAAAAAATCCTGGGACCGCACCTCCTATACAGTAAGCAGCAAGGTCTTCTGGGGCTGGAGGGGCAAGGAAAACAAACCCAACCAGCACGGCCTGAGCAGGAAACATATAGTGGAAGCCTGCCACGAAGCCCTGCAAAGACTGCAGGTGGATTACCTGGATATTTATTTCTGCCATCGCCCGGATAAGAACGTGCCCATAGAAGAAGTGGTATGGACCATGAACCACCTGATGCAACAGGGAAAGATCCTCTATTGGGGCACCAGCGAATGGAGCGGCGTGGAGATCATGGAAGCGCATCGCGTGGCACAGGAGTATAAACTGATCGGCCCCGTAGTGGAGCAGCCTCAATACAACCTGCTCGAAAGAGAGAAGGTAGAGAATGAATTCCTCATGGTCTTCAAGACCGTGGGCATGGGCACCACCATCTGGAGCCCACTGGCTTCCGGACTTTTGTCGGGCAAGTACAATGAAGGCATCCCCGAAGGCAGCCGCTTTGCACTGGAAGGCTTCGACTGGCTGCGCGACCGATGGATCGTGGATGAAAAACTGGCCAAGGTGAAAAGACTCACCGATCTGGCTACGGAAATGGGAACGCCGGTGTCTACCCTGGCTATTGCCTGGACGATCAAGAACCCCAATGTGACCACGGCCATCCTGGGCGCGACGAAGAAGGAACAGCTGATAGAAAATCTGAAAGCGCTGGATGTGTTGCCCAGGCTGACGGAGGAAGTGATGGAAAAGATAGAGGGGATCATGGGCACGAAACCGAAGTTGCCGGAGTATTAGCGTGAATCGTCAATCGTGAATGGTGAATGGTGAATGGTGAATGGTCAATGGTAAATGGTGAATGGTGAATAGGTGTAGTTATAGTTGGACGCTGACGCGGGGAGGTGGAAATGTGAAAGAACCTGATCTTCAATCTTCTCCCGATAGCTATCGGGACTTAAATCTTCAATCTTCCTGCCGCGCTACGCTCGCAGTGACGAGGATAATTTTAAAACTTCAATCGCAACATGCAGCTAAAAGGTAAAACAGCAGTGATCACCGGGGGCAGCCGCGGTATTGGGAAGGCCATCGCCCTTGCCTTCGCAAGAGCGGGCGCCAATATTGTCATCGCCGCCAAGACCACCGAGCCGCATCCCAGGCTGGAAGGCACCATCTATTCTGCAGAAAAAGAGATCCGGGAAGCAGGTGGAGAAGTGATCGCCGTGCAAGCCGATGTGCGCTACGAAGACCAGGTGTATGCAGTGGCGGAACAGGCTGTGGCGAAATTTGGTGGCATCGACATCCTCGTGAACAATGCGAGCGCTATTAACCTTAGTCCTACCATGCAAACCGAGCCCAAGCGCTACGACCTGATGCAGGACGTGAATGTGCGCGGCAGCTTTTTCATGGCCCAGGCCTGCGTACCGCATTTGAAAAGATCCGGCAACGCGCATATACTTTCCCTTTCACCACCATTGGACATGCAGCCGAAATGGTTTGCACCCCACCTGGCCTACACCATCAGTAAGTTCGGCATGAGCATGATCGTATTGGGATTGTCGGAAGAATTGAGGGAACACAAGATCGCGGTGAATGCGCTCTGGCCCCGGACCACCATTGCCACTGCTGCTGTAGAAAACCTGCTGGGCGGCGATTTCCTGGTGCAAAGAAGCCGTCAGCCTGAGATCGTAGCAGACGCTGCCCTGGATATTGTACTAAGGCCATCCGCAGACTGTACCGGCAATTTCTTTATCGATGAAAGCGTATTGAAAGAAGCAGGCGTCACTGAGTTTGGAAAGTATGCGGTCAATAGCAACAATGAGCTGATGACCGATCTCTTCCTCGATGCTGATCAATCTTCGGGATAAGCGCCCGCGTATTGTGTCATGTAGATGATCTTGTCGTCTTCGTTGAACATCCAGACCTCATGGAGGCGCATGGAATCCAGTTTGCCCTTGCCATCGCCAAACACTTCCTTTCCCCAAATGTTTACAAAATACTGGTCCCTGTCGTCGGCATGAGTAGCTAACCAGGCATCCACTTCGGTCCTTAGTTCCGGGATCGAGTTCCTGTATTCAGATGTAAGCTGTATGATGGAATCGCGTGGACCTGTCATGGCAATGCCATCCGAGTTGATGACGGTGATGGTATCGGCAAAATGATCACGAACCCTGTCGAAGGCATTCTCCTCGTAAGCCTTCCAAATATCCAGCACAATGCGCGCGTGCTTTTCTTTTCCTATTTCAAAATCGGAGGAATAAGTAGCCGTGTAAGGCATGGCATCTTTGTCCTTTTTCTTGCCGGTGCTGTCCGTAGTACTGCTTGTACCGGTGCCTTCGGCTTTGTCATCATTACAAGACAGGAGCAGGCAAAACATCGCTGGCAGGAGGAGTAAATTTTTCATGACCATGGTTTAAGGTGATAAGGCTTCATAAATGTAAGCCCTTACGCAGCCAAAAGCAAACTAAACAATGCGGTAGTTCTTGTAATCGAAGGGACGTTTGCCTGTAACGGTTTCAATGAGGTTTTTGAAGCGATCCTTCAGCTTGAGCTTATTCCTGGAAGTTTCGTACTGGAATTTCCAGTCCATGCGCGCGATCCTGTCCTGCATCACGGCAGGATGAGAGCCGGTGAATTTCTGAAGAGCATTCACCAGGCTGAAAGCATAGTCTTCCGGCACTACGATGTTCTCTACAGAACCCTCCACGCCCTTGTATATCTTTTCCTTAACGATGGCCTTGGCCTTCATCACCCTCGGGTCCTGCACCCATCCGTAATGATGGATATAGGCGTCCACGGGCTTCACCTGCAATTTTTGATTGTTGCCCTTGCGGAAACCCTGGGCATCACGGTAAGAATAAATGTCCTTGTTGTTTTTGATCACGCGGATCTCATGGCGGTACCAGTGCGATTCAGCGCCTATATAATCGTAGCTGCCAAAAAAATGACGGTATTTGAACAGGAGGCCATCCACGGAGGGATCGTCCTTCCATTTTTCCATGGCCTTGCGTACGGCGGCATGGCCATCCTCATGCATCACTTCATCGCCCTGGATGTACACGCACCAGTCTGTATCCTCGCTTATTGCACGAAATGCCTTGTCGGTTTCCGCGGCCAGCACGCGGCCTCCTTCTTTGAGGCCTTCGTCCCAAACGGTATCTATGATGCGGATGCGGGGATCGATAGCGGCCACCAACTCGCGGGTATTGTCGTCTGATCTTCCTACTGCCACCACCACTTCATCGCAGAGTGGCAGGATGGACCGGATCGCCTCCACGATAGGATACTGGAATTTCACAGCATTCCTGATAAATGAGAACCCGGTCACTTTCATAGGCGGAAAGTTAAGAATAAGCTTGTTTACCCGAGACAGGAAGGATTATTCTTTGATTAGAATCGTGTCGCCTGTGGCTGATTCGCCATCGTCCTCGAATTTTTCCGGCCGCATTTGCGGGAACAACAACACGTCCTGGATGGATGGCTGGTTGGTGAGCAGCATGCAAAGCCTGTCGATGCCGATGCCAATGCCCGAGGTGGGCGGCATGCCATATTCCAGCGCGCGAAGGAAATCATGATCGATGTACATGGCTTCCAGGTCGCCCCTTTCCATCAGCCTCACCTGCTCCTCGAACCTTTCCCGCTGGTCGATGGGATCGTTGAGCTCACTGTAAGCATTCGCCACTTCCTTGCCATTGATCATCAGCTCAAAGCGCTCTACCAGTCCTGGCTTGGATCTGTGCTTTTTGGTCAAGGGACTCATCTCCACCGGGTAGTCGATAATGAAAGTAGGTTGTATATAATGTTTTTCGCAGCGCTCGCTGAAGATCTCATCGATCAGCTTGCCCTTGCCCATGCTCTGCTCAATTTCTATGTTCAACTGGCGACAAACATCGCGAAGCCCTTCTTCTTCCATCTGGCTCACATCGATGCCCGTGTGTTCTTGTATGGCTTCGAAAATGGTGACCCGCTTGAAAGGCGCTTTGAAGGAGATCATTTTTTCTCCCACCGGCACTTCGCTACCACCAGTGACGTCGATGGCCGCTTTTTCAAGCAGCTTCTCCGTTACATTCATCATCCAGATATAATCCTTGTAGGCCGTATAAAATTCCAGGATGGTAAATTCAGGGTTGTGCGTTCTGTCCATTCCTTCGTTGCGGAAGTTGCGGCTGAACTCATATACCCAGTCGAAACCGCCCACGATCAGCCGCTTGAGGTAAAGCTCATTGGCGATGCGCAGGTAGAATGGCGTATCCAGCGCATTGTGATGGGTAATGAAGGGACGGGCGGCTGCTCCGCCGGGGATCGATTGCAGCACGGGCGTATCTACTTCCAGCGCACCATGCTCGTTCAGGAACTCGCGGATGGAGTTGACCATCTTCGTGCGGCGGACAAAGGCTTCTTTCACAGAAGGATTGATCACCAGGTCGGCATAGCGCTGCCTGTATTTGAATTCCGGGTCGGTCACCGCATCGAACTGGTGGCCGTCGGCTTCTTTCACTATAGGGAGGGGGCGCAGTGATTTTCCTAAAAATGTCAGCTCTTTCACGTGCACAGAGATCTCGCCCATCTTGGTGCGGAACACAAAACCTTTCACGCCCACGAAGTCGCCCATGTCCACCAGCTTTTTCCAAACCTGGTCGTACATCGTCGCATCTCCATCCTTGACGAGGTCATCCCTTTTTACATAGATCTGAATGCGGCCCTGGGCATCCTGCAACTCGGCAAAGGAGGCCTTGCCCATATCGCGCATGCTCATGATACGTCCTGCCAGGCAAACGCTGGAGAATTCATCCTTGGTCTCGTCGGTATAAGTTGATTTTATAATGGTGGAGTAGCTGTCAACAGGGTAGAGGGCAGCCGGATAAGGGTCGATCCCCAGCTTCTGCAGCTCGGCCAGTTTTTCCCGGCGAATGATCTCCTGTTCTGAAAGTTGTAAGCTTTGCATGGTCGTCTTCTTGAACCCGCAAAAGTAAGTGAATTTGCCCCCCAACCCCCCTTAAGGGGTGGCGGAGGTTTTTCTTTGTGACTCTTTGTGTCTTGGAGTCTTTGTGGTTCAATTTCAGGAGATCCCCAGTGCGGTTACGGGATCCCAGAAGCGATCTTTGAAATCCACTACCTGGTTGTCCTCCACTTTGATACCTTCTTTCTCCAGTAGTTTTTGCATCATTTCGGGGTCTTCGAAGTGCGCTTTGCCCGTGAGCAGACCCTGGCGGTTCACCACCCGGTGGGCAGGCACTTTGGGCTTGATACGGTGCGAGCCATTCATGGCCCAGCCCACCATGCGGGCAGATGAGCGGGTGCCCAGCGCCGCTGCAATGGCGCCATAGGAAGTAACGCGGCCTTTGGGAATCTGCCGCACAATATCATAAACGCCGGCAAAAAAGCTATCCTCCCTGTTGCCGGAAGGATTCACCTTCCTCGGCGCTTCATTCGGATTCTTTTTGGTCATGGCTTTCCCGGTCGGCCCGTTTTTTTAATAATAGAAATCGTATCGGTTCCGGCACTTTTTCATAGTCATAAGGACAATGAAGGCAGCCGTTCCCGCAGCAATAACCTCTCTTGAGGAGGAAGTGCTCGGTGAAAGTCACCAGTCCTTCCTCGTTAAGATAATATTCCTGTTCCTCATTCTGCGACATCCTTAGCTTCTTGTTTTAATTCTTCCTGTAAGGCCTTGTCATGCTCAGCGCCGGGCAGTTGGTCTGGCAGGCTGAAACATAGATAGTGCACCCGGTTACTTTGTGCAATGTCGAGCATTTCGTAATGCGTTTTGATAGAAAGTTCTGGAGTAATGTGTCCTGAGTACACATTATCAATATCCTCATGGACCTTGCAGCCATACATCCCGATCACCTTTTTTGTAAAAGCATAGAGGTCGGGACTGTCGGTCTTGAGGTGGATCCTGCCTCCGGGCTTCAGCACCTCCTGGTAAGCACGAAGAAACCTTGGGTGGGTGAGCCGCTTCTTGGCCTTGGAAACACGGAGCTGGGGGTCGGGAAAGGTGATCCAGATCTCGTCCACTTCGTTGTTGGCAAAATACTGGTCGATGGCCTGTATCTGGATGCGCAGGAAGGCCACGTTGTGCAAACCCTGCCTGATCGCCTTCCTCGCGCCTACCCATAGGCGGTTGCCCTTGAGGTCGATGCCAATGAAATTTTTACCAGGATAGAGTTCAGCAAGACCCAAAGTGTACTCACCCTTTCCGCAGGCCAGCTCGAGCACCAGGGGATTTTCATTCTTAAAGAAGGAAGACCAACTGCCCCGGGTGTTTTCGGGATATTGTAATACGTTGTCGAAGGATTTCAGTTCTTCAAATCTGGCAAGTTTCTTCTGACCCATTTTTTTTGTTTCCAGTTTCCAGTTTGCATTGGTCGCATCCCTAGTCAACAAGTTAACCAGTCAACCAGTCAACCGGCATGTAAGCGACCCTCGAAAATAAATGAATCTAAGAATTGCTTTGTTCTTTCCTTTCGAACATGAGCTCCTTCACCTTTTCCTTATCCTCTTTTTCTTTGCGAAGATCGAACATGGTACCGAATACGCGGTCCCAGATGGTAGTGCTCACGCCAAAGCCCCTGTGTTCATCCTTGTAGTGATGCAGGTGGTGATTCCTCCACAAAGGCTTCATCCATTTCACCGGGGGGTTCCAGGCATGGATGGCATAGTGGGTAGTCCCATAAAGCAGGTATCCGAACATGAAGCCGGGGAAGAATACAAAGGTGTTCTCGCCCATCACCAGGTACATAAGGCCAAAGATCACCGAGGCCAGTATGAGGCTGGGTAGAGGAGGCATGAACAGCCTTTCCTTATCGCGGGGATAATGGTGGTGGTTGCCATGCATGATGTAAACGAATTTCCTCGCGCGCTCGCTTTCTGCTACCCAATGAAATACCCAGCGGTGCATGGTGTATTCGAACAGCGTCCAAAACAACATGCCCAGCAAAAACAGGAGCGCTACGCGGGAAAAGGTAAATGCATATTCGTTGGCGGCATAGTAAGGCAGACCCGTCACCACAGGCAGGTACATACCCCAGATCACCAGCGGATGCGCCTTAGTGAGCATCTCCAGTGCCGGGTGTGAAAACAATTGCGCCTGTCCCTTGTTATGTATCTTCTCAAACTTCATGTCTCGCCTTTTCCACTGTAAAAATAGTATAGATTCTAAGAATCAAAACGGATGCCCCAAATGAGAGGGAAATGTCCTTTTATTTTTTAACGTTTCATGCGTTTTATTGGACGAAGCCAGAACCCGCTTAAAAGTTACCTGTCAATGGTGAACGGGGTAGATACCTGGAGATAGCGACTATTTCCTTAGAACCATCACCAACTGAAACGCGGTGGGCGCAGAGAACGCAAAGAGGAACGCTGAGAAAGGACTATTTCTGAATGCACAGTTATTGAGACTCCTCTGCGGATTCTCCGCGGCCCTCAGCGCCCGAAGCTTCGGGCCTCTGCGTTTCAATGGAACCTTCGAACTCCTGGATGTCTGCATAAATAGGAGTTTCTTACTCCTACAGTCAACCAGTCAACCAGTCAACTTGTCAACTTGTCAACGGCTTTCGAAACGTCTGTATGTTCGAAGGAAAGCGGATGATGAGGAAAAAAAGCAGTCCTGTGCCCAGTTCGAGTAGCTCCGCCCTTTTTTCGTGGGGGAATAACTGGGTGACCAGGAACAACAACAGGAAGGCGACAACCTGGTAGATAGCAGGAAGGGGTATACCCAATCCATCCACCAGCTTTTGCATCCAGCGCTTTTTGCGGTAGAGCCAGGGAACTACGATCACGTACACACCCAGCACAAAACTTAAAAAGAAAGAAAAGACCCAGCGGTTCACCTTCAAGCCCCCCAGCACCAGGTTGTGAAAATTGGTCTCGCCCTGCGTGTTGTTCTTTTGAAAATATTCAGGAGCCGTGATCCCCAGCAGTCTTTGTCCCCAGGAGATCTCTTCGCCCGCGCCAAAGAACAGGACCAGTCCCAGCAGAAATGTGGTGATGGTGAACAAGCGGCTTTTCACCTTGTAAAAAGTAAATACGCGCTGAAAACAGGTGAAAGAGGCCAGGAGCAGGCCCAGTACGGTGATCCACTCCACAATTCCATCCTCCGCCGTATAGCCGGTTTCTATCATGCTGTTGCCCACCACCACCTGCTTGAAGAGCAGGTCCACATCCACATAATAGAGGATGAAGCCCATCGCGACGCTGAGGATGAGTAGCCCCAGCACAAACCATTCTGTTCCCGAGATCGTGCGCATAACTGGCTTCAAAGTAAGCGGATTTTTATCCGGCAAAAATATTCCGGTTAACTTAGCCGCCTCCAAAAAGATTAAATTATGAAACTGGTCTCCTATCTCAAAGAAGGGCACGATAAGCTGGCGGTGCTGGTGAATGATCACCTCTACGACATGGATATGCTTCACCCCGACCTGCCCGGCAACATGGGCATGTTCCTGCATTACTGGGAAGACGTGCTGCCTTTTGCCGAGGAAGGCGTGCGCATGATTGAGGAGGGAAGGATAGCTGAGAACAAGGGCATTTCCATTGACATCGTGGACCTGCTGCCTCCCGTACCCTTCCCCACTTCCTGCCGCGACGGCTATGCCTTCCGCCAGCACGTGGCCTCGGCCCGCAGGAACAGGAAGGTGGACATGATCCCGGAATTCGACCAGTACCCGATCTTTTATTTCACCAACCATCATAGCATCAAGGGGCCCGGAGAAGTGGCCTGCATGCCCGATCATTTTGAAAAGCTGGACTTTGAGCTGGAGGCAGCCATCGTCATCTGCAAGCAGGGAAGGAATATCAAGGCTGCGGAGGCCGATGAATACATTGGCGGACTGATGATCATGAACGACCTCAGCGCAAGAAGGCTGCAGATGGAAGAAATGTTGTTGAACCTCGGTCCTGCCAAGGGCAAGGACTTCGCCACCACCACCGGACCTTTCCTTGTTACCCTCGATGAGCTCGAAGAGTTCGTGGTAACTGCCAAGGAAGGACATACCGGCAAGAGCTGGAACCTGGAAATGAAGTGCAGGGTGAACGGCGTGCAGGTGAGCCTGGGCAACCTCGCGGATATGGACTGGACCTTTGCCGAGATCATTGAAAGAGCGTCTTACGGTGTGGATCTTTTCCCCGGCGACATCATTGGCAGCGGCACTGTAGGCACCGGTTGTTTCCTGGAGCTGAATGGCACAGGCAAACTCAACGATCCCAACTTCCAGGAGCAGTGGCTGCAGGCCGGCGACGTGGTAGAGCTGGAGATAGATCAGCTGGGGATCTTGTCCAACACCATCGTAGCGGAAGAAACGGACTGGAGCATTTTGAAGCTAAAGAAGACTCCTCATAGTTGATAAGGTTGAGAACAGATGAACAGAAGAATGTCGAATGCTGAAGTAAAAACGGGTTGAGATCAGCAGCGGCCAGCTTCCTGGCCTTGGGCGAATTCATCGGTTCGTCGGTTCCTCTGTTCCTCTGTTCCTCTGTTCCTCTGTTCGTCTCCGGCTGTCATTCCGATCCCGCACCTGCGGGAGAGGAATCTGAGGCTTCCATTAAGGGGTAGTCTCCTGCGCTCGGCAGCCTACATTAAAAGCGACCCTCAGATCCCTCGTGCCTCGGGATGACAATGGTAATTATAAAAGAACAGTAGAATGTCGAATGCTGAGTGTTGAAGTAAAAGACAGTCGGCAGTTCACTTCAGAATTCATCTGTTCATCTGTTCTTCTGTTCTTCTGTTCGTCGGTTCAGCTGTTTTGGAAGCCTAGATCACCACCTTGTTCATCTTCCTCACAGGCGCCGCACCCTTGTTCTTCACCTTGCCAAGAAAGCTATCCTTCACCTTCAGCTGCTGAACCGCATTCACTTCCGCGTTGCCCACGCCGGTATTTTGAATATCGAGGGTCTGCACCACGAAGCCGGAGGCCTCCAGGTTACCCACACCATTGTTCTTTATCACGGCATCCTGGGCCTTGCCGGTGAGGGTCAGGTTGCCCACGCTGCTGTTCTCCAGGGTGATCTTGTCCGCGTTGAGTTTCAAGTTGACATCGCCTACGCTGCGGTTAGTGATCTTGATGTCGGCGAAACTCAGCTGATCTGAAGACACGCCACCTACCGTAGTCAGCTGGAGCTGTTTCAAAGACTTGAAACTCACATAGACCTTCAAACTTTTCTTGGTCTTGAGACTGGTGTTGTCCATTTTTTTCATGGAGATCACCAGCTTGCCGCCTTCCTGCTTCACTTCGAAAAGATCCTGCAGGTTCTCGTCGGCCTCGATCTTCACCGATTCCGTGCTGCCCTGGGAGAGCTTCAATTCAAAGACCCCGTTGGCTTTCAGTTCGGAAAAAGAGGAAACGGAAACGTCGCGGGTCACGATCTTGCCATTGCCTTCCAGTGTTTTCCTTTCCTGGGCGATGGCGGTAGTGGATAAGAACAATCCGGCTGCAGCTACAAGTAGATATTTCATTGATCTGTTTTTAATGGTTAAACGAAATTCTTCGTATAACGAATGTAGGCTTCTGAAAGTTACACCCCCCGCCAGATTTCGGACCAATGGCGGATAACTCCTTTGAAAGGCAAAACGGTTCGAGGGTTCGGGGTTCGGGGTTCTAGGTTCTAGGTTCGTCGGTTCGTCGGTTCATCTGTTCATCTGTTCGTCTGTTCTCCCCGCGTCTTGGCCCCTGCCGTTTAAGCCCCCATATGAAAAGGCAAACGGCCTCGCACCCACAGAAGCTCAATTTCACCTTTCACGTTTCACCTTTCACTACTACTTTTGACCATGATCTTTCAACTGAGCGAGCTGAAACCCGCCGAGCGGCAGTACTACCTGCAACACGTCATCGCCCCCCGTCCCATTTGCTTTGCCTCTACCATTAATAAGGCCGGCCAGGTAAACCTCAGCCCCTTCAGTTTTTTCAATATGTTTTCCGCCAACCCGCCCGTGGTGATCTTTTCTCCCGCCCGCCGCGTGCGCGACAATACCACCAAGCACACCCTGCAGAACGTGCAGGAAGTGCCCGAGGTCGTGATCAACATCGTCACCTACGACATGGTGCAGCAAACTTCCTTATCCAGCTGCGAGTACCCGCAAGGGGTAGACGAATTTGAAAAGGCAGGCTTCACCAAGGAAGCCGCCAGCCTGGTGAGACCACCGATGGTGAAAGAAGCCAAGGCCAAGCTCGAATGCAAGGTGCTGGAAATAAAGTCGCTCGGCGAATCCGGCGGCGCCGGCCAGCTGGTGATCTGCGAGATCCTGGCCCTCCACCTGGATGATAGCCTCCTGGATGAAAACAAAAAAATCGACCAGCGCAAGCTGGAGCTCGTTGCCCGCCTCGGCGGCGACTGGTACTGCCGCGTGACGCCGGAAGTACTCTTCCAGGTAGAAAAACCCAATCTCAAACTAGGCATCGGCATCGACGCCTTACCTGCCTCCATCCGTCAGAGCAAATACCTCACTGGCAACCAATTGGGCCAGCTCGCCAACGTACACGAATTACCCGTCATTTCTCCTTCTTTCGAAGACGACCACCTGAAGAACATCGTTCAATATTATTCCATCAATCCCACCGACATGGAAAGAGAGGTGCACCAGTATGCGGCCAAGCTTTTGGATCAGGGCAAGGTGCAGGATGCCTGGCAGGTGTTGTTGTATACGGAGGGGGTTTGAGGCACATGATCGAGGAGTCATGAAAGCCTTTTGTACCCCGCGCGTGAAAACTCAATCTTTGCTTGTAACTCGTACAAACTGCCGCTATTTCGGCTGTCTGAATTTATGTTCAATGGCGAGAACATCCTCCTCGCAAAATAGTTCTCCGATAGACCATAGAATTTTCGTTTGCAGCTTTTCGACGTGTTTCAAACAACCATTTTTCGGCAGATAATAACCCGAAGTTGCTATTTGCTTTCCCTTCACGCTCAGGCCGATACGCCCGTTATTATAAATATGGCGATAGACCGATGCCCTTATACAGACACAGTCTTTTTTGCTATCGCAAGCTGTCGTAAATTTCAACTTATCCTGTCAGTTTGTCTGCGCTCCAAAATCGAAAATCACCTCACGCTTACCTCCCAATAAGTGTGGCACGACAGCGTCACGCTTGTCCCCACTCTCCCAGCAGTCAAGACGTATGGCTTTTTTAGTTAATTTTGGTACATTGGCTCTAACTAATAATGAGGTTTAAACCATTAGATTCAACTTATAACACTGTTTTGGTTCCCAGCTTAATTGGCGGCTTGGAAAACGTGTTTTTAAAAGAACACAAGTGGCCAAAAATTAGGTTAAGGGAAGACCGCGTTCAATTTATTGAATATATTGCTATATATGTTTCGTCGCCTGTTTCGGCTATAACTCATTATGCTAAAATTAAGAATGTAGAGAAGGACAACGAATTTTTCGTGTTTCATTTTCATGATCCGATTCAGCTAAACCCTTCAATTCCATTTGTAAAAGGGAAAAAGGGTCTAGTTCCGCAAAGTCTAAGACTAATAAAGTTTGATCAACTTAAACTCAAAACAGTTAACGAAATCTTAGCCAAAAAAAGCTAACTCACTTATTCATAATAATTTTTTATTAGCCTTTGTTTTGGCTTTTTATCTAAGTATATTTGTTACTTAAAGTCAACATTTAGAATGCTTAGGAAATCTCTTTTAAATGATTTAATTGAAACAAGTGATATTAAGGAACTTGAACGTCATTTATTTTATTCCTACCTGAAAAGTCACAACTTATTATTCTCTAAGAATTCTATTCTTTCATCTTACTTTGAAGGATTTGACTTTAACTCAAGAATTTTGTTTGATGTCTCTCAATTGGGTATATCATCTATCAAAGATTTGGAACAACATTTAGAGTTAATGATTCCGTCCGAGGACAGGAGACTAAATGGTGCGTTTTTCACACCGGATTATGTTATCGACTTTATTATTAATGAAATAAAGCCAAAAGAAAATCATTCCAATCTCGATCCTAGTTGTGGGTGCGGCGCATTTCTTATAGGTCTCACTGACTTTTACAGAAAAACCTATAACAAACCCATTAAGAAAATAATTAAGGAAAATATTTTCGGCTCTGATATATTAGCATACAATATTTCTAGAACCAAACTTATTCTCACGATTTATGGCTTACAAAATGGTGAAAATCTAACTGAACGCGACTTCAATTTATACCATCAGGATAGCTTAAGAGTAAAATGGAGAAAGAGTTTTGATAATGTTGTTGGCAACCCTCCGTATGTTAAATTCCAGGATTTGTCTAGTGAAAATAGAACCCACTTGATTGAGAATTGGACGACTATCGACGGCGGGACCTTTAACTTGTACTTTGCTTTTTTCGAATTGGGATATAAACTACTGAAAGAAAAAGGCAAACTAGGTTACATTACTCCTAATAACTATTTTACATCCCTCTCAGGCGAGTCTTTGAGAAAATATTTTCATACAAAAAAGTGTGTTTCAAGAATCATAGATTTTAGTCACAAAAGGGTTTTTGACGCCCAAACGTATACTGCCATAACTTTCCTCGAGAAAAAAGAAAATCGTGCAATAGTTTACGACAGAATAAAAGACAGTCAAACGCCGGAACTTTTTATCTCAAACGCAAATGGTTCACCTAACTTTTTGGAGAATTTGAGTGTGAAAAAATGGCGTTTACTAAAAACTGACGAGCTGAATAATATTAACATTATCGAGTCTATTGGGCAACCAATAGGAAAGCTATTCGATATTTGTGTAGGAATTGCCACTCTAAAAGATGATGTTTTTTTTGTAGATGGCAAGTCAACTAAAGGAAATTATTATTTGAAATCAACCGATAAGGGAATATTTAGTATAGAAAAAGAGGTTGTTAAACCTGTATATAAAATATCAGACTTTAAGTCTCAACAAGAATTAAGTAATAATACCAGGAAAATAATTTTCCCGTACTCTATTGTTAATGGAACAGCTTCGGCAATTCCAGAGAACGATTTCAAAATTCGATTTCCAAAGTGCTATGAATATTTGCTTTCTGAAAAAGAAGTATTATTAGGTCGAGATAAGGGGAAAGTTCAATTTGAACCTTTCTTTGTATGGGGTAGAACCCAAGGCTTGACTAAAACAGGAAAAAAAATACTTAGTCCCACATTCAGCCAACATCCAAGGTTTTTGGTAGTAAATGAAGAAGACGCGTATTTTACTAACGGATACGGATTATTTTATAAAAACAAGAAAGAAGGATTATTTAAAGAGTTGACCCAGCCAATAGAAAAAGAAGAAAATATTGACGTCTTGCAAAAAATCTTAAATTCCTGTATAATGGATTACTATATCAGGAAAACCAGTGTTTCTATTGAAGGGGGCTATCCATGCTACCAAAAGAATTTCATTGAGAAATTTAATATCCCAACTCTTTCCGAATCTGAAATTAAACTACTCAGAAAATTAACAAGCCAGAATGAAGTAGACGAATTTTTGATTACTAAATATCATTTAAACTTACCCTTTCCGAATCTGGCATCATAAATTCGAAGCAAGTCGCCTACAAAAGTTGAAAACCGAAGTTTATTAAACGCACATTTTGAATTTTTAGGCAAAATGCCGT
This sequence comes from Chitinophagaceae bacterium, assembly GCA_036676905.1. Taxonomy (GTDB): domain Bacteria; phylum Bacteroidota; class Bacteroidia; order Chitinophagales; family Chitinophagaceae; genus Flavisolibacter. The sequence continues at coordinate 65,871 of JAKFCE010000077.1, forward strand.
CGGCGATAAGTTCGCGTTTCGTATGATATATTTTTATCGGTCGTCGAGAAAAATCAGCAATGAGAAGACAAACTCTTTCGTATTTGTAATCTTCCCCTCTTCGATAGTTCCTTTCATTTAGAAAGCTGAACGAATTAATGTAATTTTCTAAGGTTTCTGCTGTTGTTTTTGTTCTTCCGGTTTTCTCATATTTAATTTTTTCAAATACTGGATTGTTTTTTTTGACCTCCGCCATATTAAATCCTGTTACAGGCAAGACAAAAAGTTCGCCCAGAACCATTCTAGGACAACGTAAATGCAAGTTCATGGTTTCTGCAAATGTCCGTTCCCCAATAGTATCATCATTTTTAGCGATACTGCTCATTTGACTTCTAACATTAATTGCTAAAATTCGCTCAGTTAGATATGAACCATTGGGATCTTTTTGTCCAACTAACATTCCTTCGTCAATTATTTCAGTTGTCTGGGTACAATTGTTTGGGAGTACACAGACGTCCTGAGTCTTGTCTTTAATGAAACCGTAGAGCTTTTTTTCATTGGTATACGTGTCAATTGGAGGCATTATTAACTCGGGATTTACGCCGTGTTTAATTAGTTCACTTTTAATTACCTCATGAAATAATTTTATTGGCTCTTGAGATTTAATGATGCTATCTTTTCCTTTTACGCCCGCGATTCTAATGGCTTGACTCAGGCTAAATTTAAACCCATTAACAGCTGCTTGCAGAGAATCAAACTCCTTCGACGCGCGAATTCTAGCACGAATCTTTGCTTTGACTTCGTCGATCTGAGCCTTTTGCTTTTTTGTTAGATATTTAGATGCTTGCTTAGCCACTGATGTCAAAACGTTCAGAATAGGTTTTTAATATGGAAGGTGCGAATGACTGCCAGTTTAACTCATTAATACTTGCTCTCGAATCCGCAGGCATTAATCCATCAGCAATTAATTCTTCATCAGTATGATATATTTTGGCCGGGGATTTTGCGAAATCGACAATTAGCAGGCAAACTCGCTCATACTTATAATCTTCCTTTGTAAAATCTTTTCTGCCATTGATGGCTTGAAAAGATCGTATGTATTTTTCGACTGCCCCAACCCTATCAATAAAGGAAACCTGCTTATTCTTCATCGCGATTGGGTTATATTCTTTTACGGCAATCATATACACTTCACCCAAAACCATTCTAGGACATCTTACATGTAAATTTTGTGCTTCTGCTATAGTCCTTTCATATAAAGTGTCAAAATTTTTGGCTAGACTACTTAGTTGACTTCGTATGTTTATCGCAAGAACCCGTTCTGTGTAGGCTCGGCCATAAAAATCTGCTGCTTCCATGAGTAGTCCATCTTGTAAAATTTCATTAACTGGTACATGACCATCAGGCGAAACGCAAACGTCTTGATGTTTATGCTTAAGGAAACCGGCTAATTTTAGTTCAGGAGAAGTCGCTCCCAATGTGGGATGTATTCGTTTGTGGCTAATCCCAGCAGCTATTAAAGAGGATTTAACAGCGTCGTGTATATTGTTAATCGGCCGAGATGACCTAATCATGGCCTCTTTTGCCTCAATGCCACCCTCTACAATCGCTTTCTCAATTAGGGTTTTAACGCTATTTACTGCTTCTTGGATACTTATTAAATTCGCCATTATTAAAAAATTCTTTGACTGTTACACCCAATGCAGCAGAAATCTTTTCAATATTTACAATAGACACATTTCTTTGTCCGTTTTCGATACTTGCAATGTAGCTCCTATCTAAATCCGCAGTATATGAAAGATCCTTCTGAGACATTTCTTTAGATTCCCTGAGTTCTTTTATTCTCAACCCAATTTTAAGTTTAATATTCACTCGAACAAATGTGGGAACTTGTGGACTATAAATCAAAGACTATAAGTAACATTTTTTCTGGCTAATCGAGTCATGATTTCCATAGCAGTCTTTGCAGGAAGGCAAGTCACGGCTTTCCTCAGAACAAAAAGGTTATTACGTGTGAAATTCATACGTCTTGTCTGCGGCGCCTTATATTTAGCGTCACAACTGCGGCGATGTTAGCGTCATTTTTATCACCAGATGACACGTATGTACCACGGGTAACCGTCACGGTAGTAAGTTTCGTTGGGTTCGAATGACAGAAACAATCACGTTAACATCTAAGTCAGAGCAGCTGGCTCGCCCTCTTGTTAATTTGGATCAACTTTTCTTAGTGTATGCTCAGAGAGGAAACCTGCTTTATCCTCATATGATGACCCTCAAACACGTATTAGTAGCCTTAGCGTTGGCAAGTTTTGTTGGTTGCTCCGATGTGAAAACCGAGCAAAATAACATTGCCACCCAAAGCCAACTGACTGCGCCCGGTACAGATTCAAATAAACTCAGCCCCGCAGGTACTGTTGTTGCCTTTCTGAATTGGTACAAAGAGAATGAGGACAGGCTTCATGAAATTGACCTTGTATCGGGCGGACTCAAAGACACCACAACCTTCTATTCTGTAAATTTCAAAGAAACGGAACGCTACCTGGCAGAACTGAAAAAGAGCGGCTTCCTTTCTGACAAGTATCTCCACAACCTGAGACAGCATTTTAAAAGCGCTGATGATCATTTAAAGCGTCATCCACAAAACGACAGCTACGCCCCAGGATTTGAATACGACCTGATCATGAAGGCACAGGACTATTGGGAATTGTGGGATAATCTTGACCGCTTGCAGTTGAGTGAACAGGTAATGACAGACACCACGGCATATGTAAGGCTTGCCTATACCGACTATTATAAGGCAAAGTATTATTTGTCCAACCACAACAACCGCTGGCTGATCGACGATATGGTGAATGACGCTTATCAACCATGAGTTCGACCAGGTAATCGCGAAACCCTGAATGTGTACTAAATACACAATAACTGAGGTGAGGCCTTAGTTAAAGCTCCATGAGCTGGCGGGTTGGCTAGTGATCCAGCTGTATTATCTTTAAACCCATAGCCTTGTGATATATCATTAACCAAACTAATTTAAAACAATCGTGTCACTCTTAAATGCCGGCATCGGCTTCATTGTCTATGGCACGCCCGTCCTGTTGATCTTATTGACGGTCCTGGTTTCTGTTATCGAAGCTTTATACCTAAAAAATTATTTGACATTCTGGCAACGGTTTAGAAAATTACTCCTGGCCAATTTCATCACCTCTCTCCTGGGCATCATCTTCATCATATTCCTAAACACTGAAGATCTTCTTAGGTCAATTGGAAAACTGCTGATCGAAAACTTCAACATGGAAAAGTTCAGCCTGCCCTATACGATAGCGATGAGCCTGGCAGTTGCCCTCCCTAATTATGCGGTCACCGTCCTGATCGAATGGATGATCTTGAAAAAGAGCTTGTCGAAGGATCTTAGATTGAAAGAGGTTGCGCTGGCAAATCTGATCAGCTACTTCGTCCTGCTTTTAATTTGGATCATTTTTATTGAAAGTGCATAATGCCATAAGTCCCCGACCTGGTTCGACTGGCTCACAATGAAAAGGGCTCTGTCGCACTGAGCTTGTTGAAGAGGCACAACCCTCTTACGCGATACGACCTTTTCCTCAGTGCTACCACCACCTGAACCGCCAAGAGGCGCAAAGCCCCGAAGCTTCGGGGGCAAAGAAAAACGCAGAGAACAGGCGGCTGTTCCCTAGTCAACTAGTTAACAAGTCAACTAGTCAACCAGTAACCCAGATCGGCAGATCGACAGATGGACAGATCGACAGATCTACATCCAGGGTTCGCGGGAAGACTCTACCTTATACAAAGCATAATTCGCCACCTGCCGGGCGGCTTCCAGGGGAATGTGGCGGATGGCGATCCGGGCGCCGGCTACGTGAAAGACCAGCATGGCCAGGCCCTTGCGGCGCTGGTAAATGGACTGCTTTATTTCTACCGACTGCAGCTTGAACCACTTCAGCATCAGCTCCTCCTTGCCCAACAAACCTTTTTGGATCAGTACCACTTCGTCAAAAGCAAAAAGGCGGAATTTACGGGTGTGCAGCCAGGTGAATAGGAATACAACGAGTGGATAAAGCAACCCGAGCAGGGAAAGCTCCTGCAGCCAGGTCCAGGCAATGGCGATTGCAAGCGTTACGGGCAGCAGGCCCACCAGCAGGGTTCTCCGGAAAACATAAGAAGGATGCATGCGGATGGCGGTCTTTCCCGCTGTATCGGGAACAGGATAATATTCTCTAGTCAGGATGTCCAGGAACTCCAGCCTGGTGACGGGCAGGTCGGCCTTGGCTTCTTTTTGTATGTCGGCGGGCAGGTGAAAACGGAAGAGTCGGAGGTTGAATAATCTGCGGATCCAGCTGGCCCTCCAGGAAACGAACTGCACCTTGCTCGTGGCCACCACTCTTTCTTTGAGCGTGGTGAGCCCGGAAGTGATCCTGAAACCGGTGGCTGTGGTGTAGACAGACAGGTTATAAAATTTCAACACAATGCGGATGGTGGAGATCAGCATGGTGATCAACAACGTGGCAATCACCATGAAGAGCACGATGCCAAAGGTTTGCTGTGGGATCATCCTGCCTGCGGAATCGCCAATGAAATCGCCCGTGATATCGGAGAGGTCATCGTAAAGGCTGAGGCCGAAAGCCATGATCACGAAAAATGTCTCGAGGTGGTTGGCAGAAAGACTGAGTCGCAACATGTCGTTGGATGAAACACGGATCACCGGCAAAACCGCCGCAGGGGGCAGGTTCTCACTCGTTGCCGTGGCGATCTCTCTTTGGTGCAGCAGGCTGGAGCGCAGGTCCTCGGCCATGGGCCTGCGGAGCGAATCGATGGTCACCTCCGTGCTGTCGCTGCCCGGCGTATCCACAGTCACCTTTACCAAATTCAACACCTGGTGGAGCATGGGCTGCTCCAGGTTCACGGTCTGTATCCTGTTCAGCGGGATCACAATGGTCTGCTTTTTCAGCCATCCTTTTTTTACGATCAGCTCCTCGTTGAGGATATAGAACCGGAAGAAAAGATATTTGAGCATACCGCCGGCCAGCGTAATGGCCAGGAGGATGATACCATAGATCTCGTAGCGCATCATCCTGTCGCCGCCTTCGTCATTACTCCTTAACAAGGGCAGGAGCAAAATGGGCCAGGCCCTTTTCACCACTTCCCAGAAGGTTTGGATCACCAGGATGAAAATAGCGCTCGCAGGCTGCCTTTGGGGCACCGACCAGTCAATGGCTTCTGTCTTCTTCATTGATGCGTGTTAGAACGAATTTCCTGATCGATTCCGCTTCTTCGGCGGTGAGGCCGGGAATGCGCATGTCGGCGTCGGAAGTGCCTGCATTGTAGAGGGCCAGCGTAGCCAGGCCGTGCTTTCTTTCCAGCGGACCGATATGTATGCTGCAATTGAGTATGCGGTTGATGGGATTGATCTTCACCGTGCGCAGGATCCAGCCGGAGCGGTAAATGATGTCGTGTTCTCTCACACTGTAAGCGCGGTAAGGGAAGGAGCGCTCAATGGCTACCCGGTAAAATGCAACCAACAGGATCCAGGCTGCCACGATCACCAGCCAGAGGTAGTTCTCGCGCATGCCGGGCACCAGGAAGATCAAGCCGGCGGCGATGCCTGCCAGTACGAAGGCATAGATCAGCCATTCGGTCCGCAGCACTTTGAGGTAGCTGGGAGATACGGGGCGCAGGTTGAGATCTTCCACTGCCGGAAGAGCTGCCGGGTCGATCTCGGTGTTCAGGAAATGCATGTCCCGAAAATACAACGTGAAAGGTGTTCTTCGGCTGGCTCAGAATGACAAATTTGTCATAGTGAGCCTGTCGAACAACGTCAATCGTGAATCGAAGACACTAAGGCAACAAAGAAGCAACCGGAAACTGGAAACAGGAAATGCCGACGCTTCGGTCGGCATCGAGACATTCAGGCATTTTGCCTGAATCGTCTCGACCGGAAACTGTTAGTACCCCCTCGCGGCCCAACCAAACACCTTCTTCAAAATGTCCGTCGTACGCGCAACCGGATTCGCCCTGATGTTCGCTTCTTCCTGTGCTATCTGGTCGAAAAGGGCGTCCACGGCCCTGCCCACTACGTAAGAAGGAAGGTCGGGGTTGATCTTATTGATGGTGGTAGGGAAGTTATTATAGGTGTTTACCACATCGCCATAGTATTTGGTGGCGCTGAACTTGTCAAGCGACTGCCTCACGATGGGCGAGAAGGCGGCTACCAGCTTCTCCGTGGTCTTTTGCCTGAAGTATTGTGTACCTGCATCCTGTCCGCCTTTGATGATGTTGATGGCGTCAGTGATGGTCATCTCCCGGATGGCATCCACGAAAATGGGCCTCGCATAACCCACGGCATCTTCGGCCGAGCGGTTGATCTGCAGGATGGCCTTGTCAACCATGGCGCCCATGCCTATCTGCCTGAGTGTGTTCTCGATTTTCTGGGCTTCGGGAGGCAAGAGGAGCTTGTAAGCCTGGTTGCCAAAGAAACCGTCCTGCCTGTTGAGGAAGGAAATGCCTTTCCCTGTACCCTGGTCCAGGGCCTGGCGCAGTGCCTCGGCGGCTTCGCCCTCAGTTACTGTAGTATATCCTGGAAGATTAGTGAGCGTGTCGCAGGAAACCAACGAAACAGCGACCGCGAGCGTTAACATATATTTTTTCATGCAAGGCATATTTACAGGGAATTATGCAACAATCATGCAAGGAAGCTGGGCAGTACCCTTTTCCTTAGACGCAAAGGCGCCAGGTCCGGACTTTCGGACGCGAGGGTACGACCACTTAGACGCGGGGACGCGGAGACGCGGAGGGACGCGGGTAGTTCGGCAGGCGCCGTTGTTGGTCTCCGACCAACAACCAAATGTTACAGGTGTGCAGTTGCGCTCCTAAGTAAAGACCTTTGTGCCCCTTGGTGCCTTGGTGTCTTTGTGGTTCTAATGGTCTGCGCCTTTTGCGAAAATTACTAAAGGCCGGCTTGCGGGTTGCGGGATTCGATTATGATCCGGCAACTGCTGAATCTAATATTGCTCTTGATCAATCACTACTAAATCAACAGCAATGAAACTCTTTCCCTTCCTCCTCTGCCTCTGCCTCTTCCTGTTTACCTCCTGTTACCATGTGTATTATGCACCCAACACGCCCAATGTTTCCCTCCTCACCGAAAAAGAGGAACTGAGGGTGAACGCCGGCCTCATTTCCGGCCTGGATTCGGAATTCGGGGGTGGCGATCTCCAGGTGGCCTATTCACCCGCCAACAACTTCGCCGTGATGGCCAATGGGTTTTCTGTCAGCAGGAAAGAAGAGACCTCGGAAACCAGGACCGAATCCGGTAAAGGAACTTATGCCGAACTGGGCCTCGGCTTTTACCAGCCCATGGATCTGAAGAAAAGATGGCTATTTGAAGGATATGCAGGCTTTGGCGGCGGTTCTGTAAAAAGTGATTATGGCAACGGCGAAACTTCAAGGGTCACCGTCAACAAACTATTCCTGCAGCCGGCCATAGGTTTCAAGTTCGATTACGTGGAGCTGGCCTTCTCACCGCGCTTATCTTATGTGAGCTGGAAAGCAAAGTCGGTCAAATCTGCCGACGAAGGCGTGATGAGGGACATGAACTATATCGCCAAAAACCCCAACTTCCTCACCCTGGAGCCTGCGCTTATCCTCCGGGCAGGACATAAAAACGTGAAGGCGCAGCTGGGACTCACTTTGGGAGGTTCGGATGTGGACGAGTACTGGTATTCCGCACCCAGGGAATCGGCCGTAGGTTATTTGGGCATTTCTTTCAACTTCTCTACCAAACAAAAGCCTGTAGCGAAACCCACCGGCCTTGAAGGACGCTAAGCCTTGAGCATCTCCTTCCGCTTTTCGATGCGCTGGCGCAGATATTTAAAAAACCTTGATCGCTCCCGCTCACTGACGGAGCTGATCAAGGTTGATTTTTTCATGAGATTGTGTACGTATTCGTGCATGTTGTCCGCGAAGCGCACATCGCGCGTGAGAATGAAGTTGATGACCGAATGCACGAGGAAGACCGCCTTCGCATCGTCCATTTCCACCACGATGGAGTTGTCGCCCAGGATCACTTCGTTGTAATACATTTCGAAAGCGCCCGCTCTCTTTTTCTCCGGGTCGCCGGCGTTGAATTTGTATCCCAGGTGGGCCTGCATCTCGAGGTGCTGCAGCAGCTTGTCCACTGCATCATAGAGCACGGCAGCCTCGTCCTTGTCGGGAAACAGTCCTGAGTCCTGGTAGAACTCGATCTGCCTGAGCGTGCTGTTGATGTTCTCTATGTTCCAGATCTCCACGCTGTCCATCTGGTTGTAGTAATGCAGGGCCTGCCTTCCCAGCTGGAAGAGCTCGTCGGGAAAATCCTGGAGGCTGAATTTTTTCTGCGCTACTTCCGGCGCCTGCATGATGGTCTTCATCCAGAAATAATGCTTGAAGGCAGCGATCTCCCTGAAATGAAAATGATGAAAGAAGGGAATGTCCTTGCAGATGTAATACATTTTCTTGTGGTCAAATCCGTTGATGTATTTCACGTTCTGCATCAGGCTGGCCAGGTACTGGTCGTACCGGAATGAGGAAGGCTGCATGAAAGTGCCGGTGAAGAAAAAACCTTCCGCGCCCAGGTTGAGTATGCTGTCGAGAGAAAGCCGGAAATGCTGGCAGAGCAGGTAGATCTCATCCAGGCCCAGCTTCTTCTCCCCGCGGATCCTCCGGTAGGCGCTGTCGGTGCTCACCTTCAGTACGGCAGCCACCTCGTCCACCATCGAAAGATGGGGCGACATGCTGGTCTTGATGTGCTGAAAGATCCTTACCTGCAGGTCGGTGGCATCCATTCCATTGATTTTATCGGGGAATTTTCTTCAACAAGATATTAAAGAAAATGTTCCGTTGCTTCTCGCTCACGGTGCTGATGATGGTGGCCCTGCGCATCAGCGTCTGCATTTTCTGGTAAACGTTCTCACAGAACTGCGGGTCTTCTGTGACCATGTAATTCAATACATCGTAATTGAGATAAAGCACTTTTCTTCCATTCACCAGCACCAGGATGGTGTTGTCGCCCAGGATCACGCGGTTGTAAAACAGGTTGAAGGCTGCGCCTGACTTCACTGCGCTTTCGCCCGGCAGGAATTTAGAGCCCGCCTCGGCCTGGGCCCGCACATGATCCAGGGTTTGATGCACGGCTTCATAGATCCTGTTGATATCAGCAGCATCCTCAAAATAGCCCGCCTCCCTGTAATATTCCACCTGCCCAATGGTGCTGTTCACGCATTCTGTATTCCAGATCTCTGTGGATGGCAATTCACCATAGGTCTCCATGATGCCCCGGCCCAGCCCCTCCACCTTAGAAGGGAGGCAATCCATGCTGAACTTCTGGTTCACAAACTGCGGGTGCTGGAGGATGGACTTCATCCAGAAGAAATACCGGAAAGCGAACAAAGGACGATAAGCAAAATGATGAAAGATGGGCAGGTCCTTGGCGATATAAAAGACCTCGGCGTCTCCAATTGCGGATAGCGACTGAAGATTCTTGAGTATGCCTGCCAGGTAGGTCTCAAAACTATAGTGTTCATTATCCAGCTGCACAGGCGTGAAGAGCACGGAAGCGGTCTCCAGGTGAAAGAGATAGTCGGCGGAGATGTTGAACTTCGAGCAGAGGGTGCTTACCTCTTCTATGACCAAAGGCGTTTCTCCCCGGATGCGGCGGTAGGCGCTGTCGTTACTGAGGGAGAGCGCATCGGCCACGGCCTCGGATAGCGAGCCGTTGGGCGGAAGCTTCTCGCGGATGCGCTGGAAGAGTATGTCCTGCGTGGAGGGAGGCATGAGTTCTCTAAGATATAACTAGCATATGGAGAATTCATATGGGAGAGGTGAAAGGGTGAAAAGTGAAAAGTGAAAATAGCATCCTGATTGGGCGCGAGGGCGCCTGGAGAAAGAGTTTATTATCTGCGTTATCTGTGGTAGTTCGGCAAGCTCACTATGACAATAACACTGTCATTCTGAGCCTGTCGAAGAGCACGTTTCACGTATAATAAGGACTAATGAACATATACACAGCTACGCCGCTGAGGGCCACGTAAAACCAGATGGGCCAGGTGATCCTTGCCAGCTTGCGGTGCGCGGCGTTCTCCAGGATCAAGGCGCGGTAGGCTGTAAAGAGAATGAAGGGAAGAATGATGGCTGCTAAAATAATGTGGGTGATGAGGATGAAATAATAGAGGTAGCGCACATTGCCTTCGCCACCGAATTTTGTTTCACCGGAAAAAAGATGATGCCCTATATAACTCACCAGGAAAAGCGATGAAAGAACGATGCAGGTGAGCATGATGTACTTGTGCGTGGTATATCGTCCTGTCCTGGCCGTGTAGAGGCCGCCTAACAGCAGGAGAGACACGGTGGAATTGATGAAGGCATTGATAGTAGCAAAGATGTGTTCATCAAAGCCTGGACCCATGTCCAGCTTTACGCGGTCCAGCAATACGATGGCGAGGAAGATCACGATAGAGACCGCGAAGATGAGCTGCTTAGCCCTGCGGTCGTTTTTCCTGATGGTCAGCATTTTTCTTTTCTTTTTTTAAGAAATAAACCAGCACCACGATGCCAATGATGGCCAGTACAAAGATCACCAGGATCATTTCCAGCTTGCCTTCAAAAAAGCTTTTCTTGTTCCTGTCCTTCTCCAGTGAAAGCAGCACCACGTCGTTTGACAACCGGGCGATATCAGCCGAATCCAGTCCATGATAATAGCCGCGGACATTTCGGTTCCTGTCAATCAGCACCATGAGGTCGGTGTGGTAAAAGCTGGTGTCTACACCCTTGCCATCTACCAGTCCCATCTTCATGTGCTCGATGGACATGTCATAGATCACTTTCTTACTTCCCGTGAGCAGCCACCAGTTGGAAGGATTGATCTGGAACCTGTCCGCCCATTTTTTCAGGTGCACTACGCTATCCCTTTCAGGATCTACGCTGAAGGAAAGGAAATGGATGAAGTCGGGTTCCCGGCTGCCTACTTTTTTTGAGTTGGAAATACCGTCCTGCAACCTTTTCAGGTTCATGGTCATGCGGGCGCAGATGGTAGGGCAGCGGGTAAAAAAGAAATCAGCCACTACGATCTTCTTGCCTATGTCGTCCCAGCCCACCTGCTGTCCCAGCTGGTTGGTGAGGGAGAAATCAGGAAGCTTGTGCCATACCGTGTCCGTACTGAGCTTGCCGTCCTTGGTGGTGTGCACCACCGAATCATAAATATAGTGGCGGGGCATCACCAGCGAATCCTGGCTCAGGCCCTTCACCAGGAAATAACCGGCGAGAGGCAGGGCGAGGGCAACGAGTATTCCAAGTAAGGCGGTCTTGTTCATAATCTCAGGGGCATAAAAAAACCATCGCCGCAAAGGTAGCAGACGATGGTTGAATGCGTTGAAGAAATTGGCTAGTTCAGCGGGTGGGTGGCCGTATCGGCATCCCTCACTTCATGCTGAATGGTTCTTTCCTTATAATGCGTATCGTAGCGGTTCCGGAGCGCCCTGAAAGAGCTGCCATCCCAAAGGAAGGCGGCAATGAACCATACGAAGAGCAGCAAAGGCACCACCACGGTCATGATCATATTCCTGATCTCGTCACCCAGGTGCATAAACACACCCACGATGTAGAAGGCTTTGGCCAGGGAAAGGATCACGATCACGCCCTTGATGAAAAGGTCGAGCCAATGCGGGAAATCCGTGAAATACATCAGGAATCCCAATCCCAGCTCGATCACGGTGATCACCGAAAGGATGATGGTGGTTCTCCAGATATGCGCTGTCCCCGAATGCGGCTCAGGATGATAGGTAACTTCTGCCAGTTCTGTATGCGACTGATTATTCATTTCAATTTTTTAGGTTAGATCAGATAAAAACACAAGAATACGAATACCCAAACCAGGTCTACAAAGTGCCAGTACAGACCGGCCTTTTCTATCATCAGGTAATGTCCTTTTCTTTCAAATACGTTGTTCTGCGCCATGATGAGCATGATGATGTTGATAACAACACCAGAGAACACGTGGAATCCATGGAAGCCGGTGATACCGAAGAAGAAGCCTCCAAACAGCGGCGGTCCGGTTTGACGAACATGCAGTTGGGCCATGTCGATCTGGCTTATTAAGGCCGCATCGTCCATGGCAGCGATGGCGTTGTGGTCCATGTCATGCTTTTGCATAGCGACAATATCTACCAGGCCATCGTGCGGTGTTTTGGCGAGCGCCTCCGACACAACCGCGTCAGGCACATGCGCACCCCAGGGATTGATGGTGAGGGTCTGCCCTACCACATCGAGTTTGCCGTCGATCATCACCACGTTCTCGCCGGTGATCATGTGCGTCCACTCCCATGCCTGGCAACCAAGGAAGGCCAGTCCACCGATGATGGTCCAGAACATCCATTTGATCACGCCGGCCTTGTTGCCCCTGTGTCCTTCATGCACGGCAAGCACCATGGTCACCGAGCTGATGATGAGGATGAAGGTCATCAAACTCACGAATGCCAGCGGCAGGTTCATATGACCAAAGCCAGGGAAGGCATTGAACACTTCGTTCGGATCGGGCCAATAATTACTGGAAAAGCGAATGGTTCCATAAGAGATCAGCAATGCGCCGAAAGTAAAGGAGTCGCTCATGAGGAAATACCACATCATCAGCTTACCATACTCTACGTTGAACGGACTCTTTCCTCCATTCCACCATTTTGTTCCCGGAACTACAGCAGTTGTTGCCATATTGATAATTCAAATATTAAAATGAGTTCTCTAAATTCCTATCCTAACCACATGAAAAACACCAGCAGGTAGATCCATAAAGCATCTACAAAATGCCAATACATGCCGATCACTTCCACGGGTACTGCGTTATAATTTTTCGTTCTTCCAAAAAAAGCCTTCAGTGTAATGATCACCAGGGCTACAATGCCGCCGATCACGTGCAGCGCATGCAGTCCAGCTATCACATAGAGGAACTGTCCTGCGCCTGCTCCCTTGAACTTCACGCCGTGCTCCCACATCCAGTTAAAGCCGATCCACTGGAAGATCACGAACACGATGCCCAGCGCCAGCGTTGCCATCATCAGGCCCCGGTACTGCTGCATCGCCCTCTGCTTGAATGCCCTCACCGCCATCTGGATAGAGAGGCTGCTCAACAGGATGGCTGCCGTAGAGATCCAAAATGCCACAGGCGTTTGCACCTCTATCCAGCCCGCCTGGTTGCTCTTCACTATATAGGCGCTCGTGAGACCGGCAAACATCATTACCATGCTGCCCATGGCCACCAGCATGGTAAATTTATGCGGGTGAATTTTTTGTCTCTGCGTTGTCACTATATCCATTTTCAGTTTCCAGTTTACTGTTTCCAGTTACCTGTTGGTTTACATTCTTTGTGGTCCGAACATTCGGACCTTGGTGCCTTGGTGCCTTCGTGGTTCAAAGCGTGGTTGCCCTAAGGAAAAGACCGCTATAGAAAAACTTCCTTTTTCACCTTTCACGTTTCACCACTCACTACTCACTACTCACTACATTTTATCGCCTAACAGGGCCAGCAATACTACCGGCAAATGCAGGTAGCTGCTGAACATCACTCTTCTTGCCGCTTTCACATCATTCTCCCGGTACAGCCTGACACACTGGAACAGGATGAACAGGTTCATGATGGTTACGATCACCAGGCTGGTCATTCCCGACATCCCTGTGAGGTAGGGCAATGCGCCTACCGGGATGAGAAGAAGGGACCAGATGATGGTCTGCAGTGCCGTGAATTTCGTTGGCCCCTTTTCGGAGGGCAGCAACTTAAAGCCGGCCTTGCTGTAATCTTTATGCGCCACCCATGCGATCGCCCAGAAGTGCGGGAACTGCCAGATGAACTGGATAGCAAAAAGTATCCATCCTCCTGCAGACAGCTCGTCGGCACCCGCCGCCCAGCCAATGAGGCAGGGCAAAGCGCCTGGCACACCACCCACCAGCACCGCTATCGCGCTCACCTTTTTCAAAGGCGTGTACACGAAGCCGTAGAGAAAAAGACTGAAAGCCGCGATGGATGCGCTGAGCCAGTTGAAAAATATTCCCAGCATCAGCACACCGGCCAAGCCGCAGATGATAGCAAAGGCCCAGCCTTCCGCTACAGACATCCGTCCTGCAGCTATGGGCCTGCTCGACGTGCGCTTCATCATGGCGTCGGTGTCTTTTTCAAGCACCTGGTTGATGGCATTCGCCCCTCCGGTCACCAGCATGCCGGCCACAAAGATCAGGATGATCATTTTCCAGCTGTAGTCCACGATAGCGGGAGCCAGCAGGTAGCTGATCACGGCGGAAAAGACCACCATGATGCTGAGTGAGGGTTTCACCAGCTGCATGTAATCTTTCAGCCTGTTTGATTTTGCGCCTGCCAACCTCTGTTCATTTGTATTGCCGGGTTGCATCAGGGTGTTTGCAAACATTTATTTCAAATATCTATCAATGCTTTGTTTCGTTCGGATTCAGCGGCTCGGTCTGCGGAATGAAATCACGCCCGTCCTTGCCATAGTCATAAGCCCACCTGTGTACTTCAGGGATCTCACCAGGCCAGTTACCGTGACCGGGGTTGATCGGTGTTGTCCATTCCAGCGTAGTGGCACCCCATGGATTCATTGTTCTCACTTTCCTACCCTTGAAAATGGAATAGAAGAAGTTGAACACGAACATCAGCTGGGTGAAGAACACCACGATAGAAACGATGGTGATCATCTTGTTCAGATCGCTGAACTGGTTGAAAGAGGTCCAGAGGCGGAAATCCAAATACCTTCTCGGAACACCTGCCATACCCTGGTAGTGCATAGGCCAGAAGATCAGGTAAGCGCCCGCGAGCGTGATCCAGAAGTGGATGTAGCCCAGGGTATTATTCAGATACCTGCCAAACATTTTCGGGAACCAGTGGTACACACCGGCAAACATGCCGAAGAAGGCCGATACACCCATTACAATATGGAAGTGCGCCACCACGAAATACGTATCGTGGAGGTGAATGTCGATCGTAGAGTTACCCAGCCAGATACCGGTGAGACCTCCAGAGATGAACATGCTCACAAAACCAATGGCGAAGAGCATCGCAGGCGTGAACCTGATGTTTCCTCTCCAGATGGTAGTGATCCAGTTGAATACCTTGATGGCCGAGGGGATCGCGATCAGCAGGGTGAGCAGCACAAAGAAGGCACCGAGGAAAGGATTCATACCGGTGACGAACATGTGGTGCGCCCAAACCAGGAAGGCCAGGATGGTGATGGCAAACAGGGAGCCCACCATGGCCATGTAACCAAACACGGGCTTGCGGCTGTTCACGCTCATTACTTCGGAAACCAGTCCCATGGCAGGGAGGATAATGATATATACTTCGGGGTGACCCAGGAACCAGAACAAGTGCTGGTAAAGAATGGCGCTACCGCCTTCGTTGGGAAGGATCTGGCCATTCACTACGATATCACTTAAGTAGAAGCTGGTACCGAGGTTACGGTCGAATAACAAAAGAATGAAACCTGAAAGCAGTACAGGGAAGGAAAGTACACCCAGGATGGCCGTGAAGAATACCGCCCAGATGGTGAGTGGCAGCCTTGTCATGGTCATACCCTTGGTACGCATGTTCAGGATAGTAACGATATAGTTCAGACCACCCAACAGGGATGACACCACGAAAAGCGCCATACTGGTGATCCAGAGGTCCATTCCGATCTTGGATCCGCTTGAAGCCTGGCCTAGGGCGCTGAGTGGCGGATAGGCTGTCCATCCTCCGCTCGCCGGCCCCGTCTGCACAAAGAGCGAGGAGAACATCACTACGCTCGCCAGGAAGAAGAACCAGTAGGAAAGCATGTTCATGAAAGGAGAGGCCATATCACGTGCGCCGGCCTGCAGTGGAATGAGCAGGTTCGCAAAGGTTCCGCTCAGTCCGCCAGTCAATACAAAGAACACGAGTACGGTTCCGTGCATGGTCACCAGCGCATAATAGAACTCCGGCTGGATCTGTCCGCCCTGGGCCCATCTTCCGAAAAAGGTTTCCAGGATGGGAAAGCTTTCGTCGGGATAGGCCAGCTGCAGCCTGAAAAGCACTGAGAACAAACCACCCACGATGGCCCAGATGATACCAGTGATCAGGAACTGCCTGGCGATCATCTTGTGATCCTGGCTGAAAATATATTTCGAGATGAAACTTTCTTTATGGTGGTGGTGACCGTTTCCGTCGTGATCCACATGGTGCTCATGTACGACATGAACATCGGTATGCACATTGTGATTTGTATGTTGATCCATAAGTATTCGTTTAAGAAACCGTGGTTTCTATGATAATTATCTTTTCATGCTCACTGCTGCGGTGGCGGCAGAATCCACTTTAGTCTTCGTTGTGTCCGTTGCGCCAGGCAGAGCCGGAACGGTTGATGGGTTGGCCACTGCATACTGGGGCTTCTTGCTGGCCAGCCATGCATTGAATTCACCCTGAGATTCCACCACGATGGTACCTCTCATGCTGTAGTGACCTGCACCGCACATCTGGTCGCAGGAGATCTCGTAGTTGAAATCCGGACCATATTTTTCCCTCATTTCCCTGGTGGTGAACTTAGGCGTGAACCACATGGTGGTAGGAATACCGGGTACGGCATCCATCTTCATGCGGAAATGCGCCAGGCCCACGTCGTGGATCACGTCTTTGGCGTAGATCACCAGCTTCACCGGCTTGTTCACTACCACGTGCATTTCACCTGTGGTGTACACGTCGTCGTGGTTGGCAGGATCATCCCAGAGCTGGCCGAGCGGGTTGCTCTTCGCCTCTGAAACCTCCTTGAAATATTTTTTACCGAGTACTTTGTCCTTACCCGGGTAGCGGAACTCCCAGTTAAATTGCTTGCCTGTTACTTCAATCACCTGGGCATCCTTTGGCGCTTCGCCGGTGATCTTGAACCAGTAGAACAATCCGAAGCCCACCAGCACGGTCAGCACGATCGCGGGGATCGCGGTCCAGATCATCTCCAGCTTGTTGTTGTGCGGGTAATAATAAGCTTTGCGGGTGTCGGACTCCTGGTATTTATAAGCGAACCAGAACAGCAGTACCTGCGTGATCACAAATACAACGCCGGTAACTGCAAGCGTGATCCAGATCATGGTATCGATCCGCTCACCGTGGTCGGAGGCGGGCTCGCCAAGGATCTTTCCCTTCAGCTTCTCGTTGCAATACCATACGCCAAACAATCCCACTACCAGGAAGGCCATGAGCAGGAAGGCGTTGATGCGGTTGGTGTCCTTGCGTGAGCGTTCCTCGCCGCGCAGGATAGCCACATATTCACTTGCCTTGGCAATTTGAAAAATGACCAAAAATCCAAGTATCAGCGCAATTATAATCCAGGTGGTTGACATACTCAATCAGTTTCATTCTCCCCCTAAAGCGGAGGATTAATTAAATTTTTAAGTAAGCAGGCTGGGCCGGCTTATGTATGATGTATAATACTCTCTTTTACAAACGGGTGGTTCCTGGCCAGCAACGGGTACTTGGCTAAGGCCCTGCTGGTTACGAACATGATCAGTCCCACAAAACCCAATCCGATACCCATATCCACCAGGATAAAAGGCACCTTGTACTTTGAATAAGCCAGTGACGGGAATACCATTTGGTAGAAATCCAGCCAGTGGCCAAAAACGATCAGCACCGACATCATGGTGATCGTTCCATAATTTCTTTTAGAACCGCGCTTCATCAGGATCAGCAATGGAGCCAGGAAGTTGATGATAAGGTTCAGGAAGAATATTCCACGGTAAACGCCCTGCATCCTCGGCTCGAAGTAAATGGTCTCTTCGGGGATGTTGGCGTACCAGATCAGCATGAACTGTGAATACCAGAGATAGGTCCAGAAAATGGAGAAGGCGAACATGAACTTACCCAGGTCGTGGATATGCTCCCTTGTTGTCAGCTCCAGGTAATTATTGTTCTTCAGGTAAACCACGAAAAGCGTGATCAGCGCGATGCCCGCCACGAAAGATGAAGCAAAGGTGTACCAGCTATACATGGTAGAGTACCAGTGCGCGTCTATGCTCATCAGCCAGAGCCAGGGAATAGAAGAAGCCACGGTGAGTGCAAAAAGAACGATGTAGATGGCAGCCCAAACGGTATTCTTCCAGATATATTTTTTGCCTTCCACTACGTTCAGCGGTGTGTTGTCGATGCTGGTAGACAGGCGGCGCACCTTCCATCCCAGCCATGACCAGCCACCGATGGTGACAATGGACCAGATGGTGAAGAAGGTCTTATTCAAAAATCCTTTTTTGTGCAGCAGCGCAGGATCGTGCTTCACGTGCTCGGTATCTGTCCAGTGGTAGATCTCATGGTTGCCTCCGAATACGATCACCATCAGGATCACAAAAGTGATGACGCCGATCACCGGTACGCAGGCGGCAATGGCTTCGGCCACGCGCCTGAAGGCCATTTGAAATCCGCCCCAGGCCAGGGTGGTGGCGCAGATGAAAAACATGGCGGCATTGGTGATCAGCAGGAAGTACACGCTGTTCTGGAGCAGGGAAGCCCAGAACCTTGATTTTTCCTGGTCGGTATCGCCGAGTCCGTGGGTAACGAATAAGATGATGATGCACAGCAATCCTACACCCATCAGCACCAGGGACAGCAGACTATGCCTTTTTGTAATGAAATATTGATCTTTAATTGCCATTGCCTTCTCCTTTAATTCGAATTAGTTGATGTTGCCGTGGTATCTGCACCAGCTGCCGGGGCAGCAGGCGTAGTAGTTGTTTTGGTTGAATCTGCCGGACCCTGCTTGCTCCTGATATAATTGATCACCCACCACCTTTGCTGGGGATGAAGCTGGGAAGCATAGCTGCCCATCTGTCCCTTTCCATAAGTGACCGCATGATACATCTGGCCGTCAGAAAGCTTTTTGGTATAGTCATCTTTCAAATTCCTTGGCACAACAGGATAGGCACCGTTGCCCCCGTTATACAAAGGACCATTACCATCGAGGCTGGCGCCGTGGCAGATACCGCAGTTAATGAGGTATAATCTTTCAGCTTCCTTGGTCTGTGCGGCGGTCATGGTCTTCATTTCCGGTGTCATCTGGAAGGAAGCTGCCTGTACATATCCGCTGTCGCCTGCAGGCATGGGAAAATTAAACGCATCGCCGCGGGCCACTGAGCCGGGCACCGGTGTGCCATTGAACGTAGCGCCTCTGGCTTTCAGATCATGATCTTCGGCCATATTATTATAGCCATAAGCCTCATAGGCGCGGCTGTAATACATATCGGGCATATAAGCTGTTCCGGGGTCGTTGCCGCTGGCGCCGCGACATCCTGCGATGCCGGCCACTGAAACAACCAGGATGAACATCCATTTATTATCCAGGTGCACTCTCATATTATGCTACGGTTTCTACGTTGTTATATAATTTTTGTTGCCTGTCATAAAAGCCCATCCACCATCCTGTTTCACGGGATTGCAGGCTCACGTCACTGGCGCCCAGGCTTTCCAGGAAGGCCAGGGCCTCCTGCTCATTGGTCCTGCTGGTGCACTCGATCACCATCGTGAATGTATCGTCAGTTGAACGCGGATTGAAATGATCCTTCTTTACAAACGGAGCCAGCTGGCAGAGATAGCAGAAAGTAAGCACCATACCTACGGCGGCAAACAATACGGTCAGCTCGAAGATGATGGGTATCCAGGCCGGAAGGGCCAGCAAGGGCTTACCACCAATATTCATGGGATAATCGGTTGTGAATACCCAGGTAATGAAGCTGAAGGCAGTGGCTGTACCGGTAATTCCATAGATGAAGCCGGCGGTGTGCAGGCTGGTATCACGCAGTCCCATGGCGGTATCTAAACCGTGGATTGGAAACGGCGTGTATACATCGTGGATCTTGTAACCTGCCTTGCGCACGCCCCTGATGGCCGGGAACAGGACCTGCTCGTCATAAAAATTACCAACTACAAACTTCTTTATCGGCATATCAATAGTTTCAAATCTCTTAATGATGTGTGTGCTTTTCTGCAAACTCTTCTGTCTTCTCCTGCTCCACTTCCGTCATCTTCACTTTATAGGTCTCCCCGCTCTTCTTCAGGATGTGCTTGATCTCCGCGATGGCGATCACCGGGAAGAATTTAGCAAAGAGGAAGTAGCAGGTAAAGAACAATCCAAAGGTTCCGAGGTAAAAACCAACCTCCCAGATCGTAGGCGTATAGTAAGTACTCCAGGAAGAAGGAAGATAGTCGCGGTACAAAGAGGTCACGATGATCACGAAACGCTCGAACCACATACCGATGTTAATGAGCACCGACATGAAGAAGGTCACCAGCAGGTTCCTTCTCATTTTGCGGAACCAGAAGATCTGCGGCGATACCACGTTACAGAACATCATCAGCCAGTAGCTCCAGCCATAAGGGCTGAATATGTTGGCGCGGTTCTCCATGAATGCGAATTGCTCGTAGCTCACATAAGAGTACCAGGCCATGAAGAGCTCGGTGAGGTAGGCGATACCCACGATAGAACCCGTGAGGACGATCACCTTGTTCATCACTTCGATGTGCTCCAGGGTAATATATTCTTCCAGCGCCAGCACCTTCCTGGTCACCAGCAACAGGGTTTGCACCATGGCAAAACCAGAGAAGATGGCACCCGCAACGAAGTAAGGAGGGAAGATGGTGGTGTGCCAGCCGGGGATGACCGAGGTGGCGAAGTCGAAGGATACGATGGTGTGTACAGAAAGTACGAGGGGAGTTGACAAGCCGGCGAGTACAAGCGAGAGCGCTTCATGACGCTGCCAGTGCTTGGTGGAACCGGTCCAGCCGAAAGCCGCCACCCCATAAAACATTTTTCTCCATTTTACTCTTGCACGGTCGCGGAGTGTAGCCAGGTCGGGCAGCAAGCCGGAGTACCAGAACAAAAGAGAAACAGTAAAGTAAGTTGAGATCGCGAATACGTCCCACAACAGGGGTGAGTCGAAGTTCACCCACAGAGGTCCGCGGGTATTCGGATAAGGCAGTACAAAGAAGGCGTTCCATACGCGGCCCATGTGCCAGATCGGGAACTGGCCCGCGCACATCACCGCAAAGATGGTCATCGCTTCCGCGGCGCGGTTCACACCTGTTCTCCATCCCTGGCGGAACAGCAGGAGGATCGCGGAGATCAGCGTTCCGGCGTGACCGATACCTACCCACCATACGAAGTTGGTGATGTCCCAGCCCCAGCCGATGGTCCTGTTCAGGTTCCACTGTCCTGTACCATAAGCTACCTCGCGATACACGGAATAAATACCGAATAAAAGCAAGACGGCAGAGAAAAGGAAGCCGATCCACCACAACTTAGAAGGTGTGGCTTCCACCGGGCGGCAAATATCTTCTGTCACCTGGTGATAGTCCTTGTTGCCTTCAACCAGTGGTGGTCTTACCTGTGATTCGTACTTAAGTAATGCCATATTATAATTCTAAATGCCAGGCTGATGGTCAGCCCTCAATTTTCAATCGGTTTAGTGTGTTGTCGTTTCAGCTTCTGCGTGCTCTCCATGACCCTTCGTCACGATCTCCTCTGTATTCCTGATCCTTGCCAGGTAGGTGATGTTCGGTAAGGTGTGGATCTGCTCGATCACATAGAAAGTACGCTGCTCATTGTTCTTGCGCATCTCGGTGATGCGGCTGCCGCTGTCGTTCGCGTTTCCGAAAACAATAGCGTCTGTTGGACAAGACTGCTGGCAGGCGGTCTCCACATCTCCATCCTGGAAGGAACGGTTCTGCAGCTTGGCTTTCAGCTTGCCTTCCTGCAGGCGCTGTACGCAGAACGTACACTTCTCCATCACACCACGGCTCCTGGTCACTACATCCGGGTTCAGCACCATCCTGGTCAGGTCGTCGTTCATCTGCTCGATCACCGTGTCCATCTTTCCTTCGCTGATCAAGGTCTTCTGGTCGTCTTTGAAGCTGTCGGAACCAGTATAGTCAGCCCAGTTGAAACGGCGTACTTTATAAGGACAGTTGTTGGCGCAATAACGGGTACCAATGCAACGGTTGTAAGCCATCTGGTTCAAACCTTCCGAGTTGTGCATGGTAGCGGCCACCGGACAAACGTTCTCACAAGGAGCGTTGTCGCAATGCTGGCAAAGCATAGGCTGGAAGACCACGCCCTTCAGCTCGTCGGCGTTCTCCGAATTGCTGATGAAATAGCGGTCGATGCGCAGCCAGTGCATATCGTGATAGCGAAGCACTTCTTTCTTTCCTACCACCGGCACGTTGTTCTCTGCATGGCAGGCCACCACGCAGGCGCCGCAACCGATACAGGAGTTCAGGTCGATGGACATACCCCATTTCAATGGAGACCTGGGATGATCATCGCTGTACAGGGTGGCTTCTTTTGCATAGTCGCCGGTTTTGGAAGCGTATGTTTCTTTCAGCTTCTTCCTGAAGTCGCGGTACTCTTCCGGGTTCTGCTTGAAGCTGGCCAGGGTAGTTTCGCGCACCACCTCTACTCTTTCTTCGTAGCTGTTGTGGATCTGCGTTTGCGCGATCTTATGGGTACCTGTGGGTTTCTCAGAAACCGTTACATCGTTATAATAATCTACTGTAGTGCCGTTGAAGCGGGCAAAACCAAAAACGTTCTTACCCATGTTGTGGGAAGCTTTGCCATAAGCTTCGCTTCTTCCATAACCCACGGCTACCGCAATGGTATCGGGATGCATGCCCGGCATGACCAGCACAGGCAGCTCGATCTCTTGATTGTTCGCCGTGAGTTTGATCACCGGCTTGGTTGGATAGTACTCATAGTCGGTATCCAGCTCGATCCCCAGGTCTTTAGCCTTGGATACGGAGATCATAGCGAAGTTCTCCCAGGTAGACTTGGCGATCGGGTCGGGCAACTCCAGCAACCAGGGGTTGCCAGACTGCTTACCGGAGCCCATGGCTACGTTCTGGTAAAGCACGATCTCGTTCTTCGCGCCTTTGCGGCCGGAACTCAGTGCGGTGATGGCGCCAGTGAGGCCGCCGCCGTTGTATCCACCACTGCCGGTAGTGGTAATAACAGGTGGCAATGTATCTACAGTGGCTGTTGTAGCTGTTGAAGTGGTTGCTGTAGCAGCCGATCCGCCTCTCTCCAGCAAACCATCCTGCAATACTTTGTCAAAACCCTGCTGACCACCTACTTTGGCTGTCCAATATTGGCGGAAATAAGTTTCGTAATCGGTATTGTTACCGGCCCACTTCAGAAGTGAGGTCTGGAAGGGACGCGTTTTGAAAAGCGGGTGAATGGTAGGCTGGATGAAAGAGATATAACCAGGCCTTGGCTCGGCATCACCCCAGCTCTCCAGGTAATGATGCGAAGGGATCACGAACTGGCAAAGCTCAGAGGTCTCATCCATTTTCTCATTGAAGGAAACAGAGAGCCTTACTCTTTCAAGTCCTTTTATAAATGCCTGTGCATTGTGATAATCATAAGCAGGATTGGCTCCGTAGATCAGCAGGGCGCCTACCTGTCCGGCGTTCATTTCGTTCACCAGGGCGGCCATTTCGGAATCGATACCCTGCTTGGTGGTCAATGGGCTGCTCCAGTTGATGGTAGCGCCATAAGCACCGATGGAACTGTTGATGGCATTTACCACCTGTTGTACGTTGGGATCGTTGCTTCCGCAAACTACAAGGGCTGAACCCGCTTGGGCTTTCAGGTCGGCAGCGATCTTCTGGATGCCCTGCTTGAGTTTAGCATCGGCAATATTCACCGCAGGGGCTTGTCCGCCCAATGCATTCAGGAGCGCCATGACTACAGCGCCGGTCTCTGAAGGACGGTGAACAAATCTTTCATCCGCGTTGGCACCGGTCATGCTGAGGAAGCTTTCCAGCTGGTAGTGCTTGCTCATAGCCGGGTTCTTCTCGTTGATCTTGCGGCCGGTAGCGTACTGGCGGGCAAATTCAACCGGGCTCAGCCAGGTACCGAGGAAATCGGCGCCTATGCTCACGATCACTTTGGCCCTGTCGAACTGGTAAGAAGGAATGGCCTTCCTGCCGAAGCTGGCCTGATTGGCCAGGAGCATACCGCTCATGGAAACGGCATCGTATTGTACATGACGGCTTCCTGCATAGCGGCCCAGGAAGTCGGTAATGATCTGTTTGGTTGACGGAGAAACGATGGTGCTGGTCAGCAACACCACAGGTCCGCCGATGTTAGCGAGGGAATTACCGATCAGCGTATCGAGCTGCTGATAGGTAGGCACTTCTTCGAATTTCTTCCCGTTCTTCCTCATGGGATAACGGTTCCTGTGCGTATCGTAAAGATCCAGCACGGAAGCCTGCATCCTGGGTGAAGTTCCACCTTTGGTGAGGGAAGAAAGGTCGTTGCCTTCGATCTTGATGGGACGTCCGTCCCTTACTTTGGCCACAGCGGGCACCACTTCGCCGTCCTGCACAAAAGTGGTTGCATAGAATTTTGAAATGCCTGGCACTACGTTCTCTGGCTTATTCGCATAGGGAATGGCCTTGCGCAGCGGAGTTTCGCAGGAAGCAGCCAGGGTAGCGGCAGCTGTGCTGAAACCAAGGTATTTCAAAAAGTCCCTCCTGGGCGATTTGGCATCCAGCCAGCCCTTGCCGTCGGCTTCTTCAAAAGGCAGTTCTTCCTTGAACTCGTCTTTCTCGGCTTTTTTAAAAGCCCCGTTATCGTTTAGCTCGGAAAAACTTTGCCAGTACTTTTTATCGCTCATAGCAGAATTTGAAAATTCGATTTTAGAATTGAGGTCGTCCTGAAGTGATCAATAATGGCATTTCTGGCATTCCAGTCCGCCAATGTCCTTAACGGTCACGCTGTCCATCTTGCCACTCTTCATATCGTTATGAAACTTCTCGTAAATGCTGTAAAACTTGTTACCGCTGCTATCCTTGGTGTTGAAGAAATTCACCTTGGTATCCCTGTGACAGTTGATACACCAGCCCATGCTGAGTTCTGCCTGCTGTCCCACCTTATCCATTTCCTGGATATTGCCGTGACAGCTCTGGCAGGCTACGTTGCCGGCGTTGATGTGCTGGGCGTGGTTGAAATACACGTGGTCGGGCAGGTTGTGGATCTTGGTCCACTCGATCGGCTTGGCGTTCGCCGGGTTCCACTGGGCGCCGGGGCCGGGAGTATATCCGGCGTATTTGTATAATTTTTCTATTTCCGCGGTTCCGTTAATCTCTTCGCCTTCCTCGTCGTAAAGCTTAGGACCTTTTTCGTAGGTGCTGATCGACTTGTGGCAGTTCATACAAATATTCACGGTAGGAATACCGGCATGCTTGCTTTCCCATGCGCTTCCGTGGCAGTAGAGACAGTTGATCTGGTTGATGCCCGCGTGCACTTTGTGGGAGAAATAGATCGGCTGGTCGGGTGTATAGCCCTGCTGGCGGCCGAGCCCGATGGCACTTTTACCCGCTATATAACCTACTATAACAAAAAGGAAAATAGCCAGTAAGGCGATGTAGATCTTATTGCGATAGAAGGGCACAGGCTCCGGGCGGAGGATGCCTTCTTTATCGTCGGATAATTTTTTCAGGTTGCTGTTCACCTGCAGGAGGATCAGGGCCACCAGTGCGAGCACCAAAGAGATCACGCCAAAGGTGATGGCATTGCGGTTGGAAGCATCTGCCGCGGCTTTGGGATCCACAGCGCCTGCTGCACCACCAGGAGTAGCTGCTCCGGGAGCGGGTGCAGTATTGATGTATTCAATAATTGCATCGATCTGCTGAGTGGTCATGTCGGGGAAGGCTTGCATAACTACCCCGTATTTTTCCTGGAGGCCTTTGGCGTATGCATCCTTGGCCATGAAGGCTGAAGGATTGTGCACCCAGTCGTAGATGTTCTGCTTGTCGCCCCAGGGACCTCTTTCGGTGAAGCCTCTCAGCGCAGGTCCAGTTCCATCACGATCCAAAGCATGGCAGGTTCCGCAGTTCTGCTGGAAGATCTGTTTTCCCTCCGCTGCACCCTGTGCATATGTATTGGCCGCAAAAAATAGAAGAAGAAATCCTGACAGTATACTTTTAATAGGAAAGGTTTTAGAAAAACTCATCATATACAGGTGATCGGGATGTGGAAAATTTCTGAATCGCGTGCAAAAATATGACAGGAAACTAACAAAAGTCCAAGGGAGAAAAATTTTTTTATATCCCGCATCCAGCCTGCATTTCAGCAGATTATTCATCGCTTTTTTCACGATTCTAAACACAAAAAGCAATGTTCCACGCTGCTGTGATTATGTGAACAACCTTGCGTGCAGCAAGCAGAGCAAGACAAATGAGACTAAATTCGCAGCCGATGCTGAAGCGGTTACAAGATAAATGGAAGGTGAATGCCTGGCGATTGCTGCTCATCCTGGTGACCTTTGCCGTGGGCGGAAGCTTGACCGGGTTGCTGGGAAAAAAGGTGATGAGCCTGCTATCCATCACCACGCCATGGTTTTACATACCTATATATATTATTATAGTCACGCTGATCTGGCCCTTCATGGTGCTTGCTGTGAGTGTGCCGCTGGGGCAGTTCAGGTTCTTCGTAGCCTATCTGAAGAAGATGGCGGGGAGGTTTCGGCGCAGAAGAACAGATGAACAGACGAACAGATGAACCGATGAACAGATGAATGCTGAAGGCTGAAGGCTGAAGTTGGGGGTGAGAGCAGAACTTAAGTGGCACAGCTGAAATGTGTTAGGTTCTGAGAATGCTAATATGCAATGTTCAATTAAATATCATGAGAAATAGTTCACCCTCCCTTCAGGGAGGGCTGGGAGGGCAAAATATCATCATATTTGCTTCGGGTGCCGGCAGCAATGCTCTTGAAATTATCAGGAGGCTTCATCTTGTGGCCGAAAAACAGGTGAAGGTGGCTTTGATCGTGACCAATAACCCCTCAGCAGGCGTATTGAACATTGCCCGCGAGCACGGGATCCCCTCGCTGGTGATCGAAAAAGAAAGATTTTTCCGCGGCGATGGCTACCTGCCTGAGCTTTCCGCTCATGATCCCAGGCTATTGGTGCTGGCCGGCTTTCTCTGGAAGGTGCCCAACAGCCTGATCGAAGCTTATCCGCGCTCCATTATTAATATACACCCCGCCCTGCTGCCGAAATACGGGGGCAAGGGCATGTACGGCGATCACGTGCACAAGGCGGTGATCGGGGCCGGCGAAAAAGAATCGGGCATTACCATCCATTATGTAGATGGCCATTACGACAACGGCGACATCATCTTCCAGGCCCGCTGCCCCGTGGAACCCGGCGACACGCCGTCGAGTTTAAGCAAGCGCATTCACCAGCTGGAACACAGGCATTTTGCGGAAGTGATAGAAAAACTTCTGCAGAATTAATGTCATTCCGATCCCGCACCTGCGGGGAGGAATCTGAGAACTGCATTCAGGTAAGGATCCCATAGGAGCAGCCTGCCATTCTCAACGACCCTCAGATCCCTCGTGCCTCGGGATGACAAATCGCACCGAAAAGGGGGCCTTTGTGGTTCAAAAAAAGGACGGACCTTAGTCCGCCCTTACTGGTAAGCAATCGGCTTTGCCGCATACATTAGGAAACTGCGGCGCCTAGAACTGGAAATAGATAAACGAGCTGCTGCTATCCTGTGACAATATTAATAAGATGATCAGAACTGCCCAAGCGGCTCCTACCATCCACCATTTCAGCTTCGAAGCTACAGCGAGTACGCTGGTATTCCTAAGCAACCAATGAGAAGTAAATAAAAGCAGCGTTACCAGGGCCACCTTGATCATGGCCAGGTTGGTGAGCACGGCTGCACCGCCCTCATTCAAGCCGAACATAGAACCGAGCAGCCTCCAGGCCGTGCCGAAATCCTGCGCGCGGAAGAATACCCAGGTCACGTTGATCAGGAAGAAAGTGAGCAGGGCGCCGAAAAATAAGTTCACGGTCTTTGTCCGCATAAAGGCGGGAGCAAAAGAAGCCGTCTGCGTCACTACCGGTGTGGGCTCCGGATAGGTCTCTACCACTTCCTCCGTTACCGCAGCCGGTGGTGTCGGGGTTTTTCTCCTCAACAGCCGCTCCACGCACAGGTAGAGTCCGTGCAAGCCTCCCCATGCCACGAAGGTCCAGGAAGCGCCGTGCCAGAGTCCGCCCAGCAACATAGTAAGCATCAGGTTGATATAAGTGCGGCCTGCGCCTTTTCGGTTGCCCCCCAGCGGTACATAGAGATAGTCCCGCAGCCAGGTAGAAAGCGTGATATGCCATCTCCGCCAGAAGTCAGAAAAACCTACGGCCGCATAGGGATAGCGAAAGTTATCCGGCAAAGAGAATCCAAGACAACTGGCGATTCCAATAGCACAGGTAGAATATCCTGCGAAGTCAAAAAAGATCTGTCCTGAAAAGGCGAGCACACCCAGCCAGGCGTCCCCAGGCAGAAGGGCCTGCGTGGCGCCAAAGACCGTATCCGCTGAAGAAGAAAGCATGCTGTCGGCCATGACCACTTTCATAAACAAGCCAAGAGAAAGCAGGAACAAGCCATTCAGCATTTGCTGCCTGGTGGCTACTCTTGGTACTTTGAACTGTGGAAGGAGCTCGTTAGGCCTGACTATTGGTCCGGCTACCAGTTGCGGGAAGAACGTAACAAACAAAGAAAAGTCCAGCACGGAATGTTCGGGCAAACTTCTTTTTTTGTACATGTCCAGTGTATAGGACAAGGTTTGGAATGTATAGAAAGAGATACCCACCGGAAGAATGATGCTGGCAGCAGGCGCCTGGTAGTCGATGCCCACGGCCGCGCAAAGTGCAGTAAAATTTTCCAGGAGGAAACTGCCATATTTAAAATAGCCGAGCATGCCAAGGTTGGCCACCAGGCTTACCAAAAGCAGCACCTTCCTCTTCCTCTTGTTTTCTTCATAATATAGCTTCTTGCCCACGAAGAAGTCGACCAGCGTAGAGATCCAAAGCAGCAGGATGAAAGGTGGATTCCACACGGCATAAAAAAGATAACTGGCCAGCAGGAGGTTCAGTTTCTTCGTTTGCCAGGAGAAGGGCATGCGGTGCAACGCCAGCAATACGGCGAAAAACACAATGAAAGTATATGAGTTGAAAAGCATGGCAGTCAATTAATGGTTGATGAATGAAAGGCTGGCCGGCTTATTCCTGAACTGCCATCCTTTTTGCTCGATGTGATTCACCAGGTGCCTCGTATAGTCGATGGCATCCTTATGGGCCAGGTGGCTCCATTCAGGGCAGCTGTAGTTGGAGGTTTCCGGGTGATCCTTGAAGTGGATGCCCGGCGTTTGGGTGATGGCCAGCAAAGGATCCCATAGTTTTTCCCGGGGCATCACCTTGCTTTCCATTTCCCAGAATGGACCGCTGGAAGGCGTGCGTACAAAGATCACCTGCCCTCCGCGGCTGCGGATCTTCGCCACCTGGTCTCTCACGGTATTGAACACATGCATGATGTCGTCTTTGGTAGGGGGGGGTTGCTTCTTCGCCATCTCTGCAAACATCAGCCAGTTGCCTGTTACCTGTTTTTGCAGGTTGGTATCGGTAAGAAATCTGGGTTGAATAATGCTTTGCCTGTCGAAGGTGTTGTGGCTGAACTCCGGGGGGAAATAAGGCATCTGGAAAACGCCCGCCCTTGGTGGTATACCGCAGCGGTCAAGCAATCCGTTCAGTGAAAGATAATCCTGGTCCAGCATCACCAGCCTGGATTCCAGCAGCCTGCTCACCTGGAAGCTGGCTTTTTGCGAGGGCGTCCTCTCTTTATAATACTGGATATTCTCGCCCGGCTCCTTATCGCGATTCGACCGTGCTGCAAAGAACAATCCTTCGGTTACATCTATCACCAGCTTGCCCTTGAATTTTTCATCGGCAGCAAGATCTTCCAGGATGGGAAGCGGCGAATTGCCTTCCATGGCCAGCTGTACGGCTTCGTCGCCTGTGAGCCTTTCCCAGGTAGGAATGTCAAGGTCAAACTTGATGCGGGAAGATCCGATGAAAACGGTGGTCTTGTCGGAGGGCTCATACACTCTCGCCCTTTTGTCGGCCCAAAGCACCTTTCCATCATCGTAGTTGATGCTGTAGCCTTGTGATCGCCAGTAAAGTTCCCAGGAAACTAAAAATGCAAAGACCATGACAAGTGCAAGCACACCTGCCTTCATGGAGTGGTTGTTACTCATGCGCGGGTTGGTTTAGGTAATAACAGATAGTATCAGGACGGACCAGGAGTGGTGTAGATGATGAAGCTAGCTTTTTCCAAAAACAGTCTTTAAATATACCCCGTATTTCAAAGAATCCAAACTGAGCGGTTTTGTCTATCAACTGGTGTCTAAACATTGATGGAATGGCAACTTCGTTCCCTTAGACGCAAGGGCGCGAGGACGCAAAGGTTCGCAAGGAAACTCCCTCTTTGCATTCCATAGCGTCTTAGCCCCGCACGTGCTGGGTCTAATTTGGAAGGATCATTTTAACACGGTAAACAGAAATTCTTTTGTTACTTGCCGCGATGCGAATTTTTGTCCTTGCCGTTTTGCTTTTCCTGCTGGGCAGCACAGCCGTTACAGCGCAGGTGAGGGTGCAGGGAACGGTGTTCGACAGCTCGCGCACCTTCCCGCTGGAAGCCGTGAGCGTGATGAGCACCAGCGGCAAGGGGACCATCACCGATGCGAACGGGTTTTACTTCATCGACCTCGACATCAAAGATTCGCTCTGGTTCTCCTACCAGGGAAAACCCACCATCAAGTTTCCTGTAAAAAAGATCAGCTATCCAGCCCAGTTCGACCTGGCGCTCAAAATACCGGTCACCATCATGCCCGAAGTAAAGATCAAGCCGCGCGACTACCGGCAGGATTCGCTGCAGAACCGCATCGACTATGCCAAAGGTTTCGACTTCCGCCGGCCTAACGTAGAAAGCATGACCAGTATTGGCCCGCAGGGAGCCGGCGTGGACATCAATGAGCTGATCCGTCTTTTCCAGTTCCGCAGGAACAAATCCATGATGCGCTTCCAGGAAAGACTGCTGCAGCAAGAAAGAGACGCCTTCGTCGATCACCGTTTCAACAAGGCGCTGGTGCGCAGGCTTACCGGCCTTTCGGGTGAGTTACTCGATCTTTTCATGTCGCTCTACCGCCCCAGCTACGAGTTCACCAAGTACACCAGCGACTACGACTTCCAATTGTACATCCGCGAGTCGGGCAAACTCTTCATCTCGCAAAGAGGTTTTTAATTGCCTTATTTTTAGGCATGGCTACCAGACTGCTTTTTCTTCCATTGCTTTTTCTCGTTTCCTGCACCAGCTACCAGCGCGTACACCGCGATGCCGTTGTGATCGACACGCATAACGACGTGATCTCCACAGTGAGCATGAGGGGCATGAACATCGACAACGACCTGGCGCCCCGCACCCATTCAGACGTGAAGCGCTTCAAACAAAGCGGCATCGACATCCAGGTCTTTTCTATTTTCAGCGACGAGCGTTTTGGAAAGGACACGGCATTCAAATATGCCAACATCGAGATCGATTCGCTCTACGCCATCACTTCGCGGAACTACGCCAACGGCTGGAGGATGGTGTACAACCCCTCCGATTTGGAAGCCGTTGCAAGAGAGAAGCATTTCGGCGTGATGATGGGACTGGAAGGCGGACATATGATCGAAGACAACCTCGCTCACCTGGATAGCTTTTACAAAAGAGGCGTCCGCTACATGACACTCACCTGGAACAACTCCACCAGCTGGGCCAGCTCGGCCTGGGATGAAACAAAAGGCAAGGTGGCGCACAAAGGCCTGAATGACCTGGGAAAGCAGGTGGTCAAAAGAATGAACGAGCTGGGAATGATCGTGGATGTCAGCCATGTGGGTGAGCAAACCTTTTGGGATGCGCTGGCCGTCACCACCAAACCCATCATTGCCTCTCACAGTTGCGCCCATGCGCTTTGCCCTGTGCCCCGGAACCTTAAAGACGAGCAGATCAGGGCCTTTGCCAAAAATGGCGGGGTGATCCACCTGAACTTTTATTCCGGGTTTATCGACAGCAACTACCAGCAAAGGCTGGATGGATTTAATCAAAGGCACCAGGCCGAGATGGATTCCTTGCAGTCGCTGAAATGGGTGGACTGGGAAATTGAAGAGTGGCTGGCCAGGCAATACCCGGCGGAGGCGGAAGGCCTGCGTCCACCCCTCTCCCTGCTCCTCGACCACATCGATCATATTGTAAGGCTCGCGGGCATTGACCATGTGGGCATCGGATCTGATTTTGACGGGATCTCATCTGCGCCGCAAGAGCTGGATGACGTGACCGACATGCCTCAACTCACCAGGGCCCTCCTGAAACGGGGTTATTCAAAACAGGATGTAAAGAAAATTCTCGGCGAAAATTTTATCCGCGTGTTTAAGGCCAACAGTCAATAATAAAGGAGCCGGGGGTCCTGACGCACTTATCGTTCTCACACCCTGCGACTCCTTTTTCCAACCAATACCGGTCAGCTTAGATATTTCAAGCATTAGCTTCGAAAGTTCAGGCAAAAGGATGCCTGATGATGTGGTACATCATGCTCGTTCCCGTGGACCGATGGTGCTTACTGCGTTTCCTTTCCGGATACACGACTGTCGCGCAGCACGTACACGCCTAAGAGGAACAAAAGCACCGCAATGGTGTACTCCTGGAAAGTAAAAAATTTGCTGTTGTTCAGGTGGGAGATCCAGAGCAATACTGGTAATACCAGGATCACGATCAGTCCCCAAATAGCCAGGAGTGTGGGTAAAATTCTCATATAGATGGTTTATTGGTCTTTTGGATCTTCTTCGTAGTAGGCATCGCGAAGGCAGATTACAAATTCTGTGATCATCAAAGCCGCACCAAACCATCCCGCTCTTTTAGCCAGCAGCCTGGTGATAGTGGCAATGACCTGCTGTATTCCTTCTGCCGCCAATTTTTTAAGCGCCCCGATCGAGATAATGGACCCAGCTCCAACACCGACCGCTTTCTTCAGGCATTCCCAGATCTCTTCGACGGTAACTCCATTCGCCAAAAGACCACCTTCGCCGGGAGGCATCACTTTTTGTTCGTAGACCTCGTTCGCAGGGTCATCCACTACCATATCAATGGCATCGGAAATGGTTTTCCAGGCTTCTTCATCTTCCAGCTCCTGCAAGGCCGGGAAATCGTTGAATAGTTTCAAAAGGATATTGTCGACCGCGTTCTTTCTTTCCATGGCTCCATTGAAGTCAATGGAATAGCGTTCATAGATCTTTTCTGCCGTTTCGATCTCGCCGTCACACGCCTTTAGTTCCTCGAGGAATTCTTCTTTGTTTGCCATTTTAGCAAACCCATAAAAATCTGCGTAGGTTTTAAAGCGGGCGATGAATTCATAACTGAACTCCTTGAATAGAGGATCCTGAGCCAGCTCTTCCGGCGTCGGCCCTGCTTCGCAGACCTGGATGGACGGGGTCGCCTGTGACGTGCCGGCCATCATTAACAAGATTAAAAAAAATTGTATCAGTTTCATAGCTTTTTGATTTTGTCTCCGGAGAGAATTCACACCTACTCTGTTCCTGCGGTTTTCGGTATCTCCGCCACAATGGCCAATTGATGAAGTGAAATTATAACCCGGCCTTGCCCGTTCTAGGGGATAGAAACCATTGTTTTTTGTTTTTTTTCTACTTTGCAGGCAGTCATTTAATATCAATATGGAACAATTACACCTGGGCATAGGCACGAGGCTCCAGCATACACAGTTCGGACCCGGCGTGATCGTGGGCGTTCGCTTTGCCACCTATCTCATTTCCTTTATCAACCACGGGGTGAAGGAAATCGACAAGGGAGATACCAAGCTGGAAGAGATCATACCCGAGAACGTGACAGAGGAGATCGAAACCGCTTCCGACGTGGAGAAATCACTGCTGAAGATCCTGCGGCTATGGGGCGGCGTTACCGAAAACGTACCGCTGGGCGACAGGTGGCTGGGCGGAAAATTATTGATCCAGCCGGCAGACAAGTCGCTCAAGCCCAAAGAAGTGCCGATCGATGACTTCTTTCATAAGATCGTGATGCTGCGCGACAGGCTCCGTGTAATGGAGCAGCAGATCAATGCGCACAAAAAACTGACAGATGAAGAGAAAGTGAACCTGCAGCAATACATCACCCGCATCTATGGCACACTCACCACCTTCAATGTGCTTTTCAGGAATAAAGAACATTGGTTCGTGGGTGAGAAAGGGAGTGGCGGAGACTGACGTGATGACTCACCTCCTCACTTCCCACATACGGAACTCCTGGATCTTCGCCGGTATCTCCGGGGTCAATGTAAAGTAGACCCTCAGCGTGGCGTGTTCGCCCTCCAGCAGGAAGGAGCCGCGCAGGTTGTTTTCCGGCTCTATGGCACCGACCTTGAGGTCCCTGCCCGCTTTGGCAAGCAGTTCCGAAGTATGTTTCCTCAGCGAATCGGTGATATAGTCCTTGAAAAAGTTTTCGGCAAAGATCCCCGACTGCTCTGCGCCTGTCCAATGAGGGATCAGTTGCAGCAGCTGGTCCTTTCTTTGAGCCAGGATGCTGGAAGGCGGAATGGCCCTTGGCTTCAGTGCGGCCAGCTGTATAATGGTGTCCAGCGCCAGGAGGTTCACGCTGCCGGTTCCGGCATAGGTAAGATTGGCAAAGCTCACAATAGCGAGGTCGTGTTCGGCAAACATGCGCCACTGGCTGCCAAAACCCGGCAGGCCACCACTGTGCCCGATCCAGGTCTTGCCTTCGCAATCTCTTGTCACGCCAAGACCGAATGCATACATAGAAGATAGCGCGCAGGGGCGGCCTCCATTCGGATACCGAAAACCCGCATTCATGCCACTGTAGTTACCCATGGTTTGCATCTCTCGCAGTGAACTTCTTTTCAGCACAGGCGATTCTTTACCATCCCTCGCGGGCCAGGCACTCATGTGCAGGGCTACGTATTTCGCAAAATCTTCCACCGTGCTGATCATGCCGCCCATGGCACCCCAGGATCCGTCGTGCAGCAGCTCCTCTTCCCGCCAGTTGCCATTGATCCAGCGGTAACCATGGGCCAGCTGCTTCGCGGGCACCTTTGCATATTCCCAATAAGTATCCTTCATGCCCAATGGCAGCAGGATGTTCTTCGTGATATATTGCTGGTAAGGAATCTTCGACACATTGGTAATGATGCGGCCCAGTAAGGCGAAACCCATGTTGCTGTATTCGAAAGCAATGCCGGGCACATTGGAAAATGACACTCCTCCGCTCATCAAATTCATTAACTCTTTATCTGTATCCGCCAGCTGCCTGTCGCCCCAGGGATTGTCTTCCGGAAAGCCTGCCGCATGCGTAAGCAGATGCCTGATGGTGATCGCCGGCGCGTCGGTAGCGAGATGTTTCAACTTCTTCATTTCGGGTATATAGAGCGAAGCAGGGTCATCGAGCCTGAGCTTGCCCCTGTCACGCAGCTGCATGATGGCCATGGCCGTAAAGCTTTTGCTCATGGAAGCAATTCGATAGGCCGTGCGGGAAGTTGCGGGCACCGCCTGCTTCACATCAGCATAGCCGCTGCTGCTGCTGTAAACGAGCCTGCCCCCGGAAATGATGCCGTAGGAATAAGAAGGAAAATGGTTCCTCTCCGCATGTTGCCTGAACAGCTGGTCAACCACTTCTTTCGTGTCGGCAATGGAGCGGAGCCGGGCAGTATCGGTGAAGTAGGGCGGTTTATATTGGGCATTTACTATTGAAGACGTCCATACAAGCAGAAGGAGAATGAAGTTCTTTTTCATAAAAAAATAGTTCGACTACTAATGTAGCACTTTCCCCCTGGAGGTTATTACGTTTGAACCAGGAGGTACCAAGCACGAAGGAACACTGAGTAAATCATCTTCACTGATTGAACTATTCCTAACTTTAAGACATGAGATCCCTCTTCCTTGCCATTGGCATTTTCATTTCATTTTTCTCCCGCGCGCAGGTGCAGGCCGACATTCTCATCAAAAACGGGAGGGTGCTCGACGGCACCGGCAATTCATGGTATTATGCCGATGTAGCCATCAAGGATGGCAGGATCCTTAAGATCGGTCAGCTGGATAATTATACGGCCGCTAAGGTGATCGATGCCAAACAAAGGATCGTTTCTCCCGGCTTCATCGATGTGCACACACATATTGAAGGCGACGAATTCCGCAATCCTACGGCAGATAATTTTATACTGGATGGCGTGACTACCGTAGTAACCGGCAACTGCGGCAGCTCGCACACCGATATCAAAAGATATTTCTGGAGACTGGATTCCCTGAAGACCTCGGTGAATGTAGCGACGCTGCTGGGACATAACGATGTGAGGAGGGCGGTGATGGGCATGGTGGACCGCGACCCTACCGAAGAAGAACTGAAAAAAATGGAGGCCATTGCGGAACAGGCCATGATTGACGGCGCGGTGGGCCTCAGCACCGGTCTGATCTACACACCAGGTACGTATTCAAAAACAAGCGAGATCCTCCGCCTGGCACAAGTGGTATCCCGCTTCAAGGGATTGTATGCCTCCCATATGCGCAGCGAAGGCGACAGCATCGTGGCCGCCATCAACGAGGCGCTTTATATCGGCAGAACGGCTGGCATGCCGGTGCAGATCTCCCATTTCAAAATAAGCGGACAACAAAACTGGGGACGCAGCAGTGAAACACTCCCCATGATCGAAAGGGCCAGGGAGGAAGGCATCGAGGTCACCATCGACCAATATCCGTACACAGCCAGCAGCACCAGCCTCAACATCATGATGCCGGATGAGATCCTGGCGGGAGGATTTGATTCTATGAAGGCAAGGTTGCAGGACCCGCAAACAAGAAAAAACGTATCGAAGGGGCTGCAAATGGGCCTGAAGAAAAGAAAGCTCAAACATTTCAGTTATGCAGTGGTGGCTTATCATCGCGCAGACACCAGCTACAATGGAAAAAGCATCGAGGAGATCAACCGCATGAAGGGCCGGAAACACAAGGCGAAGTACGAGGCCGAGACCATCATCGACCTGGTGCTGGCTGGCGGCGCAGGCATGGTCTTCCATGGTATGAGTGAAGACGATGTGAAGCACATCATGCGCTATCCTTTCAACATGTTCGCCTCAGATGCATCCATACGCATCTACGGACAAGGCGCACCGCATCCCCGCGGCTATGGCACCAATGCCAGGGTTTTACAGAAATATGTAAGGGAAGAAAATGTCATCTCCCTTGAAGAAGCCGTGCGAAGAATGACCTCCCTGCCGGCGCAGAAATTCGGGCTGCGCGACCGCGGACTGCTAAGAGAAGGCATGGCAGCCGATATCCTCATTTTCCATCCTTCAGCAGTGAAAGAAATGACGACGTTTGAAAAACCGCATGCTTATTCTGAGGGTTTCAGCTTCGCGATCGTGAATGGGCAGCTGGTGGTGGAAAATGGTGTGCACCTCGGAACAAGGAGCGGACAAACATTAAGGGGTCCGGGAGTGAGGTCTTTCTAGTTTAGACGATATGGCGGAAAGGCGCGAGGGCGCAATGAAAAGCGAGGACCTGTCAACTGTCATCCCGAGGAACGAGGGATCTGAGGATCGCTTATTAATGGACATCGCCTACGGTAGGATGCAAACTTTATGGTAAGCCTAAGATTCCTCCTTCGTCGGAATGACAACAACACCATTGACGATTGAAGTCAGATTGTCGTTAATATCTAAGCAGCTTTTGCACGTACTCATCCAGCCTGGATTTCGCCAGGAAATTTTTCTCTAACTCTATATTGAAAGGCACCGGCGTATCCAGCGACGCGCAACGCAGGATCGGTGCATCCAGGTGCTCGAAGCAGTTCTCGGTGATCCATGCCGACAGCTCTCCGCCTATGCCGCCGATCATCGTGTCTTCATGCAGGATCAGCACCTTGCCTGTCCTTTTCACTGATGCTTCGATGGCTGCATAATCAAGCGGCTGCAGGGTGCGCAGATCCAGTATGTCGATGGAAACATCCGGATGCGCATCGGCATATTCCATCGCCCAATGCACACCTGCACCGTAGGTGATGATGGAAACCTCTTCGCCTTCCCTCACCTGCCTGGCTTTTCCTATTTCAATTTCATAATAGCCTTCAGGCACATCGCCCGTGATGCTGCGATAGAGCGCCTTGTGCTCGAAATACAGAACGGGGTTAGGATCGTTGAAGGCCGCGATCAGCAGTCCTTTGGCATCTTCCGGTGTGGAAGGGTAGACCACTTTCAGTCCGGGCGTATGCACGAACCAGGCCTCATTGCTCTGGCTGTGAAAAGGTCCTGCGCCCACACCGGCGCCTGTGGGCATGCGCACCACCACATCGGCGTTCTGTCCCCAGCGGTAATGGATCTTGGCCAGGTTGTTCACGATCTGGTTGAAACCGGAAGTGACGAAATCGGCGAACTGCATTTCCACCATCGACTTGTATCCTTCGAGGCTCAATCCTAAAGCGGCACCGATGATGGCACTTTCACATAGGGGCGTGTTCCTCACTCTTTCTTTCCCGAATTTTTCTACAAAGCCCTCAGTGATCTTGAAGGCGCCGCCGTATTCAGCGATGTCCTGTCCCATGAGCACCAAATTCGGATGCTGCTGCATGCTTTGTTCCATGCCCTCGCGGATGGCATCGAGCAGGCGCAGGGGACGTGAATTAGTTGTCGCGACAACTAATTGCGGTGTATAAGGTGCATATACGTCGGCGAGCTCAGTCTTCGTATCCACCACCACCGGTTGGCTGTCGAAACCTATCTGTAATTCTGATTCAATATCGCTTTTGAAGCCTGCCCGGATGCCTTCCACTTCATCGGCGGTCATCACCGATTCTTTGATCAGCCAGTCCTCAAAATTTTTAATGGGATCCTTCACCTGCCAGGTATCGAACAGTTCTTTGGGGACGTATTTGGTGCCGCTGGCCTCTTCATGTCCACGCATGCGGAAGGTGAGGCATTCAACCAGGTAAGGTTTCTGGTTGCGGATGCAGTAGTCGCGCACACCTTTGATGGTGTCGTACACTTCCAGCACATTGTTGCCATCAATGATCACGCTTTCCATGCCATAGCCTTTGGCGCGATCGGCCAGGGTAGCGCAGCGGTATTGCTCGGAAACAGGCGTACTCAGTCCATAGCCATTGTTCTCGATGATAAAGATCACGGGAA
Organism: Chitinophagaceae bacterium; assembly: GCA_036676905.1. Taxonomy (GTDB): domain Bacteria; phylum Bacteroidota; class Bacteroidia; order Chitinophagales; family Chitinophagaceae; genus Flavisolibacter. Next base: position 104,961 of record JAKFCE010000077.1, read on the forward strand.
GATCCCAAACAGCGGCGGTATTGAGGGCTTCATGAAAATCGCCTTCGCTGGTGCCGCCGTCTCCCGTGAATGCCATGGAGACCTTATTCTTTTTCTGCAGCTTGTAGGCCAATGCAACGCCATCCGCGATAGCGAGCTGAGGACCCAGGTGGGAGATCATGCCGCAGATGTGGTGCTCGCGCGTGCCGAAGTGAAAGCTTCTTTCTCTTGAGTTGCTGTATCCATCCTGTGCGCCCTGCCATTGTTTGATAAGCCTGTTCAAGGGCATTTGACGGCTGGTGAACACACCAAGGTTGCGGTGCAGGGGCATGATCCATTCGTCGTCTTCCAGCGCCATGGTGGCGCCCACCGAAATGGCTTCCTGTCCTATGCCGCTGAACCATTTGGAGATCCGGCCCTGCCGAAGCAACACCAGCATTTTCTCCTCGATCAGGCGGGGCCAGAGAAGGTTCTTGTAAATATGGAGCAGGTCCTCATTGCTGAGTGTCTTTCGAAGGAAGTTCATGGACAACAAATGTAGATGGTTTCCTGTTTCCAGTTTCCGGTTAATAGTCCTGCTATAGGTAGGCTTGCTTTGGCCTCCTCATTGTCCTTCGGGATAAACTACGCCGCCAGGACGCTAAGTGACGCGAAGAGAAACTGCCAACAGATTTCAACACTCAGCTCCCGATAGCTATCGGGACATCTGTTTTGCATTCTTTCAGGGTTTTTTGGCTGTGAGTCCAACCGGGATCTTCAGATCGCCTTCGTCGTACATATTGATGAAAATGCGAAAAGTATCCTTGCCGCCTTTCCAGTAAACCATATAGATATCCAGCATGCCCGAATTCTGGAAGGTGCCATTGGGGGTAGTAAAGGGACAGCAGCTGCCGAAACGCTGATACCCGATCTCCTCACCGTTCGGTCCTGCGAGGCCGTTGAGGTAACGCCTCTCATTGGCAGGTCCCGAGCTTTCCTTCACGCCGCCCACCTTTACCGGGTTGCTGCGGTCGTAGGCATAGGTTTTATCATCGGATTTTTCCGTGAGCATGTAGGTTCTTTCATCGATGTACTCAACAGTGACCGTACGGGTATTGCCCGAAACGGGCCTTGCATTTGTCTGTCCATTACTTCCAGGACGCTGGATGGACGAAGTAGAATTTTTCGAGCTGCTGCAGGAAGCAAGAGCAAGACTTGCGAAGAAGAAAAAGAATACTTTCATATGAGTAGTTCAGTAAACAAATTAATTATCAGACTTCGTAACTACAAGAGTGTCATGCGACCGGCCAACCAAAAAATAAGCCCGGTTGTGTCGCCCCGGTCGAGGGTTTTTAAGCTTCGATGCAAACGGTAAACTGGAACCAATTCACTCTATCCTCATCCCCATCTCTTTATCGAGTTGCTTTTTTTCTTCCTCTGAAAGCCGGCTTCTCAAAACCCGGATCGTATAGCCTCCGCGCATCAGTCCGGAGTCGGAATAAACCCAATCGCTTATCCTTTCCTGTTGCACCCGAACCGTATCTCCCACATCAATCGTGGGGATCAGCTCCGGTACATTGGAAATAGTTCCATACAGAGCAGAATCTTTTTCAAACAGGTCGCCTAACCAGATATGTTCCACTTCACCGTTGTGGTCAAATCGGTATTTCACACTGTAATAGTCGTCTTTACCTGTGCGAAAAGCTTTGAGGAAATCGGGGAAGGTTTGTTTTGCCTTTTCGATCGCTGCATTCATTTCCTCGTCTTCGGCTTCCACGCGGATGATGTCGGGCTCATCTTTGCGGGAAATGGTATTCTTGTCCTGATTATTACAGGCAGCAAGAGCAAGACTTGCGAAGAGGAAAAATAATATTTTCATAAGAGTAGTTCAGTAGACAAAATAATTATTAGGTCTCGTAAATACAAGACAGGATTCTTGCAGGTCCATCTTTGAGAGCGTGGTCGTGGCGAGCTTGCGGGGCAGAGAATCACCTGCGATCGGCCGGAGGCCGGCATCGTCCTACTTACAACTATTCGACCTTGCAACTCCTGCCAGGGGAAGTACAGGAGAGGTGAATTCCTTCTTCGCGTTTCCTCGCGTCTTTCCGCCCTTGCGTCTAAGCCGCGCATTCCCTCATCTCCCCAAATCCGGGTTCAGACTTTTCTCAAAGCAAATGCTCGATCCCATGCCGGCGTACTGCCCGTAATTGGGGATCACCTTGTAGCCGCATTTTTCGTAAAGACGCAGGGCGTAGGGTTGACTGTCCCCTGTTTCGAGAATGCATTTATCGTAACCAAGACTGGCGGCCCAATTTTCTAATTTGGCCAGCACCTGGGCAGCGATGCCCTTGCTCCGGTATTCGGGCAGGGTGTACATGCGCTTCACCTCCATCACCCCGTTGCTGTATTCTTTGATGGCCCCACAGGCTACCGGCTTGTCATCGTCGTATGCAAGCACTACGTGGCGGATCATGTTGATCTTGTTGAACTGGTCGTAAAAAGCCTGGCTCTCACCATAGATGGCGGCGAGCTCCTTATCGAGATGACGAACAAGGGCAACGAAATCGGGATGGGAAGAATCAGTGCGCACGAGGGTGATCATGGGGCAAAGTTAGCAGTTGACGGAGTTGATAAGGTTGACAGGGTTTCACTACTCACCACTCACTTGCTGCAGTTTTCTCATTTTGAGTATAGTCGTCCCTCCCCGCTTTTTTGCCGTGAGGTATTCGTCCGTGAGCTCGTGCACGTCAAATTTTTCTACCGTGCTGTCAAAGCGGGTGGTGAGCACGCCGGAATCCAGGGTGAAATTGCCGGTGATGCGGTTGCGAATAGCGCCGTTAAAAACGAAAGTGATCTTCAGGGAGTCCGGTTGAATAAACTGCACGCTGTCGGAGAGTGCCTGCGGGGCTTCGTGTACGGTGGTCCAGGTGCCATAGATGTTTTCTTTATCGATCTGCGGCTGGCAGGAGAGTAAAAACATCAGGAAAACAAAAAGGATCCTCACCTTTCAAAGATAAGGAGCCTTCAAAATTTGCCATCGGTTTCCTCACCACTCACTTAGTTCGGCAAGCTCACTATGACAATAACCTTTGTCATTCTGAGCCTGCCTGTCCCTCCACTGCGGGGTCGAAGAACACTCCTCACTTCCCAAACTGCTCACCCCAGATCAGTCTTTCTTCTCCCACCTGCTCGGCCGTCACTTCCCTGAGTTGCCTCAGCGTGGTGGCAGCTGCTTCGTTGTCCATGCCCAGGTAACGCAGCAGTCCATAGGTGATCATGCCTGTGCGGTGAATGCCGGCGGAACAATGGATGTAGATCTGGCCGGAACCCTCGAGCAGGGCAGCCAGTTGCTGGTAGAGATCAAAGACCCTTTGCGTATCGGCCAGCAGGTTGTCCTGTGCTGCTGAAAAAGGAAACCAGATCCATTCCATACCCGCTTTCTTCACCTTATCGCCAATCTGCAGCGCGCCTTCGTTTCCCTGCAGCAAAGTGAGCACCGCAGTAACACCCGCATTCCGCATGCCTTCGAAGGAGATCTTTCCTCCCGGCTTATGTCCAATGGCCAGCGCACCTCTGCCTGCAACCACCAAGTTGATGTCTGCCTTTTCTTCCTGCTGCCTGATGGCCTGGCTGATCATGCCCATGAGCGGACCATACTCTTTTCCTTTCGCGGGATCGGCCTTGATCTGTTCCCGAACAGTAGAAGCCAGGGCTTCCAGTTCCTCTGTACTCAGTCCGCCTGTCCTGATGCGGCTGATGATGTCGGTTGCTGTTTCCATCTCCAATGATTTTAATTGTCGCTGCTAATCAGCGTTTGTCTACATGGCTTTTTATGATCTCCTACTCACTACTCACTAACTGCTCCGCCCAGGCCAGTCTTTCCACGCAGGCCTGTCCGGCTGTGACCACACTTAATTGTCTCAGCGTTTTCAATGACTCCTTTACCTGCATGCCCAAATAACGCAGCAGCCCATAGGCCATCATCCCCGAGCGATGGATGCCCCCCGAACAATGCATGTAGATCTTTTCGCCCGAAGCCAGCATGGCTTCCATTTGCATGAACAGGTCAATGACGTGAATGGAATCATCTCCTTTGTGCGGCCTCGATGCAGAGAAGGGAAACCAGATCCAGTCCATCCCCGCAGCCTTTACCTGGTCGCCGATACCCAGTGCTCCTTCGCTTCCCTGCAAAAGGGTAACGACGGCACCGGCGCCTCTGTTCTTCAATGTATGCGCGTGGATCCTTTCTCCCGGTTTGTCGCCAATGGCCAACGCTCCGCCTTGAAGGCAGACCCAGCGGATGGCTGATGCATTTTTCTTGTTGCAGGAAATAAATTGCGCAGATCCATAAGCACTCACCCTGGGTTGTTGGCGTGAAGACCTGTTGATTCTTGCTTCCGGCTGGAGTATTCTTTTTTCCATGCGCTTGCTTTTACGCAGGATTCGGAAAGCCAAAAGGTTACATAGGAAGAATTGTTAAGGGCTTGTCATTATTGTCCCCGCCTTTGTTAGCCATCACTCGTTGTGATGCCACCACCCGAATTTGAACCACTATCCCGATAGCTATCGGGACACGAAGACACTAAGGATCACAAAGGATGTAACTGGAAACAGGAAACTGTAAACCGGAAACGGCTGTTCCTATACTACGACCAGCTCATAAAACTTTTCCGGTTGCAGGTACTTGTTGGCCAGGTCTTTTAATTCTTCGGCGGGTACGGTCTTGATGGTCTCTATTTGTTTGTAGAAATAGTTTTCGTCGAGGCCGTTGAGAATGATATTCTTCCAGCGGTTGATGATCTGGAAGGGACCGTCGAGGTCGCCGAGGATGCTGCCGATCATATAGTTTCTAACGAGCAGCAATTCTTCCTCACCTACCAGCTCGTTGCGCAGCTTTTCCATTTCCTTGTAGATCTCCACCACCGCCGGCTCGCATACATCCCTGCCCGCTTCGGTGCTGATGACCCAGGCGGATTCCTGCATGTGGTTCTCGAGGTAGCTGTAAATGCCGTAAGTGTAGCCCTTGTCCTCGCGGATATTGCTCATGAGGCGGGAGCCGAAAAATCCTCCAAAGAGGCTGTTGAGCACCATGGTCTTTAAAAAATCAGGATGGTGCCTGTTGGGAAAGGGCGTGGCCATGCGGATGGCGCCCTGCACGCCATTGGGATCGTTGATGACCCTGTGCTTTTTTTCCTCGGAGCGGATCGTTGACTTTGAAGAAACCTGGATAGGACTGTTCTTCAAATCGCCCAGGTGCTGGTTGAGCAGCTGGGAAATATTAGCAGGCAGCTTGCCGGCCACGAATATGATCAGATGGCCATTGGCGTAAAATTCTTTATGAAAATCAAGGATCTCTTCCCTGTTCAGGGCATCGAAATCCTCGAAGCGGGTGTAGCGGCCATAAGGATGATCTTCTCCATATAAATAGGCATCGATCAGGCGGCTGGCCACGAAATCGGATTTCTTCAGGTTCACATTCAGCTTCTGCTTCATGTTCTGCTTGTAGGTCTCCAGTTCCTCGGCAGGAAATACCGAATCCAGCAGCAGCTCCTTCATCACCGGCAAAAGTTCCGGCAAATACTTGGAAAGGCAGTGCAGGGTGAGCGTGGATGTTTCGTTGTAGCAGCTGCGGTTGAGGTAAGAGCCGTAGTATTCGAAGTGCTCGTTCACCTTGTAGGCATTCATGCGGCTGGTGCCGTTCTTGAGCATAAAATTAGTGGTCGCTGCCACTAGATTTTTTTTCTCAAACCAGTTGCCGGCAAAATACACACACTCCACCATGGACACTTCTTCCGCGCCGGCATCAATAGCATAGACCTCAACGCCGTTATCCAGCACATATTTATCATAAGGCTTGAGCCTGAGATCAAAATCTATAGCGTCCTTGATTACCGGTGGCTTCTTTCTGTCTATCGTCATATTTTTTGCCCTCCCAACCTCCCTAAAGGGAGGTGAAGTAATGAAGCTTTTTAATAATGTCCCCCTTTAGGGGGATTTAGGGGGCTATTTCGCCCTATAATACAGCGTATTGCAATTGCTTTCCCTGAAAATTTGATTGGCTTCCGTATGGATCTCCTCCGAAGTGACTCTTTGGTAGCGCTGCAGCTCCGAGTTCATCAGGCTCGCGTCGCCGAGCAATTCGTAAAAGGCCAGGCTGTTCGCCCGGTTCATCACGGTCATGTCCTCGAAGGCGATCATGCTCTCCGTTTTGTTCTTCACTTTCTGCAACTCCGACTCTGCGATCTTTTCCTTTTTCAGCTTTTCCAGCTCCACCAGCACTGCTGCCTCAGCATCCCTCATGTCCACACCCTTGACCAGTTTGCCCTCAATGGCCAGGAGGCCGGATTCCACGGTGCCAAAATGATAGCACTCGATATTGCTGAACAATTTCTTTTCTTTCACCAACACCTGGTAAAGCCTGGAAGAACCACCGCCACCAAGGATGTCGGTGATCAGGTCGGCCGCATAATAGCGCGGATCCATCCTCGGATAAATATGCCAGGCCTTGTACAGGGCATCCAGCGGCACGTCGGCATGCACTTCCAGCTGTCGCGGGCTGGTCTGCGCAGGCTCTGCCGGCAGGTGGCGCTCATAGCGCTCACCGCTTTCGATAGGACCAAACCATTTTTCAGCCAGCTGCCTCACTTGTTCTGTCTGCACATTGCCCGCCACCACAAGTATGGCATTCACAGGCCTGTAGTGCTTGAAAAAGAAATTGCGCACATCGGAGAGCTGCGCATTCTCAATGTGTGAAAGCTCCTTGCCTATGGTCATCCATTTATAAGGATGCACCTGGTAGGCCAGTTCACGCAGCTTGATCCATACATCGCCATAAGGCTTGTTGAGATAATGCTCGCGGAACTCCTCGCAAACTACCTTACGCTGCACATCCAGGCTTTTCTCATTGAAGGCCAACGAAAGCATGCGGTCGCTTTCCAGCCAGAAGGCTGTTTCCAGGTTATCGGCCGGCAACTGTATATAATAGTTAGTGAGATCGTTGGTAGTATAGGCATTGTTCTCGCCGCCGGCCATCTGCAGGGGCTCGTCATACACAGGCACGTTGACCGAGCCGCCGAACATGAGGTGCTCGAACAAATGCGCAAACCCCGTTTGTTCCGGGTTTTCGTCGCGGGCGCCCACATCGTACATCACATTCACCACCGCCATGGGGGTAGAGGTATCCTGGTGCACGATCACACGCAATCCGTTATCTAGAGTGAAACGCTCAAAATTGACCACTGGTTCAGATTTAGAAAGGCTGTAAAAATAGCAAAAGCGTGGTCAGTTATTTAAGAATGCTGTCGATCCGGAATTCGAAGTCCATCAGCTGGCCGTTCCGGATCACGATCATCCTCACTTTTTCCCCGGCATTCTGTAATGCCGTCTTCATTTGGGTGAGGTTCTGGCTGAAGTTTTTGTTGATGGCAAAGATGACATCGCCTTCCTTGAGACCCGATTTCTCAGCTGGCGAGCCGGCGGCCACGTCGCCAATGATGATCTGGCCGTCTACAAAGTAGAGCTCCACCCCGCTATAGGAGTAGTCGAAGCGGTTGCGGTAGTGCGTATTGGGCAGGAGGTGAATATGCCTTTCGGCGTAATTGATAATGATATTGAAGCGCCGCAGCAGGTCGTTGCCGATGAGCCCGCCCAGGTGAGGATAGGAAGTGACATTATTGACATCGTCAAAAACATAGACCGGCACATTGTAAAACTTGTAGGGGCCGAATTTCACTTCCCTCACTACCGTCATGTGCATATCGATCTTGCCTCCAAGTCCCTCGGCTTCCTTGGTGTAGAGCTTGCGCTTTTTATACAGCAGGGCGCTGTCGTTCACAAAATCAGTGCTGAGCATCATGTTGAGCCCGGCGCCCATATCCAGCAAGAAGCGGGTATTCACCGTGCGGGCGTCCCTCACACGGGCCATCTGCACGGGCAGGGTGCTGATCACCGGCTTGAACAAATAACCGCCTCTCGGGTATTTCATGGAACCACGGGTCCAGAACTCCATCATGGAGTTGTCGAAGTTGAGCTTGACGATATACCGGCTGAGCACGGAGTAGCCTATGATACCATCGATCTTCACGCCATAGACCTCAGTGAGGATCGTGTAGTCATTCACGTGAAAATTCAGGCTGTCGATACTCAGCTTGTGCAGGTGAAGTTTTTGGTTGTAGACAAAAGATACCTTGCGGATGCCGGCTATGCCACGGATGATCCGGTCCGATGGCTCGGGCACGATACCAAAATAAAGAGCGGTGGTGGAATCGAGGGAGATGCCACCGCTGCCGGTATCGAGAATAAAGTTCAGGGTGTCGGGATAATCCGCCAGCCTGGCCTTCAAAAGCACCACACCGCCTGTGAGCTGCTCGAAGGGGAACTTGGTAATGAAGCGCGAGGGCGTAACAAATTCCTCCTGGGCATGGGCCATAAGGGTGCCGAAAAGAAAGAATATGAGGATGGTCCTGCGCATGGTGCACTAAAAAGACAAGGAAGGCAGTGGTTTAGTTGCAGTAAGATAGTAGGAGTTTGCGGATTGGCCTTACCGGCTGTCACAACTAATAGTTCACCACTTGTTCCTGGATGGATTCGGGGATCTCTCTCCACTCGTACTGCTGGTTGCGGAGCTGGGGCTCGAAGCCTGCTTCGCGGATCGCTTCCTGTATGGTCCTGGAGGTGAATCGGTGCGGAGCGCCTGCGGCACTCACTACGTTTTCTTCGATCATGATAGAGCCGAAGTCGTTGGCGCCGGCGTGCAGGCAGATCTGTGCTGTTTGCCTTCCTACCGTAAGCCAGGAGGCCTGTATATTCTTGATGTTGGGCAGCATGATGCGGCTGATGGCGATCATGCGAATGTATTCTTCCGGGGTAGTGAGATTCTGTACGCCGCGGATCCGGGTGAGCAAGGTGTCCACATCCTGGAAGGTCCAGGGAATGAAGGCCAGGAACCCCTTGGCATCTGCCGGCTTCTTTGCCTGCACGTCGCGGATCTTCACCAGGTGCTCGAAGCGTTCGCGGATGGTTTCCACGTGGCCAAACATCATGGTGGCGGAAGTGGTGATGTTCAGTTTATGCGCTTCATGCATGATGGCCAGCCATTCGTCGGCCCCGCATTTTCCTTTGGAGATCAGTCGCCTTACACGATCCACCAGGATTTCCGCACCGGCTCCGGGCAATGAATCCATGCCGGCTTCTTTCAGTGCTTTGAGCACTTCATGGTGGTTGCTTTTTTCCAGCTTGGTGATGTGCGCTACTTCGGGCGGGCCGAGCGCGTGCAATTTGATATCGGGAAATTCTTCCTTGATCTGCCGAAAGGTCTTCGTGTAAAACTCAAGCCCGAGCTCGGGGTGATGTCCTCCCTGCAGCAGAAGCTGGTCGCCTCCATATTTCAGGGTCTCCGTGATCTTCTCACGGTAGGTAGGCATGTCGGTGATATAGGCTTCCGGGTGGCCGGGTATGCGGTAAAAATTGCAAAACTTGCAGTTGGCCACGCAGACGTTGGTAGTATTCACGTTGCGGTCGATCTGCCAAGTGACCTTGCCGTGGGGCACCTGCTTTTTCCTCAGCTCGTCGGCCATGGACATCAAGTCGGTGAGCGGCGCCTCTTCAAAAAGCTGCATACCCTCCTCGACCGTGAGGAACTCAAACTTCAAAGCCTTATCGTACAGTGGCGCCAATTGCATCCTTCAAAAATAACCAGGATTTACAGGATTAAGGGATTTGCAGGATGGGATTGTAGGATTTTAACGGATGAAGAAGCGGCGCTGGCGCGCAACGGCTCTACTAATGTGTACTTGGGACACATTACCTAAGCTTCTCCTCACTTCAACATTCAACCGGCTGCTCACTTCGACATTCAGCATTCATCTGTTCGTTATTCAAACGATCGAAGCCTAACTAAACAGGTATTCTACGTCTTCTCTTGTGAGTGACTTCACAAACGCTGTGTCGTCTGCTATGAGTTCCTTGGCCAGGAGGCGCTTCTTTTCCTGTAGTTGCAGGATCTTGTCCTCTATGGTATCCTTACAGATCATGCGGTAGGCAAAGATGTTCTTGGTTTGGCCGATACGGTGCGTACGGTCGATGGCCTGCTGCTCCACCGCGGGATTCCACCAGGGATCCACGATGTATACATAGTCGGCCGCCGTTAAGTTGAGACCCACACCTCCCGCCTTCAATGATATGAGGAATACCCGCACTTCGTCGTTGTTCTGGAAACTCTGAATAGCTTTTTCCCTGTCGGGCGCCGTGGTGCTGCCATCGAAATATTCGTATTTGATGCCCAGCGATTCCAGCTTTTCCCGGATCAGGGCCAGCATGCCCAGGAACTGAGAGAACACCAGGGCCTTGTGGTCGCCGATGTTTTCCATGATCTCCCGCGCCAGCTCGTCGAGCTTGATGGAATGGTTGGGCAGCTTCTCCGGCTCATTCAGGATGGCAGGTGAATCGCAAAGCTGCCTCAGCTTCATCAGTCCCTGCAGGATGGTGAGCTGCGATTTATGAATGCCCTGCTCCTCGATGGTACCCAGGATCTGCGCCCGGTAATCGTTGCGGTAGGCTTCATAGATCTTGCGCTGCTCGTCTTCCATTTCGCAGAAAAGGATCATCTCTGTCTTTTCCGGCAGGTCCTTGGCCACCTGCTCCTTGGTCCTGCGCAGGATGAAAGGATAAAGGATCTTCCTCAAATGATCTTTCTGCTCGCGCTCACCAAACTTGTCGATGGGCACGGCAAACTCCTGGCGGAAGAACTCCACGCTGCCTAGCATGCCGGGATTGAGGAAGTTCATCTGAGCATAAATATCAAAAGTATTGTTCTGCAAAGGAGTACCGCTCATGCACAAACGATTTTTCGCCTGCAGCAGGGTAGCGGCCTTGGTCACTTTGCTGGATGGATTCTTGATCGCCTGGCTTTCATCCAGCACCACGTAGTCGAAGGCAATGTCAAGAAAGACCTTGATGTCGCTGCGCAGCGTACCGTAAGTGGTGATGATGATATCGTGCTTCTGCAGGTCTTCCGCGTTGCGGATCCTTTGCGGACCGTGGTGAATATGATAGGTGAGAGAAGGCGTGAATTTGCGGATCTCGTTCTCCCAGTTGTAGATCAGCGTGGTAGGACAAACCACCAGGGCCTTTAGCTGGCCAGTGGTTAATTGGAAGTGCTGGATAAAAGACAGGGCCTGCACGGTCTTACCCAAACCCATGTCGTCGGCAAGGATGCCTCCCCAGCCCACTTCCTGCAGGTAGTTCAGCCATTGGAAGCCTGCTACCTGGTAAGGACGAAGAATGGGTTGCAGGTTTTCCGGCGGCGGCACATCTTTGATCTTGTCAAACTGGCGAAGGTTGTCGTATTTCTGCTCCAGCTGGATGGTGAGCTCTTCTTCATTCCTACTCTCATAAAGGTCATCGATCACGCTGAGGTGGAAACGGGAAAGCTTCAGCTTATCGCCCCTTCCTTCGCCCACGCGGAAAAGCAGTGAATATTTTTTCAGCCATTCTTCCGGCAGAATACCCAGGGTGCCGTCGTTCAGCTGCACGAATTGCTGCTTGTTGGCCAGCGCCTTTTTGATATCCGCCACCGTTACTTTCTGATCGCCGAAGAGGATATCCACTTTGGCGTCGAACCAGTCGGTATGGCTGCTGATGTGAATATGCGTTTGCGGCTTGGCGGTATTGAACCTGAAGTTCTTGAGCTGCTCAAATCCAAACACCGGCACCTTCTGTTCCTTCATGGCGTCCACGAACAAAAAGAACCAGTTGTTCTTCAGCACTTCCGCGCCCTTGAGTGCCAGCGCGCCTCCATTGTCGTAATAGATAAAATTGGAGTGGAGGATGCGGAGCTTTTCCAAAAAGCCCTGCTCAGCCTGCTTATTCCTGTGCACCACCACCACTTTCTCACCCTGCGGTATCACCAGGTGGTCGGTCTCCTTGGGTCTTGTATCATAACCCTTGTAGGAGAACACGGGCTGGAATACCAGGTACTCGCCTTTTTCCTGCAAGTATAGCTTCACTTCCGGGTCGCCGTCCTTTACTTCCTGGATCAAAGATGGATCGAAGTCCACTCGATAATCGTTTAACAACGGCAACACCCACTCCCGCAGTTCCTTGCTCCAGTTCTCTTCACTCACCTTCATCAGGCCCGTGGGCATGAACTTCTCGGTGACGGAGATGGCTTCGGCCGACTGCCAGAGATAGAGCTGGTGATTATACACGAAGATCATGGAGGAATTCACTTCGTTGTCGCTAAGGCTATAGGCCATAGCATCCGGCTTCACGTAGCATTCGATCTCGAATTGCTTCTTCACCTTCATCACGTGGAAGCTCGGGCGGATGGTACTTGTATTCCATTCGCATTTCTCCAGGTTGGCGGTTTTAAAGGCCTTGCCCTGCGGCAAAACGAAAACCGGCGTGTGTATATGATCGAGCTGCAGCTTGTGCAGCTTGGGAAAAATATATTCTGTGATCAGCCCCTTGGTCTCTTCGGGAAGTTCATCTTCTTCACTGTGAATGATGTTTTCCCAAAAGCCGGCAAAGGGCGAATTGCGGCTGATGTATTTATTGATCTCTGTGTCCTGCAGCTTTCTCGTGGCCAGCAACAGCGTCTTGTCCTCGTCTGAATAATGGTCGGAATCCACATACTTTCTCAGCTCCAGCTTTTCTGCATTGCCGATCAGGTTGTTTTGCTCGTCAAACTCGCCTTCCACCAGGTCCATATAAAAACCAGGATAGGTTTTCTTATGGAAATTAAAAACGATGCCGAGCCGCTTCAATGGCTTGCTCTCTATTTTTTCTACCGGCGCGCTGAGCATCTCCACCACCACGGGCTCGGGAGCGGGCTTTGCCGGCAGGGCCTGTATGCGCTTGATCGTGGGATCGAGTACGCGCAGGTAGGGCTTGCCTTCTTTATACGTGAATTCAAATTTTCCCTTGAGGTTGTCCGACAGGGAATAACCATAGAGCTCGAGCAGCTTGTTCTTCTCCTTGTCCCAGTTGCGGATGGAATCGAAATAATTCGGCCCCAGCTTTTTCAACAGGTGAATGAAGAGGATCACCTTAGGAAGGCAGAGGGGATGCTCGGTATCTACATAGTCTGAGCTCGTATCGAAAGTGCGCTCCTCGTTGCGGCGCAGGATCACTTTATAATCGGTGCCATCGATCACCACGGTGGCTTTCACCGTCTCGTCTTCGGCAGATTCGATCAGTGGCTCGTTATCCTTCAGCCAGTTCTCTGCTTCATTATATACCTCCGGTGAGCAAAGCATTTTCAGCATCCGCGGCTCAATGGCTTTGAGCTTGGCCACTGTATGGCGCTGGTCGTATTGAGGGGTCTCCGCCTGCAGCATGCCGCGGTCGATCAGTTCCTGCAACTTGAGCAGGGCGCCTACTTCATGGCGGCAGATCTCGCCGAGGTTGTATGGACAGGCACAGCGAAGCGAAAGGTTGCGTGCGTCCTTGTAATGCTGGATATAAACTTTGTAAAATGTAGAGTAGTTGTCGTCCTTCACACGAAAGACGGCAGTACCAAACAGGTAATCATGCTCTACCAGGTCGGCAAAGCCGATGGCATGTATCTTTTTCCCTCGGCGGATCACCTCGTCGGTGCCATGGGTATATATGTATTTCAGTAAATGAGGTAATGCCAATTCTTCAGTTTTGCTATTTCACTTCAACAATCCAGCTGAAGATCGGTCCTTAGGAAAGGCCAATCGGCAAAAGTAAAAGAAAAGGGGGCAGAAAACCTGATGTTTCGGAGAGAATTATTGTTAAATCGCGCGTTTCAGGCTTTCCCACCCGGGAGTCCTCAAATCGCTCCCACTACCAGCCGCTCATCCAGGTAATAAGGCAGGATGTTGGCCAGGTCGGGTGTGAGGCAATGCCTGATGTCCTTTTCCAGCCCAAAGCCGGTGAGGCGATGATAATGCGAGGCATCGTTCTTCTTCATGAACTCATAGAGGTCGTCCTTGGCGTATTCGTAGAGATTCTGGGCAATGCGGGAGGCGTCGCAATTGATATTGAAATGATGACCGATGCGGGAGATCACCGCGCCGGCAAAAAGGCTATCCTCGAAATTCACCTTGTCTTTCCAGCCCGCACAGGCGAGAATGACGTTTTGCTGCTTTTTTACCAGGTGGTCGCAGACCGCCGAAAGATTCAGGAAGGCGCCGGTAACGATCTCCGTAGATCCTTTCGATAAGGCCATGTGCAGGAGCTTGGTGCCGTTGGTGGTGGTGAGCACCAGGATCTTGTCCTGGATGAATTCACGGGGATATTCAAACGAAGAGTTGCCGTATTGCAGCCCGTCCGCTATCTGCCCGTCACGCTCACCGGCGGTGATGCATTCCATTTCCCTGCCCAGCCTCATGCATTTTTCCACCGTATCCACGGGGATCACCGACTTCGCGCCATTATAGAGCGCGGTGGCTATAGTAGAAGTTGCCCTGAGCACATCGATCACTACCACCGTACACTCACGCACATCGTATAAATGAAGAAGCGCGGGGGAAAGGCAGGTATATAAAGTAGGTTTGTTCATGATAAATAATTCTTCCACCCGTTGCTTTCGGCGGTGGCCCGCAGCATCTCGTTCCTTTCAGTGAGAAGCTTTGTCAAATATTTTTCAAGGAAAAGCCGGTTGGCCATCCTTCCCAGCCCGCCGTAAGGCAGCTGGTAAGAAAACTGGTCGATCATGATCGTACCGTTCTCTATTTGTTTGAATATGTGCTCATGCCGGAGGGAGGCGAAGTCGCCCTTTACCTGTTCGTCAATGAACAGGAAAGGCCTTTTCATTTCCGTGATCCTGCTCGTGAGCACTCGTTTTTTGAAAAAATGCCTGGCTTCCCAGGTCACCGTTTCGTCTTTTTCTATCAGCCCATCCATCCTGCCTCCGATGGGCCGCTCACCAAACTTCGACATCGACGCCTTGTGGAGACTGATGCTCCGGCTCAGGTCGAATACCCTTTCTATGGGCGCCGCAATGAAAGTGGTGAGGTGGATCATGGTTTTATCCCGTACTAACGAATACTTCGCTTATTTATTGAACGGGATCTGCACCACGCGGGCCTTCAGCTGCTTATCGCGCACTTTAATGAAGATCGCCGTATCCAGGGCCGACTGCTCAATAGCCACATAGCCCATGCCGATCGCCTTGTTGAGCGTGGGCGACTGTGTTCCCGAGGTCACATAACCGATCTGTTTGCCGCCGGCATCGCAGATCTCGTATCCATGGCGGGGAATGCCCTTGTCTTCCATTTCAAAGCCCACCAGCTTTCGCTTCACGCCTTCTTCTTTTTGCTTCTGCAGGATCTCCCTGGCGGTGAATTCTGGCTTCGACAATTTGGTGATCCAGCCAAGGCCGGCCTCCAGGGGTGTGGTGGTATCGTCTATATCATTTCCGTAAAGGCAGTAACCCATTTCCAGGCGCAGAGTATCCCTGGCGGCTAGGCCAATGGGCTTCATGCCCAGAGGACCGCCTTTTTCGAAGATCGCGTTCCAGATCTTGTCGGCATTGTCGCCCTTGTTCTCAAAATAGATCTCCACGCCTCCGGCGCCTGTGTATCCTGTGGCGCTCACCAGCACATTGTCCACGCCGGCGAATTTGCCTTTGGTGAAGGTGTAGTATTTCAGGTTGAGTATGTCCATCTCCGTAAGCTCCTGCAGGATGCGCGTGGCATTAGGCCCCTGCACGGCCAGCAGGCAGGTATCATCGGAGATATTGTGCATCTCCACCTTATTGGTATTGAATTTCTGAATCCAGTTCCAGTCTTTCTCAATGTTCGATGCATTCACCACGATCATATAGACCTTGTTCTCCTCGATGCAATAGACCAGCAGGTCGTCCACGATACCGCCCTTCTCATTGGTGAGGCAGCTGTATTGAGCTTTGCCCGCAGTGAGTTTGGAAGCATCGTTGGTGGTTACGCGCTGGATCAGGTCGAGGGCGCCTTCACCCTTGAGCATGAACTCGCCCATGTGGCTTACATCAAACACGCCGGCGTTCTTTCTCACTGTATGATGCTCGTCGTTGATGCCGGTATAGCTGATGGGCATATTGTAACCGGCGAACTCGGCCATCTTCGCGCCCAGGGCCACGTGCTTATCTGTAAAGGGGGTTGACTTCATGTAAAAAATTTGGAGGGCAAAAATAGACCAAGATTTACAGGATTTGCTGGATTTTCAGGATGATTATAAGTTTCGACTCTTACGGGCATTTTTTCCTCTTTGCATGAAGTCCCCTCTCCGCGAGGAGAGGGGCCGGGGGTGAGGCGATAGATGGAACAAAAAAAGGAGGCTCCGTAAGGAGCCCCCGCATCGTCAAAAAAAACTGACGATCACTTCAACCTATTTTGTTGGTATTCTAAAATCCACTCCATCCAGTAATCTTTCAAATCCTCCCCAATCCCCGTTCAGATCCCGGTTAAGAGAGAAAGCATGGGTGCGCTCAGCTGATCATTGGCTCTCAGCGCGCTTACTTTCTTCACTTCTTTGGTCTTCAGGGCAAGACCTGTGTTGAGCGCTCTCATCCTCAGTCCCACCTTGCGCTGCAGCTCTTCCAGCTTCCTTTGCTCTTCTTCTGCTTTAATTTTTTGCTGATCGATCAGCGTTTGGATGCTGTCGTTGGTTCTTTTCTTGTATTCGTAGTCGCTTGTATTGTCTGACTCTTGATCCTGCTCGGTTTTTGGCTTTCCGAATTCCTCCAGCTGGCCTTCGGCGGTCATGATATAGTCCGTGCCCGTCTTCCAGTCGAAGAAATAGTGGTCCTCATCCCAGCCGCGGTCCCAGTCGTTTTCCCAGTTGCGGTTGTAACTGCGGTTATGCCTTACCCTTACATTCACAGGGAAAAGTTTCTGGGTGATGGATTCGTCGAAACGGATCATCTTGCCCACCGGCACTTTCACTTCCACGATCACTTTCTGCCCCCTGAACTTGCTGTTCTCATCAATGGAGTAGCCACTTCCCAGGATCACCGAACTATCCAGCATAGAAGCCGAGTAGCCTATTTTGGAAGCCCTGTCCGCTGCCTGGTTGCGTGTTCTGCCGGCACTATATTTCCAAACCGATACAGAATAATTGCTGTCGTTGCTTTTAGTGATCTTCAGCTTCACGTTGGAGAGGATCAGCGAATCTTCGGTGATGTCCCAGCCTTTTGAATCGTTGTCTGTCCACCAGATGTCGCCACCATATCTAACCACGGGCTGATCTACTCTTACGATCACCTTGCCACCCGCAGGTTGTGTGACAGCTATTTGCTGCTCCAGTCTTTCATAATTACGCATGTCGCCTGCAATGCTGCTTACCAGGCCAATGAGGCAAAACAGTCCCAGCACCCAAAGTCCGCCGAAGATCCATCCGAGATAACTTCTTTGTGAGCGAACGCGCATCATACGGCGGATGAGCCAGGTGATGAAGGCGATCACAGGCGTAAGAAAGAAGAAGATCACGGTGCCCCAGAAGAGCATTTTCTGTGCAGCGCCATCAAGACCAAACTCCATCAGGCTTTGCTTCAGCGGCCACATGGCCGTGCCGCCTCCGAATACCAGTACGATCAGTGCTACAAAGAGACCGAATGCTATACTTCCGGCAATGAATATGAAGAAGGCTTTAATGATCACGGCGATGGCGTAGCCCAATCCCTGTGCAACGGGCCGGGCTTCGGTAGCGAATTGCCTGCCCTGCGTAGAAGCGAACTCGCCGGCCCTGTTTCCCAGGTTCTGCGCGGAAGTTTTCACTTCTTCACCCCATGACTGCATGCGGTTCTTTACGTCGGACATGCCTTCCTGTACATTCTGGCGGATGCGGTTCACGTCTACTTTCTCACCACGCATTTCCATCTTCTGGTAAGTGGTCCTGGCCTCAGGCAGGATGATCCAGAGGATGATGTATGTGACGATGAACATGCCGGTGAACGAGCCGAAGAATACATTCGGGAATACGTCACGGTGCCATACGAAGAACAGGCCGTTGACGACGCTGAAAAGAATGTTCAGGATCAGCGGAGCGGCGAAGATCAGCCTGATCATCCAGGCCTCTTTGTTGAAATAGGCGGCCAGTCCACCGGCCACGCCACCAAGGATCCTGTCGTCGGGGTTGCGGTAAAACCTTTTGCCCGTGTACTGATCCAGCCTTTTTACCGGCAGCACGATCCAGAGAACGATGTAAAGCAGGATGCCCATTCCAAATCCGCCAAAGGTGATGATGGCGAACAAAAGACGTACGATGGCGGGATCCCAGCTCATGTAGTTGGCGATACCGGCGCAAACGCCTCCGAGGAATTTATCATCCGCATCGCGGTAGAGTCTTCCCTTAAATTTGGTAGAAGAGGCGGCAGCTGTTGGTTCCTGTGATCCACCCGCTGATGCATGGGCAGCTTCTGCCGCATCGGCTTCCTGGAAATCTTCTACGCGGCCCATGGAGGTGATGATCTCCTCAATGTCGGCATCGGTTACCGCCACGCTTCCTTTCTTTACTTTATCGTTCATCAGCTCGGCTACCCGGCTTTCAATATCATTGATGATCTCGTCCCTGCCTTCTTCACCGGCAAAGTAGCGGCGCAGACTTTCTATATAGCGCTGTAAACTTTCATAAGCAGAATCCTCTATCGGGATCACCCTGCCTGCGAGGTTTATGTTGATTATCTTTTTCATAATATAACTTTTGGTTGAAGCCCGCCTCAGGCGGATCGGTTTATATATTAGGTTGTTCCTTGTTAGTTAATGCGTTCACGCCGTTGGAAAGCTCGAGCCAGGTTTGTTCCAGCTCTTTGTAGAAGTTCTCGCCGGCTTCCGTAAGCAGGAAGTACTTCCTGGGAGGCCCCGAGTTGCTTTCCACCCAGCGGTAGGTCAGCATGCCTGCGTTCTTCAGGCGGGTGAGCAAGGGATAAAGCGTCCCTTCAAAAATGTGCAGGTTGGCGGCCTTCATCTCCTCCACGATATCGCTGGGGTAGGATTCGCCGCGGCGGATGATGGACAGGATACAGAATTCCAGTATCCCTTTCCGCATCTGGCTTTGAGTATTCTCGATATTCATAAGTTCCTCTTTTTAACCTGGCTTCCGGCCCGGCCTGCTAGCAGGACCGGTAAGCGCGGTTGTTATATATTGATTACGTTGACAAGACAAAGATATGGTGTTGTTTGGTACTATGCAACACCTAGTACCATATTTTTAATAGAATCTGGCTAACTAAAGGCTAATCATTTCGCAGCTCTTTGTTTTCCAGTCTTTTAGAACTTATCTTGGTTTCGAGAAAATGATGATCGGCTTAAATAGCTGATGAACAAAACTATCCGACATGAGATATCTGCTTGTAGTATTCCTGCTTGCTTTCACTAGCTGCAGGTCGCTCTTAACCACTACGCATACCAGCAACGTAGAGGGTTTCGCCCGGTCGGCCAAGACCCTTTCTACCGCTCCCGGCGAACTGTACAGGAACATTTCCGACTTCCGGCATGACCTGAGGCTGATTGAAAGCTCTACCCTTTTTACTTCCGACAAGGTGATCCCCCGGCTGAACAGCATAGCCGATATGCGCCTGCAGTTTGAGAACAATGCGGCCCAGATCAACCAGGCCTGCATGATCATCAATTCCTACGCGCAAAGCCTGCTGGCCCTGGTAGACAATGGTTACCAGCAACAGCTGGAAGACGAAGACAAGAACCTGGCGCTGGAACTTTCCTCTGCCATCGAAACCTATAATAAGAATTTCAACAAGCAGATCCCCGCGGGCGTAGGTGATTTTTTAGGCACTGTTATCAACAAGGTCGGATCCATCAAGCTCCGCAAGCTGCAGAAGCAATACCTCAAGGAATTCGTAGTGCAGGGAGATGTGATCGTGGATGATGTCTGCGACTATTTCGCGGTGGAAGTGGCTTCCAGCCTGGAGAATGAAATGGCGTCGCTCGACAACCAGTTCGTGAATGTGATGGGCAATTTTTATGACAACATCGAGCAGTACCAGCGCAACCAGAACATCAACCCTTTCGACTATCTTAAGGATTACAACCCGATGTATATTTCTTTAAAGGAAAAGCTGGCGGGTTTGCACAAGCTGAAAAGAATGACGGTGTCTGCTATGAAAAATATCCAGACCACCCACGACAAGCTGAAGGAATCCGTGCTTTCGGAAAATCCCAAGGACCTGAAAGCCGATATCCTGTCGCTGTTCAGCACCATGAAAGAGATCAAATCTGTTTACGACGACATGAACATTCAATAAACCCCGACATGAACCGCATTTTATTTATCCTCCTCTCTTCCTGCCTGCTGGCTGCCTGCGGCGGAGAAAATTCCGTAGATACCGAAACACCGGATTCGTCATCCACTACCCGCAAACCCATGCGCGAAAGGATCGGGCGTCCGCGCGCCGGCAAAATGGTTACGGCCGAAGAAAGAAAACAGGTGCAGATGCTGATCAACACTTCCAGGATGGCCATGGATTCCATTGATGTGGCTTATAAGTCGATCCGCACTTCCAGCAAGCTGCTGAAGCTGACTGCCGAAGAGAGAGAAACGGTGAACGAGGCCCTGCAGGGACTCAACACCATGAAAGAACTGATCATCCTCGAAACACAATCCGCGGTGATCGCACAGCTGAAAGAAAAGACCACAGAGCTTTATGGTGTGATGAACGAGATGAGCGAGAAATCAGACAAGCTCAATGAAATTGCCGCGAAGATCGGCAAGGTTTCGGGCATTGTGAAGAAGACCACCGATGCACTGGCCGCCGCCCTGTCTTCCGGTATTATCCGTCCCCGCATGACGCCGGAGGAAGGGGTCAGTTGACTACTTCTTCAAACCGATCTCTCTCAACCTCTCATCCAGGTACTCTCCCGCCGTGGCATCTTCATAAGCTTTCGGGTTCGTTTCGGAAATACATTCTTCCAGGCAGGTGAGGTCCATGCTTCCTTTGGGATGCAGGAAGAAGGGAATAGAATAACGTGAAGTACCCCAGAGCTCACGCGGTGGATTCACCACCCGGTGGGTTGTAGAGCGGAGCTGGTTGTTCGTAAGCCTTTGCAGCATGTCGCCCACATTCACCACGATCTGCTCGGGCAGGGAAGTAACGCCCACCCATTCGCCCTGTTTAGTGAGGATCTGCAGTCCATCGGCAGAAGCACCCACCAGCAAGGTAATGAGGTTGATGTCCTCGTGCTGCTCGGCGCGGATGGCAGATTTGGGTTCGCTGGTGATCGGCGGATAATGTATCGCACGAAGAATGGAATTGCCATTGTGCACCCACTCATCGAAATAATGTTCGTCAATGCCCAGGAAGAGGGCGATGGCCTGGAGCAATGACTTGCCGCTTTTTTCAAAGTCGCGGTAAGCACGGAACAAAGTATCATTGAATTGCGGGATCTCTTTCACTACCACATTATCGGGGTATTCCTCTTTAATAGGATCGCCATCTTCCACGGTTTGCCCGTACTGGAAAAATTCCTTCAGGTCGGGCGCGTCAAAACCCTTCGCATGCTCGCGGCCAAAAGAAGTATAGCCTCGCTGGCCGGCCAGTTCCTTTTTTTCGTAAGACAGTTTCTTTTCAGTTGGCAGGGCGAAGAACTGCTGTACATATTTATATAGGTCTGAAATGAGGTCGTCGGAAATGCCATGATTCTTCACGGCTACAAAGCCTACTTCTTCATAGGCCTTGCCCAGCTCCTGCACGAATTTTTCTTTGCGTGACTTGTCACTGCTTAAAAAATCGGCGAGGTCTACAACGGGAATGTTCATATGATGATTTTTGTTAGGGAGGTAAAAGTACACAAATAGCGGAAAAGCGTGAATCGCGTCCCGATATATATATCGGGACGTGAATCGTGAATAGGGGTCGCTTGGTTTATCTAAAACGCTACTGCCTGGAGGCGTATTCGATCTCCATGAATGTAGGCTCCACTATGGCATACCTCGTTACTTCGTAGATCATCATCGCATCCAGCATTTTCACTACATCTCCATAGCTGGCCGAAGGCATGGGTTTGATCAGCGCTACCAGCATGTCCTTGTCTTTCATGCCTTCCCGCTTTTTCATGATAATGTCGCCCAGGTTTTTGGGCGAGATGCTGCTGCGCTTCACCTGTTTTGCAGCCAGGGATGAATACCAGTCGCCTTCGTAGGCATATGCCTCCTGATCCCCCACCACGAAACTGATCACATGCTGGTCGCTCACCTCCGTGCCACGGCCATCGGCTGGCATATAGAGTCTCAAAACCATAGTTTCGGTCATTGATGAGGTAAAAACAAAGAATGTGATCAATAGGAATCCAAGATCCACCATGGGCGTCATGTCGATCCTGGTGCCGGCCATCCCTTTTTTCCTGCTTTGCACAGGCGTTGTGCTGATACTTGCCATAATTACTTTTTATCTGAGATGGCTAATGCTTAATTTTCCATAACGAATGCAACCGATCCTCGCAGCCACCGACTTCTCCGCAGCGGCAGAGAATGCCTTGCTTTATGCAGCCAGCCTGGCTACCCGACTGGGCAGCCCGCTCACGATCATGAACGTGTATAGTTTTCCCGTGATGCCCACTTCGGAACCAGGAATGATGATGCCTTACGAAGAATTTCACCAGCTCTCCGTAGAGGGGTTGGAAAAGAATGCTTCCCTGCTCAGGGATAAGTTTCCCGACCTGCAACTTGATGTAAGATCGGCTGCAGGCGATGCGGTGGACCAGATCAACGAGGAATGCGAAAAGATCGATCCCCTCCTGATCATCGTGGGCTCACGCGAGAGCCAGCAAACGGGATTGTTTGGCAGCACCACCACGGCCATTGTAAAAGATTGCGCTTACCCCGTACTCTGCGTGCCTGCCAACTTCAGATCCGCCAGGCCTTCAAAAGCCATCCTGGCCACCGACCTTTCGCCCATCAGCGCGAAAGCGGCAGGCCATCTTCGCTCCATCGTAGCGGCCCTGCAACTGGAACTTCACCTCCTCCACGTGGTGAAAAAAGAAGAAGGAAAGATCAGGGAAGAAGAAGTGAAGAACAGCCTCGGAGATATCCGGGCCGACGTGACCACCATAGTAAGCGACGACCTGACTGAAGGGATCGAGATCCATGCAGAAGAACTGGGCGCGGACCTGGTGATCACCGTGCCGCATAGCTATAGCTGGCTGGATAGTTTGTTTGTAAAGCGGCACACCAGGGACCTGGTGACCAGCCTGCGCATACCCCTCCTTTGCATTCCCGAAGCTTCTTCCTAGGCAATGCCCTTTCACAACTCACTACTCACTACTCACTCTAAAACTCCGCATTCTTTGGCGTCCGCGGGAAGGGGATCACGTCGCGGATGTTGCCCATGCCGGTAACGAATTGCACCATGCGCTCGAAGCCCAGGCCGAAGCCCGCGTGCGGAACGGTTCCATAGCGGCGCGTGTCGAGATACCACCAGAGTTCATCGGCCGGGATATTCATTTCCTTCATGCGCATCTCCAGCTTCTCCAGCCTCTCTTCTCTTTGAGAGCCGCCCACGATCTCGCCAATGCCCGGCGCGAGGATGTCCATGGCTGCCACTGTTTTACCGTCATCATTCAGGCGCATGTAGAATGATTTGATATCCTTGGGATAGTTGGTAACGATCACCGGCTTTTTAAAATGCTTTTCCACCAGGTAGCGCTCGTGCTCACTTTGCAGGTCGGCGCCCCAGCTGATCTCGTACTGGAATTTCTTTTTCTTATAGGCCGGCGATTGCATCAGGATGTCGATGGCCTCTGTATAAGTGATGCGCTCGAATTTATTTTCGGTAACGAACTGCAGCTTCTGCAGCAGGTCGAATTCGCTTCGCTCGTTCTGCGGCTTTTGCTTTTCTTCATCCAGCAACCTTTGACGCAGGAACTCCAGGTCATCACCATTGTTTTGCATCACGTAGCGGATGATGTATTGAATGAATTCTTCTGCAAGGTTGGCATTGTCTTCCAGGTCGCAGAAAGCCATTTCCGGCTCTATCATCCAAAACTCGGCAAGGTGACGCGCCGTGTTCGAGTTCTCTGCGCGGAAAGTAGGTCCGAATGTATAGATGTCGCCCAGTGCGGTAGCACCCAGCTCGCCTTCCAGTTGTCCGCTCACCGTAAGGTTGGTTGCCCTCCCGAAAAAATCCTGCGCATAGTCTACTTCGCCCGCCTCGTTCTTCGGCATTTTTTCCAGCGGCAGGGAGGTCACGTGAAAGGTCTCGCCGGCGCCTTCTGCGTCTGAAGCGGTAATGATGGGCGTGTGCAGGTAGATGAATCCTTTTTCATTAAAGAATTGGTGAACCGCGAATGCCAGGGAGTGGCGGATGCGGAATACCGATCCGAAGGTGTTGGTGCGGAAACGCAGGTGTGCGATCTCCCGCAGGAATTCGAGGCTATGCTTCTTGGGCTGCAGCGGATATTTTTCCGGGTCGCTGTCACCCAGGATCTCCACGGTCTTTGCCTTCAGCTCCACCTTTTGTCCCTTGCCCAAAGAGGGAACCAGCTCTCCTGAAACTTTCAGGGCCGCGCTGGTGGTGATCCTTTTTAACATCTCATCTTCCAGCATGCCCAGCTCGATCACTACCTGGAGGTTATTGTTGGTGGAACCATCGTTCAACGCCACGAACTGGTTATTCCTGAAAGTGCGCACCCATCCCATTACGGTCACTTCCTGCGATGCAGGTTCCCAAAATAGCAGATCCTTGATCCTCGTCCTGTTGTTGAACATAGCGATTTTTAAAAGCTGCAAAGATAATAGAGGGCACACCGGAAGCAACGTTTCGGCTCCATTTTAAGAGGGGAAAGGGGTCAAAATTTTTGTTTGGTCAGTGTTCCGGACCGTTTTTTGGTGTATAATTGCAGCGGATTTAGTTGAGAGATCATCCTTTCTCACCCCGGTTCAGGTTCGAATCCATCAATAAATCAATCATTCACTCTTATTCTGGCCCGACTGATCTATAAAATCACTCCTTACTATGTATGATATTTTGCAGTTGAACGACATGCTTGTTCCCGAGTTGTTGGACGTTGCTGAAGAATTAGGCATTGAGAACGCGAAAAAGCTGGACAAACAGGGACTTATTTACAAAATCTTAGATAAACAAGCGGTTATGGGTACTAAAGAAAAGGCGGGCGCAGACAATGAAAAGCCCCGTCGCAGAAGGATCGTCAAGGCCACCACGGCGAATACCACGGAAGAAGCGATCGTTGAAGACACTTCAGCGCCAGCAGAGGAAGAGAAGAAGCCGGTAAAGAAAGCGCCGATAGCAAAGAAAGAAGCGCCTAAGGCCCGCAAGAAGAAAGGCGAGGACGAAGCACCCGCAGAACAAGAAGCCGAAGCACCCAAAGCACCCGGCCCCAATACATCCAACCTCGCACAAGTCATATTTTCAACCCTGGACGCCCAGGAAGCAGAAGCCGAAACGGCAGAGCCCATGGCGCAGGAGAAAGGACAACCACCCGCAAAATTCCAGCCCCGCCGCGAACAGAATTTCAACATCGAGTTCGACGGGATGATCATTGCGGAAGGCGTATTGGAAATGATGCCTGATGGTTATGGATTCCTCCGCTCTTCGGATTACAACTATCTCTCTTCTCCCGATGATATTTATGTATCGCCTTCCCAGATCAAATTATTTGGACTGAAGACCGGCGATACGGTACACGGTACGGTACGTCCGCCAAAAGAAGGCGAAAAGTATTTCGCATTGCTAAAGGTGAACACCATCAATGGTAAAACACCCGAAGAAGTAAGGGACCGCGTTCCTTTTGACTACCTCACGCCTTTGTTCCCCTTCGAAAAACTGAACCTTTTCACAGCGCCAGATAATTACAGCACCAGGATCATGGACCTGTTCACACCCATTGGTAAGGGACAGCGTGGACTGATCGTAGCCCAGCCAAAAACGGGTAAGACCATGTTGCTGAAGGAACTGGCCAACGCCATCGCCGCCAATCATCCGGAGATCTACCTGATGATCGTGCTGGTAGATGAAAGACCGGAAGAGGTGACCGATATGGAAAGAAGCGTAAGGGCGGAAGTGATCGCTTCCACCTTTGACGAGCCGGCAGAAAAGCACGTGAAAGTTTCTACCATCGCCCTGCAGAAAGCAAAGCGGCTGGTAGAGTGCGGACATGATGTGGTGATCCTCCTGGATTCCATCACCAGGCTGGCCCGCGCGCACAACACCGTAGCCCCTGCTTCTGGTAAGGTGTTATCAGGTGGTGTAGAGGCCAATGCCATGCAAAAACCTAAACAATTCTTCGGTGCTGCGAGAAAGATCGAGCACGGTGGATCGCTCACCATCATTGCTACAGCCCTGGTGGATACCGGCTCTAAAATGGATGAGGTGATCTTCGAGGAGTTCAAGGGAACGGGTAACATGGAATTGCAGCTGGACCGCCGTCTTTCCAACAGGCGCGTATTCCCTGCCATCGACCTTACAGCCTCATCTACCCGCCGCGATGACCTGTTGCTGGAAAGAGATGTACTGCAGAGGATGAACCTGCTTCGCGTATTCCTTACAGACATGAATACCGAAGAGTCTATGAATGAATTACTGAAGAGAATGAGGGGTACAAAGGACAATTCAGAGTTCCTTGCCTCTATGAATAGATAACTGATACTGAACGAGTTTTGCGAAATGAGACCTCACGGTCTCATTTTTGCATTCATAAAGGCTGAAACAAAATTTAAATTATGAACAAGAAATTCTTTGGGTTCCTGTTGGTTATAACGGTAGGCGCTTTGGCTTGTAACAACGACGCTGACAATACAGCGGCCAATGATACAACCGACACGGCAACAGCTACCACGACAGAAACCACAACCACATCAACAACAACAGATTACGCCGCTATGGGCGAAGAGTTCAAGTCTGCGAGCGATGCCGGCAACTTCCTCGAGCCTAAGACCGGGAAGTCTATTCGTATTGCGATCGACCCCTCTACAGGCGCAAGATTCAATGCTGAAACCGGCGAGCCTGTTTGGCGTTATGTAGACCGGAGAACCTGGTGGCTTTATGGTGGCGACGACTGGAATAAGATCGGTGAAGTGAAGATGGACGGAAGCACCTTGAAGTACAAGGGTGAGAACGATACCTGGGTAACCTACGAAGAAAGGTGGCCTAATGATGCCACTGAGCAGAAAGAGTGGAAAGAAAAGATCGGTAACACCAAGTACAAGGTGAGCTCAGATGGTGACATCAAGATCAAGAATAAGGAAACTGGTGAAAAGATCAAGTATGATGCTGACGACAACAAGATCAAGGTCGACAGCTCCAGGTAATCATCAGAAAATATCTGTAAAATGCTTCCCTGACCGGAAGCATTTTCTTTTTATACCATCATGCCCGCTAACTTTATGCGGTGGCAATTGAAAGGATATTAATCACTGAGCTGATCTCAACAAGGCCTGCGCTCGTCGTAGATGTGAGGTCGCCCGCAGAATACGAGCATGCGCATTTCCCCGGGGCGGTTTCTCTTCCCCTGTTCAGCAACGAAGAAAGAAAGATCATAGGCACGGCTTACAAGCAGGAAAGCCGGCAGGTGGCGGTGAGGCTGGGGCTGGACTTTTTTGCGCCGCGCATGAAGACCATCATTGATGAGGCGGAACAATTGATGAAAGGAAAAGGGCTTTCCAGCACCGATCCTGTTTATCTCTATTGCTGGCGCGGCGGCATGCGCAGCGGTGCTGTGGCCTGGCTGCTCGACCTCTATGGTTTTAAAGTGAAGGTGCTGAGCGGCGGCTATAAATCCTTCCGCAGAAAAGCGCTGGAGATCTTCACCCACGACCATTCTTTCCAGGTCCTGGGCGGCTACACCGGCTCCGGCAAAACGGAACTGCTGGCTGCATTGGAAAGTAAGGGCGAGTCGGTCATCGACCTCGAAGGTATTGCCAAACACAAGGGTTCTGCTTTCGGCAACCTCGAAAGGATAGAGCAGCCCTCGCAGGAAATGTTTGAGAACCTGCTGGCCCTGGCGCTGGAGAGAACTGACAGGGAACGTCCTGGCCGGCCCATCTGGCTGGAAGACGAGAGCCAGCGCATAGGCTCTGTGAATCTTCCGAATGCTGTTTGGGAAAAGATGCGCAAGTCGCCTGTATATTTTTTGGAGATCCCATTTGAACAAAGGCTGGATCATATCCTGCCTGAATATGGAGCCTACGATAAGCAGGCACTTTCCGATGCCATCGTAAGGATCAGCAGGCAGCTGGGCGGACTGGAAGCTAAGAATGCACTTGCTTTCTTAGCCGAAGGAAATATCCGCGAAGCTTTTAGCATCCTCCTGCATTACTACGACAAGAAATACCATAAGTCATTGTACAACCGCGAAAATATCAGCGAGCTTCTTACACCCATTCCTTGTCAGACGGTTTCTACCACCAACACGGAAAAGCTCCTGCAAGTGCCAACCACCTAATTTTGTTGCATGAATGAACCCATCAGGCTCACAAGCCTTTCCAAAGGCGGCGGCTGCGGCTGCAAGATCGCGCCATCAGTGCTGCAGGAGATCATTGCTTCGGGCAAGGCCCCCGCTTTTGAAAATTTGCTGGTCGGCAACGAATCCAGCGACGATGCCGCCGTGTACCAGGTGAATCATGAAATGGCTGTGATCTCTACCGCTGATTTTTTTCTGCCCATCGTTGACGACCCTTTTGATTTTGGAAGGATAGCGGCAGCCAATGCCATCAGCGATGTATATGCCATGGGCGGCACGCCGGTGATGGCCATCGCCATCCTTGGCTTTCCTGTAGAGAAACTACCGGTGGAAGTAGCCAGGCAGATCCTCGACGGAGGAAGAAGCATCTGCAGTGAAGCGAACATCCCGCTTGCGGGCGGGCACACCATTGACTCCAGTGAGCCCATCTTCGGCATGTCCGTAACTGGAACTGTGTCTGTCAACAAGATCAAGAAAAACAATGGAGCAAAAGAAGGCGACCTGCTTTTTCTTACCAAGCAGCTGGGTACAGGACTACTGTCCACTGCATTAAAGCGTGGCTTGCTGGCACCGGAATATTATGCTACACTCATTGCATCCATGACAAGACTGAACAAGGTGGGAGAAAAACTAGGCAACGTTCTTGAAGTGCATGCCATGACGGATGTAACTGGTTTTGGTTTGGCAGGACACCTGGTGGAGATCTGCGAGGGAAGTGGCCTGAGTGCTGAATTGCATTATACGAAGCTTCAAAAGCTGCCGGGTGTTGCAGAGTGCATGAAACAGCGCACCATGCCCGATGCTACTTTCCGTAACTGGAACAGTTATAGCAAGCAGATAGGTTTTGAAAAAGGCGTTGATGTGATGGAGGCATTCAACCTGCTGCCGGATCCTCAAACCAACGGAGGCCTGTTGATAGCTGTTGATCCTTCTGCAGTGAGTGAAATCCAGGCGATATTTTCAGATCATCATTTGAATGAATTCCTCGAACCCGTGGGTAGGTTCGTAGCCAGGGGCGACAAAGCCATTACGGTTCTTCCTTAAATCCGCTTCGGTCTCAACGCTTTGCGTCCCCCGTGGGACGGGGGCAACTCGGTGGTTTTAGACGCTAAGGCGCAATGGCGCGAAGGAACGCGGGGAACAGCCTGTGCGAATATTAAACAAAGAATATCGAAGGAAGCAGATCCCGAGTCAACAAGTCAACTAATCAACCAGATAACTTTTCCTCCAACAAAATCTCCGCCATCATGCACCGGATGCTTCCGCCCTCTACTTTTTCAATAGTAGGAACATCCACGACCAACAGCTCTCCATATTTCGATATGCGCTCTAGCTGGTCCTTGGTAAATGCCCGGTGCGCCGTAGTGCTCATCACAATGAAGCGCTGGCTCTGTCGGTTTTTTACATGGAGGATGTTGCCGGCAAAGGATTCCATCTGTTCAGGCTCTATGTAAATGTTTTCATGGCCTGTATGTTCGAGCAGCTGCGCAACCGCCACACGCTCCACGTCATCTGCTATGGCCTTTGGACAAAGCACCGCGAAGCCTTCGCCGATAGACATCATTACATTGGTATGATAGATCTGCCTTCCCCTGGTATCGAAGGCCTGGAAGGTGATCGCGCGGCATTGACTGGCAGCAGCAAATTTTTCTACCAGTGATGCAGTAGTCCTGGGTGAGATGCAGGCATAGATCACGCTGTTCTCATGATCGATCACCATGCTGCCTGTGCCTTCGAGGTACATGGCCTCGGCTTCAAACTCCGACCAGTCGCGCACATCATTCACTTTGAAACGCGAAGCGATCAGTTCCAGGATATCGTTGCGCTTTTCTTCCCGCCTTGAGCTTGCGAACATCGGGAACACGTTGATCACGCCGCCTGCCGCATTGAACCAGTTGTTGGGAAAAATAGCGTCGGGCTTTGCAGGGCTTGGGGTGTCCTCGACCACGATCACATCTATGCCGGCTGACTTTAATTTTTCTACTGCGCCATCGAATTCGGCCAGGGCCCTTTTTTGAAGGCCGGCATTGTCTTTCGGCTTTTGCTGGAAATGGTTATTGGCTGCCGTCTCGGCATTGTAACCAAAGGCCGAGGGACGCACCATCAGCAGGCTGGCCGCGATCTGGCTAGACAAGCTGGTCGATTTTAGCTGCCAGCTTGCGGTCTTTCTCTGTTACCGTATCGCCCGCATCGTGCGTGTTCAGCCAAACCTCCACCTTGTTCCATACGTTGGTCCATCGCGGATGGTGGTCCATCTTCTCCGCGGCCAAAGCCACGCGGGTCATGAAGGCAAATGCCTCGCTGAAATCCTTGAACTCGAATTTTTTATACAGCGCGCTGTCTTTTTCCTGCCAGGTAGTATCCATGTTGCAAATTTAAAGTACCAGGTGTTCTTTGTTACGGATCTGCTCATTGGTGAGCTCCACCACCAGCTGCACGCCCTTGATGCCGCGGATAGAGTCGATGAGTTTTGACAAGGTCTCTTCGGTGACCACATCGCCTTTCAGCAGCCATAAAAAATCCAGGTGACGGAATTCGGGCAAAAGATATTCGCCGTCGAACTGATTGTTGTACAGATAATGCACGAGGCAGGTGTGTTCTTCCGCATACTCGTACACAGAGAAAAAATAATTGCGCTTGTTCTTTTTCAGCTGGATCTCCAGGTCGTTGTTGTTGCGAAAGTCGATGCCCAGTATATTATTCAACTGCCAGCAGAGCTGGTAGTCTTTCACCGGTGCCATGATACCCAATAGCTTTGTATCCTCAAAAAAGTCATTGGTAAGATTCTTTGAATCGAGGACGAGTTTCATAGCATTGACTGAATATACTAAAATTCAACCTGCGTTGAAAGCTTTTCATTGCCACGCTGGTAAACCACCGTGGTTTTGTCGCCTTTCTTGAATTTGGCCAGGGCCTGCATATAGGATTCAACGGTGGTGATGTTGTGTTCGCCCAAAGCGATGATCACATCGCCTGTCTTCAGTCCTGCTTTCTGCGCCGGCCGGCCCTCGCTGATCCCATCGGCTCTCACCCCTACGCCACTAAAAGTATAATCGGGCATGATGCCCATGGTAACACTGAACCTGGCTGATGTGGTCGTTTGTCTTTCCCTTGTTTTAGTAAACGCGATCTTTTCGTCGCGGTCAGCCGTGTTTTCTACCAGGCTGAAAATGTGCTTCACGATCTGCAGCTGTCCCATGAAATTGATCTTTTCAAAATCATCGCTGGGCTTGTGATAATCGCCATGCAGGCCGGTAAAATAAAACAGCACCGGCAGGTCCTTCATATAAAATGAAGTATGGTCGCTGGGACCCGTACCGCTTGAGTCGAAAACAAAGCGCAGGTCGCCGCTATACAATTTCTGGCGTCCGGTGAGCCCGTAAAGTGTTCCCCACAAAGGAGAGGTGCCATAGCCGCCTACGGTAATGGTCTTGCTTGAATCGTTCAGCCTTCCTACCATATCCATATTGATCATGTAGCGTACAGAAGAAAGGTCGATAGGAGGATTGCTCACAAAATATTTTGAGCCATGCAGTCCCAGCTCTTCGCCGGAGAAGGCAATGAAAATATAGTTCTGTGATTTGTTCTTCGATTCCTTCAGCAGCCTCGCCAGTTCCAGCATAGCGGCTACGCCGCTTGCATTGTCGTCTGCTCCATTGTGCACCAGGTCCTTCGAACCGCGCAACATGGAGTTGCCATCCTCGCCAAAGCCAAGGTGATCGTAGTGTGCGCCAAGCACCACGGTGCTGGCTGCGCCATTATCGATATAGCCTACTATGTTCCTTGCTTCCCTGCTTTTTGGACCAATGTCGGTTTTCAGCTTAATATCTAGCGCGTTCTCGGGATCTGAGAGATAACGGGTGGCGGTTTCCTTAGAGAGATAAACAACCGGGATGGAAAGCAACTCGTCTTTGGCCTTTCCTTCGAATTGCAGACCATCCTTCTGGTCGGAACTATTGTATATAAAAACGGCGGTGGCTCCTTTTTTCTCCATCTCGGCGGCTTTTTGTTTCACCGCGGCAGCCAGGTCGAAATGGGGGTTGCTGGCATTTTCTGCCAGCACTTCCTTCAGATCAATGAACCAGGGCATGTTCATCTCCTGCAGGCTGATGGAGGGCATGGCTTCCAAAGATGCATTGCTGCTGAAGTGGAGCGGGAAATAATCTTTTTCCAGCTTCAGCTGGGCGCCATTGATCAGCAAATGCGTGCTGGCATTCACCTGCCTTCCTTCCGGTATTGCAAAAGGCTGCTCGAATCCCTGGCTTCCTTTGGGTTGCAGGCCTATTCTTTTAAAGTTTTCTGCTATGTAGGCGGCAGCCATCTGCTCACCCTTGGTGCCGGTGCGCCGGCCTTGCAGCAGGTCGTTCGACAGGAACTTCACGTGGTTTTGCAGGTTGGCGAAAATTTCTTTGTCGCCTTTTTTGAGTTTCTGGCCATTGGCCATGCCCGTTACAGCCAGCAGGAACAGTAGAAAATAAGCGCGCATCAAGGTTAACATTTGAAAATGATTATGGGAATGGTCAAAATTACAATTGCTATGCTTCAGGAGACGATAAATACCGGGGTTTTAGTTTATAATTTTCCTTAAGTCTTTCGTAAAACTCCTGAACTCGTAACTGCCTCCCCTGTACAGTCTCTACCTTTGCGCCACTGTTTTGATCACTCCGGACATCCATATAGCACTTGTAGGCAATCCCAACAGCGGAAAAAGCTCACTTTTCAACTCCCTCACGGGGCTGAACCAAAAGGTGGGCAACTTCCCGGGCGTGACCGTGGACAAGAAGACCGGCATGGCCCGCATAGGTGAAAACCTGAATGCAAGGATCATTGACCTGCCTGGCACTTACAGCCTCTATCCCAAAAGGCTGGACGAGTGGGTGAGCTACCGGGTACTGCTGGGACAGGATGCCGACATCAAGGCTGATATCTGCATCGTGGCTATTGACGCCAGTAACCTCAAAAGGAATCTGCTTTTCTGCACACAGATCATCGACCTGAAAAAGCCGGTGGTGGTGGCCCTGACCATGGTAGACATGGCCAAGAGAAAGGGTATTCATATCGACATCGGTGAACTGGAAAGGGAATTGGGTGTTCCGGTAGTGGCCGTGAATCCCCGCAAGAACAAGGGCATCACTGCACTAAAAAAGGCACTGGAACTCACGGCTACCCAGATGTACAAAGTGCCGGCCCGCGATTTTATCGACAACCTCTCACTGGCCAGGGGGCCCATCGAGGACCTGCAAAAGCTTTATCCTGAGGCAAGTGATTATACGGCCATTCATTACCTGATCAACCACGAGGAATTTTCCCTGGCGGGTGGCATGCAGGAGGCCATTGAGGGAATCGAGCAGGAGCACGCCTTCAATCCAACCCGCACCCAGGCCACCGAGATCCTGCAGCGATACAGCAAGATCAAGCACCTGATGAAGGTGTCGGTAGCCGAGCCCGACCCTTTGCAAAAAACACTGATCACCGACAAGCTCGATAATATTCTCCTTCACCGCCGCTGGGGATACCTGATCCTGCTGGGCGTTCTTTTCTTTTTATTCCAATCCGTTTTCTGGCTGGCCCAGTATCCCATGGACTGGATCGAACAGCTTTTTTCAGCTACCAGCGGCTGGCTTTCCGGCAACTTGCCTGAGATCTGGTGGAGCGACCTGCTCATCAACGGCGTAGTTGCTGGATTGAGCGGCATCGCCGTTTTCCTTCCGCAGATCATGATCCTGTTCGGGCTGATCACGCTGCTGGAAGACACGGGCTATATGGCCAGGATCTCTTTTTTGTCGGACCGTCTGATGCGCACCGTAGGATTGAATGGCAAAAGCGTAATGCCCCTGATCAGCGGATTCGCCTGCGCGGTACCGGCCATCATGAGCGCGCGCAGTATTGAGAACAGGAAGGAGAGATTGCTTACCATTCTAATCACACCTTTAATGAGTTGCTCTGCCCGGCTGCCCGTGTATGCTATCCTGATCAGCCTGGTGATCCCCAATATTTATTTCTTTGGCTTTCTTAGCCTGCAGGGACTGGTGATGATGGGCCTTTACCTCCTGGGACTGATCCTGGCACTGATCGTTTCCTATATAGCGAAGTGGTTCATCCGCATCAATGAAAAAAGCTTTTTCATCCTGGAATTACCAACCTACCGCGCACCCAGGTGGAACAACGTGGCGCAGACCATGATCAACAAGGCCAAGGTTTTCATTTTTGAAGCAGGAAGGATCATCATGATCATCAGTTTGGTGCTATGGGCCTTGAGCTCCTACGGACCTTCGGGCAGGATGGATGCCATAGAAGCCAAATACCAGGCGGAGAAAAAAGAGGAGGTGAGCGAAAACCTCAGGGCCGAATATGCTTCCGAAAAACTGGCCAATTCTTATGCAGGTATCCTGGGAAAATCTATTGAGCCCGCCATCCAGCCATTGGGTTTCGACTGGAGGATAGGCATAGCGCTGATCACTTCTTTTGCTGCGCGCGAAGTCTTCGTTGGCACTATGGCTACTTTGTATAGTGTAGGGGAAGATGATGAAGGACTCCGTCTTCGAGACAAGATGAAGCAGGCCCGCTGGCCTGACGGCAGACCTCTTTTTACACTGGCCGCCGGTCTTTCGCTGATGGTCTTCTATGTTTTCGCCATGCAATGTATGAGCACATTGGCCATTACAAAGCGGGAGACCAAAACCTGGAAATGGCCAATCGTGCAATTTGTGTACATGACAGGCCTGGCTTACCTCATGAGTCTGATCACCTACCAGCTGTTTTCTTAATCGAATTTTTCTGCATCGGCCTCGCGGACCCAGCGATCCCTGGGTTCAAAATACTCCCATAGCAATTCGGAGAGCTTGCGCGTGAGCACCCAGGCCTCGTTGGAGTTCTTCCAGCTTTGGTCCTTGTTGTTCTTGGTCATGATACAAAAAACGTACTCGCTGTTGGCGCCCTTCACCAGCACCACTTCGTTCCGGTTCTGGTTGAGCGCGCCGTACTTGGCAAAAATGGTGGCATAGGGCGGGAGCACAGAGAGAGCGCCGATGTCAAACAGGTTGCGGTTCATCATGCGCAGCATTTTATCGCTCGCGGCCTTCGATACTACTTCTCCTTTGTAGATCTTTTCTACCAGCGTAGCCATTTCGCGGGGCGTGGTCTGTCCCCAGCCATAGATGCCCCGGTCACCTTCACGGCCGGGCGTCCGGGAATTTACCCGGGTATGCCGGAACCCCATGCTGTCCAGGATCTCGTTGATGCGGGCGCCCGTGCCCGCAAGACCCTGCAGCCAGAGACTGGCCGTATTGTCGCTCACCGTCATCATCAGCATCATCACCCGCGCCAGTTCAATTTTTTCATCGGCTTTGAATGAGCCCAGGATGTCGGCTCCCGCATAGTGCAGACTGTCCCTGTATTGCAGCTGCTGGTGGTAGCTAAGTTCTCCCCGGTTGATCTTGTCCATCACACCGATCATGATCGGGATCTTCACTATGCTGGCTGTGGGGAAGATGGTATCGGCACCCAGCTGCACCACCCGGTTCTTCTCCAGGTCCTTTACGTAGATGCCCACCTGCCCATTGAAACCCTGCACGAGTTCCATGATCTTCTTCTCCAGCTTCTTGTCCCTTTTCTGCGCCTGGGCAGTGAAACCAAAAAGCAAGAGGACTAGCAGGAATATTTGCATATGGGTAACCGTTAGAACGATTTAGGCTTGCTTTTGGAATCTGCCGCTTTGGCCTGGGCCAGGGCAATGTAATCCAGCACCAGCTGCACATAGGC
This sequence comes from Chitinophagaceae bacterium, assembly GCA_036676905.1. GTDB lineage: Bacteria > Bacteroidota > Bacteroidia > Chitinophagales > Chitinophagaceae > Flavisolibacter. Next base: position 141,050 of record JAKFCE010000077.1, read on the forward strand.
CTTGGTGCCTGTTTTCATCCCTTCTTCATCAATTAGGAAGTCCGGCGTGTGGTGGCCGGGCGCCTTAGACACGTCGGTGCCGCGGGTAGCGCCGCCCACAAAGAAGTACATGGAGGGCACTTTTTCTGCGAAAAATGAAAAATCTTCTGCGCCTGTATGCGGAGGAATGATATGGGCTTTTCCGCCGGTGACTTTTTGCAGGGTAGGCGCCATCATCCTCGTGAGCTCTATATTATTATAGGTGACCCCGGTCTTGGCGCTGAATTCCACTTCGGCGGTAGCGCCGGAGGCTTCAGCTATGTTCTTGGCCATGCGCTCGATGTTGGCCCAGGTCTGGTCCCTTACTTTTTTATCCAGCGTACGGATGGTCCCGCCAAGTATGGCTTCTTCGGGAATGATGTTCTCGCGAACGCCTCCCTTGAAAATAGTTGTCGAAACAACTACCGGCCCTTCGGAAAGATCGCTCTGCCGGCTCACTACAGTTTGCAGTCCGTTGATGATCTGCGCGCCGATCACCACGGGGTCAACGCCCATCCAGGGTGCCGCGCCATGGCTTTGCTTTCCTTTGATCTTGATGGAGAACCAATCTGACTCCGCCATGATGCCCGCTTCACGGTAGCTGATCGTACCTACTGTATCACCGGAGGCGATGTGAATGCCGAACATCACATCTACTTTAGGATTTTCCAGCACACCTTCTTTTACCATCAGCTCGGCTCCACCTTCTTCGCCCGCAGGAGGGCCTTCCTCGGAAGGCTGGAACACAAACTTCACCGTGCCCGCCAAATTTTTACGCATGCCCGCGAGGATCTCGGCGGCGGTCATCAGCATGGCCACATGCGTATCGTGTCCGCAGGCATGCATCACGCCCACTTCCTGTCCATTATAAGTTGTCTTCACTTTAGAAGCGAAGGGCAGGTCTGCTCTTTCCGTCACCGGCAAGGCGTCCATGTCGGCACGCAGGGCGATCACCGGTCCTGGCTTGCCTCCTTTGAGTATGCCTACTACGCCTGTTTTTGCTACGCCTTCTTTCACTTCCATGCCCAGCGAGCGCAGGTGTTCGGCGATCAGTTTTGCTGTTCTGAATTCGCGGTTACCCAGCTCCGGGTGTTGGTGGATGTCACGGCGCCAGGCAATGGTTTTCTCCTGCATTTTGTTCACGGCGGCATCGAGATCAAATGATTTTTGAGAGAAAGCTTCCGTGCTGAGCAGGAAGAAAACGGGCAGTATCAGTTTTTTCACAACGGCGATTTAGTTCCTTTAAAATTAATGTATTTCAATTCTGCCTAGGCCGGCTTGCAAAAGATGAAGATCATTTTCTAAATTTAGCCGCCATGATGCTTCGCCACCTTCATTTCCTGCGCACGGTTTTCCTGTATAGCCTGACGGCTTTCGGTGGACCGCAGGCCCATGTGGCGATGATGATGAAGTTATTTGCCGACAAAAAACCCTATGTCTCCCGCGAGGAGCTGCTTGAGTTCAATGCTTTTTGTAATCTTTTGCCCGGAGCTTCCTCTACCCAAACCGTGATCCTGATCGGGTACAAGAGAGGGAGGGCGCCGCTGGCGGTCCTCACCCTGCTGATCTGGATCCTGCCGGCGTCCATCATGATGGGCGCTTTCTCTTTCCTGTTGCAGTACATTGACCAGACCAGCCTTCATACCGACATCTTCAAGTTCGTTCCCTCCATGGCGGTGGGTTTTCTTGCCTATGCCTCGGTGATGGCCTTCGACGTGTCGATCAAGAATACCATCACCTGGGCCATCATGATCATAGGCGCCATCGCCACCTATATATTATTTAAGTTCCCCTGGATCTTTCCGCTGCTGATCGTGCTGAGCGGACTGGCCACCAACATCAGCCAAAAAAGGATACCACAACCGCAGGTGCAAAAGCGCAAAGTGAAGTGGGGGAATATCTGGCTTTTTGCCTTCGTGTTCATCGTGGCGGGAATTTTCAGTGAGGTGGCGAGGAAGCAGGAGTGGCCCGACCGCAAGCCGATCAGCCTTTTTGAAAACCTGTACAGGATGGGAAGCCTGGTGTTCGGCGGAGGCAATGTGCTGATGCCGATGATGTACGAGCAGTTCTCGGTCCGTCCGGAAGTGGTGAAGGTGAAAAAGCCGAATATGATCCAGATCGACAAAGAGGAAATGACCACAGGCATGGGTGTGGTGCGGGCCATGCCCGGACCCGTGTTTGCGATAGCCGCCTTCACTGGCGGGATGGCCCTGAAGGAGGAGGGGAAGGGCATGCAGCTGCTAGGCTGCGCCATCGGCATGATCGCCATCTTTCTTCCCAGCACCCTGCTGGTGCTCTTCTTTTTCCCGGTATGGAATAACCTGAAAAAATATGCGGTGATCTACCGGTCGCTCGAGGGGATCAACGCGGCCATCGTGGGGATCATGATCGCTTCTACTTTTTATATCATGAAGGACATCTCGCTGGTGGAAGCCAAATGGGTGAGCCTGATCAACATTGGCGTGATCGTTTCCACCTTCCTGCTGCTGCAGTTCTCGCGCATGCCTTCGCCGCTGATCGTGGCGGCCTGCATACTCCTTGGTTATTTGCTCTGAACTTTTTTGTAAAACCCACAGTCGTAGATCTCCTGCTCCACCGCTTCGGGTACCAGGTACTTGATGGACTTGCCCGTCCGAACCAACTCACGGATATGGGTAGCCGAAATATCCAACAGCGGCGCATCGAGGATGGTGACATTGGGTTGGCCTGCCTTCTCGATTTCAAAGCCCGGACGGCGGTAAACCAAAATGGGATAGCGCTCGAGAATAGCCTCCCCGTTCTTCCACTTGTGGATGTTCTGGAAACTGTCGCTGCCCATGATGATGGAGAATTCGTAGGAAGGATATTTTTCCTGCAGGTAGGCCATCGTATGTATGGTATAGGAAGGCTTGGGCAGACTGAACTCGATGTCGATCGCCCTCAGGCGGATGTCGGGCTCAATGGCTTTCTGCACCAGGTGAAGCCGGTCGTATTCGTTCAGCAGGCTGGTGGAATGCTTGAACGGGTTTTGCGGCGATACCACGAACCAGATCTTTTGCAGGCTGGTTTCATTCAAAATGTGACCTGCAATGATCAGATGCCCTATGTGAATGGGATTAAATGAGCCGAAATAGAGTCCGATTTTCACTCAACAGTTTGATTATCAGGTTATTCGACTAATATTTGTTCTGCTTCGTTCAAACGCAGGCTCAGGGAGTATCCTGCGATCTTGATAGAAATAGGATCGCCCAGCGGAGCCACCTGCTCTATCACCACCTCTTCTCCCGGTATGCAACCCATCTCCATCAGCTTGAGTTCCAGCTCCTCGCTTTCAAAACTCGTGATGGTCCTCTTATCTCCTGGCTTCAGTTCTGATAATCTCATTTCTTAGTTTTCCTTTGTAAAACTAAATGAAACAGCCTTGCCTGTTTTATGATTTTGGTTAAATATGCGAGACCTCCCTGTCCAGTTTTATTATTCCAACACCCGCTTCCCTTTCCGTGACAGGACCAGGCTCAAGCAGTTCATCAAACAGCTCTTCAGTAAAGAAGGGCGAAAGCTGGAGCAGCTCAGCTATGTATTCTGTACCGACCAGGAGCTACACTCCATGAACCAGCAGTGGCTGGACCACGACACCTTTACCGACATCATCACCTTCGACCTTTCCGACTCATCCATGGTAAAAGGGGAAGTTTATATCAGCATCGACAGGGTGAAGGACAACGCCAGGGCTTTCGAAAGGCCTTTCAGGGAAGAGCTTCACAGGGTGATCTTCCATGGCGCCCTGCACCTCTGCGGTTATAAGGATAAGTCCAAGACTCAAAAGGAAGAGATGAGGCGAATGGAGCAGAAGTATCTAGACCTCTACCTTAAACCCTAACCGCCGAGTTCCACGTGGAACATTCCACGACATTCTTTTAACATGTTCCCCGTGGAACCACAAGCTAAATTTGCACGATGTTCAAAGGCTATGATATTATAGTAGTGGGTGCTGGCCATGCTGGCTGCGAGGCGGCTGCAGCGGCGGCTAACATGGGGTCTAAAGTGTTGCTGATCACCATGAACATGCAGACCATAGCCCAGATGAGCTGTAATCCGGCCATGGGCGGCATAGCCAAAGGGCAGATCGTGCGGGAAATAGACGCCCTGGGTGGCTATTCGGGCATTGTCTCCGACGCCTCCATGATCCAGTTCCGTATGCTGAACAGGTCAAAGGGACCCGCCATGTGGAGTCCCCGCTCGCAGAATGACAGGATGCTCTTTGCTCAGACCTGGAGGGAGATGCTGGAGAACACCCCCAACGTGGAGTTCTACCAGGACATGGTGAAATCCCTGATCGTTGAAAAAGATACAGTGGTGGGTGTGGTGACGGGAATGGGACATGAGATCAGGGCAAAGGCGGTGGTGCTTACCAACGGGACCTTCCTGAACGGTGTGATCCATATAGGAGAGAAAAGGCTGGGAGGCGGAAGGGTAGCCGAAAGGGCGGCCGAAGGATTGACCGAACAACTGGTAGAGCTCGGCTTCGATAGTGACAGGCTGAAAACGGGAACTCCTCCTAGAGTAGACGGCAGGTCGCTCGATTATTCCAAAATGGAAGAACAAAAGGGAGACGACAAGATCGTAGGTTTCTCCTTTACCGATACGCCCAAACCCAAGCAACAAAGAAGTTGCTGGATCACTTACACCAACACGATCGTACACGATGAGTTGAAAGTGGGGTTCGACCGGAGTCCCATGTACACCGGAAGGATAGAAGGAGTGGGGCCCAGGTACTGTCCCAGCATTGAAGACAAGATCAGCAGGTTCTCTGAAAGGGAGCGCCACCAGCTATTTGTAGAGCCTGAAGGCTGGAACACCGTGGAAGTCTATGTCAATGGCTTCTCCACCTCCCTGCCTGAGGAGGTTCAGTTCAATGCGCTCAAGCTGGTCCCCGGCTTTGAGAACGTAAAGTTCTTCCGGCCCGGCTACGCCATTGAGTATGATTACTTCCCGCCCACGCAGCTGACCTATACACTTGAAACAAAGAGGATAGCCAACCTGTTCTTTGCGGGACAGATCAACGGCACCACCGGTTATGAGGAAGCAGCTTGCCAGGGACTTGTGGCCGGCATGAACGCACACCTTAAGGTGAGGAATGCCGCACCTTTTGTTCTCAAGCGGGATGAAGCCTATATCGGCGTGCTCATCGACGACCTTATCAGCAAGGGAACCAAGGAACCCTACCGGATGTTTACTTCCAGGGCAGAATTCCGCACCCTGCTGAGGCAGGACAATGCAGACCTCCGGCTCACGGAAAAAAGCTACCGGGTAGGACTGGCATCTGAGGAAAGAATGCAGGCCGTGATCAAAAAAGACAGGGAAGTGACCGAGATCAAAGAGATCCTCAGGACGACGATGGTTGACCCTACCGAGATCAATGCCTATTTCGATGACCTGGGCAGTGCGCAGATCACTGAAAAGCAAAGGCTGGAGAAGATCCTGCTTCGCCCTGGTGTGGGACTGGAAGACTTGGCCACTTCTGTGAGTGGTATTAATACACTATTATCTGATTTTCAATCAGATAGCATAGAACAGGCCGAAATTCAGACCAAATACCAGGTATACATCGACAAAGAAAGGGACCTGGTGCAGAGAATGAGCCAAATGGAGAACCTGGCGATCCCAAGCGAATTCGATTATTCCCGCATTGGCTCTTTAAGTATAGAGGCCCGGGAAAAGTTATCGAAGGTCAGGCCGCATACGCTCGGACAGGCCAGCCGCATTTCCGGTATCAATCCCAGTGACGTGCAGATACTCATGGTCTACATGGGACGGTGATCACTTCAGGTCTGACGATGATAGCCAGCCTTCAGTCTCGCCAACCCGCACAAAACTAAATCCGCCGTTGAGGCCCAACACGCTCACATTCCTGCCTGCAGGCAGCAGCAACATCCTGGGCGAGTTAGCCATAGGCTGCTCCAGCAAATGAACACTGTCCCTGACCGGGCGCTCCCGGAGTGCTTTGTCTGCAGCCTGCAGAAATCCTTTGGGCACTGCAAAAGTCCCTGAACCGGGCACATCCACAATGTAGAACTGGTCGTTACCCGCCCGGGGTAAAACAATGTTGTTAGCTCCAATAGATAGCCCATTCTGCAACTTCACGGCACCCGTTGTTCGATGCGCCATTTGCAAGGTCTTCGTTTGGTGGGTGACAGCAGGCGCTTTTTTCACTACCGGGTCAACAAAGGCCAGTGGATCGATGGCGCCTCCCGTGGCATAAATGCCAAAATGCAGATGCGGTGGCGTTGATCGCGCGTTGCCTGTATTACCAATCAAACCCAGTGTGTCACCGGCTTTCAATTTTTGCCCGGGTTCCACCAGCTGCTCATCGAGGTGGGCATAGTACAAAGACAAGTGTTTGTCCCGGGGCCTGAAAAAAACCACCTTCCCTCCCAGTTGATATTCTTCAACCCTCAACACCTTTCCATCTGCCGCCGCCAGCGCTGGCGTACGCCTGGGAGCAAAAATGTCTATCCCTTCATGCGATCTGCCGCCTCCATCCCTTTCCGCACCCCAGAAGCTGCCGATCTTTGACTTTCCTGCCACAGGAAAACCAAGACCGGGACCTACGCTCACAGAAATATTATACTCGCCGCTTTGCAAGAGTTCGGGCTGCATGCGGAGAATGTACCTGCCTGCTTCTTCAATCTCCAGCTCAAATTCGGTTTGACTGGTATCCGCAGCCATCACCAGTTCCGGCTCATCGTTCGACCGCTTCCAGATCTCGCAGTAGATCGTAAAATTCGATACGGGATTCTTTTTCAACCGGAACAACAACTTGCTGCCCCTTTGCGCCTGGAAACTCAATCCAATGGCAAAATGCTTTTCCGCGCTGAAATAACCCGATTGGTTGAAGGGCAGACTGATCTCTAACGGTGACCGCAAAGCGCTCTCCGCAGCCGTGAACCAGGAGCGGCCCAGGGCCGTATGACGCAAACCAGCATCTGATAGCTTATTGCCATATTGCTCATGGTAACTCGACTTCTTGAACGCATTGGTTTTACATGAAGAAGCAGCCAACAGGAGGAAGAGGGAGATCGCGAACCATTTCATAAGAAGCGCATTGTTCATGCATGTGCACAAACAATGCGCCATACCAGGCTACTCTGCTTCCGCCTCTACTTTCTTCTCGGCCTTATCGAGCAACAGCACTTCGGAAACCTGCACCTCGGTGATGTATTTCTTTACACCTTCTTTGTCGGTATAAGTCCGGCTCACCAGCTTCCCCTCGATCGCAACCTCTGCTCCTTTGTTGAGGATCTTTTCAGCCACTTCAGCCACCTTACCCCAGGCCACCAGGGTATGCCACTGGGTCTCTGTCTTTTTTTCACCGGCCGCTGTCCGATAGGTCTCATTGGTCGCTACGCGGAACCTGGCCATTTTCTTCCCACTGTCAAGGACTTTCACTTCGGGGTCACCTCCCAGGTGCCCGATCAGCTGCACTTTGTTTTTGATCGCATTCATAACAGAAATTTTTTCGTTGATAATTTATTTCACCACCGGCGCCGGTGTGAAGCAAAATTGTATGGGAGGACAAAGGATAGCCGGATTTTAAACGTTTGTTTCCGGGTAAAAACACTTGTAAGCGCTTAACCGGAGAAATACCTTGCAGGTATGCAGCAAGAGATGAACAAACGTGAGTGCCTGGCCTGCCAAAAAAAACTGCATGGCCGCTCCGACAAAAAATTCTGTGACGACTATTGCAGGAATGTATTTAACAACGGATCAAAGACCTCCTTTGTTCCGATAGTGAGAAAGATCAACGGTATCCTCATGCGGAACCGCCGGCTGATCCTGGAACTCCTAGGAGAAAAGCAAACCCTGCGCATCAGGCGGGACCAACTGCTGGATGCCGGCTTCCGTTTCCAGCATTACACACACCAGCTTAGGAGCCAGAAAGGATCGGGATACTTTTTTTGTTATGATGCCGGCTACCTGCCTCTTGAAGACAACTGGTGCCTGCTGGTGAAGCAAAATATGCGGAAGAATCAGGAAAACAATTCGCTAACAGCCTGATTCTCAACGCGCATCACCGGCTATTTTTTTGGTACAGAAATCGTATTCCATATGGTATGCTGTTAGCGATCTCACATATGGCTGAAATGGATCTGATCCTGGGTGTAATGGCAGTATTGGCTTTCAATATCGCTTTTATAGCGGCCCTATCTTTCTTCCCTGAGGAAAAGGAAAAGCTGCTGTCGCGCATGATCGATTGCTAGGTTTATGGAAAAACAGTTTTGCTGCGTCTCCTTATAAACCTTCATGCATCCTGTACTATGGGCGCTGGTCTTCTTCTCCTTACCGTCGCCCACAACCGAAATCCCCCAACGCAATTATTCTTCCTGGCAGACCTTCCTGCGCAACCTTCCTACAAAGCAAGGACCTATCATGGAATATTCCGGCTCATTTGCCAGCGATCAGTCGAAGCATTTTGTCCTGGTCAATTACGACGTGGGCAACCGCGACCTGCAGCAGTGTGCCGATTTCCTGATGAGACTTCGGGCTGAATACCTGTTCCAATCAGGACGTGCCAACGAGATCAGCTTCCGCTTCACCAGTGGCCAGGCATATTCCTTTCAGGATCATTGCAAGGGGTTGGTGCCGGTGGTGGCCGGCAGTAAGGTAACATTCCGGCAGAGGACAGCGGTAGGGGCTTCCGGCACTTCACTCAGGAAATACCTCGACCTGGTCTATAGCTATGCAGGCACGGTCTCCCTCCACAGGGATCTTGCTCCGGCCAGGGGTTTTGAAGTGGGCACGGTGATCATCAGTCCGGGCTCACCGGGCCACTGCATGATCATCGTAGATGAGATGGTAAAAAATGGAAAGAAGTATTACAAGCTGGCAGAGAGTTTCATGCCGGCGCAAACGCCTTACATATTAAAGAACCCAAAAGACGGCAGCCCCTGGCACGAATTGATACCGGGAGGGCGCATTCTTACAGCCAGCTATCATTTTGCGGGATATGATCTCAGGAAATTCGAGTGATCAAACCGGCACTTGAACCCGTTTGAGCATGATCTGGTGCTGGATCAGCTTGATCTCCTTATACAGGTCTATGAGTTTTGAATAGGTTTCGCCCTCGTTGAAGGCATTTTCGTATTGGGCTATCTTGACCGCTAAAAGCGCATCCAGCTCAGGAAGATCCAGACCCTCGTATCTTTTTATCATGGGAATAGGTTATTCAGATAAATGCATCCGCAAATACTGTACCCATAAGCCAAAAAGCAGGATTTTAAGCTCATGGCATCCGTCTCAACAGCAAATATTTACATATTGTGGATTTTTTGCCCATGAGCTGGGGGAGGAGGAAAAGTTGACGAAGGTGATGTAGTTGACAAAGGGGGAGCACAGAGAATCATCGTTTCCAAGCCTTGAAATCCCTTGAACAATAAAGGAATATTAGTTTAGCGCTATGGACAGGACCTACCTACGAAAGCAAGGCGACCGAAAGGTGGATGAGTATTTTCCATCCGGATCTATCTCTGCCGAATCATACCTGGTCGGAGACGGGCCGGCCAATGGCTGGAGCCGGAAAGCCTACTATGAGAATGGCTGTGTCAGGCAGGAACAATGCTTCAGCCACTCAGTTTTGATCGAACAAATTGATTACGACCAGCATGGCCAGGTCAGTTCGCATAAGATCTACAGCCATGGCCTGAAACAGCTGATCGACAAACCCAAACAAGAACAGGTGATCCGGCCCAATGTGGTGAGCGGCTGCGCGCATATGGGCACATATTATCGCGATCTCCCCAAAATAGCCGCGTTCATTGAAGCCGATTATCATGAAGCTTCTCTTGATGCCGCCTACGAGGATTATCAGCAAAAGCTCCGGGAAGCCGAAGAATGCTACGAGCCTTCAGAAGTTGAAGAACCGGAATATTCCTGGACGCTGACCGGTAAAGAGATGGCCTTCAAGATCTGGTTTGAAAAACACGAAATGCTCTATTTCTGGTCCCTGTTCGCAAGGACAGAAGAAAACTATCATAGAGCAACGGTCTTTATGGAGGGTCTGCGAACGTAGGCGAGTGGCGATGCGTTTTGGAATTCATTTGGACGCTCCCTTAAGATTCAGCATTCGTCCGTTCGAAGTTCTGCATTCAAAGAAAAAGCCCCTCGATAAGCGAGGGGCTTTTTCTTCGTGGTGTGGGCCGGGGTCGAACCGGCGACACATGGATTTTCAGTCCATTGCTCTACCAACTGAGCTACCGCACCTTTAGAATATTAAAACAAGGAATGTCGAATGACGAGCCCTGTTTCGTTCGGGGCAGCAAAAATAAGATTTTCAGGGCTTACTTAAGCTGCCGGGTAAAGATTTTTTAGTTGCCGAAAACGCTCAGGAATTTGATGCGCATGATCTTCAGCTGTTCCCAGTTGTAGTTGCCATCGGCCAGCTCCTGCTGGGCCACTTCGAGCGAAGATGTTTCACAACCCTTAAAATAGTCGATGATCTCTTCCTGCTCGTACTCGTCCAGCATCTGGTCGATGGCGTAATCCAGGTTCAGCTTGGTGCCGCTGGCTGTGATGGTCTCCATCTCCTCCAGCAGGGCGTCCAGGCGGATATCCTTGTTCCGGGCGATCATTTCCAGCGGGATCTTCTTGTCAACCTGCTGAATGATATGCACTTTGTTGCCGCTCTTGTTCACCACGCTCTTCATCACGAAATCATCGGGGCGCTCGATATTGTTCTCTTCCACATAGCTCGCGATCACGTCGATGAAAGGCTTGCCATACTTGATGGCCTTGCCCTTGCTCACACCCTGGCACTTGGCCAGCTCGTCCATCGTGGTCGGATACATGGTGGCCATGTCCAGCAGCGACGACTCGAGGAAGATCACGAATGGAGGCAGGTTCTTTTTCTTGGCTTCTTTCTGCCTCAGCTCCTTGAGCTGCGCAAAAAGGGCTTCATCGGCAGTGGCAACTGGACCGGTTTCCGGTGCTTCCTCATCATCGCCCAGGGCGTCTTCGAACTGGTTGTTCATCACGATCGGGAAGGACTTGGGCTTCTTCATGAAATCCTGTCCCCTCTTGGTGATCTTCAGTACGCCGTATTCTTCAATATCTTTTTTCAGCAAACCCTCGAGCAGCATCTGCCTCACCAGCGAGTTCCAGAAATGCGGCGGGCGGTCTTTGCCCATGCCGAACACATCCAGCCCTTCGTGGCGGTACATCTTGATCTGCGGCGTTAGCGTGCCGGTGATGATCTGTAAAGTATACTCTGTAGCAAAGCTTTCGTTGAGTTTGGTGATGGTCTTCAGCATCTGCACCACTTCGTTCTTAGCTTCTTCCTTGGTCTTGGGATGTTTGCAGTTGTCGCACTGGCCACAGTTCTTGTCGCCATACTCCTCGCCGAAATAGCTGAGCAGCACCTTGCGGCGGCAAACCCCGCTCTCTGCAAAAGCCACGGTCTCGTTGATCAGCTGGGCGCCCACCTCTCTTTCGCTTAAAGGCTTGTCGCGCATCAGGTGCTCCAGCTTGCTCACGTCCTTGTGCGAATAATAAAGGAGACATTTTCCCTCGAGGCCATCCCTGCCGGCGCGGCCGGTCTCCTGGTAATAGTTTTCGATGGACTTGGGAATATTATAGTGGATCACAAAGCGGATGTCCGGCTTGTCGATGCCCATACCGAAAGCGATGGTGGCCACGATCACCTGCACGTCCTCGTTCAGGAACTGGTCCTGCCTGTCGGCGCGCAGCCTGGAATCCAGGCCGGCGTGGTAGGCCACGGCGGTGATGCCATTGGCTTTGAGCATGTCGGCCAGCTCTTCGGTGGTCTTACGGTTCAGTGTATAGATAATGCCGCTCTTCCCCTTGTTCTGGAGAATGAAGCGCACAATGCTTTTGATGGTCTCGTCCTTCTGGATCTTGGGCTGAATCTCGTAATAAAGATTTTCACGGTTGAAAGAGGAGATGTAGATCTGGGGCTCTCTCAGTCCCAGGTTCTTCACGATATCGCTCTGTACCTTGGGCGTGGCCGTGGCGGTGAGTGCGATCACGGGGACAGTAGCATTGATCTGGTCCATCATGTCGCGGAGCCGGCGGTATTCCGGGCGGAAATCATGTCCCCACTCGGAGATACAGTGGGCTTCATCCACGGCGAAGAAGGAGATCTCCAGCCCGTTGAAAAAGTCCAGGTTGTCCTGCTTGGTCAGGGTCTCGGGTGCTACATAGAGCATCTTGGTCCTGCCAGTGCGGAGGTCTTCCTGCACCACCTTTATTTCTTTCTTCGTGAGTGTTGAATTGAGGAAGTGGGCCACATCGTCCTTGCTGCTATAGCCCCTTACCAGGTCTACCTGGTTCTTCATCAGGGCGATAAGCGGACTTACAATGATGGCCACACCTGGACTCACCAGGGCGGGTAGCTGGTAACAAAGGCTCTTGCCACCGCCGGTTGGCATGATGACAAAAGTGTCTTTTCCCGATAAAACTGCCTGGATGATCTCTTCCTGCTGGCCCTTGAATTTGCTGAAGCCGAAGTTTTCCTTCAGGGCGGATGTCAGCTGGGCGGAGGTGTAGGTTTTTCCTGGATCGGTGCTCTTAATTCCTGCTCTCTTCGTAGGTTTCTTCTTTACAGTTGCCATTTATCTTACAATTTTCATCCCGTCATTCGGCGGGACCACCTCCACTATACAGTTATAAAATTAAAACCGTATATGATCTTTCTTTCGGAGGTATGCGAATATACTGCACCCCCGCAGGTTCTCGTAATTAAAAAGGTTAAAAAAACGCTTCCCACAACCGGTTCCGCAGAAATTTGAAAAGTCTATTTTTGTGACCCTGAAAGAAACGTCCACCATATTAGCGGCAGCGGTGAGAACCATCGAAATGGAGGCCCAGGCGGTGAAAAACCTCACCACCCTCCTCGACGGCCAGTTTGAAGAAGTGATCAACCGGATAGCCGAGTGTAAGGGCCGGGTGGTCATCAGCGGGATCGGCAAAAGCGCCATCATTGCCCAAAAGATCGTGGCCACCCTGAATTCAACCGGCTCCCCGTCTATTTTCCTCCACGCAGCCGACGCCATTCATGGCGACCTGGGCGTTGTGCAGCAGGAAGACGTGGTGATCATCATCAGCAAAAGCGGCGAAAGCCCCGAGATCAAGGTGCTGGTGCCGCTGATCCGGAATTTCAGGAATGTGCTGGTGGGCATGGTAGGCAATATGTCCTCCTACCTCGCCAAGAACGCCGACCTGGTACTGAACACTACGGTAGAGCAGGAAGCCTGTCCCAATAACCTGGCGCCCACCACCAGCACCACGGCCCAACTGGCCATGGGCGATGCCATCGCGGTCTGCCTGATGGAAAAAAGAGGTTTTGCCGTGGAGGACTTCGCCAAATTCCATCCAGGAGGCGCTTTGGGCAAGAAGCTATACCTCCGCGTTTCCGACCTTTTCGCGACCCATGAAAAGCCCCAGGTGATGGCCGATGCGCCCGTGAAAGCGGCCATTATGGAGATCACCCGCAGAAGACTGGGCGTTACGGCTGTGATCAACAACGACCACATTGTGGGCGTGATCACCGATGGCGACCTCAGGCGCATGCTGGAGAGGACAGATAAAATTGAAAACATTACCGCAAGGGATATCATGAGCAGCAGCCCCAAGACCATTGAGGCTTCTGAGCTGGCCGTGAATGCGCTCGACCTGATGCGCAGGCATTCGATCACAACCCTGGTGGTGATGGATGGCGGCAAGTATGCAGGCATTATTCATCTTCACGATCTGATCAAGGAAGGATTGATCTAAAGAATAGCTTTGAAAATCAAATCGAATAAGCACACCTATGTAGCGATCATGGCCGGGGGCATCGGCTCGCGTTTCTGGCCACTGAGCCGGACTGCGCGCCCGAAGCAGTTCCTCGACATCCTCGGCACCGGCAGCACGCTGATCCAGCAAACCTACAAGCGGTTCAAAGGATTAGTGCCTGCCGAAAACATCTATATCGTTACCTCTCAGGATTATATTCCCCTGGTAAAAGAACAGCTGCCCACGGTAGACGATGAGCATATCATTGGCGAGCCTTTCCGGAAGAACACAGCTCCCTGTGTCGCCTACATCTCATTCAAGCTGCTGCAGAAAGATCCGGATGCCTCCGTGATCGTGGCGCCGGCAGATCACCTGATCCTGGACGATAAGAATTTTGCCCAGGTTTGTGACGAGGCCCTGAAGTTTGTAGAACACCTCAATGGCCTGGTGACCATAGGCATCAAACCTACCTATCCCAACACCGGCTATGGCTATATACAGCACGAACCCCTGGAGGCCGTGCCATCCGTGTACAAGGTGAAGACCTTTACCGAGAAACCCAACAAGGAGCTGGCGCAAGCCTTTATCGCCAGCGGCGATTTCCTCTGGAACTCGGGCATTTTCATCTGGCAGCTGAAGCGCATCGTGGAAGCCTTCAAGCTCCACCTGCCTGAGATCTACGACCTCTTCGCCGCCGAGCAGGAAAGGCTGAACACCCCCGACGAAAAGAACGCCATCGACGAGATCTATCCCATGTGCACCAATATTTCCATCGACTTCGGCATCATGGAAAAGGCCAAGAACGTCTATGTGATCCCGGCTTCTTTTGGCTGGAGCGACCTGGGAACCTGGAACAGCGCCTGGGAAAACATGGACAAGGATTACCTGGATAATGCGGTCAAGGGCAATTCGGTGGTTGTGTTTGATACTACGCGCTGCATTGTGCAGGTGCCGGAAGATAAACTGGTGGTACTGCAGGGACTGGAGAACTATATTGTAGTGGACACCAACGACGCCCTGCTGATCTGCCACAAGGACAAAGAACAGGAGATCAAGGAATACATAGCCGAAGTAAAAAGAAATACCGGCGAAAAGTTTTTGTAAATTGTAGCATAAGCGGCGGCCATGAATTTCAACAACATTTTATTCCTGGATATAGAAACGGTGTCGCAGTTCGGCACCTATAATGATTTGCCCGCGGAATGGAAGGAGTTGTGGGACCACAAGGCGCAATTCCTCATCCGCAACAAAGAAGACGAAACCTTTGAGACCGCCTATGAGCGTGCGGGCATTTATGCGGAATTTGGAAAGATCATCTGCATCTCCTGCGGTTATATCAATGGCCAGGGAAAAGACAGGAAACTGGTGCTGAAATCATTTTACGGCAACAAGGAGGCGGAAGTGCTGAAGCAGTTCGCCGACATGCTGGAAGCCTGGTCGGGCAATGCGGAGAAATTCCTCTGCGCGCACAACGGAAAAGAATTCGACTATCCCTATATCTGCCGCCGTATGGTGATCAATGGCGTGGGCATACCGGAGATCCTGAAGATCGCAGGACGCAAGCCCTGGGAAGTACGACACCTCGATACGCTGGAGATGTGGAAGTTCGGTGATTTCAAAAGCTATACTTCCTTAAAGCTGCTTGCCAAATCGCTGGGGCTTCCTTCTCCCAAGGAAGACATAGACGGCAGCAGGGTAAACGCTGTGTATTGGGTGGATAAAGACCTCGACCGCATTGTTGAGTACTGCCAGCGCGACGTAGTGACGCTGGTGCAGATACTGCTTCGCTTTCACTGCGAGCCATTGATCAGCCCCGAAAACATCACCAATAAAAATGTCCAGCTCCAGGGTTAATTATTCTTCCGGCGCTCCATGGGAAGACATCGTAGGCTATAGCCGCGCCGTACGCGTGGGCAATGTGATAGAGGTCACCGGCACCGTAGCCGTGGATGAGCATGGAAATGTGGTGGGAGAAGATGACCCTTATGCACAAACGAAATTCATTCTCCAGAAAATAGAAGCCGTGCTCCTGCGCGCGGGAGCCGAGTTAAAAGACACTGTGCGCACCCGGATGTTCGTTACTGATATTTCGCGCTGGGAGGAATATGGCAAGGCCCATGGTGAGATCTTTTCTTCCATACGCCCCTGCACCTCCATG
The DNA here is from genome assembly GCA_036676905.1 of Chitinophagaceae bacterium. Classification (GTDB taxonomy): domain Bacteria; phylum Bacteroidota; class Bacteroidia; order Chitinophagales; family Chitinophagaceae; genus Flavisolibacter. Next base: position 156,993 of record JAKFCE010000077.1, read on the forward strand.
ATCGAAGTAAAAGGCCTGATCAGCCCTGAGTACCTGATAGAAATTGAAGCAACCGCTATCATCAGTTCATCTTAATCTTTACAATTGTCACTAATAGAACTAGACTCCAAGCTGCCCAATGTGGGCACCACCATCTTTACCGTCATGAGTTCGCTGGCGGCACAACACAATGCCATCAACCTGGGACAGGGCTTTCCCGATTTCCCCATGAGCGAGGACCTGATTGCACTGGTAGACGAGGCGATGAAAGCGGGTTACAACCAATACACGCACATGAATGGCTATCCCCCGCTGCGGGAAGGATTGGCAGAAAAAGTAGACTTCCTTTACCAGAGAAACATAGATCCTGAATCTGAGATCACGGTTACGCCCGGCGGAACCTATGCGCTGTTCACCGCACTCACCACCATTCTGCATCCGGGTGATGAAGTGATCGTATTCGAACCTGCTTACGACAGCTACATCCCGGCTATTGAGCTGAATGGAGCCAGGGCCGTAACTATCGAACTCAGCTTCCCGGAGTATAAGATCGACTGGCAGGAGGTGAAGAATAAGATCACGCCAAAGACGCGTGCGATCATGATCAACTCACCGCACAATCCCACCGGTGCCATACTCACAGAAAGCGATATGCAGTCGTTGTCGGAGATTGTAGAAGGTACCAGTATCGTGATCATCTCCGACGAAGTATATGAGCACCTCATATTCGACGGGTTGAAACATGAAAGCATATTGAGATATCCCCACCTCTTCAAACGCAGTTTTGTATGTTTCTCTTTTGGGAAAGTATACCACTGCACGGGCTGGAAATTGGGTTACTGCATAGCGCCGGCGGGGCTCATGAAAGAGTTCCGGAAGGTGCACCAGTTCAACTGCTTCACCTGTGACACGCCTAAGCAAGTAGGTATTTCGGCATTCATCAAGCACAGGTCGAATTACCTGGAGCTGGGCGCGGCCCTGCAGCAGAAAAGAGACCATTTCAACCAGTTGATGTTGCAAACCCCGCTCAAGCCCTTGCCTTCCAGCGGAAGTTATTTCCAATGCTATTCTTACAGGCATTTATCCTCTGAAACAGAATTGGAGTTTGCTAAAAAACTCACGGTCAACCATGGCGTGACCACCATTCCCGTCTCCGCATTTTACCGCGGCGGCACAGACCATGGCGTGTTGCGTTTTTGTTTTGCAAAAAAGGAGTCTACCCTCGAAGCTGCGGTAGAAAGATTAAAAAACTTTTCATAGTTATGCATATTGAACCTGTTAACGAACAAACCCTGCCCGATGCTTTGGACTTATTAAAATTGAATGGTTTGCCGATCAACGACATTGGTCCGCAAACGCAGTTATTCGTGCTTTCAGAAAATGATCACATTGCTGCCACGGTTGGAATAGAAAACTTCGGTGATACCGCTTTACTAAGAAGCGTGAGTGTTTCGCCCGGTATTCAAAAGAAGGGCCTGGGAAAAGAACTGGTGAAGCAAATAGAGTTGAAGGCAAGAGAAAAAGGAATAAAAGAAATTTACCTGCTGACAGAAACCGCGCGTGATTTCTTCAGCAAGCTGGATTATCAATTGGCAAACAGGGAACAGGTTCCGGAAAGCATCCGTACCAGCGGCCAATTCTCTTCTACCTGTCCTGCTTCCGCCACGCTGATGCACAAGGCACTGATATGAAAAAGAAAATTTTATTTGTCTGTATTGAGAACAGCAACCGCAGCCAGATGGCGGAGGCCTTTGCGCGCATCCATGGTGGCAATGCGGTGGAAAGCTTCAGCTCCGGGTCCAGGCCTTCCGGGAAAATCAACCCTAAGGCTATAGCTGCGATGAAAGAGATCGGCTATGATCTTACGAAGCATCACTCTAAATCTCTGGAAGAAGTAAAACTGGCGGCGCCCTTTGATGCCGTGGTGACTATGGGTTGTGGCGATGCCTGTCCATGGATGCCGGCTAAAAAATTCTTCGACTGGCAAATACCCGATCCCCGCGACATGAATGAGGAAGATTTCAAAAAAGTGAGAAACCTGGTGGAAGAAAAAGTAAAAGACCTGCTCAGGGAACTTGGTCAGGCTGAACCTGCACCCTAGCATTTACACCGATCAACCTGAACCATTCCGGCCCAATTCCGCATTCATCGGTACTGCATTCATCATCTCCTGTTCGGTGCGCCTTGAATCTTGATCCGTGTTTTATTTTCTTTCGGCTCTCCTTCTCCCACGGTCAATTTCTGCACGGAGACCACGAAGGCTTCACAGCCATTGATGATCTTCACCATGGTGTGATCTCTTTGGTATTTACTGATCACTTCGGCTGGGATAGCAGCGTTTCTTTGCTTCAGGGCCTGGAAGGCGTAAATGCGCACCACTACATTTTTATGCCCGGTCAGTGTAAGGAGTTCTTCATTGGAGGCTAGTTCGCATAATTCCAGGTAGCGGTCGTATTGTTTTGATTTTAAACCAGTGTACCCCAGCTTGCCAAATTCGTACACGTTATGTTTGGCAATAGCCTCAACGAGGGTGTTCACGGGATCCGACTGGCCTTTGATGGTTGAAAAGCTCATGAAAACAGAGATAAAGGCGGTCAGCAACATGGTGGAGTAAATTTTTCGCATATAGATGGTTTATAACTGGATGCCAGCCAGTTAAATATTACACAGGAAAAATGTTAAGGGAATGTGATAGGTCCCTTTCCTTAAATGTGTAGTAAGTACACATTAAACAAACACCATAAAAAAACCCTCCGCAGGGGAGGGTTGATAACTAGGTTTACCATTTATTGCAGGTCGATACGGCCATCGGCCTTGTCTTGCTTACGACCGATCACATAACCGCCACCAGCTCCGATTACAGCACCAATGACTGCACCGGCAGCACGGTTCTTTTTGTTGATCACTGCACCAGCTGCGGCTCCGGTAACGCCACCGATGATGGCGCCTTTGGCAGCCTTACTCATTCCGGTCTTCTCGGCTTTTGCAGCTTCAGCAGACTCATTACTCATGGTACCGCTGTTGCTGCCTTCAGAGCTGCCTGTGCTTTTAGTCACGTCAGGCTTTGAAGAAGAAGTGGAACGGGCGGGGGCCTTTCTGGTCACTTTTCTAACCGGGGCCTTGGCAGCAGCCTTTCTTACAGGTGCCGCTACGATGGCAGTTTCAGATTTCTTGTAATCTTCCTCGCTGGCCAGCTCATTTTGCATCTTCCAGGCCTGGTAATCGGCAAGTCCGGCAGTATCGGGGGCTATTTGCTGTGGCTGCTGCACCTTGGAAAGGTCAGGGCTTTGCGTACAGGCCGCCATGATCACTGCTAATGATAAAAAGGGTAAAAATTTTTTCATGCATTGTTGTTTTTCAGGTTAACAAACCGGAAACCGGTCATGCATATTGAGACTTGTGAAGGAGAGGATGTTTTAATGGATAGATGTTAAAATCCCTTTATCAACTCCGTCAACTTTGTCAACCAGTCAACTGCAGAGCTTAAATCAACCCCGCCTTGGCGCTGATCTCCATCATTCTGTCCAGGGATTTCTTGGCCTGTATCCTCAGGCCTTCCTCCATCACCACCTCGGGCTGCTCATATTGCATGCAGAGGTATACCTTCTCCAGCGTATTACGCTTCATATGCGGGCAGTCGTTGCACGCACAGCTATTATCCGGCGGAGCGGGAATAAAGGTCTTGGAGGGGGCCTGCTTCATCATCTGGTGGATGATACCGGCTTCCGTGGCCACGATGTACTCCTGGTGAGGGGTATTTTTGGTATAAGCGAGTAATTGGGTGGTAGATCCAATGAAATCGGCTATCCTCAGCACAGGCTCCTCGCATTCCGGGTGGGCAATGAGCTTGGCTTCGGGGTGCCTGATCTTCAGTTTAGTGATCTTTTCCAGGCTGAATATCTCGTGCACCATGCAGGCGCCGTTCCACAAAAGCATGTTCCTGCCAGTTTCCTTGTTGATCCAGGCGCCGAGGTTCTTATCCGGCGCGAAAATGATCTTCTGCTCTTTGGGGAAGCTTTCCACGATGATCTTGGCATTGCTGGAGGTACAGATCACATCGGTGAGTGCCTTGATGCCTGCGCTGCAGTTGATGTAGGAGATCACCACATGGTCGGGGTGCTGCTCCCTGAATTTCTTGAAAAGGGCCGGGGGACAGGATTCGCTGAGTGAGCAGCCTGCTTTCAGGTCGGGGATCACCACCTTCTTCCCGGGATTCAGGATCTTGGCGGTTTCCGCCATGAAATGAACACCGGCAAAGACGATCATGTCCGCTTCCGTCTTAGCCGCCTGCTGGGCCAGGCCCAGGCTGTCGCCAATATAATCGGCTATATCCTGGATATCGGGCTCCTGGTAAAGGTGGGCCAGTATGATGGCGTTCTTTTCCTTTTTCAATCTTTCGATCTCGGCAAACAAGTCGAGCCGGGGGTCGATGTCCAGGTCCAGGAATCCCTTCTCTTCGATCTCGTTTTCTGCGGCTATTAACAATTCCTCACTCATGTAATAATGTATAATACTTATTATATTTTAAATAAAAACCTATTACTATTAGGGCTGTGGATTAGTGGACAAATAAAGTTGGCTTCAGTATTCCAGCAAAATTGATGCTGTTATTCACATCAGCTACCCTGTTGTACACAACAAAATTATCGATGACAAGCCATTTTGAGCTTATTTTTCACAGCGATGTGGATGAAGGCCGATGAATAACTTTTGCGATATAGGGATTTTTAGGACTGTGAATTAGGTATTGAAAACGTATGAGTAATGGACAGGATCCGGCGAAGGGATTTTAAAAAACAGCTTCATTCCAAACAATCCACGTTTCACTGCCCGTTCCACAATCGCTTATCCACATTAATCAAGCTCCATTCACATCGAATTCCGGTGCTGGCCAGGGACATGAAATGGGGTTGATCATCCTATTTGAAAAATTCAGAAAGCGATGAGGAAATCCACAGCCCGAATGCCCGGTTTTCTTGCTTTTGAGCCGTTTTCCCCAATTTGTTGATAAAGGCAAACTCCCCTATTTTTGCCCTCCCCTAAAACAAGGGAACAACCACCTATGTCAGTTATTCAAGATATCAGGGATAAATACGCCCGCTGGGCCGTTGTGGCGATCGCCGTTTCATTGATCGGGTTCATATTAATGGATGCGTTTGGTAACCGTAGCGGCTTTGGTGGCCAGTCCACTAATATGGGCGAAGTGAATGGAGAGAAGATCGACCTGCGTGATTTTGACCGCAAGGTGAGGATGCAGGAAGACCGCGACAAGCAACAGGGCATCGACCGCGGTGAGGCCGGCAGGGAAGAGGTGATCAACGGTTTATGGAACGCCGAGGTTTCCAGGATCCTGATGCAGGACGAATTTGAGGAGCTGGGCATGGGCATAAGCGACAAGGAAATGAACGACATGCTGTTTGGCGCCAACAACCCACAATATGTGGTACAGATGTTTGGCGATCCCAGCACCGGTCAGTACAACGCCGCCGGATTGCAGCAGTATGTTCAACAGATCAAAAAAAGCAACGACCCCGAAAAGCAAACGGAGCTGGCAGAAGCTTTCGACGCGCTGGAAATGGCGAGGCTGAGCGAAAAATATACCTCCCTCCTGGCCAACAGTGCCTATTTTCCCAAGTGGCTGATCGAGAAGCAAAATGCGGACGTAGCCCAGATCAGCAATGTATCTTATGTAGCGGTGGCCTTCAATACTATCAGCGACAGCGCCGTGAAAGTGACCGACGAAGAGATCCAGGCTTATATCAATGACCACAAAGAAGATTTCGAGCAAAAAGAAGAAACACGCAACATCTCTTATGTAGTGTTCGACGGCACGGCAACAGCAGCCGACTCGCTGGCTATTTATTCTGAGCTGGAAAAGCTGAAGCCTGGTTTCGCATCTGCAACCGATCCGGCCACTTACCTCACACAAAACGGCGTGTCTGGTTATACCGACCAATATATTTCAGCGACCAACCTCACCATGGCAGCAAAGGATTCCTTCCTCTCTGCTCCGGTAGGTGCAGTGGTTGGTCCTTTCCTGGATGGCAATAATTATGTACTGGCAAAAAAGATCGACCAAAAAGTTTTGCCAGACTCAGCCAAAGTGCGACATATTTTGGTGCAGACCTTTGATCCTCAATCGGGCCGCCAGCTGCTGGCAGACAGCGCAGCCAAAAGAAGGATCGACTCCGTGATGCTGGCCCTGAACAGCGGCGTGAGCTTCGATACACTCGTAGCCAGGTACTCCGATGACGCAGGAAGCAAGGACAAAGGAGGCGTATATGATTATTTCGCACAGGGACAAATGGTAAAGGCCTTCAATGATTTTTCTTTCGGAAAACCTGTAGGCACACGCGATATTGTAAAGACAGAATTTGGATATCACCTGGTGGAGATCCTCGGACAAAAAGGTTCCCAGCAGAATTATAAAGTGGCTTACCTGCCCAAGCAGATCGTTCCCAGCCTGGAAACTGAAAATGCGGCGAGCACAGCTGCGGCCAGCTTCGCCAGCCAGGCCACCGATCTGAAATCCTTTGATGAGCAGTACGAAAAGACGCTGAAAGGCAAAGGCATCAACAAGCAGGTGGCGGCCAACGTGGGCGAGAACGATTACAGCATAGCCGGACTGGGCGCCTCCCGCCAGCTGGTGCGCGGCATTTTTGAAGCCGACAAAGGAGAAGTGGTGAAGCAGGAAAAGATCGGCGATGACTACGTTGTGGCCATCGTTACAGATATCAACGAAGAAGGTCTTCAGTCTGTGGCCACGGCAAGGCCTGCAGTGGAACCCGTGATCCGCAACAAAAAGAAGGCTGACATGATCGTGAAGAAATTGGGTAAGATCACCACGCTGGAAGCCGCATCTGCTGCTGCCGGCCAGCCTGTGCAGACGGTGGATACCCTCCGCTTTTCCGGTTCCAACCCGGGTCTTGGGTTTGAAATGAAAGTAGTAGGCGCAGCACACAACCCGGCCAACAAGGGCAAGGTAGTACCCGAAGCGCTGATCGGCCAGTCGGGCGTGTATGTGATCCGTGTGAACAACATCGGTACCGTACCGGTTCCGAATGCCAACGTTCAGGAACAGCAGGCCCAGCTGCGCATGCAAACCAGGCAGATGATGGCCTACCGCTCACCGGTGGAAGCCCTCCTGCGCGCGGCAGATATCGAAGACAACAGGTCAGAATTTTATTAATAGGTTCTTATAGCAGGAAAGCCGCTACGCCTAAAGGCGCAGCGGCTTTTTTGTTTCCTCCACCTTAACAAGCCGGCTTGAAAAATCAAATTACCTTTGCAGCATGAGCGACCTGTTTCCCAATAAGGTAGCCGCCAGCGGGCTGATCACATTTGACCTCGAAGCCTATCTCCCCGATGCGGAGATCGTGATGTTCGATATGAAGGATTACCTCTTCATGGGACTGATACTGAAAGAAAAAGATTTCCGGGAAGCGCTGAAGAACCAGGACTGGAGCGCCTTCGAAGGAAAATATGTGGCCATCACCTGTACGGCCGATGCCATCATTCCCGTATGGGCTTACATGCTTGCTGTTTCCTACCTGCAGCCTGTGGCAAAGGATGTTTTCCTCGGCACGGCGGAAGAAATGAAAAAACACATTTTTATCAAGCGGCTGAACGCGATCGATCCAGAAGAGTTTCGCGAAAAACGCGTGGTGATCAAAGGCTGCGGCGACCAGCCCATTGAAGACTATGCTTACGCGGAGATCACCCGGCTTTTGCTTCCCGTGGTCAAAAGCGTGATGTATGGTGAGCCCTGCAGCACCGTCCCCGTGTTCAAACGAAAATAATTAGTTAGAACCAGCCTCTGCGCCGGAAGACGATCAGCATGAAGACGGGAATGAAGAACATCACCGCCACCGTAGCATAGAAACCCCAAACCTTTCCCGAAGCAGGAATAAAGTCGAAGTTCATTCCAAAGATACCGCCGATCACCGTGGGCGGCGCCATCAAACAAGTAACGATCGCCAGCACCTTCATCACTTCATTCATCTTCAGGTTCACATTACTGATATAAAGATCCTGCATGCTGATCATGAAGTCGCGGTAGTTCTCACTGAGATCATGGGCCTGGCTGATGTGGTCGTGCACATCTTTGAAATATTTCGTTGTGCTGTCGTCGAGCAATTCACTTTCGCTGCGAATAATGCCGCCCACCAGGTCGCGCACCGGCGCAATATTCCTCTTGAGCACGATCAGCTCTTTTCGGAGCTGGTTGATCTTGGCCAGCGACTGTTTGTTGCTGTTGCGCACCACTTCTTCCTCTAAAGATTCGATCTTGTCACTCAGCTTCTCCATCACCAGGAAATAATTGTCCACGATCAGGTCGAGCATGGAATAACAGAGATAGTCTGCGCCCCGCTGCCGGAGTTTGCTGTATGGGATCTTTAATTTATCGCGGATAGGATTGAATACATCCCGCTTGGGATCTTCCTGGAAGGTGATCACGAAGTCGCTTCCCAGCACGATGCTGATCTGCTCCTGCTCCACTTCGCAGGTTTTTTCATTGTAGTAAAGCATGTTCAGCAGGCAGTAAAGCACCTCGTCCACTTCATCCATCTTCGGCCGCTGGTTCATGCTCAGGATGTCTTCCACGAGAAGGGTGTGCACTTTGAAATGCGCGGCTATCCTTTCCACCTCGGCTTTGCGAATGCCGTCAATGTTGATCCAGGTAACTTTTCCATTGCCCTTATACAAATAACACTGCTCCACTTCCCTGGTCTCTTTTTCGGCGACTCCGGCTGCGTCGTAATCGAAGACGGTGATCACCGAGCTGGCCGCGTCGCTGCGGGTAACTTCAATGGTGGGATTGGTCTTGAGGATCGATTTGGTTCTGTGGATCCCAAAAACAGAAGGCGGAACTATGTATCTCAGGTATTTCTCCGGTCTCATTGATGTTGATTATGACGGCCACTCAAAAACTGCCGCGCCTTTTCCAGATCCTCACGCGTATTGATGTCCACACCTATCTGGTCGATCAGGCACATCCTCAGCTTCATGCCATTTTCCAGGAAGCGAAGGCATTCGATCTTCTCCGCGTCCTCCAATGGAGTTACTGGCCATCCTGTGAAACTGATCAGGGCGTATTTACGAAATGCATACACGCCGATATGACGGTAATAGGTAACCGCACGATGCCTGTCGCGATGGTAGGGAATAGGACTGCGGCTAAAGAACAAAGAGTCGCTTTTCTGGTCTACGCAAACCTTTACTACGTTGGGGTCGGCGATCATGTCCTTGTCGGTGATGATATCCATCAGCGAGGCCACTTCCACGGCGGTATCCTCAAACTGGTCGACAAGGTTTTTTAAGCCGGCCTTGCTGATAAAGGGTGTGTCGCCCTGCACATTCACGATCACCTCGGCATCCAGGTCTATGGCCGCTTCGGCGATCCTGTCCGTGCCGCTGGCAAATTCTTCCGTGCTGCGGAAAACCAGTCCATTGTATTTTTTGATCTCCGCTTCTATCTCGTCGCTGTCGGTTACCACCTGCACAGTATCAAAGATGCCGGAGTCCACGGTAGCCTGCCAGGTGTTGGCGATCACCGATTTTCCTCCAAGGGGCTTCATCAGCTTGCCGGGAAACCGCGATGCGGCCATTCGGGCGGGTATCAATGCGGCTTTTTTCATAGAGGTTTATTTACTTCGGGGTGTTGTTTTTCGAAAGGCTGTTTCATCAGCCTGATGAAGTTCTCATCCTCCTCATTGGGATAATACCTGTCAAGCCCGTAACGGATCTGTCCGGGTTCCAGCTTCATATACGTGCCAAAGGCCCGGTCCCAGATGGAGAGTACGGCGCCATAGTTACTATCGGTATAGGGTTGTTGCCAGTGGTGATGCACCTTGTGCATGTTGGGCGATACAAAGATCCAACTGAGGGCATTGTCAAGTTTCGCCGGCAAACCAATGTTGGCATGCGTGAATCCAACGAACACGGTAAGTAAGGTCTGAAAGATCATCACCGCATAAATTGGCGCGCCTGAAACAAGAATAGCGGCAAAGAAGAAAAGTCCGCGCAGCACACTTTCTACCGGGTGATGGCGGAGGCCTGTAGTTACATCTACGTTATTGTCGGCATGGTGCACTACGTGAAATCGCCAAAGCAGGCGCAACTTGTGCTCTGTGATGTGGACCATCCAGCCGCCAAAAAGATCAAGCACTAAAAATGAAATGATGATCGTGCCGGCTATTCCAGCATTCAGCCAGTACACGAGCCCAAAACCATTGGCCCTGCACCAGTCGGAGATCATCACGATCACCACAGCCAGCAGGGTGTGTATGACCAGGTGCTGAATGGTGAAAGCAAAATTTACCGAGGCGTGGCGGATCTTGTTTTTCTTGTACCGCAGGCTGAAAAGCGGGATGGACCCTTCTATGATCCAGAAAAAAAGCAGGGCGCCCACCAAAATGGCCATTCTTTCGAGCGGCCTTTGTTCCAGGGTTGAAAAATGGTTGATGAATGACTCCCACATAGCTATCGCAAGTTACTCAAATGCCATAACTCCCACTAGTCCGGGCTCATGGTAGGGACTTCGGTTTCGTGACCACAGTCGAAGCAGTGATAGACCTTTTCGGCAGGGACCGATCCCAGCAGGGCAAAAAGCCAGTTGGAGGCTTTTCGGGGCGTAGATACCAATTGAACGTTCTTGCTGCCGCAGGCTGGACAAACCAATTTTTGCCGGGAGCTGTTGTATTGGCCAAGAAGGGTTTTTGCGTCTTCCAGGTCTTCTTCCGCCACCATCAGCTTGATGCCGCCGAGGGCTTGGTTCCACATGGGGATCAGGTCCAGCGTAGTTTCGTCCTTGAGCCAGCAATGCACGCCAGATTCCTCGAGCTGCCCCATCGCGATATGGGCATCGATATAATTGTCAAAGACAGCGATGGTGACAAACTCCATATTGGAACCGTTTAAAAAAAGCTGCACAAGGCAGCTTTCTATGATAAAGTTCGAAAGTTTTTATTGATTTAGCATCAATGGCATCACCAGCATCAGCAGGTCTTCTTCCGGCGCAGATTCCGTAGGCCTTAAGATGCCGGCCTTGGTAGGTGTAGCCAGCTCGATCCTAACCTCTTCGCCCTCCGCCGCATTCAGCATCTCTATAAGAAAGCGGGCGTTGAAGGCTATCGTCAGGTCCTCGCCGTCGTACTGGCACTTCATGCGCTCGGTACCCTCGAAAGAAAAGTCGATATCCTGGGCCGCCAGCTGCAGCTCACTGCCGCTGATATTGAGCGCCACCTGGTTGGTGCTTTTATTACTGAATACGCTCACCCTTCTGAGTGCGCTTTGGAAAAGCGACTTGTTCACGGTGAGTTTGTAAGGGTTGTCGGTAGGGATCACCACTTTGTAATCCGGGAACCTGGCGTCGATGAGTCGACAGCTCAGCTGGGTAGTACCGTGCTTTACAAATAGATGATTGCTGTTGTAATTGATCGTGATCTCGTCCTCATTATCGGGCAGCGCAGATTTCAGCAGGTTCAGCGGCTTACGGGGAACAATGAACGACTCCTGCCTGGGGCAGTTGACGTCGGTCCGCTTGTACCTTACCAGCCTGTGCGCGTCTGTAGCCACAAACTGCAGGGAGTCCTTGTTCAGCTCAAAATAAACACCTGTCATAGCGGGACGCAGATCGTCGTTGCTCACGGCAAAGAGCGTCTTGTTGATGGCGGTCACCAGGGCCGAGGAAGGCATAGTGAAGGAGGTGGTATCGTCCGCGCCCGGCTCTTTTGGAAAATTATCCGGGTTCTCTCCCATCACCTTGTACTTACCATTATCACTGGTGATCTCGATGGCGAAATTCTTGTCGATATTGAAGCTCAGCGGTTGGTCGGGAATGTTCTTTAGCGAATCCATGAGGATCCTGGCAGGGATACAGACCTTACCGCTGTCTTTGGCTTCTATGTCCAGCCGCACCCGCATCACCGTTTCCAGGTCGGTTGCCACCACCGTCAGCTGGTTCTTTTCCACCTCGAATAAAAAATCCTCAAGGATAGGCAAAACAGTGTTGGCGTTGATCACCCCGTTGATATGCTGCAGTTGTTTCAGTAATTGAGAAGAAGAAACAATAAATTTCATCGTAGGCAGTATTGGTCCTGGGCGAAACTAATCATTTTTGAAACACAGCCGTATATAGTTGGAGTGGTGTGAAAAACTAAAAACAAGGGCTGCAAGCTCATCCTCCCGGCTCTTGTGGTCCGCATTTTGAAGCCATACTGCTGCTTTGAAAGGGGATGTAACCGGCCCATGACATATGCAAAGGCTTTTTGTTTGAATATTTGTACTAAAGATCGGAATTATGCTGTCAACCTTTTTTAGCTGGACAAGAAAAAAAGACGGGGAGGATGGTTGGCCGCCTATTCAGTTCGGCAGGTATTCCGATAACAACAAGCCGGTGGAAAAAGTGGAGCGCTGGAATGAGGCCGACGCGCTGTTCAAAGAAAAAAAATACCACAGGAGCATAGCCGCTTTCTTCGATTACCTGCGCGACGAGGACGCCGGCAACGTAGACCATGAGCAGATCGAGGGCAAGGGCACTTTTAGCTTTTACCAGGGCTCCAAGATCATCCGCGGATTTTACAATGAAGAAATGCTGGAGGCCGAGGTAGCGCTGGCCACCATGCCCCAGCCCAGCGTACCCGTGATGAGGCGGCTGCTGGAAATGAACTTCACCTTGTATTACAGCCGGTTTGCCATTCATGGCGACAAGCTCTGTATGATGTTCGACAGCGATATTCAGACTGCCAATCCCAGCAAGCTATATTATGCGCTCAAAGAGCTTTCTACCAAGGCCGACAAGCAGGACGACCTTTTGATACAGGACTTCACAACCCTACTCCCGGTGGATACCGACCACATCATGGACATCCCCCAGGAAGAAAAAGAAGTGAAGTTCAAATACATGCAGCAGTGGATAGCCGACACGCTGGCTTTGATCTCTTCCGTAGACGCAGACAAATATTCCGGCGGCATCGCCTACCTGTTGCTGGCCCTGGCCTACCGGCTCGATTTCCTGCTGGTGCCCGAAGGAAGCCTTTTGCTGGACATAGAAAGGATCGTGGACATTTACTTCAAGAAAGAAGAGAAGTCTGTTCCCGAAAAAAACGCGGAGATGATCGAGGAGTTCGTGAAGCTGCAGTCCAGAAGCCGTGAAGAGATCTTTCCTAACCTCTTCCGGTCGAGACACACCTTCTCCATTGTGTCGCCGCAAAATCACAAGACCATTGCGGACGCTATTTATAACGCCAATCAAAACCTGGCCTGGTACCGGGAGAACAAGCACCCGGAAATAGCCGCGCAGATCAGTGAATACGGAATTGCCTATTGCCAGTATTCCTATAGTTTGCCGCGGCCGGTTACGGAGCTTTTCCAGCTTTTTATGATGGTGAACTACCCGGATTTTTTTGGCGAACTGGGCTTTAAAACATTCTTTTACGACAAGCAAAAGAAAGAGTTCAAAAAAGAAGAGATCATTCAAACCATCCAGAAGATCCAGGAAGCCTGGCAGCCGAAATACCCGGAGCTGAAAATGAAAACGGAGAATTTGAAATTTGATAACCTCATGGTGTTCAATCAAACTTTCACCAATGAGATCGAATATTTAAACCTCGAAACTAAATAAGTGGATACCCAGCAGATCATAGAATTGTACAGGCCGGCGATCATTCAGATCGCTACGCAGGCCAGCACGGGTACCGGCTTTTATGTAAAAGAATTCGACCTGGTAGTCACCAACGAACACGTGGTGGCCAAGCAGGCGGAGGTAACCATTGCGGGCAGGTTTTTCGAAAGAAGGCTGGCCAGGGTTTGGTATACCGATAAAAAACACGACCTCGCCTTCCTGGAACCACCGGTAGGCCTGCAGCTGCCCGAGGTGAAGATCGGCAGGTACGAGGAAATGAAGGACGGCGACGTGGTGGTGGCCATCGGTCATCCTTACGGACTGAACTATACGGCTACACAGGGAGTGATCTCTAAAGTGGACAGGATCCGTGAAGGCATCAAGTACATACAGATCGATGCGGCCATCAATCCGGGCAACAGCGGCGGGCCATTGGTCAATAAGAATGGCGAGATCATCGGCATCAACTCTTTTATCATTCGCGGCGGCGACAATCTCGGTTTCGCATTACCGTCATCTTATTTACGCGAAGCGCTGGAGCTGTATATGCCCCACCGCGGGGAGCCTTCCACGCGCTGCCATAGCTGCGACACGCTGGTTTTTCCTTCGAACATCGATTCCACCAAGTATTGCCCTTTCTGCGGTACCGAAGTGAAACTCCCTAAGCTGCCTGAAAAAGAAAGCAAACCGGCCGGTGTGGCCAAGATCGTGGAGGAGATACTCGGCGAGCTGGGCAAGGACGTGAAGCTGGCGCGTGACGGGCACAACAACTGGACGGTAAAAGAAGGCGCGGCCAAGATCAAGATCAACTACAATCCCGATAATTATTTCGTGGCAGGGGATGCCTACCTCTGTACACTGCCGGCGGAGACCTCGCAGATCAAACCCCTGTACAAATTCCTGCTGGATGAAAACTACAAGCTCGATAGCCTGGTGTTAAGCTGCCTCAAGCAAAGCATCGTGCTTTCCTGCATCATGTACGACCTGGACATGACCAAGGAAAATGGGATCGAGATGTTCCGCGAGCTTTTTCAAAAAGCGGACTATTACGACCAGTTGCTGGAAAAGGAATTTGGGTGCAGGGAATTGTTGGAGGAGGTCTAACCCACAGAATCTTTAATTTTACGCGGTGCTCAAGGACCAGGCATTTCAAAAACTCAAACATTATTGCGCTTACCAGGAGCGTTGCCACCGGGAAGTGGAAGACAAGCTCTACGAGTTGAAGGTGAGCAGGTCCGAACATGCGCAGGTGGTGGCCGACCTTATTGAGGGCGGGTACCTGAATGAAGAAAGGTTTGCCATGCAATATGCAGGTGGCAAATTTCGTATGAAGCAATGGGGGCGCCGCAAGATCGTGCAGGCCCTGCAGGCAAAAGGCGTTAGTGAATACTGCATAAAGAAAGCACTGAAAGAAATACCCAATGATGATTATGCCTTAACGATCGTTAAGCTGGTAAAAAAGAAGATGGCCACCCTGGCGGGGGAGACTTTCCAAATGAAGAAAAAAAAGACGCTGGACTATATGATGGGCAAAGGCTTTGAGCCCGCCTTGGTGATCCCGGCGATCAATGAATTGCAGCCCGCAAAGAAAGCAGCCCGGCCTTCGCGTCGCAAAACTTAAATTGCATCATGTCTACTGTCAGCTTCACCCTCATCCAGTCGCACCTGGCCTGGGAAGATCCCGAGGCCAACCGGAGGATGTTTGAGCAAAAGATCCGCAGCATTCAATCCACGCAGGTGGTGTTGCTGCCGGAAATGTTCAGCACGGGGTTTAGCATGCGTCCGCAGGAATTAGCCGAACCCATGGACGGCCCCACCGTAGAATGGATGAAGGCCATTGGGGCGGAGAAACGCATTATCCTCGCGGGCAGCCTCATGATAGAGGACCAGGGAAAATATTTCAATCGCATGATCTGGATGCTGCCCAACGGGCAGTGTGGTTATTACGACAAGCGCCATTTATTCGCCTACGCGGAGGAAGACAAGCATTATACAGCGGGCAATGAAAGATGCATTGCTTCTGTGAACGGCTGGAAGGTGAACCTGTTGGTTTGTTACGACCTCCGCTTCCCGGTATGGAGCCGGCAATCGCCACGCACTGATGGCTTTGAATACGATGTGCTGGTGTACGTGGCCAACTGGCCGGAGCGCAGGAACCTGGCCTGGAAAACCTTACTCAGGGCAAGAGCCATCGAAAACCAGTGCTACGTGATAGGTGTGAACCGGGTGGGCAGCGATGGGAAGGAGATCGTGTATTCCGGGGACAGCGCAGTCATTGGCCCGCTGGGCGAAACGCTGTATGAAAAAAGCGACGAAGAAGATGTATTTACCATCACTCTCGATAAGGATCACCTCAACT
This sequence comes from Chitinophagaceae bacterium, assembly GCA_036676905.1. Lineage (GTDB taxonomy): Bacteria > Bacteroidota > Bacteroidia > Chitinophagales > Chitinophagaceae > Flavisolibacter. Next base: position 172,955 of record JAKFCE010000077.1, read on the forward strand.
CGATCCGGGAAAAACTTCCCTTCAGGGCGGACGCCGATGACTTCATGATCATTACCGAACCGTCCTGAGCTGTTGCCTGATGATCTCTCTCACCACGTCCATTTTGAAATCACGGCTCCTTCGGATCGCGTCCGCGGTGGGTAACACTTCTACTTCGGGCTGTACCCCATAACCCTTTGCCGCATTTTTGTCGATCACCAGCCTGAATAAAGGAAGCCGGAAACGCATGTTGGTATTGGGCAGCGTCACATCCGGGATCAGCCAGGCGTTGTTGCCGTACTGGCCACCGCCCGTCTCTTCTCCTACAATGGTCACATTCTCCTGTCCCTTCAGCGAGTGCATCACAAGGGTGGCTGCCGAAAAAGTATTGCCCCCGCTCAATAAATAGACCTCACCGTTGAAATGATTTTTTTTCTTGGGATCGAATCTCTTTTTTTCGAAATAGCGGAAATGATAATTTCCATCCTCTCCCTTCCTTGTCATAAAAATGAGAAAAAGCGTATTCAGGAAAGAGGCCTGCTGGTAGTCGCGATAGCGGCTGTACCGCTTGATGGCATAGAGCGAGTCGGCGATCTTGAAAGGATGATCGATCAGGTATCGCGTGAGCAGGTTGGAATAAGTGACCGTGCCGCCTCCATTGCTTCTCATGTCGATCACCAGGTGGGTTACGCCATTCTTGCGCATGGTCTTAAAGCTGCTTTTGAAAAAGCTCCTGAGTTTGGCGTTCTTGGTGAATGAGTTCAGGTCCATCACGCCGGTATTCAGCGCCGTGTCTATAGTGAAACTGCGCATGTTCTCCAGCTCACGCTTTTTGCGCTCGCGCCGGCTTACTGAAGGCTGCGCCGGCTGTCTTTTGCCGGTATCCGGGGGAGGAATGTAGGCATGGAGAATGGTCTCGTGCCGCTGGCCCAGCGTATCCGTGTAGCCGATGCGGTATTCTTTCTTGTTGCCAAACACCGAAGTATAGAGCGAGCCAAACACATTGCGGTTGCTGACCGTTTGGTATTTGTGCGTCAGGTTGTAGCCATCTGTGGAGAGAAAGCGGAACAGGGTATCCCTGATCTCGGCCATGCTTCTTCCGTCTATGCTGTTCAGTAAATAACCCCGGCGCACAATCGAATCCCGCCGGCTGATGTTCTGGGTGATGACCGTAGTATCGGCCCAGGTCTTGATCTGCAATGGAAATACCGGCGAGCTGTCACGCTCGGATGAGAAGCGGGCAGGCAGCCTGCTGGTAGTATGCCCGCAGCCGATGCGCGAGATCACGTAGTTCATGACCAGCCTGAATTCCGGCAGGGTCATGGAATCGCGGATCATGGAGCGGCTTTGCTGAAAATAATGATCCATGCTGTCGCGGGAAGTGTACCAGTACAGTCCCGGGTGCGAGTCTTCCATGATGGCGCGAAAGAGATCGAAATCGGCATAGAGCTTTTGGGCGGGGTAACGCGTATAAGCGTTGGGCCGCTTGATGGTAGAGCAACTGCCTAGAATAACGAGTAAGAGAACGGGAAGCAGGTTTTTCATAGCAGGAAGGGTCATTTGAAGGCGTTCCAGCCCTGGGCCGTTATGGGATGTTTATTGCCGCCCTTGGTCATAATGTGTGTGCCCGCTTCTTCATCTGTGATGTAGCCGACAACAGAGATGGAGGGATGATGGCTTACCTTATCATAGTCGTCCTGGGAGATGGTGAACAACAATTCATAATCCTCACCCCCGCTCAGCGCACAGGCTGTGGGATCCAGCTTGAATTTGAAAGCCGCCATTCGCGCGTCCTCGGCTATCGGTATCTTTTCTTCGTAGAGCACACAGCCTACGCTGCTTTGTTTGCAGATGTGCAGGATCTCAGAACTGAGCCCGTCGCTGATATCGATCATGGCGCTGGGCCTGATGCCCGCCTCTTCGAAGAATTCAATGATGTCCTTCCGTGCCTCGGGCTTCAGCAGTCGCCCGACAATATATTTTTCGCCTTCCAGGTCCGGCTGCACCTGCGGGCTTTCCATATAGATCTGTTTTTCTCTTTCCAGCAGGGTAAGCCCTAAAAAGGCGCCGCCGAGGTCGCCCGTTACACAAAGCAGGTCACCCTTTTTTGCGCCACTTCTTTTGACGAACATATCAGGCGAAACCTCGCCGATGGCCGTACAGGAAATGATAAACCCTTTGTTGGAAGTGCTGGTGTCGCCACCCACAAGGTCCACATCATAGTATTCACAGGCAGCCAGCACGCCTTCGTAAAACTCGTCGAGCGCCTCCACGCTGAAGCGGTTACTCACGCCGAGTCCGATGAGGATCTGCGTGGGCGTGGCGTTCATCGCGTACACATCGCTCACATTCACCACCACGGTCTTATAGCCCAGGTGCCTGAGGGGCGTATACATCAGGTCGAAATGAACCCCTTCGATCAGGAGGTCCTTGGTGACCACGATCTGCTTGCCGAAATGATCGAGCACGGCCGCATCATCGCCGGCGGGCAAGATGGTGCTGGCATTCCGGATCTCGATATTTTTTGTCAAGTGATCTATCAGTCCAAACTCTCCAAGGTCTGCTATTTCTGTACGCTCGCTCATAGTTGATTTATTGCTGCATTGTCCGGGTGTATCCAGTTCAGTATGTCGTTGTGCAGGATGCCATTGGTGGCAATGATGCCTGGCTGGTAGGGAGAATAGGTCTCTCCCTGCAGGTTGGTCACCTTGCCGCCCGCTTCTTCCACCAGGATAAAACCGGCTGCGCTGTCCCATGCCTGCAGCTTGTGCTCGTAAAAACCATCAAAGCGTCCGCATGCCACCCAGGCCAGGTCAATGGCGGCCGAACCCAGCCTTCTCACCGGGATACCCTTCCGGATAAACCGCTGAAAGACCTCCAGGGGCCCGTTGGGCTCGTCGAGATAGGTGTAGGGAAAGCCGGTCACCAGGCAGGCGTTCTCCACTTTTTCCTTGCGGCTCACCGCAATGGGCTTGTCATTGAGCACCGCGCCCTTTCCCCTTTCCGCGAAAAAAAGCTCACGCATAAAAGGGTTGTAAATGGCGCCCATTACCATTTTCCCGTCTTTTTCAATGCCGATCGACACACAGCAAATGGGAATGCCGTGCGCAAAATTCACCGTGCCGTCGATAGGGTCGATGATCCATTTGTATTCGGAGTCCTGCACAATGTCCCCGCATTCCTCGCTCAGGATGTGGTGGCCGGGGAAATTCCTGCTGATGATTTCGATGATCACCTTCTCGGAAGCATGGTCAGCCTCTGTCACCAGGTTGTTGATCCCTTCTTTATTCGAAACCAAATACTCGGTGTCCATGAACCGCGAGAGCACTTGCCCGGCGGACTTCACAGCTTCCAATAGGGTGTTTTTGAGCATGAGCAAAAATAAACCTTAACCCCATGCGCCGTTGCCTTGTCCTGTTTATCTTCATCATTCTTTCTTAGGTTTGTCCGCCTTCAAAGCTCCCATTTGACCATCTCGATCATCATAATAAACTATAACGTAAAATACTTCCTGGAACAATGCCTTTATTCCCTGCGCCGCTCTGCAGGCATGCCGGCACCCGAAGTGATCGTTATAGACAATGATTCAACCGATGGGAGCCTGGATTACCTCGTGCCCAGGTTCCCGGAGGTGAGGTTCGTCCGGAACAGCTCTAACACAGGCTTTGCCCGGGCCTGCAACCAGGGGGCTGCCATGGCCAGTGGCGAGCTGGTGCTTTTTCTCAATCCCGACACGTTGGTGGCGGAAGACAGCCTGGCCATATGTGCCCGGTTCTTCCAGGAGCACCCGGGCGCGGGCGCCCTGGGGGTGAGAATGGTGGATGGCTCGGGCAGGTTCCTCAAGGAGTCCAAGCGCTCCTTCCCTTCGCCGCTTACGTCCATGTATAAGCTGGCGGGGCTTTCTTCCCTTTTCCCCTCCTCTTCCCTGTTCAGCCGCTATCACCTCGGCCACCTCGATCCGCGCCAGGATCACGAGGTGGATGTGCTGGCCGGCGCTTTCATGATGGTGAGGAAGGATGTACTGCAGCAGGTAGGGTATTTTGACGAGACCTTTTTCATGTACGGCGAGGATGTAGATCTTAGCTACCGGATACAGAAAGCCGGATACAAAAACTATTATACGGCGCAGACCGAGATCATTCACTTCAAAGGCGAGAGTACCAAGCGGGGCAGCCTGAACTATGTGCGGATGTTCTACAGCGCCATGAGCATTTTTGTGAAAAAGCATTATGGCGGTGCGCGCGCCGGCATTTTTCATTATTCCATTCAATTTGCCATCCTGGTGCGCGCGGCGGTGGCTGCACTGGCCAAATTCATCCGCTTCATTGGCCTTCCCTTCATCGATGCGCTGGCGATCCTGCTTTCTTTCTGGCTGGTGAAAGAAATTTGGGTGAACTATATCCGCCCGGATGTGGTGTATGATGAAAGACTTTTATGGCTGGCCTTTCCTTCTTTCACCCTGATGTACCTGGTCACCGCTTATTATGCAGGCTTGTACAATAGATATTACAGACACAAAGACCTGATCAGGTCTACCCTGATCGCTACGCTGGTTGTGCTGGCGATCTACGCCTTGCTGCCGGAGGCTTACAGGTTTTCTAGAGGCATTCTCAGCTTTGGCGCCCTGGTCGCCTTCCTGCTCATCTCCCTGGTTCGATGGATCATGCTGAGGGTAGAGTTGCTCTGGCCATCCGTCGAGGAAAATGGACACGCATCTGTGCTCATCGCGGGAACGGAATCAGAGTTTAAGGAAGCCGCCGAACTTTTAGAAAAGACGGGAAGAAAAGAATCGGTCATCGGCAGGCTCTCGCCCGGAAAGGAGGAAAATGCCCTGGCGCCGCTGGCGGAGATCGACAGGATATCAGCGGCACTTTATGCAAAAGAACTCGTCATCTGCCTCGGAAGCTTTTCTTATGCCTGGGTGATTCGATTCATACAGGAACGCAGGCGGTCATTACGTGTTCGATTCCATGCCGCAGGCAGCGAAAGCATCGTGGGCAGCGACTCCAGCGGTACCAGCGGCGAGGTGATTGGCAGCAGTTTGCCTTTCAACTTGGGGCAGGCGAACTACAGGAGAGTAAAGCGATTGATCGATGCGGCATCGGCAGTACTGTTCATTTTGCTTTTTCCCCTGGCAGTATTCACAAGGGCTCCCTTGAATTTTTTGAAAAATTGTTTCAGGGTGGCCGGCGGAAAAAATACCTGGATCGGTTATGCATCGCCAGGAAGGGCGCTGCCTCCGCTGCGCAAAGGAGTGATCGCATGCAATGGGTTAACGGAAGAAGCGAATGCTGCCTTGCCTGACGAAAGTCTTTATGCGATCGACAAATGGTATGCGCTGGAGTATGATCCTTTGTACGACATCAAACTCATCTTTAAACAGTTTCGCTTCCTCGGGGGCGAATAAAGAACGAAACTCTAACTTTAGTGATCAAACAACAGTATTGAGAGAATGGCGGGTATCCTGGATTTTAAAATACCAAAGGCGATAGCTACGGCCTTGAGGCTTCCTGAGAATGACGCAAGCAGGCAGCAGGCCAAGGTATTGAAGAAGCTGTTGAAGAGGGCTCAGTTCACCGAGTTCGGCCAGTATTACCGTTTTGACGACATCCTGTTCAGCAAGGACCTTGCCCGCTCTTTCCAGGAACACGTGCCTGTGCACGACTATTCCCGGATCTATGAACGTTGGTGGAAAAGAACGCTGGATGGCGTACCCGATGTGACCTGGCCAGGCAAGATCAAATATTATGCGCTCAGCTCCGGCACTTCGGAGGCGGCGAGTAAATACATACCGGTTACCAAAGAGATCCTCCGAAGCAACCGGATCAACTATTTCAGGCAGCTGCTCTCCCTCATGAACTACGAACACCTTCCCCGCAATGCGGTCACCAAAGGTTTTCTCATGCTGGGCGGCGCCACCGACCTGCAGAAAGGGAAGGCCGGCTGGTATGCAGGCGACCTGAGCGGGATACTGATGAAGAACAAGCCTTTCTGGTTCCAGACCTTTTACAAGCCGGGTGGCCGCATTGCAGCTATCCGCGATTGGAATCAAAAGCTGCACGAGATCGTGGAGAAGGCGCCAGAATGGGACATTGGCTATATCGTGGGCGTGCCTGCCTGGTGCCAGATGTGCATGGAAATGATCATCGATCATTATAAGGTAAAGACCATCCACGAGATCTGGCCCAACTTCGGCTTCTTTGTACATGGAGGCGTGGCCTTTGAACCCTACAAAAAAGGTTTTGAAAAATTACTGGCCAAGCCCATCGTGTACATCGAGAACTATTTGTCGAGTGAAGGCTTCATTGCCTTCAAGGACAGGGAGCATGCAAAAGGACTCAAGCTGATATTGAACAACAACATATTCATGGAGTTCGTGCCTTTCAACGACCGCAACTTCGACAGTGACGGCAACCTGGTGGAAAACCCGGAAGCCCTGCTCATCAACGAAGTGGAGGAAGGAAAGGACTATGCCCTGCTCATGAGCACCAATGCAGGCTCCTGGAGATACCTGATAGGTGACACCATCCGCTTCATTGATCTGGAAAGGCACGAGGTGGTGATCACAGGCCGCACCAAGCATTTTCTCAGCCTGGTGGGAGAGCACCTGAGCGTAGACAATATGAACCATGCTATAGAAAAAGTAAGCACCGAGCTCAATATCTCCATTCCCGAATTCACCGTTGTGGGCTTTCCGCACGGAAACCTGTTTGCACATAAATGGTACGTGGCCTGCAATGACAAGGTGGACCCCGATGATCTGGTCAGGAGGATCGATCATCATCTTTGCCAGCTCAACGACGATTATGCCGTGGAAAGAGGGAGTGCGCTGAAAGAGGTCTTCATTGAAGTGCTGCCGGAAGAAACCTTTCTTCAATTCATGGAGAGCAAGGGGAAGCTGGGAAGCCAGCACAAATTCCCGCGCGTGATGAAGGGCAAGATGCTGGACGACTGGAATAAATTCCTCAACGCATAGCTATGGGCCTTTTTGATTTTTTCAGCAGGTTCTTCAAAGGAAAAGAAACGGGAGCTCCCGCGCCGGCGCCCGACAGCGGCTCATCCATACATGCAGGCACGGGAAACCTGGTTTCGGGGGATATCACCACAACACCATCATTCACTCCGGAGCCAAAAGAGCCCGGATACACATCGGAATTAATTATTTCCGACACTTCAGAAGAAGGCGCATCGGACATGCAGTCCGAGAGCCAGGGCGACGATACAAGCACAGATTCAACAGACAGCAGCGGCGATTCGGGAGGTTGGGATTCCGGCGGATGGGATTCGGGAGGTAGTTGGAGTTAAGAATTGTTGATTAACCGGTAACTTCAACCCCCTGAATATGGTAGAAGCGCTGGCAAAAGGAATCACACTTGGGCTGTTACTGAGCATTGCGGTGGGGCCGATTTTATTTTCCATTATTAAGCAAAGCATTAATAACGGCATCAAGGGCGGACTGGCCTTTGTGATCGGCGTTTCTCTAAGCGACGTGTCCCTGGCTGTGGCCAGCAACTTCTTCACCGAGCTGTTTACCATGTTCAGTACCCGCCGGGAATTGATCGGCATTGTTGGAAGCACCTTCCTGATCTCCGTGGGCATTTATTTCCTTTTCTTCAAGAAAGTGAAAGTGAATGAAGAAGGCAAGCAGCTACTGGTCTTTCGTAAGCGCGACTATGTAAAGCTTTTCCTCAGCGGCTATTTCATGAACATCCTCAATCCGGCCATCATCATTTTCTGGCTCACCACCTCTACGGCCTTTGCTGATGAAACGATCAACAACCGCTTCCTGGTGTTCTCCATTGCCCTCGTGCTGGTACTGGTGGCTGATATCGCCAAGGTATTTCTTGCCAACAGGATCAGGAAGAAACTGACCCTGAAGAACATCCAGCTGGTGAACAGGCTCAACGGCATCATCCTGATCGGATTTGGACTGGCACTTTTAGCGGGGCTCATATTTTTTAGCGACAAACTGCCGCAGGCATGAGTAAGAAAAAAAAGAAGGGTGGGTTCTGGGGCCTGGTAAAGAAGATCTTTCTCTTTCTCTTCTTGCTCCAGTTGTTTTACATTGTATTGCTTCGATGGGTGGATCCGCCCATCACTATCACGCAACTGCAAAGCTGGCTCGGGGGTGACGGACTGAAAAGAGATTATGTATCCGCCTCCGAAATTTCCCGCCACATGAAGCTGGCCGTGATCTCTTCCGAAGACCAGATCTTTCCCGATCATGGAGGTTTCGACTGGAAGAATATCCGCAAGGCAACAGAATACAACAAGAAAAAACCCAACAGGCTGCGCGGCGCCAGCACCATCAGCCAGCAAACCGCAAAAAATGTTTTTCTCTGGCAGGGGCGCAGCTGGTTCCGTAAGGGCCTCGAGATCTATTTTACCAAAATGATCGAGTGGATCTGGGGTAAGAAGAGAATACTGGAGGTCTACTTGAATGTAATAGAAATGGGCCGCGGCGTTTATGGCGTGGAAGCGGCTTCGAGAACTTACTTCAACAAGCCTGCTTCCCAACTCACGGCCAAAGAGGCGGCCATGATCAGTGCGGCGCTTCCGAATCCAAAAAAATATATCGTTCGTCCCCCTTCGCGATATATCACTGCGCGCAGCGCCTGGGTGCAGCGGCAAATGCGCAACCTCGCAGGCGATCCCGATGTGCAGGACGTGATCGGTGCGGAGAAACCCAAACCGAAAAAAAAGTAAACGAATAGTTATTGTGGCGACCTCGTGTCAAAGAAAGGAACACCTACCGTTCCCGCAGCGCATCTATATGTGCAACGGCAAGGTCGAATCTTTCCGAGAAGGTGCCGGAGATGGTGACCCACTGGCTGCCGGCGTTTTGCAGCACATCCTCATACATCTTGAAAATCCGCTGCCTCACTTTCAGCTCCGGGTACTCGCGCAATTCATCAGGCACCCAGGGCAGGTCCACGTCACAGAGCAGGAAAAGATCGTATTTCCTTTCCGCGATCTGGCGAAGGATCCAATTGTGGCAATTATGAAAGGCCACTTCGCACCAGATCTTCATGACATACATATCGGTATCGATAAAATAAAGACCATTGCGGGCATCGGCAAGCAATTTGTCCTCCAGGTAGATCTGGCCTTTGGCTATGTCCAGCAGGTCGCCGTAGTTGTACTTGCCTGTTTTTCCCGCCAGGAATTCGCGCGCAAATTCGGGACAGAAAATAGTATCGTAATGCGAAGACAGCTGTTCGCAGAGTGTGCTTTTTCCTGTTGATTCAGGTCCCAGGACCACCACTTTTTTCATGCGCCGGGTTTTAGTCTTGCCTTCCAGTCCTTCAGTCCAAAGAAGGCAAGCACGAGTAATACAAGATAGTACACGCTGGTAAATACCAGCCCCTTTACAAAATAGAGTGGAATGGAAGCAATGTTGGTTGCGACCCACCAGTACCAGCTTTCCAGTTTTTTCCTGGCCATCAGCCACATGCCGGTGAATGCTGTGGCGCTGGCGAATGCATCTGCCCAGGGGATCGCGCCTTCGGCAAAAACTGTTTTTAAATAAGTAAGTGCCAGGTAGATGCCTGCATAGAATAGCAGGAAGAACAGGACCTGGTCCATCCATTCTTTTTGGCCCGAACGCGTAATGCGCAGCACCTTCCGGTTGCTCACGTCCTTGCGCGACCAGAGCAGCCAGCCATAGATGCTCATAACCGTGTAATAAAAATTCACGCTGGCCTCGCCAAGAAGATGGTATTTGAAGCTGAGGTAAACGTAGATGACGGTGTTCACCAGCCCCACCGGGTAGACGAGGATGTTTTCTTTTTTGGAGAACCAGACCGAAATAATGCCGGAGACCACGGCGATGTATTCCAGCACCGTGGTCTGCCGCATGCCCGTTACAAAACTCTCAATCAATTCGCTGATCATTGAAACCTGCTTAAGGAGGGTATCTCCTTCTGCAAGATAGATTCAAATTCCGGATCCGATGCCGCAGGCATCTGCGCGTTGAGTATGTTTCCCTTGGGATCGATCAGCATGAACCGCGGTATCGTATTGAGCGCAAAGGCCTCAGACATTTTTCCGTTCTCATCTTTTGCCAGCAACTGCAATACTCTCTTATTCCTTTTATAGTTCGCATCGAACCGCCATGCCTGCTTGTCTTCGTCTACCGACAGGGAAACAAAGGCGATCTGTTCGCTGGTGTAGCGCTGTGCGTATTCTTCGAAATAAGGCGTTTCTTTTTTGCAGGGAACGCACCAGGTGGCCCAGAAATCCAGCACTACATATTTCCCTGCCAGGCTGCTCAGGCGCATGTCTTTGCCATTGAGGGATACGGCCTGGAAGTCAAAAGCCTTTTTCCCGCGCTGCAGGTTGTTGGCCCGCTCGTTGGCCTCCAGGAGCTTTACTCTCATTTTTTCATCGCGCACTTCGCCAAGTATCCTTGCCATCGTTTGGTTGCGGTGAAGACTGTCCTTCATCCTGAAAATGGTTTCCTGAGCAGCCTCATACAAGATCACGTCTCTTGTGTACGGATCATTTACAGAATCACGGATGACATTGAAGTAGATGCTGTCATTGGCGCCCGCCTGCTGGCGTGCCGCGCTTCTTACATAGCCTCTGTAATTCGCGAAGGAAGCCAGCTCCGGCGCATTGAGACCACCATCGGCCTTCAGCTTGTCGAGACTCTTAGGATATTTTAAATCTTCATTGGGGTAGTAAGCCGCATGCACCTTGGGATACTCCACATTCACAATAGAGAGCAGTCGCATGCTCAGTAATTTTTTCTGAAGGGCGATGAAATCTTCAGCTGGACGAATGCGGTCTACGGTCTTGAATTTTGTCATCCTGTCCACGCCATCTTTCCATTCTGACATCACAGACCTCGCGAACTCCGGGGGCGTTTGCCTGTAGGCGCCTTCTACCAGGTAAGACAGGTCGCCGCCACCCGCTTGTTTGAGGTAGGCATTTTCGGCCAGCCGCGTGCCCGCGATCTTAACATCCGATCCCTTTTCCTCGATCTTCCAGTTCACATATACGCTGTCTTTATCGCCCATAAATATTTCCACGCGGTTGTTGCCGGCGCGGAGATAATACATGCCTGCAGGTAATGCCGTGTTCACTCGTGCATGAAACTGTTTGTCCTTTACAGGGATGTTGAGCACGGTATCCATCAGTGGCGGTCGCAGCAGCGTGATCTGGCTGACCGGTGTCGTGGTCTCCAGCTCACCAGCGATGACCGTAGCCTCGTAACGGGACAATTGAATGGGTTTGTTCACCGTCCAAATGATGAGCGCCAATACGCCGATAGCTGCCAGGGCCAGGAAAAGATTGGAGACCGGCCTGAAGAAGGCCATGGCGAAAGTTTTTCTCCGGTACAGCTGATAGCCCAACCAAAGAAAAAGCGCCGACCAAAGCAGGCTGATCTTTTCATGGGCCATGAAATACTGGCCGCTGATGCTTCCGTCATAAGATTGTGTGGTGTACATGGTCGCGGCCCAGGGCCACCAGTTCAGTACCCCAAAACCTGTGAAAATGGATCCGGCGATGATGGCAATGAGTCCTATGCTCATAGGCCATGCAAAGCTTTTCATCAGCAGGCTGAGAAAATATTGTATGGAGATAATTCCCAGGCTGGCCACCCAATAGCGGCTGACGATCCTTGCTATCCTTCCCCAGTCAACAGAGGACTGGTCCAATTTCAGCGAAGGCTTTCCCCACTGCAGGATGTAACCGCCGATGACGCCGAAAATGATGAGAGCCAGGAGTGTGGCAAGCGAAATGAGCACGGCGATCTCCCACTTGGCAAAATAGATCGCGGCTTTTGAAACAGGCTGTGTTTCCACCAGTTTCCATGTATCCGAGCGGTGTTCCAGGTAAACCAGTCGCACCATCATGATCACTACGAACAAGGGAAAGAAGAACCCTGTGAATGCCTGCAGGTTGTTTTCGATCACTTTGTTCCACCGTTCGTCGACGGGCGAATCCCAGGGCATATTGAATCCTATGATGGTCATAAGGATGGGAATGAAGGCGGCTGCACCGAGGCATAGCCATACCATGCCCGAGTGACGAAGTTTTTGCGCTTCTGCTTTCAGCGCCTTATTGTGAGTAGCGAAAAAAATTCTCATACGATTTGCTTGTCTTTGTCTTGATCAATGATATGCATGAACCATTCTTCCAGTCCACCATGCAGCTGAATGCCGGCCACTGGCACGTTCATCTCCACCAGCTCGCGGTTGATCTGCGAAACTTCTTCCCTGGAGTTGGCGGGCAGGATGATCTCGTCCGCGCCCTGGTGCTTGACAGCCGGATATCGGTTCTCTATTTGCTCCAGCCAGCTGTTGGCCTGCGGTATGCGGAAGATCACCTGCGCCGACTGGTAGGCCGAAGCCTTCATTTCAGCAAGTGTTCCGTTGTATCTCATGACACCGTGATGGATGATGCCAATATGCGTACAGGTCTTTTCCACCTCGGTGAGCAGGTGGCTGGAAACGAAAATGGTCTTTCCCCTTTCGCGGTTCAGCTTTACCAGCAGCTCACGCACTTCAATGATACCCGTAGGGTCCAGTCCGTTGGCAGGCTCGTCCAGTATAAGCAGGTCGGGATCGGCAAGGAGGGCCATGGCAATGCCCAGCCTTTGTTTCATACCCAGGGAATATTGTTTGGCTTTTTTGCCCGCCGCCGCGCTAAGTCCTGCAGTGGCCAGCGCATCGTCTATACGGCTATAAGGCAAGCCCCTCATGGTAGCAATGATGCGGAGATTTTCCCTGCCACTCAGGTGCAGGTAAAGCGAAGGGGTTTCTATCAGCGTGCCCATGGTTTTGAAGATCATGGGCATGTTCTTTTTCAGCGACTGGCCATGGATGAAAATATTATCATCATCGGTGGCCAGCATGCCGGTAAGCAGGCGGATGGTAGTGGTCTTGCCTGCGCCGTTGGGACCGAGAAAGCCATAAATGCTTCCTTGCGGCACCTGCAGGGAGACATTGTTCACCACCTTCTGCGCCCCATAAGCGTAGTTCAGGTTTTTAGTTTCAATTGCAAACGACATAAAAGAAAGAATGTGAAATAAACTTACAACAAAAGGGTTGAGGCCTCCTAATCATTTATACCAACTGCCCGGTCGCAGGTACAAAACGCCTTTTGATGTAGAAAAGCGAACAGGTTGTTGCTTTCTTCCCTGGGCCGAGGGTGCCCATACCATGAAGTGTAAATGCGGGAGAGCGGAATAACCCGTGCTGCCACTGAGCGCGATCACCTGGCACATGCGCACGCTGTCTCCCACGTTCACCAGCACGCCCTGGTGCTTGAGATGGCCATAAAAAGCCTGGGTGCCATCGGCATGCCGAACGACCACGTAGTTGCTCTTGCGGTAAAATTTGCGGTGCACGCCGCCATTGGTAAAATCCTCCTGGAGACCGACCACGATGCCTTCGCGGGCCGCCGCGATCTCAGAGCCCAGTTTCATTTTGAAATCGAGTCCCAGCCTGCCCTTGTGCGAGAACCAGGAGTTGTAGCCCTGGATGAGGAAATAGCTTTTGCCTTTGGGGAACGGTAAGGCATAAACGAAACTGCTGTCCCTGGCTTTTTCGGATCTGCTCAGGCGGTGCCGCGTTCCACAGGAGGTGAGGACCAGCGAGGCAAGGATCAATATGAGCAGGGATGTTCTCATGTCTAAAAAGGAAAAGCGGCATCAGCCGCTTTACAATATTCTCAACAGGCGGATCACTCCGCTTCTGCCACTACTTCTTTTACTTCGGGGATCATCCTCTTCATCATGCCTTCAATGCCGGCCTTGAGGGTGATCATGGATGAGGGGCATCCTGAACAGCTGCCCTGCAGCATCAGGTTCACGACCCCATTGTTATAGCTTTTGAACTGGATAGCGCCACCGTCCATTTCCACAGCTGGCTTCACATAGTTCTCCAGCAATTCTTTCACGCGCTTCACTACATCGTCATCGTCCGCCGCTACCTCATTGGAGCTTTCGGGCTTCAAAGCAGCCACCTCTTCTTCGTTGATCACCGGCTTGCCTTCTTCCAGGTACTCTTTCAGGAACTGCCTGATGGCAGGGATCACGTCTTCCCAATCCGTTTCAGGCGTCTTTGTAAGGGTAGCAAAATTAGAAGCGATGAAAACCGACTTCACAAAAGGGAAACCAAACAACTCCGTCGCTAACGGGGAAGGCTTTGAGCTTTCCATATCCGGGAAATCGATGCTCTTGCCCGGGTATAAAAGCTTGTTGGCCACGAACTTCATGGTCTCCGGATTGGGGGTCATCTCGGTATATATGCTGATGATGGGATTGCCTGTCTTGATCATATCAGTAGATTAGAGAGCAAATTTACCAATGTTCCTGTTAAGACCATCTTATGAAATCCCCCTCCCGGCAGGATTTTTCGGCTTTCGTAAATGCCTAGAAAGTATACTTCAGGCCTAAACTGACGTAAAATAAATTTTTGCCATATTCCGACAGGTCGGGCCGGTTGGGATAGGTCATCAGGTTCTGCGGCATCACGAAGGCGGGAGTGGCCATCAGCATCCATTTGTTCTTTGCATAGATCAGCGGCACAGAAGCTTCGTAAGCCAGCACGTTGAATTCTTTCACCCGCTCGGTCACCTGCTGGTCGGAGGGCGGAAGCAAAAGCCCGTTACTCTGCTTTTTGGTATAGGTGCGGCTGAATTGCTGGGTGCCCGCATGCACATAAAAAGAAGGGTCGATCACGATCACGCTGTTGTCCTTATTTTCTATCCTGAAAATATGGTCAACACCCGCCATCGCGCCATAGTCCACGTTGTCGCTGAACTTGGCGTCTCCGCCTACGGTCACATTCAGAAAATTATTGAGCCTGGTGAGGGAAATGCCGGTTTGGGCCTTGAGGGCCGATTGTACCAGCCTGGCTTCTTCAGTATAAAAAGGCTTGAGGGCGTACATGTTGGCCAGCCATTTTTCCGACATGGCCTGGTAGCCCACCGTGGCCACGGTACCCGCATATTCAAACGACTGCACCTTGTTGTTGACAAAAATGGGTGCCGCATTCACATAAAAGCTGGGAGTGATCCAAAATTCAGCCAACGGAAATACGCCGCTGCTCTGGAGGCTGTCGATGCGTCCGTAATAATTCAGGCCGCTGTTATAATTGATACTGAGTTTAAATTCGGGGCCGGTTTCGGCTTCTGTCGAGTCCTGGGCAAAAACAATTCCTGTATACACCAGGAGCAGGAAAACTAATAGGGAACTTTTCATGGCTGAGGGTTTAAAAAATTCATCCCACCCGTGAACGAATGGGATGAAAAGTTATGGCTGGAAATGTTATCCTTTCTTCACTTTTGCTTTATTCTTTGACTTCACGTCGCCTTTGGCAGAAACGCCTTTCTTGTCAGCCTTTACTTCTTTTTCCACAGAGGTCTCAGACTTGGCGCCGAAGATCGCGGAATTCTCATTGGCGTTCTCTTTGGCCTCATCAGAAGCGTGTACTGCTGCCTGTGACTTGGCACGTGCACCGGCTTTTACGCCACCTTTGGTCTTGTCGGCTTCATCTTCTACCTTGCCGGCAGCCTTTGCAGCCTTACGCTCTGTTTTTGCTTTTGCTTTTTCGGCTTTTGTAGCGGCGGCAGCTTTTTTACCTTCTACTTCCGCGCCTACTTCAGTGGCAGTTTGCTCAGTACCCTCGATCACTTTTTTGCCATTTACTTTGGCGTTCACACCAGCATCGGTCTTTACATCAGCATCTGTTTTAGCACCGAAGATGGCAGAGTTCTCGTTGGCATGTGCCTTAGCTTCTTCAGATGCGCGTACAGAAGCCTGTGATTTCACGCGGGCGCCTGCTTCCACATCTGACTTGTCTTTTACTTCGCCCTTGGTCTTAGCGGCTTTGTCGGCACTCTTAGCCGCAGCTGTTTTAGCAGCCGATGTGGCATTGCCTTTTACTTCAACAGCCTTGGAGGCAGTTCCGGCAACAGCACCCTGGGCGCCAACGGCTGCTTTGGTGGTTGCTTTTGTGGCTGCACTGGTGGCGGCTTTAGTAGCACCCGCTGTACTTACTGTTTTAGATACGGTAGCCTTCGTGCTGTTGGTCACGCCAACACCTACTTGTGCAAAGGCCGCAGAAGCAGCGAATGTTGCAATGGCTACGAGGAAGGATGATTTGATAAGTTTCATAAGTTCATGTTTTTAAAAGGTTACTTCCATAGAAGACAATAATGTGCCATAGTTTAATGGAACCCGTTAACATTTTTTAACTCAGTGATTTATAGCGATTTTTTCAAAAATTTCGCTCAGACGGCAACAGGGGATGAAAGTTTAAAATGCAGTGGAAAAAATGAAGAATGGCCTTTTCAGGGCCATTCTTGTTAAGTATTTTTTAACAACTCCTGCAAGGCGAGCCGGCCGGCCGTTAATACCATATCTATCAAAAGTCCGTGAGTATACGCTTTTGGGATAGGGCCCTAAAGAAGGAAAGTCCTAAGAAACGATCATCAGCTTGGCATAATTGAGCATGATCTTTTTCTCGCCGCTGTTTTCGAACTTGATCGTCGCCACCGGGTTGTGTCCGGAACCCTCCAGCTTCAGCACTTCGCCGAATCCAAATTTCTGGTGCTCCACCCTGTCGCCCGCTACAAGCTTTGAAGTATCGCTGGGCGTGAAGTTGGGAGATGGGGTATGGGCCACTTCTTTGGGCTTTGCATTGGCAAGCAGGGAAGCCGCAATGGTTTTTCCGCCACCGGCATTGCTGTCTGCACCAGCGCCGAAACCGCGCTGCGTCCGGTTGAACGCATTGCCCAGTCCCCAGCCCGTATTGCCGGAAGACTGATTCTTCAGTCCGCCCCCCGCATAGCTGCGGTCGATGTAGGCTTCCGGTATTTCCGCAATGAAGCGGCTCGAGTCGCTTTGCACCAGTTGGCCAAAACGGTAGCGCGTATTCGCATAAGAAAGATAAAGCCTGGCCTTTGCCCGGGTGATGGCCACGTAGAACAACCTGCGTTCTTCTTCCAGCTCCTCCCTTGTGTTCAGGCTCATGGCATTGGGAAAGAGGCCCTCTTCCAGTCCGCCTACGAAGACCACCGGAAATTCAAGGCCCTTGGCCGCATGGATGGTCATAAGCTTCACTGTATCAGCATTGGGATCTTTTTCATCCGCATCGGTGAGCAGCACGATCTGCTGCAGGTAGGCTGCCAGTGATTTGTCGCCCACCTCTCCACTCTCCTCGTCGCCGGGCTGCTCAGTAAATTCTTTGATGGAATTCAAAAGCTCCTGCACGTTCTCGTAGCGTTGTACACCCTCGGTGCTTTTATCGTTGAACAATTCGCGGATGAACTGCGTTTGCTTGCCTACATGAAAGGCCACATCGTAGGCATTCTTCGTATGCAGCATGCTGTTGAAACTTTTGATCATCAGCACGAACTCTTCGATCGATTGCAGGATGCCCGCCTTGAAGCCAAACCTCGGCGCCTGCTCCAGCACTTCCCACATGGTGATGTTGTTGGTGTTGGCAGCCAGGATGGCGCGGTCCACGGAAGTCTTGCCAATACCGCGGACAGGATAGTTGATGATGCGCTTCAGCGCTTCTTCATCGCGCGGGTTCACGATCAACCTCAGGTAAGAAAGAAAATCCTTGATCTCTTTTCTCTGGTAGAAGGAGATACCCCCATAGATGGTGTACTGTATATTTTGCCTGCGCAGGCTTTCTTCAAAGGCCCGGCTTTGTGCGTTCGTGCGGTAGAGGATGGCGAACTCCTTGTTCGTATAGTGATTGCGCAGCCGCATTTCCTGGATGGCATCGGCCACGAACTTTCCCTCATCATTGTCCGTCATGGTGCGCACCAGCTTGATATTCTCGCCGGTAGCATTTTCAGTGAAAAGGGTTTTGGGGATCTGTCCTTTGTTGTTCTTGATCACCTCGTTGGCGATGGTGAGGATGTTTTGCGTGCTCCTGTAGTTCTGTTCCAGCTTGATCACCTTCACATCATCATAGTCTTTCTGGAACTGCAGGATGTTCTCAATGGTAGCGCCGCGGAAAGAATAAATGCTTTGCGCATCGTCGCCTACTACGCAAACATTTTCGTGGGCCGCGCCGAGCAGCTTGATGATCTCATACTGCGAGGGGTTGGTATCCTGGTACTCGTCGATGAGCACGTACTTGAATTTATGCTGGTACTTGTGCAATACTTCCGGGAAAGTGCGCAGCAGTTCGTACATCTTGAACAGAAGGTCATCAAAGTCCATCGCCCCGTTTTTGAAACAGCGCTGTGCATAGGCCTCGTAGATCTGCCCGATCATGGGCCGGTTGGCGCGCATGTCTTCCTGCTGCAGGTAATAATCGGTGAGATATTCCTTCGGTCCTACCAGGCTGTTCTTGGCGCTGGAGATCCTGTTGAATACCACGTTGGGCTTATAGTGCTGGATATCGAGACTAAGCTCCTGGGTCACTGCCTTCACCACGCTTTTGGAATCATCTGTATCATATATGGTAAAGGAGTTGGGGTAGCCGATCCTGTGTGCTTCGCCACGCAGAATGCGGGCAAACACCGAGTGAAAGGTGCCAATGTAGAGGTTACGGGCTTCGCGGTTTCCCAGGATGTGCTCCACGCGCTCCTTCATTTCCGCGGCTGCCTTATTGGTAAAGGTCAGGGCCAGGATATTAAAGGCATCCACTCCCTTCGACATCAGGTGGGCGATGCGGGTAGTGAGCACTTTGGTCTTGCCGCTGCCGGCGCCGGCCACAATCATGATCGGCCCTTCGGTGGTTAGCACAGCTTCCCGCTGCCTTTCATTCAATCCCTTCAGATAATCTTGCATAATTTATATCGTCCATCCCGATGGCTTCGGAAAAAAGAAGAAGATGCAAGATAAACCAAGGAAGCCTGACTGGCCCGGGAAGCGCTCTGATTTTTTCCACCCCGAAGCCGGGATTTTATCCCCGGGATCGCTCAGCATATGTTTTGCATTTAAAATGGCATGGAAGGACCATCGCTGGTAATATTAAAAGAGGAGCTCGCTCCTTTCGTGGGGAAAAAGATCAAAAATATAGGGGGCAACACCAGCGTGGAGCTGACCCGGCTCAAAGGACAGAAGCTGCAGCGGTTGGAATCCTGGGGCAAGCATTTTCTGGCCGTGCTCGACGACTGCGTGATCAAGATCCACTACCTGATGTTTGGATCCTACACAGTGAACCGGGAAAAAGAAGGGCGGGTGCCGCGGCTTTTCCTGGAATTCAGCAACGGCACCTGGTATAATTATACCTGCTCGGTGAAGATCCTTGAAGGAACCGACCTGGACGCGATCTACAACTGGAGCGCCGACGTGATGCAAGAGGCATGGGACCCTGCCAAAGCCAAAAAGAAGTTGAAGGCCATGCCCGATGCCATGGTTTGCGATGCACTGCTGGAACAGGATATTTTTTCAGGCGTGGGCAACATCATTAAGAATGAGGTACTTTTCAGGATCCGGGTGCATCCCGAAACAAGGATCAGAGACCTGCCGGCAAAAAAATTATCCGAACTTGTACAGCAGGCGAGGCAGTACAGCTTTGATTTTTATCGCTGGAAAAAAGATTTTGTGCTGAGAAAGCACTGGCTGGCGCACAAGAAGGTGAATTGTGTGGAGTGCGGAGAAAAGCTGGTCAAAAAACATACAGGTGTGAAAAAGAGAAGAAGCTTTTTCTGTGAGAGATGCCAGCCATTGGTGAAAAGTAAAGGGTGAAAAGGAAGGCTGGAAAGGTTCGCACATTCTTTGCATAACAAACGACTATGGTCAGAAGGCATTTAACTAAGGCGGCAAGAAAATTCTGGGCATCTGTGGCCCTGCTGTCTGTAGAAATGATACTCATCCTGGTGATCTTTTTCGTTTCGGTGATCACTTTCGTCTTTGTAGCCCGCCGGGTTTTCATTGTTGGCAACGAGAATTTCGATCAGAAAATATTTACCGCCCTGGAGCCTTACGTTAATGCGACCAATAATAAGCTCATGCTCTTCATTACTTTCTTAGGGAAGCATGAGTTCCTCATTCCCGCCAACCTCATCCTCATTGCCTATTTTCTGCTCATCAAGAAGCACCGCTGGTTTTCCATCAAGGTGCCGGCCATTGCCATCAGCAGCCTGGCCATGATGTTTCTCCTGAAGAATCTTTTTGGCCGGGAAAGGCCACTCATCCCCCTGCTGGAGCAGGCCAGCGGGCTGAGTTTTCCCAGCGGACACGCATTGATGAGCGTGACATTTTATGGACTGATGATCTATATCGTATGGCACACTGTAAAGCATAGAGCGGCTAAGTGGAGCCTGATCATCTGCCTTTTAGTCCTCATTCACCTGATCGGCTTCAGCCGGGTTTACCTGCGGGTGCACTATCCTACCGATGTGATCGCCGGGTTTGCCATGGGCTTTCTCTGGCTGGTGATCTCGCTGAAAGTCATCCGTCAGATAGAGAAATTCACCAGCAAGAAGATCGCGCCGGTGGTGGAGCATCCTCCCAAGGCCGAGACCGCCTAGTACAGTACGCCAGCCTAAAAGCCATCCCAGGGCGGCCTGGCCTCTGTTTATTAACGTTTATCCTTTCGGCAGGCGCTGATAAAATTGTACTTTCGCGCCTCATTTTTTTGCATTATGATCTCAGTTAATAATATATCCCTCTCCTTCGGCAAGCGGGTGCTTTTCGACGAAGTGAACCTCAGTTTCGTCAAAGGCAACTGTTATGGTATCATTGGCGCCAACGGTGCAGGCAAATCCACATTCTTAAAGATCCTGTCAGGCGAGATCGAGCCGAACAAGGGAAGGGTGGACATCACTCCCGGTGAGCGTATGGCCGTGCTGAGGCAGGACCATTTCCAGTTCAACGACGTGACAGTTTTGAATACCGTGCTGATGGGGCACAAGAAGATGTGGGACGTGATGCACCAAAAAGACGCGATCTACAACGATCCCAACGCTACTGAAGACGACTATATGCGCGCCGGCAACCTGGAAGCCGAGTTTGGCGAGATGGGCGGCTACACCGCAGAAAGCGACGCGGCTACCTTCCTTAGTGAGCTGGGTGTGCTCGACCAGTTTCACCAGACCCTGATGAAAGATATTCCCGGCAACCTGAAAGTAAGGGTGTTGCTGGCACAGGCCCTGTTTGGCAATCCGGATATTCTTCTGCTTGACGAGCCTACCAACGGACTGGATATCGAGACCATCGGCTGGCTGGAGAACTTCCTGGCGGATTATGAGAACATCGTACTGGTGGTTTCGCACGACCGTCACTTCCTGGATGCGGTTTGTACACACGTGGCCGATGTGGACCGCGCCAAGATCAAAATTTTCACAGGTAACTATACTTTCTGGTATGAATCATCCCAGCTGATGGCCAGGCAGCTTTCCGATAAGAATAAAAAGACAGAAGATAAAAGACAGGCCCTGATCGACTTCATCGCGCGATTCTCTGCCAACGCCTCTAAGAGCCGGCAGGCCACAGCGAGGAAAAAAGCGCTTGAAAAGCTCACCATCGAAGAGATCGAGCCTTCCAACAGGCGCTACCCGGGCATCATCTTCCAGCCCCAGCGCGAAGTAGGTAACCAGATCCTGAACGTGGAGAATCTTTCTAAATCCATCGATGGTAGAAAGCTGTTTGAAAAAGTAAGCTTCAGCGTGAACAAAGGAGAAAAGATCGCTTTTCTCAGTCGCGACCCGCTGGCCGTCACTTCATTTTTCGAGATCATCAATGAGAAGGACAAGGCCGATAGTGGTAAATTCGAATGGGGCACCACCATCACAAGGGCTTACCTGCCACTGGAAAATGCTGAATTCTTCCGGAATGGAATGACCCTGATGGACTGGCTTCGCCAATACGTTCCCCCTCATGTTACGGATGCCGACGAGCCCTTTCTCCGCGGATTCCTGGGTAAGATGCTTTTCAGCGGCGATGACATCATGAAAAAGACCACGGTGCTGAGTGGAGGCGAAAAAGTGCGTTGCATGATCAGCCGCATGATGCTGCAGAATCCCAACCTCATCGTACTCGACCAGCCTACCAACCACCTGGACCTGGAAAGTATCCAGAGTTTCAACGAAGGCTGCCAGACCTTCCCCGGCATTGTGCTGCTTACTTCGCATGACCATACTTTCATGCAGACGGTAGCCAACAGGGTGATTGAGCTGACACCTAAGGGCATCATAGACCGCCTGATGTCGTTCGATGAGTACCTGGAGGATAAGCGCGTGAAGGAATTACGCCAGGAGATGTACGGTCAGATGGCGATGGCTTAGTTGAACTTCTCGTACCGTGCCCGGATAAAACTGAACAGCCCATAAGCGATCAGTCCCAGTCCCACAGCACCGGCGAGGTAAGATCCCAGGGTCCCGCTTTCCAGCAGGCGGAATGCTTTTCCTGTATCCCCTGCTTCGGAAGAATTATGACTGAAGCCTGCATTTAAAAGCATGTAGCTAAGCAAAAGCCAGACAATACCACGCGCTACGTAACCCACCTTGCCGGCTGCCACCAGGAAAGAAGAAGTGGTATCATGTACGTCGATGGAGCGAACATGCTTTTTGTATTTCTCCGAAAGTCCATAATACACCTGGTAGATGCCGATAGCTCCCAGGATAATTCCTGCGGCGATCACCATCCAGGAACCAAAGGGTTGGCTCATCATATCGGCGGCCATTTGCTGTTTATCATCCCCACCCTTGCCCGGATCGTGCATGGCGAAGCGCACTACGCTGATGGTTAACAGCAGGTAGGCGACACCGCTAAAGAAATAGCGGGCCCTGGTGGACATTTTTATTTGTTCGTTGTTGGTGTCCATAAAAGCCTGGTTCATACGCCAGGCGGTGTAACTGAACAGTCCGGCTGCCAGCACGTAGAGCAAGGCCTTCCCGCCAGGAAGATCTTCGATCGAGGAAAAGGCTGATTCGTGGGTAACACTGTCCCCGGCACTTCTTCCCAGCTCAAATGCCGCCATAAAGGCAATGGCTCCTAATAATAAATAAACAATGCCTTTGGCGATCAGTCCCGCCCGGGCCATGGTGGCTACAGTTGCTCGCTTAGTGGATGAGGTCATGCCCCGATAGTATCAAATACAATACCCTGTTATTGTATTATTTTGTCTCATGCAGCCTCACGCATCCAGGAACTACCTGCCTCTGGGCGATTCTGCCCTCCTGATCAACTACGGGCAGTCGATCAACCAGGCCACGCACCGGCAGGTGCTGCACGACCTGCATGCACTCCAAAACTCCTTGCCTTATTTTGTGAAGGATCTCGTACCGGCTTACACCAGCCTCACCCTGATCTACGATATGTTGCAGGCCCGGGAGCTGCCGGGCCCGGGAACTATTTACAGCCGGGTGCAGGCCACTGTGGCCGATATCCTGGGCAAGGCCGCGGCTTTCGAAGTGCCGTCGCCGCGGTTACTCGAGGTGCCTTTGTGTTACGATCTCTCCCTGGCTCCCGACCTGGCCGATGCGGCCAAACTAAAAGGAATGCCGACACAAGAGATAATTGAGATCCATTCTTCCGCGACTTACACGGTGTATATGCTTGGCTTTGTTCCCGGCTTTGCCTACATGGGAGAAGTGGACGAGCGCATTGCTTTGCCAAGGCTAGCAACTCCGAGGACCATGGTAGCCAAGGGTTCGGTAGGGATCGCGGGCAGGCAAACAGGCATTTATCCCATAGCATCGCCAGGCGGATGGCAGCTGATAGGCCGGACACCTTTGCAGCTCTTTGATCCGCAAAAAGACCCGCCTGCTTATTTTCAACCGGGCGACCAAGTGAAATTTTATCCCATTACCCTTCATGAGTTTGAAAATTATTAAGAAAGGATTGCTGGACACGATCCAGGACGGGGGCCGGGAGGGCTACCGGGGCCAGGGTATCAGGCCCTGCGGAGCCATGGATAAATTCTCTGCCTCCCTGGCCAATGCTTTATTAGGAAAAGACCTGGGCGAGCCCGTACTTGAAATGCATTTTCCAGCTGCCTCGATCCAGTTCACTCAGCCTGCGATCATTGCTTTAACGGGGGCTGAGTTCTCACCGCAGATCGACGGCAGGTCCGTACCTCTTTTCCAGCCCCTGCAAGTTCCGGCCGGCGCAGTTTTAAGTTTCGCAGGTCCCGTCAACGGACAGCGGTGCTATCTTTCTGTGTTCCCCGGCCTTCGCACCATGGATTGGCTGGGGAGTTCATCTGCCGACACCAGGTCGGGTGTGGAGGGACTTGCGGGAATAGCCTTATCTAAATGGGACGAGGTCTTCCTTCGAACTGAAACATTGAAACCAACAAAGGACCTGCGACTGCTGCCATGGAAGGTGAACCAGGCCTGGAAGACAGGAAATATCAGGATCATGGCCGGGCCAGAGTGGGATTATTTAACAAAGGAGGGCCGGGATGATCTGCTGGACCAGGCTTTTCGCATTTCCCCGCTCTCCGACCGCATGGGGTATCGGCTGGAAGCCAAACCTCTAGCCATGAAAGATGCTGCCGAACTCATATCCTCCGCCGTTGAAGCAGGCACCATCCAGTGCCTTCCAGGTGGACAGCTGGTAGTGCTCATGGCCGACCACCCCACAACAGGCGGCTATCCAAGAGTGGCCACTTTGGTTTCCGCAGAACTGGGGAGGCTGGCCCAACAGGGGCCCGGCTCTAGTGTTCGATTTTCGATCGCCAGCCAACAGGAGGCCGAAGATCTATACATTTCCCAGTGGCAATACCTGCAAGAGGTGAAGAAAATGGGAGGGGCTGAAATGCATGATCATCTTTCGCGCCGGTAGCTTACTGTTTTCAAATTATTTTTGTACTTTATTCTTCCGGCGAAAATTCATGAGGCTACCAAACATCAACTGCGACATGGGCGAGGGCGTAGGCAATGACGATCTGATCATGCCCTACATCAGCTCCGCAAACATTGCCTGCGGGTATCATGCCGGAGGAGAAGCCCTTATTGGCAGCACCATTGACCTGGCCATCGAGCACGGGGTGAAGATCGGCGCCCACATTTCCTACAAAGACAAAGCTTTTTTCGGCCGGAGGGAAATGCACCTTTCCGAAGAAGACTTATATGCCCTGGTGCTCCA
Source organism: Chitinophagaceae bacterium (assembly GCA_036676905.1). Classification (GTDB taxonomy): domain Bacteria; phylum Bacteroidota; class Bacteroidia; order Chitinophagales; family Chitinophagaceae; genus Flavisolibacter. The sequence continues at coordinate 197,949 of JAKFCE010000077.1, forward strand.
GCAGCTGGTGAAGATCGACCTGATCGCCAGGAAGAAAGGAGTTCCGCTTCATCATGTGAAGCCGCATGGAGCCCTCTACAATATGGCCGCCCGCGATGCGGGTCTATCTAGGGTGATCGCTACGGCCATCAAGGATTTCAAGGAGGAGCTGGTGGTTTACGGACTAAGTGGAAGCGAGCTGATCCGCGAGGCTTCAGCCATAGGCCTGCGCGTGGCGAACGAAGTGTTTGCCGACCGGACTTATACAGACGAGGGAAAGCTGACGCCAAGGTCGGAGCCCGATGCGGTGATCACCAATGAGAAGGAAGCGGTTAACCAGGTGCTGCAGGTGATCCGGGAGGGAACTGTAACCAGCGTTACAGGCAAGGTGATCCCTGTTAAAGCAGACACTATTTGCATTCACGGAGATACAAGACATGCCATGCGCTTTGCAAAACTGATCCGCGAGGCGCTCGACCGGGAGTTGCCTTCCATAGATACCAAAAACTAGAGACCAAGCTCTCATACATGAAAAAAAATTCAGCGGTAATGGGAGCTGCCTTCCTGATGGCCACGTCTGCCATAGGTCCTGGCTTTCTCACACAAACTTCAAGATTCACTGAGGACCTGCTTGCCTCTTTTGGTTTTGTGATCCTCATCTCGGTGCTGATAGACATTGCAGCCCAGGTAAACATCTGGCGCATTATAACGGTGAGCAACAAACGTGCGCAGGACGTGGCCAGCCGGCTGGTACCCGGCCTGGGTGTGTTTCTCGCCTGCCTCATTGCTTTTGGCGGACTGGTATTCAACGTTGGAAATATTGGAGGTACAGGCATGGGCTTGCATGCCATGACGGGGTTGGATGTTAAAGTCGGGGCCAGTGTAAGCTGCCTGGTGGCTTTGTTTATTTTCTGGTACCGGGAAGCAGGAGCCCTGATGGACAATTTTGTGAAGCTGCTGGGCATCCTCATGATTCTTTTCACGCTTTACATCGTTTTCAGTGCGCATCCGCCCGTGGGAGAAGCGCTCTACAGGACGGTCTGGCCGGAAAAGATCGACCTGTTCAGGATCGTGACCCTGGTAGGGGGAACTGTAGGCGGATATATTTCTTTTGCCGGCGCTCACCGTTTGCTGGACGCTGGCGTGGCAGGGAAGCATGCGATTTCCCGGGTCACCCGCAGCGCTGTCAGCGGCATTCTCATCACTTCCATCATGCGTTTCCTGTTGTTTTTTGCCGCACTCGGCGTAGTGGCGCAAGGACTGAAATTATCTGTTGACAATCCCGCTGCTTCTGTTTTCGAGTACGCAGCCGGAAACATAGGATACCGCTTCTTCGGCTTTGTGATGTGGTGCGCCGCCATTACTTCCGTAGTGGGGGCCTCTTATACTTCAGTCTCTTTTTTAAAAACACTTCATCCTGCAATTCAACGGCATGAGAAGCTGGTTACCACGATCTTCATCCTGGTGTCTACTTTGATCTTTTTCTTCGCCGGCAACCCGGTTACCCTGCTCATCCTTGCTGGCGCTCTCAACGGACTGATCCTGCCGGTGGCACTTGCTGTGATGCTGATCGCATCGAGGAAGCGCTTCATCGTGGGCGATTACAAGCATCCATTGTGGATGATCATCGTAGGTTGGCTTGTAGTTGCCCTGATGAGCTGGATGGGCGTTGTGAGCATTTCCACGAGTTGGGAAAAACTTGGGTGAGTAGTTGATCAGATGGAAGTGTTTACATAAGGAACAACTAAGCCAGAAACCACAGAGAAGCTTAATTTAGCTGGTATGGCCACCATAGGCAGGCGCATACGGACAGGTTTCGATATCCTAAAGAGTTCTTTAAGAGAGCTCATGGTCAACGATCCGCTGAGGATGGCGGGCGCTACTGCGTTCTTTACCACCTTTGCCCTCCCTCCCATCATGGTGATCCTGATCCAGGTATTCAAATGGGTGCTGGACCCTGTTACGATCCGGGCTGAATTATTCGGCCATCTCAGTGAAATAGTGGGTCCTGAAGCGGTGAAGCAGATCACGGACATTCTCCTTTCTCTTCGTAAGCTGGCCCAGAGCCCACTGATCATCATTGGCGGCTTCATCTTCCTGTTGTTTGTGGCCACCACGCTGTTCAAGGTGATCAGGAATTCTGTGAACCAGATCTGGAAGATCCGGCCGGTTCATAAAAAAACGGTGATGAAGAGCCTGAAGTCCAGGGCGCGCTCCATGCTGGTGATCCTGGTGGCCGGCATATTGTTCGTGATCGGTCTGGTGGCAGAAGGCATCCAGGCTTATTTGGGTGCTTACATTTTTGAAATCTCTCCCGCTCTTTCCCTTTATTTCAACACGGCACTCAATCACATTATTTCCCTGGTGATCGTGACAATTTGGTTTTCTATTGTATTTACTTATTTGCCCGACGGCAAGCCACCATGGAGGATAGCCTTTGCGGGAGGACTGGTAACCGCCTTGTTGTTCACAGTAGGAAAGATCGGCTTAAAGCTGCTGCTTAGCTACAGCAATATCAATACAGTGTATGGTGCTTCCGCTTCTATTGTACTGCTTTTGCTTTTTGTGTTTTATTCCTCGCTGATCATGTACTATGGCGCCGCATTCACCAAGGTCTGGGGCATCTTTCGCTCGGATCCGATACGTCCCATGAGGCACGCCATGCAGTACCGCATCACCGAAGACAAGGTGGACATTCGTCCTGCTGAAGATTAACGCAGTGTTTTATTCTTGATCAGCTCCATCAGTGCAGGGCGATAGTTGTCTCCAATGAGAATTCCCTGGGCCACATCCTTCAGCCTTACCATATTTCCTTCGATGCCCGTGATCCTGGCCACCGGTATGATGAATGATTTTTGCACCCTGATGAATTTTCGTGAAGGCAGTTGTTCTTCCAGGTCTTTCATGCTGGTATACACCAGGGTCTTCTGGTTGCCGCGGTGGATGGCCACGTAGTTCTTCATTCCTTCGATGTAATCGATCTCATCCAGGTTGATCTTGAGCAGCTTGCCCTTCGATTCTGTTTTGACGAAAATATAATCTTCCTCTGCGCTCTCTTCTGCCGGCTCCGTTTCTTTTAGTGCATTCACCACTTTCTGCACCGCCTGCAGGAAACGCTGCAGCCTGATGGGCTTCAGGAGGTAGTCCACTACATCCAGGTCGTAGCCTTCGAGCGCAAACTCGCTGTAAGCTGTAGTGAGGATCACTTTGGCCTTGCCGTTCAAAGTTTTGATAAAGTCGATGCCCGTCAGCTCCGGCATCTGGATGTCGAGAAAAACCAGGTCCACCTTATGATTGGCCACCATGTTCAATCCTTCGAGCGGGTTGGTGGTAGAGCCTACCAGATGGAGGTAAGGGATCTGCGACACATAGTGCTCCAGGATGTCTATCGCATGCTGCTCATCGTCGACAATGATACATTGGATCATAGCTGCTGGATGGTTAATTCAGTAGTGTAAAATATTTCTTCGTCGAGGACATGAAAAACAAATCGATCGCCATAGGCCAGCTCCAGCCTCTTGCGGATATTATCCAGCCCGATGCCGGTGGACAATTCCTTGGGTCCTGTTTTTTTCTTGTTGCGGCAATAAAAATACAACTGGCCATCCTTTACTTCAATGCGGATCACAATGGGATGATCAGAAGTTTTGAGGTCGCCATGCTTGAAGGCGTTTTCCACCAGCGTGATGAGTACAAAAGGTATGATCTCCGCCCCGTTGATCACGCCCTCAACCGTGAATTCTACATTCAGCTTGTTGCTGAAACGCAGCTGGTTGATCTTGATCACGTTCCTCACGTGTTCGATCTCGTCGCTCAGCGGCGCCTTGCCATCCCTGGCATTGCCTTCGCTAAGGGCGTAACGCATGATGTCGCTCAGCGTAAGGATGCCTTCGGATAATTCCGGTGAATAAGGCAGCGACTTGGCATACAGGAAGTTCAGCGTATTGTGCAGGAAGTGCGGGTTGATCTGCGCCTTCAGGAAGTTGAAATTGGCCTGTGACTTTTCAATCTCCAGCTGCATTTTTTGTTCTTCCAGGATCTTCTGCTGCTTTTTCTCGTCGCGCAGGAATACCAGGTAAGAAAGCAGCAGGGAAACGCCGATGTAAAACACCGTCGCAAGCGCATAAGAGAAGATCATCATGGCCAGGGAAAGCTCAATTGGCTGCTTCTGCGCTTTGAATACCGAAAATGTAGCTGCATAATAGAGGCCCAGGACGACCACGATCACCACCCCGACCTTGATGTATTCAACCAGTCCCTTTTTCTGCCGGATCAGGTTGTAGAATATGTTCAGTGTGAAATAATAATAGCAAACGATGAATACAAAGGTCACTACCTGGCTGAGCATATTCTTCCAGGTAAAGAATTTATCAATATCGTAGTCCTCCTTGCCCGGCGCGAGTACTGCAGCCACCACGCCGAGCATGCCGAAAACGATGTAGACGCCGAGTACTACCCAAAATGTTTTCCAGAAAGCAAACCGCTTGTTTTTCATCGCTTCAATGATACGATTAGAATATCAATTATTGGTTGATGCCGATACCACCGCCTGATTGAACCCGCTTCGCTTCCTCTTCCAGGCCCGCTGCCTTTTGCTTAGCGGCTTTTACCTGGCTGTTGCCAAAGCGATAAGTGAAATTCAGTTTGAACTGCTGGCTTTCCCACCTTGCATTTACCCGGGATACCTGTCCGGCAAAATCGGTAGTTCCTTTGAAGCGGAAGGTGCCAAGCACGTCGCTCATTCCAAGTTTTACAGTTCCCTTGCCATCCAGCAGCTGTCTTTGAAGGCCGAGGTCAATGCCGCCCATAGCTTCCGAACGGAAGGCGCCCTGCCAGATAGTAGGTGCTATGAATACACCAGTCAGCTCTCCTGTCCACAATTTGTTCTTGCCAAATTTGATGCTGTTCTGCGAGAAGACCGTTAAGCCGAAAGCATCCAGGTCCACCTTCCTGCCTGCACCAAAGTCGGCCTGGTAAGCGGAATGATTGGCGTTCATATTCAAAAAGGACGTAAAGGCCTTATACATAAAGGGATAGCTGAGGTTCAGGCTAAAGATGTCCTGGGTAGCCAGGTTTTGTTTGGAGATAAAGGATTTCGAACGTTCAGCTGTATCGATCAACTGGGTAAAAATATCCTGTACATGGCTGTAATTCAGCGTTGCGTTCAATTTGTACTTATAGGTATGCGTGAGGCCGATGCTGTTGGTGTATTGGGGGCGCAGGTTGGTATTGCCCTTTTGGAAAGTGTATTCATCCAGCTTGAACTCGAAGGGATTCAGGTCCTGGTAAGCGGGCCTGTCGATCCGACGACTATAGGTCAGGTTCCAGATCTTCATCGGGTTTTTATTAAAGGTCACTGCAGCACTGGGGAAGACATCCGTATAATTCCTGCTGAATCCTGATTGGGAAGGCTGGTATGCAGATCCATCAAATTTTTCTCCTATGGATCGGCCTTCGGTAATTGTGTTTTCCACCCTTAATCCAGCTTGTATCATGAAGCCTTTCAGGGCACGGTTATAGTTCACATAGGCCGCATTGATGTTCTCATCGTAAGTGAACTGGTTGCTTCTGTCCCTGTCCAATTCTTTGCTGGCCCCCACATTGTAACGCTGGAAGTCGTTGTCTGTGCGAATAGCCGCGATCTTTCCACCAAAGCCCAGCGTTCCTTTGAGGAAGGGCTGATCATAATCTGCCTTCAGGGAGTGGATGCTGATCTCCGTAGGGCTGATCATCTCATAGGTCACCGAATTCAGTTTGTTCTGGCCTGTCTGGTCGTAATAAACATTCGGTTGCAGCTGCCTGTTGTCGATCTGGTAAGTTCCCCGGTCGGCATTCAGTGAAAGATTTCTGCCTTTTCCGGATGCGTAGGTATAACTCAGGTTGAGGTTCAGGTTGTCCCTTTTTCCATCGCTGGTATTGTCCGCCATCAGTATACGTTGCGCGGCGCCGGTGGGTTGATAACTAATGACCGTTTGGCTTCCGACCCTGGCAGCCTGGTTTGAAAAACTTCCATTGGCCAGCACACCAACCGTTGATCTTTTGTTGATGGTATAATCTATTCCGGCCTTGATATTATGCGCCTTGTTTTTAAAAATAGTATTGCCATGCTGATCGAAAACGCTGTCGAGCACGGTCCGGTAAATATCCATTCCTCCCTGGTTGGTATTATCACTGTAATTATAGTTGCCGTATAGGTTTACATTCTTATTCCTGTGGTTCAGGGAAATGCCGCCATTGTATCTCGACTGCTCAAACACGCTGTATCCTGCTGTGAGGGAGCCATTGGTGCCGAAAGACTTGTTCTTCTTCAGCCTGATGTTGATGATGCCCGCATTGCCGGCGGCCTCGTATTTGGCGGAGGGATTGGTAATGATCTCGATGGACTCGATCTGTGCGGCCTGCAGAGTTTTCAGGTAGCTCGCCAGGTCTTGTCCTGAAAGTGGGGTAGGACGGCCATCAATATATACCTGCACACCGTTCTTTCCGCTCACGCTCAGGTTCTCATCCTTGTCTACCATTACTCCCGGCGCTTTTCTCAGCAGCTCCAGGGCATCTGAGCCGGCGGAATTGATGGTGCCTTCCACATTCAGTATCATTTTATCCGCTTTCACTTCCACAATAGGCTTTCTGGCTGTGACCGTAACGCCTTTGAGTTCGGCTGCGGATTTTTCCAGCTTCAGCTCAGGCACGGTGATGGCCGCATCTGTGACCGCGATGCTGGTAAAAGCGGCCTGGTAGCCTACGTGGCTGGCGGCTATTTTATAGTTACCTGCCGGTACATCGGAAAAAGCATATTGTCCTCCTTCGCTGCTCACGGCCAGCTTGACCACCGAGGAATCCTTCATGAGGCTGATGGTAGCGCCGTTGAGGGGCTGGCCAGCGCCATCTTTCAGGATGCCGGATACTTTCTGTCCGGAGACAGTGAAGGCGGTCAGGGCAAAAGACAGAAGGAAAAATACCTGTTTCATGACTTTGATTTTATTTGAAAACAAAGCTAGCTGGCGGGCAGGGCGGAAGGAAAAACGTTACACGAAAAGGAAGTTTGGGAGGATGAAAGCGTCAATCGTCAATCGTCAATGGTGAATGGTGAATGGTCAATGGTAAATGGTCAAGGGTTCCGGATCGCCACATTCCAAATACAGGCCGCCCCTACAGTGCGGTGTTAATTAAAAATACAACGCGGTCTACATACAGGTCGCCCCGCTGGGGCGCTTTTATGCGAACGCCGATCATAACCCGGTGGGAATTGCCGTTGCGCTCCGTAGCGATCTGTATGTAGGCACCTAACATGATTTGCATTTTCCAAATACAGGCCGCCCCTACAGGGCGGTATTTATTAAAATAACAACCCGGTCTACATACAGGTCGCCCCGCTGGGGCGTTTTTGTCCGATGCCCCCGATCATATCCGGGCGGAGATTTGTGTTGCGCTCCATAGGAGCGATCTGTATGTAGCAATCTGGTGCCCATCAACATTTACCGCTCCGTAGGTGCGACCTGTATGTAACAACGGCCTCCAACGAAAAACCCCCGCGAATCGGGGGCTCTATAATTTCATATGCGCGATGATCAGATCTTCTTTACGTTCAATGCGCTGGCGCCCTTGGGGCCCATTTCTACTTCGAAATTCACCTTATCGCCTTCACGGATCTGCTCTGTCAGCTGGTTCACGTGGATGAACACTCTTTCCTGTGTTTGCAGGTCGTTGATAAATCCAAAGCCTTTTTCGTCGTTGAAAAAAGTAACCACGCCTGTGCGAATGGGGTCTTCATCCGAGGCCTGGTGCTGGGGCACGCCAATGACAATATCTTCTGGGTTGAATACTTTCTTTTTGGAAGGATCCGGAGGGGTGGCGGAGATGTTTCCTTCCTCGTCGATATAGGCCATCATCTCATCCAGGGACTTGCCCTTTTTGCCTTCGGCCTTACGCTGCTGCATTTTTTCTTCCTTGTCCTGCCGCTGTTTGGCTCTTTTCTTCTCTTTTTCTTTTTTATTGAATGATTGCTGAGATCGCCCCATAGATTATCATTTGGTCGCCGTAAAGGTCGGTTTTTTTTTATCTTTACGAAAACAAGTATTCTATGAGCCTGATGAATCAAAAAGGTAAGAAAGACGATAAAAAAGGCGGCAAGGCCGTACCCAAGGCTACGCAATCGAAGTTCCTGCAGAATAAATCTACCAAGGCCGCCGGCGGCAGCAAGAAGGGCATGATGACAGGTGGCGCCCAGCGCGGAAGCTAAGCAACATCAAATTCCGGAAGTCGTCATCAGCCTGCTTCACCCTCCCTTCAGGGAGGGCTGGTCGGGCTAAACGATCCCATCCAGCGATATCCTGTTCAAATAGGGTTTCAGCCCATTGGGGTTCTGGAAGAACCTGAACTCGTCCACCTGCCTGGTGTCGATGTTACAGAACATTTCCACGTAGATCTCATCCACCTGGAACAGGAAGACCTTGCAGTCATAGTTGTTCCGCTTGCCAATGAGTACACCTCCATGGACAACTGTATGGATCTTTTCTTCCTGCGTGAGCACAATGAATTCCGATAGCTTCATTTCGAAAGGTTTTAAGTGTCCAAAACGAAAGGCGAAAAACGCTGAGGCTAAGGCTGAATTCTGAAAGCTTAATTCTTGTAATCCCTGATGCTGTATTTGATCTCGCTGACGGTGATGATCTTTCCGTCCAAGGTGCTTTTATGCAAGGCTTCGATGGCAGCATGCCCGTGGGCATCATTCACCATGTCGACCAGCGCGGTTCCGCGGGAGCGGCCGTTCCATCTGTCCCGGACGATCACAGCCGAATCCACTTCTCCAAAAGAGGCGAATAATTTCCTGAGGTCGGAGTCAATAATGTTGAGGCTGAGGTTGGTTACATGGATATTCATAAACAAAATTTGAAAGGCGGGACCCGGTGAAACTACGTTTTATCAGCCAGACCACCTAGTTAAGACTGTAGTCAGGAGGCAAAAGCTGTCTTGGGCTTGTTAATATTCAAATGTTTTTACCAGGCTCCTTCGGGCTGAAAAACAGCTCCCAGTTCTACAAATTCACCACTCACGTCCCGATAGCTATCGGGACACGATTCACACCGAAGAGCACGATTCCGGGCATAAAAAAAAGCCCCTGAAAGGGGCTTTTGCAATTATCTGGGAGGAGATTACCATCTGCTCTTGTTGTAACCGCCGCCACCGCCGCGGTTGCCACCACCGCCGCCGCCACCTGGGCGCTCTTCACGGGGCTTAGCTTCAGATACGCGAATGGTCCTGTTGTCTACAGTAGAACCATCCAGCTCGGCGATAGCTTTGCGAGAAGCTTCGTCGTCTGACATTTCTACAAAACCAAATCCGCGTGAACGGTTAGTGGTCTTGTCCATAATAACTTTTGCGGAGGTCACTTCGCCATAGGTGGCGAAAAATTCTCTTAAGTCTTCATCCTGAATGTTGAAGCTTAAGTTTGAAACATAAATGTTCATACTTGATGATTGAAAAAAATTAAAAAAGATCTGAGGAAGGCAGAAGTAAGGGAAGCAAAATTCAGGTTAAAGGCTGACTGATGATAACGATTACTAACGCGAGGCTCAAATTGACAGTATAAAGGTAATGTTGTTTTGACATATAGTTGAATATATTTCAACGTTTGCACCGTACGTTAAGTTAAATAACCATGTATCCTCCAAAAGCAAAGGTCCCGCAAAAATGCAGGACCTTATTATCAATGAGTTATAATTGAATCAATCGAGTACCTGCACACCGGCTGCAATGAACTGCAGCTCTTTTTCCGATCCTTTGATCTTTTTGATCTCGGCCTTCGACTTGCCTGCGTCTTCCGCCATGTGCTTTCTTTTATCTTCCGATACTTCCTTTACAGAAGCAGTTCCCTCCACTACTACGGTTTTGCCTGTGAGGTCCTGCGGCATGAAGAAAGCATGGTCCTTGGATTTCACCGTCAGCGTAGTGCCGTCGGCTTTCTGGATCTTGATCCAGCAGCCCATGGACTTGCATACTTCGATGACCTTGCCTGTTACTTTTCCCTCGAATACGCCATTGGCCATTTTTGCCTGGATGGCATCGGGGGTGATGGCATCACCGGTAGAAGTGATCTCTGCACCGTAAACCACGCCTTTCGCGGCAGGTTTGATCTCGGAAGCTTCCTGGGCACCGGCGGCCAGGGCCATGAAGAAAAGGGAGGAGAAAAGCAGTTTTTTCATGTAATTTTTATTGAGACTACGAATATAAGAAACCTCCCGGCACTGCACGGCCTTCTTCGATGATTTAACGTATTTACCAGGCCAGCTGCCCAAGAGAATGTGTACTATATACACATTGCAAGTTGTGGATGAAACAAAAAGCAAGGTGGTCTGCATGGCTACTGGATGATCATTGAAAAATTAATTGAAGAATGTAAATAGGTGGAAGAGAAGCCCCGGAACTTTGCTTTCAATACGGAAATGAGGCCATGGAAAAAGCGGGAAAACAACAGAAAATTTATGTTAAATTCTTTAGGAATTTCTTACTAATAATATTAGCTTTGTTGTGAACAAGTTTTAAAATGCCTGCCGTTATATCATCTAATTTTATTCATAACAACCAATTTTAAAAGAATACAATGTCAAATGCAGAAAAACTGAAGGTGCTGAAGCTGACGATGGACAAGATCGACAAGGACTTCGGCAAGGGTAGCGTGATGATGATGAACGATCGCGGCGACTACCAGATGGAAGTGGTGTCTACGGGCTCCATTGGACTGGATGCCGCCCTGGGTATCGGCGGACTTCCCCGCGGCCGAGTAGTGGAGATCTACGGTCCTGAAAGCTCCGGTAAGACCACCCTGGCCACCCACGTGATCGCTGAAGCCCAGAAGGCCGGCGGTATGTGCGCCATCATTGATGCCGAGCATGCATTTGACAGCGCCTATGCCCAAAAGCTGGGTGTTGACATTGATAACCTGCTGATCTCGCAGCCAGACTATGGAGAGCAGGCACTGGAGATCGCCGACAGGCTGATCCTTTCCGGCGCACTGGACGTAGTGGTGATCGATTCTGTTGCCGCCCTGGTACCAAAGGGTGAGCTCGAAGGCGAGATGGGTGACAGCAAAATGGGCCTGCAGGCCAGGCTGATGTCACAGGCGCTGAGAAAGCTCACGGCTACCATTTCTAAGACCAATACCATTTGCATCTTCATCAACCAGCTGCGGGAGAAGATCGGCGTGATGTTCGGTAACCCCGAGACCACAACGGGTGGTAATGCGCTGAAGTTCTATGCTTCCGTGCGCCTCGATATCCGACGCATGAGCCAGATCAAAGACGGCGACGATGCAGTGGGTAACAGGGTGAAGGTGAAAGTGGTGAAGAATAAAGTAGCGGCGCCATTCCGCCAGGCAGAATTCGATATCATTTTTGGCGAAGGCATTTCCAAGATCGGCGAGATCCTCGATCTCGGCGTAGAGCTGGGCATCGTTCAAAAAAGCGGAAGCTGGTTCAGCTACAATACCGATAAGTTGGGACAGGGTCGCGAGGCAGTAAAATCACTGCTCCATGACAATATCGAGCTGGCCAATGAGATAGAGAAAAAGATCCGCGAAAAGATGAAAGAATTACAGGCGGGATAAAAAAAATAAAGCCTGATGTGTTGCAACAGGCTCATTTTCTTGGTGTTTGTATAGATTAGCTTCGTTTCAGTAGGATTCGGGTGGTGTCTTGTTTTAATAAATAATCGAACACCATGCCAAAAATGCAAGCTATTGAATGTCAATAATGTAGAAATTCTACACTCGGAAAAACCGGGTAGAATTACCAAGTAAAATAACTGTTGGGTTGGTAAGTAGCGGCCACGCTGATTAGCGTGGTCGTTTTATTCTGCGACCCCTGATTGGTTAATTTTGATCATCCATGCGTTTCCAGATCGAGTCTTCATATCAGCCGGCCGGTGACCAGCCACAGGCGATCCGCCAGCTGGCCGAAGGTGTGCTGGAAGGAGAAAGGCACCAGGTGCTGCTGGGAGTGACAGGTTCGGGCAAGACCTTCACCATCGCCAATGTGATCCAGGAAGTGCAAAGGCCCGTACTGGTACTGACGCACAACAAGACCCTGGTGGCCCAGCTCTATGGCGAGTTCAAACAATTCTTCCCCAACAATGCGGTGGAGTATTTTGTTTCCTATTACGACTACTACCAGCCGGAGGCCTACATGCCGGTATCGGATACCTACATCGAAAAAGACCTGAACATCAACGAGGAGCTCGACAAGCTCAGGCTCCGCGCGACCACCAGCCTGCTCTCTGGCAGGCGGGATATTATTGTGGTGGCCAGTGTGAGCTGCATTTACGGTATTGGAAATCCTGCGGATTTTGAAAGTGGCATCATCCGTCTGTCCAAAGGCCAGCAGGTCTCGCGCCAGGGATTCCTTCATTCACTGGTCAACTCGCTATACAACAGGACCTCGGTGGAATTTACACGTGGCACTTTCCGGGTGAAGGGTGATACGGTGGATATCAATCTTCCTTATGTAGACTATGGCTACCGCGTGAGCTTTTTTGGCGATGAGATCGATGAGATCGAAAGCATCGATGTAGTGAATGGCAAACGGATCGGCAAACTCACCGATGCGGCTATTTTTCCTGCCAACCTATACATAGCGCCGAAGGACCAGATCCAGAATGTGATGTACGAGATCCAGGATGAGATGAGCGCACAGGTGGAGTATTTTAAAAGCACGGGCAAGTTCATCGAGGCCCAGCGGCTCAAGGAAAGAGTGGAGTACGACCTGGAGATGATCCGCGAACTGGGATTTTGCAATGGAATCGAGAACTATTCACGATTCTTCGACAGGCGCAAGCCCGGCACCCGTCCCTTTTGTCTCCTGGATTATTTCCCCCGCGATTTTCTTTGTGTGATTGACGAAAGCCACCAGACCGTTCCGCAGATCAGCGGCATGTACGGGGGCGACAGGAGCAGGAAGATCACGCTGGTGGATTATGGGTTCAGGCTGCCATCGGCGCTGGACAACCGGCCCTTGAATTTTCATGAGTTTGAAGGACTGATGAACCAGGTGATCTATGTAAGTGCCACACCCGGTGATTATGAACTGGAACAGACAGGCGGCGTGGTAATAGAGCAGGTGGTACGTCCCACAGGACTCCTGGAGCCACCGATTGAGATCAGGCCCAGTGTGAACCAGATCGACGATCTCCTCGATGAAATTGACAAGCGGGTGAAAAAAGGCGACCGCGTGCTGGTGACCACGCTCACCAAGCGGATGGCGGAGGAGATGGACAAATACCTGAAGAAGATCGACATCAAATCAAAATACATTCATAGCGATGTGGACACGCTGGAGCGCATTGAGATCCTGCGCGACCTGAGGCTGGGAAAGATCGACGTGCTGGTGGGTGTGAACCTGTTGCGCGAGGGTCTGGATCTTCCCGAAGTTTCACTCGTAGCCATTCTTGACGCAGACAAGGAAGGTTTTTTGAGAAATGAAAGATCGTTGACACAGACGGCGGGCAGGGCGGCCCGCAACGTGGACGGGCTGGTGATCTTTTATGCAGATACGATCACGGAAAGCATGCAACGCACCATTGACGAGACCAACCGCCGCCGGGAAAAGCAGGTGGCTTATAACATTGAGCATAACATTACGCCGGCTACCATCAGCAAATCCATTCAACAGGTGATGGCCCAAACCTCGGTGCTGGATATCAAGGGTTACGATCCTGACTCTCCGTTTGCCATTGAGACGATCCCCACCAGGGCGGCAGAAAGCGATGCCGAGTACACCACGATCCCGCAATTGGAAAAGGCCATTTCACGGACGAAAAAAGAAATGGAGAAAGCCGCCCGCGACCTGGACTTTATGGAAGCGGCCAGGCTGCGCGATGAGATGTTCGCTTTGCAGAAAAAGCTGGCGGAGATGAAGGGATAAAAGGTTGACGGAGCTGATCAAGTTGACAAAGAGGCTTTCGTTATTCCTCTTGTCCGGCGTTCATCCAGGGGTCCCTGAATTTCCTGGTTTGTTGTTCCAGCAATGCTTTAAATTCTTCGTAACGGCCTTGCATGGAAGCGTGCTCTATCAAAATGGTTCCTTTGTTGATTTTCTCAGACGCCGCCATCAGCAAGCTTACCGGTTTGGTAAATCGTTTCCTGTATTGTTCCGGGTCTTTTAAAATGATAGCCAATGCCTGTTCATGAGTGGGGACATCACCTCTTACCACCCTTACCATCACTTCCTCGAACCCGCTTACATCTTTCCAGGGAATGAAACCCAGGCTGACGCCGGCAGGATTGTATTCAAAACCCTGTTCATTGGCCCTGAGTATCGCCGGGTTGCGAAAAAATTGCAGGGTGAAATAGCCGGCCAAAAATGCGCCGACGCCCACCACAAAGATCCCTACAATAAAAAACACCTTGTCGTTCCCTTCACCGCTGTTGACAATAGCGTATTTATAAAAAAGGAACATCAGTAAAAGAATAAAGGGCAGGGGAACCAGGTAGCTGATCCGCTTCGCCTTGATCTCGATCGGTGTCATATGGGGCAAGTTAAAAATAATCCGTTGTGTTTTAATTGAGTTAATGTGTGCTGAATACACATTAGCTCAAATGCTCTCTTCGTTCGAATCATAAATCAGATTTCATAAATCATAAATCCCCTGCTCTCGTTTACCTTCGCTCCAATGGAAAAAAAGCTGTTCCTGCTGGACGCCTATGCCTTAATCTTCCGGGCCTATTATGCCCTGATCCGTGCGCCCCGCATCACTTCCAAGGGAAGGAATACCAATGCCCAGTTTGGGTTTACCAACACGCTGGTGGAACTGATGAATAACCAGAAGCCCACCCACATGGCCGTTTGCTTCGATACGGCCGCGCCTACAGAAAGACACACGGATTTTACCGAATACAAGGCCAACCGGCAGGAAACGCCTGAAGACATCAGTGCTGCTATCCCTGATATCAAAAAAATCCTCCGCGCCTTTAACGTGCCCATCATTGAAAGCGACGGCTACGAAGCCGATGACGTCATCGGCACGTTGAGCAAGCAGGCGGAAAAGCTGGGCTACGAGGTTTATATGGTCACGCCCGATAAGGACTATGGTCAGCTGGTCTCCGAGAAAGTGAAGATCTACAAGCCCGGCTACCAGGGCGGCGACGTGGAGGTGATGGGTCCCAAAGAAGTTTGTGAGAAATGGTGCATCAATTCTGTGGACCAGGTGATAGATATCCTTGGACTCATGGGCGATGCAGTGGACAATATCCCGGGCATCATGGGTGTGGGGCAAAAGACCGCCTGCAAGCTGATCACCGAGTACGGCACACTGGAAAACATACTGGCCAATGCCGAAAACATCAAAGGGGCGCTGGGAGAAAAGATCCGTAAGGGTAAAGAAGATGCCATCATGTCGAAAAAACTGGCCACTATTATTACCAGTGTACCGGTGGACTTCCACGAAGAGGATTTCCGACTGAAGGAATGGAACAGGGAAGCGCTGAAGGAAGTGTTCAACGAGCTGGAATTCAAGACCGTCATTAAAAGACTGCTCGGCGAAGAAGTAGAGCCTAACGGCAAGACCAGTCCAGTTGGTGTGCAGGCCGATCTCTTTGGCAATGCACAACCTGATGCCGGGGAACCGGCTGTTATTAACGTAGTACAGCCGGCTAAGAACATCAGTAACACGCCTCACGAGTACGATGTAGTGGAAAGTGAAGCGGAGTTTACCAGCTTGCTCGATGCGCTGACAAAGGCACCGGAGATCTCTTTTGATACCGAGACCACCACCATTGTGGCCAACGACGCCGACCTCGTAGGATTGAGCTTTGCCATTGAGCCCGGTAAAGGCTGGTATGTGCCTGTGCCCTGCGAAGACAGGACGGCGACAAAGAAAATATTAGACCGCTTCCAGTTTTTATTTGATGATCCGGGAAAAACCTGGATCGGCCAGAACCTTAAGTACGATCTGCTGGTATTGAAGTGGTATGGCGTGGAGGTAAAAGGCAAGTTGTTTGATACCATGCTCAGTCATTATCTCATTGAGCCGGATGGCAAGAGCAACATGGATTGGCTGAGTGCGAAATACCTGAATTATGAGCCTATACATATTGAAGAACTCATTGGCAAAAAAGGAAAGAACCAGGGCTGCATGAAGGATGTGGAGCTGGAGAAGATCAAGGAATATGCTGTGGAAGACGCAGATATCACCTTGCAACTGAAGCAAACCTTCGAACCCATGCTGGTGGAGCACGACGTAAGAAAAGTGTTCGACCAGGTGGAAGCACCGCTGGTACCTGTACTCACAGACATGGAATACCAGGGTGTGCGCATTGATACGGAGTTCCTTGCTGAATATTCCAGGGTGCTGGAAACAGAGGCCAAGATCCACGAGGAGAAAGTGTACGAAATGGCGGGCGTAAGATTTAATCTCGGCTCGCCCAAGCAACTTGGCGAAGTGTTGTTTGAAAAACTGCAGCTGGATCCAAAAGCAAAGAAGACCAAGACCGGTCAGTATGCGACCGGTGAGGATGTGTTGCGTAAAATGTCGCACGACAACCCTGTGGCTGAACACATACTTGCTTACCGGGAATACAGCAAGCTCAAATCTACTTACGTGGATTCATTACCGCTACTGATCTGTAAGCGCACCGGCCGTGTGCATACCACTTACGGCCAGGCCGTAGCCGTGACGGGCAGGCTGGCCAGCAATAATCCCAACCTGCAAAACATTCCTATCCGTACGGAGAGAGGAAGGGAGATCAGGAAGGCCTTCATCCCGCGGGATGAGAACCATGTGCTGGTGAGCGCCGACTATTCGCAGATCGAGCTGAGGATCGTAGCGGCCATCAGTGCGGATCCCAACATGTGCGAAGCCTTCATGCAGGGTAAGGACATTCACAATGCCACCGCCTCCAAGGTGTACAACGTGGCGGAAGAAGCGGTGACCAAGGAGATGCGCTACAAGGCGAAGAGCGTGAATTTCGGTATTGTGTATGGACAGGGCGCTTTTGGCCTGGCAGAGAACCTGGGCATCAGCCGAACAGAAGCGAAGACCATCATCGATAATTATAAAAGGGAATTCACAGGCATTACGAAGTACATGGATGACACCATCAACTTCGCGAGGGAGAATGGCTATGTGCAAACTGTGCTGGGCAGGAAACGCTGGCTCAGGGACATCAATTCATCGAATTTTACGGTGCGGGGATTTGCAGAGCGCAACGCCATCAACTCACCCATCCAGGGAACTGCCGCGGACATGATCAAACTGGCTATGGTGAAGATCCACCAGGCCTTCAAAGAACACGGATTCAAATCAAAGATGATCATGCAGGTGCACGATGAACTGGTTTTTGACGTACTCCGCGAGGAAGTAGAGGCCGTGCAGCCGGTGATACTCGAATGCATGCAGTCGGCTATGGTCCTCCCCAACAACGTCCCCGTGGTGGCAGAGATCGGAACAGGAGAGAACTGGCTGGAAGCGCATTAATTATATTCAGGAACCTATGACTTTAATATATTGTTTTGATGCTTATTGCGGCTGGTGTTACGGCTTCAGCCCGGTGATCAAAAAGATCGCCAAAGAATACAAGGACCGATTTGAAGTAGAAGTGCTGTCAGGAGGAATGATCTTCGACGAAGAACCCCAGCATATCAAGGGAATCGCAGGCTATGTGCAGACTGCCTATAAAACAGTGGAGCAAACTACGGGCATCGAGTTTGGGAAGGATTTTCTCTGGCATATGTTCCACCCGGATGAAAGCGACTGGTACCCCGAGTCGACCACCCCTGCCATCGCTCTATGTATTTTAAAAGAATACCATCCCGACCAGGCCATCGACATGGCCTCGGATCTTCAGTATGCCCTGAATTTCGAAGGACGGGACCTTACGGATAAGGAAGCTTACCGGCATTTGCTGGAGAAATACCAGGTGCCGGCAGATGAATTCTATGAAAAGCTGAAAAGCGAGGAGTACCGGGAGAAGGCCTATTACGAGTTCGCCCTGGTCAAGCAGCTGCAGGTCACGGGTTTTCCCACCGTGCTCATACAGGTGAGCGACTCGAAGTTCTTCCTGCTCAGCCAGGGTTATACCGATTATGAAACCCTTAAAGCAAGGATAGAGAAGGTATTAGGGGAGTCATCTGCTTCAGAGTAGTTTACCCCTTAAACAGTAAACTGTAAACCGTAAACGGTAAACCTTCCTTATCTTGCATACCCTAAAAAGCAGAATATGGAATACAGCAGGATCGTTGCAGTGACAGGAATGCCAGGACTTTATGAAGTGGTGGCCAGCAAGAATGACGGCGCCATCGTAAGGTCGCTGGATGATAAGACCACAAAGTTCCTGTCCTCCCGTGTGCACAATCTTTCCCACCTGGAAAGCATTGAAGTGTATACGGTGAACGACAACGTGAATTTGGCCGACGTGTTCAACGCCATGAAGAGCAACAAAACTGCCCTTCCTGACGCCAAGGACAATGATGCCGTTCGCAAATACTTTGAAAAGGTTTTCCCGGATATGGACTTCGAGCGTGTGTATCCTTCCGATATGAAGAAAATGGTGAAATGGTTCGAGGTGCTCAACACCAATAAGGTGGAGATCAAGCTCTCTGAGCCCGAAGAAGAGCTGGATGCCGAGGAAACCGTATCGAACCCCGTAGAAGAAACTGTAGCTACTTTGGAAGTTAGCGGACTGGATACAGCCGAGACAGCCAAGCCAAAGAGGACGAAGAAGAAAGCGGAAGAAGCGGAGCCTGCGAAGGCGGAAGCTCCTAAAGCAAAGACGGCCAAAAAGAAGAAGACCGATTAAGCGATAGTCAGGGTTGCCCGGTATATAATTTGCTCATCTCTCCCGGATCATAAATCACGAAGCCATGCAAGGAACGCCCAGCGCGGACATTAAGAAGCTGCCCCGTCATTACCTCCCGGAAGATTTTAAGGTGAGCGACTGGAATGCATTGAAGCCATATTTTGATGAGTTGCTCGACAGGCCCCTCCATTCCTTGCAGGATTTTGAAAAATGGCTGAAGGACATGAGCGAGCTGGAAGCCGTGGTGGGTGAAGACGCCGCCTGGCGCCAGATTCGCATGACCTGCGATACAGAAAACAAGGAGCTGGAAAAAGCTTTCCAGTTTTTTGTAATGGAGATACAGCCACAGATCCAACCCTACGCAGACAAACTGAACCGCAAGCTGGTAGCCAGCCCATTCTTAAAAGACCTGGACCAGGAAAGATATTTTACCTATCTCCGCTCCGTGCGCAAGAGCATAGAGCTGTTTCGCGAAGAGAACATACCGCTGCAGGCTGAACTCGCCGTGGAGGCGCAGCAGTATGGTGTGATCACGGGCAAGATGACCGTGGAAGTGGATGGGAAAGAATACACGCTTCAACAGGCCGCGAAATTCCTGGAGAACCCGGTCCGCGGCTTCCGCGAAGAAGTGTATCATAAGATCCAGAAAAGAAGACTGGAAGACAAAGACCAGCTGAACGATCTGTTCACCGGCCTGGTGAAAAAAAGGCACCAGGTAGCGCTGAATGCAGGCTTTGCCAATTACCGCGATTACAAATTCGTGGAAATGGGCAGGTTTGATTATACCAAAGAGGATTGCTTCAAATTTCACGAAGCGGTGCGCACGCATATCCTCAATATTGTGAACTTCCTCTACGACCGCAAGAGGCAGAAGCTGGGCCTCGACATGCTTCGTCCCTGGGACCTGGATGCCGAGCCGGCAGGAGTTGAACCATTGCGTCCTTTTCAAACCGGCGAAGAGCTGGTGGAAAAGACAACAAAATGTTTTCGCGAGCTCAATCCATTTTTTGCGGATTGCCTGCTGAAGATGAAGGAAATGGGCCGCTTTGACCTGGATAGCAGGAAGGGCAAGGCGCCGGGCGGTTACAATTGTCCGCTGGAAGAAACAGGAGCGCCTTTTATTTTCATGAATGCAGCCGGGCAAATGCATGATGTGACCACCATGGTACACGAAGGCGGACATGCCGTGCATTCTTTCCTCGCACACGAGTTACCATTGACCGCATTCAAGCAGTATCCCATGGAGATCGCTGAAGTGGCCAGCATGGCGATGGAGCTCATGAGCATGGAATACTGGGACGTGTTCTTCGACAATGAAGAAGACCTGAGGAGGGCCAAGGAACACCAGCTCGAAAGAGTGATCACCATCTTCCCCTGGATCGCCACGATAGATAAATTCCAGCACTGGGTATATGAGCACCCTGACCACACACTGGAGCAGCGGGCGGAAGTATGGCGGAATATCCTGAACGAATACACGCCGATCAACCTCGATGTGTCGGGACTGGAAGAATACCGCAAATGGGGATGGCAACGGCAGCTGCACCTGTTTGAAGTGCCTTTCTATTATATCGAATACGGCATCGCCCAACTGGGCGCCATCGGACTCTGGAAACAATACAGGGAGAACAAAGAACAGGCAGTAGAGAATTACATGAATGCGCTGAGCCTTGGCGGTACTAAAACACTTCCACAGCTTTACGAAGCAGCCGGACTGAAGTTCGACCTTTCACCGGAATACATCAGCGAGCTGATGATCTTCGTGCACGACGAAGTGGAGAAGATCTCGCATCCAACGGCGTCTTCGTCTTAAGATGGCCTCGCGTTCGATCGCGCCTTCGCCCTTTCACATGTAAGTTGATCTACTTCAGGCCGCATTGCAGATCTTGCACAGCCCATTGATCACTACTGATACTTTTTCCGGCACATAGCCTTCGGGCAGGTCGATCCTTGGCGATACCACATCGTCCAGGCAGATCGTCTTCTGGCAGTTCACGCATACAAAATGTACATGATCGTCGTGATGATTGCCTTCTTTACAATCTTTACACAGGGCGTAGCGCACTGAGTTATCCGAAGTAGGGATGGTGTGGATGATGGCCTTTTCCACAAAGGTTTGCAGGGTACGGTATACCGTTACACGGTCGAATTTTTCACCTGCTTTTTTTTCGATGTCACCATGTGCAAGCGCGTCTTCGCTTAACAGGAAAAGAGAAAGGATCTTCTTCCTGCTATCGGTGACACTAAGATTTTTTTGGCGCAGGATCTCCCCTATGCGCGCCTGCGCAGCCTTGCTAAGCTCCTCGTTCATATCATTTTTTTAAAAGCTTGCTGATCTCTTTCTCCAGGCTCTTGATCTCGGTCTCCTTTAATGCATCATAGATCTTAGTGACTTGTCCTTTCTGATTGACTAAAGCTATGAATTGTGTGTGTAAAAAATCATCTTCAATGCGGGAAACATTGTTGGCCGGGTCGTCGATCTTATAGGCATGCCGGGCGAGGCTGTACAGGCTGTCTTTCCGGCCGGTGAGGAAGACCCATTTTTCAGTGTTTACCCCTAATGAATCGGCATATTTTTTCAGCCTGGCAGCAGAATCCGTACCCGGGTCCGATGTGTGGGAAAAAATGAGGAAGTCTTTTTCGTCCTTAAATTTTTCATAGACCTTTTTCATGTTCCGGTTCATCCTGGGGCAGATACCGGTGCAGGTGGTAAAAAAGTATTCTACGGCCACCACCTTTCCTTCCATATCCTTCTCCGTCACGGTTTTCCCATCCTGGTTGGTAAAGGCAAAAGGCCTCACCTCTCCTATGGGCGCCAGGGTGAGCTCACTGAAACCAGGAATGAAGTATTTGACCGCCAGGAAGAAACCCACGACGAGGAGGGTAAAGAAAGCCAGGTAGAAAATTCGTTTGGAAGACATGGGGCAAAGGTAGTGAGTAGTGAATCGAGAAAGGGCTGGAGTGTACCGGGCTCAGCCTATTTCTCTGGATTTTCGTCCTTTTCCGGCGTCCAGCTTTTTTGAAAGTACCGGATCATCCAGATCAGAGAAACGAGAAAGAAGGCATAGAACAGGATGTTATACCATTTTATCCCGCCATCAATCACGGCCAGTTCGAAATAGATACCGGCCATGGCCAGGATCATCAGCCAGGTGATCCCTAACACAAAAGAATTCACGATCTTTTTGAAATACCGCTTCACCGCGGGGTCCATTCCCCTGTTGAATTCATCCATAATTTCAAGGTAATAATAAAGATCTGAATGCGGCGGAGTCGCCATTGAAAACGTTGAAGTCCACCGCGGAAGCTATGCCATCCACCCGCCCGCTTTCGCTATGCTGCCAGAACTGCCAGTCGCGGCTCACCCGGGGCTCATGGGGCTCCAGGTAATGCGCCACCCACAAAGGGTAATTGTCGAAATACCCCCTCAGGTAAGAAGTGTAAAAACTTGCATTGGTATATATGATCGGTTTCACTTCGTAATACTGTTCCATCACCTGTATCCATCGCTTCATCTGCCGGCGCAGCTCTTCCGGCTTCGTTCTCCCGATCACTTCCACATCCAACACGGGTGGCAGGTCGCCGCTCTCCAGGCGTACGGTCTTGATAAATCTTTCTGCCTGCTCGCGGCCATCGCGGTTATGGATGAAGAAATGATATGCGCCACGCACCAGTCCTGCTTCCTTGCTTTTCTTCCAGTTGCGCCGGAAGAATGGGTCTACCCGGTCGCGGCCTTCAGTGGCTTTGATGAAGGCAAAGCCGAGCTGTACGCCATTTACGTTCATGGCCTTTACCGATTCCCAGGAGATCCGCTGCTGGTAGCGGCTTACATCGATGCCGTGGATCTGGAAATTCTCCGGGATGGGAATACCGAAGGCCTCGTACTTCACGTTGGCCATCTTCCTGTTTTGCCACCACAGCGCACCCAGGTAAAAAATACAAAGCGCGGCAGTGACGATCGTCACAAAAACAAATACACGGAAATATTTGTCCTTCTTTCTTCTTCTGGCCATGAATGGTAAAGATAGAAGTCACGGAAGTCAAAAGAGTCATTGCTCTTCTTATCTTGCAACTATGCCGAAAGTGAACTGGGACGATAGCTTCAACTTCCTGTCGAAATTGACCTGGAGGAGGCTGGTGAATATGGCCAAGGTTTACTCCAGCTATCAGTTGAGCAGGTGGACGGGCAGGAGCATTCAATGGGGCCTGCCGATCTCCATTTCATTTGAACCCACCACTTCCTGCAACCTCCGTTGTCCCGAATGTCCCAGTGGTTTGCGGGCTTTTACCAGGCCCACGGGCATGCTGAAAAAAGATTTCTTTTCGGAGACCATCGACCAGCTGGCGCCCCATCTCAGCTACCTGGTTTTTTATTTCCAGGGTGAGCCCTATCTCAACCCCCAGTTCCTGGACATGGTGCAGCATGCGGCCAGCAAAAAGATCTATACCGCCACATCCACCAATGCGCATTATCTCAATGATGAAAATGCAAAGCGCACGGTGGAGAGTGGATTGGACAGGCTGATCATCTCCATTGATGGCACCACGCAGGAAACCTACCAGCAGTACAGGGTGGGTGGCCAGCTGGAAAAAGTGATCGCAGGAGCCAGGAACATTGTGAAATGGAAAAAAGAATTGGGCTCCAAAAAACCCTTTGTTGTTTTTCAGTTCCTGGTGGTTCGCCACAACGAGCACCAGGTAGAGGATGTGCGTGCGCTGGCGCGCGAGGTAGGTGTTGACGACGTTTGGTTCAAGACGGCGCAGGTATATGATTACGAGAACGATCCCAACCAGCTGATCCCCACCAACGAAAAATTCAGCCGCTATAAAAAAGACAGCCATGGCAGGAATGTATACAAGGGCAACAATGCCAACCACTGCTGGCGGCTCTGGCACGACCCGGTGATCACCTGGGATGGTTCGGTTGTGCCTTGTTGTTTCGACAAGGATGCCACCCACAAACTAGGAAGTCTCCGCGACCAGCCCTTCAAGGAGCTATGGTTCAATAAAGAATACAGGGAGTTCCGCAGCCAGGTGCTCCAAAGCCGCAAGAACATAGATATCTGTGCGAATTGCTCGGAAGGCGTAAAGGTTTGGGGGGAATGAGTACATTTGAAACTACCATGGGATTAGACAAGGATATTCACCAGCAAAATTTCCGGAGCGATAAGCACAAGGCTATTTTGAATATTCTTTACACCTATGGCTGGATACTCGAAAAGGTCAAACAGTTCCTTTCCAAAGAAGACATCACCCACCAGCAATTCAACATCCTCCGCATTCTTCGCGGCGCAGCTCCTGATCCATTGTCAACCTTGCAGATCCGAGAGCGCATGCTGGATAAAATGAGCGACACCAGCCGCATTGTGGATCGCATGGTAACGAAAGGCCTTGTTAAAAAAGTGGTCTGCTCGAAAGATAAGCGCCTGGTGGACGTTACGATTACGGAAAAAGGACAGAAATTGCTGAAGCGTCTCGATCTCGAGCAGGATCATTTAGAAGAGATCATGCAAAAGCTCACTGATAAGGAAGCTGCAGAACTCAGTAACCTGCTCGACAAGCTTCGGGGCGGTTAATATTTCCCTATGAAAAAATTCTTCTTCTTCTCTCTGCTGTTGGTTTCGGTAACCACGGTGTTTGCACAAAAAAAAGAATTCCGCGCAGTATGGATCGCCTCGGTGGATAATATCGACTGGCCCCGTCCTAACCAATATCATTCAGACAGCCAGAAGATCGAGTATATCCGGCAGCTGGATATGCATTTGAAAAATGGAATGAATGCGGTGATCGTGCAGGTGCGTCCTGCCACCGACGCCTTCTACCCTTCTAAATTCGAACCCTGGAGCCAGTGGCTCACAGGTAAGCAGGGCCGTCCTCCCTATCCTTATTACGATCCGCTGCAGTTCATGATCGAAGAGGCGCACAAGCGGGGATTCGAATTTCATGCCTGGCTTAACCCTTATCGCGCCAACTTCAGCATCGGCAAGGCTTCTATAGCGCCTGCCCACATTACCAGGCTGCATCCCGAATGGTTCCTGGCTTTTGGGGGGAAATTGTATTTCGATCCCGGAAATAAATCAGGACAGAAGTGGACCCTGGATGTGGTGGAAGACCTGGTGAGCCGCTACGATATCGACGCCGTGCACATGGATGATTATTTTTATCCTTATCCCATTGCTGGCCGCGAATTCCCGGATCACGACAGCTATGCGCAATATGGCAATGGGATGAAGAGAGAGGACTGGCGAAGAAGCAATGTGGATTCGATCATCGTAGCGATCTCCAAATCTGTGAAGAAGATCAAGCCCTGGGTCAAGTTCGGCATATCGCCTTTTGGCGTTTGGAGGAACAGCAGCCAGGATCCCCTGGGCAGTCCTACGCAGGCAGGCATCACCAATTACGATGATCTCTATGCAGACATCCTTCTGTGGACGCGGAACGGATGGATCGATTATGTTGTTCCCCAATTGTATTGGGAGCTCGGTCATCCTAAAGTAGCTTATGAAACGCTGATCGACTGGTGGAGCAAACATGCTTACGGCAGGCATATGTATATTGGACATGGCGTCTATCGTGCTTTTGAAAAGAGCAGCAAGGCATGGCACCTTCCTTCCCAGCTCCCCGAACAGATCCGCCTGCTGCGAAGCTATCCCAGCATACAAGGCAGTGTATATTTCAGCAGCAAAAGCTTTTACGGAAACCCTAACGGCTGGAACGACTCGCTCCAGCAGAATTATTACCGCGAGCCGGCGGAGGTGCCGGACATGCCATGGCTTCCTGCCAAACCTGTTGGTAATTAGGAATTGGGTATTAGACCATCTTAAAAAGCGACGTCTCTTCGAGCGAAGCGAAGCAGGCATTTTGGCTGGCATAGCGAAGCGGCAGGGCCTTGGAACAGTTTTTTAATGAATAAAGGCAGGATCCTTTTACCAAAGCTTCCAACTTTCTAAAGGATTGATACTGAACCGCCGTAAATCCTGATTTCCCCAACTGGGATAATTTGTATTAATTTACGGCTTGATTTTTGTGGAAAAGGGCGGTTTTTTCGCCGGGAACTTTTATTATGAGCCTGAACCAGTCGTTACAACAGAAACTATTACAGAAGCTTTCGCCTCAGCAGATCCAGCTGATGAAGCTGCTCCAGGTGCCTACGGCCAACCTGGAAGAAAGGATCAAAGAAGAGCTGGAGGAGAATCCAGCGCTGGAGCAGACCGACGATTCCCACGACGACTTTGAAGAAAAAGACGAATTCTCAGATTCCGGCGAAGAGGAATATGCTTCGGAAAGCACCGACGAGCTCAGTGTAGACGAATTGTACGAGAATATCAATATCTCCGATTATGTGCAGGAGGGTGATGATGACGTGGCCGATTACAAGATGCGCGACGAGAACTACGGCGACCAGGAAGAAAAGCAAACCGTTCCCTATAGCGTAGAGACCAGTTTTTACGAGATGCTGGAGCTGCAACTGGGCATGCTGAATCTTGACGAGCGCCAGTTGAGCATAGCCGAGCAGATCATTGGCAGCATTGATGAAGATGGATACCTCCGCAGGGAGACCTCCGCCATTGTGGATGATCTTGCCTTCCGCCAGAACATCATGACCACCGAGGAAGAAGTGGAAGAGTTGATCAAAAAGATCCAGCGCTTCGATCCGCCGGGGGTGGCTGCCCGCACCCTGCAGGAATGCCTGCTGCTGCAATTGAACAGGCAGAAAGAAGAAGGCAAGGACGTGGAAGTAGCCATCCAGGCCATTTCCCGCTACTTCGACGAGTTCACAAAAAAGCATTACGAAAAGATCCAGCGTGGACTGAATCTCTCAGATGAAGACCTGAAGGAAGTGATGCAGCATATCATTAAGCTGAATCCCAAACCAGGTGGCAATGTGGGAGAAGTGAACAAGGCAGAAAGCTATGTGATCCCGGACTTCTTTATATACAACAACGGGGGCAAGCTGGAGCTGACCCTGAATTCCAAGAACGCGCCTGAATTAAGGATCAGTGAAGGATACCGGGAGATGCTGAAGGACTATGATCGCGGTGCGAAAAAAGACAGGCGACAGAAAGAAGCCGTGCTCTTCATCAAGCAAAAGATCGACGCAGCCAAGTGGTTCATTGACGCCATCAAGCAAAGGCAGCATACGCTCATCAGCACCATGACCGCCATCATGAACCACCAGAGTGAATTCTTCTTTACCGGTGATGAAACTTCTCTGCGCCCGATGATCCTGAAGGATATTGCTGAAAAGACTGGCCTGGATATTTCCACAGTGAGCCGGGTGGCTAACAGCAAATTTGTGCAAACCGAATTCGGAACATACCGGCTGAAATTCTTTTTCAGCGAATCACTCACGACTGACTCAGGCGAAGAAGTATCTACACGCGAGGTGAAAAAAATCCTCAGCGACCTGATAGAAGCAGAAAGCAAGAAGAAGCCGCTTAGCGATGAGAGGCTGACCGAGCTGCTCCAGGAAAAAGGATACAATATTGCACGCCGCACCGTGGCCAAGTACAGGGAACAGCTGAATATTCCTGTGGCCCGTTTGCGTAAGGAATTATAAGTTTGTGCCATGAGCGCAACGCATGCTCCTGCCAGCCGTGGATCCGGGTTTCCTCCCGCCATTCAAATCGCAGCAAGGGTTATTTCCGTCATTTTTCATCCGCTTTTCATTCCTGTTTACGGTATAGGCTTCGTGCTCTATTTTACCAACGTGCTGCCCGGGTTGGCCCAGGGGGATAAGCAGCAATTGCTGATCCGTTTCCTGGTCATGTATACCGTATTTCCACTTGTTACCGTATTGCTGGCCAAGGCCCTTGGGTTTGTGAACACCATTTACCTGCGTGATGCCAAGGACCGGATCATCCCCTACATCGCCTGCGGTATCTATTATTTCTGGATGTGGTGGGTGCTGAAGAATCAGCCGGAATTTCCACGCGAGCTGGTCATGCTCGCCCTTGCTATTTTCCTGGCATCCAGTGCAGGTCTTACCGTCAACAGCTTTGTGAAAGTGAGCATGCATGGTATGTCGGTGGGCGTGATGCTCACGTTTTTTCTTTTGCTGGCCTTGAACAGCGACGAAAGCCTTGGCTATTATCTTTCTATTTCCTTCCTGATCGGCGGCGCTGTGTGTACGGCCAGGCTGGTGAATTCTGACCATCGCCCGGTGGAAGTCTACCTCGCCTTGCTGATCGGTGCGGTTTGCCAGCTCATCGCCTACTGGGTAACCTGATCATTCAAAACCAATTGCCGCCTTTAACAAACTCCACGGGCCGCTCATCATGCGTTAACCTTATTTAACAGCTGCTCACAGGCTTTGCGAATAACTTCGTAGTCTCAATTTTCACTGGCTTATGAAGCGTTCTTTACTTTCATTTCTGCTGCTACTGTCAGCAAGTTTTGTTTTTGCCCAAAAAGCACCCGGTGTGGTGAAGGGAACCTTGCAGGATGGAGGCGGCAGCCAGGCACTTGATGATGCCACAGTTTCCGTGATGGCAGCGAAAGACTCTTCGCTGATCTCTTTTACGCTGACCTCCAACAGCGGTTATTTCGAGATCAAGAACCTTGAGGATGGGAGTTATGTACTCATTGTTTCTTACACAGGTTTTGAGACACTGAAAAAGCCATTCGAGATCAGCAAGGAGAAGCCCGTGGCTGACCTGCAGGTATTGAAAATGGAAAAAGCATATCAGACCCTGACGGAAGTGGTGGTGAAAGATGATGCGCCGATCAAAATAAAGGGCGATACCCTGGCTTACAACGCCGATGCTTTTAAGACCAAGCCCAACGCCACAGTGGAAGACCTGCTGAAAAAAATGCCGGGACTTACCGTGGAAAAAGACGGCACGGTGAAGGCGCAGGGCGAGAACGTGCAGAAAGTATATGTAGACGGTAAAGAATTTTTCAGCAACGATCCAAAACTGGCCACTAAGAATCTTTCTGCCGATATGATCGACCAGGTGGAAGTGTTCGACGATATGAGCGAGCAGGCCAAGTTCAATAAAATAGACGACGGCAGCCGCAGCAAGGCTATCAACCTCAAGCTGAAGAAGGACAAGAAGAAGGGTGTGTTTGGCAAGGCCAGCGCCGGTTATGGCACCCAGGAAAGATATGATGGCAGCCTCAACGCCAACTTCTTCAAAGGCGCCACGCAGGTGTCTGTCATAGCCAAGGCCAACAACACCAACAACATCGGCTTTACCATTTCCGATATGATGGGCATGTTTGGCTCCGGCGGATTTGGTGGCATGGGCGGTGGCGGAATGACGATGATCGGAGGCGGCCGTGGCGGCTTCCCAATGGGTGGATTCAGTGGCGGCGGCGGTGGAAGTGCGGGCATCACCAAAACAGCGTCGGCAGGGCTGAATTACCGTGATACCTGGAGCGCGAAGTTTGATGTGAACGGCAGCTATTTTTATAACAACGCCGAGAACAGCAACCTTAAGAACACCATCCGCGAGTATACGACACTCAACCGCCTGCAAAACCAGCAGAGCAATTCAATCAATTTGAACGGAAACCACCGGTTCAACTTCAACCTGAATTACCAGGTGGATTCATTCAATTCCATCATTTTCCAGCCCAATATCAGTTTCCAAAACAGTTCCACTTACCGGGAAGATACCTCTGCGGTGTTCGAAGGCGATAACCGCAGGCTGGTCAGCAATGTGAGGAGCATCGTGGACAATGCAGGCGATGGTATCAATTGGTCGAACAACCTGATATGGAGGCATAAAACGCGGAAGCCCGGCAGAACCCTGTCAGTTGCCTTAAGTAACCAATGGAACAACTCCGACCGAAATACCTATTCTATAACCGAAGGAAGCTATTACGATGATGCGGGTTTGAAATCGAACGAGAACAACCGCAGGTTCACAGACAATGATAACAGCACGGAAAATTACAGTGCAACGGTCTCCTACACGGAGCCGCTGTCGAGAAATAAGATCCTGGAAGTGAACTACGGGTATATCAGGAACTTCAACGGTTCGGACAGGAATACCTTTGATTACGATCCAGTAACAGGTAAATACGACGATGAGAACTTCCAGCTTTCCAACAATTTTGAGAACTACAATATTTCTAACCGCTTTGGAACCAATTACCGGTTCATCGAGAAAAAATACAATTACCAGCTGGGTATAGCGGTGCAGAACACCCTGCTCAAAAGCAATAACCTTTCGAAGAATACAGAGATCGATCAGCGATACAGGAACATTTTTCCTACGGCCAGCTTCCAGTACCAGTTTGCCCGGAGCCGCAGCCTGAGGCTGAATTACCGGGGCCGCACCAACCAGCCATCCATCACCCAGTTGCAGGATGTAGTGGATGAGACCAACCCGCCTTACTATCGCGTAGGCAATCCGGGTTTGAAGCAGGAGTTCTCGAACAACATTTCGCTTTCTTACAATTTCTTCGACATGGTGAAATTCAGGAACATTTTTGCCCTGGTCAATTTCAGCAATACTTACGATAAGATCGTGGACAATGTGATGACCAGGAACTATCCGGCCGCCTATAAGAATTATGAGAACCCGGGAAGCCAGCTTTCCACCTATGCTAATCTCGATGGAGTGTACAACCTGACCGGCGCCTTTAACATTGGATTCCCTATCAAAAAAATGAAGGGTGGGAATTTCAATACCAATACCCGCATCACTTATGCGAGAAATGGCAATATCACCAACAACATTAAGAACTATTCAAAGAACCTGGTGCTGGGTGAAGACCTTAGGCTTAGCTATAACCTGAAAGAGAAATTGGACATGGGCCTGGGTGCTTCTGTGAATTATACAAAGGCAAAGTACACCATAGCCTCACCGTTGAATGCGAACACTTCCTATTTCACCCAGGTCTATTCTGCCGATATCACTTATATCTTTCCAAAGAATTTTATCCTCTCGAACGACTTCGACTACACCATCAATCCTGAGCAGGGAGATAATACAGACCGTGACTTCGCCATGTGGAATGCCGGCCTCGGCAAGCAGTTTGGAAAGAACAAGCGTACGGAACTGAAGTTGTCGGTCTACGACATCCTGGAGCAGAACCGCAGCTTCAGCAGAAATGTTACGGAGAATTATGTGGAAGATGTAAGCAATACAGTGTTGGGCAGGTTCTTCATGCTCTCATTTACTTACAACCTGAACCGCATGGGTGGCAAGAGCATGTTGCCGCCGGTGATCGAAAGAGCTACCAGGAATATCAGGATCCAATAAGCAAAAAAGGATAAGACATAAAAAAACCCCCCGCGTTGGCGGGGGGCTTTCTATTTTATTTTATTCTTCGCTTTACTGGGACATAGCTCCCGGCTACCGAAGTTCTGCCAAAAACAAGGACCCCAACAATCGAACGGAGGAACAAACCCATGTTGAAAGAAGGCTTGTAATAGTTCTCGTAGATCTTAACTTCTGTACGAGCGTGTTTAATTGTTCTGTTTTTCATGTAGGATGATTTAGTGAGATGAAAGTTAATAAAAAATTGTGGATAAACTAGTTAATTATGTGATTTTCACGCTATTTTGGCGGCTAATCCTCCTGACTATGAAATTATACTTAGTGCTCATTGCAGCTTTCTTATTAGCCAATACTTCCCAGGCACAGATATTCACCTCTTCAAAAGATCATGTGGCAGTGGGGCCTTCGCTGAAAAAAGTGATCGAAGCGGCTGCAAAGGACTACGAAGCAGTTCGAGGAGAGCTGTTATTTCAAAATCCGCAAACGACAGAGTACAGTTCTTTAGTGGTTCCACCGGAAGCGCTCGAGGCAAAAGTGATAGAATACAGTTCTGTTTCGGGAAATATATTCAGCTGGCAGGCCCTGCTTGCGCGTACGGAAGACTATGAAGAGGCTGTAAAAAAATACAAGTCAGTATTCAACCAGCTCAAAGGAATGAACGTCACCTATGTGGTGGACAACTACACGCTCGTGGGAAAGTTCGTTACGCCTGATGAAGGAAAAAAATTCACCACTTCCATCCTCACCCTGGCAGGTCCGCCGAAAGCCTTGAGCAAGCTCCGTGTGGAGGTCTCATTGCAATTCGAATTCCCCGAGTGGACCGTGGTGGTGAATACTTACAACAAAGAAAAAGACGACAGCGAAAACGGCAGCCAGATGGATCAATAGCCATCTGAAGCAATTATTGCTGGATGATGCGCATGTTCTGACCCGCTGGCATGTTCTTTCTCATCTCCTCCATCAGCGCTTCTCTTTCCTTGTTGAATTCCGCGGTGGTCATTCGCTTCCCTTTCTTAGGCTCTTTGATGCTCACCCCTGTCTTAGCAGCCACCTCTATGGCCTTGAAGATCATGCGTCCGTTGTTGATATCCAGCTCAAGGATCAATCCGGGCAACTGGCCCTGGAATTCCTGGGGACCTGCCGACACGGGGATCTCAGTAGTGAACCAGGCAATGATGGTAGTAGTATCAGCAACTTCCTGTCTTTTCATTTCGCCATTTTCCATAGCCATGATGGACCGGGTGCCGATCCGCTGGGCTACTGCTTTCTTCGCTGTATAATTCAAAATGCTTTTTGATTCATCGGTCAGCTTCCAGTTCAGCCTGCGCACACTGTCTTCCACAAGGAAAGACCTTTCGAACAATTCGCGCTGGTCGAGCCGCCTGCCCTGGGCCAGGTCGAAGAAGATCACATCGTTATTCCCGCCGCCCATTCTGAATACGGCATTCCCGCTACCGGATACCACCACATCTTCGCCGGCAGCACTGGGCAACACCTGCCATAAGGTTTGGTTGTTGGAGAACATCAGTTCGAACTGATCGGTGCGTGAGGCAGGTATCCTTCTCGCCATTTCGGGATCCATGCCCTGCGGACGTCTCATTTGCATGGTACGCTCATATACAACGCGGCCTTCCTTACCTTGGGAGTAACCTGCTAATGAAGCAGAGAGGCAGATGAGCAGGAATATCTTTTTCATGGGAGTATTTTCATCAAATGTAGGTGCAGCAACTTTCACCTTTTGTTAATACACGTTGGAACTAAGTTAATAAAGGTTAACTCCTGTATAAGCGGTGATCAGAAGGGATAAATTTGCATGGATGCAAAGGCCTTTGAAACATATGAAATGGATGCCTATCCTGATGGGCCTGACCATCCTGGGCATTGCAGCTTTCCAGACATACTGGTTGAATAAAGCCTATGAGCGGGAAAAGCGGACCATGGAGATCAGGTCGAACATGGCTTTCCGCGAGTCCGTCTACTCCTTGCAGGCAAGCAAGCTGAACCTCGATAAGCTAATGGGTGAGCCGGAACGTTCTGAGTCCGGGAAGAGTACTTCATCCTATCGTATGAGAGTGAGCGCTGCCCAGAAGGTCACGCGCATGTTCAATGAGCTCCACCAAAAGGTTTCCGATTCTGCTCACCAGGGCAGGGCCTACGTGGTGGAACAGCTTCGCGCGGATTCACAGAATGTAAAAATGAAATTCCGCAACCAGGGCCGCCTGATGAAGATGCTGTACGACGTGGAAGACGCGCAGGATACCATTACCCTGAAGGAGATCAAAGCCGATTTCTCCAAAAGAATGGCACAGCAGAATATGGATGTGCCTTTCAGGATCACAAGAGAGGAAAGACCAAGCGATGACGAAAGAGGTTTCAATAAAGTAACTATAGGTTTCAGAAATCCGGTCACCTACCAGTTGCTGCTGGAAGACACATTTCCCTATCTCATAAAAAAGATCGCAGCGCCCATCCTGCTGTCCATCTTCCTGGTAGCCTTCACTGTTGTATCGTTTTTCCTGTTGTACAGGAACCTGATCCGGCAGCGTCGCCTGGCAGAGATCAAAAATGAATTCATCAGCAATATCACGCATGAATTAAAGACCCCGATCGCCACGGTGAGCGTGGCCATTGAAGCGCTCCGCTCCTTCAATGCAAACATGGATGCGCAAAAAACAAAGGAATACCTGGATATATCATCCAACGAGTTGCAGAGACTTTCCTTACTGGTTGACAAGGTGCTGAAGCTCTCGATGTTTGAGAAAACCGAAGTGGAGCTGAAGTATGAGCCCCTTGATATGCGTGCGCTCATTGACGAGGTCACTTCCTCTATGCGCCTGCAGTTTGAAAAGCACCATGCGGTGGTGAAAATACACACCGAGGGTGATACGCGGCTGGAAGGCGACAGGCTTCACCTGGTGAGTGTGATCTTCAACCTGATGGATAATGCCCTGAAGTACGGGAACGGAAATCCTGAGATCAGCGTCTCCGTGCAGGGCGGTCCCAATAAGCTTAGTTTGTGTATCACCGATAATGGGATAGGCGTACCCGCGGAATACCGCGAGCGTATTTTTGAGAAGTTCTTCCGCGTGCCGACAGGAAACTTACACAACGCCAAAGGCTATGGTCTGGGCCTGAGCTACGTGGCGCACGTGATCAAAAAACACAACGGCACCATCCGCGTAGAATCGGTAGAAGGCACCGGCAGCCGTTTCGTGATCACCTTACCCAAAAGAGCCGTATGAAAAAAAGGGTCTTTTATGTAGAAGACGAGATCTTCCTGGCCAAGATCGTTAGTGAGACCCTTGAAAGCAGGGGTTTTGAAGTGATCATGGAAAGCGATGGCGGTAAGGCGATAGAAAAATTCGAACAAGCCACACCCGATATCTGCATCCTCGATGTGATGCTGCCAAATAAAGATGGTTTCACCATCGCCGACGAGATCAGGGAGAAGAACCAGACGGTACCGATCATTTTTCTCACTGCCCGTTCTTCGGTCACCGACCTGGTGAATGGTTTTAAGATCGGGGGCAACGACTACATCCGCAAGCCTTTTAGCATGGAGGAACTGATCGCCAGGATCGACAATGCATTGAGGCAGGGCCCTGCGGAATCGCCACTGGCTGAGGATGAAGTAAAGTTGGGCCAGTACCAGTTCAACAGCAGGCGCCAGACCCTCACTATAGACGGGGAGACCCGCAAACTGTCGTACAGGGAAAGCGAGCTGCTCAAGCTGCTTTACCAGAACCGCGACCTGATCGTGGAAAGACGTGAGATCCTTAACCTGCTCTGGGGCAATGATTCTTTCTTCAACAGCCGCAACCTGGACGTATATATCACCAAGCTGCGCAATTTTTTAAAGCAGGACCCTCATATCCAGATCATTACCATCAAAGGCATAGGCTACCGGTTTGTCCTTAACTAGCAAACTGAGTTGACTGGTTGACTAGTTAACTAGTTAACTGGGAGGTCCCCTAATCTTTAATTCCAAATTCCAAATTCCAAATTCCTGATTCCCCTCCTCGTGGCACGGGTTTTTCCGTTAACTGGATATGAAGCTGATCAGAAAATGGCGTTGGTGGATCATCGGCGGGCTGGGCCTGCTGGCTTTCAGCATCGTATTCCTGATCGTTCTGGCCGACCGGTATGTGGAGCCCGCGCTGAAACAAAGGCTGCATACCCTGATCATAGAAGGTTCTGACAGCCTTTATACTTACAGTCTTGGCGACCTGCGGGTGAGTTTTTTCGGTGGCAACGTGGAGATCGACGAGCTGCGCGTGCAGGTAGACAGCAATCGATACCGCCAGCTGGAAGCGCGCGGAGCCCTGCCTTCGATCACGCTGCATATGGAAATGCACCATGGCCATTTGCACGGACTTGGGGTGCTGCCCCTCATTTTTGGTAAAAGACTTTCCCTGCACGAACTCAAATCGGAGAATGCCGATGTGCGTTTGACCAGGCATAACAATAAGGACACTGCTGCAAAAGGTCCCAAGCAGCCTTTCTGGAAAGCCATACAACCGCAGATCTCACGCGTGTCCATTGACCGGGTAAGATTTTCCGGGCTCAAATTATTATACAAGAATGCAGATACGGCCTTGTCGATGAAGCTGCAGTTCGATACCTGTCACGCGGAGCTGGATGATGTGCGCATTGACAGCATCGGGGCCTTTGATACTTCCCGCATGGGTTTTGCCAGGCAGGTATACCTGGAACTAAAGGACGTAAAATTCAGGACGGCGGATTCGGCCAGCAAGATGAAGGCCGAAGCCTTCCGTTATTCTTCGAAAGAAAGGACACTGGAAGTAAGGGAGTTCAAGATCCAGCCTACGCTGAAAGAGAAGGAAGCCTATTATGCCTCGCCCACCAGGAAAGAGGGCATGTCGGTGATCGAATTTAAGAAAGGCGTCTTCACCAATTTTCGCCTGGAAAAATATCTCAGCGATAATTTTTTCGTGGCAGACAGCCTGCTGATCGATAAGCCCGAGATCTCTTCCTATACCGACAAGACATTTCCTCCCTTTATGGAAAGCAAGGTGGGGAGCTATCCGCATCAGAAATTACAAAAAGCCAATTCATACATCAGCATCAAGGGAGTAGCCATCCGGAATGCCACGCTTAGTTATACGGAGAAGGCTGAAAAAACCAGGCAGGAAGGCACGATCAAGTTCAGTGAGCTGGATATCATTGTGAGCAACATCACCAATGACCCGGCAAGCATCCGGAGAGATCCCAGGGCCATCGCCACTATGCGGGGAAAGATATTTGGCAGCAGCCCTGTGAACGTGCGGTTCACTTTTCACCTGGATTCTACCAGGGGCCAGTTTGATGCGGAAGGCGAAATAAAGAATATTGATGCGGCAAGATTGAACAGCATAGCGGTCCCGCTGGCTAACACCAGGCTGGAATCGTTCAATATGAAACAGTTGAATTTTCGCATCCATGGCGATGATGACGGTGGCAGGGGCGAAGTACGCATGCTCTATGACCAGCTCTATGTGGTGCTGCAGAAAACAGACCCCACAACGGGTGAAACCAAGGTGAATTCCTTTTTCACCAGGCTGATGAATCAATATGTTTTGTATCCCTCCAATCCAGGTGCTGACGGTGTGACGCGGGTTGCCACGAACGTAAAAAAGTCCAGGTTAAGCTTCCAGGGGTTTTTTGGCGTAGTATGGAAGACCGTGTTCGCCGGCATGCAGGATGTGATGGTTCGGTCTGGCAGCTTTGAATAATTACATTTGTACATGCCCAACATGCAAAGGTTCATTCGCGCCGGCAAGATCTTCACCGGCGATGCCTGGTTGCAGGACCATGCGGTGCAGGTAGAGGGCGATAGGATCTCGGCAGTTTTACCCGACGGATCCATCCCTGCAGACGCGATCATTGAAGACCATGGAGACAGCTTGCTGGTGCCTGCATTGATCGACGTGCAGCTCTATGGCGCCCATGGCCGGCTGCTCGCCGTTTACCCAGAGCCGCAAACACTTCAACTCACATACGATTACTGCCTCAGTGGCGGGGCCGTGCTCTTTCTGCCCACTGTGGCCACCAACACAACCGAAGTATTTCACCAGTCGATAGATGCCGTGCGGGCCTACTGGCAGCAGGGAGGGAAAGGTGTGTTTGGACTGCATATAGAAGGTCCCTGGCTGGACGCAGGAAAAAAAGGCGCTCACGTGGCCCAGTTGATCCATTCTCCGTCGGTACAGGAAGTGAAAGAGTTGCTTGCATACGGCCGGGGTGTGATCAAAATGATCACACTGGCCCCGGAGGTCTGTTCGGCTGAAGTGATCAGGCTATTGGTCGATGAAGGGATCATCCTGTCGGCAGGCCACAGCAATGCCAGCTATCGCGAGGCCCTCCTGGGTTTTGACCGCGGCATCGCAGCCATTACTCATTTGTATAACGCCATGAGTGGATTGCATCACAGGGAGCCCGGGCTGGTGGGCGCTGCCTTCCTCGATCAGCGTGTCTCTGCCAGTGTGATACCGGATGGCCATCATGTGGACTATGAAGCGATCCGCATTGCCAAGCGGATGATGGGTGAACGCCTGTTCGCTATTACCGATGCGGTAACGGAAACTTCATCGGGCTACTACAGGCATGAGCTTGCGGGTGATAAATATGAATGCAACGATGTGTTGAGCGGCTCGGCGCTGACCATGCATAAATGCCTGGTCAACCTTGTACACCACGTGGGAATAGAAACCGGCGAAGCGCTAAGGATGTGTAGTCTTTATCCAGCGAGAGTATTGAGGCAGGATGGGCTATACGGAAAAATTGCGCCGGGTTATACGGCGCAATTCCTTGTCATGAATAAGCAATTAGAGATGCTGTCGGTGATCACCTCGTAACGGGGTGAGCGGTATAGGAAGGCTTGCGGTTCTTTGCATACAAGAGGAACCAGCTGATAGTGAACGTAGGGATGATATCCAATCCGGGCAGCAACTCCTCAACGAAGTTGAACAGTCCACCCAGCATGCCCTTTCTTACTCCAAACATTTTCAGGTAAACGGCAGCAGAGATCGGTGCCCAAAGCAGGTCGATCACCTCGCCCAGGATGGGGATGGCAAAGCTGGCCATACCTGCCAGGTCCATGGCAATGCAGGCAGCCAGCGAAGGCATGGATCTTTCGGTAGGTAAGGCGGGTGATCTTTTCAGAAAAAGGTTCTTCATTTACTCAACGCCGGGCTTTTGAACCCAACGAAAGTAAAGACGGCAGAAAAGCCTGGGACGTTGTATGGTTTTGTAAAGGAATTGTGAAACCAGGAAAGCTGCGCAATGGCAGCTGCGAAGTGCGATGAAGGTTACCGGCCTATGCCTGGTTGTACAATCGCCTAAAGATCGTCCTCTTCTTCCTCATCCAGGTCTTCGAAGTCAGCTTCTTCAAGGTCTTCCTCGTCCAGTTCTACCTCTACCGCTTCGTCTACTTCCACTTCCACCTCTTCATCGATATCTATTTCGTCGTCGATGTCATCCTCCAGCTCATCGTCCTCGTCCGGATCTTCGTCTTCACCGGCTATACGGAGGCTGAATGCCTCCGGCAGGAAGTAGGTGTGATATTCTTTGTTATTCGATGTTGCTGCATTGACCGGTTCCATATGATGTTTTCCTACTTGCTCAAAAACGTATGCCAGTTCCGGGGTTTCGAAAACAGTGCTCAGTATGAACAGGTTGACTCGGATCGGGTTTACCAGGGCTTTCTGAGTGGAGTGTAGAACTAGGGGAGTTATTGAGACATAAGCAGGTCGGAATAGGAAGCGGCGACAAAATCCTGTGTTTGTACGCCCAACAGGGATGCAAAGCGCGAACAATCTTCCTGGAGTTTTTCTACAGCCATGTTACCTTCTTTGTCGATAGCCTCTACTTCAATGAATTCGCCCAGGCCTTCTACCTTGTCGAAGTGAAATTTTACATGACCGATGAAGTAGATCTTCCGCACCTTGTCTACCACCACCTTCACACCTAAGGCCTTTGTCAGCGCTTCCTTCAAGGATGGGTCTGGAGCATGTTGGTAGAGCACCACCCTTGAGATCTTGGAGTCTGCCAGGTCTTCCCTCTCGTATTGGATCAAGGCATTTTCAATATTGCCTTCGCGAAGCTTCAGCCTGCCGGAGCGGGTATGAAAATAAGTGTCTACCTGGTGGTCTTCACCGGCGAAAACCGGATCAAGTTTCTGCAGGATCTTTTCGGCTTCGTCCAGCCTGCTGGTCCTTGCCTTGAATTCGAAATTGAGGTGCATGGGTCAAATGTAAGACCATCCACCTTAGACGCAAGGACGCAAGGTCTCCAAGGAGCGCAAGGATAGGATCATCCAAGCTTGAAGCAAGGGTGTGCGAGAATATTTAGCCACTGTGTACTTGGTACACAATAATAATCCGGCCGACTTATTAATTCTTGTTGATAAGGAAATAAAAAGGTTTGAGGAAAGGAGTGGCTGTAGATGAAAGGATCTTTGATTTTTTGGAAGTGATCCTGTTGCGGGCCACGAGTTCGTGGGCCGTTACAAATGCATCTGAAGATTCTGTGTCGCGGAGGACCATATGAAGACATTCCATGTGTTGCTCCAGTGCCTCGCCGGTGAGCGAGGTGTGCCGAAGTAAGACCAGGAGTTCTCGATTGTGATCCATTTCAATTATCCTTTTTGAGAGGGACAGCCACACTTGCTGCCCTTACCTGTCCCTGAATAATAATTCTTCTGGCAAGCCGTGGTCAGAATTACCAAAGTCAAGAACAATGCCATTATGCGTGGGGTAGTTTTCATAACTGCTTTCCAAATTAACTATTTTAGACCCGGATTTAGTATTGCATTTCGCCCAAACACCTGAAAATTAACATGAGCGGCAACAGTCCTGCGACGACGAGAAAAGTATTGGTGGCACCACTTGACTGGGGCCTGGGACATGCTACTAGGTGTATTCCCTTGGTAAAGTCATTATTAGGGCAGAACATGCAGGTGACGCTCGCGGGCGAAGGCGCCTGTGAAACCTTGCTCCGTAAGGAGTTTCCACAGCTTTCTTTTCTGCCGCTCCGGGGTTACCGGGTGGAGTATGGCCGGTCGAAGCTGGAACTGATGGGTAAAATGCTCTGGCAGATCCCGCGGTTACTGGAATGTATCGACGAGGAAAGAGACTGGCTGGCTGAGGTGATGAAGACCGAAGAGTTTGATGTTGTCATCTCCGACAACCGCTATGGCCTGACACATCCTGACGCATTTTGCGTTTTCGTTGGCCACCAGCTGCTGATCAAAACCTCACTGGGAGACATAGTCGATAATCTACTACAGCCATTTCAACTTGACCTGATCAATAAATTCAATGCCTGCTGGGTACCGGACCTCCCGGGGATTGTGAATCTTGCCGGGGATCTTTCACATCCTGAGAACATGCCCAGGGTGCCTGTTAGCTATGTGGGCCTGCTCAGCAGGTTGGTGAAAAAGCAAAAACCTGCGGAACATTTACTGGTCGTTATTTCCGGACCCGAGCCGCAGCGAACGATCTTTGAGGAGATCATTTTAGAACAGGCGGTACACGTGAGGGAAAAGATATTGGTGGCAAGGGGACTTCCTGGCGACCAGGCCCTGCCGGCAGTTCCACCGCATGTGACCATGGTGAATCATCTAAGCGCGGAAGAACTGAACGAAGCTATGGCGTCCGCTTCCTTTGTGATCAGTCGTTGTGGATACAGCAGTGTGATGGACATAGCAAGGATGCAGAAGAAAAGCATCCTGGTGCCCACGCCCGGACAAACCGAGCAGGAATATCTTTCAGGCCACCTGATGCAATATGGAATGGCTCTTTGCTTTGCGCAGGAGGATTTCGACCTGGTGATGGCGCTGAGGTATGCCGGTGAATTCAATTATTATTTTCCACCCGAGCTGGAAGAAGACCTTTTAACGGAAGCCGTGCAGCAGTTGCATACTGTAGCCGCTAACCAGGAGAGGGCCACCACCTAGTTGGGTCTTCTCTATCTTTGCCACCAGTGAACAAAAATATTAAGGCACACCTCGCGGTGCTTTGCACGAATCTTTTTTTTGCTGCGAATTTCAGTTTTGTCAAGCTCATTTCGCCTTCGCTGATCAAGCCCTTTGGCTTGAATGTTTTTCGCGTAGGGATCAGCCTGATACTATTCTGGCTCGTGTGGATGATGGGCAAGACCCAGGGAGGTATTGCCCGCAAGGACTGGAAACGGTTCTTTCTCTGCGCGCTCACCGGCGTGGCCATCAACCAGATGCTGTTCATCAAGGGGCTGACAATGACCTCCACTGTGCATGCATCGCTGCTGATGCTTACGACACCCCTGCTCATTACTGTTTTTGCCCTCTGGGTGCTCAAGGAAAGACTCACCAAAGAAAAAGCCCTGGGTTTGTTGCTGGGTGTGGGCGGGGCCGTATTGTTGGTGACCACGCGGGCCGGCGGTGAGGAGAACAAGGATTACCTCCTGGGCGATCTGCTCATTTTTATCAACGCCATTTCCTATTCCTTATATTTTATTCTCGTGAAGCCATTGATGGCCAGCTACAGCCCGCTTCATGTGATCAGGTGGATCTTCACC
The DNA here is from genome assembly GCA_036676905.1 of Chitinophagaceae bacterium. Classification (GTDB taxonomy): domain Bacteria; phylum Bacteroidota; class Bacteroidia; order Chitinophagales; family Chitinophagaceae; genus Flavisolibacter. Next base: position 239,499 of record JAKFCE010000077.1, read on the forward strand.
ATTGGGTTCTTCCTGATCCTTCCATTTGGCTGGCAGGAAGCATCTGCTACCGAATTCGGCAGTTTTGCCTGGCAGGACTGGGGAGCGCTGGCGGCTGTGATCGTTACGGGAACTTTCCTGGCCTATTTTTTCAATGGTTATGGTATCAGCAAGCTGGGAGCGAGCATCACCGGTGCCTACATTTACACACAACCGATTTTCGCGGTGATCATTGCTACCATTCTCCTGGATGAATCCTTATCCTGGCAAAAGGTGATCGCTGCCTGCCTGATCTTTTCCGGCGTTTACCTCGTGAGTTCAAAGAGAGGCTAGCCGATCGGGTTCTTGGGATAGTCGAAGAACAGGAATTTTTTTTCGGCAGCGAGAAAGTCCTGCCATTTATCTACTTCCGCGCTCACAGCAAATACAGCGCAGGTGGGCATATCATCTACCCGCACGATGCTCAGCGTGTTGGCGAATTCAGTAATACCTGGATTGTGCGAAAAGATCGCTACGGTCTCGTGCTGGTCGGGGAGTGTGCTCACGGTTTTTTCAAAGCCGCTGCGGTCAGCGCCATAGAGATCTTCTATGTACATCACATCGTCTTTCTCCTTCTTGAATTCTTCGGCAAAGATCCTGGCAGTCTTTTTGGCCCTCTTCGCAGGACTGGAAACAAAGAGATCTACCTTGACAGGCTTTTCCCTGATGCGGGCAGCCATTTCCGGTGCATCTTTTTTCCCGCGCTCATTCAGTGGCCGGTCGAAATCCTTCATGGTGATATCGTCCCAGCTGCTTTTCGCGTGTCGTACGAGTAATAGTGTCTTCATGGGAGTTTACAGTTTACGGTCTACTGTTAAAATATTAAAAGACTAAGAAACAACAAAAACATCGAATTAAGGAAATGTAATCCGCAACTGTAAACCGTAAACCACAACTGTAAACCGCAAACCGTAAACTCAATACCCTCTCGTATTCTTCCCTTCCATGTAATTCATGAAAGCTTTGTTCACTACGCGGTTACCGCCGGGAGTAGGGTAGTTGCCCGTAAAATACCAGTCGCCTTTATTGTTAGGGCAGGCTTCATGCAGTGATTCAATGGTTTGGAAAAGAACGTCTACAGGGATCTGGAGGCCGGGAGGAGTGATCAGCTGCGCGATCTTTTTGGTGATCTCCTCATTCGTGAAAGGCTTGTAGACCTGCTTTACCAGGTTCACCGAATGCAATTGATTGTTCCTGAACATTTCCTTGCACTGCTCATAGAGATCTTTCAGCAGTCCTTCCTGCCCTCTTTCTTTCAGCAGGTGGATGGCTGCGTTGAAGGCAATGAAGTCGCCCAGCTTACTCATGTCAATGCCATAGCAGTCGGGGTACCTGATCTGCGGTGAAGAGGAAACCACGATGATCCTTTTGGGTTCAAGGCGGGCCAGCATGCGGATGATGCTTTCCTTCAGCGTAGTGCCACGCACAATGGAGTCGTCGATCACCACCAGGCTATCCTGTCCCTTTCTCACGGTGCCGTAAGTGATGTCGTACACGTGCTGCACCATCTCGTTGCGATTCACATCCTCGGTGATGAAGGTGCGCATCTTCACATCCTTGATGGCGATCTTCTCCATCCGGATGCGGCGGCCGATCATCTCGGAAAGTTTTTCTTCCTCGATGTGGCTGCCCCAGGAGAGTATCCTTTCCAGCTTGATCTTGTTCAGGTAGTCTTCGCAGCCTTTGATCAGGCCATAAAAAGCAACTTCGGCTGTGTTGGGTATAAAAGAAAATATAGTGTTCTTAAGATCGTATTCAATGTTTTCCAGCACGGGCTTGCTGAGCTGATAGCCGAGGGCTGTGCGCTCGCGGTAGATCTTTTCGTCACTGCCCCTTGAAAAATAGATCCGCTCGAAAGAGCAGGCCTTTCTTTCTTTGGCCGGAATGATCTGTTCAATTCTTACCGATCCATCCTGTTCTGCTATCAGTGCCTGGCCAGGCATTAGCTCTTGCACTTCATTCTCACCCACGTTGAATGCGGTACGGATGGCGGCACGCTCAGAGGCGGCCACCACTACTTCGTCGCTGATATAATAATAGCTGGGACGGATGCCATGCGCATCACGGAAAACGAAGCCTGTGCCGTTGCCCGTGAGTCCGCCTACATGAAAACCGCCATCGAAAAGAGGCAGGGCCTTGCGCAGTACGGAAGCGATATCCATAGAGCCTGGTGAAACTTCATCCGCCTGCACTACGAAATGATAGATCACTTCCAGCATGGCAGCGAGGTCGCTTTGTTTTTGAAACTCGCCGGGCTCGATATTCACCAGCGCAAAAAGTTCTTCCGTATTCACCAGGTTGAAATTTCCCGCAAGCGCTAGGTTCCTGGCGGGTATGGTATGCCTTTTAATGAATGGGTGGCAAAACTCTGCATCGTTCCTTCCCTGGGTGCCATAACGGAGGTGGCCCAGCAGCAGTTCACCGAGGAAGGACAGGTGTCCCTTCATCAGGCCTGCGTGATTGCTGATATCAGGATTGAATTTCTGAAGCTCGTTGAACTCCTCGCCGATCTGGCGGAAGAGGTCTGCTATGGGCTGACTCTTGGAGCTTCTCAGCCGGCTGAGAAATGGGTAGCCCGGCTCTACATTCAATTTGACGGTAGCCACACCCGCGCCGTCCTGGCCGCGGTTGTGCTGCTTTTCCATCAGCAGGTACATTTTATTCAGCCCCCACATCACGGAGCCGTATTGTTGCTGGTAGTAAGAGAACGATTTGCGAAGCCTGACAAAGGCCAGCCCGCATTCGTGTTTGATAGCGTCGCTCATGAATTGGAAGAAGGTGCAAAGTTAGCGGAAACAGGCGTTGGAATCAGGGATTATTCTCCCTTTACCGTGGTAGGAACGGTGATCCGGATGGTGCAACCCGACCCTTCTGCGGTGATAATGTCCATTTTGCCCCCAAAGAGCTCCGCCCTGTTGCGAATGTTGGTAAGGCCCAGCCCACGGCGGATCTTCATGCTGTCGAAACCCTTGCCATCGTCGGAGATCTCCAGTGTCAAAAGGGGAGAGTTGTTCTTTAGCTTGATCCTGACAATGCTGGCCTGGGCGTGCTTCACTACGTTATTGAGCTGTTCCTGTATGATCCGGAAAAGCATGAGTTTCTGGTTGTCGTCCACTATTTCCTCATCAAACTCGGAATAATTCAATTTAACATGGATCGATTGGGTTCTGTGCAGGGTTTCAATTAGGTCGGTAACCGACTCCACCAGTCCCAGGTCGCCCAGCGTGTGCGGCGTGAGGGCGCGTGAGATACCCCGTACATCGTTGATCACATCCGAAATGCTCTTCAGTGCCAGGCAGATCAGCTCCATGGTCTCATCATCTGCCGTTGTTTTTGCCAGGTCCAGGTAAAGTTTGGTCGTGGTCAATTGCTGGCCTATGTTGTCGTGGAGTTCTTTGCCGATCTCGCTTCTCTCTTTTTCCTGTCCCTCCAGCGTAGCACGGGTGAGCAGCTTTTGCTGCTTCACTTCGTCCTGCACCAGTTTGGACTCCAGCCTTTTTCTCTCTGTGATGTCGGTGATGGTTGATATGATATGGATGATCTCGCCGGCCTCATTCACCACGGGGTTCACATTCATCATGATCCAGAGCCTTTCATTCTTTATCGGCTCTCGGATTCCCATCACCAGTCCTTCCAGGGGTTTTTGATGGCGAATGGCCCAGTTGATCGGCCGCTCATCGAAAATGAAAGGCAGTCCGTTTTCCAGGATAGGGTCGGAGATCACATCAGTAACAAACTTGCCTATGATCTCTTCTTCCGGGGCTTTTAGGGTTTGCATCACGATCTTATTGCACAAAAGGATCCTTCCCTTTGGGTCCTGGAGGATCACACCCATCTGCAGGTCTTCAATGAGGGTGCGGAATCTTTTTTCGCTTTCCTTCAGGGCTTCTACCGCGTTGCGCCTTGGCGTATCGTCGTGGAAGTATACAGCGAGGCTGTTCACATAAGGATTGCTCAGCAGGTTATGCCCCCTGACCATACACCAGATATAATCACCTTTTTTGTGAAGCACGCGAACGTGTATGAATTTGATCTCGGGATTCTCCTCCACTTCCCGCTGGAAGGATTGGACTGCCCAGGCGAGGTCTTCCGGATGCACGAACTCAAACATGTACCGGCCAATGGCCTCTTCAGGCTCGAATCCCAGGATATGGCGAATCGAAGGAGACACGAAGGTGATCATCCCCTGGTCGTTGGTAAGGATCATCCCGTCGAGCGAGTCGGAAATAAGGGCCCTGTAAAAAGACTCGCTTCTTTTCAGGTTTTCTTCCGCTCTTTTTTGCACGGTGATATCGCGACCCACTGCCATGATGCCAACGGGTACATCGTGGTTATCCCTGATGAAGGTTACATTGTAAGCAAAGAAAAGGCGATCGCCCTCTATGGTGTCGAAGCCTACTTCTCCCTGCCAGCTTCCATTCGCCTGCAGAACCTGTAAGGCTTCTTCCATGGTGGTGTCAAGGAAGTCGAAGACAACGATCTTATGAAAATCCTGCCCGATCACCTCTTCGGCCGAAAGACCAAAGTATTGATCGCAGACCTTGTTCCAACTCTTGATCTTCATCTCCAGGTCGGTGGTGATGATGCTGTCCTGCACATTGGCCAACAGGGTAGCCTGGTAGCGCGACTGCTCTTCCTTTTCTTTTGTTTCGTGTATGTCTATGATGGTGCCGATATAGCCAAGGAAAGTGCCGTCGTCGAGCAGCCTGGGCATGCTCGTGTCCTGCACCCACCTGTATTCGCCACATGCATTGCAAAACCTATAAATGAGCGTCACTGGCTTTTGTGCAGTAAAATGCTCGTTGAATTTTTCTACGTTCTCGGCCAGGTCTTCGGGATGAAGGGCGTTCCACCAGTTTTCCTGGGTGAAATCGTCCTCCTTGATGCCTAAATAGCTGGCCAGTCTTTTATTCACATAATAAGGCTTGTTCTCCGTGCTCGACATCCAGATCATCACAGGCGCGGAGTCTGCCAGATCACGAAAGCGTTTTTCGCTTTCTTCCAGCCTGAGCTGCGATTGCTTTCTCTGTGTGATATCCGTAGCGGCCACCACATAGCACTTCGGTTGCCCCATGGCGTTGGTCATGAGCTTGAAGTTGACCAGAAGGGTCACTTCTTTGTGGTCTGTAGGACGAGTGAACACCAGTTCGCCCCGCCACTGACCTTGTTCCAGTATAATGGCTTTCACGCCCTCACGGTCAATACCGTCATAGTGGATATCGCTAATGAAATCGCGCAGGGATCTTCCGATCACCTGGCTGGCAGAAAGGCCAAAGATCTCCTCGGCTGCCCTGTTCCATGTGATAGGCCTGAAATCCAGGTCAGAGGCATTGAGCACATCTGAAGTTTCTTCCACCAGGCTGGCCAGCAGGTGGAGCTCATCCTCAGTTTGTTTTTTGTCGGTGATATCCCTTTGGGTGCCCCAGACCCTTTTGAGCTGGCCGTTTTCCACCACGCCAATGAGGTTGTTCAGGAAGTAGCGGATGTTGCCATCCTTGTCCAATTCATGCGATTCGGCATCGTTTACCCTGAAGCCGTTTCTTATGAAGGTTTTGAAATACTGAATATTGGCCGGGTCATCAAAGTCAAACAGCTGTTCGGGTGTTGCTCCTTCCAGCTCCGCAGAATTTGCATATCCATACATGGCGGCCATGGCGTGGTTGCATTGGGCCAGGTAGCCGTATTTGCGGAACTGCAGGATGATCTCATCGGCAGGGAGATCGATTGGGATCGGAGTATGCAGCTCCTGCAAAAAAATGCCTTCCGAGCTTTGCTCGATGAAGACCGTGTATTGTTCCCAATTGGCCTTCAGCGCTTCGTTCTCCATTACCTTATCGGTGACGTCAACCGCGGTAATGAAATGCAGTTGCCCGCTTTGCTGGCGGATGGACTGCACATACAATTCAGCCATCATTACCGATTCCGTCTTCCTTCGCTGCTCGAAAACGTCGTGCCAGGCAAGGGTTAGGGAATTCTTCAACTGCTGGTGAAACTTCAGCTTGCCGAAAAAAGTAAGCAGCTGGTCGATGGAAAGGTCCTCGAGCTCGGGAATGGTATAGTCGTAATATTTGGATGCCGCGTGATTGGCCTTGGTGATCTTCAATGCATCGTCTATTACCAGGCAGGGAAGCGGGTTGTTCTCAAAGAGAACAGAATAAATAAGGAGGTCTTCCCCTTTTATGGCGTAGGAATCACTGATCACTTTGAAGGGATTTTCAGTAGCCTGGTTGTAATACCTGTAAAATAAGGATTTTACCCTTTTTTCAAAGGTGATTTCGGTCGGTTTAATGGAAAACCACTAAGATGTGATCTTTACCTTGAGGCCAGCTTACTCAGCTCCACCCATTTCTGGATCTGAGAGCAACCTGAGGCGGACTGATCCACCATGATATAAAAGGCCGGCATCTTAGCCATCAGCCATTTCTCCATAGCGATCATTTTTTTCTGCTCAAGCGCTGCCTGGCTGATCTTGTTATAATCATCGCGCAGGTTCATCCTGTGCGGCTCGCTTCTGGATTTCAGGAAAAGTATGCGTACTCCCTTTTTGCCTCTCTCATCTGTAAATGCCATAGGCTGTGAGATCTCGCCCACTTTCAGTTTGTCCAGCATCCTCACTACATCCGCATCCAGTTCGTCAATCGTGAGATAGGTGTCGCCATCCCTGCTGGTGATAAAGGGACCAGAATATTTTGCTGCTTCGTCTTCACTGTATCTGCCGGCCGCTGCTGAAAATTCCATGGTACCTGCGATCACTTTGGACCGGATGGAATCGAGCTTCGACACGCCCGCATTGATCTCTACATCCGTTACAGGAGGAATGCGAAGGATATGGCGGATGATGGCATCGTCGCCGCTGCGCTGCACCAGCTGGAGGATATGGTAGCCGAATTTTGTTTTGATCACAGGAGAAACCTCGCCTTCAGTTTTCAGCCTGAAAGCGGCGGCGAGAAAGGTTGGGTCCCAGGTCTTTTCGGTGCGGTTCACCTGGTACTGGCCTCCCCGCTCTTTGGATCCGGGGTCTTCAGAATAACGCTTGGCGAGGGACTCAAATGTCGCCACCTTGCTTTCCACCTGGCGCTTATAGTTGCTCAGTTCATCGATCACATATTTCTCCAGGTCGCGTGAAGCCTTTGGGAAGACCACGATCTGGCCGATCTCTACTTCTGTTTCAAAGAACGGAAGGCTGTCCGTAGGGATCTTGTTGAAGAAGGCCTGTACTTCGTTCGGCGTAATCCGCACATTGTCCACGATCTTTTTTTGCATCGACTGGGCCAGCTTGTTCTCTCTCACCGATTCCCTTGCATCGTCCTTGATCTGGTAGATGGTCTTGCCCGCGATATTTTCCAGGGCTTCCTGCGTACCATAGAGGTTGATATAGTAGCGAACCCTTTGATCGAGTTCAGCTTCCACTTCCTCTTCAGCCACGGGGATGGAATCTTTCTCTGCCTGCAGCATCAGCACCTTGGACAGGATGGCCTGCTCCAGGATGGCGCATTCTGCATTTTCGGGGATCGAGCCGCCCTGGCGCTGGATGTCGGCCACCGCATTCCTGATATCAGACTGCAGGATGATGCGATCGCCCACTACGCCGAGGATCTTGTCGGCTACCATTTTCTTGGGCTGTGCGAACAAGGTGAAGGCTGCTAGTAAAAACCCGAGGGCAAAGAGAGATTTTTTCATAAAAAATGATCGTTGCCAAAAATAGCTGATCAGCGCAAGAAACAGCGGGTTTTATGGGGGATTAACAATTTCTAAGGAGTTGACAAGTTAACTGGTTGACTGGCCTGCCCCGACCGAAGCGTCGGGGTTGACTTGGGAAAGGCACCCTCCTCCGGCTGTCAGTTGCCTCCCATTCGTATCGTGGCTTTAATGGAGTCCTCAGATTCCTCCTTCGTCGGAATGACAGTCCTTCTTTGCCGGCGCGGGTTGCTTTTTAGTGAAAACCAGAGCCAAAAAAAATCCCCCAGCCTCAGGCGGGGGGATCGTATAAATCATTTTGTTCATTCACCATTCACTATTCACTATCAAAGCGTCCTCTTTACTTCCTCGAGCTCATAAGCCTCTACAATGTCTCCTACTTTGATATCATTATAATTCTTAATGGTCAATCCGCACTCCATACCGGCCTGTACGTCTTTTACGTCGTCTTTGAAACGCTTCAGTGAGCCCAGCTCGCCATTCACGCCTTCTGCAGTCGGATAGACCACGATACCGTCGCGGATCAGGCGCACCTTGCTGTCGCGCTTGATACGGCCATCGAGTACATAACAACCGGCAATAGGACCTTTGTCGAACTTGAACACTTCGCGGATCTCCACGTTGGCCACAATCTTTTCCTGTGTCTTTGGCTCCAGCATACCCTCCATGGCACTGCGGATCTCTTCGATGGCGTTGTAGATGATAGAATACAACTTGATCTCGATACCTGCATTCTCCGCCAGCTTGTTGGCCTGCACGGAAGGACGCACGTTGAAACCAATGATGATGGCATCCGATGCTTCCGCCAGCACCACGTCGCTTTCGTTGATCTGGCCTACGCCCTTGTGAATCACGCTCACCAGGATCTCTTCTGTGGATTGCTTTTGCAGGGAGTCGGAAAGTGCTTCCACGGAACCGTCCACGTCACCCTTGATGATCACTTTCAGTTCCTTGAAGTTTCCAAGAGCGAGTCGGCGGCCGATCTCGTCGAGGGTGATGTGCTTCTTCGCACGCATGCCCTGCTCGCGCAGGATCTGGGCGCGGCGGTTGGCTATTTCTTTTGCTTCTGCTTCGTCTTCGTATACTTTGAATTTCTCACCGGCCTGGGGAGCGCCGTTCAAACCAAGGATCAGTACCGGTGCAGAAGGACCTGCCTCATCCACCTTCTTGTTCCTTTCATTCATCATGGCTTTTACACGGCCATAATATTGTCCGCTCACTACCAGGTCGCCCGGATGCAGGGTACCGTTCTGCACGAGTACCGTAGCTACATAGCCGCGTCCTTTGTCCAGTGTTCCTTCAATGATGGTGCCTGTGGCTTCCCTCTCTGCATTAGCTTTCAGGTCGAGCAGTTCGGCCTCGAGCAGGATCTTTTCCAGCAGGAGGTCCACATTCAGACCTTGCTTGGCGGAGAGCTCCTGGCTTTGGAATTTACCACCCCATTCTTCTACAAGGATGTTCATCCCTGCCAGCTGCTCGTATATTTTTTGCGGATTGGCTCCGTCTTTATCGATCTTGTTGATGGCGAAGATCATCGGCACTCCCGCTGCCTGTGCGTGGCTGATGGCCTCACGCGTCTGGGGCATGATGGCGTCGTCTGCCGCGATCACGATCACCGCCATATCCGTTACCTTGGCACCACGGGCACGCATGGCCGTAAAGGCCTCGTGACCCGGCGTATCCAGGAAGGTGATGTCTTTTCCATTGGGGAGGTGTACCTGGTAGGCACCGATGTGCTGGGTGATACCACCGGCCTCGCCTGCTACTACGTTGGCTTTCCGGATATAGTCGAGCAAAGAGGTTTTACCGTGGTCAACGTGACCCATGATGGTCACGATCGGAGAACGCGGCTTCTTTTCAGCCTCGTCTTCTTCATCCTCTTCGTCCTCTTCCATTTCCATCTGCTTCTCCATATCGATGAATTCCACATCGAATCCAAACTCACTGGCCACCAGCTCGATCACCTCTGCATCGAGACGCTGGTTGATGGACACCATGATACCGAGGCTCATACACTTGCTGATCACTTCAGCAAAGGACACATCCATCAGGTTGGCGAGGTCGCTCACGCTGATAAACTCCGTTACCTGCAGCTTGTTGTCGACTCCTTCCATGGATTCCGACATCTCGTTGCGGCGGTCGCGGCTCTTGCGCTTCATCTTCTTTCCACCACCACCGGAGAGCTTGGCCTGTGTTTCCTGTATCTTTCTTTGGATCTCTTTTTCGTCGATCGTTTTGTCGCCATCCCTGCGGGTATCGCGGGGTCCGCCCTTGCTGATGGTGAAGCGGTTGCCACCACCCTGACCAGGTGTTCTTGTTACGCCCGGGCGTACACCGGCACGGCCCGTTTGTCCGCCACCGATAGTAGGCTTGAATCCCGGCCTGGCTTCTTTCTTTTCAACGGGGATGCGCTTGCGCTTGCGTTTTTCGTCGCCCGCTTTCGGACGGGTATCGCTGTCTACAGGCAGCTCGATCTTTCCAAGGATCTTGGGGCCTTCGAGTTTTTCTGCCTGGATATTCTCAATCACTTTCTCTTCGGGTTCTGGAGCCACTTCCTCGGGCTTCTTCACTTCGGCCACCGGTGCAGGTGCCGCTTTTTCTTCGGCTGCCGGTGCTTCTGCTTCCTCTGTCTTCTTTTTCTTCGTGGTCTTCTTCGGGCGGGTAGAGGAGTCGATTGCGGAGAGGTCGATCTTATCGAGCACCTTCGGTGCTTCTATTTCCGGCGTCTCCACTTTGGCTACCTCGGCTTCCGGCGCTTTTTCTTCCACCGGTGGCGGCGGAGCTACTTCCTGCACAGGAGGCGGTGGTGGTGGCGGTGGTGGGGCTACGGCCTCTACCGGTGCCGGCTCTTCTTTCTTTGCCGGTTTTTTCTCTTCCTTGCGGAAGCTGATCTCTTCCTCGTCCCTTCTCTTCCGGGCATCTGCAGCTGCTCCCTTAGGCAGATCGATCTGCTCGCTTTTTAGCTTGGCGACCTTATCGCTCTGGAATTCCGCCTGCAGCGAACGGTACATTTCTTCCGTCAGCCTCGAGGTCGGTTTCAGGTCGTCCTTGCTAAAACCTTTGCCCACCAAAAAGTCCACAAGGGTATCCTTACCGATGTTGAACTCTTTGGCTGCTGCCATTAACCTGGGTGTTGTTGCTGTTTCTGCCATATTAAGCCATCTGTCTCCGCCTCACGCGGAGGATAATTCTTTTTTACTAGGTCAAATATCCGATTGTTACTTCTTGTCTGCGCTATCATTCTCAAATTCTGCCTGGAGCACCCTGCGCACTTCTTCGATGGTCTCTTTTTCGAGGTCGGTCCTTCTTTCCAGCTCTTCCACGGAAAGGTCGAGTACGCTTCTTGCCGTATCGCAACCCACGCGCTTCAGCTCGTCGATCACCCATGTTTCGATCTCATCGCTAAATTCATCGAGGTCGATATCGAATTCTTCAACTTCACCTTCGTTGTCGCGGTAAACATCCAGTTCGAAACCGGTGAGCTCACAGGCCAGCTTGATGTTCACGCCACGGCGGCCAATGGCCAGGGAAACCTGGTCGGGCTTGAGGTAAACACTGGCGTGCTTGCCTTCCTGGTCGATGTCCATGGAAGTGATCTTGGCTGGAGTGAGTGAGCGCTGGATCAGCAGCTGGATGTTGTTGGTCCAGTTGATGACGTCTATATTTTCATTTTTCAGCTCGCGAACGATGCCGTGGATACGGCTGCCTTTCATACCTACGCAGGCGCCCACCGGGTCGATGCGGTCGTCGTAAGATTCTACTGCTACCTTGGCTCTTTCGCCGGGTTCGCGTACGATGCGCTTGATCACAATAAGGCCGTCAAAGATCTCAGGCACTTCTATTTCCAACAATTTTGCCAGAAACTCAGGCGATGTGCGGGAGAGGATGATCACCGGGTTGTTGTTCTTCATGTCCACTTTCCTTACCACGGCGCGGATGCTTTCACCCTTTTTGAAATAGTCCTGGGGGATCTGCTCGCTCTTGGGGAGGATCAGCTCGTTGCCTTCCTCATCCAGCAGCAGGATCTCTTTTTTCCATACCTGGTAAACCTCGGCGGAGATGATCTCGCCTACGCGGTCCTGGTATTTTTTGGCCAGTACATTCTTTTTCAGGTCGGAGATGCGGCTGGCCAGGGTTTGCTTGGCAGCCAGGATGGCGCGGCGGCCGAAGTCCTCCAGGTTCACCTCTTCATATACTTCCTCGCCCACTTCGTAGTCGGGGGATATTTTCTTGGCCTCGCTCACTTCGATCTCTTCCAGGGTATTGTACACGTCGCCATCATCTACCACGTTGCGGCGGCGGAAGATCTCGAGGTCGCCTTTCTCGGCGTTCACGATCACGTCGAAGGTTTCATCGCTGCCGTATTTTTTACGCAGCAGGGTCTTGAACACATCCTCAACAACACGCATCAGCGTGGGGCGGTCGATGTTCTCGGCATCCTTGAATTCCTGGAATGCCTCTATCAGGTTGATACTAGCCATAATCCTTTGTTTAGAATCGGCGGTGGTAGGTGCAGCATGCATGATGTACCTACCACCGCCATTAGAATTTGATCTGAATTTTTGTTGTTTTTATATCTGTGAACAGGATCCTTTCCTGTTTGATCTCTTTTTTCTTGCCTTTGCCGGTCTCGGTTTCGATAGTGATGGCTTCTTCGGTCACCTCCAGCAGCTTTCCGTCTTTTTTTGTGCCATCCAGCAGCACCACGTCTACAAATCGGCCAATGTTTTTGGTGTACTGCCTGAGCTTTTTCAGGGGTTCGTCCAGTCCGGGGGAGGAGACCTCCAGCGAAAAATTGCCGTCGGGGTACATGCCGCTTTCCTCGATCATCTTATATAGGCTGCGGTTGTAAGAGATCAGCACCGAAAGCGGGATCCCCTCGTCCGCATCTATATACACCCTTATATTATTGGTAGACTTGATCCTTACGTCTACCAGGAAATGCGTCGGTTGATCCTGCAGCAGCTGCCCTATTTTTTCTTCTATTGAACTGATCTCGGTTTGCATATCCAAAAAGAAGAAGGGAACGGTCATCGTTCCCTTCATTCACTCATTTGCCTTGGCAAAGGTAAGCATATCGTTAATAATGTTCCAAAACAAAAATTGCTAAAATCCCCTCAGTAACTTCGTGTTACGATGCTACAGTTCCTGGTCTACGCCTTTTTGGCCTACCTATTATATAAGCTCATCTTCAGATTCATCATCCCGGTCTACCGCACCACCAGGCAGATCAAGAAAAGCTTTCGTGACATGCAGGAGCAGATGAATGCCCGCATGGGTGGGCAGGATCCCTTTGGGCCGCCACCGGCGGCCGCGCCGAAGCAGCCTGAGCCGAAAAAGGGCGATTATATTGATTTTGAGGAAGTTACCCCCTAAGTCCCCCTGAAGGGGGATGGGATGAATGTCTCCGGATAACAGCCGAATGTAGAACAGATGAATGCTGAAGGCCGAAGGTGCTCCAGGCAGTTCAGAGCAGGCCATAACCCTACAATGTGTACAAAATACACATTAATCCCCGCTAGATAGGGTGAATGAACGCTGGGATTTAACTACTTTTGCCACCCTCTAACAACAAACTGTAAACAGAAAACCGTAAACGGTAAACTGTTCTGGATCCTTAGCTCAGCTGGTTAGAGCGTCTGACTCATAATCAGAGGGTCGGGGGTTCAAGTCCCTCAGGATCCACAAAAAGGCCTCTTCGGAGGCCTTTTTGATTTAAGATTTAAGATTTAAGATTGAAGATTGAAGTCCCGATAGCTATCGGGAGAAGATTGAACACCACTCACCACTCACTACTCACGATTCACAACGGCTTGGTGAATCCACCACCTCCCCAACTGAAAAACACAAAGAATGCCTGAGGCTTTTCACCGGGATGACAAGGTTTTGAAAAATACATTCGTGAACCGGTTGTTCGGAATAGCAGCGGATCTGAAAAGTGAAAACATCCTGGTTATTATACGGCATGCTGTGCCTGTGCACATTCAAAAGCTTTGGACAACAAGCCCTGGCGAAGGCGAAGTCCGACTCGGGTGGCAGGAACCAGAAGCCTGAAATGTTTACTTCGGGTTTTCTTGACGTGATCAATGACGGCCAGGTGAATGCTTCTGCCCGGTTTGTAAAATTGTTCATTGGCGAACCTGGCAGGTTGTGCATTCCGCTGTCGATCTATTCCGGCGTTACTTCCAACAACTTCAGGGAGTCGGGCGGCAAAAAAAGCAATGAGCACCTCTCTAATAATTTTATCAACCCCCTCACCGGCCTGATCAATGCTTCCGTGGGTCATACTGTTTTTTTCGACACCACGCAGGCCGGCATCACAAGGCTTGGATATGTGTACCAGCTGGGAGAAAGATTATTACATGGCTATAAAGTAGGCGATGCCACCGATCCTACGACGGGCAAACCCATCAACTTCCTGAACGTATATAGCTTCGCGGGTCTCTATTTTCAAACGGGCGCCTGGGACAAGAATGACCTTCAGAACATGGGTATATTTTGGTTGAGCCTCCGGTATATTGGATGCTATAGCCGGGAAGACAAGCTGCAGGAGATCATGCCGGCACTGCTCACCGATGGACTATATCATGGCTATTCTATCGGTGCAGGCATCGAGATCAACAACCTGTTGAATATGAAACTGCTGTTTTATGAATACCTGAAACGTCCCGAATGGAATTACAATTCCACGGTCTACCAGTTTTCTTTCAACTATTCATTGAAATGAGGTCGAATTCAACATTCAACATTCATCTGTTCGTCAGTTCTTCTGTTCATCTGTTCTACATTCAGCTCTTCGGAGCATACGAATCCCTCCCTTCAGGGAGGCCGGGAGGGCCCCGGACAGCTCATCCTTGCACTTTCCGGATATTGAGTATCTTTAATTATTAACCATTTGTGCGTCCCTTGACGCCACCCCGACATGCCTGCAAACCACACCCATTCAAAGCGCCCCTCCTGGCAGCTGAGTACCGCTCAAATATTCTGGAATGATATCGCACCTGCCGACCACGTGATGCAGGTGTACGATAACGAACATGTATTCCTTGATACACTGGCGGGATTTGTGGGCGGCGGTATCAACCAGGGCGATACCATTGTACTGGTGGCTACACCGGCGCATGTAGCGGGACTCCAGGAAAGACTGACCTCTTTCGGCATCCATGTGGAATCGCTGATCGCCGCAGGTCAATATCTCTGCTACGACGCGCAGGAAACCCTCCAAAAATTCATGGTGAACGGAATGCCGGATGAAGGGTTGTTCAAAAAAACGGTTATTCCCGTCATGGAAAAAGCGGGCAAGAACAGGAAAGTAAGGGCCTTCGGTGAAATGGTGGCACTCACCATGGCTGAAGGCAACCTGGCAGGCACCATAGCCCTGGAGCAGCTCTGGACAGAATATATGAAGACCACTTCCTTCAGTCTTTTTTGCGCTTATCCAAAAAACACCTTTGCACACGACCCGGTGAATGCCGTGACGGAGATCTGTAACTGCCACTCTAAATTGATATCCGGCAGCATCAGCTCCATGGAACATATCTACTACCGGGCAGTTTCACCCAATTAAGGTTACAAATCCTTTTTCGCAGTTGACTAATTTCCTGGAGGATGATCGGAAGGGCCTACGCCTACCGTTCATCGAAAACCTTTTTAACGGAACTCTTCACATAATAATTTTACATTATAATGAGCGAGCTTCTCGAAAAGATCCAGGAAACCGGCCTCAGCCCGGAGCATTCCGACCAGGTGCTGTCCATTGTAGTGGAATGGGTAAACGAAAACTACCCCATTGCAGAGGTCATTACCCAAACCTGGCTGCGGAAGGAAATGGCGGATGCCTAGCGGTGAGGGCGCCCCCTCATAAACCGTAAACTGTAAACCGTAAACTATTAAGGCCTTGTTAACGTTTGTAATAAGGAATGCCAATACATTTGCGCATTAACCTTAGTTATGAGAAGAATCTTATCGCTCGCCCTTTTCCTTTTCCTGGCCGCCGGCTTGAATGCGCAAAACGATTCAACCATTAAAAAAGAGATCCTCGACACCAAGTTCAAACCCCGCTCAGGCGACCATTTCCTGCTGCAACTGGGCTACACTTCCTGGGACGGCAAGCCCGACACCATCAAGACCAAAGGTTTCCCCCGCACGGTGAACGTGTACCTGATGATGGATTTTCCCTTCAAGACCAATCCTAAATGGAGCGCCGCCATTGGTGCCGGTATCGCTGCGGATAATATGTTTTTCGACAAAATGAGCGTGGGCATCAAAGACAACACGCCTACCCTTCAGTTCACCAACCTGAAGGACACGAACTATTTCAAAAAATACAAGCTGGCGACCACCTACCTGGAGGCGCCCGTAGAATTGCGTTTCAGCTCCAATCCCAATGATTCCAAGCGCAGCGTGAAAGCCGCCCTCGGTTTGAAGGTGGGCATGCTGCTCAGCGCCCATGTGAAAGGGAAGGAACTCGTGACCAGGGGTGGCAGTACCATCAACGATTACAAAATGAAAGAGCACAGCAAGGCCTTTTTCAATAAGAACAGGCTTTCTGCCACAGCCCGCCTGGGTTACAGCAGCTTCAGCCTGTTTGGATCTTATGCCATCACACCGCTGATCAAAGAAGGCCTGGGCCCGCAGATCCGTCCGATCACGGTAGGACTGACGCTGAGCGGACTCTGATCACAAGCATATTTTTAGACAAAAGCGAACTGGTGGTTCGCTTTTTTTAATTTTAACCAGTATGATAGACCAATCGAAGAAGATCAGGGAGGAAGAAAGGGCGGTGCTCGTGGGCGTGATCCAGAAGGAGCAGACAGAAGAACAAGTGCGCGAATACCTCGACGAGCTGGCCTTCCTGGCTGAGACCGCGGGCGCGCAGACCGTGAAAACATTTACCCAGAAGCTGGCGCATCCTGATAGCAAAACCTTCATCGGCAAGGGCAAGCTGCAGGAGATACGCGACTACGTGAAGCTGCGCGACATAGACGTGCTCATCTTCGACGACGAGCTCTCCGGCGCGCAACTGGGCAACATTGAAAAAGAAGTGGGCATCAAGACCATCGACAGGTCGGACCTGATATTGGATATTTTCGCGAGGCGGGCTAAAACGGCACAGGCCAAGGCCCAGGTGGAGCTGGCGCAGTACCAGTACATCCTTCCAAGATTGCGCGGTATGTGGAAGCACCTGGAAAGATTGGGTGGTGGTATCGGTACAAGAGGTCCGGGTGAAACGGAGATCGAGACCGACCGCCGTATTGTACGCGACAAAATTTCCTTGCTAAGAAAACGCTTAAAGGAAATTGACAAGCAGGCTTTCACGCAGCGTAAAGAAAGGGGTGAGTTCATTCGCGTGGCCCTGGTGGGTTATACCAACGTGGGCAAGTCCACCATCATGAACCTTTTGAGCAAGAGCGATGTGCTGGCCGAGAATAAATTATTCGCCACGCTGGACACTACCACGCGCAAGCTCGTTTATGGCAACACTCCATTTTTATTGAGCGATACGGTGGGATTCATCCGCAAGCTGCCTCACCACCTGGTAGAAAGTTTTAAGAGTACGCTCGATGAAGTGAGGGAAGCCGATATCTTATTGCATGTGGTGGACGTGTCGCATCCGAATTACGAAGACCAGGTGGGTGTGGTGAACAAGACGCTGCAGGAACTGGGTTCTTTTGAGAAACCGATCCTGATGATCTTCAACAAAATGGATCTCTATGCTGAGCGCACTTTCGATGAGTGGCTGGGCGATGAGACAAAGGAGCAGATCCTCCGCGACCTGGAGCAGCGCTGGCAGCAGGAGAGCGGCGGCCATGCGATCTTTATCTCCGCGCTGGAAAGGACGAACATTGACAAGCTGAGGGAGTCCATCCTGGAAAAAGTGCGGGAATTGTACAGGGTAAGGTTTCCTTATAAAACAGATTTTTTCTACTAAAAGCAACCTGCGATACCAGACTGCGATTTCCAAAACAGACAAAAGACCCGGTTATCCGTTTTCGGCTGTCCATCGTGTTATACCCAATGAGTTTATGATACCCGGTAAGATGGTGCATTTTGGTACTTTTGTCCTTCTACCCAGCATCAGTGAAAATCTTTTCCAATCCATCATTTAATCTTTATACAACAATAATATGTCCGGGCGGATGAACATGAAGGTTTCTTCGCTGGCCCGCTGGCTGGGGGGCTCTGTATATGCTTTTGGGATATTTTGTATTCTCTTGTTGTTATTGGTTTGGTTTCAAATTGCGTCGAATATCCGTCAGGATAAGGAAAACACGATTTCTTCAGCCATCCAGCGGAACTCTAATCTCGTTGTGTCCCTGGAGCAATATGCCCTTCGCACGATAAAAGATGCCGATGCCACTTTGCGTCTTGTGAGCTTTGAGTTTGAAAGAAAGGATGCGGTGCCTGACCTGCAGTCGCTTTTGAAGAAAGGGATTATTGATCATAATTATTTTAGTGGCGTTGTTGTATTGGACGAGAGGGGTAAAATACGCGCCAGTAACCTGGCCCTGGAAGGCGATCAGGGAGATTTTTCGGACCGCGAACATTTCCGTTTTCACCTGACCCACCGGAACCAGCTCTTTATCGGCAAGCCCATCTTATCCAGGACAATAGGAAAAGATGTGATCGTATTCAGTCGTCCCATATCAAAAGCGGATGGGAGTTTTGGGGGCACGGTGGCCATCCAAATGGAGCCGGCGCGGTTTACACAATTCTACTCCAGCGCCAATCTTCGCAAAAATGACATTATATCGCTGATTGCGCCCGATGGCATCACGTATGCCCGCCGCACGGGTAGAATAGAGAGCCATGGGGAGGATATCAGCAAGAGCCCTTTGTTCGGCCATGTGGCTAAAAATGTGGTAGGCACCTATGCTGCGAAAGATGCGATACGCGGAGTTCCTACCTATTTCAGTTATCGCAAGCTTATGCATTATCCAATGATCGCCACGGTAGGAACTTCGCAAGAGGATGTGCTGGCAGATCATATCAGGAGAAGAACGATTGACCTTATATATGGCACTATAATAAGCATGGTGATCGCGCTGTTTTTTATTTTCATTTATTATTTAGGCAAACAAAGAAGAGCGGCCAGTAAGATCCGGTGGGAGGAACAAAAGAAACATGAAAGGGAAATAACGCGACAGATCATTGTGGCCCAGGAAAGGGAAAGGGAGATCATCGGGCACGAGTTACATGATAATGTCAACCAGGTGCTGACTGCTGTGAAGCTTTACCTTGAAATGGCATTGAAGAAGCCAGAGATCGTCAGCGAGATCATACCACGTTCCATCCGGCACCTGACCGATACCATACATGAATTGCGAAATTTATCGCGGATGCTCTCCGCTCCCACGCTGGGCGCCCGGTCATTGATCGAATCCATCTCGTCGCTTATTGAAATGGTCAGTGAGCCTTCTGGCATCAAGATCTCCTTTCATCATGAGGGCCCGGTGGATCAATTGAATAAGGATCAAAAGCTCACAGTATACAGGATTCTGCAGGAACAATTGAATAATGTAGTGAAGCATGCCAGGGCCTCCGATGTGGCCATTCGCCTGGTCGTCAGTGAGGATGAAGTGGAACTTGGTGTGACGGATAACGGCAAGGGCTTTGATCTCCTGGAGGAAACAGGTGGGATAGGGCTCAACAATATTTCCAGCCGCGCTGCCATTATGGGAGGCAAGATGATTTTAAAATCCGAAAAAGGCGAAGGCACATTCATGCACGTTACATTCCCTTTGTTACTCAAAGAGGCTACCTGAACTCCGGATGAGATGTATGACCTTTGAGTTTTATGACCCTATGACTAATTTAACGCCCTTATGAACTGGACCAAAATAGCGGACAGTGAATCGGAGATCAGTTTTGGGCCAAACCATCTTGCGGAAGCAGATGCTGACGGGAAGCTGATTTGCGTAGGCAGGCACGAAGGACAGTTGTTCGCCTTTGCGAGGAAATGTCCTCATGCCAGTGGTCTGTTGTCGAATGGATCCATCGATAGCTCTGGAAATGTGATCTGCCCCGTGCACCGCTATAAATTCTGCATGAAGAACGGCAGGAACGTGAGCGGCGAAGGCTACTACCTCAAGCACTGGCCGGTGGAAATAAGGGAAGACGGAGTATATGTTGGGATGGAGAAGAAAAGCCTGTTCGATATATTTTGAATGCTGTACCGATAGCCATCGGTTAGCTATTCCTTTATCAACTCTATCAACTCTATCAACACCGTCAACTCAGTCAACCTTCCCTCCCTCCAGGTAGGGCCTCAAAAACCCTCTTCACCATACCATCGCAGTAGATCAAGTTGAACTCGAAGATCTCCGCAGCAGAATAATAATTTTCCACTTGCTTTTGAAGCATAGCCTTGGCGCGGTTCAGGCGCACTTTCACATTGGTAGGCGTGATGTGCAGCAGTTCAGCGGTCTCGGCCACCGAGAATGCCTCGATCTCCCGGAAGATGAATACGCTGCGGTAGGGCAGTGGAATAGCGGCCAGGCTTTTTTCCAGGATGCCGCCAAGCTCTTTATTGGAGATGATGCGGTCCGCATCTTGAGCGGCCGTTTCAATTAAAGCATGCGTTTCATTTTCCGCCTCTCTTTCGTACTTCAGGCTGCCGTAATGCGTTTTGTGGTAGCATTTATTGAGCATGATGCGCGTGATCCAGGTCTTATAGCTGGAGTCGCCGCGGAATTTCGCCAGCTGCTGGTAGGCCGCCACATGGGTTTCCTGCATCATGTCTTCCGCATCCTGGTGAATGAGTCCATAGGTGCGGGCGATTTTATACAGCAGGCTGTTGTACCTCCGGATCAGCACTTCAAAAAAAGCGGTCTCGCCCCCGAGGATCTTTTGGATCAGTTCCTCGTCAGAAGGCAATGCGATCTTCTGGTCAATTGTTTTCATGTGGAGAATTTTTAAAGTTGATGCCAACGAAGTATTTGTAGACCAGTTCTCCCCCTAAATAATTTCCGAAGAACAAGGTAAGAATAAGGACGGTCTTGAATACAAGTGCGCCCATGCTGGTTTCCAGTGCGCCAGGATAAGCCTCCCATCCCCTGTAAGCCAACACGGCAAAGACGAGGATGACGGTTCCGTTGAGAAAGCCGTGATAGATGCCTGCCGCCAGCGCTTTTTTATCAGTCCGGGGTAAGGTGATCAGTTCCACAAGGCCTGTGACAATGGCCGCCGCTCCCAATAATACACCGCCGAGCAGGCAGTAGAAGCCCGCCATGGCGAAACTGGGATCGTTCCTGAAATAGCCGATCGCGCTCAGTACAAGTTCCATAGGCAACAGGGCTGTAGGAAAATGTACCAGCAAGGGATGCACCGGATGTCCAAATAGCTTCATGGGTCTATAAAATGGTAAAGAGGAGAAAAAGGAATCCACCCACCGCCAGTGCTCCGTGTACAAAAGCCAGCCAGGTAGGACTCATCTTCCCCTTCAGGTCAAGAAAAAACATATAAAAGCCGCCCAGGGCAGCCATGACAAACAAGGCCAGGCTGGTGAGCAGGGCAGTGGACGGGTCTGCACTCCTGAGCACTATGATCAGCAGCAGTACCAGGGCCAGGGCCGCAAAGGCACCGTGCGCATACACCACAGTGCGGGAGGTAGTGGCTGCGGTGAGCCAGTTTCTTAAGATCAGTACGCCTATGACAGCGGCCAGGGCGAAAAGTCCTATTGTCAGATAAAGCATAGTCGGGGTTTCTAAAGCAGAGTAAGTGAGAGGAAAAAAGGTTACAAAAACCGGCTGCATTCCCCGGGAACCCGCTCTGGGCGTGGTTTTCAGCAGGGCCGCGGCATGTTTATTGCAAAACAAAAAGCTTGATTTGTCGGATTCAGCCACTATCAGTCCCACCGCCGTAAAGCCAACTACATGAAAAAGATCACACTGGAATTCCCTTCTGCAGATACCATGGCTGAGTTCATACTGGTCTGCGCCAGCAAGGATATAGAGACTGATATGATCTATCTGACCCTTACGGGTAAGCTGGAGCAAAGATGCATTGATCTCGCGCTGGCGGAATATGGGGCTAAGATCTCCGAGGCGCCGGATTTTATTTTGCCGTAAACCCACCCCTGCCCCTCCCCGACGCCGCGTTGCTTTGCCGGGCAGGCCTGAAGGGAGGGGAGCTAATATTGCCGGTTTCATGATTATATTGGTTACTGCATGACCGTACAACAATTAAAGGAGAAGCTGACTGCGATGGGTGTTCCGGAAGTATTTTATTCTTTCGACGGGGGACTTCCTCCTGAAAAATTCTGCCTGGCTGATCATGGAAAACTCGGCTGGCAGGTCTATTACAGCGAACGCGGTGATGCTGTCAACAGCAAATGGTTCAAGGAGGAAGGCGAGGCCTGCGAATATTTTCTGAAGTTCATTACTTCGGACGATGTGGTGATGGGGAATTTGGAAAAGTGATTACATCTGTTCCAAACGAGCTCTTTCACGAAGCGCGATGCGCTTCAGCCACGGTAACGCCCCGCCCAGGGCAGGGGCGAAGCATGATAGGGCAGACAAGAAAAAAGCCCTACATTTCTGTGAGGCTTTCGCTCCCCCTGTTGGTCCCGATAGCTATCGGGATGAACCAACGACTCCCGAATCGCCGGCTCTCGGGACAGGCCTCTGATTAATACCACATGTGCGGGATCGCCAACTGAGCATAAAAAAAGCCCCACATTTCTGTGAGGCTTTCGCTCCCCCTGTTGGACTTGAACCAACGACCCTCTGATTAACAGTCAGATGCTCTAACCAACTGAGCTAAGGAGGAATATTGCGTACTAAGTACACATTTGTCCCTATAAATCAGGCAAAAACCCGGTTTTAAGGGGGGCAAAAATAGGTTTTTTTCAGTTCCAACCCAACGAAAACTGTTTCCGGAATATTAAAAAAGAGGAATAAGAGATTCTCCATCTCCGAATCTGAAGAGCAAGCCGGAGGTGCCGACGAAGAGTCTTGTTATTTTCCCTTCTTACTTTATCTCACAGGTACATCTTCTTACTGCCTGACCAGGCTCACGTAGCTACCGGTTGAAAGGTTGACCCTGTAATTGCCCGCGGGTAAGTGGTGGAGGTCAAGAGGCACCTGGTGAATGCCGGGGCCGAGCTCAATCCATTGCTGGTGCACCAGGGTGCCGGAAATATTGGTCACCATAACAGAAAGTTTTTCATGCTGTTTCAACGACACCCTGATCCAGGCTCTTTCCCTGGCCGGGTTGGGATAAACCGAAAGAATTTTTGCCGGACTGGTGCCTGCAGATTCCTTGATCATCACCACCTTGCTGTAGGCAAACCTGCCATCCAGGTCCACCTGCCTGAGCCGGTAGTAGAGCGTGCCACTTCCCTTGGCATCAACAAACTGGTAAGCCAGCGGACTGCTGCTGTTCCCATACAGGGCGGCCGTGTACACAAAGCCGATCACTTCATAATGAAGGCCATTCGAGGAACGCTGTACCTCAAAGCCCTTGTTATCGCTCTCTGTAGCGGTGGTCCATTGAAGCAGGTTGCCCAGCTGCGTGCTTCTTGCTGTAAAAGCAAAAAATGTTACCGGAAGCGCAGAAGCGGTGAAGTTGCCTGCGTCCGCACCTATATCGGTGGGTGTGAAGCTGGCCCTGGCTTCTCCGTCATAGTCGTCGGTTACCGCAACGATGGCCGTGCCCCTGCTTTCTATGGGTGTGCCGGCCGACTGTACATGCAGATCGGGTGTGGCTGCCGTGGGCGCTACAAATTTTGGATCGCTGTGAAAACTATTGCCATCCAGCCCAGGACCTGAACCTGCAGCGCCGTCAGTATTTTTCCAGTTGGCAAAACTCGTCACGTCACTTCCGTTGTAGGATCCGAAAACGCCACCGGTGCCTGACACAAAGTAATCGTTGTAGTTCATGGTGAGCCCGGTAGGAGAAGCGCCGCTTCCACCTACGGCAACGCCATAATGTTTACCGGTTCCTGTCCCGTTGCTGCGGGCATTCATGAAGATGTTGTTCTGGGCGACCCTCGTGTTGGTAGTCACGCTGCTGCGGAAAGCATAACTGTCTGCACTGCCAGTCACTCCTGTTCCACCTATGTATACACTATTGAAATAAAAATTGTTCGTACCGGCATCTTCCCTGATCCCAGTGATGGATACTCCGCCCGTCACATCACCACCGGCATCCAGGCCGAGCCTGATCATATTGTTCCTGTAGTCGTCTATTCCATCGAGCACATAAATGCCAACCTGCGAACCGCTGGTAGAAGAGAATGAATGAACAAGATTCCTGTATATGCCCGTACCCGGACCACTGGTAGTAGTGACAAGAATGCCAATGATCTGTTCGGCACTGGCAGAGACCGAAGACAGGGCTGAAATGGTGTTCGTGCCAATGGTGTTCGCGCTGCCACTGGCATGTGCCGACCGCAATCCAATCAGCGCTGCGGAATTTCCTGTGCCTGTGTTGGCCGTGTTCGACTCCAGGTATCGGACTGTATTGCCTGTAATGGAAATATTCACGTTGTTGCCTACCACGTTGATCCCCATCAACTGGGCGTTCGCGGCATTTGAAGTAAGGGTCAAAGGAGCGGAACTGTATCCCACTGTATTACTGGTAACGCTGGCATATGCGCCGGTGCGGATGCCTATAAGAGACGTTTGATTGGTAGTACTATTGGTAACAGCTATGCCGCCCACCTTATTGTTGGCCACCGAGGAGGCTATGACGCTGTAAATACCATAGATCTCGGTTGCTGCTGCACTGGTGGTGCTGACGGTGATAGCAGATGCAGTAGTTGTGCTTCCTATGGTGTTGCCGAAGGTTGATCCCATCAGATTATTAACACCGGCACCTTGCATGATGCCGGCAAAGGGCGCACTCGAAAGGGTTCCTGCAGGCGTTCCTCCTACGCTGATGGCTGTAATGGTATTGTTATCTACGGTGCTGCCGGGTACGGCGCCCAGCGTAAGAAAGTAAAGGCCGTAGAATCTATAATTCACGTTCCCGGTAAGAGTATACACACCGGTGCCATTGGAAGCTGAATAGCCAATCGTATTGCCGGTGATGGTCAGGTCATATCCGTAGATATTAGTGGCAGTAAGTATGCCAGCGTGATATACAGCAGATGTGAATGTGCGGGTGGCAGTCTGGTAAAACTTGTTTGTGGAAATGGTCCATTCGGTATTTCCCAGCCCAATGGAAATGCCGGCAGAGTGCTGCGCCGCATTAAAAAAGTCGAAAATGTTGCAATTGGTCACTGTATTTCCGCTATTGAATAAGGTCTCGCCAATATTGGCCGTACCGGTTGAATGGATTCCCTTGGTTGGCAGGTCGGTGCCTGAGGGACCAATATCGCAGTAAGAGACCGTGTTGTTATCGTTACCGGTAGTACCTGTTGCACTGGTAGAAAAAAAGACCGTTCCGCCCGCAGTTTGGGCATGCATGGTGGCGGCACCCCTGATTGAGCAATTGGTAATGGTGTTATTGCAAGCATCGTTAATGAACCGGATAGTAGAAGTGCCCATAGTAAGCGCCACGGTGGTGTTCGTGATCGTAAGGCTGTTGCCTCCGCTGTTCAGGCCGTCGATAGTCACATTGTCGGCGCCATTGAGGTCGATCAGCGGCCTTCCCGCGGCGGCGGCTCCGCTGATGGTGCGCGCGGCGCCACCCGAAGGTGAAATGGTGATGGAGGTGTAAGATGCCGATCCCGCGCCGCTGGCGTTGAGGGTGCTGGTGGCCGATTCGCTGGTATTCCCGGTGATACTAATGGTGATGACCGTAGTGTGTGTACCTGCATTGATGGCGTCGCACGCATCTTTGAGGGTAGTGTAACTGGCGTTGGCCGTGCCGCCCGTAGCGGTCACATCCACCTGGGCAAAAGATGCTAAGGACAATAAAATTGCAATAGCCACGATCAATGGCTTTCTCATAAGCGAAGTTTTTTTAAGGGAGCGGAATCCTTGTACACTAACGATAGTGAAGAACCGCCTTTGGTTGCGGCGGAAGATACTAAAATGAAGTTTTCCGCAAAATGAAATTCGGCGGGTTGGCCTGGATTACCGGCAATCAGGCAGAAAAGCTAAATACTACAACGCTATTGAATAGCGCGTACTTCTGCCTCCGCCTTCTGGCAAAAAAATTCCCATTTCAGCCAATTGTTGCAGGTCTCTTGTAGCTGTGGCTTTTGAAGTTTTTGTGATGCCAACATATTTGCTGGCATTCATTCCACCTTCAAAACCATCGGGACCTTCCTCAAGCATTCTTTTAACAACCTTTAACTGGCGTTCGTTCATCTGATCTTTGTAACGGTCGAAGAATTTTGATTTTTTCAGGATAAAATCGACAAATGCATTTGCCTGCTTTTGCGCTGATAATACCACGTTGACGAAATAGCTGACCCAGGGAGTAATTTCATTACTTCGTTGCGCTTTTTCCAGTGCAAGGTAATAGGCACTCTTATCCGCTTCGATAGTGCGTGAAAGGCTTAGTAAAACAGGGCGTCCCAGTGTCTGTGAAAGGACCTTCTCGGCGATGGCACGGCCAATTCTGCCATTGCCATCTTCAAATGGATGGATTGACTCAAAATACAGGTGCGCGACCGCACATCGAACGGGAGCTTTTTTGATCTCCTTCGTGCCACCAGGCGAAGTATCGTTAACCCATTTAATAAAACGGGTCATCTCTTGAGGAACGCGATCGGATGGAGGTGCTTCAAAATGAACTTTTTCTTTGCCGATAGCGCCGGAAATCACTTGCATCGGATCAACATGCGTTCGCCACGTACCTGCACTGATCCCTTTATTTCCACTCATGAGCATGCGGTGCCATGCGAAAATCTTTTCTTCAGTTAGAGGTTCGGCATAGCCGTTTCTCACGGCGATCATCAACTCCGCCGCTCCCAGCGACTTTTTATCGCGTACGCTTTCCAGAGTCGTGTTCAAACCCAGATTATTGCGGATGGAAGAGACTATATCCTGGCGACTAAGGTATTCTCCTTCGATCTCCGAGGTCTTGATCGCTTCCGTGACCATAGTAGTGACGATCGCTTCCATCTCCAGATCTTTAGGCAGCGATTGAAGGACCCCGGTAACATGGCCTGTTTGTTCGGCAAAATCGAACAAAGCATCCTCTACTTCGGTTAAATCATACTGGAATTCAGGCCAGTCCAGCTGTTGCCAATTGTAGACCATGAGCCGAATATACAACTTATTCGGCTCAATTAATTGAAAAATATGAGCCGAATATGCTATTTAATTGGCTCAGTGCGCAATCTATTTCTTCTTTTTCTTGCTGACCTCCACATCCGACTCCTCTTTCTTCCTTTCCATCCACCAGATGGCGAGTCCCAGCCAGGCCAGGCCTATGCAAAAGCCGGCGACCACGTCGGTGAGATAGTGCACGCGCAGGTAAATGCGGCTGAAGCCAATGAGCAGGGCGAAAAGCAGGAGCAGGATGCCAATAGTGATCTGGTATCCCCGGGCGAGTTTGGATTTCCAGACCAGGTAGACCAGCAGTCCATAGAAAATAAAGGCCGAAGTGGCATGTCCACTGGGGAAGCTAAAGTTATTGAGGCCGCCGATCAGCGGGTTGTCAGGTCTTTCCCTTTCAAATCCCAGCTTCATCAAAAAGTTGATCACCCAGCCGCCCACGCCGATCACCCCGATCTCCACCGCTCTTTTCCAGTCCTTCGCCAGGAGATAGCCAGCCACCAACACCCCATAACCGATCTGCATGAAAGTGCTGGAAGCGCACCAGGTGATGGCTTCCATGAAGCGCGTTCTTCCCGGCGTGATGAAACCTGATAAATAGGAAAAGACCTCGTGGTCGGTCTCGTGATCTCTTTCGATCATCACTTCGTGCATCACCAGGGTAAAGAGGAGGACTCCGCCTCCGAAGGTGAGGAGGAAAGCAAATAGGCCTGCCGGCAGGTTTTTTAAATATCTTTTTAGGAAGGGTTGGCTGCTTTTCAACTCCGTTGGGGTTTGCGTTTAAAGATAATTCTAAAGAGGGTTTCGTTTGCGCATGGGCTTAACATGGTTGGTCAGGCGCCTGGAAGGGCGCGCATTTCTCTCCACCTTTTTTCTTGGGCAAAAAAGGTGGAGCCAAAAACCCAAGGCTGCGCAAAGGGGTGCGCAGCCATTGAACTCTGACTGTGTTAGGGCTTTGGTGCAAGATTTCCGCTGCTTGAATTTGTGTGAACATGGAGGCGCTGGTTTTCCGCCTAGCTTTCATTGAATGCAATCATTCTGCAGCTAACGCGGAAAAAGGCGCTGCAGTTATCTTGGTTTCCGAAGTGCCCCATTGACTATTGTGAACTTCCCGTAAATCCAGCAAATCCTGGTCAGAAAGGCGCGGCGGTCACGCTGAATGGGTAGGTACCTCTTACGTCATGGATCACCAATGAAGAACCTACCGCCTGGTTCAGCATTCAACATTCGGGGTTCATCATTCTTCATTCAAATCTTCGAAGAAAACTCATACCCCCTTCAGGGGGATAAAGGAGGTTGCTGGGTGTCCATCACGCTTTTGTGCTCGTTCGTAACATTTCGTTTGTTCCAGACCGGCCGCCTGTTAGCTTCACACCCAATCAAAACAAGTGAATAAAGTGACCAGATATAAAAGAAAGCGGAGGGTGCTGAGCATCCTGCTGCCTCTGTCGATCGTGCTGATGATCCTGGCCTATTTCCAGCTCTTCTACCAGTCGAAGCGGTTGGAGAGCGGACTGGCGAAGACAGTGCAGGTCTTTCATGGACATAAGGCCCAGGTGCGGAGTGTGAAGTTCAGTGCCGATGGTTCCAGGATCATCAGTGGCGGGGTTGATAAAAAAGTTTTTATCCGTGACAGGCCTACAGGTGCCGTGATCCATGAATTACTGCATCCCGAGGGCATCACTTACCTCGATGTGGCGCCCGATGGCAGGATCGTGACCTCTTCTTACGACGGCGTGATCCGGATTTGGGATGATTCAAGCGGAAAAATGCTCAAAGAATTCAGTGCGGGTCCTTCAGTGGCCTGGACAGTAGCCTTTAGCCCGGATGGCCAGCAGGTGGCCAGCAGCGGGGAAGACACCAAGATCCATTTGTGGAATGCCGAAACAGGCACTTTGATCCGCTCACTCAAAGGCCACCAGCGAAATGTATGGTCAGTTAGGTTCAGCCCGGATGGCCGGCACATTCTAAGCGGCAGCTTCGATGAGTCCATCAATCTCTGGAACCTCCAGGAAGGCAGGCTGGAAAAAACCATAGCCGCCCATTCCTCTGCCGTGGTGGATGTCAATATCTCCCGAGATGGAAAGTTATTCGCCAGCACCAGCGACGACAAGACCATCCGTACCTGGTCATTTCCCGATGCGCTTCCGCTTCACCTGATACGCGTACCAGAACACATTCAGGCAGCTGCCTTCAGCCCGGATGGCAAATGGCTCCTGGTGGCCGGTCGCGATAAGCCGATGATCGGCGAGTTCCTGCAGGAGGTTTTTGGGGATTCGAAGTACAATCCTGGCGTTTCTATGCGGTTATACGATGCCGTTAGTGGGAAGCTGGTGCAGACCTTCCGTGATCATTTCAATGATGTGAATGATGTGGCGTGGAGCCCTGCGGGGCATTATTTCGCTTCTGCTAGTGAGGATCACTCCGTGAGGGTTTATTTACTTAAGCAGTAGGCTTGAACGCGCCCGGAGGGCGCGGCTTTTTCATTCCACCTTTTTTCTTGCCTGATTGCTTCGTCACTTGACACTCCTCGCAATGACGAGGTGGAGCCCCGCCCGAACGCCCGTCCGACCGGAGTCATCCGGGCGGGTACCGTTCGGTGCGGGCGGGCAAAAAGTCAAGGCTGCGCAAAGGGGTGCGCAGCCATTGGACTCTGACTGTGTTAGGGCTTTGGTGCCAGATTTCCGCTGCTTGAATTTGTGTGAACATGGAGGCGCTGGTTTTCCGCTTAGATTTCATTGAATGCAATCATTCTGCAGCTAACGCGGAAAAAGGCGCTGCGGTCATCACTGTCGCTTAAGTGCCTCTTGCACATCCGATGTCTCTGTCGTCATTGGTACAAGTGCATGGCTAACGCCTACATAACAGGAAACCGGAAACAGTAAACAGGAAACGGCTGTTGCTGTTCCCGCGTTCCCTCGCGTCCTTGCGGTTAAGCCACCGTAACTCCCCGCCTCTGGCGGGGGCGAAGCCATAGAAAAGCCCCGGTTTCCCAGGGCTGTTCCCTTTATCAACTATATCAACTTGTCAACTCCGAAACCTACATCTTCACCACCTTCACCACTCTTCTTTCCTCTCCCTGCACCACCTCAATATAATAGTTACCCGGGCTGAACTTGCTGCCTAATGAAATAGTAGAATTAGGTGCTACGTTGTTCTTCTTTTCCATCACGCGGCCATCGATGTTCATCACCCGCACGCGGATCTTTTCCTGGGAGCCGCTGTTGATGGTGACCGTGAACGGTCCCTTCGCCGGGTTGGGCAGGGCCTGCACAGTCAAGGCCGTCGCCACTACCGCATTCGCCAAAGGTGTCGTCCTGGTTGAAGTGATAGCCGAATGATCATGCGGCACATTCACGATCACGTTCTGTGTGCTGGTGTTGCCAGCTGCATCGGTAGCCGTGATGGTGATGGTGTAGATCCTGCCTTGGCCTCCTCCTGCACGCTCGGCCCTCAGCCTCACCTTGGTGTTGCTCACCACTTCCATGTCCGGCCCCTGGTCGCCGGCAGAGAGTCCTGTCTCCGGCTCGTTGCTGCTCACACTCAATGTAGTGGTTACCGGTCCGCAGTTGTCGGACACATCATAACTCACATTCACCAGCTTCATCTTATGATTCGGCGCCCAGATCACTGAAGGATCCGCCTTGGCATTGCTGATCACAGGAGGTGTATCATCGGTTCTGGTGAGTGTAAAGCTGCACTGCCCGGTATGACCTGCAACATCGGTGGCAGTGAGTGTGATGGTGGTCGCGCCAGTTCCGCTCAGCACCGTGCCCGCGGCAGGTGACTGTGTAACGGTAGCGACCTTGTTGTCGGCAGCAGCCAGACCGTCAACTATGGCCAGCGAAGTATAGTCTGGAACTGTTACCGTACAGGAACCATTGGTGGCTATGACCTGGTCGCCCGGGCAAGTGATCACAGGCGGCAGGTTGTCGGCTGTATTCGTAGGGGCACTTTCGTTGTGCAGGCGATCCAGCGAGGTCACTGCATAATAATAAGTGGTGTTGCCGGAAGTCCTGGTATCGGTATATTGATACCAGTCGTTGACCGTGATGGCGAAAATATTCGACTGGTCATCCAGGTCTATCATGGGTGTGGTGGACCGGTAGATCACGAACTGCTTTACTTTCTGCAATTCATCGCCGGTGGTGTGAGGCCGCTCCCAGCGAAGGCTTACGGTGTTGTTGGCGTTCCTTACGGCGGTGAGGTTGGAGGGCGCTGTGGGCGCGATGCTGTCTACCCAGTCCATCGAAGGACGTAAGGCCGGCAAGTTGTAAAACCTCACTCGCAAAGAATCGCGGTGGTTCAGCGCATTGGCTGCCAGGAAGGCGGTCCGAAAATAGATATCGCCACGCACATTGGGATAAAGCGGGTCGCGGTTCATCCTCACCTGGGAAGGGATCTGCGAGCGGCTCCTCCAGGGAATATCCGGACTGCTGCTGCTCACTTTATAAGAGGCCATGCCAATATAAATATGGCGGCCGAAGGCGTTGTTGTTCCACCAGGGAATGAGCAGGCCATAGTCGGAGCCGGTCTGTCCAATGTACCAGTAGACCTGGGGTGCTATATAATCCACCCATCCCTGCTGCAGCCATTTTTTGCTGTCGGCAAAAGAGGCGCTATAGTGCTGATGGGCGCCGCTGGAAGTTGGCGAGCCGATATCCGGGTTAGTGCTGCTGCGGTAGATTCCCGAGGGCGAGACGCCGAATTTCACCCAGGGTTTCAGGGCCTTGATGGTATCGTTCACGGCCTGGATGAAGAGGTTGATATTGTTCCTCCTCCAGTCGGCGCGGCCCGCAGTGGTATTGGGAAATCCGCGGGGATCGGCCAGGTAGGCGTTCAGGTCGTTCACCGAACTCGACGTATAAAAGTAGTCGTCGAAATGAATGCCGTCCACATCGTAGCGGGTCAGGATGTCCACGATCACGGAAACGATATATGCTCTTGCTTCGGCTATGCCCGGGTTGATGATGGTGCCGGTGCCGATGGGCAGCATCCATTCGGGATGGGTTTTATGAATATGCTGGGAAGTGAATTTCAGCGCGTTGGTGGTATCCGAATTGGTGGCAATGGCCCTGAAGGGGTTGATCCAGGCGTGGAATTCCATGCCCCGGTTGCGGGTCTCGGTGAGAGCAAACTGCAGCGGGTCCCAAACCGGGCTGGGCGCCTGTCCCTGTTGCCGGGTGAGGTCATAACTCCAGGGCTCGATCGAGCTGGGGTACATAGCATCCGACTGGCTGCGCACCTGGAAGAAAATGGTATTCATGCCCGTTTGCCGGTGCTGCTCCAGGATACTGGTCAGTTTGGTCCTTTGCGTAGCCTGAGGATCCAGGTTGGCAGGCCAGTCCAGCCCCAGGTAGGTGGTCACCCAGGCGCCGCGGACCTCGCGTTTCAGGTTTTTCTGGGCATGTGCTGTAGAAAGGCAGAAGAAGGCCAGGCAAAGCAGCAGTATTCGGTTCATAGACGGACGATTTTTGGGGGTAGGGAAGATAGTGATAATTTTTTAGGAATTCACTCTCTTTTGAGGCAGTTTAGAGGCACGTCGTATGTTTGATAAACTCCTAACCTAATGATTTTAAAATAGATTCAACTGCTAATCGTTCATCTATGTCGAAATCGAAAGGAAGAACCTTGAGTATTAATTCTTCTTCATATAAGAATTCGGGCAATGCTTTAATGAAGCTTAAATTTTTTGGATAGACCAACGCAAGCTTTGGCACTTTTGACTTTGCATATTTTCTGCCGTATGCATATAATTGATACATATCTGCCTGGGAAATATTATAGTTTTTAGTATGTGCTGATTGGTCAATCACTTTCCATTTGGTGTCTAAAATTATTTGCGATTTTTCATTATTCTCTACTAATAGATCGGGTTTCAGTCTGAATTTGCCCACTTGATTGTGACTTTCGATTAAAAAGTAGCTTTTGTCTTGCGCTTTGACTTGGTAACCCTCTGCGTATTTCAAAAAAAGATAACCAATGTAACCTTCGAAAACCCTTTCCATAGGAAATAAAATCGCAAGATTTACATGTTTTCCATGAAAATTTGTAAACCCTTTATTGGTCAAAAACAC
Organism: Chitinophagaceae bacterium; assembly: GCA_036676905.1. Taxonomy (GTDB): domain Bacteria; phylum Bacteroidota; class Bacteroidia; order Chitinophagales; family Chitinophagaceae; genus Flavisolibacter. The sequence goes on from JAKFCE010000077.1 coordinate 272,467, forward strand.
TTCTGACCAATCTAAGGCCATCTTATATTGGTTCGAGAGCCGTGGGAAGTTTTTTAAAGAAGCTAGATCAAACTGTACGTTTGAGCTAATATCAATTAAGTCTAATTGATGAAGTAGATTGTTAATCCTTGTGTAGTTCCTATGATTTCTTGTTCTCTTCAGTAATCTATTTAAGGTGGTTTTTATAACGATATTGGGAGCGATATTAGAACTGAATTCATCAAACTCGCAGTTAAAGACTCCCTTGTTTCTATAGTTCAGCTTTATGTTGTCGTTGACGCGAAGTTTCCCTCGTAGCCTTGTCAGGTTGTCGTGATTTCGTATGTACCCTGATTCAATTCCTTGGCAGTAGATCACTGTCGTTTGGTCAAGAAATGCTGATATAAACACCTCTAGAATTGGGAAGTTTTTTTTTGCTTGTAGATGTGCGTTGTTGATGCTGACGAATGGTGTGTTCTTTAAATGGCGCAGCATTTTCAATAGCAAATCTTTCCCTTTCTGAATACTTTCTGAGTCGTCTACCGATGTCGTTTTTGGGAGAATTTCTAAGAATAGACCATCTCTAGTTTCAATTACCCCTACGTAGTTCTTGACTTGAATTTGTTTTCGAAAGCCTTTTGAAAAAATGTGGAAAGGGAGATCCTTATCGGCAAAAGTGGCTTGGTTCTCAAGAATGTAATTGTAGAGATTGTCAAAAGACACTTTTGGAAGATGAACTGTCGTAAAGTCGTCTGTCGAAGATGGGTAATCATCTTTGCAGCGAATTACTCCAAACTCGCTTATATAAATTGTTAGCTTAGGCACTTCAGGTATGATAAATACTTATAAACATTTCTGGTTCAACTTGGTCGAAGTTTTGACTTTCTAGCTTTTCATTCAGGCGAAAAATTTGTTTTTCCTCGTATCCTTCTAACTCAGTTCCGAATAACTTTCGCTGTTCAGTTGAATGAATTGTTTGTATGATCTTTAAATGCTCTTGTTTGCCGTAAGCTTTATTATCTCCAAGGACCAATTGAACTTTTTCCTTTTCTCCATAAAAGTGTTCATCTAAAAGCGGAACTATTTTGTTTCTAAACAAGGCGCATAATTCATTTTTAGAATTAATGTCAATAAAATAAGCATGACCAAGTACATGGTCTCTGTCGAGTAAAAACTCAATTCGAGAATTTATAGTCGTCAGGAGACTCTGAAGGTTGATTCCATCTATGTTGTTAGGTAAAATAGATGGTGCGGGTTCATTTTTTATGAAGGTGAATCTTCTTCTCAGTGCAGTATCTATTAATGCAATAGATCTATCTGTTGAATTCATTGTCCCAATTATATATAAGTTATTTGGAACTCCGAATAGCTGCCCAGACTCGGCCCCAGAGTATGCAAGCTTTAGTCTAAGTTCTTCCGGCTCGCCAATCCGTTTGGACTCTTCTAAAAGAGTTATTAGTTCGCCGAATATTTTGGAGATATTTCCTCGATTAATTTCATCTATAATTAAGACAAAGTTCTTCTTTGTGTTATCTACTGTCTCAAACTTGACAGCGAATTGTGTTTTGATGTCATTGGCTATAGCTGTGGTATATGGTTTCCAGTCATCGACGATACCATGTTCAATATAGCTCCGAAGCATTTTTTTGGTAATTGTCATTTCTGTAGCTGTTTCGGTGCGCGGTATGGCTACGCAATTACCTTTTGAATTAACTTTTAGAAGGAAGGGCTTGCTTAAGGAGGGAGTTTTTAAAATATATTCTTCACTGGTATTGATTATTTTGGTGATATACTGTTCATAGACGTAGTCAAAGTTTTGGGTTAACCTATTTTCTCCTGCGTGAATGCAAAGTTTTTTAAACACACCATCTTCAATATTATATTCGATATCTCCATTTGTATTGACTTTGGGCTTAATGCCTTCTACGAATTCCTCATAACTGAAAGATTGGTGAAACGTCACAAATGTTATCTGACCAGCAGCTATTAATTCATCGTATTCTTTTTTGTACGCCGCTCGGGCTTCTTTACTTTTCGATTGTTTGACCAAAACTTCATTCAGTTCGTATCCTTTAATAATACTTAAGGCATGCCCAATGGTATTGAAGGTTTTACCAGTTCCCGGAGGTCCGTATAGGATAGTATTCAATGGATGAAACGTTCTCATAACCTTTTGTTTTATCGCGGCCTGAGGTCTTTTTAAGGTTTGTGTGTATTCTATGATAAGCTTGCTAATGTCGTTTAGTATATCTTCTTCACTTAGCCCAATCAGTGCTTCTTGTGAATCGAGTTTATAAGTCTTATATATATAAGAGTTGCCATATCTAGCTGGTTTTTTGCTGAAATTTGATTCGAAGTAGCTTTCGATAGTTTGCTTGTCTTCGACGAACTCCCATCGGGTATTTGGCTCGTTTGTTTCACTTATTCCGTAAGCTAAAATGAGTAGTTCTTCAGACTTATAGTAGAGGTATACAGGATAAATTCCATTAGAAACTTGTTGACTTCCATCTGTTAATGCTATCCAAGGAACGCGTGAAGGTACACCTTGTCCAAAACTCACTTTTGTCTTAAGACCCTTGTACTGTTTTAGGTAACCCGATGTAGTTAGATCATTTGTTTTTGACTGGGTAAGAAAATCTATAAGGCATTCAAAAAATATATTCTGTCCGGTTTTTTTGTTGACAATGTCGAAACCTTCTTTGTCAAGAACATTAAAGCATTCAGTATTGATACCTCCGGCAAATGTGTTTCTGTCTAAGACTTGATTATTTACATATGCGTTTGCATATGATATTAGTAGTTTTGGCGGATATTTTCGATTGTTAAATACAACATCGTAATAATCTGATTCTGCTCCAGGCGGTATTCCCTCATTGTTTATTTGTTCTATCGCCATTGATATGTAAATCCTTGTTATGTTTTGCGGTATCATGTAATAGATCGATTAATCAGTAGTTGAGGTCTCTAGTTGTAGGAGTTTTGGTTATTTATAAATATATTGTTTTTCGATTATTATACAGAAAGTAAAAAGAGACTAAAGCTGTTAAATTGCCAATGTCATTGACCGCTTCGCGTCAACGGACCTGTGAAGAAAGTGTAGAGCGAACGATATAGAAGAAATCTATAGTGACTGTCAAACTTTTACAGAGCCAATATCTGGTTGTCCAATGAAGGCTCCCCCTCAATAACAAACCCCAAAATTCACCATAGCGCTCCAATAGGCCGGGTTGGAGTTGATGGACTTGAACTTCAACACTGCCTGCCTTAGGTTTTCTGCCGGATAGAAATACTGTGGCTTTTTGAGTTCGGCTACCAGGATGGTCATGAAGGCCACGATGTTCTGGTCGTCGAGGTTCCAGAGGGAGATGATGCTGTTGTCAACGCCGGCGATGAAGAAGCCGCGGCCGATGTTGCAGTAGCCGTTCTTATAGACCTTTCCTACGCCGGTCTGGCAGGCGCTGAGGATGGCCAGCTTGTTCTTTCTGGAAACGGTTTTTTGGATCTGCGCGATAGAGAGATAGCCGGTGGCGCTGCTACGGGAAGGGCTCAGCGCTAAAAAGCTTTTATTGGCCGGGTCTTCAAAAGATGGGACGGCGTGCGTGGCGAAGTAGGCGAAGTCGGAGGTCCTGAGCCGGTTGAGGATGTTGTCGTAGCTGGCCTGGCCTTCTATGAGGGCGGTGGTGCCTAGCAGACTGGCCACAGCGATCGCTTCTGCCTTGGCGCCGGGCAGGTTGGGCAGTTCCAGGGAGTCTGTGCTGAAGAAATTGGGATTGCCTACAACCAGGGGATTTGAAGTGACCAGCTTGTTGGCCCTGCCGGTCTTACCGGGATTGTCGCGCACGATGTTGTTGAAATTGCATAGATGCGGGGCGATGGTGAAGGCGTATTTGTCAATAAAATGCGTGGAGTCGTTCAGCGGGAGCAATTGAAAGGGGATCTGCCCGATGCTGCCGTAGGGAATGACTATGACGGCATTGATGGAATCTGCTTCGAGGAGTTCCAGAATGTTGTTGGGCAGGAGTGCTTTTCTTAATTCGAGTGCTGCATTCACACCGCTGCTGTCTTCCAAAGCTGGCAAAGGCGGTTGCCTGCTGCTGCGGGGCATGCGGTCGGCGCCGAGCTCGTTCACCTTGAGCTGACGCATGTTCAGTGCTTCGAGGTTATTGAGTTCTTTGTAAGTGAACTCGGTCATGACACCGGCGAGCTGGTTAGAAGAGAGGTACCAGCACCTGATGCCCTGGTTCTCGCTGGGCGGCTTTTTTTCTTCGGGCTGCACCGGCTTCCATGGGTCCTTTGGAGTTTTACGGGTGGAGGTATCGATGGTCATGGGTTGCTCGCCACCCACAGGACCTACGGCATCGTAGTAAAGAAAGGCCACCCTGGCTTTTCCTTTTTGATACCGGTTGATCACGGTGAGCAAATATTTCAATGGCGTGGTCTCGTCGGGTATATCGGAGGCAGCGGGGGAATAATGAAAGGCCTTTTTAAATTCCATGAATTCACCGATGCCCTGGATGTAGGAGGTGTTGAAGCGGTGTACGTGTAAGAGGCCTTCGACGGCGAGGTCACGTTGAAAGTCGCGCATGTCCATGCCGGCGCTCTTCACCAGCATATCATCGTATAGGTCACTGACAAGGGCAATGTTGCGGATGGTCTGGGATCGTGTGGCAGTTCCTGCGATCAATAAAATGAAAACTGTCCAGATCCTCATTGCAGCGTTTGTTTTAAAAACTAAGATAGAAAATTCATGCTTTTCTCCCCGCCAAAGGCGAGGCGTTGCGGTGGCTTTGACGCGAAGCCGCGGAGGCGCTATGGGGCACGGGTAGTTCGACAAGCTCACTATGACAGGAATTTCACGACAATTGGAGAGGTACTTACAACATCATGCTGACCGCAGCGCCTTTTTCCGCGTTAGCTGCAGAAAGATTGCATTCAGTGAAGGCCAAGCGGAAAACCAGCGCCTCCATGATCTAACACCATCAAGCAGCAGCATCTTACACCTAAGACCTAACACCTTCTGCATGCAAAAGGCAAATCAGCCGAAGGCATTGATTTGCCTAGCCTTTTTGGGCACCTTTTGGGGCAATTGCCAAAAGGTGCAGAGAACTCGTCCCCCTTCAGGGGGACTCGGTACATGTTTTGCCTTAAAGTGAACCATGAAAAAGCTTTTAGCAATAGCCCTGGCGGCCAGCCTAACCTCATGCACACAAGTGGCCGACTGGTTCGGAACAACAGACAGCACTTCGAAAACAGAAACAATAAGCTCCACAGGCAGCTATGCTGCCCGGCTGGAAGTAAGAGATGAAAGCATCACGGCGGAGAACGCCTATTCCGATCTTTTTCTCGATACCGCAGCGGTAGAGCAGTTCATCAAAAAAGAAAATTTTACCGATATGCAGGCGCGGCAGTTCCGCGGATTTTATAATGTGCGTAACTACCAGTATGCCTGGTTTGCCTCTACGGGCATGACCGAACAGGGACAGACCATGTGGGCCCTGCACCAGGACAGTGCCGGCAACAAAAAAGAAACACCTGTGTCCGCACACATGGACAGCATTATCCAAAAAGACAGCCTGGTGATCGATGGGAAGGATTCTTCCTTCGTGCAGACAGAACTCATGCTGACCAAACTGCTCATGAACAAGGCGGCTGAAAATCAAAGCGGACTCTTCAACAGGACGAATTTCTTCTTCGCCGTACCGGCTAAGAAAATGGATCCCATGCAAATGGCGGATTCTATTCTGCATAAGCAAGATTCTGGGCTCTATGCAAACAATGATGCTTATGATGCCCTGAAACTCTACCTGGCCAAATTCCACGAGGCCGCAAGAAAGGGCGGATGGCAGCCCATCACCGTATCGAAATTTAAAAAAGGAACTTCCTCACCTGCAGTTTCTGCACTGAAGAAAAGACTGAGCCTCTCGGGCGACTATCCTTCCGGCGATACATCTTCTTTATACAACGATTCTCTCATCATGGCCATCAAGGACTTCCAGTCACGCAATGGGCTGAAAGCCGACGGTATGCTGAACGATTCTACAGTGAAGGCTTTGAACGTGCCTGCAGAAGAACGTGTGCAGCAGATCCTGGTGAATATGAACAGGCTGCTCTGGAGCCAGGCCTTATCCGATTCCAGCTACATCCAGGTGAACATACCTTCTTATATGCTCTATGCCATCGGCGATAGCGGCAAGGCTTTTGAAATGCCGGTGATCGTGGGCAGGCAGGGCACCAACACGGTGATGTTCAACGGTCATATCAGCCAGGTGGTCTTCAATCCACACTGGAATGTACCGGAGAGCATCGTGAAGAACGAGATCATGCCGGCCATGAAGAAGGACAAGAACTATTTGAAGAAAAAGAATATGGAGATCGTGAGCATGGGTAAGGACAGCATTCCCGTAATCAGGCAGCTGCCCGGCAAGGACAACTCCCTGGGTACGATGAAATTCCTTTTCCCCAACAGCTTTGATATTTATTTACACGATACGCCTGACAAATCATTGTTTGCAAAGAAAGACCGGGCGATCAGTCATGGCTGTATCCGCGTAGCCGATGCACCCAGGCTGGCTGCATGGCTGCTGGAAGGACAGAATGGATGGGATGCAGCAAAGATCAAGTCGACGGTAGCTGCCGGTAAAGAGGAGACGGTGAATGTGCAGAAGAAAATGCCGGTAGCGATCACTTATTATACCGCTTGGATAGACGAGACCGGCAAGATGCGTTTCGCGAATGATGTATACGATCATGACAAGGAAACGATGGCGAGGATGTTTACCGGGAAAAATGTGTCGGTAGCGCATGGCAGTGCAGATTCTGTGAATGCCAGACGCGACTCTTTGGTCAGACCCTAGAATCTGAACCACTAAGACACGAAGGCACTAAGTATCACAAAGAAATTCCTAGTGTTTCTTTGTGTCTTGGTGCCTTTGTGGTTTCTTTTTGAGATGCTACTCCCAAACGAACCAATCCACCGCCTTGGTTTCACTCCTCGTTGTGGGTACCTGCATACCATTCGTCAGTTCCGTCACTCTCTTGTTTACATAATGGCGGAGCTCGGTAACCGTTGCCTTAGGGTGGGTTTTCATGTACTCCAATATCGAATAAGTGAACACTCCATTTTGCAGATCCGATTTTTCCTGGGCGAACTGCGTACCCGCTGCCGCGGAGATGATAGTGGCCCCAGTACTTCTTCCTACGTTCACAAACAATTCCTGCATCAGCTCGAAGCTATTCTTCATGCCCAGCCGGGCTTCTGCAAGTACAGGTCTTCTCGATGACCTTGCGGTACTGTCCCTGGCATTCCTTTCATACCACTCGTACTTAGCCATTTCTTCTTTATCCACTTCGCCGGAATGACAGGCATCTATCAGCATGAGTTTTTTACGCGGAGCTATTCCATCGAGTAATCCCTCAAGCACTTCGTAAGGCAGGCCATTTTCTTCCGGTTTTTTAAAGTCCACATGGAAGGTGGAGAGGTAATAATCATAGTCATTACTTAGCAAGCCGTGCCCGGAATAAGAGATGATCACTTTATCATGCATGGTGGCTGACTGCAGTTTGCTTTTCAGTGTTTCTACATTTTCCTTCGTTACCCGCCTGTTGAAGAGCGTGTCGATCACGATGTCATTACCGTATCTCGTTTTCAAACTGGTTGCGAGGTCGCGGATATCCTTCACGCTCCACTTCAGGTTATGGCCCGTTTGCAGGAAGCTGTCGATGCCTATGCCAATGAAATAGATCTTTTCCGTTGGTGCGGAAGCCGGGGCATACCGGACGTGCAAAGGCTTACGGAAACTTTCCGTGCCGTTGATGTTGATGACTGTGGCTTCTATGATATTCTCACCGGCAGTGAGCGGGACCGTGACTATGGTGTCAAATGATAATGTGTACTTGGTACGCAAACTAATTCCCTTGCTGCCGAACAGGGGTGTTTCGTTCACATATACGTTGAACCGTTCGAGCTGTGTATTCCGGTCGCTGAAATTCAGTGTAAGGGTAAGCGTTTCATTGGTTTGCACATAGCCTGTAGTTTTTCTGCCGGCGATGTCGGCGACAGGAATACTAAGTCTGTTGTTGAATACCGAGGTATCTATGCCCAGCCTGCGGATCCTTTTTTCATAGGCGCGCTGGTATGACCTGATCAGGGCTGTATCCCCGTGCCCGATCACGCTCAACACTTTGTCGGGCCTGTTGTACTGGATATCCAACTGCTCAAAGGTCACCACATCCAGTTCGGGTGTTACATAATGCAGAGTCTTCGCGGCGCCGGGAGTGGACATGTAATGGTTGTCGGGCAGCTGCACCATCAGATCGCTGCCATCAATGGGCATGATGCGGCTGACCAGCTTCCCTGTAGCCACCTCCCACTGCTTCAGTTCCGCATGATAGCTGGTATAAACATATTTATTGTCCGGACTGAAATAGGCATCGTCTATTCCGGTTTTCAATTCCGGGATCTTTGTCTTTCTGCCGCTTTTAAGATCGATTAGCATCCCATGGTCTTCTTCGATCGAACTGCCAATGACGAGATCAGCCGCTTCGTTGGTGAAACTTTCCATGAATTCAATGTCGTCAGTCAGTAAACTCTTGCCGGTTTTTACATCCCAGATATAAACCGTAGGATGGGCGCCGGAAGAACCGCCGCTTCTTGTGGTGGCCACGATCCTGTTACCTGCGAGAGTAAAATAGAATTCACCTGTTTCGTTGCTTTCTACATAGATCGCGTAAGAGCCTGCCTGGAATTTTCTGACAGAGCCCGATGGGATGGAGACGATCTCTCCTGCATTCGTTGCCAGCAGGTCACCCTTCTGGTTGATGGCGAAGGCCGAGCCGGAAAGCTTTTTGCGGAACAGGCTTTTTTTTGCCGCCACATCAAACACGGTGACATCACCGGTGGACGAGGATAGCACGAGCAGGTCGCTTGCCTGCACCCGGACCGATTGAAGCTTGCCGGGAAGGATCTGCATCTTCTCTTGGTGATGCAGGTCATAGATCAGTGTCTTTTCCCTGCTGCTTAGATAAAGATGCCTGTTGTCGTCGGAAAAATAAAATTGTTCTAATGGCTCAGGCACTTCAAATGAGTCCGTCAGCATACACTGCATCCAGATGCGGATGCCGGTAGCTTCATCTTTCAGCGTGGCCAGCATAATATAGCCTGTGTCGCTGATGGCGATACCGAAGCGCTGTTTGGAAATCTCAGTGTGGGACCAGGTAACCTTGCCGGTTGCCAGGTCCAGGGACTGGAACATAGAATACCGGTTCTCGTATTCACCTGCCGCGTTCTCGCCGCCCGTGGTGAGTGCTGTCAGCAGCCTGGTGCGGGATGGATTGGTGGCATACTGGTCCATCTGTAGATAACTGTTGCCCGCAGAAGAAATGGTCAGGCTGCTTTGGTGAAGAACGGTTGGCCTGTTGCCCACCAGCAGGATCTTTTTTGCGCTGTCTGCCGGGAGCATGCCGCAGGGACAGATCATCCTGTTCAGGGTATTGATCGTTTGCAGCAGCTTGCCGGAAGCAAGGTCGGTGACCTCGATCGTTCCATTTACCAGCTGGTAACCTTTCCGGTCAGCCATGGCCTCATAATCCTGCGCCAGGTATTTAGAGCGCTCTCTGAGTTGATCGACCGGGGCATTGGTGATGGTTTCACCGGTGGCCAGGAAATGTTCATGCACCGTATAGAAGGGTGCGGGAGGAGAAAGCACATAATTGTAGCCGGTGTCTACCTTCAGCACCGATCTTTTCTCCCAGTCGAATGCATACACTTTCTCATCACTCCAGAAGTGCAGGGGTTCGAAGCTCACAGCGTCGAAGAGGTAGGCGATATTGTTTTCGCCGTTCACTGCCACCAACTCCGCATGTCCAGGCCTGAAGTGAACTTCTTTAGCCCTGAATGGCAGGTAGAGTTTCATGGTCAGGTCTTTTTCTTTACCGCTAAAAATATAGGTGGTATCGTTGGCGGTCGCAGCCAGGAAGGTATCTGCCGGTGACATCCAGAATTCTTCATAGGAGGCCCAGCTATCCGGGCCGAACCATACCCGCTGATCATGGTCGGAGTTAGAGAACACCAGGTTGTTCCAGGTGAACACTTCTTTCACGCCGGGGTGTTGGCCCAGCGTGTACCCGTTTCTTTTTTCCAGGTGATAGGCTTTGACGAAGCCCGATTCGCTGAAATAAAAATAGCCGTCACTGCTGAAGATGTCCTCCGGTCCGAAATGAATACCAAATTCATGTGGCGGTTGTTGATCCAGGAATTCAAGCCTCTTTCCACTGTACAATTCCCAGGCGACAAGCCCATCGTTGCTGGCAAGAATGTATTTTTTGTCGGGACTGATCCTGATGGTCTCGAATCCCCAAAACGCGGATGGATCGTTAACAGCAGACAAAAGGCGACCGGTAGAGAGGTCCCAGACCGCGATCATGGGGTCTTTGAAACCAGACGTGGCGATCAGGTCGCCGGTTTGGTTGACTGCAACTTTGATGGTAGTGAAATGACCTTCAGGCAATACCAGCTTTAGCTCCTGTGCGCGCAGGTTAGGGGCTAAAAAAGATAAAAGAAGAAGGAAGGAAAGTTTCACGAGATAATATAAGACCTGAACAGCAGATAGTCAATACCAACTTCCCGGTACTTCCTCCAATCTCGGAAGCACTATTTTTTCGGAGCGTACTCGAAGACATAATCACTCCCCGCCTCATTACTGCCGAAGCCATCGCTCAAAGGATTTGACTTCAGTCTTTCCTGCAGCCTGGCATAGATCTGCGTAGCGGTAAAATAGCCATTCGTTCCGCCCTTGCCTCTCAGGATCTCGAGAACGAAGTAAGCGAACGGAGAATGTAAGCCCGGATAACCGTCGGGTACGGGCACTTTCGATCCGGAGCTGATGAACCTCCTTGTTCTTAAAGCTGCTTTTTCGGCAATGATCTCCGCGCTGGAAAGTCCGGCATAAACCGGTGCTTCATCTTTGTTTCTTTTGGTGGCTACTCTTTTGTCAAAGGTGCCGCCGAAGCATACGTCGAGCATCACGAGCAAATGACCGGTAGGCATTCGGTTGAGGATCCTTTCCAGCTTTGCATAAGGAATGTAGCTGTTGCGCGACCTGTCATCTTTTGTGAGTTTGGAATCACTGCAAACGATCACCCCATCGTCGAGGAAGAGGCTGTCGTAGTCGCCGTGGCCGGATACATAAAGCAGGAACTGGTCGGTAGAACCCAGCATTGCGGAATAAGACCAGAGCTTTTCGTAGATCTGGTTCATGGTAGGATTGTAGATCGTATCGACCGTGTAACCATAGTTTTTCTCGAGTTCGGCTGCGATCTCCCGTGCATCATACACTGCATTCGGCAGCCGCGCCCACTCCTTAGAGGACTGGTAAGTATCCGTGCCGATCACCAGCGCGTATTTCTTTCCATAGCCAATTTTTGGGGTGGTGCTTCCCGTGTACCCATCCCTGTTGCTGCGCATTTGCATGCCACTGCCTGAAAGGGAGCCTACCAGCTCCATGAATTCCTTTTCAAAGAAGATGGAGAAGTAATCCTTTTTTTTGTTGACAGGGCAGATGTTGTGTTTATTATACAGGTCATGCGTGATACGGGATACCTCGAATTTGTCCCGGCTGAAAAGTTCAAAGATGTTCTGGCTTGAATCTAGCGAAGTAATATAATAATTCAATGGGCCCTTCCTGGTACTTCCCTGACAATTCAGGTTATCCATACCCATGCCATTGGGAACGATGATCACCCGGTTCTTGTTCAGCAGGTTTTCCAGCAAGGGATTTTTACTCAGCAAGGTAGAAATGAATTCCTGCCGGAAACGGTCGGTGAGTCCGCTTTCGGTAATAAAAAGCTGGTTCCTCGCCGGCATGTACTCGAGGTATTCTTTTAGTTCGGACAGGGAGATCAGGTTCGAAAAATCGGTGATCGCGCCATTGGGGTAGTCTTTCCAGCCGTAGGCGGCGAAATGGGTTTCAGCAGTCTGGTAAGTTGTGTCGGGCTGAATGCTGAAGCCCGCGAAATTGAAAACAAAGTAGTCGTCCGGCCTTGAATTCTTGGCGATCTGTTTGAGGGCGCCTAATATGGAATCTCTCGTGGCTATTTTATTTGTCAGCGTGAAGAGGTTCACTCCCTGGTCGAGCCGGAAAGGAATGTCCTTATTAAAAGAGTGGCTAAAAAATGATGCATAGCTTTCTGCATCCGTTTTGCAGTTCTGGAATTTCATCGACCCATATTCATCGATGCCTACCGAGAGCACCCACAAGCGGGGCATCTCATAGTTTTCCAACTCTTTCACATCGTAGACCTCGTATTTATTCATCCACCCGAAATCAGAGGTCTGGCAAAGCCGCGAAGGAACTGAAACTTTCAATGGTCCTCCGGGAGCGGCCGCAGGCACATCAATGATATCCTGACCGTTTTTCGCTGATTCGGCGGTGAAGGAGACCGAATATTCCACACTCCGGTTCTTATCCAGCTCCAGCATTTTTGTGATGGGGCACTGCATGCTGACGAAGTCCAGCATAAATACGCGGTACCCTCTTACCATGCCGGCGGTGAGGAGTGGCTTCAGGTTGATGATCGAATCTCCCACAGAGTTGGCCTCTATCAGTTTGTGCTGTTCGGGATTGCTGTAGGAATACTTGAGGATATAGAGCTGACCACCCAGTTCTGCCAACTCTTTCGGAACGGCTTTGTGCGAGATCGCCTTGGTTTCATACACAATTACGCCTGCGCTGGCCTGAAGTGTGAGTAAAATAGCAGTGAGGAGCAGTAGCGATCGCATATAAGCAGTTTAAATATTTCAAAAAAGTTTCCTCGACGGTAGAAAGACACGAAGGCAAGCTACCAAACGTACCAATCCACCGCCTTGGTTTCGGAGCGGGTCGTGGGTACCTGCATGCCGTTCGTTAGTTCCGTCACTCTCTTGTTCACATAATTCCTTAACTCTGTCACCGTGGCTCTGGGATGGTTCTTCATGTACTCGAGTATCGAATAAGTGAATACGCCATTCTGCAGGTCGGCCTTCTCCTGGGCGAACTGCGTGCCCGCTGCCGCCGAGATGATCGTTGCCCCTGTGCTTCTCCCCACATTCACAAATAGTTCCTGCATCAGTTCGAAACTGTTTTTCATTCCAAGCTTTCCGTCGGCCGGCACAGGCTTGCGCGAAGATTTGGTGCCGCTGTCTTCCAGGCTCTTTTCTGCCAGCACATATTTTTCCATTTCCTCTTTATCTACCTCGCCGGAGTGGCAGGCGTCGATGAGCATCAATTTTTTACGGGGTGCTATGCCATCCAGCAGTCCTTCCAGCACTTCGTAAGGCAGGCCATTCTCCTCTGGTTTTTCAAAGTTGACAGGATAGGTAGAAAGATAATAATCGAAATCCTTACTCAAAAGCCCGTGGCCTGAATAAGAGACGATCACCTTGTCGTTCACCGTTGCCTGTTGCAGCCTCTTCTTCAGCGCTACCACGTTCTCCCTGCTGACACGGTTATCAAAGAGCGTATCAATGACAACATCGTTTCCGAATGTCGTCTTCAGGCTGGCAGCAAGGTCGCGGATGTCCTTTACACTCCAATTCAGGTCATACCCGGGTTGGCGAAAATGGTCAATGCCTATTCCAATGAAATAGAGCTTTTCTTTTGGCTGGATAGCGGGAACAAAGTTTACATGCAGCGGCAGCCGGTAGCTCTCCATTCCGGCCGCATTGATCACAGAGGTTTCTATGACGTTCTCGCCCGGTGCTAGCGTCAAACTAACAGTCGTGTCAAACCGATTTATGTACTTAGTACGCAAACTCACACCCTTCATGCCAAAGACCGGTACTTCGTTCACCCAGACATTGAACCGATCCAGCAGGGTATTGGGGTCGCTGGCTGTAATTTTCAACTGGAGTAGATTTCCTTTTTGTTCGTAGCTGATATTGTTCCTTCCTGAGATCTCGGTCCTGGGAAGACTGATCGCAGTAGTGAATGCCAGGGTATCTATTCCTAACTTCTTTATTCTTTTTTGGTAGGCTGCGAAATAGGGGCCGATCAGGGCTTCGTCCCCGTTGCCTATCGCAGCCAGTACCTTATCCGGGCGGTTGTACTGAATGTCCAACTGATCGAAGCCGATCACTTCCTGTTCGGGTGTGACATAGTGCAGCATTTTTACCACTTCTCTCGTGCCTTTATAATACCTGTTGGGCAGCTGTACGAAATATTCGGTGGGTGTTAAGGCAAAAAAGGTTTGGATCAGCTGGCCGGTATTGGCATCCCAAAGCTTGTTGGTCCTGTCAACGGAAGTAGTGATGATGCGGTCACCGGTCTTATTATAACTAGCGCCTATAACCCAGCCGCTATGGCCTTCGAGAGTCTGCAACAAGTCCATGGTCTCCAGGTCCCAGATCCTGGCCGTCCTGTCCCAGGAGGAAACAAGCAGTTTTTTCCCGGTAGGATCGAATTCAACAGATCGCACTGGTAAGGCATAACCGCTAATAGTGACCAACAGCTTCCTGTTTTCTGTATCAAACACCCTCACTTTATTGTCCTCGCAGGTAGTAGCGATGCGGCTGCCATCCCGGTTAAAGGCAATGGAAGTGACATAATCGGGATGTGAAATATTGGCGAGTTCTTTCCCGCTAAGATTCCAGAGACGCAGGGTCTTGTCTTCTGAAACCGTAGCGACCATCTTACTGCCGGGATGAAACCTTGCCTGTTTCACATCGTTGGTATGGCCGATGAATCGTTGAAGCTCTTTGCCTGTAGCGGCTTCCCAGAGTATCACAGCGCCGTCTGAACAGGAAGTGAGCATCTCTGAGGCATCTGCATTGAGATCAACACTGGTGAGGTAGGCTTCATGGCCTTTCATGCGCGCTATCAGTGTGCGTGTCTCCAGGTCCCAGACAGCCGCGGTGTTATCGGCTGAGGCTGTAGCCAGGTGTTTCCCATCGTCACTGATGTCCACGGCCGTGATCCATCCTTCGTGGGCTTCCACCTGTTGTTCGGGTTTGCCCTCTTCAGTGTTCCAGACCATGAAGCTCCCATTGGATGCAGGTACTATTACATTTTTGCCGTTCGGATGAAAGGCTGCATGTTCAATAGCAATCGCTTTGCCTTCCAACACTGACACCAGGTTGCCGGTGTAAGCATCCCATATTCGCACGGTGGCATCTTCGGAACCGGAGGCAATGGATCTGTTATCAGGGCTGAACTTCGCATCATAGATTACGTCCTTGTGGCCCTGCATGGTGAGAAGAGGGATTCCTGTAGCCAGGTCCCAAACCTTGAGCCAGGAAGGAGAGACGGTTAAGATCCTTTTGCCGTCCTTGCTGAACGCCGATCTTGTGATCTCTTCGCTATCTACATAAAAAATAAGCTTGCCGGTTCCCCGTTGGAATACCCTCAAACTGCCGTTGGCAATAGCAATATATTGATCGTCGGCACTAAATGTCGCATGGCTTTCCATGCCGCCATCCGTACTGAAGGCCAATGGATTCCCCGTTTTTACATCCCAAAGTCTTACACTGTCCCAGGAAGAACTGAGGAGAAGTTTCCCATCATGGCTGAATTCTACCCAGCTGATCTGCCTGTCGTCCTTGATCGTCCTGATCTTTTTACCCGTGCCGGCATCCCATAAATAAATACAGCTATCGTTCGCGCCTGTCGCCAGGATGTTTCCATCCGGACTAAAGCGGGTGACATAGATCGGCTTACTGCTTTGGAGGGTATGAAGGACATTTCCAGTTTTGGTGTCGAGGATCTTAGAGCTGCCTTCAAAGGAAGCTGTGGCAATCTGGCGGCCATCCGGACTGAACTCGGCATATTCTATGGCTTCCCGGTGGGGGGAGAAATCGGTGAGCAGTCTGCCCGTCGCTACATCCCAGGTCTTCACCGTTACATCATGTCCCGTGCTGATGATCTTCTTGCCGTCGGCAGAGAAATTTACCGACCGCACAGCGTTTGTATGGCCGATAGGCAATACCAGTCTCATCTCCTGTGCGAAACAGGTTATTGAAAACAGGGACATGAATAGGAATAATAGCCGCATAAATATTCGTATTGATAACTGTTGTTCAAATCTTTGATTCCTCAAATACAAAGTGCGACTATAGGCACTTGGTTCCAACTAAACGCTACTCCCAAACGAACCAATCTACCGCCTTGGTTTCTGAGCGGGTCGTGGGCACCTGCAAGCCCTTCGTCAGTTCGGGTACACGCCTGTTCACATAGTTCTTCAGGTCGGTGACCGTAGTTGCCTGGTACCTCGATTTCATGAACTCCAGCACCGCAAAGGTGAAGACCCCATTCTGCAGCTCGCCTTTTTCCTGCGCGAACTGCATGCCGCCTGCGGCGGAGATCACCGTGGTGCCCGTATTGCGCGACACGTTCACAAACAATTCCTGCATCAGCTCGAAGCTGCTCTTCATGCCTAATTTGGTATCCAGGGGCAAGGGCTTTCTGCCTGAACGGTCACCCGTATCCGCTTTGGTTTTTTCAACGAAGGTGTAACGGGCCACTTCTTCCTTGTCCACCTCACCGGAATGGCAGGCATCGATCATCATCAGCTTCTTCCTGGCGGGGATGGAATCCAGCAATCTTTCCAGTTCCTCATATGGCAGTCCATTGATCTGTGGGTTTTTGAAATCCACACCAAAGGTGGAGAGATAGTAATTATAGTTGTTGTCAAGCAGGCCATGACCAGAGTAGGACAGGATCACGATATCGTTCACAGTTGTCTTTTCCAGTTTTGCTCGCAGGCCTTTGATGTTTTCCGCCGTCACGTTCTCATCAAACAGTGTATCCACCTGCACGGTTTTTCCTTCGTATTTTCTTATCATGGCCGCGGAGAGGTCGCGGATGTCCTTTACACTCCAGGCCAGGTTGCGGCTGGTATCGCGGAACTGGTTGATGCCAATACCGATGAAGTAAATGTTTTGTTGTTCTGGCGTCGAGGGCCTGTAGTTTACTTTCACCGGGCTGCGGAAAGATTCAATTCCTTTTGTATTGGTCGCAGAGACCTCGATGATGTTCATGCCTTCCGAAAGAGTAATGGTGATCTCTTCATCCAGTTGCTTCACTGGCCGGGCGAGTTTTTTCCCTTTCGCTCCGAAGACGGGGGTTTCATTGATCCAGATGTTGAATGAGGCCAGGCCTAAGGTTTCGTCGGAGCCTTTGATGTGCAGCACCAGCTTTTCTGTGGTTTGCTCCATGTTGATCCTTTCACCCTCAACGATCTCCATCACCGGGAAATTCACCAGGGAAGCAAAGGCCGATGTGTCCACACCCAGCTTGCTGATCCTTTTCTCGTAAGCCTTCCGGTAGGAACTGATGAGGGCTGTATCCGGATAACCGGCTTTTTGGAGCACCATATCCGGACGGTTATATTTCACGTCCATCTGCTCAAAGGAAACAGGACGAAGATCTTCGGTTACATAATGCAGTTTTTTGGTAGCGCCTGGCGAAGCTTTATAGTAACCGCCTTCCACACTGCTGAAATAATCGCCTTTGCCTACCGGGAAAAATGTTTGCAGCACGGACTTCCTGTTGGTGTCCCAAAGCTGCACGGTGTGGTCGGAGGAGGCAGCTACAATGGTGCCTTCGCGCTGTCCTGATACGGCAGTGGTGAAGTCCGGGCCACCTTTTGTGCCCAGCACCAGGCTTTCACCGGTGCTGATATCCGTGCTGATGATGCGGGAAGAAGTAGTGAGCAGCCGCTTGCGCCCAGCGTCATAGACAACCGAGTTGATCATTTCATTGTGTCCGCCGAAGACTGCCAGGTGCTGACCGGAGACCAGATCCCAGTAATGCACAACCGTATCTAAAAAGCCCCGGGTGAAAGCCTTGTTGTCCTGGGTGAGCAAGAGGGTGCTTGTGCTCCTGGCCCCTCCCGGCAATTTTTGAACAAGAGCGCCGGTGGAAGCATCCCAAACCATGATAGTGGGATCGAAGGAGGAAGAGGCCACCAAATATTTTCCATCTGTGGTCAGTTGCACCTCTTTGATATCGTTAACATGACGCAGATCCGTGATCAGCGTCCCGGATGCTACGTCCCATATTTTGACAAAACGCTCGTTGAGTCCTTGTGTGACAAGCCTTTTCCCATCAGGTGTCAAAATGAATTTCCAGCCCGGTTCTTTATGACCGGCCAGAGTGGCATGGAGCTGTCCTGTGCTAAGGTTCCACATCTTCAGCAGGCCGCTGTATTGTTCGCTGATCATCCAGTGGCTGCCAGGTATCAGCGTCAGGTCGCTCACATCTTTGTGAAAGTTCACATGCCGGGCTATTTCTTTTCCCGAATGCAGGTCCCAGATCACCATGGTGTTGGCCAGGTCGGTTACGATGATCTTTTTGTCGTCCAGGGAGATCATCAGGTCGTCTATGGATTTTTGATGCTTGCCATCGAATATCCTCACCAGCATACCGGTCTCTGTATCCCAAAGCTTGATCATTTGTTCTATGTCTGCCGTAACGAGGTATTTGTCATCCTGGCTAAAGGCCCAGCGAATAATGGGATCCCGGTCGTCCAGTGTGAGCCGCACCCCATTTTCTGTATCGAACAATTCAGCGGAGCGGGGGTATTTATAGTCGATGAAAAGCTTTTTGTAAGAAGGGCTGTAGACAAAGCGTTCGGCATCGGGCTCGGAGTACAACTGCATGAAAAGCATATCTCCTGTGCGGAGATCCCAAAGCCTTTGGAAATTCCCTGCCCGGTTGTTGGTGATCAGCCGGCGCTGGTCGGGGGTGAAGGTGATCGATTCGATGGGCGCCGCATCTCCCCTGAGTTCATACTCGCGGAGCTGTCGGCTTAGATTCCAGGCCATTGCTTCATTGCCTGCACTGGCTATCATCATATTGCCATTGCGGGAGAGCGTAAAGGAGTTGAAACTATATCCGCCAGAACTGAAGTATTGCAATTTGTTTCCCTCAGGCAGTTGCCAGAGCGATATGGATGAACCCCTTGTGAGCAGGGTTTTCCCATCTGAAGAGAAGAGGCCGGAGGAAATGCCGCTGTAGTTGCCGTGATTCAGCAAGGTGATCAGCTTGCCGGTGCCGGCGTCCCAGAGTTTGGCGAGCGTATCATCGTCGGCGCAGGACAGTACCCATTTTCCGTTGGGACTGAACATACCCATTTTGGCTTCTTTTTTTGCTTCGATGAGGGTGCTGATCTTTTTGCCGGAAGCTACATCATACAATTCCAGGGAACTGCCGTCGCTAATGGAGGTCGTTTGGAGCAAAAGGGAGGCGCTGTGGGCGTTAAAGCTGACCTCGCCTCCATTGAGTTTGTGGGTGAATTGATGAACCGGCGCGCCCGTTTTTGCATTCCAGATCCTGGTGTTCTTTTCACCAGTAGTGGCCAGGTAAAGTCCGTCGGGCGATACCGCCAGGCTGGAAACAATGGTTTCGTGGTCGATGGTGAATAATTTTTCACCTGTGGCTGCGTCCCAGGCACCGGCTCCATAACCGAAGGCAGCAAAAATGGTTTTTCCGTCGCTGCTGATGGCGGTGGACCAGAGCAGCTCGTCGCCCACATTGATCTCTTTTTCTATTTGTCCGGTAGTAGCATTCCAGATCCTGAGCGTGGTAGCATAGCCGGAAGTGAGAATATGCCGGCCATCGGGAAAGAAATGGGCCGATGTGATCTCGCGGGGGTGGGTCAGCCAGTTAACGATATTTCCTTGCTTGTCCCACAAAGGCATGCTGTCGCGCTTGTTGTAGACCCTGCCTCCCAGGAGGCGGCTGCCATCGGGATTGATCAGGATCTTTTCTACGGAGGTCCTGCCAGTAGATAGCTCTCTGAGCTGGAGCCCTGTTTTCAGGTCCCAGATGATCAGTTTGTTGTCGGCCCCTGCCGTATAAATTAAGCGGTCGTCCGGGCTGGTGCGGATATCCGAGATCGTGGAGGAATGTCCAATGGGCAGCACCAGCTTCAGTTGCTGGGATTGTACAGAAGTAAAACAGGTCAAAAAGGCGAGCAGGGTAATCGGTCTCATAAGCTCTTCAAATATACCCGCTATGATGCAGGAGAGCGAGGGATTACCGTTAACTGCATGTAAAAACCCGTTAAAACCCCAGATCTTAAAGGATTCTCCTGGAAGTGATCGGCGAGGGCTTTTCCAATTCTTTCACGGCTTCCACCACATCCTTATCAAGGATGAGCAGAACAGCCCCGATGAGGCAGGAAGCGGCAAATACACAGAGTCCGAGGAGGAGTCCGTGCTGGGGTTCGCCGTAAACCTGTTGCTGGGTATCGCCAATGAGGATGATCTTTTGCTCCACTGAGCGGTAAATGGCGTAGCCGATGCTGGCCACGGCAGCTATCAGTAATACAATAACAAAGGTGCGCCTGTTCATAACCGTTTTTTAGTTACTGCACTGCTTCAAATTTAATGCCCGCGACCTCTATCGCCTCACCCCCGGCCCCTCTCCTCGCCGAGAGGGGGAGCATCCTGCTCATCTATAAATCCTGAAAATCCTGGTCAATCGCTGGTCGGTACTGTTCTTGTCTTACAATTCTCAATTCCACAAATTGATGAACTTGAAAAAAGCGGAGATTATGACAAGAAGTTTGAGAACACTATCCCTGGCATTGATGTTCATACTGATCAATACCTCTATATACGCCACTGACCCTGGTTTTGGTAACCCGGCGAGCGTTGAAGCACTGGAAAAGGAACTGTCGCGGTACATGGAGATCGAAAAAAATGGCGGATGGCCAAAGATCGTTATGGGGAAAAAGCACTACCAGAAGGGCGAAACTGCTGCGGCTATTGCACAGATCAAACAGCGGCTGAAAGCCACTGGTGACTACCGTTCCGATGATGAATCAGAAATTTTTACGGATGAGCTGGCCGCAGCTGTTAAAAAAGTACAGAAGCAGTTTGGCTTCCCCGAAAATGGCGTGGTGGATGCCGCCCTGGCCAAAGAGCTGAACAAGCCCGTGAGCGAGCGGGTAAGGCAGCTGCAGGTGAACCTGGACAGGTTGCGTACTATGCCGGCAGCCACCGGGGGCACGAGGCTGATCGCCAACATCCCGGAGTTCATCCTTCATGTTTACGAGGGGAATAATCACGTTTTCAAGATGAACATCGTAGTGGGCACGGAATCCAACAAGACCGTGGTCTTCAACGACGAAATGAAATACATTGTATTCAGCCCTTCCTGGCATGTGCCGCCCAGCATTGTAAAGAACGAGATCCTGCCGGCTATGCGCAGGAACCGCGATTACCTATGGCGCCACCGCTATGTGCAGGATGGTACAGAGAATGGCCTGCCCAAGATCCGCCAGCTGCCCGGTAAAGGCAACGCGCTGGGCCAGGTGAAGTTTGTGTTTCCCAACGACCACAACATCTATTTCCACGATACGCCATCCAAGTCACTTTTCTCCCTGAGAAAAAGAGCCTTCAGTCACGGCTGCATCAGGCTTTCCGAGCCGAGAAAGCTGGCAGAATACCTGCTCCGCGATGCGCCGGGCTGGACGAGTGAGAAAATCGGGAAGGCCATGGCCTCCGGCAAGGAGCAGGCAGTGAACCTGCCCGCAACGGTACCCGTATCCATTACCTACATCACAGCCTGGGTAGACGAAACAGGACTGCTGAACTTCCGTGAGGATATTTATGGACATGATAAGCGTGGGGGTGGCGTAGCCACAAGGTAAGTTCCTTCTGAGGGAGGGACTTCAGCACTCATCTGTTCATCTGTTCTGCATTCATCATTCACCTCCCTTCAGGGAGGAGCAAGAGGGCGGGTGGCATGGCTATTGCCTCGTTTATAGAAACTATTTACAATGAAAAAGAATGAAATGATCGGACTGGCCGGCATCGTGGCCCTGGGAGTCGCCGGATATTTTGCTTACCGCTATTTCCGTAAACCCAAGCAGGAATACACACCCACCACTGAGAATGAAAAGCATCACATGACGAATGTTTTTTCAAAGGCAAAAGAGTACGGCACACGTGAGCAGGGAATGCCCATCGCATAAATACCGGCAATATTGAAATCGTAGGGTCGCCATGTTTGGGACCCTATTTTTTTGCCTGGCGACCTGACAGTAAAAAATTGGCACAATTCTGTAATTATAGATTGCAACACCCTTTAAACGCTAAACTATGAACCCGACAAACACCTGGAGCCAGGAGCTCCCCATGCCAAAGGCAATCAATCGCGTACAACGCTTCTCCGTGATCACTGTTGTTTTATCCCTGTTCATCTCTTTATCACTTGCATCCTGCAGCGCATCGAAGTATGGTTGTCCCACAAACAATCCTGCTGCGAAGGCAAGTTATAGGGCGAGATAATACAGTTTCCAGTTTCCTGTTTCCTGTTTCCGGTTGTCACTACTGGTTTCCAGAAGACTTTATCGTGCTGTCTTTCCGCAGCTAAATGCTAGAGCGCAGAGAATGTTTCAGTATCCGGTTGGGACGTTGTGAGATGTTGCACTGTATCCGCCATTCCCACTCTGTAGGAGCGACCTTATGTTCGGGTGCCCGTTTTCCAAATACAGGCCGCCCCTACACAGGGCGGAATTCCTAAATCAAATCATCTTCTACATACAGATCGCCCCTACAGGGCGAAATCTAGAAATCCATTCTTTCTACATACAGACCGCCCCGCTGGGGCGAGGCTGTTGCGCTCCGTAGGAGCGAGCTGTATGTAGCAACGTTATCCCCTAAAACCATCGCTCCGTAGGAGCGACCTGTATGTCTGGACGATGGCCACACATAACTTCGCATCTCCCGAACTAACGGCAAACCGTAAACTGTAAACCGGTAACAGGAAACTATGTGGTCCGACCATCTTTATAACTTCTACCTTTCTCTGAAGCCCCCCGCCAAACTTCCTAACGGCGTGCAGTGGCTTTATCCACAGAAGGATCCTTCCGTGCAGGAAGTGCTGCGCATTTTTTTGCACCAATACTATAACGATGACAGGCCAAGACATTTGTTGCTGGGCATCAATCCCGGCCGTTATGGTGCAGGCGTTACCGGCGTGAATTTCACCGCGCCCAAACAACTGACCGAAAACTTGCACATCCCCCACGCATTTAAAATGCAGTCGGAACTCTCCGCTGAATTCATGTATGCGATGATCGATGCCTATGGCGGTCCGGAAAAATTCTATGGCGACCATTTCATCAGCTCTGTTTGCCCTTTTGGCTTTGTACAAAACGGGAAGAACATCAACTACTATGACGACAAGGAGCTCCTCGTCAAAGTCTTGCCATTCATCACCACTTCCATGCAGGAACTCCTGAAAGGGAATTTTGACAGGTCGCGCTGCTGGTGTATAGGAGGAGAGAAGAACTACAAGCATTTTTCCGCCCTCAACGATCGACATCAATGGTTCAAGGAAGTGGTCGCCCTCCCGCATCCGCGCTTCATTATGCAGTATAAACGGAAGCAATTGGCAGATTATATCGCGCTCTACGTGGAAAAATTAAAAATCTGAGTATTTTAGCGCATCAATCATTGCATATGATAGCCTGATAGCCTTCCCGGCATTTTCTTCTTCGCTGCTAGCGGCAATCTTTTCATTCCTTAAATCATATGCATGTCAGTTAAAACATTTACGGAAACATCCGGACGCTATATTTCGATCATCTTCCGCGCCATCAAGGGCGAGGAGCAGGATTATACCCAGGGCAGCCTGCGCCGCGCTATCGTATTGCTGGCCATACCCATGATCCTGGAGATGGGCATGGAAAGCGTATTCGCCATCGTTGACCTTTTTTTCGTGAGCAAACTGGGGAAGCATGCTGTGTCTACCGTAGGACTAACAGAATCGGTGATCACCATCATCTATTCGCTGGCCATGGGTGCGAGTATGGCGGCCACCGCCGTCGTGGCGAGGCGGGTAGGTGAAAAAAACCCCAAAGGAGCGGCCTCCGCCGCTATGCAGTCCATCTGGTTGGGATTTGCCCTGATCATTCCCGTGAGTATAGCCGGTGTGATTTGGGCTGATGATATTCTCGCCCTCATGGGCGCAGAGCCGGAGACGATCGAAATGGGCACTACCTACACCCGTATCATGATGGGAAGCAGCCTGATCATTATGCTGCTCTTTCTCATCAACGGTATCTTCCGTGGCGCCGGCAATGCCTCTATTGCCATGAAAAGCCTGACGATCGCCAACATAGGTAACATTATTCTTTGTCCTTTGCTGATCAATGGACTGGGACCTATTCCGGCCCTGGGACTGACGGGCGCCGCCATTGCTACCTGCATTGGCAGGGGCATTGGGGTGGTCTACCAGCTCTACCATCTTTTCAACGGCAGGCACGTGGTGCGGCTTACCATAGCATCACTGAAGGCCGAGTGGGACGTGATCAAAACCCTGGTGAAGATCGCCTGGCCTGCCACCTTCCAGTTCATCATCGCTTCCTGCAGCTGGATCTTCCTGGCCAGGCTGGTGGCCGAGACCGGTCACAGCGCTGCATCTGCAGGTTACCAGACCGCCATCAGGATCATCATATTTTGCATACTGCCCGCATGGGGCATCAGCAATGCTGCTGCTACGCTGGTAGGACAAAACCTCGGCGCCAATGAACCAGGGAGGGCAGAAGAGGCGGTTTTAAAAACGGCGAAGTACAATACGGTCTTCATGGGATTGGTCTCGGTACTTTTCTTCACTGCTGCAGGTCCTATCGTTTCGTTGTTCACCAACAACGCGGAAGTGAATGCCATAGCAGTACAGGCGCTGCGTATTATCTGCGTGGGCTATATATTTTACGGAGTAGGCATGGTGATGACCAATGCCTTCAACGGCGCCGGCGATACCCGAACGCCCACGCTGATCAATCTTTTTGGTTTCTGGGCCTTCCAGGTGCCTTTGGCCTACCTGCTGGCCAAGACCTTCGGCATGGGACCCACAGGCGTATTCATTTCCATTCCCGTAGCGGAAACAGCGATCACCGTAGCGGCCTACCTGCTGTTCAAGAAGGGCAGGTGGAAGAGGGTAAAGGTCTAGCCTCGCCTGTTCCCTTGCCAACTCCATCAACTTTGTCAACTTTATCAACTATTTTGAGCAGGCATTTATGACAAACAACACCGGTACGACCATCGATTCCAATCTCCTGCGGCAGATCTTCTTTATCCTGCTCATCGTTTTCCTCGGCATCGTGCTGTTCAGGGAATTGGTCTTTTTTCTCCCTGCCTTCCTGGGAGCCGTCACTTTTTACATGGTCATGCGCGACCGCATGTTCTATCTCACGGAAAAGAAAGGCTGGAAGAGAAGCAGTGCGGCCTGGGTACTGATCCTGCTTTCGTTTTTCGTGATCCTTGTTCCCATAGGTCTGCTGGGTAATATCCTCTATGGCAAGATCAGCTACGTAGTGACCCACTCGTCGGAAATGCTGAACTCGCTGAAGTTGCTGATGGCGCAGATAAGAGAAAAGATCGGCTACCAGCTGATCAACGCCAATGCAATCAACGAACTCGGGCCCTACCTGGGAAGATTGCTGCCCCGGGTGTTAAACGTTACTGTGGATACGATCGCCATCATCACGGCCATGTATTTCATTCTTTATTTCATGCTGGTCTACGGCAGGAAGATGGAGGATTCGCTGTATGAATACATTCCGCTGAAGGATGCGAACATGGAGCTGATAGGAAAAGAGGTGAAGACCATGGTGCTTTCCAATGCCATCGCCATCCCCCTGATCGCACTGATCCAGGGTATCGTTGGATTGATCGGTTATTTGATCATCGGTATCGACGAACCCTTTCTTTGGTTTGCCGCCACTTGTATCACAGCCATGCTTCCTATTGTGGGCGCGGCGCTGATCTATGTTCCGCTTTCACTGATGCTGCTCGTGCAGGGACAAACAGGACAGGGCATTGCCATGGCCTTGTGGGGATTCATTCTCATTG
>JAKFCE010000078.1:0-1537 GCA_036676905.1 Chitinophagaceae bacterium
ACGTCTATCCTAGAACTGATGGCGTGCGCGCCCGGTGCGGAGGTCCTGGTTTTTGCAATGAATGCAATGTCGACAACGCGATAAAATCCAATAGCCAGCCAGCATCTGATGGGCTATAGTCAGGGCAGGTATCAATGAGAGGGGAAGTGAAATGGGCAAAACAATAGTGATGACCGGGACCGCAATGGTGAGCTTCCGAAAGGTCATTGAAGATTTGGATGATGACGAATTCGATGAAATCATGACCGACCAAGATTGTCAGGAAAATCAGATTGACGAAGACGATTTGCGGGATATCGAATTCATCAACGATATCAAGCTGGAGATACGGCCATGACCAACGAACAATGCATAGACCTAGGCGCCGACATGTGGCTGTCATTGGCCGGAACGTTCAACCTGGCGATGGAGGCTGATGGCGCAACCGACGTTGTTGACAAGGCGCTGGTATTCGCCGGATTCATCAGCAGCATGTCGGGCAGCATGCTTGCAGTGCTGGGCCCCGAGGTGGCTCAACAAATCCTGGATCAAGCCAAAAAATCTTGCGCTGGCTGCATGCGTCAGCAGTTTACGGTGGTGCCGAAATAATTCAGGAGAAAGGCTATGTACGCAGTAACCGAAGATAGCATGAAAAAGTCATACAAGCCGTTCGACATTGTAAGCGACAAGGATGGGAACGTCGGGATGATCAGGGAGGTAAGCGTAAATTCTTGCCAGGAATCATTCGAGTCTCAGATTAGTTACGCCATAGCATGGCTAACAGGAGATATGGGGAAGGTGGCTTGGTTTAATCATGGCGAACTTAAAAGGCATTGCAACATAATGCTGAAAATCGCAGAAGAAATGTGCCATCCGATGGGCGGAAACGCTCGCAAAGTTGAAAGCCTGTTCAGTCACTATGAAGGTGGCAGGCCATGACCCCATTCGAACAAGGCTACAAAGCATTTCTTGATGGCGTGCCGAAGGATGGGAATCCGTTTGATGAAGAGGCATCGCCTAAATCAAGGATTAAGTGGGATGCCGGCTGGAATCGGGCGCTGGGTAATCGGAGGGCGAAGCAATGAGCGACATCCAAGAAATACTCCAAGGCAATCCAGCCAATCGAGCGATTGAATACGACGAGCCCCGTCTTTCGATCACAGCCAGCCAATTCCGCGAGGGCGATCATGTCCGGTTCAACTGGATCGGCCATAGAACCCTGCACTTCACCGTGATTTATCTGGACAGCAAATTCGCCTATCTGCGCGCCCTATTCGATCAGGAATCCGAGCATCGAGTAAGTCTGAGATCTAGCGAACTACGCCAGTTTGATCAAATGGGCTGGACGCTTATGGATGGTTTATTTGATCAGCATACGCCGGCCCACAAGGCTATCCAATGACTGATGCAAACGGGAAACCGTGCCCAATATGCGGCTCGCCAATGTCTAACCTGACATCGCAGTTCGTGCGCATCTGCACCAATGGCAAGTGCGGCAATGTGGTTGAGTGGAAATTGAATGCAGGGCAGAAGGCTTTGTTTGGGAGTAATAGGGCAT
>JAKFCE010000079.1:0-2689 GCA_036676905.1 Chitinophagaceae bacterium
GAGGTAGACTTTTTCGACTTTGGCGTCGGGGCGCATCATGACGGCTGGCTCCAGAAAGAAATTGGAGCACAGCATTGGCCCGCCTGCGGATCATTTGTAGATGAGGTTTATGGAGCGCTTACGCTGCACTACCATCTGCTCTTACTTTTTGATGGGGGGCAGGTTAGGCAAGATGTCACCCTGGCTCGGATGATTGGTGAGCATTGGAGTAAGGTGATCACCGACGGGCGTGGAACATATTACAACTGTAATGCGTTCAAAGAGGGGTATGAGTTCTGCGGAATTGGCATGATCAGCCACGCTGATCAGCGGGCGCGGGAAGGGTTGAGGCGCATTGTCTTATACATGACCAAGCTTGATGAGTACTTCAAACTGTCGGTGCCTGGAGTCAGATGCTTTGGAAAGGGTATGCGTCCTAAAGCACCTCAAACACGCCGCGGTAGGCCGCGAAGGAGTGGTCTGCCCCCTACCGTCCATCAATGATTATTAGGGTTCGTCAAGCGCTCGTACGAGTAAGCTTCATAGGCTTGGCGGACTATGCCCTGTGGTTCACCTTTTTGTGCCTTTTTCTTGTCATATCTGAGCCAGCGCCAAACTGAAGATTCAAGATCTTTGGGCTCGGTGAGTTTGAACCGCTCTCCGCCTAGAGTCTTTAAACTTTGCTGGATGATGTGATTAAGCGGTCTGATGATGGATTCAAGTGCTTCTTTCTCGTTTTTCCATCCGCCAGGAGGTGGGCAGGACAGTAGCCTGACAACCTGCTTGCGCTCAGGGTCTTGCTTTGAGTGCCTTGTTTGAGCGGCTTTTCTTCCCTGCTTACTCTGCACGTCTGCTGTGTCTACGCCTGGATAGGTGCTCAAAATTCCGAAAGTTAGCCCGATTTGGTGATTTGCCTGCGAAATAAAAGACCAAGCAGTGTTGTCATCTCCCTCTGCTTGGCTGATTCTTGCTAGTTCCGTGTAGATACAGGCATGCCGAAAATAACTTTTATAGGGGGCTAGGATTTTGCTCTGGAAAATGCGGTTGCCTTCTTCTTGCTCAATAGTTTTGGCATTAATTTCGCCGTTTATAATGGCTTGGTAAATGCCTGCCATATGCGTTGGTAGATCGAAGTTCGACTCAAGCTGAAGGAATAGCAAAGTCAGTTTGTCTAGTGCCTTCTTGATTGTGGTGGTCAGATCATGAACTTCAATCTTTGGATCAAAGATAGGCATGTTCTTCCTTTGCTCTGGTGGTGTCGAGTATGTATGTTGTGCTGTTTTCTGGAATTTGGCGAGCTGCAATGGGTGATTACTATTCCCTTTATAGCTGAGGTGGGTGGGGCGTCAGTAATTCTAGGTGCGCGCCGAGCTTCTGCCAAGCCTCTGCCATTTCCTTAGTATAGCTGTGGCGCTGGTAGGTTCGTTTAACCTTATTTTCCTCTGTGTGATTAAGGCAGCGCTCAGCCACTTCAGGAAGGACGCCAAGAGCTGTCATGATTGTGGCACCCGTTCGCCTCAAGTCATGCGGAGTCCACTTGCCCCCAGGAAGGAGCAGCGCCTGAGCATTGGCACTTCTGTTACTCAACACTCCTTGGCCTGGTAAGCGTTGTCTATCGCCAAGCTGCTTGGTCACGGTCTTTGAGCAGACGGGGCCACTATTTTTAGTGTTGGGATAGCACCATTCACTGTCAGAACTGGATGTTCTGACCACCTTAAATTGCCGGATGGCGAATGGCGAGAGGGTTACGTTGTGTGCCTTGCCGTTTTTGCTTTGCTCTGCAGGTATGCGCCAGTCGCCTGCTGTGAGATCGACGTTCTCCCATCGTGCATTCAGCAATTCGCCGATACGGCAGCAGGTCGATAAAGCAATCCAGATTGCTGCCTCTGAGGATGGGAGCAGGCCGGCCTGCGGGGTGAGCTTGGCTAATGCGCGGATTTCTTCCTCGCTCAATACACGATCTCGTTCGACGTCTTTGCCGCCAATTTTGGCTTTGCGAATGCTTGCGGTTGGATCGTATTCGATCAGGTCACGATCTACTGCAAATCGGAACATTTGGCGCATAAGAGAAAAAGCAATTTTTGCTGCGCGGTTGACTCCGCGGGCTAGCATGGTGTCAGTCACTTCAGTGATATTGCCTTTTTTCACATCATGTACGGCCAGCTTGCCAAGAAAAGGCAGCACGTCTTTCTCGAACATGCGGCGTACTTCCGCTCCACCATCTTTGCGGTTGATCAGGTCAACCTTGGCCCAGTGATCAAACAGATCCTGAACGGTTTTTCTGGCAGCTCGTCGAGCCTGCGCTTCTTCTAGCGCTGCTTTCTCAACTGCAATCCGTGCAAGCTCTGCGTCACGTGCAGCGACGCGGGCGGCTTCTTCGGCTTCGAAGTGTTCCTTTATCTCTCGGATACCGGACTTATGAAGCTCAGCAAGCACCTTTGCTCGTTGCCCCGCTTCCGCCAGTGTCATGGTGCCTTCACTGCCATCACGACTATAGGTGCCAACGGGGAGGGTGATGCGCTCACTGCTGCTGTTGGTGTAACGGAAATAGAAGAGGCGCTCTCCGCTAGGAGTGATGCGGGCTACGAGGCTGCCATGCCCCCAGATGGCTACTTCGCTCAGCCACTTGTCACTTGTACCTGGTTTGGCCGTCATCTGGCGGTCAGTAATTTTGGCCATTTGGTCAGCTTCCCCGTTGCCACTTGGTTGC
>JAKFCE010000080.1:0-1629 GCA_036676905.1 Chitinophagaceae bacterium
TCTTGCCTGGAGGAATTGCAGCAAACGCGACATAGCCCAGGGAGAAACGCGACATGGATGACGCCAAGCTCAGCTGTGGTAAAAATTCAGTGCAGAAGGTCGACGCTACCTATTTGCCACTAGCCTGTCCAGCGGCTGCTTATTGCCGAGGTTGTGTAAAAACGTTTTTAGAACAGGTTTGGGGATCAGGGTCAGTACGAAAATGATCCGGTGACCCCGCGTGTCGCACCACGACGCAGCGACCGGTGGCGACAGGCAGAATCCGGCCAGGTGCAGTCACTCAGCGTACTTACAAAAGGAGGGACGATTCAGTTTCCCATTCAACTGACCTTGCTGCGATACCAGACGGCAGTAGTTTCATTATCAGCTTGGGATTTTCGTATTTCGAACTGCCGTGATTCGTGCAGGACATGCCTCCAGCTGTTGCAACCGTAGCGGTTGGGTATCTGCTCTGGATAGGTACCACCAATCCAGCGGATAGCTGCTTCCAGTCGAGTCCAGCCACCTTCGGCTAGCTTGGTTTCTGCTTCACGTAAACAGCTGCATATCCCACTGCCAGGCCAATCGACTGAGCCATCCACCCGGATACCGTCCAACACATCTTCAAATGTTTGGCTCTGTATAAACGAAGCCATTTTAGCTTGTGCCTCAATCATGGTTTTGGCCCAACATTGCAGATTCAGACAATGCCGATTGATGGTTTTGTAGCTTTCCTCCAGAAAACCATCCGCCGCCTGGCAACCTGATTCAGACCAGAGATCGAAATGCTCAATGAAGTGGTGAACCAGTTTATTGCGCAGGTCAACCAACTCCTTGAGGTCGGCCTTCATCGCCTCATAATGCTCGGCTGTCATTTCCAACCGGTATCGATGCCTGAGCCAGATCTGGTCACCAACATCGGCTTCCATCTGTGACTCTTCTTCATTTGGGAGCGGCGAGGTCAGAAAGCTTCCGGTCAACATCCCCATCAACGTGCCCATCGTCTTGTTCTGTGCACATGCGACCTTCTGCTCACGGATCATAGACAGCCGATCTGCAGGACCGATCAGTTCGCAATGCGCGACAATGGCTTTCAGCTGCCGTTCGTATTGTTGCAAGCGCAACAGACAGCGTCCGAGTTTGCGCTGCACTATATGTTGAATAGCAGGTACATCATCCGAGGGCATGGTAGTGATTTCATCCATGATTAACGACTCAGGCATAAGTGGTAGGGCTGGAGCATTCACTGCAATACGCTTGCCCTGCCAGGAAGGCTTGCAACGCGTAAATCGGACGCATCTCAAGCTCAGTGTAGGTTGAGTCAATCCGCTCGGACTTTTTCAACAGAATCAGGAAAACACCGCCCCGAATAACTGATTGAGACGCCTGGCAATTCCGGCATTGCTAGCCAATTTACTCCCAACCTTGCTGGCCAAAAGACTCACCGCCCCATTCACGACCCATCCGATCACATCCAAAAAACTGGGCCAACTGGTTGAGCGGTTGTTCCCGTACTAACCTACACCCTTGAATGACAAGGAAGGTAAACCCCACAGCAGTGAGTGCAAGTATAAGGATATAAAAAATGCCATTGGATAGAACGTGCTTCTCTCACGCAAAGGAGTTTGCCAGCTTCGACCAAGGCATCTA
>JAKFCE010000081.1:0-2269 GCA_036676905.1 Chitinophagaceae bacterium
TCGAATGGCTACAAGATTATCCAAGTCGCTTTGTTGAGCTAGGACCAAAATGATTGGGGAATTTTGATTGGGGGTGACGGGCATATTTTGTGCTCCAACTACCATCCTGGGGGGCCAGTATAGCCAATGGCAGGTTAAAAAAATCAGCGCTTTGTACTGTGTACAGTGAGGTTTGGAAATTCAAAAAACAGACGTATCTCACTGCTGCCGAATCGCTGAGCCGGCGCCATGTGATGATTTGCTGGTAGGTGTCTCCACGAAAGCCCATGTTCATTTACCCTCTTACTATGCTGGAACGCAGTAGGTGAAGGTATAGCAGTTACATCTCACTCTTTGCTCTGGCTACGCGTAAGTCTGTAGATCCTTGGGCATCGATGGCGGTTTCTGGCCGTAATCGGCGAAGTCTGAATAACCGCTTTTTTGGCCGTTTTCTACCTGTCACCAAGGGCTGTATCCGACCCAACTTGGACATTCAAGACTGAGTCTGTAACTGCCGAAGACGACGTCCTGCCACGATACGACGGTGTGTGCGGACGCAGCCGGCGGTAGGGGCTCCAACCGCAGCAGATCATTCACCGTGACGCTTCAGCTTTCCAGGCGTCTATGGCTTTTATAGCCAGTGTTGGCTCTCTACATTTTGGAAGAGGGAGATCTTTTATGATCATCAAACCGCGCGTTCGCGGCTTTGTCTGTGTGACTACTCACCCCACTGGCTGCGAAGCCAACGTCAAGAATCAGATCGACTACGTTACCGCAGAAGGATTGATCTCCGGGGGGCCAAAGAACGTACTGGTGATTGGTGCGTCGACCGGATACGGACTTGCTGCGCGGATAACGGCAGCTTTTGGTTGTGGCGCCAGCACTCTCGGTGTGTTTTTCGAACGTGAAGGCGAGGAGGGCAAGCTCGGCACCGCCGGCTGGTACAACACAGCGGCCTTTCACACGTTTGCCGAGTCCGACGGCCTCTACGCCAAGAGCATCAACGGCGATGCTTTTTCCGATGAGATCAAACAGAAGACTATCGACGTTATCAAGCGCGACTTCGGGAAAGTCGACCTGGTTGTTTACAGTCTTGCCGCACCTCGCCGGACACACCCCAAGACGGGTGAAGTATTCAGTTCTACTCTCAAGCCGCTCGACAAGGCCGTGACCTTGCGGGGCCTGGATACGGATAAGGAAGTGGTCAAGGACACCACGCTACAACCCGCGGCCCAAAGCGAAATCGATGGCACGGTGGCCGTGATGGGCGGCGAAGACTGGCAGATGTGGATCGATGCCCTGCACGAAGCGGGTGTTTTGGCTGATGGGGCGAAAACGACCGCGTTCACTTACCTGGGCGAAAAGCTGACTCATGACATCTACTGGAATGGCTCCATTGGTGCGGCCAAGAAGGACCTGGATCAGAAAGTCCTTGGTATCCGTGAACGATTGGCTGTTCTGGGGGGCGACGCGCGGGTCTCGGTATTGAAAGCGGTGGTTACCCAGGCAAGTTCAGCTATCCCGATCATGCCGCTGTATCTGTCATTGTTGTTCAAAGTCATGAAGGAGCAGGGCACACACGAGGGATGCATCGAGCAGGTCTACGCGCTCTACAAAGACAGCTTGTACGGCCATTCTCCAGTTATGGATCAAGAGGGCCGCCTGCGCGCGGACTACAAGGAACTGGCTCCCGAAGTCCAGGACCGGGTCAAGCAACTCTGGGATCAGGTCAGCAATGACAACCTTTATGAACTTACTGATTTTGTCGGTTACAAGGCGGAGTTCCTGCGTCTTTTCGGTTTCGGGATCGAAGGGGTGGACTACGAGGCTGAGGTAGATCCGGATGTCAAGATCTCCAACCTGTTCCAGGCTTAGGTCGTAAGTATGGATAGCTGCCTCGATGCCCCATGCAGAGGCAGCTGCTGCCCAAGAGGGGTTGTAACGGGATGTCTGTTTTTGGCCGATTGCTGACTGTCGCGAGGGGCAGCAATCGACCCAGCCGCTTGCAGATCATCCCCGGGCCGTTCACGCTCATACTTGATCCATAGCCTCGGTCATCCCCCGATCTTCACCCAGGAACCCGCCACTCTGATGGTGCCACAGCCGCGCATAGATGCCGTTCTTAGCGAGCAATTCGGTGTGGGTGCCCTGTTCGATGATGCGTCCATCGTCCATGACAATAAGTCGATCCATTGCCGCAATCGTGGACAGCCGATGGGCGATGGCGATTACGGTTTTTCCCTCCATCATTTCATCGAGGCTTTCCTGAATGGCCACTTCGACTTCCGAA
>JAKFCE010000082.1:0-4670 GCA_036676905.1 Chitinophagaceae bacterium
GCTGGTCTGAGAGGACGATCAGCCACACTGGAACTGAGACACGGTCCAGACTCCTACGGGAGGCAGCAGTGGGGAATTTTCCGCAATGGGCGAAAGCCTGACGGAGCAACGCCGCGTGGATGATGAAGTCTTTCGGGATGTAAAATCCTTTCAGCAGGGACGAAGCGAGTGACGGTACCTGCAGAAGAAGCATCGGCTAACTACGTGCCAGCAGCCGCGGTAATACGTAGGATGCAAGCGTTGTCCGGAATTATTGGGCGTAAAGAGAACGTAGGTGGCTTGTTAAGTTCGGTCTTAAAGACCGGGGCTCAACCCCGGGAATGGACTGAAGACTGGCAGGCTAGAGGATGTCAGAGGATGGTGGAATTCCCAGTGTAGCGGTGAAATGCGTAGATATTGGGAGGAACACCTGTGGCGAAAGCGGCCATCTGGGGCATTCCTGACACTGAGGTTCGAAAGCTCGGGGAGCAAACAGGATTAGATACCCTGGTAGTCCGAGCCGTAAACGATGGACACTGGGTGTAGAGGGTATCAACCCCCTCTGTGCCGTAGCTAACGCGTTAAGTGTCCCGCCTGGGGAGTACGGTCGCAAGACTGAAACTCAAAGGAATTGACGGGGGCCCGCACAAGCGGTGGAGCATGTGGTTTAATTCGATGCAACGCGAAGAACCTTACCAAGGCTTGACATGTAGGGAATCTGGTAGAAATACCGGAGTGCCGCAAGGAACCCTAACACAGGTGGTGCATGGCTGTCGTCAGCTCGTGTCGTGAGATGTTGGGTTAAGTCCCGCAACGAGCGCAACCCTCGATGTCAGTTGCCAACGGGTAAAGCCGGGCACTCTGACGTGACTGCCGGTGACAAACCGGAGGAAGGTGGGGATGACGTCAAGTCATCATGCCCCTTATGCCTTGGGCTACACACGTGCTACAATGGCCAGGACAATAGGCAGCAATACCGCGAGGTGGAGCCAATCCCAAAACCTGGTCTCAGTTCAGATTGCAGGCTGAAACTCGCCTGCATGAAGGCGGAATCGCTAGTAACCGCAGGTCAGCATACTGCGGTGAATACGTTCCCGGGCCTTGTACACACCGCCCGTCACACCACGAAAGTTTGTCATGCCCGAAGCCGGTGAGCTAACCGCAAGGAGGCAGCCGTCTAAGGCAGGGCAGATGATTGGGGTGAAGTCGTAACAAGGTAGCCGTACCGGAAGGTGCGGCTGGATCACCTCCTTTCTAGGGAGAATGTCTGCAGCCCCTCTCACAGGGAGCTGTTCCGAACAGAAGGGTCTCGAAGGCAGCTACGTCGTCGAGAATCCCGGTTCAAAGGAGTCACCCTCGGGTGATAGGTATTCCTAGGTTGAACGTGAACACGAACACCAAAAGGCCAGCGGTCTTCGGATAGCTGCGACCCAGCGGCCCGCTCGAAAGAGCTAGTTTCACGGGGCAAGAGTTTGATGCACGCTTCTCGGTAAAACGGGAAAGCTAGTTTGGCTATTCAGTTCTCAGGGGCCTTCTGCGAATGGTGCCCCGAACTTTGATTCTTTGCGGGCGATTAGCTCAGGTGGCTAGAGCGCACCCCTGATAAGGGTGAGGTCACTGGTTCAAGTCCAGTATTGCCCACTGCCGATGAAAGTCGGCAGTCTACGATTTTCGTAGACTCCCCGGGGGTGTAGCTCAGTTGGTAGAGCGCTTCGTTCGCATCGAAGAGGCCAGGAGTTCGAGTCTCCTCATCTCCACTCCAGACCGTCGCCAGTAATGGCACCCCTAGCGGTACCTGGTGATTGCTCCTTTCGTGGAGTAACCGCCAGGCTTCGTATTGGGGCTCGGTCAGGTAATTAGCACTTTGACAACTGCATAGTAGGTCAATAACAAGCAATGCGAAGGACGTTCGCCGAGAGCTTGTTTGTTCTCCGCCAATGGGATCGCGGGCCGCAAGGCCTGGGTGACAGCGGCGGTTGGATGAATGGGTGGAAGCGGACAGCCAACGTGTTTCTCGTAACCGGCTCCTCACAGAGGTTGGTTACGAGAGAGCCAATGTAGGTCAAGCTACAAAGGGCACACGGGGGATACCTTGGCACCAGCAGCCGATGAAGGACGCGGTAGACCGCGAAAGACCCGGAGAAGCCGTCAACAGGCGATGATCCCGGGGTGTCCGAATGGGGCAACCCAGCACGTTGAAGACGTGTTACGGTGCGATGAATCCATAGTCGTATCGAGGCAAGCCAGCGAATTGAAACATCTTAGTAGCTGGAAGAGAAGAAAACAACAGTGACTCCCCTAGTAGTGGCGAGCGAACGGGGAAGAGCCTAAACCATTTACGTGTGATAGCCTGCCGGCGTTGCGTAAGTGGGGTCGTGGGAACTCCAGGTATTTTGGCAGAGATACCACAGAGTCAAAAAACCATTGTTTAGTCGAACGAGTTGGGAAGCTCGGCCATAGCAGGTGACAGCCCTGTAGGCGAAAGGCAATGGTCTCTGGGAGGTTTCCCGAGTAAGCCGGGGCACGTGCAATCCTGGTTGAATCTATGAGGACCATCTCATAAGGCTAAGTACTGCTGGTGACCGATAGTGTACAAGTACCGTGAGGGAAAGGTGAAAAGAACCCCGGGAGGGGAGTGAAATAGAACGTGAATCCGTGTGCCTACAAGCAGTAGGAGCCCTATTTTAGAGGGTGACTGCGTGCCTGTTGAAGAATGAGCCGGCGAGTTACGGTACCTGGCAAGGTTAAGGGGTTGCCCCCCGGAGCCGAAGCGAAAGCGAGTCTGAATAGGGCGCTTAAAGTCAGTTGCTGTAGACCCGAACCCTGGTGACCTAACCATGTCCAGGATGAAGCGTGGGTGAAACTGCGTGGAGGTCCGAACCCACTGATGTTGAAAAATCAGGGGATGAGGTGTGGTTAGTGGTGAAATGCCAATCGAACTAGGAGCTAGCTGGTTCTCCCCGAAATTGCTTGAGGGTTAGCGTCGAATGATGCCTACTGGAGGTAGAGCACTAGCTGGGTGCGGGCTGCAAGTCGCGGTACCAAGCTCAATTAAACTCCGAATGCCAGTAGAGTTAGTTCGGCAGTGAGACTACGGGTGATAAGGTCCGTGGTCAAGAGGGAAACAGCCCAGACCACCATCTAAGGCCCCTAAATCATGGCTAAGTGATTAAGGAGGTGGAGTCGCATAGACAACCAGGAGGTTGGCTTAGAAGCAGCCACCCTTGAAAGAGTGCGTAATAGCTCACTGGTCAAGCGATTCTGCGCCGAAAATATCCGGGGCTCAAGCCATGTGCCGAAGATGTGGGATAAAAGTTTTCTTTTATCGGTAGGGGAGCGTTGTACGATAGGATGAAGCATCAGCGTAAGCAGGTGTGGACGAAGTACAAGTGAGAATGTCGGCATAAGTAGCGAAAACATTGGTGAGAATCCAATGCACCGAAAGCCTAAGGTTTCCTGGGGCAGGCTCGTCCGCCCAGGGTTAGTCAGGGCCTAAGCCGAGGTCGAAAGACGTAGGTGATGGACATCAGGTTGATATTCCTGAACCGCCGTTAGCGTTATGAGCGATGGAGGGACGCAGGAGGCTAGGTCAGCCGGCGATTGGAAGTGCCGGTCCAAGGTAGTAGGATGGCTGGGGTAGGCAAATCCACCCGGCTATATCCGAGAACTGAGTGGGAGTCCCTACGGGGACGAACTGATTGATGCCACGCTGCCGAGAAAATCTTCTAGCCAGCAAAACGGCGCCTGTACCGTAAACCGACACAGGTAGGCAGGTAGAGAATACTAAGGTGCGCGAGATAACCCTCGTTAAGGAACTCGGCAAAATAGCCTCGTAACTTCGGGAGAAGAGGTGCCCCTGACCGTGAGTGTCCACGCGGCACAGAGCGGATGGGGGTCGCAGCGAAGAGGCTCAACCGACTGTTTAACAAAAACACAGGTCTCTGCAAAGCCGTAAGGCGACGTATAGGGGCTGACTCCTGCCCAGTGCCGGAAGGTTAAGAGGGGGCGTTCATAGCGCCGAATCGAAGCCCCGGTGAACGGCGGCCGTAACTATAACGGTCCTAAGGTAGCGAAATTCCTTGTCGGGTAAGTTCCGACCCGCACGAATGGAGTAACGAGTTGAGCGCTGTCTCGACGAGGGGCTCGGCGAAATTGGATTATCTGTGAAGATACGGATTCCCCATACCAGGACAGAAAGACCCCATGGAGCTTTACTGTAGCCTGTCATTGAATCTGGGTCTTGCTTGTGCAGCATAGGTGGGAGACTGTGAACCCGGGGCGTCAGCTTCGGTGGAGTCACCGGTGAGATACCACTCTGGCAAGACTTAGGTCCTAACTTCGACCCGTTATCCGGGCGAAGGACCGTGGCAGGTAGGCAGTTTGACTGGGGCGGTCGCCTCCCAAAGAGTAACGGAGGCGCCCAAAGGTTCCCTCAGGCTGGTTGGAAATCAGCCATCGAGTGTAAAGGCACAAGGGAGCTTGACTGCGAGACTGACAGGTCGAGCAGGTACGAAAGTAGGGCTTAGTGATCCGACGACTCCGCATGGAAGGGTCGTCGCTCATCGGATAAAAGTTACCCTGGGGATAACAGGCTGATCTCCCCCAAGAGTCCACATCGACGGGGAGGTTTGGCACCTCGATGTCGGCTCGTCGCAACCTGGGGCGGTAGTACGTCCCAAGGGTTGGGCTGT
>JAKFCE010000083.1:0-5525 GCA_036676905.1 Chitinophagaceae bacterium
TCAGTGTCAATGCAGGCAACGACATCATCATCACTTCGGCCGCCAACGAAAGCGATTACGTCTCGCGCAGCAAAAAGCGAGCTCAGGAAACCCACAGTACAACCCAGCAAGCCTCCGTGCTGAATGCCGGTCGCGACATTGCCCTCTACGCGGGCAACGATCTGGGCATCATCGCCAGTAGGATCAAGGCTTCGGAGAATATCGATCTTGATGCTGTCCAGGACATCACGGTCGCTTCGGCAAAAGACGAAAGTTCATCCTTCTACTACAAAAAGAAAAAAGGCTCGTTCGGGCGCAGTAGCACAACCCAGAAAGAGAGTTACGACAGCACTAACGTCGCTTCGGTGATAGAGGCGGGTAATGACCTGACCGTCAACGCCACCAAGGATGAAGACGGCGCCGTAAGCCTCGATGGCGGGCGTAATGTCACGATCATCGGGAGTCAGCTGAAGGCTCGTAATGATCTGGTCGTGGGGGCAACCAACGACGTCGCCGTGCTTTCTGGTACCGAGGAAACCGGTGCTTACAGCAAGAAGACCAAGACCGGACTGTTCGGCATGTCGAGTAGCGGCAAGAGCCATCTTCAGACCACTGTTTCACAGGTTGCAAGTGAACTGAACGGCGCTCGTGACGTGGTAGTTATTGCGGGTCGTAATGTGGGTGTGCACGCCAGCGAAATTAATGCTGGCAATGATGCCGAACTGCACGCCGGCCTCGTAGACAAGACGGGTGATATCAACCTCGCGGCCGCCGACGATCAGGCCTACAGCCGTGCCGAGGAGTACAAGAAAAAGGTTGGCCTGTCGCTCAAGGATGCGGTCGGTTGGGCTGTCGGTACGCCAAGCTTCGGCGCGGACATGACTTTCAGTTCCGCCCAAAAGGGTGGGCGCGAAGTCGTCAGTTCCACCAGCGTGGGTAGTCTGGTCAACGCCGGTCACGACGCCATCTTGAATGCCG
Source organism: Chitinophagaceae bacterium (assembly GCA_036676905.1). GTDB lineage: Bacteria > Bacteroidota > Bacteroidia > Chitinophagales > Chitinophagaceae > Flavisolibacter. The sequence continues at coordinate 958 of JAKFCE010000083.1, forward strand.
CTCGTGACATCAACATTGTCGGCAGTGGCGTCAGTGCTTATCACACTGCGCAGCTCGATGCCGGTCGTGATGTAAACGTGCTCGCCGATACTGATACGCAACGCAGCACCAGTTGGGAAAGCAACAAAAGCTTCGGCATCAAGCAGGATGTCGATAACAACGGGTACACCACTTTTGTAGGTAGCGAAACCCTCAAGCACGGTGTCGACAGTAATGGTCGTACCGCCGCTGGCAGCTTCATCGATGCCGGGGAAGACCTGAAGATCAATGCTGGCCGCGACATCAACCAGCAGGGCTCTGACCTGCAAGCCGAGAACGACATCAAGCTCAAGGCTACTCGCGATATCAATATCGATGCCGCAGACCAGTTCAGTGAGGTGACTACCCAAGACAGTGTGAAACGCAACGGCACTACCACCACTGTCGCTTACAACTACGGCAAGACGATGGATACGCTCAACGGTACTGGCAAGGGCGAGGATGGTGTCAGCAAGGGCTCAAGTACCTTGAAGTCGGTGGACGCGCTGGATCAATTCTTCAGCGGGCCGAAAGCCGATGGCCATTGGGGCGCCTCTAGCAGCAGTCAAAGCCAGACGCGGACGTCGTTGACCAATCGCCCTTCGACGTTCTCGGCAGGTAACGACATCAGCATGGAAGCCGGTAATGATGTGAATGTGAAAGGCAGCCAGTTCAACGCCGGCCGCGATATCAACGTCACCGGCAAGAACATCACTTTTGATGTCGCTCATGGCGCCGAAGGCAGCGATGGCAATCAAACCCAGAGCAAGGGCGGTTTGAAGGGCGGAACCAGTGGTGGCTTCAAGATCGGCGTGGGTATCAGTAATGCCGGCAGCAAGGATGAGTCGAATCAAGGAACGTCTACACCTACGCAACTCAATGCCGGTGGAAGCATCAACCTGGACGCCAAAAATGACTTGAATCTCATCGGCACTCAAGTAACTGCCGAGCGGGATATCAAACTCAAAGCCACCAATGACATCAACATTCATGCCGCGCAAAACGATTCCACGAGTGATAGCAGTCGTCGTAGTTGGGGGGCCGAGGGCGGGATCACGCTGAGCAGGGATGGATTTGGCATTTACGGCAGCATTGATCTCGGCTTGGGCAACCTTGATCGCGAAGGCGTGAAACAACAGGACGCCTACCTGTACGCCGGAAATAACCTGAGTTTTGAAAGTGGTCGTGACACTAACATTGCCGGTGCTCAGCTGCGCGGTGATGAAGTGAACGGCAAGGTTGGCCGAAATCTTACGGTTACATCGTTGCCCGATACCGGCAAGGTCAGTGGTCAGGAGCTGGATATCAGTGCAACCGGATCGTTTGTGGGGGTCTCGGGCTCACTGGGTTATGGAAAAACGACGGGCAAGACCAATTGGGTCGAGAGTCAAACCGTTATCAGCGGCAAAAACAAAGTGGATATCCGCACGGAGAACCATACGCAACTGGATGGCGCCGTGGTGTCTGCCGACAATGGCAACCTGAAACTAGACACGGACACACTTGGTTTCAGAGATATCGCCGGTAAAGACAAAGAGCATGCCTACTACCTCAATGTGAGCGGTGGCTACAACTTCGATAGTACAAAGGATTCGAACAAGAAGGACGACAAAAGCCAGGGCAGCGGGGCGATCGAAGGTTATAACTACACCAAGGATCGCGAACAAACCCTGCGGGCTACTGTCGGTGCCGGTGACATTGTCGTTCGTCATGACAGGACAACCGGAGAAGACTCGACAACAGGCCTTAACCGCGACCCGGCCCGGGCTTATGAAATCACCAGGGATGAGGAGCATCGCACGGACCTGTACGTCAGCAGCAGCTCGGTGAAATCTGTGTTGGAACCGATTACCACCATTACGCGTTGGGATAACGGTGTCATTAACTACAGTGACACCGCCAAAGCCAACTTCAATGAAGTGGCGTTGGTCATTGGCAATCAGATTGATCGAATGCAGTTTGAAGGTGTCGGCAAAGGCGCGGTTGCTGCGGGCGGGGAGGAAATTGCCGAACAGGCGCTGTCCGCTCTAGTGGAGGCGGGTTACAGCAGGAAAGACGCCCGGGCGATGCTGGAGGACTCGAAGTTCCAGAGCCAGGTATTGGCTCAGTTGAAACAGCTTGATGACCTTTCCAAGGAACAGTCCGAGAAGGTGGCGGCTGTTAAAGCTGATTTGCTCAACAAGGGCGAGAAGATCATCGATGTTAAAGGTCCTCCCATTACCAACGCTAAGCTCGCGCTTGATCGTGTCTCTGACATAAACAAGTACCTGAAGGAAAATCCCGACAAGGTTCAGGCTGTCGAGCTCATCCTTGCCGCTTCGCAAGGCCCCAAAGGCATGATCATGTATGCCGCTCAGAAGGTGCTGGGCGATATATCCTTCATACAGTCATTGGATGTGCTTCGAAGTGAGCTGGAAGCTAAAGTCGGACGCCAGATTGCGGAGGGCATAGAAGGACCAACGCTCTATAAAAATTCGCAGTATACCGATTGGCGCCTGGGTGGCGGATCGCTCATGGCATCAGTACTGCTGGGGTTGGGCACACCAAACCTGGGCAAAACCGGCGATAGATACGTCACCGTCAATCAGGTGGAACGCCCGCATACGGGGGGTGGTGGCCCGGATAAAACGCCGGATCGTCCCATCGACCCGAAAAAACCGCGCGTTCCTTTGCGTGTGGTTGAAATCGACTCTGGCGGCAAGGGCGCCTGGAACAAGGAACTGAACAAGCCTCAGCCAAATACCATCTACAAGGTTGATGGGAACAAGGTTTATCAGACTGATAGTCTGGGGCGCGTCGAGAAGGTCGAAGCTGATTTGTCTGGCATTGTCAGGGACCGCAACAAATATCAGCAATGCCAAACCGGAAAATGTGGCTTGGATGCGGATGAAGGTGGTCACTTGATTGCCAGCATCATGGATGGGCCCGGGGAAAGGATCAATATGGTCCCCATGGACGGTAATCTGAACAAAGGTAACTGGAAGAAGATGGAGAACATTTGGGCGAAAGCGGTCGATGAGGGTAAAGCCGTTAAAGTCCAGATTGAACCTATATATTCTGGAGCCAATGCCAGGCCTGATCGATTTACGGTAGTCTACCGCATAGGTAATGGGCGAGAAGTTCGAGCGCTATACCAAAATGCACCCGGTGGAGTATGAGTAATGAGTGAAGACGATATTTATCTGCAGCTTGGGCAGATTTTGCTGGACACATCTCCCGAGACGGCTGTGAAGGTCATAGTCGAGGCGGAGCTGTCTCCAGAGAACGATCATTGTCAGTTTCTATATGATTATGTAGATGAGGATGGTAAGCAGGACTGGTTCAGTCCCGTCAGCGCTCAGGTGGATTCGGAGTTGTTTGATTGTCTGGTCGAGCTTCGAAAGATCTATGTTCAGAACGCTATGACGGGTGGGCATCCGATCTGGAGTAAGTGCGTAATTACATTGGATGTGGCTGTCGCTAAGTTGGGTGTTGAATTCAAATATGATTAATGGGTGGCGCGCTTTCAACGTGCGATGATTGAGGTGACCCTCTGGGCTAAATAACAAAAGATTGTAGAGTTGTCACTTTATTCGAACGGATAACTAGATCCAGAATATAAAGAACATGAAGGGAGAGCGCGAAAAACGGGGCCACCCATTAGCCGGCCCTAAGATCAAGATCTAAAGCCTGTTACTCTATCAAGGGGGGCGGCCGGTTACCATCGACTTCAAGAACGCCCCGGGAGGTATTTGATGGCGCACGAACAGGATTGGTTGCAAGAGATCGGACAACTGTTGGTTGACGCAGGCCCCGAAAGCGTCAATGTAATTGTCGTAAGGGCCGAGTTTTATCCAGAAGGTGACGCTTGTAAGTACGAGTTCGACTATGTCGATAGTAGCGACAAGACGGATTGGTTCAGGCCATCCGCTCGTGCGGTAGGCGATTTGACAGAGCTTTTGGTTAAGTTAAGGAATAGGTCACTTTTAAGTGGAGAGGCTGTTTGGACGAGATGTGAAATAAATCTCGATGTTCTGCGTAACAAATTGAAGATCAATTACGGATATGAGTCCCGACCTGAATAAGGGCACGCAGGGACTTGTTCAGTCGTGCACGCAATATAAAATGGGCGACCCACAGGTCACCCGTTTTTCATTTCCCTATCAGCCCCCCGACATCGCCACAGTCACCCTGCCACAAAATGCCTAGCAAAAGGCGCCCAACGACCCCTACCGTCCATCGATCCCCACCCCAAATGGATCCATTCATTGACGCCAGAATAGTGGCCCTCTAATATCGCGCCACTATTCTGCTATCACTCTCCATTCGAGGGATCGAACATGTACCCACCCGCCCTCGTGGCGAGGTTGTGCCTGGCTTTGCTGTGCCTTTCTCCGCTGAATCTTGCTCACGCTGCCCCCACCCCCGGTGAAACCGATCTGATCCGCGAACGTCAGGATCGCTTGCTCGAAGAGCAGCGTCGGCGTCTCGAGGAGCTTAAGGAATTACCCGGCAAGGAAGCCAAACCCACTCAACCCACGGCTCCGACTGACGCGCGTTGTTTCCCCATC
>JAKFCE010000084.1:0-2509 GCA_036676905.1 Chitinophagaceae bacterium
AGTCAGAAGCTTTGGCTTGCGCCGAACATCCTTCCTTAACCTTCCAGCACCGGGCAGGTATCAGGCTCTATACGTCATCTTTCGATTTTGCAGGGCCCTGTGTTTTTGCTAAACAGTTGGTTGAACCATTTTACTGAGACCATCCGAAGATGGTACGCTTTATCCCGAAGTTACAGCGTCAATTTGCCTAGTTCCTTCTCCACGGCTCACCCGAGCGCCTTAGAATATTCATCTCGTCCACCTGTGTCGGATTACGGTACGGGTTGCTTAAGCCTAGCCTTAGAGGTTTTTCTCGGAGGTCTGATTAGGATCACTATCCACGCCGCCGAAGCATTGTGGTACTATCACGTTCGACATTCTCTGCGGATTTACCTGCAAAAAATATATCTACACGCTTTAACCTGGTATTCCGTAACCAGGCGGATCTTTCACTACCCCGTCACCCCATCGAAACAAAAGCAAGTGTTGGAATATTAACCAACTTTCCATCAGGTGCGCCTTTCGGCTTTCCCTAAGGACCCGACTAACCCTGATCTGATTAACATTGATCAGGAAACCTTGGACTTTCGGCGAAGTAGTTTTTCACTACTTTTATCGCTACTCATTCCTACATTTTCTTTTGAAATCGCTCCAGCATCCATCACCAGACACCTTCGCAGCAGATTTCAATGCTCCCCTACCAATTGTACAAGTACAATTTTAGAACTTCGGTTCGTAGTTTGATGCCCGATCATTTTCCGTGCAAGACCTCTCGACCAGTGAGCTGTTACGCACTCTTTAAATGAATTGCTGCTTCCAAGCAAACATCCTGGCTGTTATAGAAGTCTCACCTCGTTTGTTCAACTTAACTACGTATTAGGGACCTTAGTTGCTAATCTGGGTTATTTCCCTCTCGGCCACGGACCTTAGCGCCCGCAGCCTCACTCCCGGAGATATGTATAAGCATTCGGAGTTTGTCAGGGTTTGGTAGGCGGTGAAGCCCCCTAGCCCAATCAGTAGCTCTACCTCTTATACACTTCTTAAATCCGAGGCTGTTCCTAAAAACATTTCGGGGAGAACGAGCTATCTCTCAGTTTGATTGGCCTTTCACCCCTATCCACAGGTCATCCCAGAGCTTTTCAACGCTCATGAGTTCGGTCCTCCATTCTGTGTTACCAGAACTTCAACCTGCCCATGGATAGATCACAAAGTTTCGCGTCTACCCCCACTGACTAAGCGCCCTGTTCGGACTCGCTTTCGCTTCGGCTCCGTTACTTAAGAACTTAACCTCGCCAGTGAGGAGTAACTCGTAGGATCATTATGCAAAAGGCACGCCGTCATCCATTGCTGGACTCCGACCGCTTGTAGGCGTACGGTTTCAGGTACTATTTCACTCCCCTGTTTCGGGGTACTTTTCACCTTTCCCTTACGGTACTGGTTCACTATCGGTGTCTGAGGAGTATTTAGCCTTACCGGATGGTGCCGGCAGATTCAGGCAGGATTCCTCCGGTCCCGCCTTACTCAGGATACTGCTCGTCCTTCTCAATTTCTATCTACAGGGCTATCACCTGCTATGGCTCAACTTTCCAGAAGATTCAATTTGATGAGAATTTCTAAATGCAGTCCTACAACCCCTAAGCGGCACGCCGCCTAAGTTTGGGCTCTTCCCGTTTCGCTCGCCACTACTCAGGGAATCATTGTTATTTTCTTTTCCTCTCCCTACTTAGATGTTTCAGTTCAGGAGGTTGGCTTCCTTTCGGATAACACACCTTCAGTGTGCTGGGTTGTCCCATTCGGAAATCTTCGGATATAATGCTTGTGTGCAGCTCCCCGAAGCTTATCGCAGCTTACCACGTCCTTCATCGCCTCTCAGACCCAAGGCATCCACCATACGCCCTTATTCGCTTTAAAAGAGTTATTACTAAAATCGCCTTACTAAACAATTACAACTTGTTTTATCCCAATATGTCAAAGAACTTAATCAAATAAACTTGCGTTCAAATGAAAAGCTGATGTTATGATTACGAATCATCAGACCTGAAAGTCAACATCAATAAAGAACTAATTTTCGTGGAGGATATCGGAGTCGAACCGATGACCCTCTGCGTGCAAGGCAGATGCTCTAGCCAACTGAGCTAACCCCCCGAGGTTATTTGTAGACCCGCCCAGATTTGAACTGGGGACCCCTACATTATCAGTGTAGTGCTCTAACCAGGCTGAGCTACGGATCTATCTAATCTTTAGCCAAGTGGCCCCTACAAATCCATAGCAACTGGCCGAATAATACTTTATAAGAACTTAAAATCTTGAAAGAAAAAAGCAACAGCAGTAAAAAACGTACTCTAAAAAGGAGGTATTCCAGCCGCACCTTCCGGTACGGCTACCTTGTTACGACTTAGCCCCAGTCACTAGTTTTACCCTAGGCGGCTCCTTGCGGTTACCGACTTTAGGTACACCCAGCTTCCATGGCTTGACGGGCGGTGTGTGCAAGGTCCGGGAACGTATTCACCGTATCATTGCTGATATACGA
>JAKFCE010000085.1:0-2069 GCA_036676905.1 Chitinophagaceae bacterium
GCATTTCGGAGACATCGTATAGGGTGGTCATTTGTAGCCCTCGGGCATCAAAAAAGCGAGTTCACCGATAAATGTAGCTCTTGGGCTACATTCAAGCAAGGGCACCCAGAACTGATTTGTGGCTCACGAGCTACAAAGCGAGAGTATTAGCCATTATATGTAGCTTAAAGGCTACAAAATAGCTGGCATGAATTGGCTTGACTGCGCACTAGGGGTGGATCGTGGTGAAGGCAATTCTGGAACTTGAGTGCGCTTGTAGAGTGTTCGCGTCCATTGTCCATGGACTGTGGATGGTTGGCTTGTAGGACAACTCACCTGTCAATACCAATGTAATTCAAAGTACGCTGATTGGCATGGTTTATAAATTATCGAAAATGCTCACTATGAATGCGCAAAAAACAGGGAGATTAAACTCCTTACTAGCGATGCTGGGTGACCGAGATCTGGTTTCTATCGCCTGGCTGAAGGACCGCGGCTATAGCAGCAGTCTCGTCTCGAGGTATATCGCCAGCGGTTGGCTGGACTCACCTGCGCGAGGTGTTTATCAACGACGGGGAGGACGCCTGACTTGGGCTGGGGTGGTGCGGGCACTACAGAGCGGTGATGGACTTCAACTTCATGTAGGTGGGCGCTTTGCGTTGGCTTGGCAAGGGCATGAGCATTACTTGCGCCTGGGGGAGTCCGAGACCGTCACGCTCTATGGTTCTGAAAGCCTCCCCGGATGGGTGAGCAAGCTTCCGCTTAAGGCCAAGGTGGTGCTTTGTGGAAAGAGTCCCTTCGATCTGGAATCACCAGAATTCAATACAGAGACAACAGACGAGGCTCTACGAGCTTTTGGGCTCGAGTGGGTCGATGCTGATGGCGACCTTGGTCGCATAGTCTTCTCTACACCTGAGCGTGCGTTGCTTGAGCTTTGCGATGGCGTATCCGATGCGTCACTCGTCTATGAGGTCGATGCGCTGATGCAAGGTGCAGATACCTTCCGCCCACAGTGGGTCAGCATGCTGCTGCAGCATTGCACCAGCATAAAGGCCAAGCGATTATTCCTGGCACTTGCCGAACGTCACCAGCATGCCTGGCTGGCTCATGTTTCGCTGGATGGTGTGTATCTCGGCAAGGGAAAGCGCTGCTTGGTCCCAGGGGGACACTTGAACCCGACCTACCAAATAACCTTGCCGGCGGATCTGGATGAGCACCTGGGATAGACATATCCGACTAGGTGCATGTCAAAAATCCTTTAGGCCGACTCTGAGCCTCAGTTTTTCTTAACTGAGGCAAGAAAACCTTTATTTCAGGCGTTTGTATTGGTTTTTTCTTAATTTCATAGGTCGGCATCTTCCGAACGTCTGGTGTCGACCGCGGTAAATCGGGCCGTGGGTGAGTCCGAGGGCGTTGGCAGCCCAGAGACCACGTGTGAATCGCCAGCGTTTCACCGCCTTGCTCCGTATTTTGCCGGTTAGCCATTAAGCGATGGCGGCAAAGCGCTCGATATGGGGTTGCTCGCGATGCCTTGCTTGCCACAGGTCATAATCGGTTTGTACGTCCAGCCAGGTGCGTGCTCTGCCAACGCCGGCCCGTTCCAGGCGAACGGCCAGGTCTGGGCTGATCGGTGCCTGGCCGTGCAGGACGAGGGACAAGGATTCACGTGCAAAACCAAGGCGACGGGCCAGTTCGGCAATGCTGATGCCCAGTTCGGGGAGCACGTCTTCGAGCAGCGTTTCGCCGGGATGTGGCGGGTTGAATATGACCATTAATAATGGGGGATAGAAGTCAGAAAGACGCTGAGTTACTTGCTGGCAGCCTCTGCTAACACGCGATTTTGACGCTCGGTGGCTTTTTTCAGCACGCGCTCATACACACGCTTCTTCTCGCCAGAAGAGGCGTTACGAATGAAATCAGCAAAGGGGGTGGAGGGGACAGTCTTTGCTTTGGTGATACCGAACATTTTAGGCCTCGCTCAAGTTGAGCATCCGCTCTAGGGACGCACGATCATATTTTTCGGCCACATAGTTGTCAATTTGGTCGATGTTCGCATGGTATGAACGGTGTGATCCGTCATTGTCCTTCTG
>JAKFCE010000086.1:0-1548 GCA_036676905.1 Chitinophagaceae bacterium
CTTTCACCCCTACCCACACGTCATCCGAACGGTTTTCAACCCGTACCGGTTCGGGCCTCCACGCGGTGTTACCCGCGCTTCACCCTGCACATGGGTAGATCGCCCTGGCTTCGGGTCTACCCCCAGTAACTAAGTCGCCCTCGTTACAGGACTCGCTTTCGCTATGGCTCCGCACCAGAGGTGCTTAGCCTAAACGCTACTGAGGAGTAACTCGCCGGATCATAATGCAAAAGGCACGCAGTCAGTCGCTGCGCAGACCGAAGTCCACGCCCAACCTCCTACCGCTTGTATGTATGTGGTTTCAGGCACTATTTCACTCCCCGCACTGGGGTGCTTTTCACCTGTCCCTCACGGTACTCGTTCACTATCGGTCACACGGGAGTCTTTAGTCTTGGAGGGTGGTCCCCCCAGCTTCACGCCCGATTCCTCGGAACTCGGGCGTTACTCAGGAAATCCACTAGCATGACCTCTGGCCTTTGCGTACCGGGCTATCACCGTCTATGGCTCTCCGTTCCAGGAGAATTCCGCTGACACTTGGTCATACCGTCTGTGGCTCCTACAACCCCACTACCCACAAGGAGTAATGGTTTGGACTAGGGCCCCTTTCGCTCGCCGCTACTTGGGGCATCTCGGTTGATTTCTCTTTCCTTGAGGTACTTAGATGTTTCAGTTCCCTCAGTTAGCTCACTCCGAAGAGTGTGATTGTCATTACTGACAAACGGGTTTCCCCATTCGGCCATCCGGGGCTCATAGCTTGTGTGCAGCTCCCCCCGGCTTATCGCAGCTTACCACGGCCTTCATCGCCTCCGTGTACCCAGGCATCCCCCACATACATTCTTTCGCTTGATCAAATAACTAAATGTTCTCAATTCTAATCAAACAGAAACACGCGCGATCTAACGAGTGATACAATCATTTCATCAGATGCTTTGACACATCTGTAAAACCGCGCCCAGACCGAAGTCCGGACGACGAAATTGTTATCACAATGTTGATTCGTGACCTCCAAGACTCTTATCAAAGTCCTGAAAGTCGTCCCACGATCACTACTACGTTCCGTTGTCAAATAGCTGTGTCTTGCCGACGCTTGTTGAAGGCGCCGCAGACTCAAAAGTGCAACCAGGGCTTTGACACCCTGGAAGCATTTATGAAAAGAAGTTGAGATCTGGATGTGAAAGACGGGCGATAACTGGTTGAGAACTTTCGAGTTAGGTTGCCCCAGCTCTACTCGTTTCTCTCCGTTAAGGAGGTGATCCAGCCGCAGGTTCCCCTACGGCTACCTTGTTACGACTTCGCCCCAGTCATGACGCTCGCCTTCGGCAGCTTGGTCCCTTGCGGGTTCCGACACTGACTTCGGGCGCTCGCCACTTCCATGGCGTGACGGGCGGTGTGTACAAGGCCCGGGAACGTATTCACCGTGGCGTAGCTGATCCACGATTACTAGCGATTCCAGCTTCATGCCGTCGAGTTGCAGACGACAATCCGAACTGAGGACCGGTTTTGGGATTGCCTAGGCATTGCTGCCTCGGACCCCTCTGTCCGGCCCAT
>JAKFCE010000087.1:0-2284 GCA_036676905.1 Chitinophagaceae bacterium
GTTCAGCTGAGTGCCATAGCTAGGCACGATCTGGTGCAGCTTTTCCTGCCAGGCTGGCGAGGCAACCTTGTCCTTGAACACTTTCTGCAGCACGGTCAGCATGATCGGTGCGGCAGTCGATGCACCCGGCGATGCGCCCAGCAGGCCAGCGATGGTGCCGTCTGCGGAAGCAACGATCTCGGTACCCAACTTCAGCACGCCACCAGCAGCTTCATCACGCTTGATGATTTGCACGCGTTGGCCGGCTTGCCACAGGTAATAAAAAAATGGGACAGATTTATTTCCATGTGCCTCCTGTCACCGCCGCGGTGACTGGGCGGGAGCAGCCCGTAGCACGTTAGGTGAAGGGACAGCTCCACCAGAGACAACCTTGAGAATTTACCCTCGATCAAGGCTATTTGAGTTTCCTGAGCAAAAAAGTGAGTCCCTTGCTGACGTTTAGCAAGGGACAAAGGCGACTTGGGCTAACGCCTACTATGCTCTTCTCGCCTCAACTCATTTTTCAGAAAGGAAACAAGGATGCGCTCAAGGATCGCCGTCAGTACATTGCTGGTCGCTTTGCTAAGCGGCTGCACATCTGTACCCCCTCTGAATTTCTCCGTTCCAAGTATTTCGCCCTCGACTCACAAAGTGGACGCGGACCTTCGTGCAGTATCCGTTTCCTTCGCTGCCCCCAATGAGCAAACAGGAAATGTACCGTCCGATGGTGAAGGCATTCCCGAACTCTGGGAAAGGGCAGTAGTAGAAGCCATTAACAAGAGCTCAGTGTTCGACGACGAGTCGACAAAAAAAGTGAATCTTTTCGTCAAAATCCAGGAGTTGGATCCGCCGGCAGCTGGCGTGACCATGGTGACTGATGCTTCCGCAAAGTACCTGCTGGTAAATCGCAAAACGGGCGAAACCTTGCTCGAAGAAACGATCATCACCCAGGGCATCGTCCCTCCAGGCTACGCCTTCGCGGGTGTCGTCCGCCTCAAGGAATCAGTCAATCGCGCCGTACAGAACAATATTCGAGATTTCCTGGCGAAACTGGAAGCTCAGAAGTTGAACTAGGCGTAAAGACAAGGTGAATCGCCTTGGAAGGACGTGCTCGGTGAAACGCTGTATGACTTCGTGAGGCTACAACATCCAACGCCATTGCCTACACCCGCCACAGAATCTGCCGGCTGTTTCGCCAAGCGGTCGCCGGTATCTTGTCTCCCGTCACCGCCGCAGTGACCGGGCGGAGCAGCCCGTGGCACGTTCAGGACAGGCAGCTCCATGCCTGATGTTGATGGTGACTGTACGTAGGGCGTCCTCGGGCCAGTCGGTATTGCGAAGCACCTCCCACGACTCCATTACCTGCGTACAGTTGCTATACTTTTTCAACCTTGCACGTCTCCATTCAAAGGGACCGACGCAACGTTCAGCGTCCTATCCATCCGCCGGTGCCCGATCCGGCATCCTCCTACCAAATCCTCGATTCAAAAAAACCACGCCACCGTGCGCGTCCTGCATAACTTTAAGCGGGCGACAGGTGCGGCCGCGCTGCAACACAGCCCTAAAAATGTCAGACGCTTCCTCTTTTTTTGACAGCGCTCACACGTTTAACGATGCGTGTTTAAAGACACCCACTGTTACGTCCTAACGGCTACAACGCCTTGCGTCGTTGCCTACGCGTGCGCCAGAATCCGCTGGCTTGTGCGGCTGTGGGGCGGGCTATATCGTTTCCCTGTCACTGAAAAACAGTGATCGGGTTTGGTAGCCCGCCTTTAAGTAGTCGCATGGCGACACCTTATGCAGTCCCTTTTTTGGGGCTCAGCTTTATATGGTGGTCATGCGTGGGGCTCCATTGTGAGCGCCGGGTTTCCTACTTAGACCGGTCTACCAACCCGCGTATGGCCGCCACTCTTCGTTTGGTAGCGAGGGTGATGGCTCTTATTTATTCTAAGTGGGAGTTTCATCTATGTTCAAAGTGACACCCAATCCACCGGAACCGGACACCGATCCGGCATCCCCGTACGAATCCCTCGACTCAAAAAAACTCAACGAAGCCGCCGAGCGCGCCCTCGATTTCTACCTCAACCCGGCAGCGATCATGAACAACACCCCACGCAAACCCAGCACCATGTACATGGTTGCGCCGGATGTCGGCCATGAAGCCTTGCTGGTTCAAACGTGTGAGAACCTGGCCTCGGCCAGTGTCATGGCCAGTGACATTGCTGCATTGGTGGAGGGCACCCACCGCAATACCCTGCTGGCGCTTCAGCAGGTCATCATGCTGGCGGAACTGGCGGTGAATCGA
>JAKFCE010000088.1:0-2700 GCA_036676905.1 Chitinophagaceae bacterium
GCTGGGTGTACCTAAAGTCGGTAACCGCAAGGAGCCGCCTAGGGTAAAACTAGTAACTGGGGCTAAGTCGTAACAAGGTAGCCGTATCGGAAGGTGCGGCTGGAATACCTCCTTTTTAGAGCACGTTGATTGTGTCCGCACAATACAACATTGACTTACTTGCTGTTGTTTCCAATTCTTTCAATTTTATTTCCGCCTTAGGCGGACTAGTTCTTTAAGTAACCCGATAAGGGGGCTACAAAGATCCGTAGCTCAGCCTGGTTAGAGCACTACACTGATAATGTAGGGGTCACCAGTTCAAATCTGGTCGGGTCTACAAACAAGTTCTTTTGATAGTGTTATTAATTAAGCTTGCTTCTGGCAGCTTCTGTTAGCAGCTTAATTCCATGGGGGATTAGCTCAGCTGGCTAGAGCACCTGCCTTGCACGCAGGGGGTCAACGGTTCGAATCCGTTATCCTCCACTTTTAGATGTAAGATTTTAGATTGAAGATTTAAGATTTTTAGTCTGTCTTACGAAGTTCTTTCAAACAATGGTAATTGGTCTCCAGGGCCACACGGATCGGATCCGGATTATCAACAGTAATTCTTCCCTTTAGGGGGTTGAGTTCAAGTTCTTTGACATATTGGAAAAATCAAATAGTTGTTAGACGAGAGTCTATTTATCGATCACAAATTTTCTAATCACCAATTTTTTTGGTTGGTCTGAAGTTAGTGGTCGGGTAACAATACAATTTCAAATTTTTTAAAGCAACTAAGGGCGCATGGTGGATGCCTTGGCTCTGAGAGGCGATGAAGGACGTGGTAAGCTGCGATAAGCTACGGGGAGATGCACACAATCGTTACATCCGTAGATTTCCGAATGGGACAACCCGGCATGTTGAAGACATGTCATGCTGCAGCAATGCAGTAAGCCAACCCCGAGAACTGAAACATCTAAGTACCGGGAGGAAAAGAAAATAAACTAATGATTCCCCGAGTAGTGGCGAGCGAAAAGGGAACAGCCTAAACTTCGGCGGCGTGCCGCTGGAGGGTTGTAGGACCGCATTTAGAAACTGTCATCAAGCTGAACTTTCTGGAAAGTTAGACCAAAGAGCGTGATAGTCGCGTAAGCGTAAATTGACAGGGACGAGCGGTATCCTGAGTAAAGCGGGACCGGAGAAATCCTGCTTGAATCTGCCAGCACCATCTGGTAAGGCTAAATACTCCTCAGAGACCGATAGTGAACCAGTACCGTAAGGGAAAGGTGAAAAGCACCCCAAACAGGGGAGTGAAATAGTACCTGAAACCGTGCGCCTACAAGCGGTCGGAGCTGCAGCAATGCAGTGACGGCGTGCCTTTTGCATAATGAACCTACGAGTTGCTCCTCACTGGCGAGGTTAAGTTCTTTAATAACGGAGCCGTAGCGAAAGCGAGTCCAAATAGGGCGTTTAGTCAGTGGGGGCAGACGCGAAACTTTGTGATCTATCCATGGGCAGGCTGAAGGTGTGGTAACACACACTGGAGGGCCGAACGCATAAACGTTGAAAAGTTTTGCGATGACCTGTGGATAGGGGTGAAAGGCCAATCAAACTGAGAGATAGCTCGTTCTCCCCGAAATGTTTTTAGGAACAGCGTTGCATTTAGAAGTTTACTAGAGGTAGAGCTACTGATTGGGCTAGGGGGCTTCACCGCCTACCAAACCCTGACAAACTCCGAATGCTAGTAAATATCTGCAGCAGTGAGGCTGTGGGCGCTAAGGTCCATGGCCGAGAGGGAAATAACCCAGAATAACAGCTAAGGTCCCTAATACGTAGTTAAGTTGATCAAACGAGGTGGGGTTTCTATAACAGCCAGGATGTTGGCTTGGAAGCAGCCATTCATTTAAAGAGTGCGTAACAGCTCACTGGTCGAGAGACCCTGCACGGAAAATAATCGGGCATCAAACTACGAACCGAAGCTTTATGATCCCACCTTGGGTGGTGATCGGTAGGGGAGCATTGAAATCAGCGCCGAAGGTGTATGGTGACGTATGCTGGAGCGATTTCAAAAGAAAATGTAGGTATAAGTAACGATAAATAAGGTGAAAAACCTTATCGCCGAAAGTCTAAGGGTTCCTGATCAACGTTAATCGGATCAGGGTTAGTCTGGTCCTTAGGTAAACCCGAAAGGGGTAACTGATGGAAAGCTGGTTAATATTCCAGCACCAGCATTAGTTTCGATGGGGTGACGCAGTATTGAAAGTTCCCCGCACTTACGGAATAGTGCGGTTAAGTATGTAGCTATAGGCCCTATAGGTAAATCCGTAGGATCTGGCAAAGTACGAAAGTACACTGAGGCTTCGGCCAAAGTGAGTGAACCTAAAAGCTGCCGAGAAAAACCTCTAAGGTTAGGCTAATGCTGCCAGTACCGCAAACCGACACAGGTAGACGGGATGAATATTCTAAGGCGCTCGGGTGAGCCGTGGAGAAGGAACTAGGCAAATTGACGCTGTAACTTCGGGATAAAGCGTACCATAGCAATATGGTCACAGTAAAATGGTTCAACCAACTGTTTAACAAAAACACAGGGCCCTGCAAAATCGAAAGATGACGTATAGAGCCTGATACCTGCCCGGTGCTGGAAGGTTAAGGAAGGGTGTTCGGGGGTAACCCCAAAGCTCCTGACTGAAGCCCCAGTAAACGGCGGCCGTAACTATAACGGTCCTAAGGTAGCGAAATTCC
>JAKFCE010000089.1:0-3143 GCA_036676905.1 Chitinophagaceae bacterium
GTGCCGACACTATGCTGAGCCAGCCCAGCAGTCTGAAAAGCGAAATGCAACAACGAGTTCGGCGTTCGAAACAGGGTCAATGAAATGCCGGTACGTGGGTCAAAAACGCATCAGCTGCAACAGGCGTTACTTGCTTGAGTGGTATAGTAGGGATTGGAGGAAGCTCGAAATATATAGGGATTTAAATTACCAATTTAACTATCATCATGAGGATGATCTTGATGTGCTCGCTTCGCTTATGGCGCAAAGCAAGGCGGGTAGATACATTGAGGGTGATGGTGGGTTCTTGCATGTTGATTTATCAAGGGGGGAGGACTTCGAGAGGGAGTTTAAGGCTTATAAAATTATTCAGCATCTTGCACCTCTTTATGGGGTAGGAGAGATGAAGGTGCAGTATAAGGGTGTTGGCTCATCTGTTGGAGCTTTGGTGCAGGCGTGTATCGCTTTAAATGATCATGCTGAAAGGGTTCGTGTGGGTAACCTTGAGCGGATTAGGCGTAATAAAAAGGCTAGGGTTTCAAGATTGTCTCTTGATAAATTGCTTGGGGTTTTAGGATTCGCAAATGGGCAAGTTAATCTCCTTGATTTGCTGGTTAGTGATTTTTCAGAATCCATCGTTAATATGGATGTTCCGATATTTAAGATTGAGGGTCATTATGTTGTGATTCCGTCGCATGTCATTTCGCTATGCTTTGAGAAGGTGATAGATAAGATATTGTCTAGAAGGGATGTTTTCGTGGAGTTTCCTGTGGGTATGAAGAAGGGGCTATCTTTTGAGAGGGAGATTTCTGAAATTATAGTTTCATCTGGTCGTAGTGTTCACCGGATTAATGGGAAAGGCGACAAAGGGGTTCCGGAGGTTGATGGAATTTTTGATGTTGATCCTAAAAATATAGCCGTATGTGAGGTTAAGTGCAGTATCAAACCAGAAGGGCGTCGAGATGCTTATGGTTTTACTGAGAATCATTTGTCGACGGCACTTGGTCAGTTGGATGTCAGATATGACTTTTTATGTTCTGCTTCGCCAGAAATGGCTAAAAGTTATGGGGTTTCATTGGATGGTAAGGAAATAACCTTGCTCATAGTGACAAATCATAACTATTTTTTGGGACTTGCGGTTAGAACTCCGAAAGGGAGGCCGGCTTTTGTGGTCGATGTGAAGTACTTTTATGATGTGCTCGTGAGGGGGGTTGTACCTGTTTGGAAGTTCAATAAGGTTGATCGAAAGTATATGCGGTATGAGAAAAATCTTATGCCGGGAGAGCATATGAACGCGTTGAGAAGACCTCTTGCTAATTTACTTGGCTGGCCTAGAGATACTGTTCAGTTTCAGGAAACTGGTGTTGGTATTTATATATACAAGCCGCCAATTGTAGATGATCGTTCGTATTATCCTGAGTCCCTGTTGGGTGCTCTTGAGGGGTTGTAGATTTTCTTCATGGGTTGGGGTGAGGGAACTCTTAGTGCCTGCGTAAGTAAGTATCAGATAGTGATTTCGAGGTCGGAAGGTTAGCCTTCGCATAAGCTTAATCAAGCTGCGGTGCGAAAATGAACACTTGTTGGACTAAGCGTCACAGGGGCTTTTGCTCCTGGGGGCACCGGCATGATGTTGTTATAGACAGTATTGTACTGATGTGTTCTCCCGGCAGTCGCCAGGCTTCGCTTTTCTCTTTGGCGTAGTCGTGGTGAAGATAGTGCCGTCGTACCTTTGAGCCCCCCAGTAGGTGGTTTTGGCAGCGGTCAATAATTTCCAGGGTTACACTCAGTTACTGCATCATCGTCGCGCCAGTGCGGCGGAGGTCATGCGGTGTCCACTCCCCATTGGCTCCTTTGCCCAGCATCAGCGAATCGTTATGGTGGCGGCCAGCAAGGGGCTTGCTGCGATTTTTGAAGCGGCACTTGTCGGTCGCCTATAAGTTTGCTCACGGTCTTGGTGTTGATGTGGCTGCGCTCGTCCTTGGCAGGGAAGCAGAAAGCTGTGTGCCCGGTTTCTGCGTGCAGACGTTTGAATTGCATCATCGCGAGCGGTGAGAGAAAAACGTGGTGATCCTGACGTTTGCCTTTGTGTCCCTTGGTGGCTTCGGCCGGGATGAACCAGGTGCCTTTGTCTAGACACATGGTGCCATTCGGCCTTGAGCAGTTCGCCGATACGACAGGGGGGCTCAGGCAGATCCACATTGCGCACTGCACACGAGGATTGATCGGGCAGATGCCTGAGTACTTCTGGCCGGCGGGCAGGGCGTCGTAGCCGTACTCCAGGCGGGCGAAGATATTGTGCAGCTCGCGGATTTCGTCAGGGGAGAGCAGGCGGTCGCGCTGTTCCTGGTAGTCGTGGTCTAGTAGCTTCTTGACATCTACTAGGTCGGCCGGATTGCCATCGGCCGCACGAACCTGCTGTTGCTACATTGCCTAGGACGAGAGTGGAAGTGGGTGCTCAGCGCATTGATACGACTTTCAATCCTCGGGTTGCCTGAAGTGCTGAGACAGACAAGCTGCCAGTAGCAGCTTGCTGGATGTGTTCGCTCCACCAGATCATCATAGGGCGTCTTCGCTCCACGTAATCCGCGCGGTTGTAGGCGCTGCGTACCTCGTCCTTGTCGACATGAGCCAGCGCGACCTCGATCAACTCTGGTTCCCATCCTTCCTCGTTTAGAATAGTGCTGGCCATGGAGCGCATGCCGTGGCTGACCAGTCGGCCCTCAAATCCCATGCGTTTTAGGGCCATATTGGCTGTCTGGCTGTTGCAGTGAGTCCGTGGATCTCTGTCGGCTGGAAAAACGTACTCCCGGTGTCCGCTGTAGGGCTTGATCGTCTCCAGCAGAGCAAGAGCTTGCTCTGTCAGGGGGATGATGTGCGCGCGGCGTTTTTTCATGCGCTCAGGGGGAATCGTCCAGGCCTTCTTGTCGAAATCGATGTCGGCCCAGCGAGTGGTTGCAGCTTCCGCGGGGCGTGTCATGGTGTGTAGCTGCCACTCGATCAGGCAGCGCGTCGTTCTTTTGATGCTGGCGTTTGCGATTGCAACCATAAGCTCCGTTAGCTCTTCTGGTCGCAGGGCCGCCATGTTCTGTTTTTTCGGTTTTTTGAAAACTGCTCGGATACCGCTGAGTGGGTTGGCGAAGATTAGCCCCGAGTTCACGCCGTAG
>JAKFCE010000090.1:0-10368 GCA_036676905.1 Chitinophagaceae bacterium
CCCAGAAGTTGATCCCGAGGTCGAGCGCCCGGTGCAGGGTCGCGATGGACTCTTCATCGTCAGGCTGGCCATATGCATGGCTCATGCTCATGCAGCCCAGCCCGATGGCGGAAAGCTGCTGGCTTGTTTTGCCTAAGGTTCTGTATTTCATGGCTGAGGATTTATATTAAAACTACAAATGAGGGGGATGCAGGTTTGAGGGAATGGGGGTGTGTGGTTTAAAAAAGAGAAAAAAGGGTTCACCACAGATTTAAAGATCATTGGGCATGATAAAGCAAGGGCGCTAAACTCGCCAGGGATTTAAATGGTTTTAATTTGTGGTTCGGTGCTGTGTTCTGAATTTCTGTTTTTTCACCACTGATTTCACATGGCCACGGATTTTAATCTGTGTTTTCTGTGTAATCGGTGGTGAACTCTTTGATCTTTTGTTTGTCGAGATGACGCTGAGGTAGTGTGGGATTATGCTCCTATCCCAGCAGGGTGCTCTGCGAGAGACCCCGCTGATACAAAAGAGCGTAGGTGGTTCTTCCTGTTTATACTAAATCCTCTATCTCAAAAGCTCCGCTGCAATTTCGGTAAAAGCGGTACGCTGATTTTCAATATCTTTCGCCGAAGGCGCTTCAGAGCGGAGGTTTAGTCGCGTGAAAACATGAATGCGGGAGGGCACCATGTCCACCCTGATGGCCGCACCGTTATCTGTCTTGATGCCTTTGTAGATCAGCACCGCACTGACCGGATCGGCAACATTGTCCTTATCGGCTTTGAAAACCCGCACCGTGGTTTCGGCGGGCAGTTTAATGCCGTCTTCCAGGTCCCGGCGCACTTTGTTGATCACTTTACGCAGTTCATTCAGCGTTTCCTGGGGGCGGAAGTTATAGTAGAATTTTTCCTCGCCCCCGGTGTTTGTTACGGTGGTATAGCCGACAAAAGGTCCAACCACATGGGCGATGGACAATAACCGGTTGGAAGGAACGATTATGGGATCGATCAAAAAGACATGCTTCGGCTTGAGGCGCTGATCAAAGTAGCCGCTGGCCAGCATTTCCATGATCAGGGTGCTGCCGGTAGAAGAACCGGCCAGGCTGATATTTTTATAACCCTGTTGCTCGAGTTTCTGATACTCCTCCATGATCGGTTTTTGCCAGTCCTTCCAGGTGGAACTTTTGAAGCTCTGGTAGTCGCGGCCATGGCCGCCAAGCAATACCTGGGAGATCTGGAAATCATCCCGGTTACCCGCCCAGCTACGAAATTCATCCCACTCAAAGGTGGTGGCTCCATAACCGTGGATGGTGATGATCACGGGCTTTAAGGCTTCTTCGGGCGTGGGGCTGGGATTGAACGCCGATACCAGGTATTTTTCGGGCTCGTAGATGGACTGATCGAAATACAGGCCACTGTCCAGCATGGTATCGTCGATGGAAGGTTCTTTGCTGCAGGCGGCAAGGATCAGGATGACCAGCAAAAGCAGTAATATTTTTTTCATATCTATTCCTTTTGGTATGCTGAAGCTGATTCTCTAAGAGTTTTGGCGAAGTTCCAGGTGACGCTTGTCTGGTAGAAGATGGGATACAGGGTTCCGGCGCCCTGGTCGCCTGAGCCGGTGATGGCATTATAACCTAAAGAAAGATTGATTTTAAGCGGGCTTTTGAAGGAATAGACCAGGCCGGCATCTGCCGAGGCGATGGCTGAACTTTGCGGCAGATCGCCAAATAGTTCATCCTCATAATCCGCCATAAAATATCCTGCATTGGCGCGCACAAAAGGTTTGAGGGATTTCCCGGGCCGGAAAAGGTAGCTGCCGGAGAGGATCAGGTTATCCTGCCTGATGGCATTGCTGCCTATTGCAGAACCCAGGCGGCTGCTGATATAGCTGGCTCCAAGTACCCAGCGGTTGCTGAGGTGATATTGGCCGGTTAAACCGTTCTCGAAATACAGGCCGGCAGATTTCTGGAAACGCAGCCCGGCATCAAAAGAATGGACCTGACCTTCAGCTTTATTCCCGGCCAGCAGGGCAGTACACAGGATGGCAAGGATGGACAATCTAATTTTCATCGTACCTTTTTAAAATATGATTGAAGATAAATAATTTTAATTGAAATGAAACGCAACAGGGCCTAAGGGAACCCTTGTGATCATTTCCAGATACTTTCCACCTTCGATACCGTAATAGCGTTAAACTTCATCCCTTCGGAAGATTTCAGCGAAAGTTTATTCATTGGCTGGTTAGGAAAAAAAATGTCCGTCATTACCGAAAGACCGTTATCTGCGAATAATTCAACAGAGCTTACATCAACCAGCAAGACCAGGTTCATGGCGGCAGAGTCAGAAATCCGCGGTCCGAAATGCTTTTTGGCAAAGCCGATCTCGAAATTCTTTTTGCCGGATCTGCTCCGGTCGATATAATAGCGGTTCGACTGCTTTTCGTAGCCAACAATCAGCTCTTCGCCACGCGCATTCGAAAGGACGATAGAGAAATCAGCAATTTGCGGACTGCTGAATTTTAAGATGTACTGGCTGTTGAAGTCCTTTACATGATCAGAAAGATCAAGGCTGGTTTTTACTACGGAGGAGGAAATATTCTTCCTGACAGAAACGATCTTATTGAATTCCTTAACCGGCTCTGAAGCCAGGAAGTAATCCCTGCCGACCCTCTTCAGGCTCAGTTCCCGTGGGATGGTCATGGCACTGCGCCACGGATCCGTTGGCGCCATGTTCGCATACTGCCAGTTGCTCATCCATCCTAAAAAGATCTTTCTTTTTGCCGTACCCGACCAGGTGATGCCGGCGTAATTATCCGTTCCCCAATCTATCCAGCGGGTGTCGGTACTGTGAGGAGTAAATTTCGAACCGTCAAAATCACCGGTAAAATACTGGGTTGCCGAACCGCCGTTGGGTCCGCCGGGGTTTATGCTCACCAGCAACACCCATACGGTCTTACCCTCAACTTCCAAGGGAAACAAGTCCGGACATTCCCACACGCCGCCATGGGCGCCGGCCTTCTCCCCGAATTCACTTTCCCGCTTCCAGCTTTTCAGATCGGGAGAGGAATAAAAGGTGATCCGGTCTTTGGTGGCTAAGGTCATGAGCCACTTTTTTCCTTTTTCGTACCACATGACCTTGGGATCGCGAAAGTCGACAATGCCGGGGTTTTTAAGCACGGGGTTGCCTGCATATTTTACCCAGGTATTTCCGTCGTCAAGGCTGTAAGCCAGGCTCTGGTTCTGGTAATCGGTCTTTTTCTCTTTTTCCCCAAGGGGATCATGATGGGTAAAGATGGCCACCAGCGGAGTTTCGCCTTTTTTTGCGAAGCCACTGGTATTGTTCACATCGGCAACGGCACTGCCTGAGAAGATATAACCGAGGCTATCCGGGAACAAGGCAATGGGCTTATGTTCCCAATGCAGAAGATCTTTACTGGTGGCATGGGCCCAGTGCATGGGGCCCCAGACACTGCTTTCAGGATAGTGCTGGTAAAAGAGATGGTAAACGCCTTTATGATAAACCATTCCGTTCGGATCGTTCATCCAGAAAGCCTGGGGTGTAAAATGAAACTGGGGGCGATGAATTTCCCGGTAATCCGTTTTATCTGCGGTTTGGGATTGTGCCCGGCCGCCAATCAGCAGGAAAACACTCATACAGCAAAAGCAAGATAATTTTTTCAGAGTTTTTAATCTTTCCATAATCTACGAGCTTAATCTTCAAATTATCAAATTTCCAAATCTTCAAATCCCCCTCAGGCCGAATTCCTTGCCGCATTTACGATTCCGTAAACTGTTCTCAGGATCAATTTATCATAAACCGCCTTTTGCTCTTCGCTGCTATTTGGGTCAAGGCTTTTGATGATGCCGTAGCGCTGGATGATGACCAGCGGCAAAGTGATCTTTTCGCGCAGGAATATGGACTGCTTTTCGACGGGGTATTTTTCCATCAGTACTTTGGTATCTGTCAGGTCAAGCACGAGCAATTCGGTGAGATCGTACTCTGATTTCAAAAGCTTCCAGAAAGTTCCAAAGGTTGGGTCGTGTTCGAGGTAGGCGGTGATCCTGAAATCAGCCTTACTCATAGACATGATACAGTTATCGATCACGGTTTTGAAGAAGCTGGACTGCCTGTATAAAGCTTTCACCTCTTTCCAGTCACCATGATCTTTCATGTATTTCAAAGCAGTACCCACACCATAGAAGCCGGGAATATTTTGCTTGAGCTGGCTCCAGGAAGTTACGAAGCTGATGGCACGCAGGTCTTCCAGTTTCAGCTCACTTTCGGTGTTCCTCTTAACAGGACGGCTGCTGATGTTGATCTGCGACAGCATTTTTAAAGGACTTTGAACCTCCAGGAATTTCAAAAACAGGGGATGCTTTCGCAGCGCCATGAATGAATCGTAACTCTGGCCGGCCATTTCTGCGAACAAAGCCCGCTCCCTTTTATCCATGGTATCGGCGTTTTGTTTTTCTAAGGCAGATGTAATGCCGGCGTGAATGAGTTGCTCCATGTTATTGGCAGAGCTTTCAAAGGTGCCGAAATGGGAACTGATGGTTTGTCCCTGCACAGTGACCTGGATCTGCTTATTCGCCACATCCTTACCGAAGGAAGCATAAAACTTATGTGTTTTACCGCCTCCCCGGGCAGGCGGACCACCCCGTCCGTCGAAAAATGCCAGGTCTATTCCGTTCTCCCTTGATACGGCCGTTAAGCCGGCTTTGGCCTCGTAGATAGACCAGTTAGCCATCAGGTATCCGCCGTCTTTAGTGCTGTCGGAAAATCCCAGCATGATCACCTGCCGGTTCTTTCTGCGCAAGAGGTGCTGCTGGTAGACGGGATGCTGGTACAGGCTCCGCATCACTTCATCCGCCACCTTCAGATCGTCGATGGTTTCAAAGAGCGGAACAAAGTCAATGTCGAGTTCATCTTTTTCCCAGCCGCTCCATAAAAACAACTGCATTAATTGCAGGATATCGGAGGCTTTCTGGCAATTGCTGATGATAAAGCGGTGACAGGCCCTTTTGCCATTATGCTTTTGAAGATCCCTGATCAGCCGGATCGTATCCAGGCTGTCTTTACTCAACTCTTCAAAGTGTTCATAAGATCTCAGATCGGCGCTTTTTAGCGGTATGGCTGCCAGTTTTTCTGCTTCGGAGAGTTGGGAATAGCCGGCGGTTATTTTGTCCTGCACCTGATCAGCAGACATGCACTCTTCAAAAAGTTTTCTGAGTACTCTGCTATCCTGGCGGATATCGAGGGAGGCAAAATGACAGCCGAAAAGCTTCACCTTCCAGATCATGTCTTCAACCACATCAATAAATAAGCTGTTGTGATCGTGAATGAGCACCTGTTTGATGGCGCGCAGATTTCGCAGCAGCTCTTCTTTGATGTCTCTCTTTTCCGGCTGGGCTTCAAAAGCATTCCGAAAGATCATCTCTTCGAGAATGGCCATGTAGCTTTCTATTCCCTTGAAGGTAAGCCGTCGTTTCATATTCCTGAAATCGCGGTAGTAACATCTGAATAAGGCCTTGCGCAGAAAATAAGAAACGTCCCGCGTGGTATCGGCCGTCACGAAGGGATTACCGTCGCGGTCGCCGCCGGGCCAGAAGCCCAGTTCGATCAGGCTGTGATTACCCAGGTGCAGTTTAAAGACCTCCTCCAGGTTTCCGTGAACATCGGATGCGGTTTGGTAAAGGATGTTCTCGAGATACCAGGTCAGGCTGACGGCCTCATCAACGGGGCTGGGCTTTTCTTTCTTAAAAAACGGCGTTTTCCCGAGTTGTTGCAGCAGCAGGCTGATCGCTTTGATGTCATTCTCTTTTATGGCATTGGTCAGGTCGGTCATGATCCCTAAAACCGGTCCGGGGTAGAATTGCGTGGGATGTGCAGTGAGTACCAGGCGGAGTTTAAACTCTTTTAATGCGGCCCTGATCCGGTCATTCAGCTGATCATCTTCCATGGCCCTGCTCATCAGGTTATCCAGCGAACTGGCTTCGTCGCCCACGTTAATTTTCGAGTAGGCAGCATCCTCAACCGCATCAAACAATACCACCTGGCGTTCGATGTACTGGATGAAAAGAAACAGCAGATTACTGAGCTCTTTCTCGTCGGTAAGCCCGTTTTGCTTACTAAAGAAGCTGCTGATGATCTCTTCGGGACTCAGATGTTTGCGGGCTCCTTCTTCGCAATGATTTAAAAAATAGGGCAGGGCCAGACCCGTGTATTTTACCGCATAAAAGGGTAAAGTGAGAAAAAGGCTGTTATAAAGGTCAAATTTGGTGGTTACTTCGTCTTTAAACACCATTTCTTTTGACCCGGGCTGGGAAAGCAGTTTGGACATAGTATTGGAAATTTACACAATCTTTATTGAAGAGACAGGTAAGCCCGCCAAAAGCGGGAGCTATCAAGCAATAAAAGCTTTTGATGAGAGAAATGTTTATACAAATCAGGCTTGTACCGGATTCACATATAAAACAATGTGTTGTGAAAATGTCCATGCACAAATGATCTGCAATACCCTGATTTGAGAAATATCTGCCCAGAATTTTATGGCATTTGTGATGGGAAGAAATATCTGAGCGGTAACAGATTTCCATATTATCATATCGCAGAAAAAATAAGATTTATATTTAAGTAAGAAAATTTCCTGTATACGTCGGGCGGTTCTGTGACTTATCATCATCCGCCCATTCAAGCCCTATACCGAACAACTATCTGTTTAATACAGCAGCTGTGAGATCTGTTGTAATTCTGAGTCTGATTTAAACCGCATCCGTATGATTTTAAACTCTACTCTAAGAGATGGGGAAAGAAGTCGCCTTTCCATTTCATTCATTTCAAGAAATATCCGCAGATCTTCCGCGCAATTTTTGATTATTCTTTCAGCATGGATCATCCTTACTATGCTGGGCATCCCACAGGCGCGGGCACAAAATCCGATAGTGGCAGAAAACATGCTCGCCGGAAGTCCAAAAAGTGCGTGGGACATTGCTGGTGCAGGGGACTTGTCCCTCCAGGGTTTTGCTACCGAAATGAGTGTCAATAAGGGGAACACGGTTCGTTTCAAGATCAATTCAGATGGGGGAGCTCCCTTTGGAATCAGGATATACCGGATAGGCTATTACGCAGGCGCCGGTGCCCGACAGATTGTTGACCTGGGAACTTTCACAGGCGTTAACCAGCCCTTACCCTTAACAAATGCCAGCACCGGTCTGGTTGATTGCGGCAACTGGGCAGAATCAGCCTCCTGGGCTATCCCTTCAACTGCCGTTTCGGGAATATATATTGCGAAGCTGACCCGCTCTGATAATAATACCCGGTCCAGCCATATTGTATTTGTAGTCAGGGATGATGCAAGAAATGCAAGTATGCTTTTCAAAACGTCGGATGCCACCTGGCAGGCATATAATGTGTACGGGAATAATAGTTTTTATACCGGAACAACCAGTTACCCTGGCGGACGGGCGGTTAAAATAAGCTACAACCGACCCTTTATTACCCGTGATGGCGGCGGCGGGGGCGGGCCGGGTGAGGACTGGTTCTTTAATGCCGAATATCCGATGGTCCGCTGGATGGAAAGAAACGGTTATGATGTGAGTTATACGACCGATGTGGACATGGACAGGGATCCGACTGCCATAACCCCCGCCAAACATAAGGTGCTGCTTTCCGTAGGCCATGATGAATACTGGTCGGCAGCCGCAAGGACCAAATTTGAAAACGCCCGCAACCAGGGGGTACACCTTGGATTTTTTAGCGGCAATGAAGTTTATTGGAAAACGCGCTGGGAAAACAGCATCGACGGAACCAATACTCCATATCGAACTCTTGTTTGCTATAAGGAAGGGACTCTCGGAGAAAACGTTTGCGGAAACAAATGCGATCCTCTGGCAAATACCTGGACCGGTTTGTGGCGTGACGGCTGTGCGTATTCAAATGCCGACGGCTGTAAACCGGAAAACTCATTAACGGGGCAAATCAGCTGGGTGGACGCCACCGGATCGATCACCGTATCATCGGCTTACAGAACTTTGCCATTCTGGAGGAACACCAGCATATCAAACCTGGGAACCGGTCAATCCGTTACTTTCACCAGTGGCACTCTGGGATATGAATGGGATGCAAAACAAGCCGCATATGCAAGCAGTTACCCTACTAACCGGCAGGCGCTTTCAAGCACCTTCCTGGCGGGCGAAACGCATGAATTATCCTTGTATACGCATTCCAGCGGGGCCCTGGTTTTTGGTGCCGGCACCGTACAATGGTCATGGGGCCTGGATGGGAATCATGACAGGGGCAGCGCGGCCCCCCATAAAGACATGCAGCAGGCCACCGTTAACCTGTTCTCTGACATGGGCGTGCAGCCGGGATCATTACAAAGTGATCTCGTACCGGGGACGACGACCAGTGATCTTCTGAAACCAACGTCTGCGATCAATACTCCGCTGAACGGGGCAAGCCTTGCTGCAGGAACTGCAGTCAGCATCAGCGGCTCTTCTACTGATACCGGCGGAGGCGTAGTATCCGGTGTTGACGTATCAACTGACGGCGGTACAAGCTGGGTGAGAGCTGCAGGGACCAGCAGCTGGTCATACTCATGGACACCTGCTGCGGCAGGCACCGTGACGATCAAATCACGGGCAGTGGATAACAGCGGCAATACCGAAACGCCGGGGACAGCGCCTTCGGCAAATGCCATTACAGTTAGCATAAGCGGAAGCAGCCAAACCACCGCATCGATCTGGGCTCCTACAGTGATTGCGGGAGCCGCCGACCCCGATACCGACCCCGTGGAACTGGGTGTCAAATTCCGCGCATCTGTAAATGGTTTCATTACCGGGATCCGGTACCATAAAAGCACCGGCAATACAGGAACACATACCGGTAACCTGTGGTCCAGGACCGGCACTCTTCTGGCAAGGGCGACCTTCACCAATGAAACAGCGTCCGGATGGCAGCAGGTACTTTTTGCCACGCCCGTTGCCATTACCGCGGGAACCGTTTACATCGCATCCTATCATACCCCTACAGGCCGTTATTCCTTTAGTCCAAACTACTTCACCAACGCGGTGATCAACGGCCCGCTGGAAGCCCTGGCCAACAGCACAACCGAAGCCAACGGGGTGTATAATTATACCAATGCCACCGCCTTCCCCACCCAATCCTATAATGCCAGCAACTACTGGGTGGACGTGGTCTTTACCACCAACACCGCCCCCGATGAAACGCCGCCGACCGTAACGGCCAGCACGCCCGCCAGCGCAGCAACCGGGGTAGCAATAAATACCGCCATCACGGCAACCCTGAGCGAGACCATCGACCAGGCAAGCCTGAACAATACAACCTTTGAACTGCGCAATGCAGCAAATACCCTGGTTCCGGCAAGCATCACCTATAACGCAACAACGCGCGTAGCCACCCTGACCCCGTCGGCTGCACTGGCAAACTCAACTGTTTATACCGCCACCCTCAAGGGAGGAGCTGCCGATCCAAGGATCAAAGATGCAGCAGGAAACGCCCTGGCAGCGGATTATACCTGGAGCTTTACCACCGTGGCAGCCACCCCGATCACCATCACGGCCAGTACCCCGGCAAACGGAGCAAGCGCCGTGGCAACCACAGCTACCATTACCGCCACCTTCAACCAGGCAATCGACCAGGCAACACTGAACACAACAACCTTTGAGCTCCGCAATGCAGCCAATACCCTGATTCCCGGAGCCATCACCTATAACGCAACCACAAGAGTAGCAACCTTAACCCCGTCAGCTGCACTGGCCAACTCAACCGTTTATACCGCCACCCTCAAGGGAGGAACCACCGATCCAAGGATCAAAGATCCTTCAGGAAATGCCATGGCAGCCGATCACACCTGGAGCTTTACCACCGTGGCAGCCACCCCGATCACCATCACGGCCAGTACACCGGCAAACGGAGCAAGCGCAGTGGCCACCACAGCTACCATTACCGCTACCTTCAACCAGGCCATTGACCAGGCAACACTGAATACAACAACCTTTGAGCTCCGCAATGCAGCCAATACCCTGATTCCCGGAGCCGTCACCTATAACGCAACCACGAGAGTAGCAACCTTAACGCCCTCAGCTGCACTGGCCAACTCAACCGTTTATACAGCCACCCTGAAGGGAGGATCCACCGATCCAAGGATCAAGGATCCTTCAGGAAATGCCATGGCAGCCGATCACACCTGGAGCTTTACCACCGTGGCAGCCAACGCGCTGACCATAACAACCAATACGCCGGCAAGCGGGGCAAGCGCCGTGGTAACAACAGCCACCATTACCGCGACCTTTAACCAGGCTATTGACCAGGCCACGCTGAACACAACGACCTTTGAACTGCGGAACCCGGCCAATACACTGATCC